>NZ_JBCPSQ010000005.1:0-255665 GCF_051129855.1 Morganella sp. Je.2.23
CCGCGACGCTGAAAGGCTCCAAATCCGGCAATGCACCGCTGACCGTTATTGTTAACGGCACCGGACTGTCAGTTGCACCGGTAACGGTGGTTCTGACGCCGGACAGCGCAAATCCGGATAAAGATAAATCTGTCCTGGAAGCAGCACCGCTGACTATCGTGGCAAACGACAGCACGACGTCAACGCTGAAACTGACGCTGAAAGATGTCAACGGTAACCTCGTTTCCGGACAGACCGTACTGTTTAGTACCACGCTGGCCAACACGACGTTCGGAACAGTGAAGGATAATCAGGACGGCACCTATACCGCGACGCTGAAAGGGAAAACGGCCGGTGATGCAGTGATTAAAGTCACTGTGGGCGGTAATGCGCTGAATGTGGCTCCGGTTACGGTGAAACTGACGGCTGACAGTACGAACCTGGATAAGGACAAATCCGTACTGACAGCGGTTCCGCTGAGTATTGTGGCGGATAATGCGACGGAATCCGCGCTGACACTGACGCTGAAAGATGTCAACGGTAACCTGGTGTCCGGACAGACGGTACTGTTCAGTACCACGCTCGGCGGAACCACGTTCGGAACAGTGAAAGATAATCAGGATGGTACCTATACCGCGACCCTGAAAGGGAAAACGGCCGGTGATGCAGTGATTAAAGTCACTGTGGGCGGTAATGCGCTGGCAGTTGCACCGGTAACGGTCACCCTGACCCCGGACAGCAGTAAGCTGGATAAGGATAAATCCTCGCTGATCGCTGTACCGCTGACTATCGTGGCAAACAATACCACGGAGTCCGCGCTGACGCTGACCCTGAAAGACGTCAACGGCAACCTGGTTCCGGGACAAACGGTATTGTTCAGCACCAGTCTGGCCAACACGACGTTCAGTACGGTGAAAGATAATCAGGACGGAACCTATACCGCGACTCTGAAAGGAAAAACGGCCGGTAATGCGTTACTGAAAGTGACGGTAAACAGTGCTGAACTGGCTGTGACACCGGTGACAGTGAAACTGATCGGCGACCAGGATAACCTGGACAAAGATAAGTCGGCACTGACGGCAGATCCGCTGACTATCGTGGCAAACGACACCACGACGTCTGTGGTGAAACTGACGCTGAAAGATATCAACAATAACCCGGTGACCGGACAGACTGTATTATTCAGCACTGAACTGGCCAATACCACGTTCGGAACAGTGAAGGATAATCAGGACGGTACCTATACCGCGACCCTGAAAGGAAAAACGGCCGGGGCTGCAGTGATTAAAGTTACTGTGGGCGGTAATGCACTGGAGGTGGCACCGGTCACGGTGAAACTGACAGCGGACAGCAGTAAGCTGGATAAGGATAAATCTGTCCTGACTGCAACACCGCTGACTATCGTGGCGGATAATGCGACAGAATCCACGCTGACACTGACGCTGAAAGACGTTAACGACAACCCGGTTTCCGGACAGACCGTACTGTTCAGTACCGCCCTGGCCAACACCACCTTCGGAACAGTGAAGGACAATCAGGATGGTACGTATACCGCCACACTGAAAGGGAAAACCGCCGGTGATGCGTTACTGAAAGTCACCGTTAACGGCACTGTGCTGGCCGTTGCACCGGTCACGGTGAAACTGACGGCGGACAGCAGTAAGCTGGATAAGGATAAATCTGTCCTGACAGCCGATCCGCTGACTATCGTGGCAAACGACACCACGACGTCAACGCTGAAGCTGACGCTGAAAGACGTTAACGACAACCCGGTTTCCGGACAGACTGTGCTGTTCAGTACCACGCTGGCCAACACCACCTTCGGAGCAGTGAAGGATAATCAGGACGGTACCTATACCGCGACCCTGAAAGGGAAAACCGCCGGTGATGCGTTACTGAAAGTCACTGTTAACGGTACGGAACTGGCCGTTGCACCGGTAACGGTGAAACTGACGGCGGACAGCAGTAAGCTGGATAAGGACAAATCTGTCCTGACAGCCGATCCGCTGACTATCGTGGCAAACGACACCACAACGTCAGCACTGAAGCTGACACTGAAAGACGTTAACGGCAACCTGGTTTCCGGACAGACCGTGCTGTTCAGTACCACCCTGACCAATACCACCTTCGGAGCAGTGAAGGATAATCAGGACGGTACCTATACCGCCACACTGAAAGGGAAAACCGCCGGTGATGCGTTACTGAAAGTCACCGTTAACGGTACGGAACTGGCTGTTGCACCGGTCACGGTGAAACTGACGGCGGACAGCAGTAATCTGGACAAGGACAAATCTGTCCTGACAGCCGACCCGCTGACTATCGTGGCAAACAACACCGCGACTTCGGCGCTGAAGCTGACGCTGAAAGACGTTAACGGTAACCTGGTTTCCGGACAGACCGTGCTGTTCAGTACCACCCTGGCCAACACCACCTTTGGTGCGGTGACGGATCATGGCGATGGTACCTATACGGCGACACTGAAAGGGAAAACAGCCGGTGATGCTCCGCTGACAGTGACGGTTAACGGAACAGCACTGCCGGTTGCGGGTGTAACAGTCAGCCTGACAGGTGATGCCGCAACAGCGACTATCACGAGCGTGAAGCTTAACGGTGCGCTGACACGGAAGATTGCAAACGGTACAGATTCCTTTGAATTTATTGCCGAAGTCCGTGATGCGAACAGCAACCCGGTGAGTGGTGTAACCGTTAACTGGACCAGTACGGCCGGTACTTCAGCTAAATTATCTGCGACTTCACAGCAGACCGATGCAGCGGGTAACTCGACTGTCAAACTGACCAGTACCAAGACACCGGTCTATGACATTGTGATCAGTGCTGCACAGGGAAGCCAGACGGTTAAAGCGGATAAGGAAGTTTCCTTTGAAGAGCTGTTCTCAACGTCAGTGCTGGTGATTGACGCCGTTGCAGCCGGAGATAAGCCGGTTAACGGAGCACACGTTAAGATCTTCTCGGAAGATGGGACCGAATTACTGTACGAGACGACAACGGATGCAACCGGTAAGTTTAAGGTTGACCTTGTCGGCGGGAAGTATGCTGTTAAGATCACAGCGAATAATTACGACGACTATGATGACTTTATGGTCGTGAAGAGCGGTGCGGATACCAACTTTAAGTTTGCGTTATCTCCGGCGCTGGGAACTCAGTTCGGTCGTATTATTCTGCAGTGGAGTGAAAATCCGGCAGACCTGGATTCACACTTAATGGTTCCGCGTGTCGGCGGTGGTGCACGGTACCATGTGTACTTTAGTACTAAATCTCCGGCAGGTTCGGATGCATCACTGGATAAGGATGACCGTGCTGCTCCGGGTATCGAAACCATTACGATGACATCACCGCATCAGGGGACTTATACCTATTTTGTTAAAAACTACTCTGGTCCGGATACCAGGTTATCAACAGCGAAGGTACAGATTTTCCTGAATAAGGATTTAACCCTGAAGCCGGGTACGTCGAGAATGATGAGCTTTGATGCTCCTGCCGCGAATGTACCTGTAAAAGCACAATGGATTGTATTTGATATTGTGGTGGATGCTAATAATGAGGTAGAGGTAGTACCAAAAGGAACAGTATCATCAGTTGAGCCAACTTAATAAGAAAGGTTACTATTAATCAGTAACAATAATAAAAGCCACAGACAGAAATGTCTGTGGCTTCTTTATTTTGTGATAACGATATGATTATGGTTAATTATCTTGGTGGTTATTGATTTATATGAATAATATTCTGGTTTTGTCATCTGATTTAGTATTATTTTAAGGAATAAAGTTTTAATAATATGTTGTAAGTTCGTATTCTGTTTTGTGGCAAAGGTAATAAAAAATGCTTATTTTGTAACAGAGTGCTTCAAACGTAATCGCGAGAGGAGTGGGCGGGATATTTAGGATAAATCGCATTTATCGTGTAAAAACAGTCACTTCAATTTAACTTACTGATGTAATTAGTAAATTTGACTTATTATGCTATTTTTTAGATATGGATAAATTTTTATTGATAGGTTTAAGCTATTGTTAGTTTTGAATGGAGAGGTGAATAAAAATTTGCACACACCGCCATAAGTCATTTACTCTTTACATGAAAATAAAATAAATTATATAAAGAAGGTTATTAACGATAACGGGTAAATGGCGACAAAATGATCTGCGGGAGCGTCTTGTAATACCAATTCCCTCTGTGATAAAAAAGAAATACAGCTGACATATCAGTGACGATAATGTTTATTTGTGCACGGGATAGCAGAGAGCATTAATCTCTGCTGTTGTGATATTGTTATCAATAAAATAGTTAGCTACTTAATAAAATCAATACTGAAAATAGCATTTTTACTCTCATCCGGAGTGTAAATGTATTACTATTCTGATCTCTTAATCTGAGGGGAGGAGGTATCCGAAAACAGAAAAGGAAACGCAGTATATTGATTTATCTTTTCAGAGATTATCATTATTTCACATGGCATATAAAACAGAATACTGATTCGTATTGTTTTATTTATAAAAATAGCAGTCAGAGTGTAATGTAGTCGTCAGGAGGATTTGTGATTAAAAATATTCATCCTATTTCCAGTGTAATAGGGCAAGCTCTTAAAAATAAACGCCGGCAGCTCGGATTATCAGGGATTGAACTTTCAAGAATTTTAAGTATCAGTCAGCAACAGATTTCCCGTTACGAAAGAGGTGTGAATTGTTTTAACCTGGATATGCTTATGCGCTATTTTGCTGCACTTCAAATGACACCAAACGATGTTAATAATTTATTCTCTGTATTGGGCAGCTATTATCACCACAAGGTCGGTGAACACGAAGGACGGATAGAACAATCGTACTATAATGATTACGGAAAATGATTTAAACAATAACAAAGTATATTTATACAGAAATAATGAATAAAAACATTATGATGGGGATATCGTAAGTACTTATTGATAAGTTATTTTATCATCATTAACTCTGAACATCCGGGACCGGGACATATTTATGTTTGAGTCATATAACACGTTTAATATGAAAAAAATAAGATTGTATCTGCTGTTTTCTTTACCATTTATTTTTCCTGTTTCAGTCGCAGTATCATCTGCATCGAAGCCGGTTATCAAACAATCTGAGCCGGTGATATCGGAAACAATAGAGGGTATCGGTGCAGTTGTCGCCGTGTCTCCGGATGATCTGAGGAATCGTTTTTTATCCGGCAGACGGGGTATGCCGTTTCCGATGGATCTGACCATACTGCCTGAACCTGCCGGAAAATTACCGCCCGGCAGCCGGGCTCCGCACAGTGATGTGTTCAGCTCATTACCGGCAGTTCCGGTGCAGCGCGATGAATCCGGCGATCAGTTTTATTCTGATGAGGTTGCCGGTGCCTGGCAGGCTTTTTTTGATAACACAGAAAATGATGCACAGGCCGGATTTAACGGTGATCTGGAAAAAGACCTGAAAAATAATCAAAAAAATAACCTGTTAAATACCAGCAGTTACATGGTTATCTATGATGAAAAACCATAAGTTCGCTTTATGCAGTTCTGTTTATATTTATTTATTGTCACTTTAAGTCTGTACATCAGGAGGAATTATGATTTTTGATGATATGAAAACCGATTTGGCAAATATTATGAAGAAATTTGTTAAACGGGATTGTGATATTAAGTATCATTATGATGGCGATAATGTTGTTTTTTATATTGATGAAGATAATGGTGTGCATATCCAGATCAATATAAACTGTATCAGTGATGTGCCTGTATATCAGCAGGTATAATGATGCTGAGCAAATGAAAATACATTTTTATTTATATAGCCTCTGGCTTCTCTGGGGGAGTGTGCTGATAGTTATTCTCTCTTCCGGGAGAGAATTGTATTTTCATATGGGCATATATTTTTTTCTGCTCTTTGTATTATTTTCAATCACAACAGGAAGGCGTTTTTTTATGGCACTATTCAGTAAAGATGACAAAAAAGATAAAGCAGAACCCGTAAAAACGGAACAGGTAAAAGCTGAGCCGGTAAAAAACGAACCTGCCGGTAAGAGTATTACGATTGTAGGAAGCGGTTGTGAAATTACAGGGGATATTATGCCGGGTGGTAATATCGAAATATACGGAAAAGTAAAAGGAAATATCAACGCCGGTACTTTTAAGGTTTCTGTTATGGAAAAAGGTGTTATTGAAGGCGATGTGACTGCGGAGTATGTTTCAGTCAATGGTCTTATGATGGGCACCTGCTGCGCTAAAAATACAGAAATTTTACAAAAGGGCGAACTTAATGGTGTTTGCCGTGCTGAGACATTTTCTATTATTACCGGCGGGCGTTTTGTTGGTCAGTCCGAACCTTATAAGAGTAATAAAGTGACTCCTGACAGCGTTGTTGCCGGTAAAGAAAAGACAATAAATCAAAAGTAATCTTTACCCCGTCACACAGTTAACGGATAAAGGAAAATGAAAATATATTCACGGGTTCTGATTGCCATGCTTTTTGTCCCGTTACTTTGTTCTGCGGGAGCTCCACCGCAATATATGGAAATGCTGAGTATAAAAGCGGGGCAGGGAGAGACAAATGCCCAGTTTTTAATGGGAACACTGTATCTTACCGGGCGTTATGGTGTGGAAAAAGATGTTGAAAAAGGAAAATACTATTTGCTTATTGCGGCCGGAAAAGGTGATTCAGATGCAAAGCGCTTTCTGGCACTTCAGTATTATAATGAAAAAAACTACTTTTCATTTCTCCGTCTGTTTTCTGAGTATTGCGGAGAGGTTATCGGGAAGCATCCGGAGTAATAGTAAACGGATATTAAAAAGGCTTGTGTTGACTGCAAGCCTTTTTTGTTTATGAGCCGGCATTCAGGCTGGATTTTTTCTTGATTGAACGGAATGCACTCAGCTTTATATCACTGCATACCTTACCAAGTTTTATAGTCAGGCTGTTTCTCATATAAATCTTAATATCATTATCCATGATACTTTCATTTTCCCGCAGGAAATTAAATTCGTTCATTACTTCACTGTATTTACCGGATAATACACGGTAGTCACCGGCATTGGTTTTACGCAGCAGATACATATCATCAATACAGCTATTGCTGGTGGAGTTCTGTGCCGGAGCCGGGAGCAGTTTTGCCGGCTCTGCCGCAGGTTGTGCGGACTGAGACGGTACCTGCCGTGACGCGGTGGTACAGCCGGATAGTGTGGTCAGTAATCCCGAAATCAGAATTAATGTTTTAAAACGCATAATAACTCCTCTGGCGGGTATGTCTTTTATCTTATTTTAAAAACAGAGAGGGCTATACATTAAAGGATATTTGTAGTGTTTGTATATGAATAGAGTGTGACGAAATAAACATAATATCATGTTTGTGATTTTCGTTATTGGAGTGATAAATGTAGTGAGTGGCGTTATTTCCATTATTTAATGTGGTGTGACTCAGTATAGTAAACACTGTGCCGGGAAATGTCATTATATACACGTTACGGGAGTGATAATAAATATCATATTATAAACAGGCCGTCTCAGCGATAATATATAACCGGTATTTTTCTGCTGAGCAAATAAAAAAGTATTTGTTCCCGTGAATGCCGTTGTGTCGCGGAAGGAAACGCGCTTTTCCATAACGGAAAATCCCCTTTTACCATTCGTCAGTAGGGTAATAAAAAACAGATAGTTACAATCACACAGGTAATCCCGGATAAGGACGGTGTGATGCTTAAATATGTGATTTTCAGTTTCTGGATTGTGCTGATGTACCCGCTCGGGGTTGATCTGCATCTGACCGGTATTCCTCAGATTGCGGCAGATCTTAATGCGCCGGAGAGTGCGCTGCATATTGCTTTCTCCGTGTATCTTGCCGGAATGGCGGTGATGATGCTGATTGCCGGGTGGTGTGCTGATCATATCGGACGCAGGCCGGTGGCACTGGCCGGGGCCGTTATTTTTTGTCTGGCGTCGGTGGCTGCGGGAGCGGCAACCACAACCGGGTTTTTCTTCGGCGCCCGTTTTGCTCAGGGTGCCGGAGCCGGGTTCTGCTATGTAGTGACATTTGCCCTGTTACGTGATGTGCTTTCCGGTCCGGCAAGAACAAAAGTCCTTTCTGTGATGAATGGCATTACCTGTATTGCACCGGTGCTGGCCCCGGTTATCGGCTTTATTATTCTGCGGTACTTTCACTGGTCTGTGATGTTTTACTTTTCTGCGGGTTATGCCCTTGTGAGTATTCTCTTTTGCCTGTTCTTTATTAAGGAAACCCGGCCGGATAAACAGACAACAGAGATAATTCCGTCTGCCGGAAACAGACAGCAGGAAAGCTTTCTGAATGCTTTTTTTCTGACACGGCTGGCGGTTTCCTGTTTAGGTATGGCCGTGATCCTGACCTATGTGAATGTTTCACCGATTATTCTGATGGGGCAGATGCAATTCACCTCCGGTCAGTTTTCGGCGGCGATGGCGTTGCTCGCCGTGGTCAGCATGAGTGTCTCTTTTTCCATGCCGAAAATAATGTCCCTCTTCCGCACTGATTCCATTTTATATACTGCGCTGGGATTATTTCTGCTGAATGCGGTATTGCTGAGCCTGTTTCTGGCCGGTGCGGAATACACGCTGATACTGATGATCGTATTTGCCTTGTGTGGTGCCGGTTTTTCACTGATGTTTGGTATCATTATGAGTCAGGCGCTGTCTCCGTTTGCAAAGCGCGCCGGTGTGGCCAGCTCAGTGCTGGCTATTGCCCAGCTGAGTTTTGCTTCACTCTATATCCGGCTTATGGCGGCTGCGGAAACCGGTGCGGTGACGATGCTGCTGATTATTCTGCTGACAACCCCTGTGGCAGGTGCGATATTACTGAAACGATATCCTGTCAGCAGCGGAGAGCGCCGGTCGCTTTATGAATAACCCCCTGCACCGTCTTGATTTAAATCTGCTTATTATCCTCCAGTATCTGCTGGAAGAACGGAGTGTGAGCCGGGTTGCCGCGCGGCTTGCAGTGACCCCTTCCGCGGTCAGTAAAGCGCTGACCAAACTGCGCACCTGGTTTGATGATCCGCTGTTTATCCGGAGCCCGCAGGGGCTGGTTCCGACACCACTGATGCTGCGGCTGGAAAGTGTGCTGCCGGAATTTCTGCATACTGCGAAATCGGTGGCGGAGATCCGCGGCAGTGATAACCCGAAAGGAGTTCAGTTCAGGTTGCTGATGGAAGAGCCGCTGAACCTGATGATGTTGCATGATCTGGCAGTCGGTATTCTGCATCACTATCCGGAATCAGCAGTCAGCATCCGTGACTGGGATTATAACTCGCTCAGTGAGGTGATCGCGGGAGAGGCGGATATCGGACTGCTCGGGCGTGAGAGTTACCCGAAATCACGCGAAAGTATCAGTACTATTCCGGATATTGTTAATTTTGATCTGCTGTTTACGGACAGGCCGCTGGCATTTATCCGGCGCGGGCATCCGCTGCTCAGTGAAGCATGGACAGTCAGTAATCTGATCAAATATCCGCATATCAGTACTGAATATGCGAACCGTATTCCGTGGGCGCTGGATGATTTACTGCATGATCTTGGTCATTCCCGGCAGATCCGGCTCTCTTATTCTTCATTTGAACAATCTTTGCAGATGGCCGCGCATCCGGGACATGAACTGATCACTTGTGCGCCGGGCTACTGCCGTCACTATGTGACGAAATTTCAGCTGGATCTGGAATGCCGTCCGCTGCCGTTTGAGGAATCGTTTTACCGGCAGCTGGATATTCCGTTTCTGATGCTCTGGCATAAGCGTAATACACATAATCAGAAAACCCGCTGGCTGCGCGAACAGATCCGGCAGCGGGTAACGGCATTTACCGGGGAATAAAAAAAGGCATCCGCCCCCGGATGCCTTTGGGTACAACAACTGAACAGCGGACTATTCAGTGGTTCTGGTACTGGTGCGGATCAGGTAATCAAAGGCACTGAGTGACGCTTTGGCACCTTCACCTGCCGCGATAATAATTTGTTTGTACGGAACAGTGGTACAGTCACCGGCACCGAACACCCCTTTGATGCTGGTTTCGTTACGGGCATCAACCACAATCTCACCCATCGGGTTCAGATCCAGTGTTCCTTTCAGCCACTGTGTATTCGGCAGCAGGCCAATCTGAACGAAAATTCCCGCGAGTGTCAGATTGTGAATATCACCGGACACGCGATCTTTGTACTGTAATCCGGTGACTTTACTGCCGTCGCCGAGGACTTCGGTGGTTTGTGCATTCACAATGATGTCCACGTTTGCCAGGCTGCGTAATTTCTGCTGTAACACCGCATCAGCTTTCAGTTCCGGGGCAAACTCCAGCAGTGTGACATGTTCCACCACACCGGCCAGGTCGATAGCCGCTTCCGCGCCGGAGTTACCCCCGCCGATTACCGCGACAGATTTACCTTTGAACAGCGGGCCGTCACAGTGCGGACAATAAGTCACGCCTTTGGTGCGGTATTCCTGCTCACCCGGAACACCCATATTACGCCAGCGGGCACCGGTACTGATAATGACACTGCGTGCCTTCAGAGTGGCACCGGATGCTGTCTGTAACTGATGCAGACCGCCCGGTTCCGTGGCCGGGATCAGCGCTGTGATGCTCTGATTATCAATCACATCTGCGGTGTAATCTTCAACGTGTACTTTCAGTGCTGCCGCCAGTTTTGCGCCTTCTGTTTTTGGTACGGAGATATAGTTTTCAATATCCACGGTATCCAGCACCTGGCCGCCGAAACGTTCACCGATAAGCCCGGTACGTATCCCCTTACGGGCTGAATATACGGCTGCGGATGCCCCGGCAGGGCCGCTGCCGACAATCAGGACTTCATAAGGTGCCTGCTGATTCAGAGCGTCAGCCGCACGCTTACCGGCATTACTGTCCACTTTATTGACGATTTCCGCCAGTGTCATACGACCCTGACCGAACTCGTTACCGTTCAGGAAAACTGCCGGAACGCCCATGATATTGCGTTCGGTGATCTCATTCTGAAACAGGCCGCCGTCAATTGCGGTATGAGTGATATTCGGGTTGAGTACCGCCATCAGGTTCAGCGCCTGCACCACATCCGGGCAGTTATGGCAGGAGAGCGAATAATACGTCTCAAAGCGGAATTCGCCTTCCAGATTACGCACCTGATCCAGTAATTCCTGTGCTTCTTTCGACGGATGGCCGCCGACTTGTAACAGTGCTAACACCAGTGAGGTGAATTCATGACCCAGCGGGGAACCGGCAAAACGGATACCCTGAGTCTGTCCCGGATTTACAATCAGGAATGACGGCTTACGCGCGCCGGTGCTGTTATCTTCACGAACGGTAATTTTCGGCGATAACGCAGCGATTTCCTGTAATAATGTCCTGATTTCACCGGACTTAGCACTGTCGTCAAGGGTTGATACCAGTTCAACCGGACGGGTTAATTTTTCGAGATACGCTTTAAGCTGCGCTTTCATGGTGTTATCGAGGATAGTGTTATCGAGCATGATTATTCCCTTAAAAAATCGGGTGCAATGCACCCGATAACAGTAAATAAGAAAGAAGACGGAGAGGTGGCTTAGATTTTACCGACCAGGTCCAGTGACGGAGACAGAGTCGCTTCACCTTCTTTCCATTTGGCAGGGCAGACTTCACCCGGATGGCTGGCAACATACTGAGCCGCTTTCACTTTACGCAGCAGGTCAGATGCGTCACGGCCGATACCTTCAGCAGTAATTTCAATCGCCTGGATAATGCCCTGCGGGTCAACAACGAATGTACCGCGGTCAGCCAGACCTTCCAGTTCACGCATATTTTCGAAGTTACGGGTCAGTGCGCCGGTCGGGTCGCCGATCATGGCATATTTGATTTTGCCGATGGTTTCGGAGCTGCTGTGCCATGCTTTGTGTGTGAAATGGGTGTCAGTGGAGACAGAGTAAATGTCCACGCCCATTTTCTGGAATTCGTCGTAATGGTCAGCCAGGTCACCTAACTCAGTCGGGCAGACAAAGGTGAAGTCAGCAGGATAAAAGAAGAAAATGCTCCATTTGCCTTCGGTGTCTTTTTCGGTAACTTCAACGAATTCACCGTTTTTGAATGCCATGTTTGTGAAAGGTTTGATTGGGGTATTAATTAAAGACATATATGATTCCTCCTGTTTCGTTGAAAATAACAATACGGGAAGCGGCGCGGGGAGGCCAATGGCTTGCTGCTATCGATGTGATAGGTTTTACCTAAGAATGGATTTATTTTAATAGTTTACAGCGCCAAAAAGGCAGATATTGCGCACGGACAATAAGATCGCATTCCTGTTTGAAAATGCATTCAATCAGGGGGATGATTGTTAAGATATGTATGAATAAAGATGAACAAAAAATTAGTGGCGTGATGACGTTTCAGCTTTCATTTTAAGGTCGCTGTGTTTATTATGCCCTCTTCTTTTTTTGACGGCGTAACTGGTTTTGGGCATTGGCCATAAGTAGACCAATCTGCTTTAACAGTCTTTTTTCAGTTACGGTTCTATCTGCATGACCTCCGGGATAGAGTGAATAGCATAAATGACTGAGACAACCTCTCTGACACCACTTGTCACCCTGAAAGGGCTGAGCAAAAGCTTTGATGACAAGAACATAATTAATCATTTCGACCTCACAATTAATCATGGTGAGTTCGTCACCATTCTGGGTCCGTCCGGATGCGGTAAAACCACGGTTTTACGTCTGATCGCCGGGCTTGAGGATGCCGATGAAGGCACGATTATGCTCGGCAACCAGGATATCACCCATATCCCTGCCGAACAGCGCCATATCAATACCGTTTTCCAGAGCTACGCCCTGTTTCCGCATATGACGGTCTTTGAAAACGTGGCATTCGGGCTGCGTATGCAGAAAACCCCGGAAAATGAAATCACACAGCGCGTGGACGATGCCCTGAAAATGGTGCAGCTGGAAGATTTTGCCGGGCGCAAACCGGGTCATCTTTCCGGCGGGCAGCAGCAGCGCGTTGCCATTGCCCGTGCGGTGGTGAATAAACCGGAAGTTCTGTTACTGGATGAATCCCTCTCCGCGCTGGATTACAAGCTGCGCAAACAGATGCAGAGTGAACTGAAAGCTCTTCAGCGCAAGCTGGGGATCACGTTTGTATTTGTTACCCACGATCAGGAAGAGGCGCTGACCATGTCTGACCGCATTATTGTGATGCGCGACGGCAGAATTGAGCAGGACGGCACACCGCGTGAAATTTACGAGGAACCGAAAAACCTGTTTGTGGCGCAGTTTATCGGTGAGATTAATATCTTTGATGCGGATGTTCTGCACAGAATCGATGAGCACCGTATCCGCGCCAATGTTGAAGGTCACGAGTGTGATATTTACACCACACTGGATGTCAGGCCGGGGCAGAAAGTCCATGTGCTGCTGCGTCCGGAAGATCTGCGCGTTGAAGAGATCCACGATAATGAACCGATTGCCGGACTTATCGGTTATGTCCGCGAGCGTAACTATAAAGGAATGACGCTGGATTCCGAAGTGGAGATGGAAAACGGCAAGCGGGTGATGGTAAGCGAATTCTTTAATGAAGACGATCCGGATGTGGATCATTCACTGAATCAGAAAATTGCGGTCACGTGGGTCGAAAGCTGGGAGGTGGTGCTGGGCGATGAAAATGACGCGTAAACCATTCCAGACTATCGTGATCACGGGGATTGTCGCCTGGTTACTGCTGTTTGTTTTCCTGCCCAATCTGATGATCATCGGTACCAGCTTCCTGACACGCAATGACGCGAATCTGGTCGATATGGTCTTTACCTTCGACAACTACCGCCGGTTATTTGACCCGATGTATGCTGAGGTTATGCTGCATTCGCTCAACATGGCGGTCATTGCGACTATCTGCTGTCTGCTGATCGGTTACCCGTTTGCGGCATTTATTGCCCGGATGCCGCAGAAATATCGTCCGCTGATGTTATTCCTGCTGATAGTGCCGTTCTGGACCAACTCCCTTATCCGCATTTACGGGCTGAAAATTTTCCTCAGCACCCGCGGCTATATGAATGAGTTTCTGTTATGGACAGGGCTTATCGATAAGCCGTTTAAGCTGATGTACACCTCTGAAGCTGTGGTGTTCGGGCTTATCTATATTCTGCTGCCGTTTATGGTGATGCCGCTCTATTCCGCGATTGAAAAGCTTGATAAATCCTTACTGGAGGCGGCACGCGATTTGGGGGCGAACAAAGTTCAGACCTTCTTCCGTATCATTCTGCCGCTGACCATGCCGGGGATTATTGCCGGATGTCTGCTGGTGCTGCTGCCGGCGATGGGGCTGTTCTATGTGGCGGATCTGATGGGCGGGGCGAAAAATCTGCTGATTGGTAACGTGATAAAAAGTCAGTTCCTGAATATCCGTGACTGGCCGTTTGGTGCGGCAACCAGTATTTTCCTGACCGCAGCAATGGGGCTGCTGCTGTATGTCTATTACCGTGCGGCAAAAATGTTAAATAAGAAGGGTGAACTGGAATGATAGGACGCCTGTTACGCGGTGGTTTTATGACCATCATCTATGCTTATTTATACATCCCGATTGTCATCCTGATTGTGAACTCTTTTAACTCGTCCCGTTTCGGGATCAACTGGCAGGGGTTTACCACAAACTGGTACAGCACGCTGGTCAATAATGACAGCCTGTTACAGGCTGCCGGGCATTCACTGACGATGGCGATTCTGTCAGCCACATTTGCCACAGTTATCGGTTCGCTGACGGCGGTGGCATTGTACCGCTACCGGTTCAAAGGAAAACCCTTTGTCGGCGGTATGCTGTTTGTGGTGATGATGTCGCCGGATATCGTGATGGCCATTTCCCTGCTGGTACTGTTTATGATCCTCGGGGTATCGCTCGGTTTCTGGTCGCTGCTGTTCTCACACATTACCTTCTGTCTGCCGTTTGTTGTGGTGACGGTTTATTCACGACTGAAAGATTTTGACGTAAAAATGCTGGAGGCGGCACGTGACCTGGGCGCCGGGGAATTTACCATTCTGCGTAAAATTATCCTGCCGCTGGCCTTACCGGCGGTGATTGCAGGCTGGCTGCTGAGCTTTACGCTGTCGATGGATGATGTGGTGGTTTCCTCATTCGTTACCGGGCCCAGCTATGAGATTCTGCCGCTGAAAATCTACTCGATGGTAAAAGTCGGGGTTTCACCGGAAGTGAATGCACTGGCCACGATTTTAATGGCACTTTCGCTGCTTATGGTGATTATCAGCCAGCTTGTGCTGCGTGACCGCTCACACAAGCAGCAGTAACCTTTCTGTTACCGGCGCGGCCTTACAGCGGCCCGCCGGTTTATTTTGTGAATAATCCTGCATTGCGGCCGGATTTTCAATTCTGTTACCGTTTTATGACGTAATCGTTGCTTTACCCCCCGCTTTTCCGCTTTTATAATTGCCCTGCTTAATTAAAAAAGGGGGCGTTACCGCCTGTGATATTCACTGATTAACCCGGGTTGAGGGAAACACTGAAATGAAAAAGTGGTCCTTGCTGCTTGGTGCCGGAATTCTGGCAGCAGGCTTGAGTTCAGCATCTGCAGATGACAGTAAAACACTCTATTTCTATAACTGGACGGAATACGTTCCTCCGGGGTTATTAGAGCAGTTTACCAAAGAGACCGGAATCAAGGTGATTTACTCTACCTATGAATCCAATGAAAGCATGTACACCAAACTGAAGACCTACAAAGACGGGGCTTATGACCTGGTGGTGCCTTCAACCTATTTTGTCGCCAAAATGCGCCATGAAGGGATGTTACAGAAGATCGATAAATCAAAGCTGAGTCACTTTGATAACCTGGACCCGAATCTGCTGCACAAGCCGTTCGATCCGGAAAATGATTATTCGATCCCTTATATCTGGGGTGCAACCGCTATCGGTATCAATGGTGATGAAGTCGATCCGTCATCGGTAACCTCCTGGGCGGATCTGTGGAAACCGGACTATAAAAACAGTCTGCTGATGACCGATGATGCCCGTGAAGTGTTTCAGATTGCGCTGAGCAAACTGGGCTATTCAGCGAATACCACTAATCCGGCAGAAATTGAGCAGGCGTATAAAGAGCTGCAAAAACTGCGTCCGAATATTTTAGCCTTTAACTCCGATAACCCGGCCAATCCGTTTATGGAAGGGGAAGTGAATGTCGGGATGATCTGGAACGGCTCGGCCTATGTGGCGCGTCAGTCCGGCCTCAATATTGATGTTGTCTGGCCTGAAGAGGGCGGTATCTTCTGGATGGACAGCCTGGCCATCCCCGCCAATGCCAAAAATCCGGAAGGTGCGCATAAGCTGATTGATTTCCTGCTGCGTCCGGAAATCGCAGCGCAGGTTGCGCAGACTATCGGATATCCGACGCCGAATCTTGCGGCGAAAAAACAGCTTCCGGCTGAGATTGTCAATGACAAATCACTTTATCCGGATGAAGAAACTATCCGTAAAGGGCAGTGGCAGGATGATGTGGGGGACGCCAGTGTGCTTTATGAAAGCTACTATCAGAAGCTGAAAGCCGGCCGTTAATTTTACGTACCAATAAAAAGCACCTTCAGAGGTGCTTTTTTTATGCCTGCAATAAGGTGACATAACCCAAATGATTTCCCTGCGATAATATATAAGCAGGAGAATAAAAGTATTTTTAATTATTAAACAGGGTTTTAATCAATAAGTCATTTTACAAAATACCGGTAAGTGATGCCTGTCATTATACCTATTTAGTATTATAAATAACGATTGCTCTACATCAATTTATATTTAACTTATTGATATATATCTGAAATAATTTCAATTATTCTGACATAAGTAAAAGATTAAGTGAAAAAAAATAAAAAAAAAATTACAATTACAACAAGTAAGTTACAAATTACAAGGGGGATACTACAATATCCTGCTGGATATCTTTTTTTGTTGAGAATAAAAACTTATTATTAAAATGAAATTTTCATGATACAGCATGAAACACTTACTCACTGTTAATGTCAGATTTTAATGGTTTTTTGTCCGGGCAGCATAACTGATGTCTATCTAAAAATAATTAGATGATTATAATTACAAAAGTGGCCAGATGGTGTGTAAATGCGTAATTATAAATACTTGTGTTTACTGCCGGTTTTTCAATGAATTCATCCTGTGGATGGCAGGTTGGTTTGTTTATGGTCTTTTTTTCGTCACTCAGCTTTTTTTTTAGACAAATTAACGGTTAAAATGTGACCTCAATCACTAAATTGATGTAGATTGGTGAAAAATATTTTGTTACATGTGATCTATTTCACTTTTTATGTGGTTAGATCAAGGAATCGTGGTCAGAGGATGGATTAGTATATAATCAGACATCCTGATTTACATTTCCTCACTATTTTGACGGATGCTACGGATAGTATAAAAGGACAGGGAAAAAATTAATCATAAATAGACTAAGTAATTATACGAGAGATATTACTTATCTTTATGTGACTAGTTAATAACCCCTGTCTTATTTTGTTTAGGGAATTGTCTTAAATATTCAGAGTGATTTTAAATTTTGATATCGTAATAAAGATTCTCCCGTTTTTTTTGTGACGCTTAATCGTTAATTGGCTGAGCCGGTGAAGCTGATTGAGCATTTTCATTGGATTTCAGATAAATCTGTTTATTTTTCAGAGACAATGAAACTTCTTTGAATTGTGACATTGATATTAAACTAAATTTAAATGTTACGTCATGATTAAAGCAGTAGTATTCATAACTTTTAGTATTTCGCGAGAAGTACTTTGTTTTTATTCAAAAAATTAATATATAAAAATATAGCTTTTAAGTAATTTTACTTAATTGAATTCACGACTTATAGAGAAAATAGGTAGACATTATGGAAACTTCCGACTTTTATGCAGTCTTAGGCCACAGAATCCAATCAAGACGTAAAGAACTCGGGATTGTAACCGTTAAATTAGCGCAAAAACTGAATATCAGTCAGCAACAATTTAACCGTTATGAGCGCGGTGTCAGTAAAATCAGTCTCCATCATCTTATTGAATTATCTGAATTATTAGATGCGCCAATCGAATGGTTCCTCAGCGGTAAAGCTGAAGCATCAGAACATCCGCATGAACCGCATATTCAGATGCGTTCAAATCAGTTCAGGGCAGAGACTGTTTTACTGAACGGCAAACAATTTATTTAAATATCGATATTATTCCTGTTGTTATTGCTTTGATATAACAGATATTATCAGCTAAGTGCAGTAAGCCAGTCGTCTTTGTTATTATCCCGGTCAAAATCAGCGGAAAGTACATCCGGTGCTAATCCTAACTGTTTTTGATTTACCATCTTAAGAAGATATTGTTGGTAAAAGGCATGGTAGTTAACAATGTCTCCGCCAACCTGGCTTACTGATTTACGCATTTCTGTATCAGAATATTCTGGTTTTTTAATTAACTTATTTTCAATAGCAATTAATAACTTTATTTTTTCTTGAATATTGTTACCGGTATTATCGCTATCGATACCTTCTGATTGCATTCCAAGATAAACATCCTCCTTTTTATTGTAATTTTTTATAAGCCAGTCATGCAATCGTTTGGCTTTCCCGTCATCACTATTATGTATAATCTCCGGCTTTCCGGTTGTTACATCTGTTCTCATTGTTGTTATCCTGTTTTGTATCATTATAAGCAATCACCTGGAATAGATACGGAATTTACGGAAACAATACCGGCATTTATCTGCGATATTTTTTCATGTGCAAACGTTTCCGGTGTCAGATAAAGCAACTTTTTTCCGGTACGCAATATAATGTTGTGATTAAAGTGAAAAGAAACCGGAACAGCAATATCCGGATATTCAGCCATTACACTTTTAAGCGCTGCCGGAAGCATTAATTCACATTCGCACTCTGCGGAAAACTGTTCAACTAATTGGCGAATCAGCTTAAAACGTATTCCGGTATCATCAAAAAATGCAGATAACTCCGTTTCCAGGCCGGAAATGGCGCCGGCGAGGTTTTGATGAATAACCCATTTATATTCATTTATCACCCGCATCAGTTCAGGCATTGCCTGCGCCAGCCCTTGCTGAAAACCGGCATCAAATCCCGCTTTGCGATGTTGTTCTGCCCTGTCTTCAGCCTGTTTTATCAGGCGGGCAGCATGATGGTTTGCCTGCCGGGTCAAATTAGTGAGACGGCAGAGTGCGGAGATATGACGATGTTTGATCAGCACGCCGTGTCTGACGTGTGACAGCAGAGAATCAGGCAGTAAACGGCACATAATGTAATACCAGAGGTAAAAGGGAATCGGGCAGATGCGGCAGCCGTATATCTGCCTGCGGTAAAGTGGCATCTGTCATCAGCTGAAAGCGGGCCGCCAGTGCGGGAGAAAAACCGGATAATAATTGTGTCATGGCGATCAGGCCCGGCAGAACGGCCGGAATGTCCTGCAGTGTCTGTGCTTCCGGCCACGCGGGGAGTGACAAAACAGAACACAGAGACAGGAATGCCTGTTGCACCTGATCTGATTCAGTCTCACCGGGCAGATCATAAACGTGACGGATAAGACTACTCAGGTAGTGACAGACTGCCGGAAGTTGTATCCAGTGGCGCAGCAGCGGGATCGTCAGCGGGGAATAAAGATCAAAATCCCGTTCATGCGGCAGCCGGTAGTAATCCATGATGGCTGCATTCTGCATTCTGCGGTATGACGCCGATTGTGCTGCGGGAGGCAGTCCGGCAAATAAACGGCTGCTGTGCAGATAATCTGCCGGCTGGTACATCACCCTGGTAACAGCGCTCTGTATATCAAACCGGTTATTCATGATGTTTTACCTTCTGCCGCATCAGAAATGCCCGCAGTTGCGCGCGCCGGAAATAACCGGTGACTGCCAGCATTAAACCGGCGGGAAACAGCAGGAAAAAGGGTGACAGGCCTGTGCTTTCCGGTTGCAGCGGAAGGGATATCACCGGTTTTCTCGGATACAGGATCACCGAAACAGTTTCATCAGTCAGTCCGTTAAAGGCATTCATCACAAAGAGCTGAATATCCCGGGTGAACTGCACTTCATCCTCAATCCCTGAATGATAAATCAGTACTGAAGCCCGCGGAATTTCCGGCTGTTTTTTAGCACTGCCGGGCCCGGACAGCGGATAACTGAGATGAACACGGGCTTCGGTAACCGCATCAAATGACAGCAGCGATTGTTCCAGGCGTTGTTCAATAGCGGAAATCAGGCGGGCTTTTTCTGACTGCGGGGAGGCAATCAGTGAATCTGACGGAAATATACCTGCAATTTCGATTCGTTCATTACTGGGCAGATGGTATTCCTGCAAAATATGAATGGCATGACGACTCTGTTCTTCCGGCACTGAAATCGTAAACAGTCCTTTTCCCTGCGGGATCTTCACCGCCTGAATCTGGTGTTTGTGCAGTGCGGCCAGCACTTCATTAGACTGACGCTGATTCAGTGATGACAGAATGGTACCGTCATTACAGCCACCGAGCAGCAGTCCCATTCCTGCTATTATTAGTATAAACAATATATTGCGCATTACTGACCCTTAATCACCGTATCGGCGGCATTCAGGGTCAGATGCAGCATACGTGAATAAAAGCTGATCTCAGTATGCCATTTGGCCATCACCGCCTGGTTTTCCAGCATCATCATGACATCGCTGGTATCAGTGGCAGTTTTTTTTGAGGCCAGAGCCTGCGTTTTCCGGTGAAGATTTTTTCCTGCACTCTCCGGTAATACCAGGTTCCGGTTAGCGGACTGCTCCCGGCCGGCGAGATCGGCCAGTAACTCTGTCACACCGGTGATGTTTGAAACAGGTAAAATCTGATTAATTGATGACATCATAAAATCCTTTTTACGGAGAATGACAGGCGTGCAGCTGTCTGCATCCTGTCATTTTTACGCCATAAATCAGCGCATATTACCGATCGGTGTTGAGAGGTTTTCTTTGTGCTGGCGAATCATTGCCGAGAGGGCGGAGCACTTAATATTCAGTGATGATGAACAGGCTTGTAACATCGCCATATCATAAGCATTGGCGGTGTCTTTATTACCCGACTGCAAATTGTTCATCAGTTTGTTCAGTTCTACATTGTCTTCATGAATCGGTGACTTAAACTGCTCCGTCAGTGTGGAAAATGTAATTGCAACATTTTTTGGGGCAATATCCGGCATAAATATCCTTATTTATTATCAGAGATAAATTTTGTGTGGTTATCAGACAGATGAATATAATTGACTGATCCATATACTCCCGGATGAATTTCGCGGGAGGGGATTTCCTTGTACTGTACCAGCGTATTTCCCGGGGCTGAGAATATCGAGGTATTAATATCTTTAATAATATCGTTTATTTCTTTATTTCTCCTCGTGTCTGCATAAATGAAAATGGTATTTCCTGATTTTTTTACAGAATACCTGATTGACGTCTTTCTGAACCGGTCATTTATTAATTTAACAATATCACTGAATGATAATGTTTTGATGGTAATGTCGTCTCTGAACTCATCAGGGATAGTCAGTATTTCCGGGTTAACAGTTTTATTTTCATCATGTATATGAATGATTTCTTTTCTTTTATTAATGTCAAGCATGATAATAATATCATTTTTATCTGTTTTTATGTCTGATTTATTAACTGAATAAATGGTATACCCCGGGAGATCATTCTTTATCTTGTTGATATTGTTTTCGGTTGATGTAAATACAAGGATATTATTATTTTTTATAATGTATTCATTGTTATTTGTATGACTGCGTATAATATCTTCGTGATTTATCGTATGGTTGTTCGCATCTGTATTATTTTTGTTCTTCCCGGATATGAAGCCTGCTGTCAGTATGGCCGATAATATCAGTAACACATAAAAAAGAGGTCTCCGGGAACGTCTGCGACTGCCGGTTGTTCCTTTCATTGACAATATGTCCCCGCTCCAGGTGTCATGTTGTTCTTTTATAGCGAAAAAAGGTTTTCCCTGGTAAGAAAACGGCGTGTTATAGCAGATATCCATCGTTATCACGTCGTTACTGTGTGTGATGCAGGAAACATAATAATAGCTCTCATATAATTCTAGTTCGATACAGTACAGTGATGAATCAGGAACCGGGAGAGACAAGGGTATCAGCGCTTCATCAGATTCAATAGTATCGTTATTATTAATATGATATTTACCGGAAGGCAATGTTATTTCTTTTCCGGATGAATCTCCCATTATTATTATGTTATATAATTTATTCATTAATTATCCCAAGTGATAAATTTGTATGTTTTATAATTTGTGATTATCCTGATGCCAGTTTTTTTAAATGGTAGTGAGTTTTATAAAAAAATGGTAGTAAAAAGTAGTGTGATATTTTAAATTCACTCTCAATTTTTAGATTGTTCAATAAGCGTTTAATGTCGCACACGTATCTGTTATATATTCGGATGAAAAGGATGATGTGAATTCATATGGAAAAGATAAGTCGGATATATATTTATAATGATATATATAATACAGGCGGATGCAGCGGAGGTGGGCAGGCTGATTACTGTTTTCCGCTTTCAAAATGCATAAAATTATTGGCATTTATAGACTGTCATTATCATTTTCAACAAAAAGAGAATGATGAAATCGCAGAGAATACAGCCAGTCAGAATTACGAGGTAATTTTTTCTGTTCTGGGGGACGCGGATAATCCGGAATACCGGGTTGTCTGTGAGATGCTGAACGAAAACAGCGAGATAAAAACGTTTTTGAATACACTGCGTCACTCTGAGCATTACTGGCTGGTAAAACATCTGATCAGTGCCGCGGATTGCAAAAACAGTAATATCCGGGATATCAGCCAGCGCTACGGGTTATCCGGCACTCACTTCAGGCGTTTGTGTCAGCGTTATATCGGTAATCAGAGTAAGTATCAGCTGCGGCACTGGCGCGGCGTGGCTTCCGTGCTGGATATCCTGGTAAAAGAACACTCACTGACCCGTATCGCGGCAGATAACGGTTACTGCTCGGCATCCCATTTCTCTAATGAAATCAAAATACTATTTGGCATGTCCCCCCGGAAAATAAGGAATTTAAATCATGCGGTTAAAAAATAGTGCCGGGAAACTGCTCTGCTTCGTTTTCTGTCTGCTTTCCCTGCCGGTGATGGCGGAACAGGTCGTGTTATATGAAAAAAAACCGCCGCTTCAGGAGCAGTATGTGGCGAAAGAAACACGGCTGGACCATTTTTTCGATGCACTGGCAGGCAGGCTGGACGTCATGATTATTTCGTCGGATGCGGTGAAGAAAAAGAAAATTTCCGGCACATTTGATTTATCGGACCCGCAGGCTGCGCTATCGCAGATGCTGAAGACTATGTCACTGGTGTCATACAGGGAAAATCGCACTCTCTATATTTACAGCAGCAATGAGATTGAATCATCGATGCTGACGCTGAATGCCATCACCCGCCATGAACTGACGGTTTTTCTGAAACAAACCGGGCTGTTTGATGCGCAATATCCGCTGACATCTGACCGGCAGCAGCGGATTTTGTATATCACGGCTCCTCCGCGCTATTTGAGCCTTATCCGGTCAGCAGCGGATGCGCTTGAGGCACAGCACAGTATAGAGGAGCAGGGGATTTCGCCGGAAGATGAGCATATTCAGCTCGTTAAGCTGGAGAACAGTTTTGTGCAGGACAGGGAAATTACGTCGAGGGGAAAAAGCCTGATCTTGCCGGGGGTGGCGTCAGCATTGCGGGAATTACTGGACTCAGGGCCTGCGGCAAAAACCGGGCTGGTGCCGCAGGACGCAGAACAGGGCGATATTCAGCCGGCTGAAACCGTCTGGCTGGGTGGTGAGCGGGTGCGGATTGTACCGTTGCAGGGAGAAAACAGTCTGCTGTTAAAAGGTCAGCGTAATGCGCTGCACTTAATCAATCAGCTGATAAAGCAACTGGATACGGCCAAACCGCAGATCGAATTATCACTGTGGATTATTGATGTATCAAAAAATGAAGCCGATCAGCTGGGGATCAACTGGTAGGCCGATTACGGCACAGGAAACATGAAAGTGGCGTTTAATCTCAGCGAGCTTAATCAATTCACCGGTTTTTCATTCTTCAGTAAAATCAGGGCATTGTCAGCGAAAGGGCAGGCCAACATGGTATCCCGGCCGATTATCCTGACTCAGGATAACACCCCTGCTATTTTTGATAATAACACTACATTTTACAGCAAGTTACAGGGAGAACGAATGTCATCTCTGGAGAGTATCACGTATGGTACAAAGGTGAGTGTGACACCGCGGATAGCCAACCAGCGAAAATCAGTTGAGATGATCATTGATCTGGAAGACGGTGCACAGAAAAAAGAGGCTGACGGAACCGGCAGCGAAGATGCCTTACCTGTCATTAACCGGACAAATATCAGTACGATAGCCAGGGTCGCTCAGGGGAATACATTGCTGATTGGCGGATACACACGGGAAAATACCCGGCGCCATAACGATAAAATTCCGTTGCTGGGGGATATCCCGCTGGCTGGCCGGTTGTTTCAGTTTGAATCAGTGAAGACAGAAAAAATGGTCCGGCTTTTTCTATTGCAGCCCCGTATTCTTCAGCAGGATTTTTTCAGTGATACAGAGATCTCCGGACATGTCCCGTTTAATAATGAGAATAAACAAGGGATTGAGATGATGAAAAAACTGAAGCAGGACTATTGATATGATAAATGGCTTATCCGGCTCGTTCCGTCCGCCGGTCGCACCACAAAAACAACAGGGTGAGAGGGTTGCGGAGCAGCGTCCGGCAGAAAACCAGACAGAAAACCATGCCGAGCAGATGATGGACGTGATGGATGATATGGCTATGGTGTTGTCGCAGTTTAACCGCCGGCAGTACGGAAAAGAAGAGCATATCAGTCAGTTACCGGCATCGGAGCAGAAAAACAGCATGGGGGGCGCGGAGACAAAATTGGATCGGGTTGTGAAATGGTTTACCGCTTCCGCATGTTCAGTACGTGAGTTTCTTGATTATGTGCGCAATCTGTTTCCGGACCCCAGCGACTATGTGATGGCACTGCGCGCCCTGTTGCGGAAGCTGCCGTTTTCTGCGGAAGAAGCGGCTGAAATTGATGCGGAAATTGAGCAGTTGCTTTATGGCGAATATGCGCAGGAAACCCGTGCCGGAATCAATATCGCACTGAAAATCCGCCAGTATGCACCGGTGACACAGCTGGATTGCGCGCAGCTGAGAATGGTGTACCGCAGTTACATCAGCTGGAAGTTCGATATGCTGTATTTGTGGAAAGTATGGCTGGAGCAGTACCGGAAAAGCCGGGTCAAAAGCCTGCTGAATTATGTCCGTGACTCACTGGTGTGTGATATGGCGGCCGCGCTGCCGAGTTGCAGCCATCACAGTGAGTTCGGGGAACTGACCACCCGGCTGCATACACTGAATCAGCTTATTTCACTGAATGATATGTTTCATCAGAAAATTGCTTCACTTGACTGTACAGAGCCGGTGCTGGCGGAGGAAACGCGGATGAATCAGTTACTGATTTCCGGGTTGGGTGACTATGAAGCATTTCAGACAGAAACCGATGCGTTGCTGGCGGCGGCAGAAGATGACAAAAACAGACCGCGTATTTTACAGCGTCTGATTGTGATTTTTGGTGAGATACCGGAAGCGCTTTTTTTGCAGGAAGCAGGAAAAGCGGAAGTGGTTTCTTTTCTGAAAGCCCTTATGAGCAAAACTATTAATATCTTATAACTTTCACCGGCAATGGATTGCTATGCTGACAACTTTTATTCATGCGGTCAAAAGCAGGCCGGAGATCGCGGTACTGCTGATTATGGTCATGGTGATCGCGATGCTGATCATTCCGCTGCCGAAAATGCTGGTAGATTTTCTGATCGGCCTGAACATCGTGATCTCTATCCTGATGTTACTGCTCTCTTTTTATATTACCCGGATTCTGGGATTTACCTCTTTTCCCGCACTTTTGCTGATCACCACACTGTTCCGGCTGGCGCTGTCGATCAGCACCAGTCGTCTGATCCTGCTGGATGCGGACGCCGGGAATATCATTCAGTCATTTGGTGAATTTGTTATCGGCGAAAATATTGTGGTTGGTTTTGTTATCTTCGCCATTGTGACGGTGGTGCAGTTTATTGTCATTACCAAAGGTTCGGAGCGTGTGGCAGAGGTGGCGGCGCGTTTCTCCCTTGACGGTATGCCCGGCAAGCAGATGAGTATTGATGCCGATCTGAAATCCGGTCTGATTGATAACGAAGAAGTGCGTAAACGCCGTAAAGAGCTGGAGCAGGAAAGCCAGATGTACGGGGCGTTTGACGGTGCGATGAAGTTTATCAAAGGGGATGCGATCGCCGGTATTGTCATTATTTTCGTGAATTTTGCCGGCGGAATCGGTATCGGCGTCGCACAAATGTCGATGCCGTTCAGTGAGGCACTGAGCACGTACACGCTGCTGACGATCGGTGATGGTCTGGTGGCGCAGATCCCGGCATTGCTGATTGCTATCAGCGCGGGGTTTATTGTCACCCGGGTCAGCGGCACCAATCAGAATTTAGGGGCCAATATTGTCAGAGAACTGTTTTCTCATGATTTTACCCTGATTGTGACCGCCGTACTGGCATTATGTATGGGAATGCTGCCGGGGTTTCCGGCCGGTGTTTTTGGTCTGCTGGCGGCCGGACTGATGTTTTTCTACGGAATGCGTCTCAGACAGAACAAGCAGAAGCAGGCATCTGATCCGGCAAAAAGCCGCTCTGACAGCCGTTCTCCGGCCGCATCTGCGCCATCAGCAGGCGATTTTGCCCCGCGCGGACTGACGGCGGAAAATAATGAAGCTATTCCGCTGATTATTACACTCCACAGCCGCTATCAGACGCTGTTTGAAAAACAGAAGATTACGGATTGGTTACAGGAGGAATTTGCCTTCCGCTATGGTTTCTTTTTACCCGGTATCATCATCAATTACAGTCGGGAAATACCGGAACAGAAGGCGATGGTTTTAATCAATGAGATTCAGTCCGGTACGATTTACAGTTATCCGGATAAATACAGAATCACTGAAATTAATGATGCGTTTGATTCACTGAATATTGAGTCTGAGAGTATTCAGCCGGAAAGCGGCGAAAAAACAGTCTGGACAGATAAAAAATACGATGAGATATGCCGGGCTTCCGGGATGGTCACAGAACACGGGATTACCGTATTTTTTAATGAATTCAGCAAAATAATGACGCAAAACATTCAGGAGTTACTGGGCATCCAGGAAACCAAGACACTGCTGGATAATGTGGAAAATAAATATCCGGAACTGCTGAAAGAGTGTTACCGCTATTTATCTGTTCAGCGTATTGCCGATGTATTTCAGCGGCTTATTGCAGAGCAGATATCCATCCGCAATATCAAAATTATTCTTGGCGCACTGGTGCAGTGGGCTCAGAAAGAGAAAGATCCGCTGGTACTGGCTGAGCATGTCCGCAGCCATCTGGCCCGCTATATTTCGGAACACTTTGCCTGTGACCGGGTATTGCGGGCAGTGGTATTGTCAAACCCGCTGGAGGAAATGATCCGTCAGGGGATACGCCAGTCAGCGGGCGGCACATTTATTAATCTCGAACCGGCGCAGCTTGATCATTTCTATGATGCGATGGCGCTGGTGATGACACCACTGAAGCACCGGCAGGATATCGTGTTACTGACGGCCATGGATATCCGCCGTTTTGTCAGAAAATTGATCGAACTGCATTATCCGGGAATTGCTGTGCTGTCATTTTCTGAAATTGTGCCGTCGGCACAGGTGTCGGTGATTGACTCTGTTTAATGTCATAAAAAAGGAAATTAAAGATGGATCTTGCAACACTGGTAACAGAAGGAATGAAACTGATCGGGCGCGGCGATTTGGTGCCGGAAACTACAGCGCTGGATAATCACTCAACAATCTCATTATCACTGGGGGAGCAGCAGGTGATTCATATTGCGGTGGTTGATGAGTATCCGGTTATCTGGGCGCCGCTGCCGGCAGATTTACCGGCATTGCTGCCGGACGTCAAAGGCGCACTGCTGGATATCCTGACAGAAGAGCCGACCGCACTGTTTTGTCCGGGCTTACCGGCGCTGCGGCAGACGGATAACGGTGCGGAGCTGGTCGGCTGCTTTAGCAGCAGTGCTGTCAGCGGTGCGGAGTCATTTGTGCAGGCGCTGGATCAGTTTGTCCGTCTCAGTCAGCAGTGTCATGCGCTGATTCTGAAAAGCTGATTATGCTCAATGCATTACTCAGCCGGCGGGCATTTCCGGTGCATATCCGCGGGTATTACCTGGAAGCACCGCTGCCGGATGTCTTTATCGGGGAAATTTGTCTGTTATGGCAGGATTTATCCTGCCGGGTGCTGCTCGGCCGGGCTCAGGTGGTAGGGTTTAATGAGCACAATACCCTGCTGAGCCTGATCGGACAGGCATCCGGGCTGACGCTGACAACGGTGATCGCACCGACCGGCAGCGCGGTGACACTGACATTCACACCGCAGATCCCGGGCTCGGTGATTGATCCGTCCGGTAATACGCTGGCCAGGCTGAGTGAGATAACAGAACCGGATAACCGGGTTATCTCACGCCCCATCAATAGCGAAGCACCCGATGTGCTGTCCCGGCAGCGTATCACTGAGATCATGCCGACCGGTGTGAGAGCGGTGGATGCACTGCTGACCTGCGGAAAAGGTCAGCGGCTGGGGATTTTTGCCGGAGCCGGGTGCGGTAAAACGGTGCTGATGAATATGCTGATTACACACGCACAGGCGGATATTTTCATCATCGCTCTGATCGGTGAACGCGGGCGGGAAGTGACCGAACTGATTGATGAGCTGCGCAACAGTCCGCAGGCAGCAAAATGCATTCTGGTCTGCTCAACATCGGATAAACCGGCAGTGGATCGCTGTAATGCGGCGCTGGTGGCAACGTCACTGGCTGAATATTACCGTGACGAAGGGAAAGAAGTGATTCTGTTTGTTGATTCTCTGACCCGCTATGGCCGGGCATTACGGGATGTGGCGCTGAGTGCCGGTGAAGTTCCTGTCCGGCTGGGGTATCCGGCATCGGTATTTGAGCAGTTACCGGCACTGCTGGAACGTCCCGGCGCCACGACTACCGGGGTGATTACTGCGTTTTATACGGTTTTGCTTGATAGTGAAAATGAGCCGGATGGTTTTGGCGATGAAGTACGTTCGATTCTCGACGGGCATATTTACCTCTCCCGGCGGCTGGCGATGCAAAATCATTACCCGGCGATTGATATACCGGCCAGTATCAGCCGCGTTATGTCACAGATTGTCTCTCCCGGGCATCTGGCGGCGGCCGGGCGCTTCCGGGCATTACTGGCTAAACAGAATGAACTGAAACTGCTGGTGGAGCTGGGAGAATATAAACCGGGACTGAATGCAGAGAATGACAAGGCCGTTGAACTGACGTTACCGATGCGTCATTTTTTGTGTCAGTCACCGTCGGAATCCGTTGCAGCGGACGAAACAGGCAGGTTGCTTGAACAGCTCACGCAATGAATTGCAGCAACTGATCGCGCACTTCAGCCTGAAAGAGCATTATGCTCAGGCGGCACTGGCACAACTGCACCAGCGTCACCGGCAGGAACAGGAAAATAAAGATAAACTCTTGCTGTTAATCAATGGATTAGAGCAGCAAATTATTGATTTCGGGTGCCGCGGATTATTATCTTATACAGAGTTGAATGAGCGCCGGCGCAAGCAGGCAATATACCGCAAACACATTCTGGATGTCCGTGTCCGGGTTGATGAATCGTCTCTTCTGCTGGCGCAGATTGCGGATGATATCGCAGAAAGCCATAAAGTGATAAATAGTCTGAAAAAGAAAGTAATTAAGTTCGGATTATATAGTGAGCGATAGTTTCATCCTATAAATACAAACAGGAAGCTATAATGAATATTGAATCTTATTGCGATGAGACGGAATTCGGGTTTTATGATAATGCTGATAATAAACAGATAGCCGATTTATTACCCGGGATGATTAAAAAAAAGGAAAAAAAACAGTATGACAATACTGCCCCGGTGAACTGCTCACCAATACAATTCAGTAATGATAAATATCATTATAGAAATAAAGTGTATTGTCAGATGACGATAAAAAAAAGTGACTATCATTTCCGGGACAGACATAATATTGTACTGATATCAACACTATTACCGGAAAAAATAAAAAATACAGTATGTCTGAATAATATTGATCAATATTATTTATATGAAAATACGGGAGATACCCGGTCTGATAAAAGCCCTGCTAATGTGATATCTGCAGAAAAACCGGAAATAATCCCGGTAGAAAGCGTTCAGGCAGAAAGCGTTCAGGCAGAAAGTACTCAGGCAGAAAGTATTCAGGCAGAAAGTACTCAGGCAGAAAGCATTCCGGCGGAATATCGGCCGGACAGCGATTGTGCTGACCCCGGTGTCAAGCCGGTACAGATTATCGCCCCCGTGCTGCCGGAACTTCCTGTTTTCCGGCTTTCCGCTGTTTCCCCGGAGAGAAAACATCTTCCGTTGTGGCAACATGAGCAGGAAAAAGTATCTCAGACCATCTGCCACACCGGAAAAAATCAGGGTTCCCCGGAAAGCAGCAGGCCTGATTATTACTGTTCTTATTATTTCAGACAGAAACATCAGCCGCCGGAACCGGTGCTTATTTACCGGGAAAAACCGGGGCGGTTTAAACTGGAAACCTGTTCAGAGTCACTTAACAGGCGATTGAAATCCATAGTGAATATAAATGGAATTGATAATATTGATATATTATAAACGGATAAAATAAATGTATTATGATACATATCAGGCAATGGATTACCTGAGCTGTTACCTTCCTGAAAAAAAAGAAATTAACAGGCGTGTTATTTATTTCCGCCTGATTAATACACAGAATATATTGGATGTATTAATTGATGTCGAATCATTTCTCCATTATTTAATTGGTGAAAATACCATTCCGTGGGAAATCATTCCGGAGAAATATCTGACTGAACTGATTAATGAACATAAAAAAGAGATCAGGCTGCCTTTTTTCTCTCCGGAATATTATTTCCCGGAACTCAGTACCGCAATACCCCCGGCAGATGGCATCCGTAAGCTTGCATTCAGCGGAGAGGGGATTGATTTCTGTCTGATTGGCGCGAAAGGCAGGTTTGATATTACCGGCACACCGCTGGCTCAGGATCTTTCTGTTCCGGTAAATGCCGGAATTTATATAGGTTCAACCCGGACATTTACCGGGGTAATTCAGCAGATTACTGAAGGCGATGTCCTTTTCATTACACAAAACCAGCGATTTCTGAGAGCAGGAGGCTATTTTCAGATGACACTGAAACAGGAACAGGATGAAACGGTTATCGCCGCACGCGGGATCGTTGCGGAAGAGCCGGTTTCCGTACCGGAAAATGCGGTGTTTGACAGCAGCAGAATACCGGTTCAGGTGGATTTTCTGCAATACCGCAGAGTGTTTCCGCTGTCTGAGCTGATGGCCTTGCAGCCGGGCGATAAACTGGTACTGCCGGCAGCGGATAATCACCTGATCACGCTGGAAATTAACGGACAGCGCTTTGCACAGGGTGAACTGGTGCGCATCGGGGAACAGTATGCCGTGGAAATTCATCATATTTTTCATAAGGGCGGATGATGACTGACAGCGCTGTTTCGATGATGCTGATGCTGGCTGCGGCATCTGTTTTACCGTTTATTCTGGCGGCGGGAACCTGTTACCTGAAATTTTCCATTGTCTTTGTGATGGTGCGTAACGCGCTGGGTGTGCAGCAGGTGCCGTCAAATATGGTGCTCAACGCCGTTGCGTTTATTCTGGCGATGGTGGTGATGTTCCCGCTGGTCAGTAAAACGTACCATTATGTAGCTGAGAACCCGGTGGAATTATCACAGCCGGAATCACTGTCACGTTTTGCGGATGAAGGATTGCAGGATTACCGGGACTATCTTTTCCGTTATGCGGACAAACCTTTGTTGTCTTTTTTTGCGCAAGCCGGTGTTGATGAAGACACGGATCCGGAACTGAATGATGCTCGTGATATTGCCTTTTTTCCGCTGCTGGCGGCCTATGCACTGGGGGAAATCAAGTCAGCTTTTTTGATCAGCTTCTATCTCTATCTGCCGTTTATCGTGATTGATCTGGTGGTATCCAGTGTACTGCTGGCGCTCGGAATGATGATGATGAGTCCGGTGACACTGTCGGTGCCGATCAAACTGATCTTATTTATTGCGCTGGATGGCTGGTCATTGTTATCCACCAGTCTGGTGTCTCAGTATCTCGAACTTATGGATATTTAACATGGATGTTATTTATGCGGCAGATAAGGGCATTTATCTGGTGATTATATTATCGCTGCTGCCGGTGACCGTCGCCACCGTGGTAGGGCTGGTTGTCGGCCTGTTGCAGACTGTCACTCAGATCCAGGAACAAACACTGCCCTTCGGGCTGAAACTGATTGCCGTGTTTATCTGCATCTTAATGCAGCTCAACTGGCTGGGGGATTCCATGCTTAATTATGCCCGTGAAATGTTCTCACTCGCGCTCAGTACAACGGCGGCAGGTTAATTTCCGGTGCTGCTATTCTCCTGGTTTCATGATCTGCTTCAGAGCGTTCTGCTCAGCAGTGTGCGGTTATTTGCGGCTTTCTCTTTTCTGCCGTTTCTGAATGATAAATTTATTCTCAGCCGTACCTCGCGGGGGATTGTAATTTGTATCCTGGCTTTGTGCCTTGGCGGCAATGACAGTCATTCCGGCGGGGATATTTCACTGCTCAGTGTGCTGAGTGAAATCATTGCCGGCACAGTGATGGGATTGATTTACAGCACACCGTTCTTTATTTGTGCCGCTTTCGGTGAATATATTGATAACCAGCGGGGTGCGAATATCAGTGATACGGCTGACCCGACAACCGGGACAGATGCTTCGCCGTTTTCCACCTTCATGAATCTGTTTTCCGTCTCTTTTTTTCTGCTCAATGATGGTCTGGTATTATTGGTGGCCTCACTCCGGGACAGTTTCCGTTTATTACCGCCCGGCTCATTACTGACAGAAATACGGTACGCGGCGGTATTTGACTGGCTGACAAACAGTCTGTCGTTTTCTTTGCTGTTCTGTATGCCGGTACTGATTATTCTATTTATTTCCGAGGTCAGTCTGGGCATTCTGGCGCTGTATAATTCACAGCTGAACCCGTTTTCATTATCGCTTTCAATAAAAAGTATTATTGCTTTTTTACTGGCGCTGATACTGTTCCGCAGTACGACGGTAACAGATGTGACCGTACTATTTGATACGTCCCCGGTAACACACTTTCTCAGGGGGAGCGATGGCTGAAAAAACAGAGAAACCTACCAGAAAAAAATTGCAGGATGAGTCCAAAAAAGGGAATTCATTTAAATATAAAGAATTGCTTTCCACAACCGGTTATATAACAGGTATCGCGTATCTGCTTTATGTTGCCGACTGGTCCGCCTTCAGCCATTTCTATCAGACGGTATTACGTAATGTGAATCATCTGTCTCTCCCGGTGTATATCCGGATGTTATCGGATATTTTTTTTCAGATGGTATTACCGCTGATTATTTTATGCAGTATGAGTGTCAGCTTTGTTTCCCTGATGCAGACCCGTTTTGCGGTGGCGACGGAAGCGATTAAATTTGATTTGAAAAAAATCGATCCGATTGCCGGGTTTAAACGGATTTTCACCAAAAAATCCCTGAAAAATCTGGTTAAGGCACTGATTTCAGTCATTATCTATTTATCCTCGGGTTATGCTTTTGTTTGTCTGTATACCGGCGATCTTTTTCAGGTCATTACGGCACCTTTCTCTGGTGTAAGTGACAGTTTTCTTTATTTCACCGGCCGTTATATTTTTATTTTCATCCTCTTATTACTGCCATTACTGGTGATTGATTATATTGTTGAATACTTTTTCTTTTTTAATGATATGAAAATGGAAAAGCACGAAGTTAAACAGGAGTATAAAAACAGCGAAGGTAATCAGGAGATAAAATCAGCCCGTAAACAGCAGCACCGGGAACTGCTGAATGCGGAAACCAAAGCGCTGATAAAAAACTCGGATGTTGTGGTGGTTAACCCGACACATATTGCTGTCGCGGTCTATCTTGATCCGGAAAATGGTGTTATGCCGCTGATTACCGTTAAAGAGAAAGGCGCATATGCACCGGCCGTCCGCCGGTATGCTGAAAAACACAAAGTACCGGTTGTCAGGGATATCCGTCTGGCCCGGACGTTATTCAGAAAATATCACGTTTTCGACACCATTATTGATGACGATCTGGATAAATTTCTGGATCTCTTACTGTGGCTGAATGAGGCAGAGCAGGCCGCATATGCCGGCGGTGATCCGCAGCAGCGTGCGCCGGCAGGATGATACTGAGGCGTATTTTATGAAAGTGATTATCAGTGCAATCAGATAGTATGGCCTGACTTGATAATCGGATATTATTAAGGAGTGTTGTTATGGATGACAATATTAATTCAGATATAAAGTCACTTGTGGAACAAATTTTTACTTATCTGGAGAATGGAACATTTTCTGATATATTCAGGCAGGATAAAGACCATGACTTCAGTAATGTTTACTCATTAGCCTGTGATTATTATGATAAAGGCCTTATCGAGCAGGCTGAGAAGATTTTCAGGTCATTGTGCCTTTATGATTTCAGTAATATTAACTATTTACTGGGTCTGGCTGCGGTAAAACAGGTTCAGAAACAATACCAGAAAGCGATTAATCTCTATTCACTGGCTATCAGTCTGGATAAAAATAATGCATCAGCTTATTTTTATATCGGTCAGAGCTACTTATTTTCGGGTGACAAGACTTTAGCAATGACCAGTTTCAGACAGTGTCTGTCAATGGCATGCAGCGACAATGAACGAAAAAGTGCGTTAGCATATTTATCAATGCTGGAAGGTGGTCAATGAATATAAATAATTATCATAATATTATACCTGATATCTCCGGGGCTGAAGGTAAAGATAGTCTGAAAGAACCACGGGAACTGGCGGGTTTTATTGGTGATATATCCGGAATCATGCGTGCATCAGGTTATGATATTCAGCATTACGCTGATATCTTGTCAGAAAATAAAGATAATAAATATGTTTTAACCCGGTTTTTCTACGAGTTAAATGAAATAAATAAAGTATTATCAGATTCAGGGGTAACAGAGGAACAAGCACTGGAAGTATTGGATAAGTACAATAAACTGATCAGTGATCCTGTACTGAAAAAAATTCTGGCAACCACACAAAGTGAACTTGCTGATAAAATAAAGAATGTTCAGGATGATATTAAATATTTTTTCATGAAAAAAGAAATGATTACATTTGGCTATTTTGTGGAAAAAATGGATGTTGCATCAAAATACGGACATAATATCAGCGTAAGATGTTATCGTGACGGGTTTAGCCAGTACACTGAATTTTATAAGACATTAACAAAATTATTAAGTTCATATGGTGAGTACTCGAAAGGTGTCATTGATGACGGTAAAAAAACAAAATTCAAACAAAATTTATTTTACCATGACTTACATTTGGCATTAATGAAATATTATCCGGTTACAGGTGACTTAAAAAACAGTGATGGAAAAGATTGTTCACTCTATAAAGGACGATTTGAAATAGACACCAGTAAAGGAATAAATAATTGCTCAGTATATATTGATGATGAGTTAATTGATTCAGGTGTTAACTACAATGATGCTGTAAGGAAAATGGAGTATTTCTTTTCTGTTATGAAAAAGCCGGTATCCGGCACTCAGGTTATTAAAAACATAAATACAGAAACAGACAGCAATGGCAAGTTAGTTAAGGTTGTTGGTATGGCAGATGTTATTGCTATGCCGGGTGCGCTGTTCAGGTGGCTGGAAATACCTGTAAGTAATGAAGATTACGATAAAGTAAATTCGGAGTTTGATATTTCTCTTGAAAGGCTGAAAAAATTTAATTTCATTAATGATGATTATTTGTCAGTATCTTCTTCGTATAACGAAACACTGAAAAAAACCGGTGAGATATTCAATGATAAATTAAAGGTAAGTTATTTTGAAAGGGCGAAGAAAGGAATAAATGAAGAATGGGAATTAGATCACGGGAAAATAAATTCATATAACACTATTATGGATGGGATAAAAAAAGAACTCCAGATGACGCTTGATGAATTCTCTCAGAGATATAACACAATTAACAGTAACTATGACAATATGCTCAGAGTAATTACCACAATGATTAGTGAATTAACTCAGGAGTTAAAAGGTTTTTTACGTATTTAAAAAGGGTGAATACATGGATGTATCAGGTATAAAATCAGCACAATTAGCCGTTTCCGGGGCATTAGCCGGGGAAATCGATGATACAGAAAAAAGTAAAGTTGTTAACCAGCAGGAAAATACATCCCATTCTGAAAAAATTATTGAAGAACTGGGAGAACGATATAACCGGGATAATACGAAAAGAACAAAGCCACAGCTCAACGGGAAACCGGCAGGAAAGCAACATGATGATAAAATGTCAGCAAAAAAAATATCAATCAGTGAACTGTTTTCATTGTTATCTGATAATCTTTCCGGTGAACAGATTAAAAATTCAGGAATAAATCAGAGTATTAATAATAATGTAATGAAAAATATCTGGTCAGAAAAAAAAGAATCTGACTTATCTGAAGATATTAATAATTACGCCAGTATTCTTCTTGGCTGTGTTGACGAGTTATCAGAGCGTTATTTTTCTGTCATTAATAACCATGGTGAGATGTTTGATGGTATCAGATTATTCTTCACGGAAGATAAAAATTTAAAAATAAATAGCAAGGATGAGTTTTCTGTCTTTTTTAACAGGAAGCTGGGGGTTGATATTGTTCTGAAAAGTCTTTCGGAAAAAGGTGGCGATGCCGGAGCTAAAACAGCACTACTGGAAAAGTTACTGACTGACATTATTAGTCTTCCTGAAATACAAAATCAGATGTGGGTGATAGAACCTCAAAAATTAGCATTGCTGACATCAGAGTTAAATACACTGAATACTATGGCCGGGATTTTGGCATCGGCAAAAGAGTGCCTGTCAGCCGCACAATCGCTGATCAGTATGAATAATAAAAATACCGTTGAGTATAATAATTCACTTGCGGTCCTGATGGGGAAACTGGCTGATTTACGTGATCAAATAGCGCAGAAAAAACTGGAAAATGATCGTGAGCTGGCCCGGCTTCAGCAGTTAGCATTACAGGTAAAAACAGATAAAGATGCAGCCGATATTGCAGAAAAAATAAAGAAAGCAGAACGCCTGCAAGCTTTATTTAAGTGGCTCGGACCGCTGCTGACTGTAATTACGGCGGTATTAACTGCCCTGACCGGCGGATTAATGGCAAAAGCACTGGCAGCGGTTATTGTTATTATGACCATTGTCAGTGAAGTCGTAAAAGCGACGGGTGGCCCTGATATTATGGCCAAAATCATGGAACCGGTGACCAAACTGCTGGAAAGCATCAAAAAGTTTATTAAAGATATCGCCATCGAAATCGCTAAAGAACAGGGGAAATCACCGGAAGAATTGAAAAAACTGGAAAAAACCATGGAAATCGTCGGTATGGTGCTGGCTGTTGTTGTGGTCATGGCATTATTTATTTCGGCTGCTTCAGCAGGGGCGGCAATCGTGGGAAAAATTACGGGCAGATTTGCATCAGAAGCAATGCAGACGGCAATGAACAGTATTTTCGCTCAAATACAGACTATGCTGACCACTTTAATGATGACAACAACAATTATAAACAGTGCCAGCTCTGTGACGAATGGCGTGTTACAGGCTGATATTATCCGTCATCGCGCAGATATGGATGTGGATTTGGTATTAATGGGCAGAATAACGGAACTCATGAATCAGATAATGGCCGTATTTTCTGAGTCGCAAAAGGAGCTGATTGCACTGAACGAAAAATTAAGTAAGTACGGAAATGAATCTTTTCAGAGAATAAAATCAATGCTGCAGCAGGGACAGCAGGCTGTTTAATTTATAAAGGGAATTGTGATGGAAATTACTAGTAATAACAGTACACAATCTTCTGGCTATATACCAGAGAATGACCTTGTACAGAAAAAATCGGTATTACCGGATAATATTGTTAACCAGGAAATCGTCAGATTAGTGGCTGAAAATCAGTATTCTCAGCAGAATACCGTCACCGGTAAAACGGCGGAAGAGATCATCAGGCCATTTTCACAGCATGTCATACCTCTTTTATTATCCGATTATGATAATAAACGAATGAGTGCGGTGATTGAGTTATGTAACGTGTTGCTGCTTGATGCTGTTAACCAGCAGGAGCGGCGGGATACATTAGAAAAGCTGGCTATGCAGCAGGCAACGCAATTACAAAAGCTGAAATATGATGAAGCAGATTACCAGGTAGCGGCAGCTGTCGTCGGGGCTATTGTATCTGTGACGGTTGCGGTTATCGGCGGGAGTATGGCAATTAACGGGCTTAATCCGGCTAATCCGGGCGCATTGACGGCGCAAAGTATTGCCGGACAGGCAATATCCGGTTTGTCACAGTCGCTCGGACAACTGGGTTCTCAGCCTCTTATGGCGATGGGAACACGGTTGCAGGGAGAAGGTGAGGTCGTTCGTGCTTTGAAAGATGTTCTGCTCAATACCATGTCTGTACATAATAAAGTGTCAGATGACCAGAAAGCATTCCAGAAAAAACTGCTGGAGATTCTGGTCAGTGAATTTGAGAATCGCAAAAATACGACACACAATCTGATCAATAACATGAAAGGATAATTTCTCACTCCTTTCATGAATCAAGGCCGCTTCCGACAGCGGCTTTTTTCTCATCATGAAGAAAATTCATCTTGTTTTGCCACTTCCGTTTTGATCTCTGCAGTGAATATCGGTATAAGAAAGGAATGTCTAAACGTCTGGACGTCTAAATAATAATATTCACCTGTGCGGTAAGGAAGAACACATGAAACTTGAAACGCTCTCTGTCCATGCCGGTTATTCACCGGACCCGGCCACAAAATCTGTTGCGGTTCCTATCTATCAGACCACCTCCTATGCCTTTGATGACACTCAGCATGGTGCGGATCTGTTTGATCTGAAAGTACCGGGAAATATCTATACCCGCATCATGAACCCGACCAACGATGTGCTGGAGCAGCGGGTGGCGGCACTGGAAGGCGGCATTGCCGGGCTGGCCGTGGCATCGGGCATGGCGGCGATCACCTATGCAATCCAAACCCTGGCCGGGGTCGGTGACAATATTATCAGTGTCTCCAAACTCTACGGTGGCACTTATAATTTGTTTGCGCATAATTTTCCGCGTATCGGGATCGACGTCCGTTTTGCCGATCATGATGACTTCGCACAGCTGGAATCCCTGATTGATAACAATACCAAAGCGCTTTTCTGTGAAACCATTTCCAACCCGGCAGGGCATATCGCGGATATTGAAAAACTGGCAGAGATAGCGCACCGTCACGGCGTCCCGCTGATTGTGGATAATACGGTAGCCTCCCCGGCACTGTGCCGCCCGATTGAGTTTGGTGCGGATATCGTGGTGCATTCACTGACTAAATATATCGGCGGGCACGGTTCCTCACTTGGCGGAATTGTTATCGACTCCGGAAAATTTCCGTGGCAGGAGCATGCTGAGCGCTTTGCGGTGCTGAATACTCCGGACCCGTCTTATCACGGTGTGAACTACAGCGAACACTTCGGTGCGGCGGCCTTTATTGCCCGCTGCCGTGTGGCTCCGCTGCGTAATACCGGTGCGGCATTATCGCCGTTTAACAGTTTCCTGATTTTACAGGGACTGGAAACACTGGCACTGCGCATGGAGCGCCATACTGAAAATGCTCTGCGTGTTGCGGAATATCTGCAACAGCATCCGCAGGTTGCCTGGGTCAAATATGCCGGACTGGCGGACAGCCCGGAGCATGCATTGGCGAAGAAATATGTGCAGGGCACCCCGGCGTCAATTATGTCTTTCGGCATCAAAGGCGGGGCAGAAGCAGGGGCGAAGTTTATCGATGCGCTTAAACTGATTGTCCGTCTGGTCAATATCGGTGATGCAAAATCCCTGGCCTGCCATCCGGCAACCACCACTCACCGTCAGCTGAATGAAGCCGAACTGGCCCGTGCCGGGGTATCACAGGATATGATCCGTTTATCCGTCGGTATTGAGCATATTGATGACATCCTGGCGGATATCAGTGCGGCACTGGACAGTGCGAAATAATATTATCAGTAAATAAAATATAACCATAACAATATGTTCCGGAGATAGTATGAGAAAAATTATTGTATCTGCACTGCTCGCCTGCACCACATTACTGGCAGTGTCCTGCTCACAGAATGAAGATGAAAAACCGCTGAAAGTGGCGATTAACACCGGGCCGGATCAGGCTATCTGGGATGAAGTGGTCAAAGTGGCTAAAGAGAAGCAGGGGCTGGATATTGAAGTCATCGCTTTCAATGACTATGTCCTGCCGAATGAAGCGCTGCGCAATAATGATGTTGATGCCAATGCATTCCAGACCGTGCCGTACTATGAAGCGCAAAGCAAAGAGCGCGGCTATCAGTTTGAAGTGATCGGCAAAACCTTTATCTTCCCGATAGCGGCATACTCGAAAAAAATCAAATCCGCAGCCGAACTACCGGACGGTGCAACCGTCGCCATCTCCAATGAAGCCACCACCCTCGGCCGCAGCCTGCTGCTGTTACAGGCTCAGGGGCTGATTAAACTGAAAGACGGTGTCGGTTATCTGCCGACGACACTGGATATCATTGAAAATCCGAAGAAACTGAAGTTCGCGGAAATCGACACCCCGCAACTGACACGTACACTGGATGATCCGGATGTGTATCTTTCCATTATCAACAATAACTTCTCATCTCAGGTCGGATTATCCGCTGCCCGTGACGGACTGTTTATGGAAGGGGCAGATTCCCCGTATGTGAACCTGATCGTGGTCAGAGCGGCAGATAAAGACAACGAGAAACTGAAAAAACTGGTCGCGGCATTCCAGAGTGATGAGGTTCTGAAAAAGGCGGATGAGGTTTATAAGGGCGATGCTGTCCGGGCCTGGTAAATACGCGTCATCCTTCCGTCCATAGCTTCGTTGGCTTCGTTCGTCCATCCGGGTCACATACTGATGTATGCTCCCCGTGCCCCTTCACTTGCCGTCTTGCTCTGAACAGAATGATTTAGCGTATTGAGAGCCGGGGCACAGGTGACGGGCAAAGAAAACAGAAAGCATGCGTTCCATGGATGGCGAGCCTGAGCGTATACGCGTCATCCTTCCGCCCATAGCTTCGTTGGCTTCGTTCGTCCATCCGGGTCACATACTGATGTATGCTCCCCGGATGTTCTCACTTTGCCGCCTTGCTCTGAACGAAATGATTTAGCGTATAACATGGAAGTGTTTACAGCGGCTTTCTGCTTTTACCGGTTATCAGCGTAACACCGTAATCACCAATAACACATGGAAAGCAATCAGTTAGCTTTATCTTGAATCCCCGGCGGATTGCCTGAATAATAGTCGCCACTGAGATAAGGAAAATACGATGAAACAACTGATTATCGGATTACTGGGTGTGGTGGTACTGGTCGGCGTACTGATGGTGTCCAACTACAACAGCATCCAGACACAGGACGAAGCGGTAACCGCATCCGCCTCTGAAATGCTCAACCAGTACAAACGCCGTGCTGACCTGATCCCGAACCTGGTGAAAACCGTACAGGCCTCTTCTGACTTTGAACGTCAGGTCTTACAGGATGTGGTCAATGCGCGGGCAAAAGTCGGGCAGATGAATATCAGCGTCAGTGACCTGAGCGACCCGGCGCTGCTGGCTAAATTCCAGCAGGCACAGACTGAACTGGGTTCCTCGCTCTCCCGTCTGCTGGCGGTATCAGAACGCTATCCGGATCTGAAAAGTAACGCACTCTACAGCGACTTAATGGTACAGCTGGAAGGCAGTGAAAACCGGATCGCCGTGGCGCGCGGCCGCTATATCGAAAGTGTCCGTGAATACAACACCACTATCCGGAAATTCCCGGCAGTGATTATTGCAAACTATATGGGATATACCGCTAAACCCAACTTCAGCGTCGAAAACGAAGCAGAAGTCACAACAGTACCGGATGTGCAATTCAAATAAATAAAAAGGGATAACTGTTCAGTTATCCCTTCAGGCCGTAGACAAACCCGCAGGGGTTGGCGATGACCGACAGAGGTTGTAAAAATAAACCAGGAAAATCAACTTATTGATTTTCGGCTGATAACACAAAGCAGGAAAAACCACGTTTTATCCTGCTTTGTCAGCAATCTCAGGGGATAACCGTTCAGTTATCCCTTTTCTGTATTAATCAGCCGGTTTACAGGCTTTGTTTCAGTGCTTTCTCTGCGGCCTGTAATGCCCGGCTGCGTTCCGTGGCATTCATACCGGAATGATCACGGGCGAGCCGGGTGTAAACGGCCGGCAGAACAAACAGGGTAAAGAGTGTTCCGACCATCATCCCTGACACTATCACCACACCAAGACCGAAACGGCTGTTGGCACCGGCACCGGAAGCAAACAGCAGCGGGATAAGTCCTATCACCATTGCGGCCGTGGTCATCAGTACCGGACGCAGACGTATCTGTGCGGCGCGGATAATGGCCTGACGGCGGTCGAGCTTTTCATGCATCTGGAGTTCATTGGCAAACTCCACCATCAGAATACCGTGCTTACTGATAAGCCCGATCAATGTCACCAATCCTATCTGAGTATAAATATTAAGTGTCGCATAGCCGAGCGCCAGCGGCAGCAGGGCACCGCAAACGGACAGCGGGACGGTGATCAGAATAATCAGCGGATCTGTCAGGCTCTCATATTGTGCAGCCAGCACCAGATAAATAATGATCAGTGCCGCCGCGAAAGCAAACATCAGTGTATTTCCTTCCTGTTTGAACTGCCGGGCGTCTGACTGCCAGTCATAACTGAACCCGGCCGGCAGCGCCTGTCCGGCCTGCTCAAGGAAATTCACCGCCTCACCCAGCGTGACACCGGGAGCCGGTATTGCCTGAAAAACAGCCGCATTCTGCTGATCAAACTGGGTCAGTTTATTCGGTTCGACCGTGGTGCTGATTGTCACAATGGCAGAAAGCGGGATCAGCTGATTATCCCGGGTACGCACATACTGACGCTCCAGTGCCTGCGGTGTCAGGCGCTGTTCACGGGTACTCTGCGGAATGACATCATAGGAACGGCCATCCATCGCGAAGCGGTTAATATAGTTCTCCCCGACCAGCAGATTCAGTGATTCGCCGATATCACTCATGCGGATACCCAGACTGTTGGCTTTTTCACGGTTGATCTTCACCTGCACGACCGGGTTGTTGTAATCGAGATCACTGTCAACCACCATAAATAAACCACTCGCCCGCGCCTGCTGCTTGATGTCCTCCATGGCCTGATACAGCACCGGATAACCCAGCGGGCTGCGCAATACCATCTGCACCGGCAGGCCACCGGCTGACCCCGGCAGCGGCGGCAGCTGGAAGACAAATATCTGACTGCCTTCTATCTCACTGACCGCCTGTTGCAGTGACTGCTGAACCTGCGCTGCGGATGTGGTACGGGCTGACCAGTCAGACAGGTTGATCCCGCCGAAACTGGCAGACGGACCATCTGTACCGTTGATAATCCATGTGCTGTCACTTTCCGGCAGCGTCATCATGACCTCATGCAGCCGCTGGTTAAAACGCTCGGCATAGGCAAGATTGGCATGTTGCGGTGCTTTGACGGCGGTCAGAATACTGGCCTGATCTTCTGCCGGTGCCAGTTCCTGCTGTGCCTGCTGGTAAAGCAGCGGCAGGCTGATACAGACAGCGACAGCAAACAGGCCGGTGATCCAGCGGTGATCGAGCAAAAAATTCAGGAGCCGGCCGTAGCCCGCAGCCAGTGAGCTGAAAACATACTCCGCACCCGCCGCCATCCGGCCTTCATTCTGTCCGGCGTTCAGCATAAAGGCGCTCATGACCGGAGACAGCGTCAGCGCGACAATACCGGAAACAATCACAGCACCGGCAAGTGTCAGGGCAAACTCTCTGAACAGTGCGCCGGTCAGTCCGGACATCAGGCCGATCGGCGCATAGACTGCCGCGAGAGTAATGGTCATGGCAATGACCGGTCCCGCAACTTCACGGGCACCGATCAGTGCCGCCAGCACCGGTGACTTACCTTCCTCAATATGGCGGTGGACGTTTTCCACCACCACGATGGCATCATCCACCACCAGGCCGATAGCAAGCACCATCGCCAGTAATGTCAGCAGGTTAATACTGAAACCGGCCGCCAGCATGATAATTGCCGCGCCCAGCATGGAGAGCGGGATCGCCAGTACCGGGATCAGCACACTGCGCAGGGAGCCGAGACACAGGAAGATCACCGCGATCACGATCGCCAGCGCTTCCAGCAGTGTCTGCATTACCTGATCAATGGAGGCCTCAATAAAACGGGCGGTTTCAAAGGCCATCTCTGCCTTTACACCCGGCGGCAGCGTTTTTTCGATCCCCGGCAGTAACTTTTTCATACCGTCAACAATGACCAGCGGGTTACCGGACGGCGTGGAGAAAAGACCCAGATAAATCGCAGATTCGCCGTTCATCAGGCCGCTGGTTTCGGCTGATGCCGCACCGAGTTCGACGGTTGCCACATCTTTCAGCCGGACCAGGCCGTTGCCGTCACTGTGGATCACCATATCGCGGAACTCATCGACGCTGGTCAGATCGGTATTCACATATACGTTGGCTATCACAAACTCGCCTTTGACCTTGCCGGGCGCCGCCTGGTAGTTATTGCGCCGTACGGCATCCGCAACATCAGCCGCTGTTAGGCCGCGTCCGGCAAGGCGTTCTGCATCCAGCCACAGCCGCATTGCCAGCGTCTGTCCGCCAAAAACCTGTACTTTTGACACTCCCTCAATCGCAGAAAACTGCGGTTCAACCACCCGGGAAAGATAGTCAGTCAGCGCCGGCAATCCGATATCACCGCCGGAAAAACCGATATAGGCGACCGCTGTGGATTCCCCGGATGATAATTCAATCACCGGATCATATGCCTGCTCCGGCAGTTTATAGCGCACCTGGTTTACCTTGGCCATTGCCTGGGCAAGGGCTGCCGTCGGATCACGGTTCAGTTCCATCCTTACTGTCACGGTACTTTGCCCCTGTACAGAAGAGGAGGTGAGGTAGTCCACCCCCTCCACGGAAGAGACAGACTGAGCAATCGGCTGGGTGACGAAACCCTGTATCAGCTCAGCGGATGCTCCCGGATAGCTGGTGGTGATGGTGATAGCCGAGCTTTGCAGCATCGGATACTGGCGGACAGGTAATTTGCTTAATGCAAACAGCCCGAGCAGCACAATCAGGGCGCTGACAACCAGCGCCAGCACCGGACGCCTGACAAAAATATCAGTAAAAGTCATTACTTCCTCCGGGATGCGGTTGTCTGCGCGGCAGCCAGCGTGTCGCTGTCACTCTGTACAATGGGGCTGCCGTCAGATAACCGGAGCTGGCCGGATGTCACCACCTGCATACCGGCGGTCAGCCCTTCCGTAATTTCTGTTTTGCCGTCCCAGCGTTTCCCGGTTTTGACCGCAATACGGCGGGCAATCAGCCGGTTATCCTCACTTTTTTGCGCGACAAACACGGTATCGCCGTAGGCACTGTAAGTTACCGCAGTTTCCGGCACCGCAAGTACCCTGGAAGCTTCTTTCTGCGAAACCTGCACACCTGCATACATACCGGCTTTCAGTCTGCCGTCATGGTTCGGCAGTTCCGCCTGAACCCGCACTGTCCGGGATTTATCGATCAGGGGATCGACGGCCACAATTTTTGCGGAGAAAGTTTCACCCGGCCAGGCATCTGCCAGCACGGTGACCGGCTGCCCGGTATAGAGCTGAGGAACAGCCTGCTCATCCAGTGAAAAGTTGATTTTCAGTGTGTCAGCGTTGATCAGACTGACGACAGGATCACCCGCCTGAACATACTGACCTTCATGAACCTGACGTATTCCGAGTGTGCCGGAGAAAGGCGCACGGATTGTTTTTTGTGCGATCTGCGCCTGTGTCTGCCGGATAGCACCCCGTGCCATATCCCGTTCTGCGCGGGTATTATCCACCTGTGCGGCAGCCACCATATTTTTACTGAATAATTGTGTGGTCCGGTTATGAAGCTGCTCGGTATTGCGCAGCTGTGCCTGCAGTTTCGCGAGTTCTCCCTGTTCGATAGCATCATTGAGCTGCACCAGCGGCTGACCCTCTTTGACTGTATCACCGGAGACAAAACGGATAGCCGTAATACGCCCCGCGGTTTCCGGTGCCACCAGCACCTGGCGGGCGGCTTCCAGTTCTCCGACCCCGGCCAGTGTCCGGTTCAGCCCGGTTTCCTCAACCGGCGCCAGCGCAACCTGTACCGGCGGCATAACATACTGTCCGTCCGCGGTATCATCCTGCCCGGAGGCCATTACATAAGTACCGGCTGCACCGGCCAGGAGCACCGCGGCAGCCGCGGAACCGATCACATACTTTTTCTTCATCACTGTCAGCCCTTACAAAAAGCCATAAAACGGCATTAAAAAATAAAAAGAACCGGGATATTTGACACCGGAATGCCGTCGGACTATAAAACCTCAGGTTAAGTTGAGGTCAACACTCCGGATGCCGGAATAACACGAAAGGAACATTCATCATGAAAAATGCCGGAAAACCGATCGATTCCGCCCGGGTGCTGACGGTGGGGGAAGTGGCTAAACGGAGCGGTGTGACCGTCTCCGCGCTGCATTTTTATGAGGAGAAAGGGCTGATCACCAGCACCCGCAATCAGGGAAACCAGCGGCGTTATCCGTCTGTGGTGCTGCGCTATGTGGCGTTTATCAAGGCGGCGCAAAGTACCGGGATCCCGCTGAAAGAGATTCAGGCGGTACTCAGTCAGTTTCCGGTCAACAGTAAGCTGACATCAGAACAGTGGCGCATTCTGTCGTCACGGGTGCGCTGTTATCTGGATGAGAAGATCACCCGCCTCACCCGGCTGCGGGATGAATTTGATAAATGTATCGGTTGTGGTTGTCTGTCTCTGACCGATTGCCCGCTGCGTAACCCGGAAGATAAGCTCGGTGCTCTGGGAGCAGGCGCTCAGATTCTGAACCGTCCGGCGGATGATGAGGAATTTACGGCGGGATAAATTGAGTTTCCGGGCAAAATCCGTTAGAAGGAGAGGATAATACTAAGGAGTTATCGTGATTACCGAAGAATTTCTCTCCAATAATGTGCTCAGCCTGATTGTGCTGGTGCTGTGTCTGCTCGGTTCCGGCGGACTGATGATTTATAACCGCAAGCGGGAAAAGGGCGAGCACGCCACATTAGTGCATGTTTCCCAGTTTATCATGTGGGCGCTGGGGGTGATTATCCTCGGGGATTTCACCGAACAGGGCATTGATCATTTTCAGTGGCGCTTTATCACCGCAGATACCGTCGGGATGATCTGCACCACACTGATCGTGCTGATGCTGATCCGCAAGCTGTTCCTGATGATAAACCGCCTGGCCGCCGCCCAGATCAAACGCGGCAGTGATGTCACGTCGGCGCATATTGTCTCCCGTGTGCTGAAAATCCTGATCGTGATAGTGGTGTTCCTGTTCTACGGTGAGCACTTCGGGATGAGCCTGTCCGGCCTGCTGACCTTCGGCGGTATCGGCGGTATTGCCATCGGTATGGCGGGGAAAGATATTCTCAGCAACCTCTTTTCCGGCATTATGCTCTATTTTGACCGTCCGTTTAAAATCGGTGACTGGGTCAGCTCGCCTGACCGGCAGATTGAGGGGACGGTGGTGGAAATCGGCTGGCGTATCACCAAAATCATTACTTTTGATCACCGACCGCTCTATATCCCGAACTCGCTGTTCTCCTCCATCAGTGTGGAAAACCCGGGGCGTATGACCAACCGGCGGATCAAAACCACAATTGGTCTGCGTTATGAGGATGCGGAGAGAATTTCACAGATTGTCAGTGAGATACGGGCCATGCTGAAAGCGGAGAGCAGCATTGATCAGCACCAGACGTTGCTGGTCTATTTTGATGAGTTTGGTGATTCCGCACTTAATATCATGGTGTACTGCTTTACCAAAACCACGGTCTGGGCGGAGTGGCTGGCGGCACAGCAGGCGGTGTATCTGAAAATTATTGATATCGTGCACCGCAACGGCGCAGATTTTGCCTTCCCGAGCCGGACACTCTATATGGAACGCAACAGTGTATCCCGCGAACCGCCGGGAGTGTGATCTGACGCCTTGCGTCATCCCCCCTGTTTCCGTTATTGTGCCGCCGGTTAATTCCTGAGAAGGTCATCAGAGGCGGCACAATATGGCGAAATATTTTTCCATCGGCGAGATGGCAAAGCTCCATAAAATCAGCATTCAGACACTGCGTTATTATGACCAGCTGGGGCTGTTCCGGCCGGTGTATGTCGATCAGGAAAGTAACTACCGCTATTACACTATCGATCAGTTTTCTCAGCTGGATATTATTAAGTATCTGAAATATCTGGGAATGCCGCTGAAAGATATCAAACACCGGCTGGAAGACAGTGATACGCAGATCCTCAGTCTGCTGACACGGAAAATTGCGGTGGTGGATGAAAAAATCCGCGAGCTTGAGCTGATTAAAAAGGTGCTCTCCACCAAAAAAGAGACGCTGGAAAAAGGGATTGATACCGGCAGCATCGGTAAAATCACCCGGCGTTATATTCCGCGCCGCCATATTTTATCGATGGATTATGAGCCCGGTCTGAGCTTTGAGGAGACTATGGAGTTCTCGCGGCGGCAGATTGCCAATATCCTCGAAGAGAATATCTCTATTTTTTACGGCGGCGTCAGCGGGCTGGTCTCCCGCAGTGAGTTTCTTGCCACGCAGCAGGTGCATTATCTGAACAGTTTTGTGATTGTCGAGCGCGATCTGTTTAACCCGCAGGTGCAGGATAAAATCACGGAAATCCCGGACGGTGAATTTATCTGTCTGATGTATCAGGGACCCTACAGCGAAAATACCGCAGCGTTTAAAGCCCTGACGGATTATGCGGAATATAAACGCATTCCGGTGGATGACATGATGTATGAAATCCCGGTGATTGATCCGCTTTCCACCAATGATGAGCGCCAGTTGCTGACTGAAATCCAGATCAAAGTGAAACGGCGTGAAATTGATACCCGCTGTCTTGTGTAAAACCCTCCATATGCTATAGGTATTTATACTTTCAATATAAAAACAGGCTGATATTACTCAGCCTGTTTTTATTTTTCGCACCGTATAATTACCTGTTTTGTGATGTGCATCCACTATATCGTAATTGACTCTATAGTAACTGGAGAGTCTATAGTTATCCACATTACAGCAATGGTTAAAAAGGTCGTTACCACCACACTATTACCCCCGCTGATCCTGAATCAGCCACCCGAACTGACTAATGATAATAAATGATGACATGCGGATCAGTGTGCTGATCTCATGAGGAGTCCGTTGTGCAAAAAAATACTGATTATGATTTGGAAACCAAACTGATCCACCAGGGTCATTCACCGGACCCGGCCACCGGCGCGCTGGCCAGTCCTATCTACCAGACCGCCACATTTGCGGCGCATTCTGTGGAGCACTTTGAAGAACTGTGCCGGACATGGGGCTATGTCTACAGCCGTGAGTGCAACCCGAACCTGACGGAGCTGGAAAGCAAACTGGCGATGCTGGAAGGGGCGGACAGTGCGATTGTCAGCGCATCCGGCATGGGGGCGATTGCCTCAACCCTCTTGTCACTGGTCAAAACCGGCGATCATATTGTCAGCGCGGACGGGATCTTCTCCCACACCCGCCTGCTGATGACAGAACTGCTGGCAAAATTCGGCGTGGAAATCACCTTTACTGATGCCACGAACAGCGACAATATCCGCGCCGCCATGAAACCGGCGACAAAGCTCGTGTATGTGGAAAGCCCGCTGAATCCGTCTCTGGAGCTGGTGGATATCCGCGCGGTGGCAGATATTGCCCATCAGAACAAAAGCCTGCTGATTGTTGACAGCACCTTCTGTACCCCGATCCTGCAACGTCCGCTGGAACTGGGAGCGGATCTGGTGGTTCACAGTCTGACCAAGTTTATGAACGGTCACGGTGATACCCTGGGCGGCGCGGTTATCGGTTCCCGCGAACTGATCGAACTGATCAAATGGCCGGGATTATGCTGCTTTACCGGCGCGGCACTGGCACCGAACAATGCCTGGATGATTATGCGCGGGATGAAAACCCTCGATATGCGCATGAAAAAACACTGCGAAAACGGCCTGGCACTGGCGGAATTCCTGGCCTCTCAGAGCGAAATCGAAGAAGTGCGTTATCCGGCACTGAAAAATCATCCGCATTATGAACTGTGTCAGTCCCAGATGAACGGCCTCGGCGGCGGTATTGTTTCTTTCCGTCTGAAAGAGGATATCCACGGCCTGACCCGCGACCAGGTGAGCCGCAAATTTGTGAACTCCCTGAAACTGACCACTATTGCCACCAGTCTGGGTGAAGAGCACACCCTGGTCCAGATGAACGGTGAAAACCTGATCCGTATTGCTGTCGGACTTGAGTCAGCAAAAGACATTATTGCGGATTTCCGCCAGGCCCTGGATGCAGTTCACGGCTGATAAGAAGAGATAACCATTATGGCAAATCACATGGCAAATCAATCCCGCGTCAGACGGATGCTGATTCTGTTTCTGCTGGCATTCGGCACCACCGCAATGTACAGCCTGCCTTACCTTAAGTCCTCGTTCTATGATCCGATGCAGCAGGCGCTGGGGCTGACACATATTGAGATCGGTAACCTGCTCAGTCTGTATGGCCTGATCGGTATGTTTTCTTACTTTTTCGGCGGCTGGTTCGCGGACAGATTTTCTCTGCGTAACCTGATCACATTCTCACTGATCGCATCCGGATCGCTGGGATTCTGGTTTGCGACTTTCCCGTCGTATAACACGATCCTGCTGATCCACGTTTTGTGGGGCGTCACTACGATCCTGACATTCTTCGCTGCGTCGATCAAAGTCGTGCGGATGCAGGGAACGGAGAAAGAGCAGGGGCGGATCTTCGGGTTTTACGAAGGATTATCCGGTGTGTCCGGTACACTGATCTCGTTTGTTGGTCTTTATTTCTTCGGCAAATTTGCTGAGGCGGCAATCGGCTTCCGTTATGTGGTCTGGCTTTATTCCGGTGCCTCGGTGATCTGCGGCATACTGCTGTTCTTCCTGATCGCGCACCGCAGCAGTACTGCGGAAAACGGCGAACCGGAAGAAAAAACCACATTCCGTTCTCTGATGAGTGTGGTGACCATGCCGAAAGCGTGGCTGATCGGGCTGATTATTTTTTCCACCTATGTGGTGTTCTCCAGCCTGACGTATCTCAGCCCGTATCTGTCACAGGTGTATGTGGTACCGATTACCCTGGTGACGGCGTTGTCGATTATCCGCACCTATGTGATCAAAATGGTGGCTTCTCCGGTGGCGGGGATCGTGACGGATAAAGTCGGATCATCTATCAGTGTGATGTTTGTCGGCTTTATTATCATGGCCGTGAACTGTGCTCTGTTCCTCGTGATCCCGAAAGGTAACGCCTTTATGTGGTTTGCGGTGGTGAATATGGTGGTGCTGAGTGCGTTACTGTTTGCATTCCGCGGTATCTATTTTGCCTCTGTTGCAGAATCGAAAATCCCGATGAAAACCACCGGTGCGGTTGTGGGCTTTGCCTCCTTTATCGGCTTCTCCCCGGATGCGTTCTATTATTCCGTGGCCGGCTACTGGCTGGATAAATACGGCGAAACCGGTTACAGCTATATCTTTATGCTCTCGGTCGCCTGTGCGCTGCTGGGCGTGGTGGCAACGTTCCTGCTGCGTCAGATCAACCGCCGGGAAGCGGCAGGCAGCGGCATGACACTCTCGCCGTCAGTCTGAAAATAAAAAGACGGCACACAGCAGATAAAAATATAAAACAGACAGCGCCCCCGGTAACGGGGGCGTTTTTTATGCATAATCGCGGTTTACGGATGAGGTACGGAGACAACGATATGAATCTGAAACCGGCAGGTGTTTTGCTGATGAGTCTGTTTACGGCACCGTATGCGGCGGCGGAGTCCGGCGGTTTACCGCCGGAAGTCGTACAGTTACAGCAGCAGGCACAACGTGGTGAGGCGCAGGCGCAATATCAGCTGGCAGTACGCTATCTCAGGGGAGATGGTGTGGAAAAAAATGAGGCGCAGGCGGTGACATGGCTGGAAAAATCGGCCGCACAACATAATGCGGATGCACAGTATGTGCTGGGATCGCTGTATGCACACGGAAACGGTGTGACGGAAGATAAGAATAAAGCAATTGAATTCTATGACAAAGCCAGAGAGCAGAATCATCCGGAGGCTCAATACATGCTGGGAATAATGTATCTGGAAGGAAAATATGTTGCCCCGAATTATAAATATGCCCGTTACCTGATAGGTGAAGCCTGTAAAGGCGGGGCAGGCGGTGCGTGTGATGCATTTTCCCGTTTGCCTCCGCCGTAAGCGGTAACAATCCCGCATAATTTATGCGGGATTATATGCAGCATTGTATGCGGCATTGTATACGGCATCAGTAACGGTATTCCACGCCCAGCCAGAAGTTACGGCCCTCTTCCATATAGCCGTTGGTGTACCCGTAGGATTTATCAAACAGGTTATTGACGGAGGCATTGGCGGAAATGCCGTAACCGAAGTCATAATCCGCGCGCAACCCGGTGAGAGCATAACCGGCCACTTTCTCATTGCTGTCATTGTACTGATAGCTCCACGCACGGAACTCTTCGGACAGCGTGATCGTCAGCGGCTCGATCGGGGTGACTTTCACCCAGGCATACATTTTATGCTTCGGCAGCCCTTCCGCGTGATCAACATCTTTCGGATCACTGTGGATGTAGCTGTAGTTGATCCCTGTTTTCAGCCAGTCACTCACTTCGCCTTTCACACCCAGATCCAGCCCGGTGTAATCCACACGGCCACTGTTCTGGTTCCGGAAGTAGCGGTCACCATTTTTAATCACTGTGTGTGCGAGGATCGCATCATCCACGCGGTTGTGATAGATGCTGGTCTGATAACCCCATTTATCGGTGATATTCCCTTCATAGGTTAAGTCAAAGGTCAGTGCACGTTCGGCTTTCAGGTTCGGGTTAATGATGCCCGACGAACCATCTTTTGGTTTCTCAGTGGTATAGCGCTCTTTTTGTGTCGGGAAGCGGCTGCGGTCAGACACGGAGAACCGCACGTTGTCCTGGTTGGCGAAGGTATATTTTGACATCACTTCCCAGTTAAACGCGTGCTGATCATTATCATCCGCACCTTTATCCGCCTGACGGCTTTCGCGCCAGTCATAGCCGATGGCACCGATAAAATCGAGATCAGACGTGGCTGCCCACTGGTATTCGGTGGCGACAGAATAAGTACGATCTTTGTAACGCAGAATATCCCCGTTGCGTTCTTTTTGCGCACGATGGACATCATCTTTCCAGTGTGCGGAGAACGACAGCAGATCGCTTTCGCGCGTGTCGATCCCTAACTGGAGAGAGGCACCGTTGCTGAAATCATCGTAATAGCTGTAATCGTACCCTTTGCCGTCTTTTTTATACATCAGCAGGGTATTTTCAAACTTATCATGGAACAGGCGGCCCTGAAGATTCACGCCGTCTGTCAGCTGAGTGGTACTGTTGAAATAGTAACTCTCTTTGTTGTAATCCGGCCATTCCCACCAGCTGTATTTGCCTTTGCCCGGCACAGCTGACGGTGAGCTGTCTTTGCTGCCGTCCTGCTTCAGATAAGTAAAGACATACTGATCGGCTTCACGCGGGGTCCAGCCTACTTTCACCATACCGCGTTTGTCATCGGATGAGGAGTGCGCACGGCGGCCGTTGCTGCCTGCCAGGGCATTGTCATCATCGGAGCCCGGCAGGCCGAGGAAACGCTGTTTGTACTGGCTGCCGCTGACCTGGATAAACCCGAGGTCGTTACGTGCGCCGACACGGGCGCTGGTGTTATAGGCATTATCCGCGCCGCGGGCGAAGCCCTGGCTGAATGACACATTGGCTTCAAACGGTTTTTTCGGGGTGGCGGTGGTGAGGTTGATAGCACCGCCCATCAGGTTCGGTCCCTGCAACAGCGAGGTATAGCCTTTGCTTACTTCAATGCTTTCCAGTTCGCTGGTCATAAAGCGGCCGAGGTCAAGGTTGCCGTCATACGGGACATATGTCGGGATACCGTCGAAGAAAACCGGCACCTGACGGCTGTCAAAACCACGGACTTTCACCGTCAGCTCATTGCGGTTGCCGGATTTTTCGAGAACCACACCCGGCATGGTGCTGATGGCTGTCGCCGCATTGGTTTTGTTCAGCGACTGCATCTGCGGCTGTGTGATGACATCCGGATTGGAGGCCACCGGGCTGCCCCAGACGGTCAGAATATCTGCGCTTTCTGCCTGTACCGCAGGCGCGGTTGCCAGCAGAATCGCTGAGCAGAGTAGAGTTCGTTTCATTATTATTTTCCTGTTATCGATATGTATTTATTTATATAACGACTTACCAGACAAAAGGATAAAACGGCCGGTTCAGTGACCTGACCGGTTTATCCTTTAACTCACTATAGGGTTGTGCGGTTTTCCGTCAGCGCGGATATAACCGGACTTTAATATCCGCCGGGGACGCATAATACGGCGCGGACGTGACAAACAGTTTCACGCCGGTGTCTGCATACCGCCCGATGGTTTCTGCATTCAGCCCGCCTGCGGCAGACAGTGTGCAGTCCGGTGCCAGCACCGCGGCCTCTTTGACGAGACGGCGGATATCATCAGGGCTGAATTTATCCAGCTGTAACACATCCGGGTGTCCTTTCAGCGCCTGACGGGCCTCATCCGGGTTATCCGCTTCGACAATAATGGTTTTTTCCGGCGCTTCACGGCGCAGTGCGGCAATGGCTGAACACCAGTTTTCCGGCTCTGCCAGGAAGCGGCGGTGATTGGCAAACAGCAGAATGGTTTCCGAACAGCCCTGACGGTGAATGATGCCTTTTCCGGCCAGTACGGCAGCCGTTGCCAGCAGCTTGGTGCCGGGGATGTTTTTACGGGTGCAGGCCAGCTGCGCATCCGGCTGATACTGACGGAGGGTATCCACCATGCAGCGGGTCATCTGTGTCACGCCGCTGCTCCACTCGATCACATTCTGGACAATTTTCCAGCCCTGATGCAGGGCTTCAGCACGTCCGGTGGCTGTCAGCAGGAGAGCACCGGATTCGGCATAATCGCCGTCGTTCACGTGTAATTGAGCCTGTAAACCGAGTTTTTCCAGTAATTTCTGACCCAACACTAATCCGCTGACATAACCGGCCTGCTTGCGGGAAAAGTGCATTTCCCCGCTCTGCGCGCCGATACCGAGTGCGCGGGTGGTGAGATCGCCGTAATGAATGTCCTCCAGCAGGAGGCTGTCCAGAAAGGCATCACTGTAGTAGATCACTTCTGGCCTCCCGGCAGCAGCAGAGCAGATTCCGGTACCACACTCCATGAAACCATGGCCCAGTCGCGGGTGGCCGGTACCACCGGCAGGCCGTCAGCCGCCTGCTTGTCGTAATAGCGGCGCAGCAGGGTCATTTCATGGTCATCAAGCTGTCCCAGCGACCAGACCACACCGTCGGCAAACTGCTCAAACGTCATGTTGTCGCGGCTCTGGCAGTTCGGGCTGCGGATGAACTCCACGTCCGGATGAATGCCGAGCTGATTGAGGATATTCACTGCATAAATGTATGTCGGCAGAGTAACCGGCTTGCGGCCGATGGCGCGGATCACACGGATATCGACAAATGTCGGGCTGACAGTATGCGTGGTGTAAACCCGCAGCCGCGCGTGGCGGTTCAGTTTCAGCAGTGCGGCCTGTAAATCCATCACCAGCGTGGAGCGTGAGGCCACAGCGATATCGCACGGCGGCAGGGCTGACCAGTCATCTTCCCAGGCGCAGTGGCGGAAAGTGACGTGTGAGCAGCCCTGAGTCTCTGCCCGCTGACGCGCGACTTTCAGCATTCCTTCGCTGTAATCAATGCCGGTGACCTGCTCAAAGCTGTCTGCCAGCTGTAACGCGACAGAGCCCGGTCCGCAGCCGACATCCAGCAGGGTTTTTGCGCCGGTGGTATCGACGATCTCTTTAAAGCGGATCAGGTACGGATCGGCGGGGTTCGCACAGTTTTGTGCCATTTTCTCCGCACGTTTATCCCAGTGTTCCGGATCTTTGCGGGTTCGTCCGGCCTGTGCGAGATGGTCGCGGTAGAGTTGTGCGAAATCGATATCATCAATAGTCATGATCATCCCTTATAAGCGGGCTGCGCAAAGTGCGCAGCAATATGTTCTGGTGTCACATGATAAAGTGCCGCCAGGGTTTCCGGTGTGAGCAGCGCGGCAGGTTTGTCCTGGCAGGCGGGACGGTCTTTGCTGAGCATCACAATGCTGTCTGCCACCGCCGCCGCATGCTGCGGGTGGTGGGTGGACATCAGTATGGTGATCCCTCTCTCACGTAACTGTTCGATTTTATTCAGTAATTTTATCTGATTGCCGAAATCGAGGCTGGCCGCCGGTTCATCCATAATCAGCAGTCCCGGTTGCTGGACCAGGGCGCGGGCAATCAGTACCAGCTGTTTTTCCCCGCCGCTCAGACAGGAGTAGGTACGCTGTGCCAGATGGGCGATCCCCAGATGAGCCAGTTCCTGCTCCGCCATCTGCCGTTCGGCACGTCCCGGGGCGGCAAACAGAGAGAGGTGGGCACTGCGTCCGAGTGCCACCATATCCGCCACCCGGAATGAAAACGGCATGTTGTGCGCCTGCGGTACATAGGCAACGCGGCGGGCGAGTGCGGCGGCGCTCCAGTCACGCAGCGGAGAGTCATCAATGCGGATCTCACCGGCTTTCGGCGGCAACAGGCCGAGCAGGGTTTTCATCAGCGTGGTTTTGCCGCAGCCGTTAGCCCCGAGCAGACAGATGATTTCACCCTGATGTAATTGCAGATTTATGTCAGTGAGTATTAACTTCTCTCCGTAACCGACCGCCAGGCCGCGGGTGATCAGGACATTGCTCATCCGTTCCTCCGTGTCTGCAACAACAGAAAAATAAAGAAAGGCGCGCCGACAGCAGAGGTCAGAATGCCGAGCGGCAGTTCAATCGGGGCAATAGTACGTGCCAGGGTGTCGGTCAGCAGCAGCATGATAGCGCCGATCAGCAGTGATACCGGCAACTGGTGACTGAAGTTGGCACCCACTAACAAACGGGTGATATGCGGAACAATCAGCCCGAGCCAGCCGATAATCCCGGCGACCGAGACGGCCCCGGCGGTGATCAGGGTGGCTGAAGCGATAAAAATCAGCCGTGTCAGCGTGACATTCAGCCCGAGTGTGCGGGCTTCCTCATCACTCAGACTGAGCAGATTCATGCGCCAGCGCAGCAGCAGAAGCGGCACCATCCCCGCGAAAATCAGCGGCGCAGTGGTTTTAATATCATCAGGCGAAATAGCAGACAGGCCGCCGAGCAGCCAGAAGGTCATGGCAGGTAATTGAGTGTAAGGGTCGGCGAGAATCTTCATCAGTGAAATAGCAGAGCCGCACAGTGCGCTGACGGCAATCCCGACCAGCACCAGTGACAGCACCGGATCATGCTGACGGGCCAGCCGGGCGACGGAATACACCAGTCCGACCACACACAGCCCGCCGGTAAAGGCGAACAGCTGGATAGTGAGCATTGACTGACCGGCAAAAATCCCGAAGATTGCACCGACGCCCGCCCCGGCGGAAACACCCAGAATATCCGGTGATACCAGCGGGTTACGGAACATGCCCTGATACGCCGCTCCGGCCATGGCCAGCCCGCCGCCGATAATCAGCGCGGCGGCAATACGCGGCAGACGGATTTGCCAGAAGACAGTCATATCGCGGCTCAGTGCCGGATCATCCGCACCGGTATTGCCGGTGATTTTCGCCAGCACCACATCCCACAGTTGCTGCGGAGTTAGTGAGAACTTACCAACATTCAGTGCGATACCGGTGAGTAATACCAGCAGCAGAAGCAGTAACAGCGTTTTGGCGGAAGTGCTCATCGGGCTGATAACAGAGTGTTAATCTGTGCCTCCGATAACGGGGAGTGATAAAACAGACTGAAAAACAATCCGGTATCTGTTTTCAGATCCGCACTTTCCGGTTCAAACTGTGCCTGAAGGCGGCGCAGTCCTAAAAGCCGGTTCAGTCCCGGCGGACTGTCGAGCCAGCCGGACGGCAGTCCTGCATAGTAAAAAACCTGCTTATTCTTCACCGCATTCAGGCTCTGCCAGACCTCACCCTGCATAATCGCGTCATAGGTCACGGCATCCTGGGCGATAATAAAATCCGGGTTCCACAGCAACAGCTGTTCGGATGAGACCTCCGCCAGTCCCTGCATATCCGGGACATCCGCGACATTTTCAAATCCCAGTAATTCCGGGGCTTCGCTGTGAATGGAGCCGCGCAGGCCGGTTTGCAGACCTTTTGCACCGCGCGCCAGATAAAAACAGCGTTGGTGAGTCTGACGCCCGGCAAAGGCCGCGGCATCCTGAAGCCACTTTTCGGCCAGTTGTGCCTGTTGTTCCGTGCGCTCTGCTTCCCCCAGCAGCGCACCGGCCCGGCGCAGTAAATCCGGTGTTTGTGCCAGATTGCCGGACAACAGAATATACGGGATACCGGTCTGACGGCTGAAACGGGCTGCCTGTGAGCGGTAAGTGTCATCGGTCAGCCCGCTGTCAACAATCACGTCCGGCGCCAGCGCCAGCAGGGTTTCGGGGGAGAGCGTGCTGCCGCGTCCGGAGAGGCGCCCGGTGACCGGCAGAGCGCGCCAGCGGGGGGCAAAATACGGGCTGTTTTTCACTGACAGGGAAGCGAAGCCCGGCAGTTTTTCCGGGGCAACCGCAAACAGCAGCTGATCAGTCGGCGGGCCGCTGCTGACCACACGGTGAATCGCTTCCGGCGGCGGAAGCTGACCATAAATAAAGACCTGAGAAGGGCTTTCCGGCACGGCAGATAATGCCGGGAAGGAGAGCAGCAGTGCGCAGCAGAAAAGAAATCCGGAACAGAGGCGGTTGAGTCTCATCGTAATCAGTCGTCATTATCGTTATATGTATTATTATATAGCGGACGTTAGCGCAGAGCATGAGGTGAGTCAATAAAATCAGCGGTAAACAGGGAAGTAAGTCAAAATAAGGTAAAATCCCGTGCGGAATACGGTATAACTACGGGCTATTTCGGCGGATATGACGACACACAGACCAGTCTGTATTAAGATAAGCACTATGAAGAAAAAACGCCCTTCGTTACAGGACGTGGCTGACCGCGTTGGTGTAACCAAAATGACTGTCAGCCGCTTTTTGCGCAATCCTGAGCAGGTTTCCGAAAAACTGCGCGGCACCATTGCCCGTACCCTGGATGAACTGGGGTATATCCCGAACCGGGTGCCGGATATTTTATCCAACGCCACCAGCCGGGCTATTGGTGTACTGCTCCCCTCGCTGACCAACCAGGTCTTTGCGGAAGTGATCCGCGGTATTGAAACTGTTACTGATGCGGCCGGTTACCAGACAATGCTGGCGCACTACGGTTATCAGGCGGAGAAAGAAGAAGACCGTCTGGTCTCTCTGTTATCCTACAATATCGATGGTCTGATCCTGGCGGAACGCACACACACGCCCCGTACGCTGAAAATGCTGGCTACCGCCGGGATTCCGGTGGTGGAGCTGATGGACAGCGTGTCCCCCTGCTATGATTCCGCCGTCGGGCTGGACAACCGGCGCGCGGCATTTGAAATGACGCAGGCGATGATTGAGCGCGGTTGCCGCCGCGTGATCTACCTCGGTGCACGTCATGACGAACGGACATTCATGCGTCTTCAGGGTTACGAACAGGCGATGCGGGATGCGGGACTTGAGCCGGGTAATGTGATGACGCAGGAAAGCTCATCCTATTCACTCGGGGCGAGACAACTGCACCAGGTCAGAGCCGATTATCCGGATGCTGACGGACTGTTCTGTACCAACGATGACCTCGCGATCGGCGCTATTTTTGAGTGCCAGCGCCTCGGCATCCGTATCCCGCAGGATCTGGCAGTTGCCGGGTTCCACGGCCATGATGTCGGCCGGGTGATGACACCGAAACTGGCGAGTATCCTCACACCGCGTGACCTGATGGGACGCCGTGCGGCAGAAGTGCTGCTGGCGCGTCTGCGCGGTGAACTGCCGTCTCAGCAAATAGTTGATGTCGGCTTCGAATTATTACCGGGAGAGAGTATTTAACGGCTCCCGGCCCCTCCTGATGTGACAGGAATTTCGTTTGAGATAACTGTCACAATTTATTCATCTGAAAACAGTGTTTGATTGCATTGTAACCATATCCGTTGGTAATGTTACCGGTAATAGTTACCGGTAACATGTCCGGTGATAATGACCGCATAAGAGGAATTGTTATGAGTGATAGCCAAAAACCACATCACGCCTTTGTATTGATGGGGGTTTCCGGCTGCGGAAAATCCGCTGTGGCTAACGGGGTTGCAACCGGGCTTAATGCGGCCTTTCTGGACGGAGATTACCTGCATCCGCGCGCCAATATTGAAAAAATGGCGGCGGGGCACCCGCTGAATGACGCCGATCGCGAGCCGTGGCTGAAAGCCATCAATGACGCGATTTTTGCCATGCAGCGGACGAATGAACTTTCCGTGATCGTCTGTTCGGCACTGAAAAAAAGTTACCGTGATATTTTGCGCCGCCAGAACAAAAATTTGTCATTTATCTGGCTGAAAGGGGATTTTGAGCTGATCGAAAGCCGCCTGAAAGCCCGCAAAGGGCATTTCTTTAAACCGGAAATGCTGATCACCCAGTTCGATACATTAGAAGCACCGGACACGGCCGACGAGCAGGATGTGCAGGTGCTGGACATTCAGCCGCCGCTTGAGGATGTGATTACGGGCGCGGTTCAGATTATCAGACAGGTTTCCGGAGGTCAGTCATGACAACATTAACCCTGGTATTAACCGCTGCCGGGTCGGTCTTACTGCTGCTGTTCCTGGTGATGGTGGCGCGGCTGCACGCCTTTGTGGCGCTGATGATTGTCGCTATCGGCGCAGGGCTGTTCTCCGGCATGCCGCTGGAGCAGATTACACAGACCATGCAAAACGGGATGGGCGGCACGCTCGGTTTTCTGGCGATAGTGGTCGCACTCGGGGCGATGTTCGGCAAAATTCTGCATGAAACCGGCGCACTTGACCAGATTGCGGTAAAACTGCTCAACTCATTCGGTGAAAAACGGGCGCATTACGCGCTGGGGATCGCCGGACTTATCTGCGCACTGCCGCTGTTTTTTGATGTGGCGATAGTGCTGCTGATCGGTGTGGTTTTCGCGGTTGCCCGCCGTACCGGCGGTAACGTTGTGCGCCTGGCGATCCCGCTGTTTGCCGGTGTGGCGGCGGCTGCCTGCTTCCTGTTACCGGGACCGACACCGATGCTGCTGGCGGATCAGATGAATGCGGATTTCGGCTGGATGATCCTGATTGGCCTGTGTGCGGCGATTCCGGGTATGATCCTGGCCGGCCCGCTGTTCGGTAACTTTATCAGCAAATTTGTGACGCTGGAGCTGCCGAAAGACCTGACTGAACCTGCGCTCGGACAGAGCAAAATGCCGTCATTCGGCCTGAGTCTGGCGCTGGTACTGTTCCCGCTGGTGCTGGTCGGGCTGAAAACGATTGCTGCACCGATGGTTGACCCGAAATCAGAGCTCCACGGCTGGCTGGTATTTATCGGACACCCGTTCCTGGCGATTCTGATTGCCTGTCTGGTGGCGATTTACGGCCTGGCAATCCGCCGTGGCATGAGCCGCAATAAAGTGATGGAAATCTGTTCTGCCGCTATCCAGCCTGCGGGAATTATCCTGCTGGTGACCGGTGCCGGCGGGGTGTTCAAGCAGGTGCTGGTGGACTCCGGTGTGGGTCCTGCGCTGGGGGAATCACTGATTGGCGCAGGGCTGCCGATTGCCGCTGCCTGCTTTATTCTGTCTGCTGCTGTCCGTGTGATCCAGGGTTCCGCAACCGTTGCCTGTCTGACCACCGTCGGTCTGGTCTTACCGGTTATCGGTGAACTGGGTTATTCCGGCGCACAACTGGCGGCACTGTCAGTCTGTATCGCGGGTGGCTCTATTGTGCTGAGCCACGTGAACGACTCCGGTTTCTGGCTGTACGGGAAATTTACCGGCGCCACCGAAGCACAGACCCTGAAGACCTGGACGCTGATGGAAACCATCCTGGGTACCACCGGGGCCATCGTCGGTATGCTGTTCTTCGCTTTCCTGTAATATCTGCATTTTCATTCTCAGGCAGCGGATTGATAAGATCCGCTGCCTTTTTTATCACTCCCCGCCGTCCGCATAATATTCCTGTTTTTTCCGCCGATAGTAAATCTGTCCCCGGCGGCAATCCGCGCTATTTCCCAGCGTTATATTATCTGTATTAACCGGAATTAACATGCTGAATATAATGAAAAAATGGATTTTTTTACAAAAAAAACAGCCCGTTGTCTTCCTGGAGGAACCGGAGGTTTATCCGGCACCGTCAGAGCACGTGATGACGGGAAATGCGGATGAACAGAAGCACTATCACGGTGAAATTTTGTGCCGTCACTTACTGGATGGTATCGCGGCGATAGAAATTATCCGCAACTCCCTGCTGGATTCCGGCACCCGCCTGGCGGGGGAACAGGGGACACTGGATGAAATCGCTATGCATAACAGTGAAACCCGCCGTTATATGCAGGAGTTGTGCAGTGTGCTGGATGATATCAGTGAGCATGCAGATAAAGGGCTTGATTACACTCAGAAGCTGGTCTCGGTGCTGGGACAGATTAATCAGAATATTAATAATATCGAACGCCTCGCCAACCAGACTAACCTGCTGGCGGTTAACTCGGCGATTGAAGCGTCTCATGTCGGCAGCCGAGGAGCCGGGTTTTCAGTTATTGCCCGGGAGATCAAACAGTTATCCGGAGAAATTCAGGATGAAGCCATCAATATCACCACATTTACCGGTAAAATCAAATCACACGCCAAAGCGATCCATACGGATGCGGAAGATAATCAGAAGCTGGTAAGCAGCATCCGTGATATTGCGGTTCAGGCGGAAGAGCGTTTACAGGATATGATCACCAGCTCCTCCCGGATGGAAGCAATTATCCGTTTTGTAGCGGTGCAGCAGTTTCTCAATACCGTCAAACTGGATCATGTTATCTGGAAAGGGGATATCTACCGCCGCCTGCTGGACGGAAATGCAGACTTATCGGTTAATGACCATACCCAGTGCCGTCTCGGCAAATGGTATTACGCTGACGAAGGACAGCGGTTTATCGGCCATGATGCCTACCGGAAACTGGAAAGACCGCACCGGATAGTCCATCTTTCCGGGCGCCTGGCGCTGGAAGCCAGGGCTCAGGGCTCGCTTCATGATGAGGAACGGCATTTATCCGCGATGGAGGACGCCAGCCGGGAAGTGATTGAGAACATCGATGATCTGCTGGCATCGATCAGTTACTGAAATCAGGTGAACAGTGTGATTTGTCTGTTTTTCAGTTGTGTGATTTTTTCGGATAACTGAATTTTCTTGTCTGCGGCGGCAAAGGCATCCGGTGGCATATGGCTGACCAGTTCACTGAGATGATCCGGAGATTTAACAACAAGAAATTGTTTTTTATCCCGGATAAACACCACGGAATATTTTTTCTGATTTAATAATTCCAGCACATTACTGAGAGTGCCGGTACTGCGGCTGTCCCAGATCATCAGTCCGCAATCCGCGTCAGCGGCCATCGCTAAGTCTTTCGCTGTAAAAAATGCCCTGCTTCCCGGCGCACAGGTGGTTTCTGTTACCTGTACAGGCCAGTTTCCGAGGTTATGTCTCGGAACCCGGGAACTGCTGAAGACGGTGACGTGATGATAACCGGATTGTTTCAGAAATTGCTGAACGGCTGAATCCGCCCCCGCGGCATCACCGACAATAATGCGGAGATGCCGGGCGGTTATTTTTTGCAGCCGTTCAGTGACCAATGGGTCTAATACTTTAATTTTAATCGATCCTGCGACGAAAATCGTCGTCATACCGGTCTCCAGGTGAGTGCAGCCACATAGATGTTATTCACTTTACTATAACCGCGAAGAACTTGACAGGCTGACTCCAGTGACGCACCGGTATGGTACAGGTCATCAATTACCACGACATTCCGGCATCCGTCATTTTGGATTTGATCAAAAACAGAAAAGCTTTCACCGATGGCATTCAGTTTTTCCTGTTTGTCAGTCAGATTTTTGAGCGGAGTGTTACCGGGTTCTTTCATCAGCAGATGATCAAAATGCGGCAGGTCTGTTATTTTTGAAACTATCCGGACAATTTCTGTTACCGGCTGGCGGGAACGGGCGGTAGAGGCGGGCATGGGAAGGCCGAAACGCGCATCCGGAAAACGGATTTTTATATTATCCGCAAGGCACCGGGCGAGCGGGTCAAGCTGAGACCAATCCTGTTTATATTTCAGCCGGTATAGTGCTTCACCCGCTTCTGTTCTTTTGGTATCAAACTGCATGTGCCCGGCACTGTTTTCACCCAGTGGTTTGCTCCATTCGGTGTGTTTATCCAGGGCGAACCCCGCTTTCCAGCTCCCGTAGAGAGGTTTGATATTGGTCTTCATCATCAGTCCTTTGGTAACGAATACAACATGGTGATTGAAGGGTGATTAGAGATTATTCTTTTGGATGATGCACGTTTCCGGCGGATGTTTTGCGGGCAGAAGTGTAAAATAAGGGAATAATACGTATAAAAAACTCCCGGAAACCGGGGGCTGAGTGAACATCGCTGTCGGGTAAACGGCGGTGTATCAGGGGTGATGATATAAAAAATTACTCAGTTCAATGCGGGTTGGTGCACCGTCAGACCCCGGACGGCTGACCACAATGGCGGCAACCGCATTACCGATCCGGACGGCATCCGTGAGCGTCAGCCCGCAGGCCAGACCGGCGAGAACACCGGCGCAGTGACTGTCTCCGGCGGCGATGGTATCGGCCACCGGTACGCTGAAGGCCGGGATTTTTACCGGCTGCTGTCCCGGCTGACACACCACGGCACCTTCTTTATCAAAGCGGGCGATCAGAGGCAGTCCGTAACTGTCTGCAAACGCCTGTGCATCATCTGTCTGTATCTCAGACTGCCTGCCGCCCCGCGGATTAAGCTGTGCCAGCTCATCACGGTTGACGGTCAGCAGTGGTTTTTTCGTCAGCAGCTTTTCAATAAAGTCCGCATCAATATCCCGCAGACGCGGACCGAAATCTGCAAACAGGGTTTTATCGTCACTCTGTGCCAGCAGCCAGTTACGCAGCGGCGCACTTTCCGGGCTGACCAGTTCATAACCGGAAACATAAATCAGCGCATTGTCCGGCACCGGGATTTGTGCGAGCAGTTCTTCACTCCAGTGCTGCTCACAGCCTTCGATAGTGATAAAAGTACGCTCTTTACTTTCTTCCACCAGTGCCAGACACCAGCCGTTATCATGCGACGGATGGCGCAGCAGAACCGGCAGATTTTCCTTTTCCATCGCGGCAATGACCTGCTTTCCCCAGCTGCCGTTTCCGGCGGGGATGCCGTTGACCGGCACAATACCGAGACGGCTCAGGGCACGGGCGACGTTAAAGGCGCAACCGCCGATCTGCTGCCCGAGGGGCAGGGCGCTGATATCATCCCCGCTGCGCGGCAATGCGTTCACTTCCAGCATCACATCACCGAAAGCGGCGCCGATAACCACAACCGGACGCTGGGGTGTCAGTAACGATACATCCATCAGTTCAGATTAACTCCGTGCCGGTTTCATCATCAGTGTCAGGCGGTATGCCGCCATGCTCACCAGGAAGGAGACAAACAGCCCCAGACTGGAATTCTCAAACACACCGGTGGCAAACGGCCCGTTAATAAAGCCGGTGTTGGTGACCAGCAGCCCGGCAACCGAGCCGCCGAGCCAGCACAGGAACGTCGGCAGGATAACGCCGGTGTCACCGTACAGAGAAACTTCGTCGTAACCGGCTGTTTTGTGTTTGCTGTAGTAATCGGTGATAAAAATTGCCGCCCAGGAGGCCAGGAACAGCCCGCAGAACACCAGGAATGAAATAAACGGCCCGAGGAAATCACCGGAAACAAACAAAACATAAATCGCGATGGCCAGCACAATCACACCATCAAGAGCAACGGCGGTGCGCTGTTTGAGTTTGATCCCCATACTCAGCAGGTTCAGACTGGCGGAATAGAGGCTGAGGACGGCAATAGTGACAATTCCTGCCACGGCGGCAGCCAGATACGGCACGGCCATCCAGGACGGCAGCAGACCGCCGATCGCGGCGATCGGGTTTTCTTCCGCGGCCAGATCAGGCAGTTGCGCGGTCAGCAGAATACCGGTCAGGATCAGCAGCAACAACGGCAGCGCAGCGCCGCCGACCACAGAACCGAAAATACGGCTGTGGGATGAGGACGGGCTCTGATCACGGCTGTAATCCGCCCCGGCAATCGCCCAGCTGATGCCGGTTCCGGCGGCGATGATGGAAACCGCCGGCAGGAAACCGGTGATCCAGCTGCCGGAAGGACGGCTGAACAGTGCCTGCCAGTCCGCGGTGGCCAGCAGCCAGAGTACAACAAACAGGGTCATTGCCCCGAAAATCCGCGTGATCCATTTCTGCATCAGCAAAACCGTGTTCTGCCCGAGAATACTGACCAGTACCGTCAGCCCGCCGAATAATACCAGCGCAACAGCCGTCATCAGGTGTCCGCTGCCCAGCCCGATGGCGGTAAACAGCGCGGCGAGCGTCAGTGTGCCGGTGATGATATTCACGGCTTCCCAGCCCATCAGGTTAAACCAGCAGAAAGCGGTCGGTGCGATATTACCGCTTTTGCCGAAACTGGCGCGGGAAAGGGTGAGAGTGGTGGTCCGGCCGATTTTACCGGCGATACTGGTGATCCCCACTAAAATAAAGGAGGCGACACCCGCCACTGCGGCTAAAACGGACTGAAAGAAGGACAGCCCGAACGACACAATAATCGCGCCGTAGACCACGCCGAGAATACCGATATTGGCGGCACACCAGACAAAGAAAAGTTCGGCCGGTTTTTTGGTCTGCCGGGAGGGCGGGATCAGACCGATCCCCAGTTCTTCTATCGTCGGATCGGTTTTGTTCAATGCTGAAGGTGCAGATTGCTGACTCATGACATCATCCTGTTCGTCGCGGCATACTCCTGCCTGAACTGCGCCAGACGGCGGGCATACGGCGTAAAATCGATATTATTTGTATGATTTATCAATGCGATACTGTCAGCATCAAAACTGTCAATGCCGTGAATTGCGCCGCAGATAGCCGTTGCCATGGCACCGATGGTGTCCGTGTCTCCGCCCAGATTTGCAGCCAGTACCGCACAGCGTACGGGATTGGTGTTGGCTAAATCCGCGAGTGCAATTGCACACGGGATAGATTCAATATTATCCATACCGGCGCCGACTATCTCATAAAGATCGGTCAGTGCCTGTTCTTCGTCCGTACGCCCGCGGACCACATTGAGCGCGTACATAATCCTCCGTCCCAGCAGCGGGCTGAAGGTGGATTCGAACCGGCGCTGAACAGAATCAGCCAGCGGTATGACAGCTTGTTTTATCGCAGACCAGTCAGTGCCCTCAACAGCCAGACTGACGGCCCGGGCAATCACGACAGCACCGGCAATGGCGATATCGGATTTGTGGGTCGGCAGACAGGAGAGCCTGACCTGCTCAATAAAACGTTCTGTATTATATGATGGCATCAGGCAACCGACGGGCGCGACACGCATCGCGGAACCGTTGGTCACACCATTTGCCTCTATTTTATCTAAAGGTATTCCCTGGTGTATGGCATTCAGCGCAGCTTTTGATGTCGGCCCCAGAATATTTTTTTCAAACGCCTGTACCCGGGTAGCCCATGCCATGATGTGGCGGGCGATCGTCTGCGGGACGACCGCACCGTGCTCCTCAATAATGGCATCCATCAGGGCAACACACTGACTGGTATCATCGGTAAATTCCCCGGCAACAAACTCGTTGGCGGCAATATTCTCCTCCGGACCCGGCAGGAAAGTGTCAATCCAGCCGAAGTGCTGACGGACACGGCTCTTTGGCCAGAGTTCCGACGGCATGCCCATGGCATCTCCGGTTGCCTGCCCGTAAAGACAACCGAGAATACGTTTTTCTGTCACACTTAACGGGACTGCTGCTGATTGTGTCATTTATTATTATCTGAACTGGTGTTGAATGAATTAAGAACAAAATATTTGTTATTGGTATGGGACTGCTGTGTGGCCTTTGTCTTTACTGAGTATATAATAGACTACAAATAAGTCCAGTTGAAGTCCAGTTGGGGCGATTTTAATCAGTATGTGATAGCGGACACAAAAGTTGCTACACTGTTTTCAGCCGTTATCCGCAGCATGACAGGAACCTATTTGTGGAACATGATTTTCTCACTTTTTTACAGCACCGGTTTGATCAGCAATCAACTGTTCCGTTATATATTCAGTTAAAACAAGGGATTGAAGACGCTATCACACAAAAGATGCTGACGCACGGCTGTGTTTTGCCGTCTGAGCGCCGTTTGTCTCAGTCGCTGGGCGTATCCCGCGTGACGGTAGTAAAGGCACTGGACTTACTGCTGAAACAGGGACTGGTGGTGAAACATCACGGTAAAGGAACGCAGATTAATCTGCCGGTACAGTACAATCTTTCCGGCGGGGGATTTTCCGCACAGGCGGCCGGCAGCGGTCAGGTTTCCAGCCGCTGGCTTATCCGTCAGCTGGATCGGGTACCGGACTCACTGGCCTCTGAACTGGAATTATCCGCAGGTGATACCATGGCGGTGATCAAACGTGTCCGGCTGGTGGATGATATTCCGGTGTCGCTGGAAACCATGTTTATTCCGGAAGCCTTTTTGCCGCGCCCTGATTTGCTGGACGGTTCACTGTACGCACACTGGCTGGCGCAGGGTATTGAGCCGGATGTGCAGGAGTATGCGCTCTCTATTTGTCATCCGTCAGAAGAAGAGGCGAAACTGCTCTCTATCCCGCCGACAGCGTCACTGATGAAAATTATCCTCAGAAGCCGCGATAAAGCGGGCAGAGTCCTGGAATACGGCACAGCTATCTGCCGCAGTGATTTCTATCATTTCCACTTTACAGTAAAAGCCTGACAGCAAAAAAATCAGAAAGCAAAAAAGCACTGCAAAAACAGTGCTTTTAATAATATTACGTTGCTGTTTATCAGGCCATCGCGGTGATGGTTTTATTCAGTAACGCATTGGCGAGTGTCTCTGCGGTCACCGTTTCATTGGTGTTCGCGGTAAGATCCCACAAGCCTATCTGTCCGTCATGGTTAAGCGTCACAATGTAACGGCAGCCGGATTTCAGTGCGTTGCTGTGCTGACGTTTCAGTTTGGCACGGGTGAAATCATTCAGGATTTTATATTGCGGTAACTGATGGCGCAGTGTGTTAGCCAGTAATAACGCTTCCACATTCTGCGCCGGATCTTCATAGGTCACCACGATATCCGGCTGATTAACAATCGCTTTATCCAGGCCGAGAGTCTGGATCAGCAGTAACAGCCGTTCGATCCCGATAGCAAACCCGGAGGCCGGTAACTGTTTGCCGCTGAATAATTCAACCAGACCATCGTAACGGCCGCCGCCGCAGACTGTCCCCTGTGATCCCAGCTCTTCGGTGATCCACTCAAACACGGTGCGGGTGTAGTAATCCAGCCCGCGCACCAGACGCGGATTGACCACGTAGGCGATGTTTTCGCTGTCCAGCAGACGGCGCAGTTCATCAAAGTGCTGTTGTGATTCATCGCCGAGGAAGTCCAGCAGGCGCGGTGCCGCTTCAATCATCTCCTGCATATCCGGATTTTTGCTGTCCAGGATACGCAGCGGGTTGGTTTCCAGACGGCGCAGGCTGTCCTCATCCAGCAGTGCCTTGTGCTGCGTAAAGTAATTCACCAGTTGCTGACGGTGCTCTGAGCGCTCTTCCGGTGTCCCGAGGGAGTTAATCTCCAGGCGGACGTGTTTATCCACGCCGAGTGCCTTAAAGATATCTTTCACCATAAAGATAAGCTCCGCATCCACATCCGCCCCCGGCATACCGAAGGTTTCCACCCCGAACTGGGTGAACTGACGCAGACGGCCTTTCTGCGGACGCTCATAACGGAACATCGGGCCCTGATACCACAGACGCTGCGTGGTGTTGTAGCACATGTTGTTCTCAATCACGGTCCGGACGCAACCACTGGTACCTTCCGGACGCAGGGTGATGTGCTCGCCGCTTTTATCGAGGAAGTTATACATCTCTTTTGAGACGATATCGGTGGATTCACCGACAGCGCGTTCAAACAGGGCAACCGGTTCCAGAATCGGCAGCCTGACCTCCTGATAGCCGTAGCGGGAAGTGATATTCCGGATCCGGTTTTCCAGCCACTGCCAGACCGGTGTTTCTTCCGGAAGCACACTTCTCATCCCTCTGATTGACTGAATCTTTTCCATTTTTAGTCCTCTATATACAGTTTCTCTGTGAGAAATTCCGGCTGTCATCATTGTCAGCCGATAACGCCATCTCAGCGGTCTGCTCAGTGCAGATCCCCGGGATGTACGACAGGGCGAGCCCGGGACGGGGATCAGTAGTGTTTTTTTCACGGCGCATAATAAAAAACAGATACAGCGGAATGGTCACCATTTGCAGCACCATGCCCCAGAACAGCGGTTTGGTGCCGGCGCCTGTCAGCGCGACCATGATGAATCCCAGACCGATCAGGCTCAGAGTGGCGTAAATAATAAAAGTACGTCCGTACTGCATTTTTTTTGCGATCATGGCGATCGGCAGGGAAATCACAGCAAATGCATACGGGATCAGACTGGCGGATACCGCAAGAATAATGATGTTGCGGAACTGCTGTTCCAGGCTCGGTGAGATGGTAAGCAACAACACGGCGCTCATCATCCCGGCGGTGCAAATCAGTCCTTTATACGGGACACCGTGGCGGTTCACATCGGCAAAAAAACGGGGAAATGTGCCTTCTTCCGCCGCAGAGCGGGGAACTTCAGTCTGTAAAATCTGCCAGCCCGGCAGTGCACCGAAGCAGGCAATAATCGCGAGTGCAGAGATAATCTGCCCCGCATGTGCGCCCCACAGATAGCGGGCGGTATCCGCAAACGGCGCGGTGGAGTTAACAAGCTGTTCGTGGGGCAGAATCCCCATCATGACATTGGTGGAACTGAGGTAGCAGGCGGCAGCAATCACCAGCCCGATAATCGTTGCCAGCGGAATATTGCGGTGCGGATTAATCACCTGGGCAGATGAAACCGACGCGGATTCAATTCCCAGGTAGCCCCACAGCGAAATAGCGGCGGCGGCAAAAATAGCATCTGTGTTACTGGTCTGAGTAACATTAAAACTGGTGATGTAACGTGTGTAATCAAAACTGGTCCAGCCGAAAATACTGATGCTCAGAATAACGGTGAGCATACAAAGGCCGGTAAAAATCTGCGCATAGCCGACGACTTTTGCGCCCTGCAAACCCAGCAGAACGAAAGCCCAGAGAATAATAATAGCGGTAATAGCGGCGTAAAGCGGAGTGTGAAGCTGCGGAAAGAAGTAAGAGAGATAACCGACACCGGAGATCAGTAAGGCACAGTTGCCTATCCAGGTCGAAAGCCAGTAAAAAAGTGATGTCTGTAACCCGATATACTGCCCGAATGTCCGGCCGATGTTGGCAATCACGCCGCCTTTACAGGGGGAGATTTCACCGGTTTTGGCGAACACCAGCGCCAGTGCCAGCACGCCGCAGAAGGTCAGCAGGCCGCCCCACAGCGCGACAGAGCCGATATGCGCGAGAGAGGAGGGTAACATAAACACGCCGCTTCCCATCATATTGGAAGCCGTCATAATGATCAGGGCTGTCAGGCCCATGCGGTGGGTGGGTTTACCATTGGGAACCATACCATTTTGTCCTCACAGAAATACTCCAGCTGCGGATGAGGGAGCAAAAAATCTCACGATCAGAGAACTGAGCCGTGTTTTTTGGTCTTTTTTCTTGCATCATCCTGTGTCGCTGTATAGGTTAGAGAGCGTTGCCGGCAGGATTGGCGTCTGCGCCGGCAACGAACCGTAAGGGGGCAGTGGATATTTACCACTGCCTTTTTTTATGCCGCGTGTAAGTTAAAATCCGCGATAACATCGTCGATCAGTTTGTCGATCTCTGCGGTATCCAGATGGTGCGCGGTGGTGATCAGGTGAGCCACGTCGCCGGATGTTGCCAGGCAATGTTCTTTCCAGACGCGTTCTGACGGGCAAGGGAACACAACAGTGATGGAGTTCTTGTTGCGCCATGCATTGATGCCGGCTTTCTGCATACGGTCAACAGCGTACTGCGCCATATCCAGGCTGCGGGTGATGCGGCGTTTCCACTCTTCAGTTGAGTGTGAACGGACAGCTTCCCACAGCATCAGTGGTGTGTGACCGTTACGTGAACCGGTGATGGTTTTGTCGTGTGCGGAGATGTAGTCGATTTCAACAGAAATACGGTCTACGTTTTCTTTCTTCGCAACAACGATACCGCAAGGGATTGGTGAACCAATCATTTTGTGGCCGGACACACCGATGGAGTCGATACCGTCTGCAAAAGTGAATGGCTGTGCATCATCAACGAATGGCAGGATCATGCCGCTCAGTGCCGCATCGGCGTGCAGATAGTAATCTTCACGTTTGATACCGGCTGCTTTCAGGCGTTTCTGAATTTCTGCGATATCATCGATTGCACCGCGGACAGTGGTACCGATGTTAGCAAAGATGATCGGATGCGCTTCTTTATCGTCAGCGATTTTTTTCATCAGATCGTCATAGTCGATTTCGCCGCTTGGCAGAGATTCAACAACCTGAGATTTGATGCGCAGTAATTTAACGATTTTTGCAACGGAATAGTGAGTATCTTTTGAATAGTACAGGGTGCCGTCAGGGAAGATTTCACGGCCCAGGTAGCAACCGAACATATTACCTTCGGTACCGCCGTTGGTGACATAACCCCAGCTTTGTTCAAACGGAATTTTGAACAGGTCTGCGAAATACTCCATCACTTCTTTTTCGAAATCGAAAGAGTTCAGCAGGTAGTTGCAATATTCGCCCCAGTCACCGCAGTTATTGATAGAGAAACGTAAGAAGCGTTCCAGATTGGTGTAATCAAAATCCGCTGATTCAGGATAGCCGATGTTGAAATACTGGTTTTTTACGCAATAAGCCCAGAATGCATCAAGTTTGTTTTGATCATTGATAGACAGAGTCATACTTAATTACCTCTTGTTTTTCAAAATTGAAGACTGTGAAGCGGAGCAAATCACGCTTTGTTTTGTTCGTCATTGATATACAGGATGTCGTTGCCTTTTTTCGCACGGCCGGCAGCCACGAAGCTGAACAGCGGGATAGTGACGGACATCATGACCAGACCCCAGAACATAGAATCAGAACCGGAACCTAACAGGGCAAAGACACAGTAGATAATGCCGATAACCACCAGGACGTTATAGAAAATGAATGTTCTGCCGCGATTCATTTTTTTGGAAACCATGATGATTGGCAGAGAAATCAGTGCATACATGTATGGCAGCAGAGATGCGAAGACAGACATCAGAATGACGATTTCAAACTGTTTGGCCAGGTTTGGTGATGCGGTCATTAACAGCACCAGGCTCATCAGCACACCGGTGAAAATCAGGCTTTTCATCGGAACGTCATTTTTGTTCACATCGGAGAAGAATTTAGGGAACAGACCCTGGTCGGCACCGGCACGCGGACCTTCAGACTGAAGGATTAACCAGCCGGAGATTGAACCGAAGCAGGCGATGATACTCAGGATAGACGCAACAGTACCGGCGGTTTCACCGAACATGTAACGGGCAGCATCCGCAAACGGCGCAGCAGAGTTAACCAGTTCTTCGTGAGGAACCAGACCCATGATAACGGTGCAGCTGCCGACGTAGCAGACTGATGCAATCAGCAGACCATAAACGGTGGCACGCGGAACAGTGTATTCGGGTTTGTCGACCTGGCCGCTGGAAACCACTGCGGATTCAACACCCAGGAAGCCCCACAGTGCGATAGATGCCGCAGTAATAATAGCAGTGGTATCACTTTTACCGGTGCCGTTATAAACCTGAGAGAACATCTGCGGATCGAACCAGAACCAGCCGATGACACCGACACCGAGAACAACAACCAGCATGCAGCTTGCAGTGAATGACTGCGCACGACCGGCGACACGGGCACCGAAGCTGGCTAACACCACGAAGCCCCACAGAATCGCGATAGCAACGACACTGCCGATAGCCGGGTTTTTCAGTTCAGGGAAGAAGTAGCTGAGGTAGCCGACACCGGCAACCAGCAGCGCGACGTTACCGACCCAGGCACTGATCCAGTAACAAACTGTGGTCTGGAAACCGATAAACGGACCGAAAGCATCGCTGGCGTAAGCCACGATACCGCCGTTACGCGGTGTGATAAGACTGGTTTTGGCGAAAACTAATGCTAATGCGATAACACCAATGATTGTAAATAACCATCCCCATAAGGAGATGTAACCGACGCCCGCGAGGTTAGTCGGCAGCATGAACACACCGGAACCCATCATATTTGATGCGGTTACCAGGGTCAGCGCGACCACCCCCATTTTATGGGCGGAACTGGCACTCATGTTTCCCATAATGCTTTTCCTGTAATGATTGTTTAATTGGAAAGGTGCACCCGATGACAATTACCGAGATAGGGGAAACTTAATTTTTAAATGTCGTTCTAAATTTGATGTTGATCAAAAAAAACAGCGCTTCCATAACAGTTTCGGCTGAAAATGAATATTTTATGAGCCATTTTTCAGTAAGTGACTCTGTCCCCCTTTTCAGACGCTAATAGTTCAACTTTTTGTGTGGTTATTATTTTACTTTTGTCATGCGGGAATGAACAAACAGGTTAAGTAAAAAATAAATATACTTTTTTCAATACGATAAAAAATAATGGCATTCAGAAATAAAAACGGGTTTTATGATATGAGTTAAAATAACAAAACCGGTTTTGTATTATATTACTCATTAGATAAATTGATTACTTTTAGCGATTGGAGCGCTGACCTATGCCAAGAAGAGAGCGCCTTTATTTTCCGGGATTACCACAGCTGATTAAACTTAACGGGCACAATCATGAAAAGCTCTTTCAGGAAGAGAATGATTACGCCCGCTTTCTGACCTGTATTGACAGGTCTTTAGAATCATACAATTGCGAGCTTCATGCATATTCACTTCAGGCTGATACCGTATTATTGCTGCTGACACCAAAATCAAAAGAAGATTTAAGCCGCTTCATTCAACACATCGGACGCCAGTATGTTCCTTATTACAATAATAAATATCAGCGCAGCGGCGCATTATGGGATCGGCGTTATAACAGTTGTCTGATTGAAGCAAATTCCTATTTTCTTTTGGTCTCTCAATATGTTGATACACTCACATCCGACCAGTCAGAATATAATGACAGACATAACTTAAATTATTCAAGCTATGCTCATAACGCCGGGGAATGTACTATTCCGAGAATGACTGAACATCAGTGTTATTTACAATTAGGAAAAACACCGGAAGAGCGTGGTATCCATTACCAGCATTTTTTATATACCACCATCAGCCCGTCGGTTATTGAGCGAATCCAAATCTGTCTGAATCAGAATTGCGTACTGGGTACGAATCAGTATTGTCAGAAACTGGAATTTGAAGTAAACCGTACCGTGCGCCCGCATCAGAGCGGACGGCCGCGCAAACATTACAGTAATGATGTGGCGGACTGGATCTGGCTGGAGAACCGCGCCTCTAAACTTCTGGCACGTTATTGTTATCAGGAAATCCGTTTTCCGCTGCTGGAATACTGGGATGACCATATGAAGAATACTGCCGCATTCGCAGAGGATAACCATAACGGACCTAAGCTCAATTGCAGTCATCCGGCACTGCTGCGCGGTGAGGGGACGATGGGCTGCCTGCGGGTGATTGCACAGCATCAGCGTTTACAGTCGAAAAGTAAGTTATGGTATATCGGTGCGATGTTCCGCAATGTGGCCGGGCAGAAGCAGGATTTTGAACAATATCACCAGATTGGTGTGGAAGCCTTCGGCTACGATAATATTGATATCGAGCTGGAGCATATTTTAATGCAGTATGATTTTTTCAGTTCATTGCATCTTACGCCGTATATTGAACTGAAAATAAATACCGCGGGCAGTGAAGAAGAGTTCAGCTGTTTCCGTCAGGCACTGAGAGACTATTATCAGCCGTTTCTGCCGTTCTTTGAGGAGCCGTGGCTGGCCAGACTGAAAGATAAACCGGAGCAGTTATTATCCGTACCGCACAAGCTGCTGGATATCGTCAATAAAAAAGCCCCCCGGCTCAGTGAGTTTCTCTCTGAAACATCCGCCGCCCGCTTCCGTCAGTTACTTGAATCCCTTAACCGCCTGAAAATTCCGTACAGCGTAACGCCGGATCTGTATCCGGTGAATAATTACTGCCATACCCTGTTTGAATGGCGCACCACCCATCCGGACAGCCACGATGAACTGTTATGCCGCGGCGGGCGCTATGATGCCAGCGCGTCACATCTGCTGGATAAACAGATGGCGGTCAGCGGTTTTGCCTTTATGCTCGATCCGATTATTTTCCTGATCCGCAAATGCCACAAACAACTGCTGCGTCAGAATGCAACCGATGTGGTGCTGATCCCGGAAAACACCCGTGCCGCCGGACACGCGCTGATAGTCGGCCGTCGTCTGCGCACACTGTTCCCGCAGTTCACCATTAAAAATGATTGCTCGGGGATGCGGATCAGTACCTGCCGCAAGAATGCGGAGCGTAACGGCAGCCGTTTTATTATTGTGGTGCCGTCAGAGAATGATAAAGAGCTGGAACTGACCGATAAAGATAACGGAATGATTCAGTTTGTGAATGAGAATGCCATGATCGGGGTTCTGGGACACAGCGTAAACGGCTGAGAGGAGAGACTCCGCAGATAATCAGTTATCTGCGGAGTAGCGGGTTACTGTTGACTGAGCAGGGCTTCCAGCGCGTTATAGAGTGCGGTGGCACTCTTCTCATAACCCGGACCGGAGAGATGGACTTTATCCGGCCGTGCGAGATCACGCAGCACCCAGCTGTTGATTGCACAGTCGCCGCCCATGAACTGCTGCCAGTCCCAGTAGAGTAAGCCTTCACTTTTCGCGACAGACTTCTGGATCTGCATTACATTGTGCAGATTGGCCGGCTGTTGTGAACGGCAGTCAGGTGCGGTTTTGTTCTTGATGCTGTCGCCCGGGCCGACCAGCAGGATCACCGCATCCGGCATGGTATTGCGGATATTGCGCACCACATTGGTCAGTTGCTGACGGTAGAGATCCAAATCCAGCGTATCATTAAAGGCTTCGTTGGTGCCGTAAGCCAGGATCACCATTTCCGGATCGGTCTGCGCCAGGGTATTCACCCACTGCGGCTGCCATTTTTCCGTCATGGCGATGGTGGCACCGTTGATACCGACAGATGAGAGCATCACACCCGGATGATTGCGGGTAATAAACCAGCCGCCGATATTCAGCGGGCTCTTCTCATTCGCGGTGATGTCTGCCGGGAAGGTCACCGGCACACTGTCAGAAAAACGCCATTCTGAGGACGGCGTCAGGTTCAGCGTGCCGCCTCTGCCGCCGCGTACCGCAACGGAGGCCGGATAACCGGTCTGGTACAGCACCTGCATATCATACTGATAAGAGGACGGATTGCGCTCTTTCATCGTCAGGGTGCTGTGCGGGGTCAGCGGCGAAATAATAAAACCGCCCAGAGGGAAGTTTGGTGCATCATCTTTACGGCTGGTCAGGAATGACCACTGTTTTTTTGGCTCAGTGAAGACGAAGTTTGCTGTGCGCTGCCCGGCAATAATGCTCGGCGGCACAAAGCCAATCCCCGCATTGCCGTAACGCGCCTGGAATTTATCACGCAGCGTGCCGGAGAAAAAATCCGCCGCGGTGTGAGAGTCACCAATCTGGACAATATGAACACGCACGGACGGGTCCCGCAGGCGGTGCGCCAGGCGGCTGAGATTCGGATCGCCGTAGTTGGTCAGATCATTGCGCGACACCGGTGCCGGTGTCTCCGGCTGTATCCACGGTTTATCCTGCGTGTTCTGGCAGGAGAGCAGGGAAAGCGCTGCGGCAAACAGGGCTCCGGCTCCGGCCAGCTTAAGGGGCCACGACGGGCGTTTTTGTTGTTTCATCATGTGTTTCTGTGTTTTCCTGCGCCGCCGGGGTTTCCTCCGGCGCAGCATTAAATTTAATCAGATCAAATACCGTGTCAGCAATGGCTTTCTGACCTTTGTAGGTAAAGTGAATACCGTCACCGCTGCGCAGCTTGATATTGCTGCTGCCGTCACCGGGGTAGTCTGAATAGATATTATCCTGATATTTGAAAATGGTATTCGCGGACAGCCAGATTTCACCGGCATTGTTAATTTCCGTCTGATAAACACCACTCAGATAGTGTACACCATCCGACAGCTTATCTTTTCGCATATTCGGCGGTCCGATCCAGATGACGTCCACACCCTGTATCCGGGCTGTTAACAGAATATCCTGAATCCGCTTGCGGTACTGTGCTTCCCATTCCGGCGACTTAAAGCGCAGATAACGCCCGCCACCCTCCGGCGGCATGTCCCACGGATCATTCGGGCCAAGGAACACCACCAGCAGGCGGATATCCGGGTTGGCTGCCAGAGTGGTTCTGATAGTCTCCGGCCAGTTAAAAAACTTCGGATACGTCAGGCCGGTACTCTGTTTGCTGAGGTTGATACTCTCAATGCCGTAGGCTTTGGCCAGACGGGATTGTAACACAGGCGCGACCCCCTGCATGAGGGAATCACCCGCGAAGAAGACTTTATCCCCGGCGGCCAGGTCAATAACGGATTTCGGTGTCTTTTTCGTCAGGATGTGTTGTGCCACCTGTTCCGGGTTGAGCTTCAGCACAGAACCCGCGATGGCCGGACGTTCCCGGTTCAGCAGTTCAGGGAAGGTGACTGACAGCGCGGCAGCCGGATAACGGTAGCCGTTGATAAAATGCAGCCCCACCTGAAACTCTTCCGGGAATGCCGTATTGCCGGGAACTGCCTCTTCTGCTTCCTCAACAATATGATTGCCCTGTGCATACGTCCACAGCGTCTCTCCGGCGGCCACCACGCCTTCCTGAAGGTAACCCCCGAGATCCCATCCGTAATGCCCCTCCAGCTTCGCCCACGGCGCAGGCTGGTGGTAGGTCTGTTCCCAGTAACGGGCCAGCGGGTTCTGATTCAGCCAGACCAGTGCCACGGTCGCTGTCAGCACAATAAAGACGACCTTCAGTGCCCGCTCGAGATTTTCTGTAAAATCAAAAATTCGCATAGATAAAACCCGGCATTCCTGAAGGAGAGAAAATAAAGACCAGCGTCATAAAGAGTGCCAGCGGTAAAGGATACCAGACCCATGAGATCCGCCGGTAATAGTGTCCGGCGCGGTGATACAGACTGACGCACAGCGGATAGATAATCAGCAGCAGCCAGAAAGCGATAATCAGCGGTGCGCTGGCCGTCACTGAGGCAATAAAGCCGTCAGCGGTCAGCTGAGTCAGCATGGTGACCGCATCACTGAGGGTGGCACTGCGGAAGAAAATCCAGGTCAGACACAGTACATGGAAAGTGAAAATCCGGGCGATCCAGACCCCGGTTTTCTGCCACAGAGTCTCTGCCGGATCAGTGCGCGGCGGCAGCAGTTTGTGTTTGATATTCATCAGCACAATCCCCAGCCCGTGCAGTGCACCCCAGATGATAAACGGCAGTCCGACACCGTGCCAGATCCCGGAAATCACCATCGCGATAAAGGCATTGAGGTTCATCCGCAGCCAGCCCTTGCGGTTACCGCCGAGCGGGATATAAATATAATCACGGATAAAGGTGGAAAGACTGATGTGCCAGCGTGCCCAGAACTCTTTCAGGTTGGTGGCAAGATACGGTGCATTGAAGTTCAGCGGAACCCTGAACCCGAGCAGCATGGCAATCCCGGTAACCAGGTTGGTGTAACCGGAGAAGTTAAAATAGATATTCCAGGCATAGGCATAAACGGCCACCAGGATCTCACCGGCACTGTAATTGACCGGCGAACTGAAGACCGGGTTGGCGAAGTTTTCCGACAGATAGGCACTGAATAAAAACAGTTTTACCATCGCCAGCGTGATCAGCAGCAGCGCTTTTCTGTAATCAATGATTTCCCGTGAGGCCGCCTGCACCTGCGGCATAAAGGCTTTGGCGCGGTTTATCGGCCCGGCGACAATGCTCGGGAAGAAGCAGAGATAGAGTACCACATCCCAGAATGGCGCTTTTTCAATCTCTTTGCGGCAGACTGACACCACATAGCTGACAGAATGAAACGCGTAGAATGATAAGCCCAGCGGAGCCAGCACGGAGAGCACCGGCAGTTCAACCTCGACACCGGCCTGCAGCAGCGCGCTTTGCAGGGATTCCTGCATAAATCCGTAGTATTTGAAAACCGTAAAACAGCCGATGATTCCTGCCGCCAGCAGGCTGTATATGGCCCGTGCGGACAGGCGGCTGCTCAGAATATTGGTCAGCAGATAAATGAACAGGGTATAACCGGCCAGCACATAGGCGAAGCTTGCCTGAAATGAGAAAACAAACAGGTAACTTGCTGCAATTAAAAGAATATTCTGTAAACGGGTCTTTTTTTGACAGAGCCAGTAAATCAGAAAAAAAGCAGTAAAGGAGGCAAGGAATTCAAATGAAAAGAAATTCATATCAGGCTCTGTGCAGGCTTGTTGAAAATGTCATAATTAGCGTGCTGAGTATAATATAAGTTATCAACCACGATTCAATAAGAATGATGAGATGCGATAAAAAAACCCGCGTAATACTCGGATTAGCGCGGGTTTTCGGGTGCCTGTTGCAGTGAACAGAGCAATTATGTGTTTTGGGCGACCTTCTGTGCCGATGTGATCAGTTTTTTGTTACTGTCATACATCTGGCGGAGGTAACGGTTATAAGCATCTCCCTTCTGCGAATAACCTTCCAGCTGACTGATAAGTTCCGGTGTACTCAGTGAGTCATCATCACCCAGACGCTGTTTTGCCCTTTCTGAACGCAGTGAATTATAAGCACGGTGCGTATTCAGATTTTTCATATAAGCAGTGACACTATCCTCAATAGTGCTGTACGCGTAGTAGCCCTGAACCTGTCCGGCTTTGGCACTACAGCCCCGTCCGCAACGCATACCAAAAAGGTTATTGTTGGACTGAGCCAGTTTTGATGTTCCCCATCCTGACTCGGTTGCCGCCTGTGTGGCAACGAAGTGGGTGGGCAGGATATCGACACGGCTCAGCAGCGCGTTCCAGTTGGTGCGCTTAGGCGAGCTGCATGTCATATCATAGCTCCGGCAAAGCTTTCCGAGCTTTGCAATATCACTCTGTGACCAGTGTTTGGCATTCCGGCGTTCCAGTAACCAGGTGCGGTCATTCATGATTTCGCGATTCACTTTGTCAATCGCAGGGACAATGGCATTTAAAAACGCTTTCTTACGGGGTGTACCTGACGCGTATTTCTTCAAATCAGGCAGTGTTTTCAGCAACTGCTTGTTTTGAGACGAATACGGCAAGCTTGTCGTGGTACTGGTTGAGGCAAAGCCCGAACCGGTAAAGAATAGTAAAATCAAGAAAGCGAAGACTGCATTTGTCCTCATCGTATGAGAGGGCATTGCCTTTTCCTCGTTTTATTGTCTGAACAAAAATCGAACGAATACTAGCAAAATACAAAATCCAAGGCCAGCCTTATTATCCATCGTTTAATATTAATGGGGAATGCTTTGACAGGATAAAATCCTGTTTCCTGATTTTATGTATGTCTATTAGTAAGTTAAAACGGACATGAAATGGCAGCCGATTTTAGTAAAAATGGCGGAATAATCCGGGAAATTAATGTTTTTTACGTCGTGCCGCGCCCTGTTTTGCCTCTTTCCCGCGATTTTTGCCGGATATTTTTATCAAAATTTGTGGTCAGTAATACTCAAAATTGAGGATTGCAGTGGTATTGATACGGCCTGCACTGAGCCGGGAAGCATCATAAACATAGTAATATGCCCAGAGACTGAAGCCATTGTTTACTTCAATAAATTTGTCCTTTCCCCATTCAAACAGGTAGGAATCTGCGCGTGGCTGCCGTCCCGGCGGGGTGATCACCAGCGCGCTGTTGTCATTGGTATCCGCATAACGGCCGACCCGGATACCTGCGCCCTGCGCCGCACCCGGTGACGTATCCACAAGGGTTTTCATGTCCCGCAGCCAGACCTGATTGCTGGCCAGATAGGCTTTCACCGGCCGGCTGGTGCGGCCGTTCAGGCGATCATGGCAGGAGATGTCCAGATAAAAGCGGGTCATCCCGGCGGTTTTATTGCGCAGCAACTGTGCTCTGTCAATTTGCGGCAGTTCGACCAATAAATCTGCGTTATTAAAAGTGCAGGTCGTTTCACGCGGCTGATAAATGACATCCAGCGGTTGCAGGAACAGATCTTCGTTATGCTCCGGCCAGTGACCGCTGAGCAGATAACTGATGATATCGAATCCGAGGCGGATAAAAAATGAAATGAGTCCGATCCGCGTGGTGTCTGCCGCTATCACCGCACCGTCAAAACGGTACTGACTGCCGGGAACGGTCACATCGCTGCGTGAGTTTTGCGGCATGACCCGGGCGCTGAGTGTAAAACTTGTCTGAAGGCGATCTGCCGGATACGGATTTCTGCTGTAACCGAATTTCTGTGTGTTGTCCGGACGGATATCGATCACACGGAACTCGACCGGATAACGTCCGTTCTGAAAACCGACCACCACCGAACGTTTTTGCAGATAAGAGGCGTTGGAGACACTGTTGCTGCGTGCGTTGCAACTGAATTCCCCGCTGTAGCGGGTATTGAAATTGAGCGTCGTTTCCGTCTGACGGTAAAAGGTTTCTGACAGATCGGCGATCAGCGGCGGAGCCTGTTTATTGCCGTCGTTGGTGCACTCCGCCTGTGCATAACCGGTCAGCAGTACCAGCAGCGCGGTAAAAAGATACGATTTTCTGAGCATCGGTGATGCCTCCTTATTCCGCACAGCGCAGAGGTGTGCTCTGCGGACCCGGTGTGAGTGTGATGCGGCAGTAACCGCTGTCCGTATCCGTCAGGCGGACATTAATCTGCGCCGGCTGTGTTTCGCTTCTTATATATATGAGGCTGTTCTGCCCGACATAACCGATGCTGTTATTGTCTCCGTCAGTGACTTCCGTTCCGAACGGCAGAGGTTTTCCGTTATGACGTACCGCGTGCAGATAAAATTCCTGCCGGTTATCTGTTCTGAAATTCACGAGTGTCACCGCACCGGCGTAAGGCACGATATCCTGCACATTCCCCAGCAGTTCAGCTGCATTTTCCGGTGCCTGTGAGGCGTCCAGGATCAGCGCATTTTTGCGGTAGGCGGACAGGTACGGCACCAGTACCTGTCCCTGTGTATTGGTGGTGACATTACGGTCATTGTTGACGATGGCATTGGCGGTGCCCGGTACATTCACAATGGCAAAGGTTTCCCCCGGCTGATTGGCGGTGAGAATACCGCCGGACCAGACCACCAGGCTGCCGGTGGCACCGGCGCCGAGCTGGCGGTAGCGGCCGGATTCACTGTAAGACGCATTCAGTGTCGCCGGGGCCGCACGGTAAGCGGCACTGGTGCTGAAGGTTGTGCCACCGGCCTGCTGATGAGCGGCATTGACGTTATAACTGAGAGCATTGCTTTGCCCGGCGGTGCCGCTCAGACCGATATTGCTGCTCTGATAACGGCTGTCTTTTATCATGCTGTTTGCGGTCAGGTACACTTTGCGGCCGGATACCGTCAGCGGGACAGAAAGTGTCAGGTTAATCCGTGTCTCTTCATTATTACTGCTGCCTGCCGGATTGCTGCTGTCTTTACTGTAACGGGTCCGGCCCGCACTGAGGGTGTAATTGATATCCTGCCAGTTATTGGCATAACCCAGCTGATATTCGCGGGTGCTGTCCTGACCGCCCCAATAATCACGCAGCGTACCGGCGAGATACACCGAACCGTAATCCGCGCCGATCCGCTGGTTGATATTGATATTAAAGGTGCTGCGCTGGCGGTAACTCTGTGACTGCGGTGATATCTCACCGGCGGACGCCTGCCGGTTGAGCAGTTCCTGATACTGTACCGCGTCAGTCAGGCTGAAATAGCCGCTGGTGGAGTAACGGTAAGCCGCCAGGGAAAAATTGGTATTGGTCTGATGAATAAACCGGCTGTAGGCCACTTTATAGCTTTCGCCCCGGTAGCGCGGCATGTCCTGATCAAACCGGGCATCAGAATGTGTGACATCCAGCGACAACGCGCCGATTGGCAGGTTAAAGCCGCTGCCGAGCAGAAACGCCTGATAATTTTTTGCCGCAATCATGCCGCCGTAGCCGGTCAGCGTATTGTTAATGCCGTACCGGATATTGAGCTGTGCAAAATCCGGATGGTAAGCATTATCTGTCAGCTGTACTTCGCCGGCATTCAGCTCATAGTTAAAAAGACCTTCTTTTAACATGTTCGGAACGGCGGAGAAGGGCACCATAAAGTGATTGATCTGCCCGTCCGCTTCATTGATTTCGACCTGTAAATCCCCGCCGGAGCCGGTCGGGAGCAGTGAATCGACCACAAACGGGCCGGGGGGAACGCTCTGCTGCCAGATAAGCTGCGAGTCCTGATAAATTTTTACCAGTGCGTTTGTCTGCGCCACGCCGCGTATCACCGGGGAAAAACCCTGCCAGGTGTCGGGATACATACGCATATCTGTTTTCAGTGTCGCACCGCGGAAACGGACGGAATCAAACAGATCTCCGGAGGTGTAGCTGTCTCCGGCACGGAAATCAGATTTGATCGCCGGAAAGCCCCGTTGCAGATAGCGGGTGTTGGTATTCCACTTCGTACTTTGCCCGCTGCTGTAGGTTAGAGAGGACTGATCGCGGAACTGCCAGCCGGCCAGATTCAGACCACTGCTCAGCGTCAGATACGCATTGTCATTATCACTGCCGTCACGTTTATTGGCGGCGTGATAATAGTTAGCGTTATAACTGACCATTGCGGCATTAACGCCCTGATCCCACAGGGACGGATCGACATACCCTTTGAGCACACTATTCAGCATGGCCTGCGGCACATTCAGCATCAGCTGAAATTGCCCGGTATTCAGTGTGTAGCTGTCCGGCGGTATCAGGCTGCTCAGCGCGATATAACCCTCTTCATCTGCCTGCGGCGGCGGCGTCGTGTTACGCAGTCCCAGTTTCGGCACATCGTCCTGCGGTATCAGAATGGTGTGTCCGCTCTGTTGCAGACGCAGGGGGAAGCGTCCCTTCCATTCGCCGTTTACACTGATCTCAACGGTGTATTCGCCGTCGGGCAGAGTATCGTTACGATCAAAACGGGACAGATCTGCTTTGGCAGAATCGCCGTAAAGGAAGTTGGTGTTAAATCCGGCCGCGGCTGCCGGTGTGCTGAACAGCACCGGCAACAGTGAAACAAGGACGGGAAAACGGCAGATATAACGTGACATCAGGCGGCTGTTCAGTTCAGTGACAGCGGATAGGTATTGATGGCACCGAAATCGTCGATCAGTGTCAGTGCATAGTGATTCCCGGCCGGTAATCCGGATACGGCAGGCAGGGTAAACTGAGCGTAAGGTGCAATCATCGTGCCTTCTTCCGCCAGATCACGGTTGTTCGCGGTCTCTTTCAGGCCGAGAATATTAATATGATACGGAGAGTCATTTTTCAGAATATAGTGCTGACCGTCACGGGTGAACGTCAGGCGGGTATGGGCTTTATCCGCACTCAGGGTCAGACCGGAAGGACGGTAAAACAGTTTGATGCGTGAGCGGATAGCAATCTGCATCATATTTTTATCTGCACTGTTTTCCGGCAGTGGCGGAATATCCAGTAAATTCAGATAGAAAAGAGATTCTCTGTCCGCAGGAAGCTGTACCGGCGTCATTTTCACCCGCAACTGCTGACCATTTTTGCCGTCGATTTTCACCACCGGCGGTGTCAGAATAAACGGAACATTGGCCGTTTCCGGGGTGGAATCGGCATTGCCGTCATCAATCCACGCCTGCACTAATGCCTGCTGTGTTCCGGTATTAAATAATTGCACCGGAACTTCCTTACTGCCCTGCGGATAAATAACACGGGTGGAATTAATAATAACATTTGCCCGGCTGACAAATGTCATCGTTAATAACAACAATGTTAAGATTATTTTTTTCATGATGTGTATTTTCAAAAAATCAGACCCCTTTATTAAAAGAGGCCTGAAAATATCAGAAGTAAGACAGGTTATATGTCAGCATGGTATTAATTTTACCGGGCTGAGCTGGTTCGCTGCCGACTTTATAATATTTAGCGTAAAACTGCATAGCGCCGCCGGTGGCTGCAATTTTAGTATCATATGGCATATTTAAATTAATGACTTCATTCGTTTTCTGTGAGGTCAGTGCAATCCCGACATTTTTAGGATTACCTTTTTCATCAGTTTCCTGATTGATCAGATAATTGCCGTTATTGGAAATCAGATTGGTGGATGCAAAATTAATATGCAGTGATTTACTGTCTTTATCACTGGCGTTACAGTCTGATAATTCAATGGAAAATGCTTTTTTCCCTTCATCGATAGCACCCTGTCCGCTGATCTGATTAACAGTGATTGGGTCTAATAATACCGACATGTTCGCATTACCGTTATTAATAGTACAGGTGGCGTCTGTAATAAAACCGGTAAAATTGATGGAACCACCGGATGCGGTAGTCGCCGCAGACGCAGAGTTAGCAACAAAAATAAGAGAAACAGACGCTGCAAGAGCGAATTTTTTATTCATTATCCTCTCCGGGATGGAATATATAATAAATTCAGCAGCGGAATTAATTACTCCGCCTGTAAATTTATTTTCTGTCTGTAATAGTTTTTAGCTGATTCTGAAAAAACAAATCAGCAGGGTTTATTTAGTTAGTAGCATCAATAAGAAATAGTTTTCCCCGGTAATTTTTATTACCGCTGACAGGAAAGAAGATTCTTATACATCAGAATGGAAGGCATAACTAAAACGAAACAGAGTATATAGTCATGAAATGATTAATTGAAGTGTTTTTCTGAACCGGGAATTAAAAGGTGAGTTTTATCTGTAATATCCGGATACAGATAGTTACTTATGGTTTTATATACTGTGTTTTTATGTTACTGCGATGTTATGCGTCAATTGTTGTTAATAGTTTTAAATATTCATTTAAAATATGTTAAAAATCGCAGCATTTAATATTATTTTTTCTTTATGATTATTGTTTGCAATTATTAAGAATAATTATCATTAACTGTATTAACAGCGTAAAATCAATCACTCAGAATGATTCCGGTATAGAATATCGGCACAGTGACAGAGAACTTTAATTATTTTCAACTTTATTTTAGGCGTGACAGGATAGCTATCAGAATTGGCTGATAACGAATGTAATTATTTATATAGATATTATTTCAGGCCGGATCTGAGGGGCGGGCAGCGTACAGCTGCCCGGGCAGGATCAGTTTTTGTTCTGTTTATGGAATGTCAGACGTTCTTCAAAGTAGTCTTTCAGGTGAGATGCCAGCCCGTGGATTTTGTCATCCAGCTGACGAACCAGAAATTCATCACTGTTCATATCATCAACCCGCTGCATCGCGAGGTCATCAACATATACTTTTTCTTCCGGCGTCAGTTGTGCCATTGTCTGTCTCTCTGAATATAGTGGGAATATGGTATGTTACCACGATTTTAACGGATAACACGCAGGTGTCACGATGGATGAAAAACAACTATATCATTATGCCATATGGCTGCTGGGCCGCCGGGAATACGCCGGGGCGGAACTGGCCCGGAAACTGAAACGAAAAATTGCTGAAAAGCAGGAAACGTCCCCGACAGACGAGCATGTTCTGCCCCGTGTGATGACACGGCTGACCGATTCTCAATATCTGGATGATACCCGCAGTATCGTGCTGTTTTTTCAGGCAGGAGTGAGAAAATTACACGGGCCGGTGAGGATACGGCAGGAATTACGTCAGAAAGGCTTTTCCGGTGAACTGATTGATTCGGTTTTTTCCGCACAGGAAACCGACTGGTTTGAGCAGGCCCGTGAGGCAAAAATGAAGAAATTCGGGGAAAGCCGCCCGGCAGACTATAAAGAGAAACAAAAACAGATGCGTTATCTGATGTACCGCGGTTTTACCTCTGATCAGATTTATGAATTGTACTGACGCGATCAGGAATTATTTATTTTTATTCAGTGCCTGCTGTATTGCCTCATGGTAGCGCTGATACAGAAAATCCGTATTGAGCCCAGCCTGCTGTAACTGTACCGCCAGCAATCGTAACCGCTTATTTGTCTGTTCATATTCTGTGCTGTCCGGCGGCAGAACGGACAATAATTCTGCCAGAGAAACGGCTTCCTGCCGGGCCAGTAATGCCGGAGGAAGGTAGCCGGCATTTTTCAGTAAACGGTAGCCGACCCGCAGTTCCGGCGGAACGTGGCTGTCATCATCAAGTGCGAGTGGTTTCCCTTCCCCTGTCAGTCCCTGCAATTCCCCGCTTTCGAGTGCGGCCTGAATATGGCGTTCTGCCAGTGTGTCAAAAATAGTCATGTTGTATCTGTTTCCTGTCACCGGTCACGGCTCCCGCATTATAACAGAACCGGTTTCTGCCGTATAAATAACCTGTTTTAGTCATAAACACCCGCTTTACTACTGAATAATAATTGAATCCTTGTGATGGGTTCAATGAATAAAAATGCATTTTATAGTGTGCCGGTATGTGTTTTTGGTGTTTTTTGAGTAACAGGTGTTATTTGTATCGGAATACGTATTTAAGGAGTATTTTATCGTAATTGTGTATTTTTTTTGTTCTGTCTGTGATGGTGTATTTCTCTGGTGTTTTTAATTGTATCGGATAAAAATCCCGGCAATAGTTATTATTTGGTCAATATTGTTAGTTTAAACACATCAAATAAGTAATTTGGCTTAATGGTAACGCGGGTGTTTTTCATGATAGTAATACTTTTTGTTAATATTGTGTTTATTTTTTATTTCTTATTTGATCGGTGATTTGCTGTGATTTGTATCACAAAGGCTGTTTTTGAGTTAATTTTGTTACCATTGTTACGCGTAAAATGAGCTATTTGTGCTTTTCGTCAAAAAAAGACAAGAAAAAATTAAAGTTTTTTAAATTCGTATTTTTTGCATAAAAATGCATATTTGTACGTGAGGGTAGTATGTATTTTGTTATGTTTTGAAACAAATTGAATAAAGTGTGCATTCATAAACTGTTGGTTTGTTGTTTTGATATTTGATATTTAATTGAAATTAAATTTTGAAAATTAGTATTATCTCGGGTTTAAAATCTTAACGAAGTCAATATTCGGGTTAAAATAAGTAGTATTACTCATCAGAACATACCATTAGTTTTTACTCATTCCATTTGTATTTTTATGGTTATTTATCTTATTACGATTATTTTGTAGTAAATTTAGCTTAGGATGATTCCTAAAACCGCTATAGACATTCGAAATCCCCTCCCTATAATACGCCGCCGATTCAACCATAAGTAAAATTTTCTAAGTCCGGATACAGGACAATTCAGGTGAACGTTAAATAAATTAATTAAATAACCCAATCGCGTTTATAGCCGTCAGTGATTCAGATGACGGTACATTTTTTTCTGTGATGCATTAAATGCGTCAGGGTTTCCTGCACCCGGAATTTCCGTATTCACGTCCTTCAATTTTGAGAAAAATAAACAATGAATAAAATATTCAAAGTCGTAAAAAATCAACGGACAGGGAATTCTGTTGTCGCATCTGAATTCGCAAAGGGTGCAAAAAAAGGGAAAAAACTGGCACTGTTATCTCTGGTAATGCTGATGGGGAGCGGGCTGAGCGTATCTGCACAGGCAGATGACCCGGATGTTTCTGCGGCGCAATGGTTAGAAACTGAGTATCTCCCTGCACAATATGACAGTACAACTAAAACATGGATAAATAATTCAAACGAGAAATCACAAGCCAGGTTTATTAACGGTGGCAGTGTTAAAGATCTTAATTTAAATAACGAAAATACTAAATTCACAAATAACCTTGATTATCAGCAAACCTGGTTTTCTTTGCAGGAGTTGTGGGATAAGAATACTGAAACAAATAAGGTTATCTCCATTACAGAATACCGGAATGGTGAAGCGGTGGAAGGTGATGTTTCTCTGGGTACGATTGAGGACTGGTCTGTTCCGCACAACACGTCAGCCATGGAAGAAATCACCTGGACGAACGAAGACGGTGAAAAGGCCGTTATGCAGGTGTATAAACCGGATGCTTTCAAAACCAAAATCGACCCGCAACTGGGTGTTTACCTGCTGGAAAAACAGCCGGAATTATCGCCTTTCTATCATCTGACACTGGCTGAGGTTAATAACGGCACGCTGAATATGACCGCCGCTGACAATGTCGACTGGACGATTAATCATATCAAAGACAGCTCATTGTTTGTGGCCAAAGCGGAGGCAGGCAAATCGGCGGTGATCAACACCACCAGTAAGCTGCATGTCACGTTCGGTGAAGCGTACGGCATGAACTTATCATCCGGTCAGTATAATTATAAATTTCAGCCGCAAAATCAGCTGGTTGAAAGTGTAGACCTGCCGAAAGAGCTGGATGATTTTGTTGATTCGAAAGGACTGACTTACAGAATCGGTGATACGTTTATCATTCATGATGAACAGGGGCTGGAAGCTTATAACGCCCTGCTGATCGAAGCGGTTAAAGAGAACGTTTTACCCGGCGCTGAATACAAATCACTGATTGAAGCAACCATTGTCCCGCGTCCGCAGGATAAAGATTATTATGATGTGAATATCGACCTTAAATGGCTGGAAAATAAAGATATCAATCTGAATAAGGCGGTGATGGCAGATATCGGCAGACGCTCCGTTTTTGAGGCTAAGGGTAAAGGCAGTGTACTCAATATTGAGGACGGTGCGGATATTCGTGGTGAAACTGCTTCAGATTCAGGTCGTTACAGGGCGTATCATATTTTTGCTCATGACGGCGCAGAAGTGTTTCATAAAGCCACCACATCAGTGCCCAATTATAAAGGTCAGAACGCCTTAATCGATAATGCGGAATTTACCAATAGCGGCACATTGCTGCTGGGTGATGGTCAGACCCGTATTCACGGTGATCAGGTCACCGGGAATAATGCAAAATACACTAACCTGGGTGACATTGCCGTTGAGGCATTTAATCTCGCCAATAATGATCCGGGTGATAAAGATGTCACTGCGAATACCGGGATCTCTGCATCCGGCGGAGCTGTTGTTACCAATGAAAAAGGTGCGGTTATGCGTCTGGGGCAGAAAGGAATCGGCCGGGGAGAAGGGACCGTTACCGGGGTTGAAATAACCGGTGCATCGTTTACCAACGAAGGCGGGATCCTGATGGGTAAAGCGGGTGTTACCCTGGAGGGCGGCAGTCCGGATAATACCTGGGACATGCGTTTTATGTCGAATGCGGTTGCTGCGCTGCTGGATGATAAAACCACGGCAGGCGAAAAATATAACATTGTGAATAACGGTAAAATTGATATCAGCAAAGGTGTGCGTAACGCCGTGGGTATCAATGTGGCTTCAACAACCCGCCGTAATAACGATTCTGAGCTGACGGTTATCAACAACGGTGAAATTGATAACGCGGGTTCAAACAGTGTCGGGATGCGGGTATCCGGAGACAACCGGAAGAACGATGTTATCGAAAACCGCGGCCTTATTGATGTGTCCGGAGAAGGCTCTATCGGGTTGTTTGCACTGGGCAACTCAACCATTAAGCATACCGGTAAGGTTATCGCTAATAACACCGGTAAAGTGACCAACGGTGTTAAACCGGCCCGTACAACCGGTATCCGCGCGGATGCAGCCAAAGTCATTATTGACGGCGGTACAGTCGAACTGAAAGGCGATAACACTGTCGGGGTATTTGCCCGTATCGGTGGTGAAATTGATCTTAATAAGGGGCAGGTATTATTTGATAAAAACTCTGTCAACCAGACCGGTTACTGGATTGCGGGGCGTAAAGGTGCGGATGAAACGGACAGTTCCCGTATTAATTTCGGCGGCGGTGATGTGAATCTGACGCTGGATAACAATGATTCCACTCTGTTCCGTGTCGATCAGAAAGCGCAGTTCCTGGCACGGGAAGATGCCGGTACAAGCTACCGTTTTGATATCAATGGTGAAAAAAGCCGTGGTTTTTATATTGCCGATAAAGGAACGAAAGTTGAAACCGGCGATATGGAGCTGAATGTTAACGGTAAGGGCGCAACCGGTCTGTATCTGGCAAATGGTGCCGGTGCGGATGACAAAGTGATTCTGGATAAAGCCACCACGATTAATGTTACCGGCGAAGACGGAACCATCGCGGTGATCGACGGCAATTACTATGATCTTAATGGTAATCAGATAGCACAAGGATCGGATAAAACCACACTGATATCCCACGCTAATCTTAAGTCAGGCGCTGCGGGCGGTAACATCGCGAAGAATGCCATCGGCTATAAAGTGATCAATGGCGGCGTGCTTAATCATGACGGTGATATTGATTTCAGCACCGCAGATAATGCCACCGGTATCCGCGCGGAAAGCGGGACGGTAAATAACAGCGAACAGGCCGGTATTATGGTTAACGGTGTGGGTGTTGATATTTACGGTAAAAATTCTGTTGTGAATAATACCGGTAAAATTACCGCCAATGACGGTATCGCGGCTGTCCGCCTGAACAAAGATGCGTCAATGACGATCGGCGGCAACGGTACTATTCTCGGTGAAAAATCGGCAGATGCGGTACGGGCACACTCCGGCTCAAACGTGAAGCTGAATAACGCCAATATCGACGTTACCGGCAGCGGCAGCGGTCTGCATCTGCTGAATGTTGATGATGATGCCGGTGCGTTTCAGTTAGAGGGCAGCGGCACGATCACGGTCAGCGGTGAAAAGGCCTCCGGTCTGAGACTGGAAGCGGATGACGGCAAAGGTGGTATGACGATGGCGAAAAGCGATCTCGATACCTCCGGTGCCAAAGATACCACTATCAATGTGGAAGATAAGGGCGGTAACGGTATCGTGACCAATACGTCCGGTAATGTTACCAGCGGTATGAATGTCAATATCGCGTCTGCGGAAGGTGAATCCGCACTGGTGGTGCTGGGTCAGACCAAAACTATCAAACAGAGCGGCAAACTGACGTCAGCGTCCGGCCACAGTGTGGTGGATCTGACCGCGCTGAAAAATGCGTTCAGCTTCGCCAACAGCGGCGAAATTATTGCGGCGGATATAAAAAACGGCATCGCGGTTGATGCGGGTCAGAACAGCAATATCAGCTTCGGCAACAGCGGGACTATCAGCGGAAAATCCATACTGGGCAACGGCACCAACAGGATTGATCTGAGCGGTACAACCAGCGAGCTTATCACCGGTCACGGCGACAATACCGCGACGATGCGCAGCGGCGCAGAAACCGGAATATTGTCCGCCGGTAACGGTAATAACACCATTGAAATGAAGGATGCTGCTAAGACTGACACACTGATGACGGGTCACGGGAATAATACCCTCACTCTGAATGGTGGTACGCAACTGGAAAACGGTATGCTCGGTAATGGCCGCAACAACGTGATTCTGCAAAATGTCTCTGCCGTACAAAGCAGTGCGCTGTTCGGTAATCTGACAGCAGGCGGTGGTGCGCAGGATACGCTGACGCTGAAAGGGAAATCGAGCCACTATGTATTACAGGACAGCAGTAAAATCAGCGGCTTTGAAAAGCTGAATGTTGAAGAAGGCCGTTTCGAACTGCGCAATACCGATATCACACTGAATGAAGTGACAACAGATGACGGTATCACAGTGAAACAAGGCGGTGAGCTGTTTATCAACCGGGATAACGCGCATACCTTTGCTCATCAGTTACAGGGTGATGGTCTGGTCACGACGGCAACCGGCGGACAGGCATTTGCCTTTGATAATAAGAGCGCGGATTTTGCGGGGAATAACTTCGCCGGCACACTGCGTCTGACAAACGGTACGTTTGATATCGCCGGTGATAACACCCGTGCCTTGCAAAAATCCCGTCTGGATATCGGTGATAAATCTGTTGCGACCGTCCGTGAGGGCGTCGGTACACAGTCATTCGATCGTCTGGCAATGAGCGGCGGGACGCTGGCCTTTAAAGACAATATTACCGGCAGCCGGATCATTGATGACAATATCAGTGTGAATTCACTGGAGCTGAATAACGCCAAAGGGACTGTTCAGGTGAAAGCGGATGGTTTTGATAACCTGCCGGCGCCGTCAGCCAATAATAAAGTGCCTCTTCTGGAGCAGGATGAGGGTGATTCCGTCGCTCAGCTGGTGAATGCCGGTCAGGCCTCGGATTACACCGGCGGGCTGAATCTGGAGCTGACCGATAAAGACGGCAATGTGATCCCGTCAAATACCAAAACAGAGCAGGATCTGCGCCAGGACGGCAACGTTGTTGCGAAAGGCACCTATGATTACGGCTTACAGACCAGTGCTCAGGCAGGTGGTAAAGCTGACGGGTTGTATGTGGCTTATCAGCTGACTGAAGTGGATTTGCTGGGCAAAGGTGGTGATGCACTGGTGCTGGCGGCACAGGCCGGAAAATCCGGTTCGGCGGCTAACCTCGGGGCGAAAATCACCGGACAGGGTGATCTTGCGATTGATACCGCAAGCGAATATGTCACGCTGTCTAATAACAATAATGATTACACCGGCAGCACGTTTGTCCGTCACGGCAAATTACGGGCAGAAGCCGATAATGTGCTGGGCAACACGCAGTTACTGGATCTGGCATCCGGCACTGCGGCTGAGCTGACCAGTACCGCCGGCGCCGGTACAGAACAGACCGCCGGGAAACTCACGTCTGCGGCAAACAGTCTGGTTTCACTGGGTAACGGTAAACTGACCGTGAAAAACGGCGGTGAGGTAAACGGCTATCTGAGCGGTACTCAGGATGGTCAGCTGGTGGTCAATAATGACACGCTGACTGTCACCGGGGCGAACAACGGGATGCATTCCGCCGTGACCATCGATCAGCCTGCGCAGATCACTATCCGCAATATCGCGGGTCTGGGCGACAGCCTGATTGCGGTGGCCGGCACACTGCGCACGGAAGGTGCACAGGGTCTGCTGCGTAATCAGCTGACCGGCAGCGGCACCACGGAAATCGCACAGAAATCGGATGCACAACTGACGGCAGATAACAGCGGCTTCAGCGGACGCTTTACCACAGATGCTGACAGCACACTGCGTGCCTCACAGGCAGAGCATATCGGCAGTGCGGCGATTGAAAACGCCGGTACGCTGGTACTGACGCATAATGACGGTAAACAGGCGTGGGATCTGACCAACAGCGTCACCGGCAGCGGGACTCTGGTAAAACAGGGCGCGGGCCGTATCACGCTGACGGACAAATCCGCACAATATACCGGGACCACTGAGATCCTGAACGGGGCATTACAGGCGGGCAGCTACGATTCTGCGCTGGTGATGAACAGCGGTCAGGTCAATATCGGCAGTCAGGGCACATTTGCCGGTCAGGGAACCCTGAAAGGTAATGTGAATAACGCCGGTCAGTTCTATGTCGGTGAATTGGACAAGAAAGATCTCGGCCGTGCCACTGAATATCGTGTTGACGGTAATTTTGTCAACAACGGCGGCAGTATCTGGCTTGCCAGTCAGAAAGACACAGAAAGCCGTCTGAATGTCGGCGGTGATTTCACGGCGAACGGCGGTTCGATCACACTGAACACCGTGCTGAACAAAGGTCATGAGGAAACCATGACTGACCAGCTGGTGGTTGACGGTGATGTCAGAACCGGTGCAAACGGTGCGACCACGCTGAATATTAATAACGCGGGCGGTGAAGGGGCGGATACCCTGAAACAGCCGGATGCGATTAAAGTGGTTCATGTCGGCGGAAAATCAGATAAAGATGCCTTTAAACTGGGCGGGCCGGTTGCTATCGGGGTGTACGAATACCTGTTACACAAAGGGTATAAAGATGACAGCTGGTATCTCGATTCCTTCGATACCAATATCTATCCGCCGGATGAAAACAAGGAAGATCCGGAACGTAACGTGAACCCGGGTACCGGTGGTTATATGGCGAACCGTACCGCAGCACTGGGTATGTTTACCATGACCCTGCATGATCGTCTGGGTGAACCGCACTATGCCGACAGTTTCAAAGGGGATGATAATGCCTCCTCTGTCTGGCTGCGCATCACCGGTGACCGTCAGCGTCATGATGCGGTTAACCGTTCCATGCGTATCAAAGGGGATACCTACACCACGCAGCTGGGCGGCGATATCATCAGCTGGAACAATGATGCGCAGGACACCACAATCCGCGGCGGTATTATGGGGGCTATCGGTAAATCCGATTACACCAGTACCGCCAAACGGACCGGGACGAAATCAGATGCCAAAATTGACCGTGCATACAGCGTCGGCTTATACGGTACCTGGTATCAGAACCGTGAAGATGAAAACAATGCGTATGCGGATGTCTGGGCGCAGTATGCCTGGTTTGATAACAAAGTCTCTGTGGCGGGTAACTCATCCGACTATAAGAGCAACTTAATCAGTGTCTCTGCGGAAACCGGTTACAGCATGGCGGTCTACAAACCGGATGCGGATAAACAGTGGCTGCTGACACCACAGGCACAGGTTATCTTCAACTCTTATGATGCGGATGACAGCAGTAACGGTACCGGACTGAAAATGAAAGGTGAGCGCAGCAACAGTGTGGATACCCGTCTGGGTGCCCGCCTGACTTACGCAAACCAGAAACAGTCCGATAAATCCGCTCAGCCGTTTGTTGAGGTTAACTGGCTGTACAGTAATGCGAAAAGTGATATGACCTTCAACGAGCACTACACTTTCAATGATGATATGCCGGCCAGCCGGGTGGAAATCAAAGCGGGTGTGGAAGGGCAAATCTCACCAGACTGGACCGTCTGGGGTAACGTCTCTCACCAGATGGGGGCGGATAATTACTCCGGTGACCGTGCGATGATCGGTGTGAAATACCAGTGGAAATAAGCTGAACCGCTGAGATAAAAATCCCCCTGTGTTGCCACAGGGGGATTTTTTTTATCAATAACTTTCCTGATGTCAGCGCCGCGGCGCGAAAGGGTAACTAACAGTGTGAAATCAGTTTGCAGAAGCGGGTTCTAATTTAGCTTTTTTGCTTTTTTCTTCTGACAGTGCCTGCTGGCGGTTACGTTCCAGTTCCAGTGCACCGAAGTGAGACAGAACACAGAAGATAATGCAGCAGACGATACCGCCTAACAGCAGATAGAAACCGCCGTGCCAGCCCATACGGTCAACAATGAAACCGAACAGAGTGGTACCCAGGGTTGCACCCAGGATGTAGCTCATGAAGCCGCGTAAACCAACAGCTGAACCGACCGCGAAGCTTGGTACGATTTCCATGGTCTGAACAGATGCCAGGAACTGAGGCACATAAATCAGGCAACCGACAACCGCAGCGAAGAAGGTCACGACAGCCAGGGACTGGCTCTGCCAGTAACCGATCAGGCAGAAGAAAATCAGAACCATACAGACGATCGCCAGCGGCATTCTGCGGCCTTTGAACAGTTTGTCGGTCAGCCAGCCTGCCAGCAGGGTGGACGGAATTGCAGCCCATTCGAAGAACAGGAACGCAACACTCATCTGATCTTTACTGAAGTTTTTCTCGGTCAGCAGGTAAATCGGCAGCCAGCTGATGATCCCGAAACGCACCATGTACACGAACACATCAACAAAAGAGACATACCAGGCATTTTTGTTTTTCAGCACATAGGTGCAGAAAATCTGGAATGCCGTCATATTTTCCGGAGACTGCTCTTTCTGAGCGTCAGATAACACCACTTCTTCTTCCGGCATCATTTCAGCCAGAGCCGGTAAGCCTTCCTGTTCAGGAGAACCTTTACCCAGCAGCAGGACGATCACCGCAAAGGCTACCGCGATAACAGCCGGAACCGCATAGCTTGCCGCCTGCCAGTGTTCAGTGCCGAGAACCGCAAATGCCGCACCCACGATTGGCGCAACGATACCGCCGCCGACGTTGTGGGAGATATTCCAGAACGCCCCGATACGGCCGCGTTCACGGCGCGGGAACCATTTGGCGATAGTAATAAAAGAAGGACCGACGCCCATCCCCTGGAACAGGCCGTTGAGGGCAACGAAACCGACGAACAGCCAGAACGCGTTGCTGAAGCCCATACCGAGGTTAACGATGGCACAGAGGATCAGACCAAAGGCCATAAAGGCTTTCGGACTGGCTTTATCTGCCAGGCTGCTCATAATCCCTTTACTGATCCCGTAGGTGATCAGCATGCAGCTGGTTAACATACCGATCTGTGTCGTGGTCAGATCGAGGTTTTCTTTCAGATACGGAGTGGAGAGCGTAAAGTTATTACGGACAATATAATACGCTAAGTAACCGAGGAACACGCTGAGCAATGCCTGAACGCGATAACGTTTGTAAGTGGCAGGCACTTTTCCGGGTGCTACTTTATTTTTTGCCATAGCCGGCTTTAAAAATGACAGCATAATTTCACCTGCAGAAATGTATTTTAAAATAGGATTACTGTATGTATGGTCTTTTTTTTTCTGACAGGGTTATCATGTTCCGCCTGAATAAATATCTCAATATCATGGTTTTGAGTCACTTCTGACTCAATATTAAAAATGAGAGGCATAAACTGACACAAATAAGTTTATTTATATGTTTGCTTCGTATCGTTATGAAACAGAAAGGAAAATCAATGTAGTGAATGATAAGTGAAAGTGAATGAATAGCTTTTATATTGAACTGTAAGGCTTTTATTCTTATTTTGTTGTTCCTGTGATTTATTGCTATTATTGTTTCCTGCATTGTTATTATCTGTTTATGACGACGATTTAAAATTTCACGCAAATTACCGAGCCCATTTGTTATTTCCTTTAATAACTGCGTTACTGATGCCGGTAAACAAACGGGTAATATTTGTCTCAAACAGGCTTTTGCGACAAACTGAAAAAGATGTCATTTTTTTGATGTGAGTCACACCCCGCAAACGAATACAGAACTCAGCTTATGCCACAACTCCGAATCCGCCGCTTTGCGGCCTGTATGATAACCGCCGCCGCGCTGATATTCAGCCTGTCAGCTGCTGCGAAACAGGATGAATTGGTGATTGCCACCACGTTTTCACCGGAAGCGACTGCCCACATTATCAGCAGCTGGCAGCAGCAGCCCGGTGCAGCCCGTATCCGGACGATTAACCGCACCAGTGCGGCACTGGAGCGTCTGCTGGATACCCCGGCACTGGAAGATGTTGATCTGGTGGTGACCTCATCCCCGATGTTATTGCAGCATTTGCAGGAACATGACCGGCTGGCGGAACTCTCCGGACTCCCGGACGTTTCGCGGCGTCTGGTGCCGTTGCGGCTGCGCGATAATGCGGCGGCGGTGGCCTTTTCCGGTTACGGGATTCTGGTGAATAAACGGCGGATGGCGGAAAATAACCTGCCGGTTCCGGTGTCATGGGACTCCCTGACAGACAGCCGCTACCGCGGATTACTGCTGATGAGCAGCCCGTCACGCTCGGATACGTATCATCTGATGGTCGAGTCACTGTTACAGCAGCGCGGCTGGGATAAGGGCTGGGCACTGCTGCTGAATATCTCGGGTAACCTGGCGACGATTTCGTCACGCAGTTTCGGTGTGGCGGACAAAATCAAAGCCGGGCTGGGCGGTGCCGCCCCGGTGATTGATAACTACGCCCGGCTGCTGCTCGGCGATCCGGAGCTGGCGTTTAATTATCTGCCGGATTCCGCCACATCCCCGACTTTTGTTGCGATCAGCCGTTACAGCCTGAATAAAGAGAATGCCCGTGCGTTTATCGGTTTTCTGCTCAGCGAACAGGGACAGAAAGTCCTGGCTGACAGCAGCACCGGCAAATATCCGGTCACTCCGCTGCCGCGGGAAAATCCGCGTGAGCCGGTGCAGCGCCGTCTGCTGAATTCCCCGTATCAGATGGATGAGAATCTGGTACTCAAACGCCAGCGTATGGTGCAGCAGCTGTTTGACACCGCGATCACCTTCCGCCTGACTGAATCCATTGATGCCTGGCGTGCGCTTTACACAGCGGAAGCCCGTGTGAAACGGCCGCTGCCGCATATCCGGGCGTTGCTGACGGCCATGCCGGTTTCGGCACAGGAGAGCGCTGACCCGGCTTATTACTCCCGCTTTGACGATAACCGCAAAGCCGAGGAAGAATATATCCGCTGGCAGCAGTTCTTCCGCGAACAGCAGCGAAAAGCCATTGCTGAACTGGAAAAAGTCCGATGAAACACCGTATTTCCCGTTTTATCGGCCGTTTCAGTATCAGTGCTATTCTGCGCGGTGCGTTTGTGATCGGCACACTGATGACGCTGATTGTCAGTTGCGTGAGCCTGTACGCCTGGCAGGCGCAGAACCGGCAGATCCGTTATGCGCTGGGCGATTATTTCCCGCGTATTCAGGCGTCGTTTCTGATCGAAGGACAACTGAACACGCTGGTGGATGAACTGAATGAGTTCCTGAAAGCACCGGATACGGTGGCGCGTCTGCAACTGCGCAACCAGATCACACTTCATTTGTCACAGATCGAATCGATCAACCGGAAACTGAGCGGGCAGGATCAGGTGCAGATCGCCGCGATTGTGCAGCAGGGACAGGCACTTTTGCAGCGTCTTGATAATGCGCTGTATACCCTGTTTCTGGCACGGGAGAATGTGAATACGCTGTCTGCCCGGATCGCCTGGCTGCATGATGATTTCAATACCGAGCTCAGTTCGCTGTCACAGGATATCAGCTGGCAGCAGGGATCACTGCTGGATCAGATAGAGCAGGACCCGTCCCGGGCTATCGCCTTACAGGGCAGTCTGCGCAAAGTGCAGGGGGAGCTGCAGCTGATTTACACCCTGGCACGGCTGGAGGGACAGATAATGGATGATCTGACCGGGCGTCTGCGTGATGAGCAGAATGAAAATACGGAAAGCAGCACCGACTCACACAGTTATGTCCGTTATCTCACCTATCTGAAGTCCGGAGCGGAATCAAATGAAGCCGCACTGGATCTGTATCCGAGCACGGTAACACTGCGGCAGACTATTGATGAACTGCTGGATATCGGTTTGTCTGACAGCAAAATGCCCGGTGTACTGAAAAATTACCGGGCGGCGAAAGCGGAACTGGCGGCGGCCACGGCGGAGAAAGAGCGTATTCTGGAGCGGTTCCGCACCCAGCTGGATGTTCAGCTCGATAACAGCCACAGCCAGTTACAGTCCCTGAATCACCATCTTGCCAGCATTATGAGTTACAGCGGCACCATCATTATTATTACCGCTTTGCTGGCTCTGCTGCTGGCGGTGATCTTTAACCACTATTTTATCCGCACCCGGCTGGTCCGGCGTTTTACGGTTCTGAACCGGGCCGTTGCGCGGATCGGACAGGGTGATCTGACGGCGGATATTCCGGTTGAGGGACGGGACGAAATCGGCCGCGTGGCGATGCTTCTGCGTCAGACGCTCAACCAGATCAACCGGCAGAAAGTGCAGCTGGTGCAGGAGATCACTGACAGAAAAGCCATTGAGGAGAATCTGCGCGCCACACAGAATGAACTGATCCAGACCGCCAAGCTGGCGGTGGTCGGGCAGACGATGACCACACTGGCGCATGAAATTAATCAGCCGCTGAATGCGTTATCCATGCATATCTATATGGCGAAGCGGGCGCTGGCGACAGAAGGGAACACCAATGCGGTAAACGCACTGAATAAGTCCGCACAGCTGATCACCCGGATGGACGGCATTATCCGCTCCCTGCGCCAGTTTGCCCGGCGGCGGGACGACGGTGCGACATTGCAGCCGATTGATTTGCACCAGAGCATTCAGGATGCCTGGGATATCCTGGCGTTACAGAACAAAATGCGCGATGTCACCCTGCATCAGCCGGACTTCCTGCCGCAGGTACAGGGGGATGCTATCGGGATACAGCAGGTGCTGGTCAATATGCTGTCCAATGCGCTGGATGCATCGCCGGCGGCAGCGGAAATTGTGATTGATTTTACGGAATCCGCCACGGAACTTTCTCTCTTTATCAGTGATAACGGCTGCGGCTGGCCGGCGGAACTGGCGGACTCACTGATGAAACCTTTCACGACCAGTAAAGAAATCGGCCTGGGGATCGGCCTGTCAGTCAGCAGCTCGATTATGCAGCAGCTGGGCGGCAGTCTGCTGATCGCATCCACACTGACCCGCAACGGATGTGTGATCCTGAGCTTTAAAAAGGTAACTGAATATGCTTGATGATAACTACGATATCTTATTAATTGATGATGATACGGATGTCCTGGAAGCTTACTGTATGTTGCTGGAACAGGCCGGATACCGTGTTTATGCCTGCCATGACCCGCTGGTGGCCAAAGAGCTGGTTCATCGTGACTGGTGCGGTATTGTGCTCAGCGATGTCTGTATGCCGGGATGCTCCGGTATTGATCTGATGGCATTATTCCTGGAGAAAGACAAATACCTGCCGGTACTGCTGATCACCGGTCACGGTGATGTACCGATGGCTGTGGAAGCGGTCAAACAGGGCGCGTGGGATTTTCTGCAGAAACCGGTGGACCCGGAGTATCTGCTGACGCTGACAGAAAAAGCACTGACGGCCCGTAAACAGCGGGTGACTCAGCGCCGCTGGAGTTCAGAACAGCTGACACTGAATTTTGCCGGTGAAAGCGAATGGACAGAGCATGTCCGTCAGCAGCTTCAGGGACTGGCGGAAACACATGCGGCAGTATTTCTGCATGGTGAGCTGGGATGCGGCCGGACTTACCTGGCGCGCTATCTGCATCAGATCAGTACCAATAAACGCGGGCCGCTGGTGATCAAAACCCTGTTCAGCGGCGGGGATATTCCGCTGGACGCCTGGCTGGATGAAGTGGCGGACGGCACGCTGGTGATTAAAAATATCGATCTGATGCCGCTCAGCCAGCAGCGCTGGCTGGTGCAGCATATCCGCCAGGAGCAGCGGACATTCCGGCTGGTGGGTATCGCAGATACACCGCTGATTATGCTGACCAAACAGCAGAAGATTATTGCCGAACTCTATTATTGCTTCTCCATGACACAGATTGCCTGCCTGCCGTTATCCCAGCGCAAAGCCGATATCGCACCGTTATTCCGCTATTATCTGGAGCAGGCCTGTTTCCGTCTGAATCATCCGCTGCCGAATCTTGCGGAAGCGCTGGTGAAAAAACTCACCCGGCGGCACTGGCCGGGTAATGTGAGTGAACTGGCGAATGCGGCAGAACTGTATGCCGTCGGGATTATGCCGATGGGGGATACCGCAAACCCGCTGTTACCGTCAGTGGCTCCCACGGCACTGGATCAGCGGGTGGAGAGCTATGAGCGGCAGATTATCACTGAAGCCCTGAATATCCATCAGGGGCGGATCAACGATGTATCTGAATATCTGCAAATCCCGCGTAAAAAACTCTATCTGCGGATGAAGAAATACGGACTGGATAAGCATCACTACCGTATATAGTATAAATAAATCTGATAACTATCTTCCGTAAGCCGGTTTATGAAAAATAAACCGGCTTTTTTCTTTATTTTTATTGTTTTTTAATTTAAAAAATTTGAATGATTTGTTCTTGTTATTTGGTGATAGGGTTAATAATTGAAATATATCGCCTACCACTAATGTAATTATCAGAATTAGCGATTTGTGCGCTTTAGAGGGTGGTTATTTAACAATAAATGCGCCTGTTCTGAAACTATTTGTCACATTATACATGCAATAAGTGCTTTTTTTGACATATATTGCTATTTATCGCCAAATGAAGCCGTAATCGTGTTGTAAAATGAACTTTCCGGGTGAATAATCTACAAGGCTTTATGTCAATAGAGTCAGAGAGTAGTGGTTAATATAATAGGAATATAAAATGAAAAAGACATTATTAGCTGTATTAGTCCCGCTTGTTGCATTAAGCGGCGCTGCAAACGCGGCAGAGATTTATAACAAAGACGGTAACAAACTGGATCTGTACGGTAAAGTCGATGTTCGTCATTTATTCAGCGACAATGACCGCAGCAGCAATGCTGAAAGTCAGGACGGTGATGATTCCCGTTTCCGTATCGGTCTGAAAGGTGAAACTCAGATCACTGATCAATTAACCGGCTTTGGTCGTTTCGAAAACGAAATCAAAACCAATGGCACTGAAGGCGACAACAAAAACAAAGTTCGTTTAGCCTATGCAGGTCTGAAATTTGCTGAGTTCGGTTCACTGGACTACGGCCGTAACTACGGTGTTATCTATGACACCAACGCATGGACCGATGTGCTGCCAATCTTCGGTAACGATACCATGACTCAGACCGACGTCTACATGACCGGTCGTGCTGCAAACCTGCTGACTTACCGTAACTCTGATTTCTTCGGTTATGTTGACGGCCTGAGCTTCGCATTACAGTATCAGGGTGCGAACGACGATAACTCTATCGCAAACCGTGGTTCTTACGACCAGTTCAATGATACCTACAGCTACGATAACACCGCTAACGGTGACGGTTTCGGTTTCTCCACCGCGTATGACATCGGCTGGGGTGTGAGTGTTGGTGGTGCGTACTCAAGCTCCGCACGTCCGCAGGGTCAGAAAGATAACCTGGCAAGCGGTGCTCTGGGCGACCGTGCAGAAGCATGGAACTTCGGTGCTAAATTCGACGCTGACAACCTGTACCTGGCAGCAGTTTACGGCGAAACCCGTAACATGACTCACTACGGTAACAACGACGATAACCGTGGTTTAACTGCTAACAAAACTCAGAACATCGAGTTAGTGGCTCAGTATCAGTTCGATTTCGGTCTGCGTCCGTCCATCGCTTACCTGCAGTCTAAAGGTAAGAGCCTGAACAGCGCTTACGGCGATGACCAGGACCTGGTGAAATATGTTGATTTAGGTGCGTACTACTACTTCAACAAAAACATGTCTGCTCTGATCGACTACAAAATTAACCTGTTAGACGAAAACGACTTCACCCGTTCTGCCGGTATCAACACCGACAACGTACTGGGCTTAGGTTTAGTTTACCAGTTCTGATTTAGTTCAGAGAGCGTATAATGAAGAAGGAGGCGAAAGCCTCCTTTTTTTATATCTGAAAACCAGTGAAATAATCACTTTATAAAATTGTCATTATACGGGATGTTATTAATCCGGTTTTCTTCAGGCAGTAAAAAAGGAGGCGGCTGCCTCCTTTTTTGGCTTATTGCTTGTAATTTGAATCGACACAGACAAATCACCAATAAGAATTTGTTCGAACGCAGTAATAATAGCCCATGTCAGAAAAAAACATTTAACTATTGATGTTATTTTCGGTTTTTCTTTTATTCATTTTGTGCTTATGATTAATTAATACGGAATGTAAGAGAATATGAATAGTATTTTTGATGTTTGGGTTTGAGTGTGGCTGCTTATCACCGATCAGATTGTTTTATGTATTTGTGCCGGCGAACCGGCACATCAGCGGGGTTATGCAACCCGTACATCCCCGATCCGCCGCAGGGCATCAGTGACCAGTTCCCAGAAACGGGTGTGATCCAGTTTCACCGCAACCTGAGTCAGGCAATCCGCCGGAGCCGGTGAACGGAAATCCGCAACAGTCATACCGAGAGTCAGTGTACCGGTCAGCTCCACGTCCAGCGGCACTTTGCGGGTGGTCATCACGGACGGGTCGATCACATACGCCACCGCGCAGGGGTCATGTACCGGCGGGTAATCAAATCCCTGGGCGCTTTTGTACATGGTGCCGAAAAATTCCAGCAGTTCGAGGACAAACTGCGCCGGTGCAGTGCCGACCGCCGCGATTTTACTGATGACTTCCGGAGTTGCCAGCGCCTGATGCGTCAGATCCAGCCCCACCATGGTGAGTGGCCAGCCTGCATTGAAGACAATGTGTGCCGCTTCGGGATCAATTTTTATATTGAATTCAGCAACGGCACTCCAGTTGCCGGTGTGATACCCGCCGCCCATCAGCACCACTTCCTTTACCCGGTCAATAATGCGCGGCTCCAGCCGTGCTGCCAGCGCGATATTGGTCAGCCCGGCAGTGGGAACCAGGGTAATGGTTTTCGGCGGATGCGCCATAATGGTATCAATGATCAGCTGAACCGCATGGCGCGGATCTAACGCCAGCACCGGCTCCGGTAATACCGGTCCGTCGAGGCCGGAATCGCCGTGAATATCCGGTGCGGTTTCAATCTCCCGGATCAGCGGGCGCGGGCAGCCAGCTGCAAACGGAATACCGGTAATACCGGCAATCCGTGCGACAGCCAGTGCATTGCGTGTCACTTTCTCCAGTGTCTGATTGCCGACGACTGTGGTGACGGCCAGCAGTTCAATCTCCGGATTACCATAAGCAAGTAATAGTGCGATGGCATCATCATGGCCGGGATCGCAGTCAAGAATGATTTTTTTCTTCACATATTCCTCTTTATTATTTGTCCGTCTGAATATCAGGCTATGTTACACACTCTGTACCCGGAAAAATAATAAGCCACCCGAAAATCTGATCGGTGACCGGGATAATCACGGAAATGACACAATAATACCGGAGAATATATGCAGTTCCGGGGCGGAGAAAATTCAGGGACAGGCCGGCGGATTATCCGCGGAGAGGGTCCCAGATTTGCTGAAAACGTTTTGAATTACTGGCGGTATAAATAACGGTATGGGAAATATTCCGGTGTCCGAGATAATCCTGGATCAGGCGGGTATCCCGGCCGAGATCAGCAAGAGAATAGCCGCAGGCATGGCGCAGCATATGCGGATGGGGAACCACGGAAATATTGGCGGCCTTACCGTATTGTTTTAATAATGTATGTACCTGCTGCCGGGAAATGGCCCCGCTTTTCTGCGATAAAAATACCCATTCCAAATCCTGGTTACGCCAGGTCTTTCTTATATTGAGCCAGGATACCAGCGCATTATATTCAATATCAATAAGGGGCTGTGTGGTGGAAAGCCCGCCTTTCAGACGCCGGACGTAAATAAGACGGCTGTCCAGATCAATATCAGAAAGTGACAAATGACATAATTCGCTGACGCGGAAGCCGTGCAGATAGCACATTAAAATCATGCAGTAATTTCGCTCGGCATAACGGCTTTTCCGGGCTTGTTTCAGAATAGCGTCAACTTCAGAACGGGTCAGAAACTTACGTTTAGCCATGATTTATTCCTGTTTATTGTCCGATAAGTTCATAAAAACCAGAGATAGCACTATAGCAAGTAATAAAAATGAATAAAGACAACGGACAGGAATGAAAATACTACAAAATGTTTACGTATTGACAATATATTCATAAAAACCAATTAGGAATTATCTTCTTTAAATCCGGAACAAAACAATTTCCGTCTGTTTTACAGAGATAAATATTACAGATTTAAAAAAAGACAAAATACATCAAATTGTTTGTAATTATCACTAAAGGTTTCACCTTAGTCAAATATTGATGTGTTGGCCGGATCTCTAGTGTATAACTCATTAATTTTCAAAAGGATAATATTTTATCCTGCCTTATGCCAACTGCCCGCGTTGAGTTCATTCGTGTTTTTTACAACTGCTGAAAACACACAGGGGTTAAAATAAAATATTGTACTGTTTTATTTAACATTAAATAATTTATGCGGCATTTTTTATGAAATCACAGGGTTTTATTTCAAACTGGACAATTTGATGTATTTTGTCCCGTTTTTTTATATATCCGGATAACGGTGAAGACATATTCATCAAATAACGATAACGCCGCGCCGAGCCATATTTTCGCGTGTGAGTGCGTTATTTTTAATATCAAAAAAAACAGAACGCAATATAGGAAATAACATGAATCTGAATAAATTAGCATTGGTGCTGGGTTTTGGTATGTCTGTCGTTGCAGGTGCAGCATCTGCTGCTGATCAGGGACACGGTACTGTTAAATTCACCGGTTCAATTATTGATGCACCTTGCTCAATTACACCTGATACCGAAAACCAGACTGTTCCGTTAGGCCAGATCTCTACTGCTGCATTAAAAGATGGCGGCCGCAGTAATTCCCGCGATTTTAAAATCTCATTAGAGAATTGCACAACAGAAACTTATAAAACCGTACAGACCACATTCACCGGTTCAGAAGATGCCGATATTTTAGCCGGTGCTCTGGGTATTGAAGGTATTGCCAAAAACGCAGCCGTTGTTATTACCGATGCGGGCGGCAAACAGATCAAATTAGGTACCCCGAGTACAGCGCAGACACTGCGTGACGGTAATAACGATCTGAACTTTGCGGCGTATTTACAGGGGGCATCTGCTAAAGCGGCTGTTCCGGGTGACTTCACTGCTATCGCGACTTTCGCACTGACCTATCAGTAATTAATGCCGGTACAGTTCAGGGATGAACTGTATCGCTTTTCAGTTGTGTGCGTTTAGCGGAGGCAGGAAATGGCGTGCAGAGTCATCACTCAGGGATTGCTGATAACGATAGTGTGTTTTTCCTCTTATACAGCAGCAGGTGAAACAAAACAGGATGCAAAAACCAGTTTGCGTTTCGGCGCGGTACAGATGCAGGGCACGATTTTCGAGCCGGTTTGTACTATCTCGACAGCCAGCCGTGAGCAGGTGGTGGCGCTGACAGATGTTTCCGTTCCGCAGCTGCGCGACGAAGGGCAGGGACCCGCAGACTATTTCTGGATCAGGCTGGCGGAATGCACCGTACTGCCGGTGAAGGGCGGGACGGCAGATAACCTCCGTTTCCGGGTCACTTTTGAGGGCGCTGCACAGGACGGGCATTTTCAGCTGAACGGTTCCGGCAAAGGCGCTTCCCTGGCGATTACTGATCGCAACGGGCATGAGGCAGTTCCCGGTAAACCCTTACCGCCGGCAGATATTGACCCCGATAATATGGCGCTGCGATATCAGGCGCGTCTCGTGAAAAACAGCGACGAACTTCAGTCCGGTCATTACCGGGCAACAGTGGGCTTCAAGCTGGAATATTATTAAACCGAGCTGACTGGATCCATTATGGTAATTCCGCTGAGTACCGTCTCCCGACGGAGACTGACAGTGCTGATTTCATTTATTCTGACCGGTATTTCGCAGGCCGCTTATCCGGATAATCAGGATATTGAATTTAATACTGATATTCTTGATGTAAACGACAAACAGAATATTGATCTGTCCGATTTTTCCCGTGCCGGCTATATCATGCCCGGTACTTACGACTTTTTTATCCGGGTGAATAACAGTGAGTTGCCTGATATTTATCCGGTTTCCTATATTGTGCCGCCGGATGATCCGAAAGACAGTAAAGTCTGTTTATCGCCGGAGCTGATGGCACAGACCGGGCTGAAACCGGAATGGGCAGAGCGCCTGCGCTGGTGGAATGACGGCAAATGCCTGGATACCGCATCACTGCCCGGGATGTCAGTAACACCGAAACTGGCTGACAGCGGGCTTATCCTGACACTGCCGCAGGCCTATCTGGAATATACCGCTGCTAACTGGGACCCGCCTTCCCGCTGGGATGAGGGGATTTCCGGCGTGTTGTTTGATTACAACGTGAATGCCGGTGTTAATGACCCCGCTCACGGTAAACAAACACAGCAGGTCACCGGGAACGGGACGCTCGGGGCAAACCTGGGAGTCTGGCGTGTCCGTGCGGACTGGCAGGCGAATCTCCGTCATACCACCGGTGCCGGGGAACGTTCCGAACGTGACTGGACCTGGAGTCAGACCTACCTCTACCGGGCGATAGCCCCGTTACAGGCAAAACTGACCATGGGGGAAACTTTCTCCCGCTCCGATGTTTTCGATAACTTCCGCTACATTGGTGTCAATCTGGCCACAGATGACAACATGCTGCCGCCTAATCTGCGCGGCTATGCGCCGGAAGTCACCGGCGTGGCAAAAACAAACGCCAAAATTACGGTCAGCCAGCAGGGACGGGTGATTTATGAAACCCAGGTCGCCCCGGGGCCGTTCCGTATTCAGGATATCAATGATGCGGTCAGCGGTAAGCTGGATGTCAGGGTGGAAGAGCAGGACGGCTCTGTACAGTCCTTTCAGATGGATACCGCCAGTATTCCTTACCTGACCCGTCCGGGCCGGGTGCAGTACAAACTCTCCGCCGGGCAGCCGTCCGAAATCGGCCGCCACGGGAAAGGTCCGGTCTTCGGAATGGGGGAATTCTCGTGGGGGATCAGCAACGGCTGGTCATTGTACGGCGGTTCCCTCGTTGCCGGGGACTATAACGCAGTTTCTCTTGGTGTTGGTCGTGATTTGATGGCCCTCGGGGCCATCTCTTTTGATGCCACCCAATCTTTTGCCAGTCTGCCGCAGGAGGATAAAAACTACCGCGGCGGCTCATACCGTCTGAGCTACTCCAAGCGGTTTGAGGAACTGGACAGCCAGGTCACCTTCGCCGGATACCGTTTCTCTGAACGTGACTTTATGAGCATGAACCAGTATCTGGATCGCCGCTATTACGATAACAGTGCGGATAACAACAAAGAGCTTTACACCATCATGTTCAGTAAGCAGTTCCCGGATGCCGGGCTGAGTACCTATCTGAACTACAGCCACCAGACTTACTGGAACCGGCCGGATAACGATAACTATAACCTGTCGCTGGCGAAGTATATGGATATCGGCAGTTATAAAAATATCAACATCAGCTTATCGGCTTACCGCAATAAATATCAGGATAAGAATGATGACGGGGTGTATCTCAACATCAGTATGCCGGTGGGCGATCGCGCGACAGTCAGCTACAACAGCATGATCAACCGTCACGGTAACTCCCATAACGTCAGTTATTACGATCGTCCTGATGATAACAACAGTTACCGTCTGGGAACGGGGCTGAGCAGCAACGGTAAAGCGTCTGTCGACGGCTATTACATGCACTACGCTGACAGTGCGCTGGTCACCGCCAGTGCCGGACATATTGACGGGGAATATACCTCGGCATCGCTCTCGCTTCAGGGCGGGGTGACGATGACGCCGCAGGGCGGGGCATTCCACCGGATCAATATGCCGGGCAGTGCCCGCCTGCTGGTGGATACCGGTGGTGTGGCGGATGTGCCGGTCAGAAGTACCGGGGCACTCAGCTATACCAACCGCTTCGGGAAAGCCGTTCTGCCGGATATGAATAATTACTTCCGCAACAGTGCAGCTATCGATATCAACAAACTGCCGGAAAATGCGGAAGCACGCCGCTCTGTTCAGCAGCTGACATTGACGGAAGGGGCTATCGGCTACCGTCAGTTTGATGTGCTGTCAGGACAGAAAGCGATGGCCACTATCCGTCTGGCAGACGGCAGTGAACCGCCGTTCGGTGCAGTGGTTACCTCTGCGGATAACCGTGAACTGGGTATCGTCAATGACGGCGGGCAGGTCTACCTCAGCGGTATTAACAGCGGGGATATTCTGACGCTGCGGCGCGGCAGTGATACAGCGTGCCGGATGACGGTACCTGAACTTCCGCCGGGACAGCCGCTGCATACCCTGCTGCTGACCTGCGGCACAGAGCCGCAATCCGTTCCGGACAAACCGCAGCCGGTTGCGCTGCCGTCTTCCCCGCTGCCGTCTTCCCCGCTGCCGGCTGACCGTCCGCAGCAGGGAAAGTGGCTGAATATTACAGGCCGGACAGATCCGGCACCTTCCACACGTAACGAAATGAGTGATTCATTATGATGTCAGTTAAACACACCCGTCTCTTTGTCCCGGCCATTGCGGCTGTATTGCTGGCATCAGCACAGTCTCATGCCGCTATCGCGCTGGACAGAACCCGTGTCATTTTCAACGGGGCGGAAAAATCCGTCAGTCTGAATGTCAGTAATATGAACAAAGAACTGCCGTATCTGGCTCAGGGGTGGATTGAAGATCAGAACGGGCAGAAAGTGTCGTCGCCGCTGGTGGTGCTTCCGCCGGTACAGCGTATTGAGCCGGGTGATAAAAGCCAGGTGAAAATTCAGTCATTACCGGCGATCGCCGCGCTGCCGCAGGACAGAGAAAGTGTCTTCTATTTCAATCTGCGGGAAATTCCGCCGCGCAGCAACCGGCAGAACGTGCTGCAAATCGCCCTGCAAACCCGGATCAAACTGTTTTACCGCCCGGAAGCTATCTATGCCTCACAAACGGATCTGACCAATCCGTGGCAGGAGAAAATCACCCTGACACGCCGCGGTGACAGCTATGAGGTTAATAATCCGACCGCTTATTACGTGACAATTGTGGATGCACTCAGCGGGCTCGGCGGCAAAAGTCTGGACGGATTTTCCCCGCTGATGGTGGCGCCGAAAAGTCAGGGTACGCTCGGCCTCAGCGCATCAGCACTCGGCAGTGCACCGGTGCTGAGTTATATCAACGATTACGGCGGCCGTCCGCAGTTGCAGTTCAGTTGCAGCGGTACAGAGTGCCGTGTGACAAAAACGGCTGCCGGTAACTGAGCAGACAGAGGATAAACCATGGATGAGCGGATCAGAAAAATAAGCTCTCTCCGGCGGATACTGGCGGTTGTGCTCTGTATTTCGGCGGGAGGTGCTGCGGCACTGCCGGAACGGGTGGCCGGTATCCGGGGTGTTCCCGGGATCACCTATATCACTATTCGCGGCAATGTTATCGCACCGCCGCCGTGTGTTATCAACAACGGCAACACTATTCTGGTGGATTTCGGAGAGGTGCTGAGCACCCGCATTGACGGTCAGCGCTATAAACAACCGGTGAATTACACGGCGGAGTGCACAAAGATGCCAACCAATGCAATGACACTTGCCATTACCGGCAATACCGCCGGATTTGATTCCGGATTGCTGCAGACCGAAATCGCCGGGCTGGGGGTGCGCATGCTCTATCAGGGGCGGCAGCTGAATCCCGGTGAAAAAGTGAAATTTACGTATCCGGTCTTTCCGGCGCTGGAAGCCGTACCTGTCCGCGATATGACAGCAGTGCTGACCGGCGGGGATTTCTCTGCGGTGGCAACGCTGGAACTGGATTATCAGTAAGGAGCCTGACAATGGCAAGACATGACCGGTGGTTACAGAGGGTGCTGCTGACCGGGCTGCTGTGTGCTGCCGCGGGAAGTACCGCTGCGCCGAATATGAAGCTGTTCGGTACTCTGCTGGTACCACCCGCCTGTACGATCAGTGACAACGGAGTGATTGATGTGTTTTTCGGTGACAACGTCGGCGTGCATAAAGTGGATGGCGTTAATTATACCCGTGCCGTTAATTACACCCTGGTGTGTGAGGACAATAACAAAGGCTGGGATCTGGGATTGTCCGTCACGGGGCCGGTCAGCGGGTTTGATGATGCGGCCTTGCAAACCAATATTCCGGATCTGGCTATTCATCTGACGCAGAACGGAAAGCCCTTCACGCTCAACAAACGCATTGCGGTATCACCGGATAACCCGCCGGTTATTCAGGCGGTGCCGGTGAAACGGCCGGGCAGCACACTGCCGGAAGGCGCATTTGATGTGACCGCCACATTGCTGGCGGAATATCAGTAGGAGCAATGCAATGAATGAGACAGTAAGGCGCTTTTTTATCAGTACCTGCGGGGTATTTCTGTTATCACTGCCGGTTGCGGATGCCGGGGCTGCCGCTGATAACCTGTATTTTCACGGCACACTGGTGGATGAACCCTGCACGATACGTCCGGGGGATGAAACTGTGGAACTGCCGTTCGGGAATATCCCTGATAAAAATCTGTACGCTTATCAGCGGACACCATCAAAAGAGTTTCAAATCCGGCTTTCGGAGTGTGATACCTCCATCGGCAAGCGGGTCACGGTGATGTTTGCCGGGGATGAAAATCCGTTTATCGGCGGGGCGCTGGCCATCAGCCCGGGCAGTCAGGCGGAAGGGATTGCCGTCGGGCTGGAAAATGCTGACGGCACGGCGCTGGCAGTTAATGAAGCATCACCGCAGATCACGCTGAACGACGGACTGACACTGCTGAACTTCCGTGCCTATGTGCAGGGCGAACCGGATGCACTGGCAAACAAAACCATTAAACGCGGGCCGTTCAGTGCCATTGCGACTTTTCATCTCAATTATGACTGACGGGTAACCAGAGGCACGCTATGAACAGATTTCTGAAAATAACAGCGGCGGTTGCGCTGCTCTGGTCCGCTTCGGCGGGAGCATCCATCTTCTCTTATATTACGGAGTCATCAGGGAAACCGACGGATGCTGTTTACACCTACATTATTGAGCGCTGGGATCCGGAAGACCCGTCGGCTCCCAACCCCTGTTACGGCTGGTCTGTCTGCTGGATTAATATCAACCATAAACATGATGTTGACGGTTCCCCGGGCAAATCAACCAAATCGATTGTCCGTGTGGAAAAACTGAGAACACTGGCAGAAGTACGGGAAGCAGTTTTTCAGAATATCTCTCTGCCCTATCAGGGAAAAGCAGAACACAGAGGGCCGTCTCTTAATTCCAATCAGGAGTGTGTGGGGCTGTTTTATGAATCAGAATCAGGCGGCTGGTCGAAAAACGGACGTCTGCTGCCGGGATCATTGTGCGGGATCGCACCGCCGCCGGTGGGCGCCTGTGAGGTGACCAGCGGCTCAGTGATTCTGGATTACGGCGATATTGATGAAGTCAGTCTGCCGGATGCCGCGCGCAATAAAAGCATCACCGTCACCTGCAATCTGGACATGGATATCCTTGTGATTGCCTCCGGTTCTGACAGCGGCCGTGTACCGCTGCGCCCGGATAACAGCCTGTACGCGGATCTTTATCTTAACGACAACCCGGGTGAGAGGGGCGCTCCTATTCATGTTCCGGCCGGCGGTGCGACACAGGTGGATGTGAAATCGGTTCTGAAAGTGAACGGACGGGTTGCCCCGGGAGCCTTTGAAGGTTCCGGCTCCATCATTCTTGTCATGCCGTAATTTCTTATTTTTATCTCATGGCGTTGCAGAAACCGGCAGCGCTGTGGGCCCGGAGTGAGACTAAAATATGATTACAGAAGATACTGATTTAACCGTTAATAAATCTGTCGGCTACCGGATCTTCCGCAAGCGGAAAGAACTGGGCTGGTCCGGCAGCCGCCTGGCAGACCAGCTGGGGATCAGCCAGCAGCAGTTCTCGCGCTATGAGCGGGGATGCAGCCAGATTAATGTCAGTCTGCTGGTCAGGGCGGCTGACATTTTACAGACACCGGTCAGCTGGTTTTTCGCTGACTGTCCGGAAGCGCGTTCATACCGGGAGTGCTTCCGGGGAAAAGCGGATATTTATATGGCGGAATCTGTTCCTGAGTATGACCTGCCCGCACAATCCCGGTACAAAAGGAAACCGGATGAAGGAAAACAAACGTAAACACCTGATGCAGTCTGAGGTGGAAAAAATGATGGCGGCTGCGGAAAACGGCCGTGATCCGGAGCGGAATACCTGTCTGCTGTGGATGTGTTTTGTCCACGGCTTCCGCGTCAGTGAACTGGGACAGCTGAGTTTATCGGACATGGATGTTGCCGCCGATAATCTCTATATAAGACGGCTTAAAAACGGCCTTTCCACCACCCATCCCCTGAGCCGTACAGAAAAAAATCTGCTTACCCGCTGGCTTAACTGCCGTTCCCGTTATCCCCGTGCTGCTGAAAACCACTGGCTGTTTTTATCCCGCAAAGGCGGACATCTTTCCCGATCCCGTATTTACCGGATCTTAAAAGAACTGGGGGAAATGGCGGGGCTGCCGGTATCTGTTCCTCTGTCCGCTAATGCATAACCGCAGGCATGGCGCAGCATATGAGGATGTGCCGCAATATTCAGATCGGCGGACAATCCGCTGTCACGGATAATACGGAATATCTGCTGGCGGGATAAACGACCGCCCTTGCGGGAAAGAAAAAGCCAGGGCTCGGCATAATGAACGGATGAATTCCGCTGTGCCAGCCACTGTATCAGCAATTTATATTCAGGGGACTGTAATGGCTGATTGGTACTTAATCCATTTTTCAGCCGGGTAATATGAATGGTCTTTTCATTGATATTAATATCACTGAGCATTAAGCCGGTCAGTTCACTGGCGCGTAATCCGTGACTGAAGCAAACTGCAATCAGGCATTGATTACGGATATGATTAATTGAGTCAGGTAATGATGATATTAAGGAATGAACCTCCTGTTCACTCAGGTGTTTTCGTTCTTTCATGGGAATATTCAGTCTGGTTATTATAGTCAGGTTTAATTCTTTTTCAGACGTTATCACAGAATAAAATGATGGCCTATTTTTCATCATTATCATCATAATGTTATAAACAGGTAAAATTGATCATGTATTGCTGATTTATCTGAAGATAATAAATTTAGTATGTTACTTGTTTTTTATATTATCGTTATGTATTCCATTTTTTCTTATTTTTTATGTTTCATTTATCGTCGTAGTATTTATTGTTATTCAGCGTTATTTTTTATTTTTGTTAATGAAATAAACTTCATTATATTTATGCAGTAAATGCTTTTTGTTTTTTTTTATTGGTATCCGGAATATATTTCCGGGTGAATTTATTTCTGAAGGTAATGAATATGACAGAAATGCAATCCGGCGCGGATATGATGTCGGTAAATCGTGCTGTCGGTGACCGGCTTTTCTGCAGACGAAAAGCACTGGGTTATTCCGGGCAGCAGGTTGCTGCCTGCCTGGGAATAAGCCAGCAGCAGCTATCCCGTTATGAACGGGGACAAAGCCGGATTAATGTGGGTATGCTGGCCAGAGCGGCTGATGTTTTACAGACACCGGTCGGCTGGTTTTTTGCCGGGTGTCAGGACAGAAATTTATGCGGGGAAAGTCTCAGCGTTCAGTCAGATATCTATACTGCGGAGTCTGTTACGGCCGGCATAACGGCGGCAGACTGAACAAAGCGGCTCCGCCGGTATGGCGGAGCCTCAGATTGTTGGCAAAGTCCGGGAAAAAACAGGCCGGGATTTTGTCAGCAATCTTATGTCAGAAAATCAGTTCTTTTTCACAAACTCAGATTTCAGTTTCATCTGACCAAAGCCGTCGATTTTACAATCGATGTTGTGGTCACCTTCCACTAAACGGATGCCTTTGACTTTTGTGCCGATTTTCAGCATGGATGAACTGCCTTTGACTTTCAGGTCTTTGATGACTGTCACGGCATCGCCGTCCGCCAGTAAATTACCGTTGGCATCTTTGACAATCAGCTCGTCGCTTTCTGCTGCCGGTTCGGCATCATTCCATTCGTGGGCACATTCAGGGCACACGTACATTGCACCATCTTCATAGGTGTATTCAGAATTACATTTCGGACATGAAGGTAATGACATAATGAGACTCTCAGATTTTTACAATGGGGAGCAGCAAATTGTCACGTGATGGTGTGATATCTGCCCGTGGTTATGTGCACTGTCTTCAGTGCGGGCGTCAGTATAGCGGGATCGCTGCCATTTTGCAGCTTTTACCGGATAAAGAGTGTGGTTATCACCTTTCCGCTGACCGGGGAATAAACAGGTAAATAACGCAATAACGGCCTCAGGTTTCCTGATAAATCCGTCAGTGCTGAAAATAACCGGAGTTTATCGTTTTTTTCTGAATAAGTACTCAGGGGGAGTACTTAATTACGCAACAGACTCTTATATATTATGACTGCATTATTTTAATAACCGGTTTCTGACTTTCTTGTTTATTTGTCTGTGGCACATCAGGAGTGAAATATGCGTAATGTTGTCCGTTCTTTATTATTGTCTGCGGCGCTCGCGGTGGGTTCCTTAAATACCGCCTTTGCCGATCCGCATTTAAATTTTGCCTGGCCGGTAAATGTGGGGCCGTTAAATCCGCACCAGTATGCACCGAACCAGATGGCCGGACAAACCATGGTGTATGAACCGCTGGTCCGTTATATGAATGACGGAACGGTGAAGCCGTGGCTGGCAGAGTCATGGACGGTTTCAGATGACGGAAAAACCTATATTTTTACCTTACGTGATGATGTGAAATTCTCCAACGGCGAAAAGTTTGATGCCGCCGCAGCCAAAGTAAATTTCGATGCTATTCTGGCAAACCGCGAACGCCACGCCTGGCTTGAGCTGGCCAATCAGATTACCGGCGTTGAGGATATCGCGCCGAATCAGTTAAAAATCACCCTGAAAGATGCGTATTACCCTATTTTGCAGGAGCTGGCACTGCCGCGTCCGTTCCGCTTTATTGCACCGTCACAGTTTAAAGATGGCGGCACCAAAGACGGTATTATGAAACCAATTGGTACCGGTCCGTGGATATTAACGGAATCCCGTCTGAGTGAGAAGGATGAATTTGTCCGCAACGAATTATACTGGGGTAAAAAGCCGGTTTATGAATCCGTCACATTTAAAGTGATCCCGGACCCGAATACCCGTGCGGTGGCATTTGAAGCCGGTGAAGTGGATTTACTGTACGGAACGGACGGGATTATTTATCCGGATACCTATCAGCGTTTTAAAAATATGCCGGGATATACCACCAAACTGTCCGCGCCTCTGGAATCTCTGGTGCTGGCAATTAATACCAAAACAGGTCCGACCCGCGATTTAGCTGTGCGTAAAGCGATTAATCACGCAGTCGACAAAGATAAAATGATTGAAAAGGTGCTGTACGGCACGCAGTTAAAAGCGGACACCCTTTTCTCAGAAAATGTACCGTACGCGGATGCCGGTTTGACACCGTATTCTTATAACGTTGAAGAAGCGAAATCCCTGCTGGAAAACGCCGGCTGGAAAGCGAAAACCGAAAACGGTATCCGTGAGAAAGAGGGCGAGCCTCTGGTGGTCGAGCTGAATTTTGTCGGTACTGATGCGGTGGCGAAGTCGATTTCTGAGGTGGTACAGGCAGATCTGCGCCGCGCCGGGATTGATGTGAAACTGGTCGGGGAAGAGGAAAGCAGTATTTATTCGCGCCAGAAAGACGGCCGTTTCGGGATGATTTTCAATGGCACATGGGGTGCGCCGTTTGATCCGCACGCGTTTGTCAGTTCCATGCGCATTCCGTCCCATGCCGATTATCAGGCACAGCAGGGACTGGCGGATAAAGCGGAAATCGATGCCAAAATCACACAGGTGCTGACCACCACGGATGAAAAACAGCGCCGTGCGCTGTATCACGACATCCTGACCCGTCTGCACGAAGAAGCGGTGTATCTGCCGCTGACCTACATCACCGCCATTGCGGTGGCAAAACCGGAAATCGGTGATGTGCCGTTCAGCGCGATGTCGAATGAGATCCCGTTTGATCAGCTGACACCGGCTGTTAAGTGACAGGCCCGCGATTATGATGCGATTTATTTTCCGGCGGGTGCTGCTGCTGATCCCGATGCTGCTCGGCACCTCGCTGTTTATCTTTCTGATCCTGCGCCTGGGGCCGTCAGACCCCGCGCTGGATTATCTGCGGCTGTCTAAAATTCCGCCGACCCCGCAGGCGGTGGAAAGCGCCCGTGAGCTCCTTGGCCTGGATAAGCCGGTTATGACCCAGTATTTTCACTGGCTGTCTGACGCGCTGCATCTGGATTTTGGTATCTCTTATGCCACGCAGAAACCGGTACTGCCGGATCTGCTCTATTTCCTGCCCGCCACGCTGCAACTGGCGGGGCTGGCGCTGGCGCTGACGATTATCCTGTCTGTGCCGATGGGCATGCTGGCGGCGCGTTACCGGGAGAAATGGCCGGATCAGCTGGTGCGTGTGATCGCGTTTATCGGGGTTTCCATGCCGAATTTCTGGCTGGGATTCCTGCTTATTCTGCTTTTTTCCATACATCTCGGCTGGCTGCCGCCGATGGGGAAAGGAGAAGCAAAACATCTGGTGATGCCGGTGATTGCTATCTCGCTGATGTCACTCGCGATTAATGCCAGGCTGCTGAGGGCAAGTATGCTCGAGGTCGCCGGGCAGCGGCATGTCCGTTATGCGCGGTTGCGCGGGTTGTCCGAAATGACGGTGGAGCGTTCGCATATTCTGCGTAACGCCTGGCTGCCGATCATAACGGCTATCGGAATGCATATCGGGGAACTGCTCGGCGGTGCGCTGATTATAGAGAGTATTTTCAGCTGGCCGGGTGTGGGGCGCTATGCAGTCTCCGCTATTATGAACAGGGATTACCCGGTAATTCAGTGCTTTACTTTGCTGATGGTGGTGATTTTTGTTCTCTGCAACCTGATTGTGGATATTATTTATGCGATTGCGGACCCCCGTATCCGCCTCTCTGCGGAGGGTATTGAATGAGCGATATGATACTGAAAGCCCCGTCCGCCGGGCGGACACTCAGCCGCAATCTTCTGCTGTGGTTTGCGCTGGCCGTGGTGGCGCTGCTGGTTCTCGCGATGATTGCCGGGCCGTGGATCTCTCCGCATGATCCGGATCTGGTAGAGTTATCGAACCGGCTTCAGGCACCGGACAGTCAGTACTGGCTCGGTACCGACCATCTCGGGCGTGATATTTTTTCCCGCCTGATTGCCGGGGCGCGGATTTCTCTCGGAACCGTAGCAATCACGCTGGTGATTATTATGACACTCGGGCTGGTGATCGGCGGTATTGCCGGGTTTACCGGCGGGCGGACGGATCAGATTATCATGCGGTTTACGGATGTATTTCTGACGTTCCCGACACTGGTGCTGGCGCTGTTTTTAATCGGGATACTCGGTACCGGGCTGACAAACGTGATTATTGCGATCGCACTTTCACACTGGGCATGGTATGCGCGGATTGTCCGCGGAATTATTCTCTCGCTGCGTCACCGGGAGTTTCTGCTGGCGGCACGTCTGAGCGGTGCCGGTAATGTGCGGATCTTTCTCCGGCATCTGTTTCCCGCCACTATTTCCCAGTTGATCGTACTGGCGACGCTGGATATCGGCCATATGATGCTGCATGTCTCCGGGTTGTCATTCCTCGGACTGGGCGTGGCGGCACCGACCGCAGAGTGGGGCGTGATGATCAGTGATGCCCGCCAGTTTGTCTGGACATCACCGATGCTGATTTTCTGGCCGGGTTTAATTTTATTTTTCAGTGTGATGGCGTTTAACATCCTCGGGGATGCACTGCGCGATCGTCTGGACCCGACACTGAGGGCCGGAACATGTCATTAAATCATTCTGTACTGGATATCAGTCATTTATCGGCAGGCTATCTGCATAATAATCATGCGCATTTCCTTATTTCTGATCTGTCATTTTCCCTGCGGCGCGGCGAAGTACTGGCGCTGGTCGGGGCGAGCGGTTCCGGTAAATCGATGACCTGCTCTGCGGTACTGGATGTTCTTCCTCCGGGCGTGCAGAAAACACAGGGTACTATCCTGCTGGACGGGCAGGCGGTCACCGGCCAGGCTCTGCGCGGCAGGCAGGTTGCATCGATTATGCAGAATCCGCGCAGTGCGTTTAACCCTGTACGGACAATGCATCAGCATATTATTGAAACACTGAAAGCGACCCGGCAGCCGCTGCATGGCATTGATAAACGCATCCGTGATGTGCTGGCAGAAGTGGAACTGGGGGACAGTGAGCATATTCTGAAGCTCTATCCGTTTGAGATGAGCGGCGGCATGTTGCAGCGGATGATGATTGCGATTGCTATTCTCAGTGATGCGCCGTTTCTGTTTGCCGATGAGCCGACTACCGATTTGGATCTGGTGGTGCAGATGAAAATCCTCGACTTGCTGGATCATGTTGTGGCTGACCGGCAGACCGGACTGCTGCTGATCACTCACGATATGGGCGTGGTGGCACGTCTTGCCGACCAGGTGGCGGTGCTGTCAGACGGGAAAATTATTGAAACCGGCCCGGCGGAGGATATTTTTGCCCGGCCGCGCTCGCCGGTGACCCGTAATCTTATTTCCGCGCACCTTTCACTGTATGGTCTGGAGCTTTCCGCATGACACTGATCTCTGTTGAACACCTGAGCAAAAGCTACCAAAGCCATTCACTGATGGGGGCGGGAAAACCGCGCTGTATTCTCGATGACATTTCCCTGACCCTGAATGAGGGCGAAACGGTTGCGCTTCTCGGGCGCAGCGGCTGCGGAAAAAGCACGCTGGCGCGTCAGATCTGCGGGCTGGAATATCCGGAAAAAGGGGATGTTTTCTACCGGGGGATGCCGGTACGCAAACTGGATAAAAAACAACGCCGGCAGTTCCGCTCGGAGATCCAGATGGTCTTTCAGGATCCTCCCGGGGCGGTTGATCCGCGGTTTACTCTGGAGCAGACCATTGCCGAACCGCTGAAACTGCTGACCTCACTTGATGAAATACAGCGCAAAGCCCGGATAGCGGAGTTGCTGGATATGGTGGAACTGCCGCTGTCAGTACTCGGTAAACTGCCGTCACAGATCAGCGGCGGGCAGTTACAGCGTATCTGTATTGCGCGGGCGCTGGCACCGGACCCGCGTCTGATTATCCTGGATGAGGCCGTGTCAAACCTGGATATTCATTTGCAGGCATCTCTGCTGACACTGCTTGGTCAGCTGCAGAAAACCCGGGGCATTGCCTATCTGTTTGTCACTCACGATTTGCGGCTGGTCAGCAAATTTGCGGCACGGGTGGTGGTGATGGATGAGGGCAAAATTGCCGAAACCTCACCACAGGGCTGTATTGAACAGCTGCGCCATCCTGCATCACTGGCGCTGAAAAATGCCGTATTACCACCGTTTCCGTCTTCCCGGAGACGTCAATCCGCCTGAAAATAGTACAGAAAAAAGCGCCGTGATATCAGCAGGGCGCTTTTACTCTCATTTTATGGTTTACAGCGCTCAGACTTTATCTGAGCAACTGCATTTGGCGGCGGTTTCTTTGTGATGATGAGTATCTGTGCTGCAACAGGCATCAATAGCTTTGTTGATGATATCCGCCAGCTTATTGACGGTGGAAATAATAGAAGAGAGCTGTTCGCACACATCGCGGCAGTCCGCATGTGAATGGCCGTTATCCGGGATCACCGGCGGAGTCAGACTGTCACAGAGAATTTCCTGTAATACCAGCAGGAAGTTCGCAATACCGGTGGTGTAGATATAAGAACGTCCGCCGGTCTGCTCTGCCAGCCGCTGATACTCCTTTGTCACTTTGTCTCTTTCTGCAACAGACGGGAAGCGGTCAAGGTTTTCCGGCCGGTCATCCGGCGTTCCCTGGTAAGTGTATACTTTAACGCTGTGGAGCTGGGCGACACTTATCGCTTCACTGTTTTTCATCACGGCGGCGTTAGTCAGTATTCCGCCGCCGCCCTCCATACCTTCATCACCGAGTACAAAAACTGCCCGCCGTGCGCCGGGACGCCAGTCGAAATATCTGCAGGCATCGATAACGGCACGGCACAGATCTTCTTTATTTCCCGCGTGATCACGGCCGTCGGCTTCCGGAAACGGTTCCCGGGCCTGCAGATTTCCGGCGGGAGCGCCTTTGCCCATCAGATAATCACTCAGCGACTTATCAAACCTTGTCCCTGGCCAGGTATCCTGAATGCCCAGGAATGTAGCCCTGAGCTGAGACGGACAGCGGGCAGCCGCTTTTTCTATCGCCGCATCTATTTCCCGGCTGAGATCGGCGGATTCATCAGACATTGAACCGCTGGTATCAATGATAACCACCAAATCCAGAGCAATATCACTGTTACCGCCCATGACGAACACTGACGGGTCAATACCGGCAGCCGGTGCTGACAAATCCTGAGTGCTGAGATCCTGATTCATTGTTTTTCCTCTGTGTTTATTACAGTGACAGACAGCGGAGAAATAACCTCCGTGTGTTACAGGTGTGTATTTTCTGTGCAATCTGTTGCGCAGAGGAGCAGTATCTTTTTATTTTTCAGTGATGTATTTCCTAAAAAATAAAAGAGTCAGGCTATTTATTGAGGGGATCATGGCCCCGGTGACAGTGGCACGGCCGGGGCAGAAAGGCGGGGGTATTTTTACAATAAGAAATCAAATCTGTTAATATTTTTATTTAAAAACAATGAATTATCTATATCTAATAATGTATGAACAATATCTGAGGAATCATATTGTTTTCTGAGTTCGTTCAGGAAAACGATCAGTGAAATATCCAGAGCTGTGAGTATCCGGAAAAGCAGGCTGACCGTCAGATTACCTTTACCCAGTTCATAGCGGGAGACCTGCTGCTGACTGATTTCAAGTGTAAAGCCTAATTTTTCACCGCTTATTTTTTTCAGCTTACGAAATCTGTACAGTACCTCCCCGATATTTTTATTGAGTAAATCTGAATTTATGCATTGAAATTTCTGCACCATTTATCTCCGTAGATTAAATCTGTCATAGCAGGAATGGTTGTTATTCCCGATAAATAATTACCGGTTGTGTTTTGGGGTTTTATTTGTATCTCTGGTATTTTTCAAAAAAACTAATTTTGTATCGAATGATTAAAATTAAATAACACATGTTATTTTTTGATGCAAATATAATATCCGTGTGTTTTGTTATTTTCATAAATTTACAAAATTGGTGTGTAGTTTAATCGCTTTTATTTGATGTAGTGCAAAATATAAAGGATTTCTCATGTTTTACATGTTTTTTTTGTTGAAATTTTTTATTCGATCAGATTTGCATCTTGTCTTATAAGATATGTTAAGTAAATATAGATACAAAAAACGCTATTTTATCTAAAAAACACGTATATTTTCAGTGCATTATGTTTTCCGCGAACATGGGATATAATCTTATTACTTATTATTTTACAGTGTGTTATATCGAAATTTGCATGATTTGAGTTGTTTTTCAGTGACATCATATAAGCGTTAAGATTGATACCGGCATTTGTTGTAAAAAATAACATTTATAACAAAATTCTGTTTGATTTGGTTTCAATACATTAAATTTTGTGTAAATTGCGGTATTTTGGTTTTTTATTCCATTCTTAATCCAAATATAGATAAATAAAGAATAAACACTCCGGGTTTTTTGTTACTAAGTAATGTTTACTTACATCTTTCATATTAATTCATTGAAATATCAGTTAAAAATAATAAAAACAATTTGTTAACATAAATATCATTAACACGGCTTATGTGTATATGCGGTTGTAATAACATATAAATACACGTAATGTTACTCATGCATATAACCTGAATAACGTCCGATAATAATATAAATCTGCTGACTTTATATATTTATAAAGCCACGGATATTTTTTTAAATTTATTTTTATATTTATATCCTGCTTTTATTGTTACGCCGGGAGGCTTTCCCCTATGAAAAAATATAAATCTGTAAAAAGATTCGCATTACCGGTATCTATTATACTGGGGTCGGGATTATATTCTCTTCCCGGTATGGCGGATCCCTGCACATCGGTTACAGACGGAGACGGACAAAAACATCTGACCTGTAGCTCAACCATCTATTATTACAGCGCGGCTGATCACGGCGGAACCCCGTTATCCGATTATGCGAGTGTGACCATTAATACCACGCCGGACGCGTCAACCTCTCCACTCCAGGGGTGGGCGGTTTACGGGAACAGCAGCACCTATAATTTTAAAGAACTGAATATTGAGACCAGCGGCGCCAAAGCTGACGGAATTGTGACAAAAAACGGTGCCAGTAAGATCAATATTGATAAATTAACCATTACAACCACCGGGTCCTCTGCGGATGGCCTGAACGTTGGCAAGGAAAGCAACGGCACAATTATTACTGTAGGTGACAATGCCTATATTGATGCCTGGGGCATGGGCGTCCGCGCTAACTCATCAACCACGGGAACAAATGAAAACCTGATCACTCTCGGGAAAAATGCGGTCATTATTTCCCATGAAGCGGGCAGTAATCTGGAATTTTTGGGTCGGGAATTAGGTACCGGCTATGCGGTTTATGCCGGGAATACTAATTCAGCAGCAACCGGCGATGCCCGTGTGGTGATTGGCGATAACAGCACTATTGTGGCAAACGGCAGCTCAGCGCATGCGGTTTATGCCAACAAAGGCGGTATTATCGAGCTGGGTTCAACGGATATCCGCGCCGAAGGTACGACGGCGCACGGTATTTATGCCGAAGCCGGATCGAAAAAGGTCGGCGGTGCAACGGTCACTGCGGGCAGTCAGGTGTATCTCGGTGGTGATACCACCATCAATGTAATCAGTGACGGCCGGAAATTTTCCCTGTATGCCAAAGGCGCGGATTCACAGATCTCCTCTTCTGATCGCCTGTCCGGTGACAGCATCCGCAGCGTATTCACCGTTGACGGTGATATGAAGGCAGAAACAAAAGGGATTATTGATCTGCAAATGGCGGATAACAGCCGGTTTACCGGCAGTACCAACTCACTGGAATACAATGCGGCAGGTGCGCCGAATACGACCACAAACGGTACCATTAACCTGGATATTGCCGGTGCAAACAGTATCTGGAATATGACGGCTGATTCTGTGCTGTCAAACCTGACACTGACCGGCGCAACACTCCGCTATAACGAACCGGATGATCTGACCGATCCGGATGCCTTTGTGCCGAAAACACTTACCGTAGCCGGCGATTACACCGGTAACGGCGGTCGCCTGATTCTGAACACGGTACTGAACGGGGATGATTCACCGACGGATAAATTGCTGATCAAAGGTAATTCTGCCGGAGCCACGACAGTCAGTTTTGTGAATATCGGCGGGCAGGGCACACTGACCACACTCAACGGTATTGAAGTTATCACCGTTGACGGTGTTTCTGACGGTACCTTTACTCAGAGCGGGCCGATAGTTGCCGGAGCATATGATTATTCTCTGGGACGCGGCAAAAACGGTAATGAGAAAAACTGGTATCTGACATCAGAATACACGCCGTCAAAACCGGATCCCGATCCTGATCCGGAGCCAAAGCCGGATCCCGATCCTGAACCTGAAAAACCGATCATCGATCCGCCGGTAAATCCTGCTATCCGCCCTGAAGCAGGGGGATATATCAGTAACCTGCAGATGGCGAACACGCTGTTTAACGTGCGTCTGCATGACCGCCTCGGTGAAACCCAATATACCGATGTACTGACCGGTGAACGTAAAGTCACCAGTCTGTGGCTGCGGAATGTGGCCGGACACTCAGTGGTGAAAAGCGGTAATGGTCAGTTAAGAACCGGAACAAACCGGTATGTGGTGCAGTTGGGCGGGGATATTGCGCAATGGTCTGATAATGATCTTAACCGCTATCATATCGGATTAATGGCCGGATATGGCCGTATCAGCGGAAAAACCGCAAACAGTGTGAAAAGTACAGAAGCAACCTCCCATTCTGACGGGTACAGTGCCGGGATATACGGTACTTATTACGCCAATGAAGCGGATAAAACCGGTCTGTATGTTGACAGCTGGGCGCAATACAACTGGTTTAAAAACCGGGTTGAAAGACGGGGATTAGCAGAAGAGAAATACGATTCAGACGGTATCACGTTGTCTGCTGAAGCCGGGTACAGCTTCCTGATCAATGAAACACAGGGCAGTGAGGGCAGTATTAACCGCTGGTATATTCAGCCGAAAGCACAGGTGACTTATATGGGTGTGAAAATGGATACACACACAGAAAGGGGCGGTACCCGCGTATCCGCAACCGGTGAAGGGAATATCCAGACCCGTCTCGGGGTGAAAGTATACGGTCTGGGACAGGCATTGCAGGATAAAGAAAACGATCGTCACTTCCAGCCGTTTGCTGAAATTAACTGGCTGAATAACAGTAAGATGACCGGTGTTTCCATGAACGGTGAGCACGTCAGCCAGTCCGGTACCCGCAATATTGGTGAAATCAAAGTGGGGATTGAGGGACAACTGACCCGCAATGCAGATATCTGGTTTAATGTGGCACAGCAGGCCGGCAGTGATAACTACTCGGATACACAGGGTATGTTAGGTCTGAAATACCGCTTTTAACTGTAAATAAGACTTCCGGCCGTGATAACAGCGATTCTGTTATCACGGCTTTTTTGTGTCCGGCGGCAACAGAGATTTAATCGTTACCCCAGCGGTTAAGAAACTCTGCGATATCATCGATACGCTGTTTATTGATACCGGCTTCAGCCGCCATCTTTTTCTGAGCATCCTCACTGATTTCTTCGCCGTTCGTCAGACAGGTGATCAGCAACTGGAAATAGTGCGCCAGCCCGTCGTACTCCTGCTCTTCAACCGGTTCTTCCGATTCCAGCGCATACTCATCCGCGATGTCATAGTATTTATCCGGTACTATATTTTCCATAAATCCCTCCGGGGCTAACGCCGGTGTCAGTGGTTGGTATTGTCCCATTGTATCTGATCCGGCTTCTTTTTCGCACCAGGCCCGGTGTCCGATCGCTGAATAAAACAGCGTCTCTGTTTTTATGTCCGGATTCAGACATAAAAAAAGACCCCCGATTATTATCGGGGGTCTTGTCACAGAGCCGGTTTTGTTATTTCCGCTGTGTTATCAGAAGCTGTAACGGATACCCAGGTTGCCGCTGTAAGGTGTTTCCACATGGCTGCCTTTGGCATAGTTGAACTCTGCATAGGCCGACCACTGATTATTCATCTGCGCTGTCAGACCCACACCGTATTTACCGACGGTTCCGGACATATCGTTGCTGAATGATTCGGTGTCATTGATCACCACGCCGTTGTTCTTTTTAAACTCGTGGCTGACTGCCAGACGGGCGTAAGGTTTAATCAGTCCGCCGTTTTCAGTGATAAACGTTTTACCGAATGTGGTACCGATTTCACCTTTCACAGATTCAGCAGCATCAGCTTTCACTTTCATATCGCTGCTGAAACGGTAGTCCGTTTTTTCGCCGCGGAAGTAAGATCCCAGTACATAAGGCTCGATAAAGTAACTGCCCGCTGTGATGTGTTTACCGCCTTCCACAGAGAAACCGATACCGTTGGTGTTATCTTTGGCAGTGGTTTTGCCGTCATTAAACTGCGCGCTGTTTTTGGTTCTGAAATGGTTGGCTTTCAGCACGCCGTCCACATAGTAGCCGCTGTTATGCATCCAGGTGGTGTAAACACCAAGACCCAGGCTGTCCACTTTACCGTCACTGGTGCGGGCATCCAGTTCAGAATGCGTGTAGGAGAACATTCCGCCGATCAGCAGGCGGCTGTTATCCAGCACAATCGCGTGGTCGCTGCCCAGCATCAGTCCGTTCATATCCTGGGTGTAACCGACATTGCCGGTTGAGATACGGTTACGGCTGCCGATATATTTACCCCACACACCATCCTGCGCAGTCCGGTTATCACGCAGATCACCCAGGCGGGTTCTCAGTGTGGATAATTCGCTGTTCCAGATAGTCGGCGTTACGTTTGCCATTGCGATGGCGTTTTTACCGCTCTCGGAGATTTCAGGCTCCGGTTCCGGTTTTGGTTCCGGATCAGGACCCGGGTCCGGATTTGGTGCCGGTTCATTTGCTTTCGGCGATAAATACCAGTTATCACTGTCCTGCTCATCACCCTGTACCAGGTAATATTTATAAGCACCGAGGTCAACACTGCCGTTCACCAGCGCAAAACTGTTGCTGTCACTGCCGTTAGCAAAAATCAGATGGTGCGGATTCACGCCGCCGCGGCTTTTCAGCTCCTGACCGGAATCCATCACTCTGACATTAAACTCACCGCTGATACTGTTGCTGATGTTCAGGAAATCACCGGTACCACCGTTAATATTGGTGTTCATCACAAAGGTGCCGGAACCGGTCAGATCTGAAATCTGCAGGCGGCTGTATTTACCCGCATCACTGCCGTCGCTGCTGCCGAATACCACAGTTCCGTTGTTGGTCAGTTTTTCAATGGTCGCTTCGGATTCACTGGTGGTGTCATTATGCTTCAGATACAGGAACGCATTATCACCGGCCAGATTAAGGCGGGTAACATACGCGCCTTTCGCATCCAGTGCGCCGGTCCAGCTGTGAAGGCTGCCGCCCTCCATGGTTACTGAACCGTTATTCACATTCAGGTCACCGGTGGAATATGCGCCATAGGCAATAAAGGATGAACCGCCATTTTCAACGGTGGTATCCTGAATATGACCAAATTCATTGACCAGCTGTGTGCCGCCGTTAACCAGCGTACCAACCGCATCGGCATAGTATTCAACAATCTGCTGACCGCCCTGATGGATCACAGACCCGGTGGCAACCTGATCTTTGCCAATCCATCCGTCCCGTTCAACCCACTGCCCGCCGGTCCAGCCGCCTTTTTTACCGCTGACAATCTGCTGTCCGTAAACCTGAGTATCAATGGCTTCACCGGTCTGAATACGCTGCACACCGCCTTCATAAATAATGGCATTCTTTGCTGTCTGCTCATCAATCCGGAAAGCATCATCGGATGTCCATTCGCCATTCAGCCATTCGCCGTCAACACCGGTAATAATCTGGGTACCATAAACACGGGTATCTTCAGTATTACCGTGGGTAACAAATTGCAATGCGCCGTGGTTAATTGTTGTATTGCTGTCGGTCACTCCGTCCTTTCCGGCATAGATCTGCTGAACTGCGCCGTTATACAACACGGTATCTATCGTGTTACCGCTGCTCATCTGATAGCTGCCGCCACCGATATGGCTGTTGGTTGCGGTGCCGCCATAGATAATATGCTGCCCGCCATTGACGACGATGACATCTTTGGTATTTGAGGTACTGGTAACGGATTGTTCCAGATAACCGCCGTCGATTAAAATTGCCTGGGCATAGCCCCGCGTACCGACTACCATTTTCCCGCCGGTATTTACCGTGGTGTTATACGCCTTAGCATCATTGTTCAGACTGATGCTTCCGTTATTTTCAACAATTGTGTTATACGCTACGGAATCGTCCATCATTGACATAAAGCCGCGGTATATTTTTGAAGGATCAGACGGATTAGCAATTCCGCCTTTGACAATATTCCCGATAGCAACACTACCGCTTCTGAATGTGGCCTGGAAGGAATCGATCGTATTATTCAGGCTGTAAGAATTATTCTCGACATAAAGTATCTGCTCGGGAAACCAGGTGCGGGTTAATGTCTGCCCGTTAATATATTGGTTACCGGTGATAATAGACTGGTATTTATTGTCCCATTTATCCTTTGCGATTGGCCAGCCGTCAGTCGCACTACTGAGAATCGCATTAATATCAGGAGTTTCAGCCTCTGACTGAAAAGGTGGTGGTGGTTCCGGTGTATCCGTGGCATAAGCGCTGAAAGAAACAGAAAACAGTGCAATCAGCACTGAATTATTAAATGTCATATCCAAGTCCTGGTTATAAAAATGAATTAAAATTATTTATCAGATTTAATATGGTGTTGCGGGCTATATAAAAATCGTCCGGAAATAAAACGGAATAATATTTTTTAATTGGTAATAAAATAATGAGGAACCCGGGGAAATACTGTCTTCCGGTGATATATCGGATATACAGCCCGTGGATAAAAAATATCACGCAGAGGATAATGCCTCTACTCATGTCTGTTGTAATGAGAGATTAATGTGTAACAATTTAAGAATAGTAAGGAAATAATCTGAGGGTATGAGGAATATTAAATTATTTAACCGCAGAGTATACCTGAAGACTGACAGTCGCGTTTTATTATTGAAAGTACCGGGTTGTGGTGGAAGTATCCCGGTGCGCAGATATCAGCTGAAACACAAATGTACGGATTAACCGCGTCACCGGGATATATGTATCCATCAGTTAATTTTCTGATTTCACTGAATTAATATATAAGTATTAGTGACGTATTCTGTCATTTTCCTGTTTACACTGAATATGACTGTAAAATGTCCTGATGTTCATATTGGCGACATATTATCTTTTTTTAACTATTCGTGCGTATTTTCACTTTCCCGCATCCGGTTTCCTCCGGTAAAATTTTACTTAGTGCAATACCGCATCCGCTTTCCGGCAATACTCCGCGCCGTTATTTAATTATGAATAATATGAAAAACAGAGTGACCAACCGCATCTTACCCGGCGCGGTGCTTATTTTTGTGACCGGTTCTGCTTTCAGTGCACCCGGTGATCAGCAGTTTATCCATCAGCAACAGCAGCAGGATGCACTGGAAGAAAAATTTGGTGCAAAGGCGCCGGATGTTCGTCTGGCAGCACCCGCAGCCCCGGCCGGTAAGCTTGCGTTTCCGCAGGAAACACCCTGCTTTGATATTCAGCAGGTGACAGTCAGCGGGACGGAATCCCTGCCGCACTGGCTGCCGTTACAGCGTCTGGCCAATGAGGGCGCGGGACAGTGCCTTGGTGTACAGGGCATTAATCTGCTGATGTCCGATATACAGAACCGCCTGATCAGCCACGGCTGGGTCACCACCCGGGTGCTGGCGCCGCAGCAGGATCTGACACAGGGGAAATTGTCGCTGGTTGTGGTTCCGGGCCGTGTGCGCCAGGTGCGCTTCACGGATGATTCAGATAAGTACGCCACTCTTTACACCGCCATGCCTGCCCGCGAAGGCAACGTGCTTGATTTGCGGGACATCGAGCAGGGGCTGGAAAACTTACAGCGTCTGCCGGCCGTGGAAGCCTCAATGGAGCTTGTGCCCGGTGATGAACCCGGTGAAAGTGATATCGTTATCACCCGCAAACAGAAAAAAATGTGGCGGCTCAATGCCTGGGTGGACAACTCCGGCACGGACAGTACCGGGAAAAATCAGGGCGGGCTGATGTTCGCACTGGATAATCCGCTTTCCCTCAGTGACCTGTTTTATGTGACCGCTACCCGTGACCTGCTGTTTACCGGCGGGAAAGAATCCGCCAACTACAGTGCCCACTATTCTGTACCGCTCGGTTACTGGCAGTTTGCGCTGACCGGCAGTAAGTACGACTACGTGCAGACCGTGGCACTGCTCAACGGCGACGCGCGTTACAAAGGCCGCAGTGAAACCCTCAATGCACAGCTCAGTAATGTGCTGTACCGCGACGCGACGGCCAAAACCTCACTGAACTACGGTGTGAATCTCCGCCAGACCCGTAACTATATTCAGGAAACTGAAATTGAGAACCAGAAACGCCGCACCAGCACCTGGAAAATCGGGCTGGATCACCGGCAGTACATCGGGACATCGGTTCTTGATGCGGGTGTCAGTTATCAGCGCGGTACGCGCTGGTTCGGCGCGATGCCGGCCTGGGAGGAGTACGGCCCTGCCGGCAGTGACGATTACGCCACGGCGCTCTCCCGTATCTTACAGCTCTCAGCCTCTCTGACTGTACCCTTTGCGCTGGGTGAACAGCAGTTTCAGTATCAGGGCGAATACCTGCGCCAGCTCAGCGGTACTCCGCTGACCCCGCAGGATCAGTTTTCTATCGGCAACCGCTGGAGTGTCCGTGGTTTTGACGGCGAACGGACGCTGAGCAGTGATGACGGCTGGTATTTCCGCAACACCCTCTCCTGGAACACGCCGCTGCCGCAGCAGCAGCTCTATCTCGGCGCGGATTACGGCCGTGTCGACGGGCATAACCGCGACTGGCTGATCGGCCGGACACTCGCGGGTGGTGTGCTCGGCCTGCGCGGAGCGTTGAGCCCGGCGGGGCTGTCGTATGACTTCTCTGTCGGCACGCCGTTTGCGAAACCGGACGGCTTTAAAACTGACAATGCTGTCTTCAATTTTAATGTGAGCTGGCAGTACTGATGCCCGCTGTACGGATGATTACCCGATTTTCAGGGAACTGAGATTATGAACAAACACTGTTACCGGATTATTTTTAACAAGGCCCGCCAGATGATGATGGTGGTATCCGAACTGGCAAAAAATCACAGCAGCGACAAATCCCGCACACAGAACAGCGCGGACATTACCTCACTGACAGCGGTAATTTCCCCGCTGCGGCTCAGTATGATGCTGTTGCTCGGCTGGATTGCCCTGCCGGTGATGGCGGGCGGTATTGTGGCGGACGGCTCTGCTCCCGGTAATCAGCAGCCGACCATAATCTCCTCTGCCAACGGCACGCCACAGGTCAATATTCAGGCGCCGAACAGTGATGGAGTCTCCCGCAACCAGTACAGTCAGTTTGATGTTGACCAGAAAGGTGCGATCCTCAATAACAGCGCAGTCAACACGCAGACACAACTGGGCGGGCTGGTCACCGCCAATCCGTGGGTGGCCAAAGGTGAGGCAAACATTATCCTCAATGAGGTCAACAGCGCTAATCCGAGTCAGCTTAATGGCTTTGTCGAAGTGGCCGGGAAACGGGCGGATGTGATCATCGCCAACCCGGCGGGGATCACCTGTAACGGCTGTGGTTTTATCAATGCCGGACAGACCACCATGGCTGCTGCACAAGCTTTACTGGAACAGGGCCGGGTCAAAGGCTTTGATGTCGATAAAGGGCAGATTGCTGTTACCGGCAAGGGCATGAATGATACGCAGAGCAACTATACCCGGCTGATAGGCCGTGCGGTGGAAGTCAATGCCAAACTGCATGCACAGGATCTGACCATCACCACCGGGCGCAACATCACGGATGCGCAGGGTAATGTGGTGACACAAAAAGCGGCTGACGGCACTACACCTGCGTTTGCGCTGGATGTCGCGGCGGTCGGCGGTATGTATGGCAATAAAATTAAACTGGTCGGCACCGAACACGGCGTCGGTGTGCGCAATGCGGGCACTATCGGGGCGCAGGTTGGTGAACTGAGCCTGTCCGCTGACGGCAAATTACAGAACAGCGGTATTATTACTGCAGCAACGGACGTGAAAGCGACACTGACTGATAATATCACCAATACCGGTACAGTCAGTGCCGGGTGGGATATTCAGCTCAGCACCGCCGGGGATACGGATAACCAAAAACAGATCCTGGCGGGACGTAATATCACCTCAGACAGCCGGGCGCTGAACAATGCCGAAGGTGCCGTGATGGCGGCCGGAGCGGATAAAGACGGGCGGCTGACACAGACCGGCGATATGACACTGACCGCCGCGAAAGGTGCCACCCTTAACGGACAGCAACTGGCACATGACCGTATGGCGGTCACCGCAGCAGACATCTCGCTGGAAAACAGCCGCACGGCAGCAAAAGACATGGCGCTGACCTCCGCCTCCGGACTGAACCTGAAAAATGCGGACGTTTCCGCTTCCGGTACGCTGACCGCAGTTGCGCCGGACGGTATTGATAACCGCAGCGGCAAACTGACCGCCGGTGCGCTGCAACTGACCGCCCGCAAACTGGATAACACACAGGGGCAGATAATTCAGATCAGTACAGATGATCTGAAACTGAACCACAAAGACGGGATCATTAATAAAGACGGCACGATCGCCGCCAACAGCAATAATATCACGCTGAATGCAGACAGAATTGATAACCAAAAAGGCCGCATTCAGCATGCCGGAACCGGTACGGTCAGTATCACCACGCCGGACTTCACCGGACAAAACGGTGTGATTGTTTCTAACGGTCATCTGATGATGAAAGGCGGAAATTATCAGATGGATAACAGTGAAACCTCAGCCCGCACTATTACCGGTGAGATGAATTCCCTGTCTCACCGTGACGGAAAAATGGTGCAGCGCGACAGCGGTGCACTGACACTGGCGGTACAGCATACCCTTGATAACACACAGGGAGTGATCGCCGGACAACATCTGACCCTCAGCGCAGAAACACTGAGCAACCAGCGCGGAAAACTTCAGGGCAGTGCTGAGGCACAACTGACCGTCACCGGAAAAACGGATAACCGCGACGGGGAACTGCGCGGCGGCAAACAGCTTACTTTCTCCGCCCGTGAACTGGATAACACGCGGGGCACGGTTGCCGGACATAAAAGCGCGGCGCTGACCACCAATACCCTCACCAACACCGGCGGCACACTGATTGCCGGTCAGAATCTGACGGTCAGCAGTGGCAGCCTCAGCGGTGACGGCGATGTGTTATCGTCAGGGGATATGTCACTGTCCCTGAATGATGCGTTCACCAACCGGAAAAAGGTACAGGCCAACGGCAGCCTGACCATGATTGTGAAAAACGGTGTGCAGAATGAGGCCCTGATTCAGGGCGGCAATGCGGTCACGATTAAAACCTCAGATCTGACCAATAACCGCGATGCGGAAATCAGTGCGGACAACACCACGCTGACGGTTAAAAACACCCTCACCAACACCGGACTGATTGACGGCGTCAATACCCGTATCAGCACCAACACGCTGGACAATACCGCCACCGGACGGATCTACGGTGATGATATCGCGCTTCAGGCTGATACCCTCAATAACTCCGCCGCCGCAGACAAATCCCGCTCGGCGGTGATTGCCGCCCGCAACAGCCTGAATATCGGCACCGGTACGCTGAACAACACCGGACAGAGCCTGATTTACAGTCAGGGACTGCTCAGTATCGGTCGTACACTGGATACGGACTACCGCGCCACCAGCAGTGCTGACCTGTTTAATAACCTCGGATCCACCCTGGAATCGCAGGGGAATATGACGCTGAATATCCGGGAAATCAATAATATCAATACCAACCTGGTCACCCGGGTTGAGGTTACCGGCAGACAGAAAATTCATGAGGGCGTACTGAAAGGTCAGACACAGCGCTTCAACTGGAAAGATATCGATACCAGCCGTAAAAATAAATACGGCGTTCATACCGCGGTGATGCCGGACGGAACCCGTAATGACGAGTTTTATGAATATAACTATACCCGGACAATTGAGGATACGCAGGTTGTAACCACAGAGCCGGGTGTTATTCAGTCCGGTGCGGATCTGACCATTAACAGTGACACACTGCTGAACAAAGACAGTCGTGTCCTGGCGGGCGGACTGCTGACAACCACGATTGGTGATTTGCAGAATATTGCCACCAAAGGGGTACATATCGTCACGGATATCGGGAAACAGACCCGCTGGTACGCGAAAAAGAAAAAACGGAAAATCGGCGGCACCAAAACCTCGCAGGGCAGAGATAACAGCCGTTACCGTCCCGCACCGGTGATCACCGACACTGACCTCGGTGTGCATAAATGGGAAATGAATGCACAGACCGACATTCAGGCGGTGGATACCTCCGGGCGCACAGCTCCGGCGATCATTGATGTTCCGGTGATCGGAGAAACCGGCGGCACCACAGCAGACACTGTGATCCGTACCGGTAATAACACGATAACGCTGCCAGACAACAGCCTGTTTAATGTGAAACCCGGCAGTGACAGTCAGTATCTGGTGGAAACTGACCCGCGTTTTACCAACCGCAAAAAATGGCTGGGCACTGATTATATGCAGCAGTCGCTGCTCAGTGATCACAGTCAGATGCACAAACGCCTCGGTGATGGTTATTACGAGCAGAAGCTTATTACTGACCAGATCGTAACACTCTCCGGGCAGCGTTATCTCGGCAATTACCGCAACGACGAAGAACAATTCAAAGCGCTGATGGATAACGGCATCATCTTCGGAAAAAAATATAATCTGACCCCGGGCGTGGCGCTGACCGCAGAGCAGATGGCACTGCTGACCGGCGACATGGTGTGGCTGGTTGAGAAAACCATCACCCTGGCGGACGGCAGCACCGAGAAAGTCCTCGTGCCGCAGGTTTATGCCCGGGTGAAACCGGGGGATTTAACCGGCGACGGCGCACTGCTGGCCGGTAAGAGCACCCGATTTACTGTAAACGGACAACTGGTTAACAGCGGCTCTATCCTCAGTAAAGACGCATTGACCATCAATGCAGGGGACATTCTCAATCAGGGCACGGTCAGCGGTAATGATGTGCTGCTTAATGCACAGCGTGACCTGAATAACCTCGGCGGTACACTCATCGGCGGCGATTCCCTGACTGTGAATGCGGAGAACATCCGCAGTGAAACCACCCTGGCAGGGGATGCGGATAACCGTCATCTCAACCGCATCGCGGGCATTTATGTGCAGGGGGATAACGGCAGGCTGACCCTGAACGCGAAAGACTCGGTCACACTGACGGCAACTGATATTGCTGCTACCGGTAAAGACAGCAAAACCACTATTACCGCCGGGAATGACATCACACTCAATACCGTCACCACCACCCGGACTGAAAACGGCGACTGGGGTAACGATAATTATCGTCACCTCACCACGCAGACAGATACCGGATCACAACTGCACGGCGGGGATATCTCCCTGAACGCGGGGCGGGATATGAACGCCACCGCCGCAACGGTTGATGCCAAAAATGCCCTGACGGTCACTGCCGGGCGCGATATTACCATTCAGTCCGGCAAAGACGTTTCTGACCTGACTGAGCACAGTAAACAGACCAGTAAAGGTCTGCTCTCCGCCTCATCACTGGAAACCCACGACGAAGTACACCGCACCGATGCGGTCAGCAGCCAGTTCGGCGGCGATACCGTCACCCTGAAAGCCGGTAATAATCTTACCGTTGAGGGCAGTCAGGTAATTGCGGATAACGACCTGACCGCCACGGCCGGGAAAAATATCACGGTCACCACCACGGATGAAGCCCGTGAGGAAACGCATCTGCGCGAGGAGAAAAAATCCGGCCTGATGAGTTCCGGCGGTATCGGTTTTACCGTCGGCAAACAGGAAATGAAACAGACCACCGACAGCGACAGCCGTTTCGGCAAAGGCAGCACGCTGGGCAGCACCGAAGGAAATGTCAGCCTGACCGCCGGGGAAAACCTTACCATTCACGGCAGTGATGTGGTGGCGAAAAAAGATATCCGTCTCTCTGGACAATCCGTTGCGGTCACCGCCGCTGAAAACACGCACACCGAACTGACCAAAACCGAACAGAAGCAGAGCGGATTTACGCTGGCGCTGAGCGGTGCCGCAGGCGGCGCACTGAATACGGCAGTGCAGACAGCGGATGACGCAAAAGAAACGGAAAACGGCCGCGTGAAAGCCCTGCAAAATATCAAGGCAGGACTATCCGGCGCCCAGGCACTGGAAGCCGGTCGTCTGGCCGATGTTCAGGGGGATACGGGCTCCGCCTTTGGTGTAAATCTGTCTTACGGCAGCAGCTCCTCATCATCCGAAACGGCCACCCGGCAGACCACGGCACAGGGCAGCAGTGTCAGTGCGGGGAATAATCTGACCATTAACGCCACCGGTAAAACCCCGGACAGCGGGAATATCGCCGTCACCGGCAGTGAGTTGCAGGCGGGCGGCAATCTTACCCTGAATGCAGAGAATGACATCGCCCTGACTTCGGCGCAGAACACGCAGACCGTGGTCGGTAAAAACAGCAGCAAAGGCGGCTCGGTGGGAGTGGGCATCACCTTTGGTTCGGGCGGTACCGGTCTGAATGTTAACGCCAGCGTGAATAAGGGCAAAGGGTTCGAGAAAGGCAACAGTCAGTTTGCCACTGATACCACGGTGAACGCGGGTAAAACCCTGACGATTAACAGCGGCAACGACACCACACTGAAAGGCGCACAGGCACAGGGTGAAAAAGTTATCGTCAATACCGGCGGCAACCTGACACTGCAGAGTGAGCAGGCGGTTGATAACTACGACGCGAAACAAACCAGTCTCAGTGCCGGGGGAAGCATCGGTCTGAGCAGCGGTTCACTGAATATCTCGGCAAACCGCGATAAGATGCACAGTGAATACGAATCAGTACAGAACCAGACGGGTATTTATGCCGGAAAAGAGGGTTTTGAGGTTACTGTCGGCAAACACACGCAGCTTGACGGCGCGGTGATTGCCTCAGCGGCGGATAAAGACAAAAACACCCTCGATACCGGTACGCTGGGCTTTAACAATCTGGAAAACAAAGCGGAATATCAGGTGGAGCACCAGGGCGGCAGTCTGAGCTCCGGCGGCGCTGTCGGCGGTAACCTGGTATCCAACCTCGGCAGTGCACTGGCTGTGGCGGATAACAAAAAAGAGAGCAGCAGCAACACCACCCATGCGGCGGTCTCGGACGGTAAATGGATTATCCGCGACACGGAAAACCAGAAACAAGACGTGGCAGACCTGAGCCGTGACACAGACAACGCCCACTCAGCCCTTAATCAGATATTTGATAAAGAGAAAGAGCAGAACCGGGTGAAAGAGCAGCAACTGCTTGGTGAGATAGGTGTTCAGGTGATTGATATTGCCCGGACTGAGGCAAAAATCAAAGCCACAGAAAAAGCGAAGGAAAGCTTTGATATCAGAAAGTACAGTAAGGATGATATCGATAACGCCAGAGCGGCACTGACGGCAGACGGTCAAGAAACTGACGATGAAGCGATCAGTGCACTGTTATTTAACAAAGAGGTTGAGAAAAACTTAGCGGAATCAGGCTTCGGCACCGGCGGCAAGTACACCCGCGCCATGCAGGCAGCCACCGCAGCGGTACAGGGTCTGATGAACGGTGACCTGAATGCGGCACTGGCTAACGGCGCTGCACCGTTTATCGCCAATGAAATCAAAAACCTGATCCCGGATGATGACGCCGACGCCAATCTGAAACGCACCATCGCCCACGGCATCGCCAACGCGGCGCTGGCACTGGCCAAAGGCGAAAACGCCGCCGCACAGGCCACCGGTGCCATGACCGGCGAAGCTATCGGTATACTGGCTGAATCTGTCTACAAAAAACAGCCGGGCGAACTGACGGAACAGGAAAAAGAGAATGTCAGCGCATGGGCTACGCTGGCATCGGGTCTTGCCGGTGGGCTGGTGGGCGGAGATACGCAGAGTGCGGCCAATTCGGCGCAGGCCGGGAAGACGACGGTTGAAAATAACTCCTTGGTTATGCTGGTTCCTGATATTGATAGCTACTCAGAGGATTTTAAAAACTCAAATGACCCGTTATATAAATTAACCGATGCATATGTTCATGAGCTTGAAATAAGGGCAGAATCAGGTGACCAAGGGGCAATAATAGAGCTGCAACAACGAGAAATTGCCGAAGAGAATGCAAAAACAGCGGTTGTTTTGTATGCAACTGTTGTCGGTGGCTACTATACGGCAACTGCTGCGCCTGAAATCATCGCTGCTGCAAAAGCAGGTGCAATTACCTGTGCGGAAAATCCGGTCTTATGTGCAAACCAGGTGGGAGTCTGGATTATTGAAATGCTGGGAGCTGATGCGGCACCTGCAGGAATAGCGATAACCGGAAGTACAGCTACAGCGAAACTTACTGTTAATCAATTATCCGAATTGTCCGCGTTAAAGAGTATGCAGCAGCAGGGCGGTAAAGTTTCGCCGGAAATGGTCAGCAAATCACTATCATCAAAATCACCTTCTAACCCAGCCTCGCAGTCATCCAGCGGTGCATCATTTCCTTATGATAAGACTAATGAAATAAATAAACTAATTCCAGAAAATCTTACCAATAAAATTGCAGAGCATAACACTCAATTAGGTGTCTTAAATCGCAGACAAGGAACTATTTCAGGAGCCCATAAACAAGATGCATTCCTAGAGTCTGTTGAAATGACTGGGGCTAAAATAAATCTAACTATAACGGATAAAAAGTATCCTGGTTTAGTGGAGTATCAATATCAAATTCCAGCTGTTAATGGTAGAGGTCAGCAAATTGGATTTAAGGCAGAGCAAACAAAAACAACATATGATCCTACAGTATTGTCTGACTCAAAAATTAACGATATGTCCTATAAGGCTTCTCAAAAAGCGGAGAGTTTTTTCAAAAACAATCCAGATTATAGGCAATATTCAGCTCAAGTTGATGGTTACTGGTTTCAAGTAACTCGAGATGCAAAAACTGGAGAAATTAACAACGCATTTATAACAATGCCACCGAGAGATAAAAAATGATTATTGACAAATTAGATTGGTTAATAAATGTAAAGAAAGAGCTGTATGATAACAATGGCAGGGATTTATATGATATTATTTTTGAAACGTTAGAAAAAAATAAAATGACATACCCCACATTTTTAAGTACGGCTAGTGAAGGGCATGGTTTTTCTCCTTCAGAAGGTAATGGTTATGCATTAGACCAAGATTGGGATATACCTGATGAATTTGATGAGGTTAGTTTTATGTTTGGAGACTATGAAAGTTCGACGCTTTCACCTCAGAAATTTGTTGAGTTAATGCAGGTTATAACAGATAGTTATATAACTGAGCATCCAGAGAATAAAGAAACAATAGAGCGCTCTATGATGAGGCTTAAAGAGCGCTATACATGATATCGAAATAGTCTCACTCCCCCTCAGCCAGCCGGATAATCAACTGTCCGGCTTGGCGAGTGAGGGTATAGTGGCTTCCTACCTCAACCCCATCTCTGTTAGCCACTTACCGCTTAATACCGCTTAATGTCAGTTGCGTGGGGTTACCGCGGTTAGGGGTGGTTATCCACTGTATAGTGTCTGGTTTTGACCACTTCTTCTTTAGTCGTCGGTGTTTTTACGTTACTACGAAACATGTTCAAGAAAAGCCTCATAAAACCCAAAAGGCACGTCGGGACTTTTGAGTTAAAATGTAAAAAAGCATTGGGAAAATCGCTCTTTAACCACTGAAAATAATAGAAAAATTGGTTTTATCCGGGATGCTTACAAACTGACCGAACAGGAAAAAGAGAATGTCAGCGCATGGGCTACGCTGGCATCGGGTCTTGCCGGTGGTTTGGTCGGCGGTGATACGCAGAGTGCGGCGAATTCGGCGCAGGCGGGGAAAACGACGGTTGAGAATAATTTCTTAAGCCCGGATGATCGGGATGTAAGAGACAAAGCACTTGAAGATCAAAAGGCTGGAAGAAACCTAAAGGAAGCATCCCAAAATATTATTTATTTATCAGATAAAGATGCTTATACCGACAAATTAGTTACTCTCTATACTATGCACCTAAGTCAGGTAATGTTCGGAATATATATAGTGAAATAAAGCGTAAAGTGACAAGCGGACAAACAACCAATGTAGTGATTAACATGTCGGATACAAAAGTCTCTGTTCCTGAACTACAGCAGCAATTGACTAAATGGCCGGTAATGGGACTGGATAAAGTTATCATCGTTGATAAATCTGGTAATGTTATGAGGATGAAATGAAAAATTATGTCGATAGGAATCACTTGTTTTACAAGCTATAATACTAAGGATTTACAAAAAAAATTGGATTTTTTCACCGTAAAATACCCTGATATTTTCCCGGGGAAGTATTATTTATCTAAGGCTGCTCTTCCGGACTCTATAGACATAGAGATATCTAATGAGTTTGGTTTAATACCAAAATCTTATTTATATATATCGGCAAATGATAAGTCGTTTTCTATATCTATAGACGATATAGCTAGTTTGCTAAAGAATGAATTAGGTAAAAATAATGTAATAGTCCTTCTCAATGGTGAAGATTTGATCTAAATAGCGAACCCTGTAAATAATTCTGTGTAATTGCTACCGCATTAAAGGTGATCGTTCATGCAGTCACCGAATTCAATAATAAACGGTGTCATGGTCAATCGCCAACCCGGGCAATGCCTTTGCTGTGGCGGGTAACAAAAAAGAGAGCAGCAACGCGGCGGTCTCAGACGGCAAATAGATTATCCGCGACACGGAAAACCAGAACCAGAAACAGGACGTGGCAGACCTGAGCCGCGATACGGATGTAAACATCCCGCATAATCGTGCCATTCACATTTAGAGATCCTCCGGCATAATCAATTTGCCAACTAAGGAGAGCGCTATGCGTAAAGCCCGTTTTACTGAGCATCAGATTATCGCTGTGATTAAGTCGGTTGAAGCCGGACGAACTGTTAAAGATGTCTGCCGGGAAGCCGGTGTTTCTGAAGCTACCTACTATAACTGGAAAGCCAAATACGGCGGTATGGAGGCGTCTGATATTAAAAAGATTAAGGCGCTTGAGGACGAGAACCGGCGTCTCAAACAGATGTTTGCTGACCTGAGCCTTGAGAACCGGGCGCTGAAGGACGTTATCGAAAAAAAGCTTTAAAACCGGCTTTTAAGCGTGAGCTGGTCACTCATCTGATAACGACGTTCGGACTCAGTATCCGTCAGGCCTGCCGGAGTCTGAACCTGAGCAGAACGGTTTACCATTATCGTCCGGATATCACACGTGATGAACCCGTTATTGTTGCGTTGCAGGCGGCGACTGAGCGGTATCCGCGATACGGTTTTCCGAAACTTTTCCGGATCCTGCGGCGGCAGGGATATTCGTGGAATCACAAAAGGATCCACCGTATTTACTGTCTGCTGAAGCTGAATTTCCGCCGTAAGGGCAAGCAACGGTTACCGGTACGTAATCCGTCGCCACTGGCCACGCCGGAAGCACTGAATCAAAGCTGGTCAGTCGATTTTATGAATGATGCCCTGGTCTGTGGCCGTCGTTTTCGCACGTTCAATGTCGTTGATGATTTTAACCGTGAGGCATTATCGATTGAAATAGACCTGAATCTGCCGGCCCTGCGGGTGGTCCGTATACTCGACAGGATCGCGGCAAACCGTGGCTATCCGGCCATGCTCCGCATGGATAACGGCCCTGAATTTATTTCTCTGGCGCTGGCTGAATGGGCAGAGAAACATGCCGTAAAACTGGAGTTTATCCAGCCGGGTAAGCCGACACAGAATGCTTTCATTGAGCGCTTTAACCGGACATACCGTACAGAAATACTCGATTTTTATCTGTTCAGAACGCTGAATGAGGTACGGGAAATTACGGAAAAATGGTTATCAGAATATAACTGTGAACGTCCGCATGAATCACTGAACAATATGACGCCGGAGGAATACCGGCAACACCATTATTTAGCCGGGATCTCAAAAAATGCATGGAACTAAAACGGGTCTATTTACAGATTCAGGAACAATTAAAGCGGGTGATCTGCGTTCTGTTTTACCGGAACTGAAATCAGCTCAGATCACTTATCAGTTAGGTAAGTTACTTGATCGTGGATTGATTCAGCCTGTAGAGGATGGTGCCCGTTACTATACCGCAAAATTTTCAAATTCAGATCTGATTCGCGGGGTGATCACGTCATTGAAGAATGAGGGATTTATCCCGGAGTTATAAATACGGAAAACAGGCTGATAGTACTTTATGGTTAAAACATATGGTTATTACGGAAGGTAGCCATGTGTTATTTATTATTGCGTATTACCCATTAATTTATTATATGAAAATTTCATTTCCTCAATAAAATCCTCTCCTATTGTAGGGAAACTTGCAGTAAATTTCTCAGTTTCTTTAACTTTAAATAACGTATAGAGATAGCTTTTTTTACTACTGATAACATGAACAGCAGGAAAAGGGCGATATGCTATTATTTTTTTATTGAGCTCGTTATCAGGAATGAGATTGTATTGGTCACCGGTTATGTCAATGACGATATTATTAATTTCCAGCCAGTAATGTGTTATCTGCTGTCGTCGTCCGGTAGCTGCGCTTATCCCTGTTATCTCTGATTCCGGCCATAACGTTAAAAAATGATAAGCAAGAAGCATCGAAGATAATTTACAGCTCATTATAGGAAAGCAATCTATGACAAGAGGTGTCTGATTTTTATCGCACTTTTCGATTCGTTCACGGAACATTGTGGCTTCATTTTTTATTTTGTTTAATGTCAGCAAGGCATCCTCTTATAGATTGAGTTATGACGATATATGCAAAAATAAGATTAATTATACGTGTAAAGCCGAAGGCTCACTATCATAGATATGAAATCACCGATAGAAATATTATCAGTTTTCAGGATATTAATTAAAATATGCAGAAAATTATCTGTACCGGTAAATGTTTCCTTCTTCTGATTAACGGTAATCCACCTGAAGATTCCTGAATCAGTCTGGCTCCCGACCAAGGATAACCTTCATGTCAAAACTCACCAGACAACTCACGACTGTTGTCCGGAAGAGAGCGGTAGTTTAAGACCGTGGCTTTCGGTTCAAAATTAGTGAACAGAGGAATACCCTAAGGAGGATATCAACTTAAGCACAAATGTGAGGATTAGCCATATCACAGGGGCCGGTTTTTGGGTTTTCTAATATCATGAAATAAAAGCATTATTTCTTACGACAGAAAAGGGATAAAAATAAAACAGCATGATGTTGTGTTTTTATCCATTTATATTGTACCCGGCAGAATGAAAAATCCGGTAGGTTTGTATAATTTCCCGGAATTATATTTTTATTATTATAATTCATTGTATTACGTGACACTTGTATTTGGTTAAATATTTATTTTTCTGATCATAAGGGGAATGGTTGTTTTCTCTATTTTTTACAGTGTATTAGCGAGATATGTTAAAAAATATGATTGTTTGTCATTTTTATGATCTGACATATTTCACTGAGTCAACCGGCCATTAGTGTTACTTCAGGTCAGATATCCTGTTTTTGCAACGATTTTAACTTAAGTGACAGATCCTGTGAGATACAGCCCTTCCTCCGGTCTTTACATATCCGTAAGTGAAATTTATGCTTTAATCATTATCACCATGCGCACTGGCTGATGACGAAGTCACTCGTCCGGTAACGATTTGTTACCTGTTAATAAATAAGGAATTTTATCATGCCAACTCCATGCTATATCTCCATCGAAGGTAAAACTCAGGGCAATATCACTACCGGTGCGTTTACCGCTGAATCCGTCGGCAACATCTATGTGCAGGGTCATGAAGATGAGATGCTGGTGCAGCAGTTTGATCATATCGTCACCGTCCCGACAGACCCGCAGTCCGGTCAGCCATCCGGCCAGCGTGCGCATCGTCCGTTTAAATTTACCGTTGCGCTGAACAAAGCGGTTCCGCTGCTGTACAACGCCCTGGCCGCCGGTGAAATGCTGCCGAAAGTGCAGCTGAAATGGTACCGCACCTCCGTTGAGGGCAAGCAGGAGCATTTCTTCACTACCTCGCTGGAAGATGCGACCATCGTCAATATCGACTGCAAAATGCCGCACTGCCAGGACCCGGAAAAAACGGATTACACCCAACTGATCGAAGTGTCACTCTCTTACCGCAAAATCGACTGGGAACACACCGTTGCAGGCACTTCCGGTGCTGATGACTGGCGTGCGCCAATCGAAGCGTAATGTGCTCACAGACACCACAAATTCCTCCGGGGGTTTGTGGTGTTCCTGCTTTCCCGCAGTGATCCCCCGTATTCCGGCGGGTCACCCGCCTGATCAGTTCCGGAGCCGGTATGTTTGCTGAAGATCCCAAAAAGAAGGCGGCAGATATCGCCGCACTGAAAGATTCTCTTGTTCAACAGGCGGGTGATGCCGCAGCGGAAAAAGCCACGGCCGCGTTGTCTGCTCCGGCACAGAAAGTGGTTACCGCTGCGCGTCAGGTTCAGGCGGCCACATCGCAGATTCAGGCTGCGGCATCTGCTGTGAGCACCGCAAACCTGATCCCCGGCGGCGGATTTACCGGCGGCCTGAACAGTTCTGCCCCCGGCAGTCTGTCCGGACTTTCCGGCTCTGCCGGTGAGATTGCAGGGGCGCTGCTCTCCGGTCGTTCACCTTCGGGACTGGTATTTACCTGTAAAATCGGCCGGTTACCGGAGCAGACTTTTCAGGTCACCGAATTCTCGCTCAGTGAATCTCTTTCTTCGCTGTTTTCACTGACCATCAGCGCGGTCAGCCTGCTGCCGTCGATCACATTTGAGGAGCATTTAGGCTCCGCCGCCTCACTGACGGTTACCCGTGACGGTGTCAAAGTCCGCACCGTGCAGGGGCTGCTGGCCTCTGCCGAACAGGGCAATACCGATGGCAACAAAACCTGGTATCACTTTCTGATCCGCCCGGAAATGTGGATCATGACCCTCAACCAGGACAGCCGTATCTTCCAGAAGCAATCCGTGCCGGAGGTGCTGGCAACATTGCTTAAAGAAGCTCACGTCAAAAATGACCTGAAATTCTATCAGGACGAACTGCATCAGAAGCGGGATTACATCACCCAGAAGCGTGAATCCGCTTATGAGTTCTGGTGCCGTCTGGCCGCAGAAGAGGGGATTAACTTCTGGTTCGAGGAAGGCCCGAAACTCTTTTACAGTGACAACCATCTCGGCATGACCGCCGGTATCAATCTGACTTACAACCCGCAGGCGGATACCGATATTAGTGACAGCACCGCGTTCTCCTGGCGTTACGCCGAACAGTTGTGCAGCGATGTCATTATCCAGAAAGATTACAACCCGGATCGCCCGTCATATCCGTTTAAACATGAAGTCACCGGCGAGGTACATAAACAGCATCCGGTGTATGAAAGTTACGGCCGCTATCATGACGACGAGACTGGTAAACCGTTCACGCAACTGCGTTATGAGCAATCCCAGAACCAGCGCCAGACCGGCACCGCAGGAACCAACTGCTTTGCCCTGATGCCGGGTAAAATCTTCACCCTGAAAAACCATCCGTCGGCTGCGATGAATCAGCCGTGGCAGGTCATTACGGTGAATCATCACGGTATCCAGCCGCTGGCGGATAACGGCGGCGGTGAAGGCACTAAATTCAGTAATACAGTGCAGTTTATTCCCGGTGCCCGAGAATGGCGCCCGCCGTTCCGCTTCCGCCCGCAGGCGGACGGTGACGAGTTGGCAACCGTGGTCGGCCCGAAAGGGGAAGAAATTTACACCAATGAGCAGGGCGCGGTGAAAGTTTATTTTCACTGGGACCGCTACGGCAAACCGGATCACAGTGCTTCCTGCTGGGTACGGGTGGCGATGGGCTGGAACGGCGGCGGCTATGGTTTCTCCGCCGTACCGCGTATCGGCCAGGAAGTGATCGTCTCTTATCTCAACGGCGATATTGACCGCCCGATTATCACCGGCTGTACCTATAATGGCCGTAATTCACCGCCGTCGGCATTCCCGGGCAGTAAAACACAAACGGCTTTCCGTACAAAAACACACAAAGGCGAGGGATTCAACGAACTGCGCTTTGAGGATGAAAACGGGAAGCAGCAGGTCTTTATTCATGCTCAGCGGGATATGGACACGGTGGTACTGAATGACCGCAGCACGCTGGTGAAAGCGAATCACAGTGAGCTGGTTGAAAAAAATCAGAGTATGACGGTCAACGGCCACCGCAAAGAAGAGATCGGTGAAAATAACAGTGAAACGGTCGGAAAACATAAATCGGTGGCAGTGGGAAATACCTTGTCAGTGACCGCCGGTGATGTGATCGAATTACGCTGCGGTGCCAGTGTATTGCGGATGGACAGTGCCGGACGGGTGACGATCAACGGGACTGAATTCAGCTTTGAAGCCAGTGGTCCGGTGCAGATCACGGGCAAAGACATTGATTTGAACTGAGGAGGGGATCAGATGGAATTTCGTAACCTGACACCATTTTCAGTGATGAATTACAAAATGCTGGATACGGATGATATTGAGCATCATGTCATTGCGATGAAAGTGGGGTATGAATTAGTGTCCGGCGGTAATAACGGGGACTATACCCCTCGCCTGCTGACGGATTTTGCACTGGTGTCTGAAGATCAGTTTACGGGGAATCTCAATACATCATCTGTTTTGATCGAAAGTGATCTGGCTCCGTTCAAGCCCCGCTGTGATGTTCTTGTTAACGGAATTGCCTATGCGCCGGATGATGTTCCGGCGGAGTCAATAGTTGTCTCATTGCTTATGACAGACAGGCATCACAGAGTATTAATCGAAAAATCCCTGCGCTGTTTCGGGGAGCGTCAGTTTGTGCTCGATGAAAACTCAGGTGAATGGCAGTTAACGGCTCCGGCTGCGGTACGTCAGTTACCGGTTGATTACCGCTATGCGTTCGGCGGGGAATGCAAAATTTACGGACATGATGCACTCAGTCGTCCTGTCGCCGAAGAGGCATTACTTTCTGATATCCGGCGTGCTGCCCATCCGGAAAAAGAGTCGGTACCGGTAGCTCACAGTACGGAAGAGCATAACCCGCTGGGGCAGGGATTTATAACATCATGGTATCAGCAATCCCTGAATGTTACCGCGTTTGCCGCACCTCAGACTGAATCTCCGGAATATCCCGTTACCGCCGGGTGGGTCGTGTCACAACTTAATGGTGAGCAACTGCCGCACGGTATCGCCGGTTTTGGTGCTATAGGCCGGGCATGGCTGCCCCGCCGGTTGCTGGCAGGAACTTATGATGAAACATGGCTGAATCAGCGTCATCCTTATCTGCCGCATGATTTTGATTTTAGTTACTGGAACTGCGCGCCGGAAGATCAGCAAATCGCCTTTCCGGCGGGTGATTTCTCCCTGACTCTGACTAATTTAACGGCCGGTGGCATTGTCCGTACCACCTTACCGGGACACCGGCCGTTTGTTTTACTGAGAATGGCGGAAGGACAGCTTATCCCTCTTAAACTCAATCCGGATACGATTGTGATTGATACTGAAAAACTGCAACTTTCCCTGACTTACCGCTTAATTTTTGAAGCGGATCTGCCCGTACGGGTATGTGAAGCCCGTTTTGAAACGGATCCTGCTGCGCCGCTGGTCCGTTTTGCCGAACCTCAGAAGGAATTGACCCATGGCTGATAACTACCTGGCCCGCCGGCAGGGGGAATGGCTGGTGATTAGTCTGACACCGGATGTGTGTAAAACCCCGGTGGGATCATCGACACCGCCGATCCCCTATCCTGTGATTGCGAAGCTGGAAACGTCGGCTTCGGTGGTGTCGTCAGTCAGAGCTAATGGTCATCCCGCAGTGGTATTTAATCAGAGCTTTATTCCGGCCACCTTAGGCGATGCCCCCGGTGTGGCAAATGGCATTAAAAGCGGGACTGTCGGCGGAAAGTGTTATCCGAAAGAACATTCAGGCAGTGTTTGTGCAGGGAAAAAACGGATCCTGCGTCACGGCGATAAATTCTGGATGAACGGGAGGTAGAAAAGTGCAGGAAATGAAAGTGTTTGCATGTTTTTCAGATAACTGTACATCTTCTTCAGTTCAAATTCAGGAGGAATACGGAAACCTGGAGTTACCTAATGTCAATGACCGGGAAAAATATGGTGATTATGTACAGGTTCTTGAATATGAAAATAATGGAAGATCTGAAGTTTTAATTTTTGCCAGGCAGAATGACGACGATATAAAAATTTATAAATATGATATTGATACCGGAGAAGATAAAGAGCAGATAGTTACAGCGGAAGAATATGATGCAGCTCTGGACAGGATAAGCAGTTCACTTCCCCGTTCAAAGGATATGCTTTATGCCAATAGCCCGGCAAACGGAAATACCATCGGTGTCATCACTGCACAGGCCAGAGCTGCTGCCGTTTCTGCACAGCAGGCTAACCCTGCGGTGATCGCTGAGACGGCCGCTGAGCAATACAGACTTACCGATCCCACAATAACTTTATTGTCCGCAGAAGATGCGGAAAGAGTACGTCAGTGGGCGGAAGAGAGAAAAGAGGAATTAACGGCCTGGGCAACTCAAACCGGTAATGAAATTTCGGCTGCACTGGATTCGCCTTTTGAAGGAATCAGCGGAGCTATAAAAGATACCTGGAATATTGTGCCTGATGTGCTCGATTTAGCGTATGCAGGGGCACAGATTATTGAAATAACCGCAAGTACTCTGGGGGCGAAAATTGCGGGGCTGTTCAGTGATAAATGGGCTAAAAAAGCGGAAGAGCATGCAGATAGTGTTAAAAGTCAGCTGGGTTATTCGGCGTTTAATTTTGCCAGATTTGAAAATCTGTCTGAAGCCGAAAAAGGCGGGGCATTTCTGGCGATGATAAATCCGCTGGGGTTGGTAAAAGCAACAGGCCGGAAGCTGGAAAAAGAAATTGCAGAGGAAGCGGCTGAAATTATCAGCAAAAAACCGTCCGCCGGAGGGGTGGTGAAACCCCGTGAAGTTCCGCCGGATAAAACACCGGATACCGCGGCAGCAAAAGTCAGTGAAGATACGAAAAAAACACAGTCTGGCAGTGACGGTAAAGGAACGGATAATAATAACCGTAATGTCGGCGGTGACCCGGTGGATTTGGTCAGCGGGGATTTTATTCAGTCATGGCCGGTTATCTGTATTCCCGGTCTGTTGCCGGTTGAACTGACCCGGACATATTACTCCGTCCAGTCAACCCGGGGACTTTTCGGTGAAAAATGGGCAGATGACTGGTCAATGTATCTTGAGATACATGATGACACTGCTGATTTTCAGGATCCCGGCGGAAACCGGTATACCTTTGAAATATCCGGCGATGAAGTCCGGTCCCGAAATTTACGTGCTCCGTACTATCTGCTGTCAGGCAACCGGAAAACGGGGTTACAGATACAGGATAACCGCCGTCAGCGGGTATATCACTTTGAACCGGCGCCGGTATTGCACCGCCGTCTGATCAAAATTACCAATTTACAGGGTGTTGCCTTACATTTTCATTATAATGAAGACCGGCAGCTCAGCCACCTCTCCCGCGATGACGGATTCATAATCCGGCTGCATTATCAGCAACATCAGCTGATGTATATTGATTATAGCTGTGACAACCGGACACAGCGGCTTGTTTCATGCCGGTACGATAATTCCGGTTATCTGAGTGAGTGTGATGCTTTTCAGCAAAACCACCTTTGGCACAGTTATACGCCAGAAGGGTGGATGACCGGATGGCAGGATTCTGACCAGACTTCGCTAACGGTTACTTATGATGACCGGGGGCGTGTGATACAAACGCATTCTGACAGCGGATACTGGTGCGACCGTTTTGTTTATGACGATACATTACGGCTCAATACCTATATCGACGGTGAAGGCGGGCACTTCCGTTACTATTACAATGAAGATAACCTGGTGGTACGCACACTTGATCCGTCAGGCCGGGAAACCCGTACAGAATGGCGTGATTTTCAGAAAATAAGTGAAATCAATGATATTGGTGAAATCACGCGGTATGTTTATCATGCCAACGGATTACCGGCACAAATTTATCTGCCGGATAACCGCAAGATTGGCTGCGAATACAATGATAACGGACAGCTCACCCGCTATATCGCACCAACAGGAGATGAGTGGCGGCTGAATTATGATACTGCCGGTAATCTGATCTCAGAGACTGATCCGCAGGGCCGCGTCCAGACGTACGAATACAGTGTACATGGTGAATTACTGAAAGCCGTTTCACCTGACGGGGCGCAGTGGCGGTATGAATATACGTCTGCGTATCAGCTGAGCAGAAGTATCAATCCGTATCTTAACAGCACGGAGTATCAGTTTGATGAACTGGGACGCCTTACCCATCTCACGGATGCACTGAATAATACCACCCGTTATAACTATGACTCGTCTCATGCGGGGGTTAACGGCAGTATCAGTGATATTTTCCTGCCTGACGGCGTACATCAGCATATTGATTATGACAGTGAACGCCGGGTGGTGGCGGTCACTGACGGCGAGGGCAAAATAACCCGTTACCGTTACGGGCCGTTTGACCTGCTGCTGGCGATGGTCCGTCCTGACGGTACAGAAATCCGCTTTGAATATGACAGCCTGACGCGGCTGAAAAAAGTGATTAATGCGGCCGGGGATGAGTACTGCTATGAGCGGGACAATGCCGGGCAGATTATCCGCGAGACCGATTTTACCGGACGGGAGATTCAGTACCGTTATGACCGGCTTGGCCGCCGCACGGCCACCCGTTACCCGGATCAGCATGAAATCCGCTGGTCGTACTCCCCGGAAGGGCTGATTATCCGGCAGGATATCTGGTTTGATGACGGCACACGCAGTGAACTGAAATCCGCCACGCGGTACGAGTATAACGCCCGGATGCAGCTTATCCGTGCCGAAAATCCGGATGCGGTCACGGAATTTGAGTATGATGCTGCCGGGCGGCTTATCTGTGAAAAAATCAATGGCCGAGAAATTCAGCATGCGTGGAATGCGCAGACAGACCGGCTCACGCAGACACGGTTCGGGTCGCAGGCATTACAGTATCAGTACGGATTACAGGGTGAACTGACACAGTTTCAGGCCGGAAAACACCAGCCGCTGCAACTGAACCGCAATGCGCTCGGGCAGGAATACCTGCGTCACAGTCAGTCCGGTTTTGCCTCGTCACGCCATTACACGGCGACCGGTATGCTGGCGCATCAGACAGCCGGGCGCGGCTCGGGCAGTTATCTTCAGGCGTTGCGGGATAACCCGGTACAGCCGCCTGCCGCCAGTGATGTCAACCGGAGCTGGCAGTATGATAAAGCCTATAACATCACGGCGATTGATGACCATCGCTGGCGCCGTATGCAGTACCGCTATAATCAGAATGACCAGATTGAGAACACGTCCTTCGGCGGTTTATACCCTCAGACAGAGCAGTTCAGCTACGATACCAATCTGAACATCCGGCAGCAGACGCTGATACCTGGTGAGGCACAGGGTGCCCTGCATCAGTTATCGCAGCAACAGCAGGCGGGACGGGTGGTCCGGCGCACCACGGCAACCGGTCATTTTGATTATCACTACGATATCAACGGGCGTCTGGAGCGGAAAACCGAGCACCGGAACGGCTTCCGGCCGCGCGAGTGGCGCTATCAGTGGGACACGTTAAATCAGCTCACATCCTGCTTCACCCCGCAGGGCGACTGCTGGCGTTACACGTATGATGCCTTCGGCCGCCGCCTGAGTAAATATCAGGTGGTTGATACTCAGGAACAAATCCACAACCAGCACCTGAATCTGCCACCGAAAACCCGTGGCCGGCAGTACCTGTGGTCCGGCAATCAGATGATTGAGGAAGTGCCGGTCTATGCGGACGGCACGGTGGCGTATGACGCCGGGATTCAGTGGCTGTATGAACCGGGCGCACTGGTTCCGGCAGCGCGGTATGAAAAAGGGAAACTGCATTACCTGGTCACCGACCATCAGGGCACACCGCGTGAAATTTTCACGGAAACCGGGACGATCAGTTGGGCAGTACGGCCGGACACGTGGGGACAAATGGCGTTCTGGAGCCTGAAAACCAGTGCCAATGACCCGAATTACACCGAATGTCACTTCCGCTTCGCGGGACAATATGAAGATGCTGAAACGGGCTTGTACTATAACCGGTTCCGCTATTATGATAAGGACACGGGACAGTACATCAGCCCTGATCCTATAGGGCTGGAAGGCGGCTTTAATCCGTATGGGTATGTGCACTGTCCTGTGGGGTGGGTGGATCCGTTTGGATTGGCGGGAACATCAACATTTAGCAATAAATATCAGGCAGAAGATGTTTTAGGAAGAAAAGTATATAAAAATACTATTGATGTAATACCAGATGCACCTTCTTATGTCCATCCGTCAGTTCACCCATCAATAAAGGGTAAAATTGATGATGGATGGACAAACTTAGATTTAATGAAGAATGGATATGCGCCTATTGGTCCTGATGGGAAGCAGATTAACTTACACCATGTAATAGGTAAAGAGCCTGGCCCAATGGTTGAACTGGTAGCAACAACACATAAAGATTATCATAAACCATTACATGGACTTATCGAGAATGGTAATAGTTTTAGAAATACCCCAGCACTAGATCGCCAATACAATAAATATAGGCGTGATTACTGGAAACTCAGAGCGAAAGATTTTGAATGAGGTGAGTATGGACAGTATTAATGCATTAATTAATAAATTAAATGATAATGCCATTGATGAAGTATATTGGCTTGGCTCTGCTAATCGTGAATCAATAACTACTCTTAAGGATGCTCTATCTATTGATTTACCCTCTGACTTTATGAATTTTTTATCTATAACTGGTGGTGGAGGGGTTGTTGGAGAAGAAATATCTGGTATTGTGAATAATGATGTGTTTATTGAGTCTGGTGGTTCGATTTATTATGATACAATGAATTGCAGAAAGGATTTTGAATTACCGCCGCATTTATGTGTGATTTATTTTAAGGACGATGATGTATGTTGGTGCATTGATTGTTCAGATGATAAATATGGTAGTGTTATAAATTATGATTTATTTTCAAAGAAAATAACCGGTATCTTACATCCTTCGTTTATGTCATTTTTCAATGAGTATGTTGAACTCAGGATTTAGATGGATAAATTTTAATATTTATATTGGCTACGGATAACTATATGATAGATGAAATCATATAGTTATTTATAAATATAATAACTACTATATAGAATTCCTTAAATCAGCTTATATCTGATTTACCTCACAGGGCGATTGCTGGCGTTACACGTATGATGCTTTCGGCTGTCGCCAGAGAAAATATCAGGTGGTGAACGTACAGAAACCGGTACATCTTTAGCGTCTGAACCAGCCCCAGTAGTTTGTGGCTGGCAGTATCTATGGTCCGGCAATAGATGATTGAGGAAGCGTCGGTATATGCGGACGGCACGGTGGCGTATGACGGTGGGATTCAGTGGCTGTATGAACTGGGTGCACTGGTTCTGGCAGCACGGTATGAAAACGGAAAACTGCATTACCTCGTCACCGACCATCAGGATATATCGCTAGTTCCAATAAAACAACATCAGTCTCTCGGGATTGTGCAAGATTCTTTACACCCAGGAGGGAAGGAGGGAATGAATAATTGGGGAGGAGGAAGATAGCATGAATAATGAAACAATAAGAAATGTTTTACTGAAAGTATTAGATATACCGTGGAATTTAGCATTGTACCTACCTAAAAATACAGTGAACTGGAATTTAGATACACTTGCTATGATTGAAGATCCTGATGATGTTGAATCAGATGAACTAGATGATGATCCTGAAGTTATAAAAGAAGCTAATTATAAATATGTTATATCAATTCAAATATTACAAAGCATTGTCACCAATGCTAAATTACAAAAAGCAAATGTAACTGAAGAAGAGTTACTTCAATGCCTCATTTATTATTTTAATAATGACAATTATTTAACATTTTAGCTCATAGCCAGAAGATCCTTAATCTTCTGGTTTCTTCGTTTTTAAGATATGTTTAGTTTTGTTTTTAGCCGCTGACAAATTTGCTATCAGCGCATCGAGTGCTGCATTGCACTCAGTATCGCTTGCTATTGTTGGTTTTACTGATAATCGATTCTTAATCGCACAGATAATCTAGACACTTCCGAGCCACCGATAATACCGGTGCCCACTTCCTCCAAAATGGAACAGTTATAATCAAATTTTAACACAGAAACCCCGGTAATTTTTTGCCCTCAAAAATTACTTTACTCTCCCTTTTAGCTGATATCTTTCTGAAAATCCCTGAGCACACCGGTTTCACAAGCTTACTCACATTCAGGGATACCTCCATGTCAAAACTCACCAGACAACTCACTACCCTTGCCCGGCAGGGCGGCGGCAGTTTTAAAACCGTGGCGGATCGCTCAAAACTGGCAGCACGCTTTGCGGCGAAGATGGCTGCACTAAATATCCAGATCCGCGATGTGAAACACATCAAAACGCAGCATATTGAAAAATATATCCGGAGCCGTCAGGCGGAAGGGATTTCAACACGCACGCTGCAAAATGAGATGGCGGCAGTGAGAAATATTTTGATCACCGCCGGTCGCGGTAAGCTGGCCGATCCGCAGCATGAAAAACTAAGTAATAAGGCGCTCAGGTTGTCCGGTGCGAGCCGTGACGGCACGAAGGTGGCGATCAGTGCAGAATGTTATCTCGCGGCGGTTTCCGGTGCCGAAAAACAGGACGCCGGTGTGGCGGCGGCGTTGCAGCTTGCCCGCTGTTTCGGGCTGCGGACGGAGGAGGCGGTGCAGTCGGTGAAGTCGCTGAAAACCTGGCAACAGGCGCTGCTGCGTGTGGTCTTCGGTACAAAGGGCGGGCGGCCGCGCGATACAACCGTGATCGACAGAGAAAAAATGCTGCACGCAGTCAATTATGCCCTGGCGACGATGCAAAATGGCCGCCTGATTGACCGGCCGGACCTGAAATCCGCCATTGATCGTTACCGCAATGTCGCCCGCCGATCCGGACTGACCGGCCGGTCCTCGCCGCACAGCCTGCGGTATGCCTGGGCGGTTGATGCGGTGGAGTTTCATACCCGCAACGGCATGAGTGAAAAGGAAGTCAGCGCGATGGTGTCGATGGATCTCGGGCACGGTGACGGGCGCGGGCGCTATGTGATGCGCGTTTACACGAAATCTTCAGAAAGCTGAAAAGAGTTTCTGCTCTCGTTGTCAGTAACAAAAAATTAGTATCGGGCAGATTATTCGTTGTCACTGACAACAGCCTTTTATTAACCCGCGCGGGGATTTTTCCCTGCCGGGAGACATCCCCGTTTTGACTGACAGGGATGTCTTATGAAACAGAAAACTAACCGTAAACCCGTTGTAAAAGCTGACTTATTCCGGGAGGTGACCGACAAAATGATTGCTGCACTGGAATCCGGCACACCGCCGTGGCGTCAGGCGTGGCAGTGCGGAAATGAAGGGCTGCCCGCCAATGCCGTGACCGGCAGGCGTTACGGCGGTATCAATGTGATGCTGTTGTGGTCGGATGCAGTGAATAAAGGGTATGAACGCAACCGCTGGCTGACTTTCCGTCAGGCGCGGGAAGCGGGGGGAAATGTGCGCAGAGGGGAGAAATCCACGACTGTGGTCCTGTTCAAACCGTTTCAGAAAGCGGAGGAGGATGAGCACGGCCGGATGACGACGGATGAAAACGGTGACCTTGTCATGAGGAATTACCGGATGATGGACAGTTTTCATCTGTTTAATATCGATCAGTGTGAAAATCTGCCTGATAAGCTGTGTCCGGAACAGCCGGTACTGCCGGAAGCGGAACGTATCGCCGGAGCGGATAAGATAGTCACGACAAACGGCGTTCCGGTGAGACACAACAACGGCGGACGTGCCTGTTATCATCCGGTTGCTGATCACATCATTATGCCGCAGGCCGCACAGTTCCGGAGCCCTGCGGACTATTACAGCACGCTGCTGCATGAACTGGTGCATTCCACCGGCCATGTATCGCGTCTGGCCCGGGAAGGAATTGTGGATTGTCCGGCAGATAAACATGATCCTGTATATGGATTTGAGGAGCTGGTTGCGGAGATGGGGGCAGCATTTCTGTGTGCAGACCTGGGGATTCAGGGCGATTTACAGCATGAAAGCTATACCCTTATTCATTCAAATTGCAGGTTCGTTGGCCGCACTCAGCCAGCCGGGTCACATACTGATGTATGCTCCCCGTCTGTCTTCCCTTGCCGCCTGCCTGCATTTCGAATGACGTTGGGTAATATCGCGTCTTGGCTGACGATCCTGAAGGAGGACAAACGGGCGATATTCCGGGCTGCGCGTTATGCACGGGAAGCCTTTGAATATCTGACCTCAGAGACAGAAACCTGTCGCTGATATCATAACACTCAGGAGTTACCGGTTGTTCCGGTAGCTCTTTTTTATGTCCGGAAATCCTGATGCTGAATCTGAAATCCGTTTTTTGCCATACACGTCCCTCAGAAAAAACACCAAAAATCCCGGCCGGATATTATTCTCCCCTCAGTGCGGACGAGTTGCTGGCAACACCACAGCGTCAGCGGTGGCTGGCTTTTCTCCGTGATTCCTCACCACTGCCGAAAGCTCAGTTTCGGCATTATTATCAGCAGCCGCTGATGCGCTGTCTGACCCTGATGCAGCAGTTTCCGCTGACAGCAGAGGGGATACACGCCCGTTCAGGGGGAATGGCGGATTACATGCTGGAAAGCCTGTCATACGCGGTGCGGCTGGCAAAAGGATATATGTTGCCGTCGGGTGCTCCACCGGAAGAGCAGGCTGCACAAAGTACTGCCTGGCACGCGGTGATTGTGTATGCGGCCATGTTATCGCCGTTGGGTTATCTCTGTGATGTACATGTTGAGTTGGCAAACGGAAAACGCTGGTTTCCGCTGGATAATGCACCTCCTGAGCCTTACCGGTTCCGGTTTCTTCCCGCAGCGCCAGATGATGCGCGGCAGAGTGCCGGGGCTATGCTGGCGTGGCGGCTAATTCCTGCGGAGGCGATTCAGTGGCTGAACAACTATCCGGATGCGTTTCGTGCCTTATCGTTGTATCTGAGTGGCTTCCGGGAACAGACGGGTGTGGTTCATCATGTTATTTCTGAGGCGGTGCGGCTGACAACAGGGATGACTGCGGAGAAAGAAAAACCCGTCAATGCTGTGGTCAGCAGCAATGTGAGTGAAGCACCGGAAGAACTTCCTGACAATCCCGGAGGTCAGTTCTGGCAGTGGCTGGTGACAGGATGCAGGAGCAGAGAAATCGCGGTGAATCAGGCGGAGAACAGTGTTCATCTGACCGGCGGTTATCTCTTTCTGCCCTCGCCGTGGATATTTCGGCAATACCTGACTACAACCGGCGGCGAGCTACAGGAAAAAGACGCGATTCAGAAAGCGTTTGAGCGACTCCGGTATCACCGGCGGAACAGCGGAAAAATGGTCACCTGTCATTTATATCAGACGGAAGACAGGGAAGGGCTTTACCGGAAACTGAGCGGTTATCTGGTTCCCGCCGGGAAGGTGTTCAGCGGCGGAATTAATTACGGGGATAATCCCCTGCTTGCTGTTATATAATGATATCGTTATAGATTCTCACCGACTATAAATCCCCGTGACAGATGAAAACCGGTAAATGCCTGTAAAATCGGGCATGACAATTATTACCGGCAAAGAGCGCTTGAAGCGACTTACTAATCACGGTATCTTTCGCCTGCACCGGCAAAATCCGGTGCCGGGATTGGCCTCCCGAATATGTCTGTTAGATATACGATTAATGTCGTATGACCGGTTGTACCTCTATGGTGGGCCGGGCGGAGGCGTCGAAAGACGCGCCGGTGTCTAACAGACCGGTAAGGCCAACTCTGTCCGGTTCACCACCCGTAAGATTGGCCTCTTCGGTGGTGAATATAAAACATCATCTGTTAGAGGATGCCATTATGGCGACGACCCTTAACCCCGATCATCCGTTAGTTTCTGTTTCCTTCACCGCTGATACTGATTTTACTGTCCTGGCTGACCATTGCGCCCTGTTTGCTGAAGTTTTGATTGAGTCGGCTGACCCGGTGCAGAAACTGGCATTATGCGGCAGGATAAGCACCGGCCTCTCTCTGCTGAAATCCAAACTCGCTGATCCCATCGCTCCCCATCTTGTTGAATGTCTGACCACCGATATACCCTCTGTCTCTTCTCCTCCCCGTTTTAATCCCGACAGTACCGAACTCTGCAACTATTGTCTGGCGCTGACACAGGTTCTGGCAGGGCAGGGATTTGGCTCTCAGACGGCGATGAACCTGAGCTGGCTGTTGTATGAGTTACTGGATTATTTTAAGACAGATTTGCAGTCACCGCGCTGGTTACGGACAGCAGAAGGAACCCGGTTTCTTGATGAAAGGACGGCATGATGCACAACAGGGAGGAAAAAAAAGATTATCACAATCGTGGATGGTCGAAATTTTATGGTATTTCATGGTGTTATAAGCGATAACACGCGGCACCGGATACATGAATTACGTTTACATATGAGTGCGTTATGGATGATGTTACCTTTAAGTACCTGACTGATCAGTATTTTTACAGTAAATCGCTGCGTCCCCGATCAGAAAAAAGTTACCTGAAAGTTGTCCGTACATTCGGGAATTTTTCGGCTGTTTCACCTGCAGATGTGGATCACCATGTCGTGCTGGGCTGGCGTCATCTTGTTTTGCAGGAGCAGAAGCGGGCTCCGCGAACCTGGAATAACAAAGTGGCTCATATGCGGGCTTTGTTTAATTTCGGTATCGCAAAAGGATTTTTACCTCACGATGAAAACCCGTTTTATTACACGCAAGTCCGGGTTGGTAAAAAGAGGAAAAAAATTCTGACGAAAAACCAGATGGAGGCGCTATACCGGCGGATTGAGCTGTATCTGGATCTGGAAAGGGTTCACGGTAATTCGTTACTTCACTGCCGTCGTCCGAATGCCATGCTTCCTGCCTGGTTCTGGAGCACGGTCATGAACGTGTTACGTTATACCGCAATGCGATTGGGGCAATTGCTCTATATCCGCTGGTGTGATGTCAATCTGGAGGAACGTCTGATTAATCTGTGTTCTGAAGGTTCCAAGAATCATAATGACAGCCAGATACCGATTGTTGATGCACTGTATCCGTCGCTGGAGTATCTGATGGTGCAGGCAGAGAAAGCTGGAATGGAACCGAAGCACCAGTTGTTTAATGTGGGCTGGTTTCACCCCGGCCATAAACGTAAGTATCCGGAACTGATGGATGAGGCGCCGTTACGTTCATTCTTCCGGCGACTGTCCCGTGAGTGTAAATTCACCGTCACACCACACCGTTTTCGCCATACCGTCGCGACACATATGATGAAATCGCCAGAGCGCAATCTGTACGTGGTAAAGCGTCTGCTCGGCCATGTCAGCCTGGCATCGACGATGGAATACATTGATGAAAATGTTGACGGTCTGCGTAACATACTGGAAACCGAGCTGATGTAGTGCTCAAAGGGGGAATTTACTGACTGAGTTTGACTTTGACGGAGAAGATCTGTAAAGATCGCACGCATAAAAAAACAGACTTGCGCGAACAAGTCTGTTTTTTTGAGAGCTTTTTCAAACACGGGTAACAATGTTACGTTATGTTTTACTTTGTGCTCTTTTCCTAACCTGTCAGAATAACATCATGTTTAACTGACAAGCGGGTTCTGAATTAGTGGTGCCCGGACTCGGAATCGAACCAAGGACACGGGGATTTTCAATCCCCTGCTCTACCGACTGAGCTATCCGGGCAACGGGGCGCATTAAACCGTATTCCGTGGTTTGCGTCAATGCCTTTCTGTCAAAAAACCATAAAAAAAGTGTGAGTGTGCTCTTTTTATGCAGAATACGGGTGCAATTTATGCAGATGGTGAATAAATCAGCTGAGTGCGCCGTTTTTGCGGCAGCGGGCGATAGTCAGCACGTCTTCTGCCAGCCGGCGGGCAGTATCAATATCACTGCTGCTGCGGGAAATCAGCAGTTTGCTCAGACATCCTTCCAGAATCAGCTCCAGCTGACGGGCCACCATATCACAATCATCAATATCCAGCTCTCTGAGCAGCTCTGTGGTGAATGCAAAGGCACTTTGTTTCTGCTGGCGGGATAACTGATGGATCGGGTGATCCGTATCAGGAAATGCGCTGCTGGCAGAAATAAACAGGCATCCCGGAAAACGGTTTTCCCGGACGCGTTCCGCGAGTGCGCTGTAACGGGCAAGCAGTTTGTCTTCGCAGGACAGAGATTCATCCAGCAGAACGCGCCGCTGCCAGATATCAATCTGATTGCCGTGGTGACGCAGGCAGTCGTAGAGCAGATCATTACGGGTCGGCCAGAAAATCCGCAGACGTTCGGGATCAATATCCAGGTTATCGTTGAGGGTGGCTTCAGACATCAGAAGGCCGTGGTTTTCCAGCAGACTCAGTGCCTGATTGAGGACATCTTCACGTTGCACAGCAGGTTCTCCCTGATTGAGGCAATAGCGTTCAGAATAACGTGAGTGCGGATGAAAGGCGAGAGACGCAGGAAAATAAAATCCGCCCTGGAGGGCGGATTCAGGCCGTTGACAAACCCGCAGGGGTTGGCGACGACTGCCAGAGGTTGTAAAAATAAACCAGGAAAAACCACGTTTTATCCTGCTTTGTCTGCAATCTCAATCCGCCCCGGAGGGCGGATTGAGCAGAGCAGGAAATTACAGAACGATACTGCCGATCAGGAAGCCGAAGCAGACTGACAGTGCAACACCAATGGTACCCGGTATAAAGAACGGGTGGTTAAAGACCAGTTTACCGATACGGGTGGTACCGGTGTCATCCATCTGAACTGCCGCGACCAGCGTCGGATAGGTCGGCAGAATAAACAGCCCGGAAACTGCAGAGAAAGAGGCAATGGCGGTCAGTGGTGTGACACCCAGCGCCAGTGCCATCGGCATCAGTGCTTTGGCAGTGGCGGCCTGTGAATAGAGCAGGGCAGAACAGAAGAAGAAAATAACCGCCAGCAGCCACGGATGCTGCGTGATTAAATCACCGGCCGTCAGTTTGATCCAGTCCAGGTTCGCCTGAACGAAGGTATCGCCCAGCCATGCCACACCCAGGATACAGATACAGGCGCTCATCCCGGCTTTGAAGGTACTGGAGTTCAGGATGATATCTGTCTCTACCTTACAAATCAGGGTGATAAGTGTCGCAACACTCAGCATGATAATCAGGATAGCGTTAGTGGTTGTCATAATCGGTTCGGACAGCAGCCCGACACTCTTACTGTTCACAACCGCAAAGACCACAACTGACAGGACGCCGAGCAGGAACAGAAGCACTGACAGTTTGGCAGCCGGTTTGATAGCGGCTTTTTCACTGCGGTTCAGTTCAACCACACCTTCGGCAAGGCGTTTTTTAAAGACCGGGTCATTGGCGAGCTTGTCATCAAACAGCCAGGAGACAATAAAGGACATCAGGATAATGGCGACAAAGGTGGATGGCAGGAGGATCATCAGCAGATGCAGATAGCTGACCCCCATCGGTTCCATCACCGAGGACATATATACGACCGCAGCTGAAATCGGTGACGCAGTGATCCCTATCTGCGCGGCCACAACCGCTGTGGAAAGCGGACGTGAAGGTTTGATGCCCTGTTCTTTGGCAACTTCGGTGATCACCGGCAGGGTTGCCAGTGAAATATTACCGGTACCGGCAAACAGTGTCAGAAAATAGGTAACGATCGGGGCGAGGATGGTGATATAGCGCGGATTACGGCGCAGCAGTTTTTCAGTCTGCTGAACCAGATAATCCAGCCCGCCCGCAACCTGCATGGCAGAGATTGCAGCGATAACAGCCATAATAATGGAGATCACGTCGAACGGGATGCTGCCCGGTTTCACGCCGATGGCTGCCAGGGCAAGAACCCCCAGTCCGCCGGCAAAACCGATGCCTATCCCCCCGAGGCGCGCCCCAAGATAAATGGCCAGCAGTACGATAATAAACTCGATGGCTAGCATAAGTGCTCCTGTAAAATCCCATAGAAAAATGTTAAATTTTTGTAGTAAGGTAATAAAAAAGCACGTTACCTTGCGATGACGTGCTTTTATGTTCTATGTATTTATTATTGTTATATTAATCATCAAAACGTTTTGCTTTATAGGCCGGATTTTTTAAGTTTTCAATCGAGAAAATGTCATCCAGCTCAGCTTCTGTCAGCAGGCCGCGCTCCAGAACCACTTCGCGTACACTCTTGCCGGTTTCCGCACAAATCTTACCGACGATATCCCCGTTATGGTGGCCGATGAACGGGTTCAGATACGTTACGATACCGATAGAGTTGAACACATACGCTTCACAGATTTCTTTGTTGGCAGTAATGCCGGAAACGCATTTTTCACCCAGGTTACGGCAGGCGTTGCTCAGCAGGGAGATAGACTCAAACATAGCCTGGCCGATGGCCGGTTCCATGACGTTCAGCTGTAACTGACCCGCTTCAGCCGCCATGGTAACACACACATCGTTACCGATAACTTTGAAACAGGCCTGGTTAACCACTTCAGGAATTACCGGGTTCACTTTCGCCGGCATAATAGAAGAACCCGCCTGCATTTCCGGCAGATTGATCTCTTTCAGACCCGCACGCGGACCGGAAGAGAGCAGACGCAGGTCATTACAGATTTTGGAGAGTTTCATCGCCAGACGTTTCAGCGCACTGTGCAGCATCACGTAAGCGCCGCAGTCAGAGGTCGCTTCGATCAGATCTTCTGCCGGGACACATGGCAGACCGGTGACTTCCGCCAGTTTTTCCACCGCCAGCTTCTGGTAACCCGGTGCGGTGTTCAGCCCGGTACCAATCGCGGTGGCACCCAGGTTCACTTCCAGCACCAGTTGTGCAGAGTGGTGCAGGTTTTTGACCTCTTCTTTCATCAGGATGGCAAAGGCGTGGAATTCCTGGCCTAATGTCATCGGAACGGCATCCTGTAACTGGGTACGACCCATTTTCAGAATGTCTTTGAATTCATTTGCTTTGGTATCAAATACGCCTTTCAGATACTCAACTGATTTAATCAGCTGGGTAATTGAATTATAAACGGCGATACGGAAGCCGGTCGGATAGGCATCGTTGGTGGACTGGGCTTTGTTCAGGTGATCATTCGGGTTGAGGAATTCATACTCCCCTTTTTTGTGGCCCATCAGTTCCAGGCCGATATTTGCCAGCACTTCGTTTGTATTCATGTTCAGTGACGTACCGGCACCGCCCTGGAAAACATCCACAGGGAACTGATCCATACATTTACCGTGGATCAGGACTTCATCGCAGGCTTTGATAATGGTATCCGCAATCGCACGCGGAATAGTATGCAGTTCTTTATTCGCCATGGCAGCGGCTTTTTTCACCATCACCATGCCACGGATAAATTCCGGGACATCATTGATCGTACGGTCGCTGATATAGAAATTTTCGATAGCCCGCAGTGTATGGACACCATAGTACACGTCGTCCGGCACTTCACGTTTACCCAGCAGGTCTTCTTCGATACGAAAATTATTTGACATGAGAACCTTCTTTGATTGAATGGTTGTCTTACTTAATAGTAAAGACAGCAATTATATTATTTTGTCCGATATTAATAGTGAGTATCACTTGGTTTATTGCATTCTTAGTGATGATATTCTGAATTTGCGTTGAATCCTTTTAGCCAGATCACTTATTAACTGAAATGTTTGCACTATTATCACTCTTATGTGCGATAAATCACAAATATCCTGTGCGATTCCGTTACGTGCCGCGCTTGAAAACGTCTGAAATGGCCCCATCATTATGTACATCTATGACTAAAAATCGAATTTACAGCGCGTCTCTTAGAAGTAGTTCACAAAGGCTGACAAAGGGGCGGTTTTTTACATCACAGTGCACCACATAAGGAAGACGTTATGCGTTGGTTACCCCTTATCCTCATTTGTCTGCTGATCTATATTGAGGCGGTCATTTTTGTTCACGTGGCATCTGCTATCGGTGTGTTTATGACACTGGTGCTGGTGGTGCTGACATCCTGTCTCGGCGTGTCTCTGGTGCGTAATCAGGGAATGCGTAATCTGAGTCTGATTCAGCAGAAAATTCAGGCAGGTGAAAGCCCTGCGGCAGAGATGATCAAAAGTGTTTCTCTGGTGCTGGCCGGGATCCTGCTGGTTCTGCCGGGCTTTTTCACCGATTTCTTAGGGCTGCTGTTGCTGCTGCCGCCGGTACAGAAACTGCTGGTGTCCCGCGTACTGCCGTTTATCCGTGTGTATCAGCCGCGGACAAACCCGTTCGCCGGTACTTCTGCAAATCAGGGAAATGTTTACGAAGGGGAATTTGAGCGCCGCGGAGAGACTCCGTCACAGCGGCTTAATCAGTCACCTGTATCGCGCAATGATGATAATCCGCAGGATAAACCCTGATATCTGAACAGTTTGGACAGAGACCGTGAAATTTCGTATTTTTTTCATCTCTGCCCCCTTGAACTTGTCCGGAACTGACCCCATCTGCTCAAACATGGCAATGGTATTAGTATCCGGCCTGAACCTTTAATCCACGTTATTTGATACGGATTTTTTACAGGAGATCTATCAATGAAAATTCGTCCTTTGCACGACCGTGTTATTGTTAAGCGTAAAGAAGTTGAAGCGAAATCAGCGGGCGGGATCGTCCTGACCGGTACAGCGGCAGGTAAATCGACCCGTGGTGAAGTGCTGGCAGTAGGCAACGGTCGCATCCTGGAAAACGGCGAAATGAAACCACTCGACGTCAAAGTCGGTGATATCGTGATTTTCAATGATGGTTACGGCGTAAAAGCTGAAAAAATTGATAATGAAGAAGTGCTGATTATGTCTGAAAGCGACATCCTGGCGATTGTCGAAGCATAATTACACCGTACTGGTTGTACTCAGATCTTCTTAAACCATAAAAGCATTCGAAGGAATAGAAATAATGGCAGCTAAAGACGTAAAATTCGGTAACGACGCCCGTGTTAAAATGCTCCGTGGTGTCAATGTTCTGGCAGACGCAGTAAAAGTTACTTTAGGTCCGAAAGGCCGTAACGTTGTGTTAGACAAATCATTCGGCGCACCGGTTATCACTAAAGATGGTGTGTCTGTTGCACGTGAAATCGAGCTGGACGACAAGTTCGAGAACATGGGTGCGCAGATGGTGAAAGAAGTTGCCTCTAAAGCGAACGACGCTGCGGGTGACGGTACCACCACTGCAACCGTACTGGCACAGTCTATCATCACTGAAGGCCTGAAAGCCGTTGCAGCAGGTATGAACCCGATGGATCTGAAACGCGGTATCGATAAAGCCGTTGTTGCAGCCGTTGAAGAACTGAAAAAACTGTCTGCTCCGTGCTCTGATACCACTGCTATCGCGCAGGTAGGTACTATCTCTGCAAACTCCGATGAAACCGTCGGTAAACTGATTGCGGAAGCGATGGATAAAGTCGGCAAAGAAGGCGTTATCACTGTTGAAGAAGGTACCGGCCTGGAAGACGAACTGGATGTTGTTGAAGGTATGCAGTTCGACCGCGGTTACCTCTCCCCGTATTTCATCAACAAACCGGAAACCGGTTCTGTTGAATTAGAAAACCCGTACATCCTGCTGGTCGACAAAAAAATCTCCAACATCCGTGAACTGCTGCCGGTTCTGGAAGGCGTTGCAAAAGCAAGCAAACCTCTGATGATCATCGCAGAAGATGTTGAAGGTGAAGCGCTGGCAACACTGGTGGTTAACACCATGCGCGGTATCGTGAAAGTGGCTGCGGTGAAAGCACCGGGCTTCGGCGACCGTCGTAAAGCCATGCTGCAGGATATCGCTACCCTGACCAACGGTACTGTTATCTCTGAAGAGATCGGTATGGAGCTGGAAAAAGCGACTCTGGAAGACCTGGGTCAGGCAAAACGTATCGTTATCAACAAAGATACCACCACTATCATTGATGGTGTGGGTGACGAAGAGGCTATCGCAGCACGCGTTGGTCAGATCCGTCAGCAGATCGAAGATTCAACCTCAGATTACGACCGTGAAAAACTGCAGGAGCGCGTAGCGAAACTGGCAGGCGGTGTTGCTGTCATTAAAGTCGGTGCGGCAACTGAAGTTGAAATGAAAGAAAAACGTGCCCGTGTTGACGATGCTCTGCACGCAACCCGCGCAGCGGTTGAAGAAGGTGTTGTTGCCGGTGGCGGTACTGCATTAGTCCGCGTTGCGGCTGCTCTGACTGCCCTGACCGGCGATAACGAAGATCAGAACGTGGGTATCCGTGTTGCGCTGCGCGCAATGGAAGCACCTATGCGTCAGATCGTTGAAAACGCCGGTGAAGAGCCATCTGTTGTTGTTAACACCGTGAAAGGCGGTAAAGGCAACTACGGTTACAACGCAGCAACTGAAGAATACGGCGATATGATCGCAATGGGTATCCTGGATCCGACTAAAGTAACCCGTTCTGCTCTGCAGTTCGCCGGTTCTATCGCGGGTCTGATGATCACCACTGAAGCGATGATCACCGATCTGCCTAAAGACGACAAAATGGATTTAGGTGCAGCCGGTGGTATGGGCGGCATGGGCGGTATGGGCGGCATGATGTAATCATGTAGTCTGACTGCACTTGTTTGCTGAAAAAGCCTGTAACCTTAATTGGTTACAGGCTTTTTTTGTATGTTAATGACGGATGTGATTTATAATATCCACTGTTTATCATTATTATGAGGTATTATCGGAAGATATTGCCGCTGAAACGGGGGAGTGCCGGATATGCTGGATTTTCTGAAGAATTACGATAACTTAACCGTCAGTGAGAAGAAGGTATTAAAATATCTTACCGAAAATATTGCTGATATCCCCTGGCTGAATATTAATGAATTAGTCGCCAAAACGTTTGTTTCTAAAACGGTGATTATCAATTTATCTCAGAAGTTAGGTTTCAGCGGGTTTAAAGAACTTAAATTTCAGATTAACAATCATATCCTCTCACAAAATAAAGCAGAGAAAAAAGCACCTGCGTCTTATAAAAAACAGCTCGAAAATAATATTCATAAGACTTTTACGCTGATTAATGAAGATCAGATCCGGGATTGTGCAAAAACATTACACGGCTCGCGGAATATTTTCCTGGTTGCCCGGGGAACCAGCAAGGCGGTCGGCTATTATCTGGAGCATTTATTATTCTCGCTCGGGCTGCACTGCTTTTTTATTAATGACTATAACCTTTCTGACTCCTTTACCCGCCTTGTCAGCAAAGACGATACGGTAATTTTTATTTCACTCTCCGGCGGAACCAAAAAGATTATTGAAACCGCTAAAATCGTCCAGCTGAAAGATGCCCACATCATCAGTATGACCGCCTTCCATACCAATGAACTGACCTCATACGCGAATAATACGCTGTTTTGCTTCTCTGACAGTTATGACACCAAACGGGATGACTCAAAGTCCAGAACGGGATTTTTTATTCTGGTGGATTTATTAATTAATGAACTGGAAAGTTTGTTATAAATAAATGAACTCATTATTTGCCTTAAGTTGAACCGAATGCTTTTTGTTCAATAATTCCTGCTGTTTTTAAAATAATTATCTGTCTGAATAATCACGCCTGTATTTACACAAAAATTACTATTGCTATGATTTTTAAATAATTATCGCCTTAAAATGACCCGGGTCATAATTTAAGACCTGAGATAATATTTAAAACCGCACCATCATTCCATTTAAAAAACGCAATGCTAGTATTCCGGATATTGTCAATATTCTTGGTTGCAGGGAAAAAAATATGGCTAAAAGAAAATTCGGAGAGTCAATCCAGCGCTTTGGCCGGACACTGCTCCTGCCCATCGGGGTTCTGGCTCCGATAGGTATGATTCTGGGTATCAGCGGAGCGTTGGTTCAGACCTACATGATTGCCCGCTTCCCTTTCCTCGGAAATGAAACGGTTAACGCACTGCTTGTCAGTATCCGTTCTATTGCCGGTGTTATTTTTGACAACATCCCGCTGCTTTTTGCCATGGGGGTTGCCTACGGGATGAGCCTGCGTGATAAAGGGATCGCTGTCTTTGCCTCTGTGGTGGGTTACCTGTCACTGATTATCACCATGAATATCTGGCTGGTACTGACAGGCAAACTGGCAGATGCAGCAGTGATGGGACAGGCGGGACAAATTAAGGTGTTGGGTATCCAAACCTTAAATATCAGCGCAGCAGGGGGGATCATCACCGGTTTAATTGCCGCCTGGGCAACGGATAAGTTCTATAACCTTGAGTTGCCGACAGCCTTTGCGTTTTTCTCCGGTAAAAAATCCGTTTCTATCATCATGGTCGGTCTGATGATCGCTGTGGGTGCGACACTGCCGTTTATCTGGGAAGTACTGGTTCAGGGGCTGATGAAGCTGTCTTCTGTTTTCCTGAGCCCGGTCGGCCCGTTCTTTACGGCGGGTGGTGAGCGTCTGTTTATTCCGTTCGGTCTGCACCACGTCTGGAACGTACTGTTCAGGTTTACCGAAGCCGGTGGTACGTATGTAATTGACGGACAAACCTTTGTCGGCGTCGTTCCTGCCTTAACAGAAGTATTGTTCAAACAGGGACCGGGCACAGAATACTGGGCGATGATGCCGAGCCTGACGCGCTTTATGGCGCAGCAGCAAATGCTGGTGACGCTGTTCCTGTTCCCGGCCATCGCGTTAGCTATCTATAAAACATCGAAGGCAGAGAACCGTGCGGAAGTGAAGTCGATGCTGGTGACAATGGTACTGACTGCCATGCTTGGTAACGTCACGGAACCGCTCGAATTTACCTTCGTGTTTATCGCACCGCTGCTGTATTTAATTTATGCGATTATCGTCGGTATCGGCGCAGTATTACTGTCATTCGCCGGTGTTGCCATCGGTTATATCCGCGGAACGATATTCGATTTTACTATCTTTGGTTTGCTGTATGAGCGTACTAACTGGATATTCCTGGTGCTTATCGGTGCCGGTCTGGCTGTGGTGACGTTCTTTATCTTCCGCTGGGCAATTCTGCGGTTTGATATTAAAACCCCGGGCCGTGAAGAATCCAGCAACCTGAAAAACACGTTAATTAAAGAAAAACGTTATGGTGAAATCGCTGAAATTCTTATCGAGGCTTTAGGCGGAAAACAAAATATCCGTAACGTCGATAACTGTATTACCCGTATGCGTATTGATATCGCAGAAGTGAATAAGATTGATAAAGAGTTAATGTCGGAATCAGGATGTACTGCATTCTTCTTTCCATCGGCAAACCACGTCCACGTTGTTTACGGACCGAAGGTTGAATTTGTCCGCAATGCTGTTGATGAAGCAATGAAGAAATAAAAGGATATATGATGAGAGCTTTATATGATTCTAAAAGTAAAACCATCGATGATCGCGGCATAAAAGCGCTGCTGTCAGATGAGGCCAAATACACTACCTGGCTGATGTTTGAATCAGTGTTAGCTCAGGCACAGGCAGAACTGGGGTTTATCCCCCGGTCTGCTGCCGATGAAATTAAAGAAAAGGCGGTTATTGAGAATATCGATTTCGAAGAGATGAGCCGTATTTATCAGAAAATCGGTCATGGCTTTGTACCGTTCTTAAAAGTATTAGTGAACGCCTGTTCTGAAGAGAGTGGTAAATATATCCATTACGGTATTACCACCCAGAATATTCAGCAGAGTTCGCAGCTGTATATGATGAAGACAGTGCATAATAAATTTATGCTGCTGTTAAGTGAGATCCTCGGAAATTTATCGGTGCTCGCAGAAAAAACCAAACACATGGTGATGCCGGGCAGGACACATGGCCGCCACGCAATTCCTATCACTTATGGTTACAAAGTGGCGGTGTGGATCAGCGATTTTATTGATTGCAGCCAGCGCATGCGGGAGTGCGAAAAGCGTGTATTCACTATCATGATGGGCGGTGCTGTCGGGGCATTTAACACCATGCCGGGTATAGGTCTGGAAGTCCAGAAGCGGGTTGCTGAACTGACCGGCATGCATGCGATGGAAGTGCCGTCCCGCAACCTGAGCACACATAAACTGGAGTACATGGCGAACCTGGCGCTGATGGCGAATATTTGCCATAAAATCGGTGAGGAAGTTTACAGCACCACGCTGGAAGAAATCGCGGAAGTCTCAGAAGGCTTTACCAAAGGTACGGTGGGCAGCAGCACGATGCCGCACAAAATTAACCCGAAACTGGCCAAGGGGATTATCGCGAACTCCCAGAAATTGTATTCACTGCCGGGGGTCGGTATGTACTCCGCCGTCAGGCCGTATGAGGGCGACAGCAGCTCTTATATGTTATTCGACGGGCTGATTGAAGAAGCACTCGAACTGACCACCGAAGTGCTGCTGAGAACAGAAGAACTCACCAGAACGATTGTGCCTCATGAAGAGAGAATGCTGCATAATGTCATGAGAAACAAAGGGCTGGATAACACCGAATACGTGATGATGAAAATGGCGGAAAAGCTGGGTAAAGATAAGGCGCATTCATTACTGTATGAGGAAGCGATCAAAACCGCCGCGGATGGTGAGGATTTCTACACAAATCTGACGAAAAACGACACCATTACCGCCGCCTTCAGCAATGAAGAGATCAAAGCGATGTTAGATCCGCGTGCATATATTGGTTTGTCCGTTGAAATCGCCGAAAAAGAAGCGAAACGGGGCTCAGACGCCGCTCAGGAAATCAAAAAAGATTATCAGTAAATTACCGGGCTGACACAGGAAAAAATAAACCGGCACTCTGAGGAAACTCAGGTGCCGGTTTTTTTATGTAACTGATTTCTGTTTTGATAATGAAATTGTCGTAATTTATTGTATTTATTGATTATTTGTTTGATCTAATTTTTTTCTCTTTTATTGTGTTCGGTTGGCAAAGATAGGCTTTGCCATTCTTAACCACCGGATTTTTAATCCGTTACAAGGAAAGTGAAATGAAAGTTACAAATATCAATGGGACAAGTGATCATAAATGCAAATGCGATAGCTGGATTAAGCATTGGGAAGAATTTAGTAAACAGACGGCTGATAAGTGTTCTGTGAAAGGGTGTTCATCTGATGCAGAAGTCGGGGCTCATGTTCAGAAATCCGGTAGTACTGATGAATGTTGGTACATCGTACCTTTTTGTCGCAAACATAATCAATCTTCTGAAGATGCAGTTCTTGAGTTAAATGCAGGTACCGATCTTGAACCGGCAAATGTATCTAAAACATGTGGTAAGAGTAAATAAAAACCACTGAAAGGTAATGCTCTGTACTTATATCAGAATCGGGTTATTACCCTGTGGCAATAACAAACCGGTGCACTGGGGAAACTCAGGCACCGGTTTTTTTATGCATTATTTGCGGCTGATTGCGATCAGCAGGTGGTTTTCAGCGATTAGTTTTTGAAGTCGCTGCCACAAAGTGGTTAAATTAGCTGTATAAATTTTTTCCAACCGTGAATGAGGAAAACTATGCGGATTAAAATGTTACCCGGTGCTCTGGCACTGTTATTACTGGCAGGCTGTACGACCACGAACGAACTGAGCTCCGCCGGATCACAGGTCCGCTTTTCCGAAGAGCAGCCACCGGCAGAATGTCAGAAATTAGGTGAAGTCACCGGCGTACAGAGTAACTGGATGACCGGCGTCGGTAACGAAAGCAGCTCCATGCGCGGTGCGGCAAATGACCTGCGTAACAAGGCAGCGGCAATGGGCGGTAACGTGATTTATGGTCTCGGCAGCCCGGCTGAGTCAGCGATTGTGTCCAGCCTGATCCCGGTGGATAGCAAGCTTACTGGTCAGGTTTTTAAGTGCCCGTAATTTAACGAATTCGCGTCATCCTTCAACCAGCAGCGGTGTTGGCTTCGTTCGGCCACGCGGGTCACATACTGGTGTATGCTCCCCGGATGTCCTCACTTTGCCGCCTTGCTGCAGATTGAATGATTTAGCGAAATTGTCTGAATCAGATACAAAAAAACCACCGTCGATATAAATGGTGGTTTTTTTATTCAGATGCAGAAAGCACAGGTAACAGGTAAAAAGAACAGAAAGCATGCGGGCCATGGATGACGCGCCTGAGCGTATACGCGTCATCCTTTCGTCCATAGCTGCGTTGGCCGCACTCAGTGTCCCGGGTCACATACTGGTGTATGTTCCCCGGGCCCCTTCACTTGCCGCCTTGCTCTGAACGAAATGATTTAGCGTATAACAGGGACATATTCACAGCGACTTTCTGCTTTTACCGGTTATCAGCGCGGCACCGTAATCACAGTTTCCGGCACCGGAATCTCAGCCAATCTTCACAGCCGCAGTGGCAATAAATGTCGGCAGATAATTATCGATAACAAAACGCGGGTTCGGTTGCCAGTCCTCATAAAAATCCGTCAGATGAAAACCGGCTTTCAGCTGCCCGCCGATCAAATCGGTCAGGGAATGGCCAAACACAAAAGCTTCCTGACGCGCCTGCTTCTCTGCCAGTTGCTCTGGTGTTAAGGCTGTCAGTTCAGAAAACGGCATTTTATACGCTGGTTTAATAATACCTTGTTCACGGTATTTCGCATCGCGATCGCCGACAAATACCACAGAGTTAAAAAAGCTGGCCAGCAGTGTGCCGCCCGTTTTCAGTACGCGGTGGCATTCCCGCCATACCGGATTCACATCCGGGATATACAGATTGGAAATCGGATGAAACACACAATCAAATGAACCGTCCGCAAATGCGCTGAGATCCCGCATATCCCCCTGTACTGCCCGCAGTGTCAGCCCGTCACGCTGAGCGACCTGACGATCGTGCTCAAGCTGTTTATCTGAAAAATCAAACACTGTCACATCAGCACCGGCGGCAGCCAGTACAGGTGCCTGCTGGCCACCGGCAGAGGCCAGACAGAGGATACGTTTTCCTGCCACATCCCCCAGCCAGGCTTTCGGCAGCGGCAGCGGGGTGAGATGCACATCCCATTCCCCTTGTTTGGCGGCAGCAATCAGTTCCGCACTGACCGGTGTTGACCACGCCTGTTGTTGTTCCGCCTGTTTATCCCACGCGGCCTGGTTTGAGGTTAAAAAATCCGTCATAATTTTGTACTCCATAATACATAATGAGCGTAATTTAACCTGTCTGAAGGTACCTGTAAAATACTATTTCTTCAGATGACCATGTTTACGTGGTAATACTCAGCTCTGACGCAGACGGAGATCGATCGGTGTTTTACTCGGTTCACCGCCGATTTCACGGGTCAGACGCGGTACCAGATATCCGGAAATACGCGGCAGCAGATCATGCATAATACGGCGGGCTTCATCATCACTGATCAGAAAATGTCCCGCACCCTGTACTTTATCCAGCACATGCAGGTAATAAGGCAGAATACCGGCGTCAAACAGCGCATTACTGAGCTGTGCCAGCACCTCTGCATTATCATTCACATCACGCAGCAGGACACTCTGATTGAGCAGGGTGACGCGGCTTTCACGCAATTGATTCATTTTTTCTTTCAATACATCGTCGATTTCATTCGCGTGATTGATATGTGTGACTAAAATTATCTGTAATCGTGAATCGCGGAAACGTGCGGTCAGTTCCGGCGTGATGCGCTCAGGGATCACAACCGGCAGACGACTGTGGATACGCAGCCGCTGAATATGGGGAATGGCTTCCAGTTGCGTCAGCAGCCAGTCCAGCTCATGGTCTTTTGCCATCAGCGGATCACCGCCGGAGAAAATGATTTCATTGAGTTCAGGATGGTTAGCGATATAATCGAGCGCCTGCTGCCAGTTATGTCTGGTGCCTTTATTGTCCTCATACGGGAAGTGACGGCGGAAACAGTAGCGGCAGTTGACCGCGCACCCGCCTTTCACTAACAGCAATGCCCGGTTGTGATATTTATGCAGTAGTCCCGGAACAACACTGTGTTGTTCATCCAGCGGATCGTCAGAGAACCCGGGTGTCAGGTCAAATTCAGCCCTGTGCGTCATGGTCTGAAGTAATAACGGATCGCGCGGATTGCCTTTTTCCATTTTGGCGATAAAAGGACGGGGGACGCGCAGTGCAAACAACCGGCGGGCATCAGTACCGGCACGCCAGTTTTCGTCCTGTTCCAGACCTAATATTTCAAGCAGTTCTGTTGGGTTAGTGACAGAATCGGTGAGTTGATGCAGCCAGACTTCTCTGGCGAGCGGTTTTTGGGTTACAATATCGACCATTTTTTTGGCTGTGCCATTTATTTAAAATTAGAGGATTTCCATGGCTACTTATAGTACCAACGAATTTCGCCAAGGTCTTAAAATTATGTTAGACGGCGAACCTTGCGTGGTTGTTGAAAGTGAGTTTGTTAAACCGGGTAAAGGTCAGGCATTCGCCCGTGTGCGTCTGCGTAAGCTGATCTCCAACAAACTGCTGGAGAAAACCTTCAAATCAACAGACTCTGCGGAAGGCGCTGATGTCATGGATCTGAACCTGACTTACCTGTACAACGATGGTGAGTTCTGGCATTTCATGAACAACGAAACGTTCGAGCAGCTGGCTGCGGATGAGAAAGCTATCGGTGATAATGCCAAATGGCTGATCGACCAGGCTGAATGTATCGTTACCCTGTGGGACGGTCGTCCTATCGCGGTTACCCCGCCGAACTTTGTTGAGCTGGAAATCACGGAAACTGATCCGGGCCTGAAAGGTGATACAGCCGGTACCGGCGGTAAACCAGCGACTCTGAGCACCGGTGCTGTGGTTAAAGTACCTCTGTTCGTACAGATTGGTGAAGTAATCAAAGTTGACACCCGTTCAGGTGAATACGTTTCCCGCGTGAAATAAGATTACGTGATGAATTACAAAACCGCCGCTGATTCAGCGGCGGTTTTTTTGTTATTCAGTCATCGTTACCCCGGCAACCCGGAGTGTCGGTAAGGCCGGTTCCGGGCTGGCGGACGAGGTTACTGTATCACCGATAACAGAGATTATTTTTATTATTGATCCCGCCGTCCGGTGATGTCACACCGGAACAACCGAGAATACTGTCAAATAATTCATGATGGAAAAACGTCCGTGTCCGGCTGTTTTCTTTCAGATTATCAAACAGGCTCTGATTATTTTTGATGTAGGTATCTGACATCCAGACAATAAATGGTACGCGGAACTGCTCCGGCGGGGCAATATTCCGTGGTGTGCCGTGCAGCCGCATTCCGTCTCTTTCACCCAGGGATTCACCGTGGTCGGAGGTATAAAAGACAATGGCGTTTTTGCCTTTTAATTTCTCCGTCAGTTCATTCAGCAGATGATCCGTATATAAGATTGAATTATCGTAGGCGTTAATTTCTTCCTGCACACTGCATTTGGCGCCCGCATCGGTACATTCCGGCATATATTTGCGGAACTCAGGCGGATAGCGTTTGGAATAAAGATGGTGCGAGCCTTTGGTATGCAAAATAATCAGGTTTTGTCCCTGTTTTTTGCGGGCCAGCACATCATCAACCTCATCCATCAGTAATTCATCACGGATAGCTTTGCCCGGTGTTCTGTTTTGTGCGGTGATCATTTCACGGATCAGATAGTTATCCAGGTCGAGCCGGTTATAGAACCAGACTTCACTTTGCATGGAAAACAGTTCGGAATAAAACCCGTTCTGTTTCATTACCGAGAAGACATTATTTTCAGTGACAGTCCGCTGTTCGTTATCTTTGACACCACCTTCACGCACAAACATACAGCGCAGCGATAATTTGGTGGAGGTATCACAGGATTGGCCTTTAAAGGCGATGACATTTTTATCTGCGGATAATAACGGGGTTGTTTCACGCTCATAACCGAGTAATTGCATATGATCCCAGCGCGCGGTTTCCCCGATCACGAAGACCACATATACGTCGTCATTCTGCGGGGCCGGGGTATAGGTAAATTCTTTGGCCGGATCGAATAAATCAATTTCATTAAAGGTGTCGTCATATTTGACTACGGCATATTGTACCAGCGGCACAATCCAGTTGGTCGGTAAATAAGAGTAGCTCAGTTCACCGCCGTAACTGGACACATCAATCATGCCGTTCAGCTCAATTTTTTTCTGATTGGCATCAGCCAGTTTTAAATAACCGAAAATCAACACCGGAATAACGATAAAGGTAAACAGGGACAGCATCCGGCGCCGTGATGCCGTTTGTATTTTTGTTTTTTTGGCGGACCAGATAAGGAGCAGCGAAGGAACAGAAAGCAGAGAGAACCAGAGATAAAAATGTTCGCCGACAGCTTCCTGCGACAGTTCGACACTGTCAGTTGCCAGGGTGGAGACTAAGATACCGTAACCGATAATCACATCATAAAACATCACATAGTAACTGACTGCGATACTGACCAGAATAATAAGACTGCTGAGAATTTTAAAACTCAGCAGCCCGGTCTGAGCAATCAGTCTGAATAAGAAAAAGCTGAACAAAATATTGGCGAAAATTTCGGCAATCAGATAAACGGAACCATAGTCGCCGCTCAGTAATAACTGATTCTGAGCGCGGGAAAAATAGACGGTGTAGTTCAGAAAAAAGCCCAGAAACAGGGCAAGAATGGCAGAAACAACAAATTCATTTCTTAGTGTATTCAATAACTGACGTATAGGCATCGGGTACATCACTTCATCGCTAAAGGGAGTTAGAGAAGTTATCGGTTACTTGGTTCAATATTTATTCATTAATCATATTCATTTTACCTGATGACACCATGACATTTTTGTCGTCATTAGTGTCGAACCGACAGTTACCTCCGCCTGAAAATCATGTCAATACATTGATAAACAAACGCTTTTGTATATGGCACGAAAAATGCTTAACAAGGGTATCAAACTATATGACTCGTCTGATTTTTCTGGAGGGTGGGGCGAATGAATCGCTTTGTTATTGCCGACCCGCATCTTTGTATCGGATGTAATACCTGTATGGCGGCCTGTTCTGAGACGCATAAACAGCAGGGATTACAAACACATCCGAGATTGAATGTGGTGAAAATCGGGGAACTGACCGCGCCGATGCTTTGTCGTCAGTGTGATGATGCTCCGTGTGCCCGTGTGTGTCCGGTGAATGCCATTACACACGAAAATGACATGATCGTGCTGAATGAAAGTCTGTGCATCGGCTGTAAATTGTGCGGTCTGGTCTGTCCGTTCGGGGCTATCACCCCGTCAGGCAGTAAACCTGTCGATATGCCGGACTTCTTTGAGCAGTATGTGCCGCAGGAGATGCTGCTGGATGTGCCGGACAGCCTGCCGACCATGAATCCGTTCCTGGCATGGAATGCCGGTATCCGTAATATCGCCGTGAAATGCGATTTGTGTGATTTCAGTGAAGACGGCCCGGCGTGTGTAAAAGTGTGCCCGACCGATGCCCTCCATCTCGTTGAAGAGAATAAGCTGGAAAACGAAAGTGCGAAACGCCGTACCGCATCTGTTGATGCGATGCCGCCGGAGTTCGACATCTTCGTCTCAGGACAGGAGAGCCGCAAATGACATCTCTTGAATTACTTTTATGGTCTGTTGCTCTGTATACCGCCGGTGGTTTTATTTCGCTGCTGTTTAAACGGCAGGAGAAAATGGCGGTGTATGTTGCCGGTATCACGGCGATTGCCGGAGGGATACTCGGTTTATTCAGTGCTGTTCCGGTGCTGATGAGCGGCGAAACACTGACGTATTTCGCACAGGGGCCTTTCCCGTTCGCCCATTTTGTTGTCCGCCTCGACAGCCTCGCTGCCTTTATGGTGATGGTGATTTCACTGCTGGTCACGGTCAGCGCGCTCTATTCCCTGAACTATGTACAGGAATATCTGGGCCGCGGCGCGTGGAGCATGGGGTTCTTCCTGAACCTGTTTATCGCCTCCATGGTTGCTCTGGTCGTCATGGATAACGCTTTCTGGTTCATCATTCTGTTTGAAATGATGTCGCTGGCCTCCTGGTTCCTGGTCATTGCGGATCAGGATGACAAGTCCATTCGTGCCGGTCTGCTTTACTTCTTTATTGCCCACGCCGGTTCTGTGCTGATTATGATCGCATTCTTCCTGATGTGGCGCGAAAGCGGCAGTCTGGATTTCGATTCCTTCCGTCAGCTCTCACTATCTCCGGCGATGGCCTCTGTGGTCTTTCTGCTGGGCTTTTTCGGCTTCGGCGCCAAAGCGGGGATGTTACCGCTGCACAGCTGGCTGCCGCAGGCTCACCCGGCCGCACCGTCTCATGCCTCTGCACTGATGTCCGGTGTGATGGTGAAAATCGGTATTTTCGGGATCATCAAAGTCGGTATCGACCTGCTGGGTGCAACCCAGGGCTGGTGGGGTATCGTGGTACTGGGCTTCGGCGCGGTCTCTTCCGTTCTCGGTGTTATGTATGCGCTGGCGGAGCACGATATCAAACGTCTGCTGGCATGGCACACCGTGGAAAACATCGGGATTATCCTGATGGGGGTTGGCGTGGCAATGGTCGGTATGGCGAATGATATGCCGGTGCTGGCAACAATTGGCCTGCTCGGTGCGATTTACCACCTGCTCAACCACGCGGTGTTTAAAGGCCTGCTGTTCCTCGGTGCCGGTGCGGTGATTTACCGTATTCATACCCGTGATATGGAAAAAATGGGCGGCCTCGCCAAACTGATGCCGCTGACCGCAACCGCGTTCTTAATCGGTTGTATGGCGATCTCCGCGTTACCGCCGCTCAACGGCTTTGTCAGTGAGTGGTACACCTATCAGTCACTGTTCTCAATGAGTCATGACGGCACATTCATCATGAAAATCAGTGGTCCTATCGCCATCGTGATGCTGGCGATCACCGGTGCACTGGCAGCGATGTGTTTCGTGAAAGTATACGGTGTCAGCTTCTGCGGCGGTGCGCGCAGTGAAGAGGCCACCCATGCCCGCGAAGTGCCGTGGACAATGACCGCCGCAATGCTGATTCTGGCGGTGGTGTGTGTGCTGCTGGGCGTGGGCGCGAGTGTGATCGCACCGGTGCTGGCGAAAGTGGCGATGTCACTGACGGCAGCGACGGATGTGACTGTTGTGCAGGGCGCGATGCTGGTGCCGGATTCTGCCGCTCAGGCCATGATTTCTCCGGCGATGACATTCCTGTTACTGCTGGCGCTGCCGCTGATCCCGTTCATCATCTATCTGGTCTTCAAAGGCAAACAGATGGGCTTCCGCCGCAAAGGCGACGCCTGGGCATGTGGTTATGCCTGGGAACGCGATATGTCAGTGTCTGCCGGAGGCTTTACCCAGCCGCTGCGCTCAATGTTTGCACCGCTGTACCGCATGCGCAAACAGCTTGATCCGTCAGCCCGTCTGGCTCACGCCTTAGACGTGACCAAAGCCGGGGCCGGAAAAGTCGAGCCATTCTGGGATGAACGCATAATTTATCCGCTGGTGCGCGGTATTAACCGTTTCGCCAAACGCATTCAGTGCCTTCAGGGCGGGGATTTCAGACTTTACTGTCTGTATGTCGTGGCCGCGCTGGTTGTTCTGCTTGTTGTGATTGCGGCGTAAGGAGAGAAACCATGTCGATTCAGGATACACCTACATTGATGACGGGGCTCTTCGCAGTAGTTCAGGCGATTTTCCTGCTGCTGCTGACGCCGCTGTTTACCGGCATCTCCCGTCAGATCCGCGCAAAAATGCACTCCCGTCAGGGGCCGGGCATTATGCAGGATTACCGTGACATCATCAAATTACTGAAACGCCAGTCTGTGGCACCGCGTGATTCCGGATTTATTTTCCGGGTGATGCCGTATGTGCTGCTCGGCAGCATGCTGCTGCTGGCGATGGCGTTGCCGGTTGTGACCACAACGTCACTGTTCAGCGGGGCAGGCGACCTCATCATCATTTTATATATTTTCGCGCTGTTCCGCTTTTTCTTCTCCCTGTCCGGTCTGGACACCGGCAGCCCGTTTGCCGGTATCGGTGCCAGCCGTGAGCTGACCCTCGGTGTACTGGTGGAGCCGATTCTGTTCCTCGGCCTGCTGGTGGTTGCGCTGATTGCCGGTTCGACCAATATCGGCAATATCAGTGCCGTGATGAGTCAGGGCTGGGTATCACCGACCGCAACGCTCCTGGCGATGCTGGCCTGTGGTTTCGCGACCTTTATCGAAATGGGCAAAATCCCGTTCGACGTCGCGGAAGCCGAGCAGGAACTGCAGGAAGGACCGCTGACTGAGTACTCCGGTTCCGGTCTGGCGCTGGTGAAATGGGGGATCGGTCTGAAACAGGTGGTTGTGGCCGTGCTGTTTCTCTCGATTTTCTTCCCGTTCGGCAGTGCATCCGTTCTGACCGCCGGCAGTCTGCTGCTGGCTCTGGTACTGATGCTGGTAAAACTGCTGGTGATTTTCGTTCTGGCATCGCTGGTCGAAAACAGTCTGGCCCGTGGTCGTTTTCTGCTGACGCATCATGTGACCTGGTTAGGATTCGGCGTGGCTGCGCTCGGATTCGTGTTCTATCTCACCGGTCTGTAAGGAGCGATAAAGCATGTTAGAAAATATTGCACTGGCGACCCTGCTGATTCCGTTTGCCGGGGCGTTGCTGGTCAGTGTCCTGCCGACGCGCATGGCACCGTGGCTGAGTACCTTAGTCGCGCTGCTGGCCTCTCTCGGTACGGCGGCACTGGGCTGGCTGTATCTCGACGGCGGTAAGACTGCCGCCACACTGGAACTGGTTCAGGCCGGTGATGTCGCGCTGTTCGGCTTTACCGTTGACGGTGTCAGCACCCTGATCGCGTTTGCGGTGGTGTTCCTCGGTTTCCTGATTTGCCTGTACTCCACCGGCTATCTGACTGAAGGTAACCGCGAGCACGCACACGGGCCGACCCGCCGCTATTATGCCTTCCTGCTGATTTTTATCGGTGCGATGGCGGGCGTGGTTCTGTCATCCACCATTCTGGGTCAGTTACTGTTCTTTGAAATCACCGGCGGCTGTTCATGGGCGCTGATTGGTTACTACCAGACAGAAAAAGCCCAGCGTTCGGCGATGAAAGCGCTGCTGATCACACACGTCGGTTCCCTCGGCCTGTTTATGGCGGCGGCAACGCTGTTTATCAGCACCGGCACGTTTGCCCTGAGCGCGATTAACCAGCTGAATGAGGCACAAAGCCTGATCGTCTTCGGCGGTATCCTGTTTGCGGCATGGGGTAAATCAGCCCAGCTGCCGTTACAGGCCTGGCTGCCGGATGCGATGGAAGCGCCGACACCGGTGAGTGCGTATCTGCACGCCGCGTCCATGGTGAAAGTGGGGGTTTACATCTTTGCCCGCAGCATCATGTCGTCTGATCATGTGCCGGAAATCATCGGCTGGGTCGGTGTGGTGATGGCCGTTATCACGCTGGTGTATGGTTTTATGATGTATCTGCCGCAGAAAGATATGAAACGTCTGCTGGCCTGGTCAACCATCACTCAGCTGGCGTATATCTTCCTCGCGCTGTCTCTGTCCATCTTCGGATCCAAAGAAGCCTTTGACGGCGGTATCGCGTACATCTTTAACCACGCGTTTGCCAAGAGTCTGTTCTTCCTGGTGGCCGGTGCGCTCAGCTACAGCTGCGGAACCCGTATGCTGCCGCGTCTGCGCGGTCTGTCAAAACGCTATCCGCTGCTGGGCGTCGGTTTCTGTGTGGCTGCGCTGGCGATTGCCGGGGTACCGCCGCTTAACGGCTTCTTCAGTAAATTCCCGATCTTCGCGGCAGGTTTCGCGTTATCTGAACAGTTCTGGATCTTTGCGCCAATCATGGTGCTGGTACTGATCGAATCCGTTGCCAGCTTTGCCTGGCTGCTCTACTGGTTCGGCAAAGTCGTGCCGGGTGAACCAAGTGAAGACGTGGCAAACGGAACTCCGGTTCCGGCAGCAATGCAGTGGGTTATCGGCCTGCTGATTGTGATGTCGTTCTGTTCAAGTGTTATCGCCGTCATCTGGCTCGGTTAAGGGAGAGAAAGTATGACTGGTTCTATTATTGTGAACAATCTCGCGGGGCTGATGATGATCACCTCGCTGCTGGTTATCGGGGCGAAGCGCCCGGTGGCGTCCTGCTGGTTCTACGCACTTCAGTCTCTGGTGCTTGTGGCGATTTTTGCCACGCTGTCACAGACACTGGACGCACCGCAACTGGGCATGTGGGCGATCACCGCCTTCGCGACCAAAGTGGTGCTGGTGCCGCTGATTATGGGCTATGCCTTCCGCAAACTGTCTGATCCGACCGCCAACGGCGGCGTGATAAGCCCGGCCTGGCTGATGCTGGCTGCGGCGGTGATTGTGGTGCTGTGCTGGTTTGTGGTCGAACCGGTGAAACTGCCGATGGTGGCGGATCTGAAACCGGCGCTGGCTGTTTCTCTGGGTCACTTTATGCTGGGTTTACTCTGCATCGTGACACAGCGCAACATCCTCAAACAGGCATTCGGTTACTGCCTGATGGAAAACGGATCGCACCTGACACTGGCTCTGCTGGCGTATAAAGCGCCGGAGCTGGTGGAAATCGGTATCGCGACGGACGCCATTTTCGCTGTGATTATCATGGCGGTACTGGCACGTAAAATCTATCGCACGCTCAACACACTGAACGTGGATCAACTGACCGCGCTGAAGGGGTGATGAGATGAGTCAAACCATGTTGTTAACGTTATTAATGGCAACGCCGCTGGTGATTTCACTGCTGGCATTTGCCTGCCGCCTGGCGGGCGGCGGTGCAAAAGGTGTGGTGACGCTGGTGCATACCATCGGTATCTCCCTGATGCTCGTCTTCTCGCTGTGGATGGTTTACACCATCGGTGAGGAAGGTGATCTGCTGATGGCAGACCGCTGGATCCACCTGGACAGCCTGGCCGGGTTATTCCTGGCGATCCTCGGGATCGTCGGTTTCCTGACCGGCCTGTACTCCATCGGCTATATGAACCACGAAGTGGATGATGGTGAAGTCAGTGTGGCAACACTCTGCAACTACTACGGCTTCTTCCATCTGTTCCTGTTCACCATGCTGCTGGTGATCACCAGTAACAACCTGATCCTGATGTGGGCGGCGGTAGAAGCCACCACGCTCAGCTCTGCGTTCCTGGTGGGTATCTACGGACAGCGCTCTTCCCTCGAAGCGGCGTGGAAATACATCATTATCTGTAGTGTCGGTGTGGCGTTCGGTCTGTTCGGCACTATTCTTGTGTATGCGAATGCGGCGAGTGTGATGCCGGATCCGGAACTGGCTATCTTCTGGACTGAAGTGCTGAAACATACCGCACTGCTGGATCCGACCCTGATGCACCTGGCCTTTGTGTTTGTGCTGATTGGTTTCGGAACCAAAACCGGTCTGTTCCCGATGCACGCCTGGCTGCCGGATGCGCACAGTGAAGCGCCGAGCCCGGTCTCCGCGCTGCTGTCTGCGGTTCTGCTGAACTGTGCACTGCTGATTATCATCCGTTACTACATCATTATCACGTCTGCTATCGGCGGGGAATTCACACAGACACTGCTGCTGGTCTTCGGCCTGCTTTCTGTCGCGGTGGCTGCGTTCTTCATCCTTATCCAGCGTGATATGAAACGCCTGCTGGCTTACTCCAGTGTGGAAAACATGGGACTGATTGCGGTGGCGCTGGGTATCGGCGGTCCGCTGGGTGTGCTGGCCGCACTGCTGCACACGCTGAACCACAGCCTGGGGAAAACCCTGCTGTTCTGCGGTTCCGGTAACGTGTTACTGAAGTACGGCACCCGTGATATCACGGTGGTCAAAGGAATGCTGCGCACCATGCCGTTTACGGCAGTTGTCTTTGCGGGCGGCGCGCTGGCACTCGGCGGTATGCCGCCGTTCAACGTGTTCCTGAGTGAGTTTATGACGGTGGTTGCGGGTCTGGCGGCGGATCATTTCTGGCTGACGCTGCTGCTTTTGATCCTGCTCACTATCGTCCTCGGCGGGTTGGTTAGAATGGTATCGAAAACCCTGTTCGGCGCACAGCCTGACTGCGTGTCACGCGGCGAGGCAGGTATCCTGACGACATTGCCGATGGCCATCCTCATTGTACTGATGCTGGTGATGGGCACCCACATTCCGCAGCCGGTCAGCCGTCTGCTCGAAAATGCCGCCACTATTGTCCTGACGGACAGTGCATTACCAGGTACAGAATTAACCACCCCGGACTACCGCTGGCCGTGGGGTGTTGATACAACATCCACATCATCGCAGGAGAAATAAAACGTGAGCTATCAGAATTATACAGATACCCTTCAGGGCGTTCGTAAAGGCGCGGGCTATCTGGCACAGGTCCGCGAGAAATTTCCCCATGCGGTGCTGGAAGAAGAGTGGCAGACTGCCAATCAGCTGACCATCACCATCAAAACAGAGATGCTGCCGGAGGTGGTGGAGTTTCTGTACTACGGTTGCGGCGGCTGGCTGCCGGTGCTGTGGGGTAACGATGAGCGTCCGCTGAACGGACAGTTCGCGGTTTACTATGCACTCTCTATGGAAGAGGGTGAAAAATGCTGGGTCACCGTGAAGGCGTATGTCAGCCCGATCACCCAGGAATTCCCGTCTGTCACACCGCGCGTGCCTGCGGCGGTGTGGGGCGAGCGTGAGATCCGTGATATGTACGGGCTGCGTCCGGTGGGTCTGCCGGACGAACGCCGCCTGGTGCTGCCGGATGACTGGCCGGATGATCTCTACCCGCTGCGCAAAGACACCATGGATTACCGTCAGCGCCCGGCACCGACCACCGATACCGAGACTTACGAGTTTATCAACGACAGCAAAAAAGATGCGCGCGTTGTGCCAATCGGCCCGCTGCACATCACGTCGGATGAACCGGGTCACTTCCGTCTGTTCGTTGACGGGGAGCGGATTGTCGATGCGGACTACCGCATGTTCTACGTCCACCGTGGCATGGAAAAACTGGCGGAAACCCGTATGGGGTATAACGAAGTCACTTTCCTGTCTGACCGCGTGTGCGGTATCTGCGGCTTTACCCACAGCGTGGCGTACACCACATCCGTGGAAAACGCGCTGGGTATCTATGTGCCGCAGCGTGCGCATACCATCCGCAGTGTACTGCTGGAAGTGGAGCGTCTGCACAGCCATCTGCTGAATATCGGGCTCGCCAGCCACTTTACCGGTTTTGATACCGGCTTTATGCAATTCTTCCGTGTGCGTGAAAAATCCATGACCATGGCCGAACTGCTGACCGGTGCGCGTAAAACTTACGGAACCAACCTGATCGGCGGTGTGCGCCGTGATTTCCTCAAAGAGCAGCGGGTGAAAACCATTCAGCTGGTCCGCGAGATGCGCGCGGATGTCACACAACTGGTGGATATGCTGCTGAGCACACCAAATATGGAACAGCGTACGGTCGGCGTCGGTCGTCTTGATCCGCAGATTGCACGTGATTACAGCCCGGTCGGTCCGATGATCCGCGCCAGCGGCTTTAAACGCGACGTTCGTTTTGATCATCCGTTTGCTGATTACGGCAACCTGCCGAAAACATTATTTACCATGGATGGCTGCGATGTTTACTCCCGTGTGATGGTGCGTGTGAAAGAAGTGCTGGATTCACTCGCCATGATCGAATACGCGCTGGATAACATGCCGGAAGGGCCGATTCTGACCGAAGGCTTTACCTATCAGCCGCACAAATTTGCCCTGGGTTACACCGAGGCACCGCGCGGGGAAGATATCCACTGGAGCATGCTGGGGGATAACCAGAAACTGTTCCGCTGGCGCTGCCGTGCCGCCACCTACGCCAACTGGCCGGTGCTGCGCTATATGTTACAGGGCAATACCGTTTCTGATGCGCCGCTGATTATCGGCAGCCTTGACCCGTGCTACTCCTGTACTGACCGCGTCACGCTGGTGGATGTGAAAAAACGCAAAGCGAAAACTGTGGCGTACAAAGAGATCGAGCAGTACAGCATCGATCGCAAACATTCACCGCTGAAATAAGCCGGAGGGAATACCATGTTTAAACTGTTTAAGACCCTCCGCAATGCGGGGACAGCAACGGTCAAATATCCGTTCAAACCACTGGAAGTGGCACACGGGTTCCGCGGTAAGCCGGAATATGTGCCGGAGCAGTGCATCGCCTGCGGTGCCTGTATTTCTGCCTGTCCGGCAAACGCCCTGACGATGGAGACTGACCTGGAAAGCGGTGAGCGCCGCTGGCAGTTATTCCTCGGCCGCTGCATTTATTGCGCGCGCTGCGAGGAAGTGTGTCCGACCCGGGCTATCCATCTGACCGAAGAGTTTGAAACGGCGGTAATGAACAAAGCGGATCTCTATATGAAAGGGACATTCCGCTTACAGCACTGCCGTCAGTGCGGGGAAGCGTTCGCACCGAAAAAATCCGTGGAATATGCGATGGCGCTGATGGTGGCGTCAGGTATTGAAGAGAGCGGAATTGAAGCATTGCGGCCGATGTATGAAACCTGTCCGTCCTGTAAGCAGAAAAATAACCTGCTGAACAATGACCGTCAGAACTTCCGTCTGCATATTGAGGGAGAAAAATCATGAGTTTGCCTGAAATCCCGGTGAACCATCATGTCAGCGAACCGCTGAAGATGGATGAGCAGGTGGCGAAACTGAAAAGCACGCTGCTGAAAGATATCAAACGTTCAGCCTATGTTTACCGTGTGGACTGCGGCGGTTGTAACGGCTGTGAGATTGAGATCTTCTCCGCTATTACCCCGGTATTTGATGCGGAGCGTTTCGGGATCAAAGTGGTGGCATCACCGCGTCACGCGGATATTCTGCTGTTTACCGGCGCGGTGACCCGCGCTATGCGGATGCCGGCACTGCGGGCGTATGAATCCGCCCCTGATCCGAAAATCTGTATCTCTTACGGTGCCTGCGGTTGCGGCGGCGGTATCTTCCATGACCTGTATTGTGTCTGGGGCGGCAGTGAGCATATCGTGCCGATCGATGTCTGGATCCCGGGCTGCCCGCCGACACCGGCAGCAACCATCTACGGTTTTGCCGTGGCGCTGGGTCTGCTGAATCAGAAACTGAAAGGTCAGGATCATGTTGAGGCGGATGATGAGCGTGTGGAACTGCTGCTGCCGTCCGTCCCGCTGGCAACCCGTGTGATGATTGAACGCGAAGCGCGCCGTCAGGCCGGTTATTATCAGGGACGCGAAATCAGTGACCGCTTCCTGACGCTGCTGGAAAACGCCACACCGGAACAGGTGAAAGGCACGATGCAGACCTGGATGGATGAAGAGCAGGATCCGCGTTTGCGCGAAATCGTGAACCGCCTGGTGACCGTATTACAACAAGGAGGCATTCATGCCTGAACAGACACCCGATCATGCAGATACTGACGGAAAAGTGATCTTCTGGTCGCTGAGACAAAAGTTTGTCGACAGTGACGATGATGTGCCGGAAGAGGCTCAGCAGGTGATGTATTACTCACTGGCAATCGGCCACCACGTTGGCATGATCGATTGTCTGAATACGGAATTGATCTGCCCGCTCAGCGGTTATCAGTCCTGGGTGAATGCGCTTCCCGAAGGGGAGGCGCGCCGCAAGTTGCAGGGACTGATTACCTTCGGTGAAATCAATATCGATTCCACGCATACCAATATGCTGGCGCTGGCACTGGATCCGCTGACGAAGGATAACAATCCGGACTTCCGCGAATGGAGTGCCACGCTGATCCGCCTGCTCGGGGAGATTGAGCGTGAACCGGCTATTTACCTGATAGTGAAGCGCCGCCCATGAGTGAAATAACTGCAAAAAATGTGATGCTGGCTGTCGGTAACACCATTATGGGCGATGATGCTGCGGGACCGATGCTGTTTGACCTGATGGAACAAAACCCGGTTGACGGCTGGATTGCCGTTAACGGCGGCAGTGCGCCGGAAAATGTGGCGCATCAGGTGCGGGCGCTGAAACCGGAACGTCTGCTGATTGTTGATGCGGCGGATATCGGCCTGAACCCCGGTGACATCCGTATAATTGATCCGGATGATATCGCAGAGATGTTTATCATGAGCACGCATAACCTGCCGCTCAACTTTCTTATTGATCAACTGAAAGAAGATATCCCGGACGTCATTTTCCTGGGCATTCAGCCGGATCTTGTCGGTTTTTATATGCCGGTTAATGAGAAAGTCACCTGCGCGGTGCAGCAGGTTTATGATGCACTGCCGGGCTGGGACGGTTTTGGCGGATTTACCTTATTTGAAGGTGAAGACGAAGAGTGAGCCTGTTCCTCTGACTATCACTGAAACCGCCGCAGCAATCCGGCGGTTTTTTATGGATAAGGGTTCATAATATCTTCATTAATTCATCTTTACTTCTGAAAACTAAAACCCTAAGGATATAATCAACAAAATAAGACAACAGTGTTATCACAAAAACAAAGTGTATAATATATGAATTAATAAGCCAGTCACTTACCAGAAACTCACTATTTCTATTATGTGAATTTAAAATCCAGACAAAAATACAAATTAAATATGGAAATAAAAAATAGATGATAAATCTAAATTTTGTAGTGATTTTAACATCTGTTTTATATATAAAAAGAATGCTCAAAATAAATAAATAAATTAAAAAATACAAAGATAAAGTGGTTTGAGCGCCTATAACCAAATTAACATTTACAGAATGAGGGTAAAGTCTGAAAAAATATTGATGGACTGTTTCAAAATAAAAAAATGCAGTGCTTAATGAAAGTGAAAAGTATAATATTAATACCTTGTATTTAGTATGCACCTGAAATTACCCCCCCACTTTTAGGATAATGCAGATCAATTAATTTTTCCCGAAAGTTCCAGGGATCCTCTCTGAAAATAATACTTTCCTCAAGTGAACTAAAAACTCCGCCACTGGATTTTAAAATTCTCAAAACTGTTCTCGAACAAGTAAGCCAATCAGCCATACCATGAGAAAAAATAAGCGATTTTATTTTTTCAGCTTGTTCTCTTGGTACTGTAAACTCAATAATTTGTACATCAGGGCCATCCCATAACTGAAATGATAAGTAATCATCCCAGTCAAACTCCGGATAATCAAAAAACTCCCCGGAACTGCGTAGTGTTCGGGGTTCATTTATATTGTCATAGCATTTTTTTGACGGGCAGCCAGAGTATCCTCCTGCGGGGTCATATAAAATAGCATCCTGCCCCTCACCTACAACTAAACCTGTATGCCCGATACCCCAATTATAATTAGAAACTACAAATATTTTCACAGGATCACTAATTAATGATTCTGAATGAACATCAGGAGAAGTAATGATTGGGATGTTGAATCTATTGAAATATACATCATTAATTTTCATTACATACCTCTACCGAATAGCTTCATCCCTGATTGAATAACCAGAGGTATTAGCAATATTATGTGAGCAAGTAATGCTCTCATAAAGGAGTGATATTTTTTCGATTGACTGTAAGTTATTGTCTGTTAATGAATTAGGCGACTCATTAGTAATGCGAATAATAGATGCTTTAGTTAGTCTTATTGTCTTATACGGCGTCATAACCCCACTTTTATCTATACGGTAATAATTAAAAATACAATCTAGTAATTCATTATTAGCAATAGAGGAAAGTAATAATGGCGATGCTTTATCATCAGCCTTAGTCATAAGAAATGGTGCATGTGAAACATTTTGTTTTCGTGCTAAATCATAGGTGGTTGAATACACAAGTATTTCATCAATATGATTTTCTTGATATTTGTTACCAATTGAATCGTAAGAGGAACAACCAGCAGATATAAGCCCTTGTTTACTACCTTTTAGTGTTAGATAGATAATGTCAGCCATGTAATATAATCCATTTACATTTAATAATTCCATGTTGTCAGGCCATTAATTGCATGAATTACGTTAATTTGCAATATAAAAAAGTATATACCTAAAAATGCGAATGAAAAGTCATAGATTGAAAATCACCATTCCCCTACGCAGTATTCAGCAGAAAATTGAAGAAAACGGGCAATCTGACGGCAAAGCAGTACCGGGATTTCCGGGGTAACTTGGGTATCAGAAATGGCAGAGCATATACTAACCATTATGGATTACAGTTCAGAAATCCGGCGGTTTTTTTATAAACACACGGATTTAAGGTCGGTATTTGATATCCGGGCGGTGCATTTTTTCTTATGGTCTGAGCTTTCTTTCTGAGAGTAAAAATACCATGAAAAAAATCGCTGTGATTATCCCGTTTGCCTTACTGCTGTCCGCCTGTGCCACCAAACAATACCCGCAGGCGGCGGCGATATCCGTTGAGGAATCCTCGTTAATGGATTGCCATGATATCAAAAAGGAAATTGCTATCACCCGCAGTATTGAGCAGGAAATTGAGAAAACCGGTGAATTTGACGGTAAAACGGTATTAGGGTTCCTGGGGGATTTTGGTATCGGAAACGGGATTGCCAAAGGGGATGCCCGCGAAAAAGTCTCTGCCCGTCTGGGGCAACTGATGCGTTTACAGGAAAATAACTGCCGCTGATACATAAAAAAAATACCGCAAATTATTGCGGTATTTTTACATGGAGTCCGTTGTGCCGCTCAGCAGCATTTCGGGCCGCCTTTACTGCCGTAACGGGCATCCTGACGATCGCGGAAAAACTCTTCATAGGTCATCGGTGTCTGATCAGGATGGGTGTTTTTCATGTGCTGTACATAGTTATCGTAATCCGGCACGCCAATCATCATTTTGGCGGTCTGCCCGAGATAACGTCCTGCTTTTGCGAGAGTATCAAACATAATTATGACCCTGAACCTGTTGCGTACGGAGGAGCGGCAGCTGTCTGCCGCTCCTTATTTCACCAGTATATCAGATTTTAGTGGGCAGATTTGCTGTTTGCCACTAAATCAAGATAGTTTTCCGGCATCGGTTCGTACGGTGTTTCGTTATCAGTCGGTTTGTCTGATTTCAGTGCTTTCAGCGCGGTCTTCAGTGAGAAGACAGCCAGTACGACCACGACAACCATAAAGAACAGTGTCAGACCGGCATCGAGACGGTTATTAAACACAAGTTGTGACAGCTGCGACGCCGTGTACTGCGACGGGATATTACCGCTGTCAATCATCGCCTGGAACTTATTGGCTACCGCCAGGAAGCCGACACGGGCATCTTCGCTGAACACTTTTTCCCAGCCTGCGGTCATGGTACAGATTAACAGCCACGCCATCGGTACCAGTGCCACCCAGGCGTATGCCTGGCGCTTCATCTTGAACAGCACCACAGCACACAGCATCAGCGCCATACCGGCCAGCATCTGGTTGGCGATACCGAACAGCGGCCACAGGGTGTTAATACCACCGAGCGGATCGACCACGCCCTGATGCAGGAAGTAACCCCACGCCAGCACACACAGTGCGGTGGCGATCAGGTTGGCGGGCAGGGAATCGGTCCGTTTCAGTGCCGGGGAAATCACACCCAGTAAATCCTGCAACATAAAGCGGGCGGAGCGTGTACCGGCATCCACGGCAGTCAGGATAAACAGCGCCTCAAACAGGATGGCAAAGTGATACCAGAAGGAGACATCCATCAGGCCGCCGAGCGCTCCGTGCAGAATATAGGCCATACCGACGGCGAGTGTCGGCGCGCCCCCTGCGCGGGAGATAATGCTCTGTTCGCCCACTTCATTGGCGATATTGGTTAAGGTTTCCGGGGTTATCTGGAAGCCCCAGCTGCTGACCACACTGGCGGCAGAAGCAACCACATCGGTGGTACCGGCCGGTGCCAGCATAGCCATCGGGCTGTTCATGGCGAAGTACACACCCGGGTCGATTACACAGGCAGCAACCAGTGCCATAATCGCGACAAAGGATTCCATCAGCATGCCGCCGTAACCGATAAAGCAGGCCTGGTTTTCGTTAGCCAGCATTTTCGGCGTGGTGCCGGAGGCAATCAGGGCGTGGAAGCCGGAAACCGCACCACAGGCAATCGTGATAAACAGGAACGGGAACAGATCCCCTGCCCAGACCGGGCCGGTGCCGTCGACAAATTTTGTCAGTGCAGGCATTTCCAGCATCGGGCGCATAATCAGAATGCCGATCGCCAGACCGACGATTGTCCCGATTTTCAGGAAGGTAGACAGATAATCACGCGGAGCCAGCAGTAACCAGACCGGAAGAACCGCCGCGACAAAGCCGTAACCGACCAGCATCCAGGTCAGCTGTACGCCATCATAATCAAAATACGGTGCCCAGGTCGGGCTTTCGGCCACCCAGCCGCCGGAGATAATGGCAAACACCAGGAAAATCAGACCGATAACAGAAACTTCCCCGACACGTCCCGGACGGATGTAGCGGGTGTAAATCCCCATAAAGAACGCGAGCGGGATGGTAAAGGCGACGGTATATGTTCCCCACGGGCTGTGGGTCAGGGCTTTCACCACGATCATCGCGAGGACGGCGAGGATGATAACCATAATCATAAAACAGGCGATCAGCGCGATAACCCCGGCGACATTTCCCATCTCCTCTTTGACCAGCTCACCGAGGGAGCGGCCGTTGCGGCGGGTGGAAACGAAGAGCACCATAAAGTCCTGCACCGCACCGGCTAATACCACACCGGCGAGCAGCCAGAGCATGCCCGGCAGATAACCCATCTGCGCTGCAAGCACCGGGCCGACGAGCGGACCTGCACCGGCGATAGCCGCAAAGTGGTGGCCGAACAGGACTTTTTTGTCTGTCGGCACATAATCAAGCCCGTCATTATTTTTAAAGGCGGGGGTCATACGGGTTGCATCGACTTTCAGCACTTTTTCAGCGATGTAGAGCCCGTAATAGCGGTAAGCCACCAGATAAATACAGACGGCGGCAACGACTATCCAGAGCGCATTGATCTGTTCGCCTCTGTTCAGTGCGATATACCCGAGGGCAAAGGCACCGACAATTGCGAGCAGTACGCCGGCAAGTTGTTTGAACGCTTTCATAAATTTCACCTGTCCGAATGAGTAAAGAGGAAGTAGTTTCAGTTTGTTATTATCCAATTGTACAGGAGAGGAATAACACTTATTTGACTTAGTTCCCAGCAGTAACCTGCGGATAAGATGGATTTATTTCATTATTGTTAGGTTAATCACTGTTAGCGGAATGTAGCGTGATTGTGGTTGCAGTGAGATGATAAGCGCGCGGAATAAATCCTGATATTAAAAGGGGATATTGATTGAATATCCCCTGCAAACCGGATTTGTTTCAGCCTGAAGCGGCCATTTTTACAGTTTATTTATTCTTTAATACAGCACGCTGATCAGATAAATCACTTGTATTATGATTATTTTCCAATATATCGAATAAATTTTTGAGTTCTTCTTCCGAAGATGAGGATGTCGATTTTATACCGGGATTAAACGTGGCACGCTGATCTGAAAGGCTTTCATTACGCAGGCTTTTATCCAGTGTCTCAAAGAGTTTCTCTCTCTCTTCTTTCAAAGAATAAGGTTCTGCTTTTATTTCAGAATAAAAATTACGGCGGATAAGGTCTTCGTAAATATCACGTTTATAATTATCCGGATTCGTATCCGTATCTGTATCCGTGACCCTTTCTTTATTTAATTTCTCTTTCTGTTTTTGATGTGGTTTTTGTCTTTCATTTTCATTTTCTATTTCATTTTTTATTTCTCTCTTTATCGCCTGAAAATCTGGGGCTTTCCTTGTTTCTGACTCATTGAATAGTATGCTGTAAATGTTTTCAATTATACTGTAGTAGACATCTGATATCATTTTTCCGGTTATTTCTCTTACTATAGGGATATCATGATAAATAAAGAGTTCCTCCGGTGTCATTGAGTTTTCATCTTTTATTTTTTCTTTGTTAAAATGTTCTACCAGAAATTTAAATTTCTCGGGTTCTTCTTTTTTGATGTCATTGATCAACGCTTTCTTTATTCCTAACATGTTTATTTTTCTAATCAAATCGTTATCTGATTTTAAAGGGTTCATCATGGAAATGACAGAGGCGCTTTTTTCTAATGTGCTAATATTTATGTATTTTTCGTTTATCAGGTCAATTATTTCTTTTTTTACTTTATCTGGTAGTTTCATGTTAATTTTTTCTGCTTCTTTATCTGACTCCCGGCAAATAATAGAGGGTAGTGCCGTTATTTTCTCAGATTCATACCATTCTTTTAATCGTTGATCTAATATTCTGATAATATCTTTGCCTTTATTTTTTGATTTTGCAGAAAAACCGGATTTTTCCAGGCTGCCTGATTCTGCATTAATCTGACATGCTAATATATCCTTACTTAGTCTGATTATATCTGTGGTTATATTAATATATCTCCCGTTGAATTCCATGTGTGTATTTTTTGCCTGAGATATTCTTTTCTGTAGCGTATCCATAAATGTCAATGTCGGCATACTGTTTGAGCAGGGTTTTTCTGCTGTTGGTTTTTGTGTGGTTTGAATTATTTTCATGTTTTTAATTCCAAGTTATATATGAGATTTATTATTTTATTTTAATGTTATTTTTTATTCTTTAATAAAATGAAGATGGGATTGATTTTTTTGGTGATTGTATTCTTTTCTGTGATTACATTTTTCTATGAATCAGATATGAAAGTAATATCCGGATTATTTGTCATGATGAGATCATCATTTCACTAATCAGGGAAACAGAGATGCAGGATTTATCCTCTTTTCACCGCGCGGCCATGATGCTGTTGCGCCATATCGGACTGGATTCCTCTCAGCCCGCCGCAGATCAACACTCATTTATGTTAACAATTGACGGGCGATATTCATTATCTTTGACTGTAATTAATGAGACAGACTGGTATTTGTCAGCAAATATCGGGGAGTTACCACACATTACGCAAAATAATGAATTGCTGCAAAAGTTTCTGAATCTCAATTCATTAACGCAGCTTTCCGGGCAACCGGTGATTTCCCTGAATGAAAAAAATGAATGGGTGGTCTGGAGCCGTTTGTCACTTCAGGGAGCAGAAGACAGTCATATTATTGAGTTATTTGACTATATTCTGAAGTCAGCAGATTACTTGTTGGACCTTGATTAACTGATACTACCAGAGGAATAATTATGTATGGGATCCATTCTGATGTTACATCCTGCCGCACTCCGAATAATGATGTTCTGCCACCGCCCCTCCCGCCAAGGTCAGCACAGCATCAGGGGCGGATAATAGTGTTACAGGAACCATTAAGCCGACTTCCGGCAGTGCCGTTTCGTCCTGCATTTATGAAGCCGCCGCCCTATCCTGCACCGATTCCGCCGTTATTGAAGCCGCCACCTTATCCTGCACCGGTTCCTCCGTTATTGGAGCCGCCACCTTACCCTGCACCGGTTCCTCCGTTATTGCAGGCGCGCCCGCGAATGCCATTACCGGGGGAGGCGGCACATCAGTCACCGGCACAGCGAAGAGGCCGGCCTGAATTCACTCCGCCCACAGAGTATATAAAAGCAGTACGATCAGGTGATGTATTTAAGCAATTGGAGATAAAAACAGCAGCTAAAGTGGAGCAGAATAATTTTCTTACCGACGTAAATCATCAGCGCTACAGGAATATCGATACTTGCAGAGCAACTCAGTTGTTTACACCGGAAAACAAGGGGTTGCCTGCAAATCAAATGAAAGTTGACGGGGTGAACCTGGCGATGCGCAGTCAGTACCCTAAGCCGGAAGGACTTCGTGATCATCTTTGTATGCTTGCGGATCAAAAACCGGGGGTGTTGGTTGTGCTTTCTTCCCGTGCTGATATCACTAACCGGCATCTTCCGGCGTATTTCTGCCGGAATGACTGCTATGGTGATATTTCGGTGAAATACAAAGTTGATGAGAACGTTAGTGCCCGCAGTACAAAGGTTGATAATCTTGAACTGAACAATTACCGGATAGAAATAACTGCAAACGGCAAAACAACACCGATATCGGTTATGCATGTTACAAACTGGGAAGATTGTACGACCATTGCTCCTTCGGCACTGAAAAAACTGGTTGAGTGTATCAATGGAAAAATTGAGCAGCAGACCAGACTGAACTCCGGCTACAAACCGCAGCCGTTTATTCATTGCAGTGCGGGGATTGGCCGTACCGGTGTTGTCGCCGGAGCGATTGAAATACTGAAGCCGGGTAATAAAAACATGCCGGAGGAAATTGTATTGCAGTTGCGTGAAAGTGGTTGTTCAAAAATGGTACAGACAAACGAGCAGTTTAATACATTGGTACAACTGTATAACGATATAAAATCCGACACTAAAACACAATAAAGCGAATTATTATGGGACCAACACAGGGAATACAGGGAACACAGGGATATCCGGATAGTCAGACTCTGATGAATAATATTTATGATTCAGCAGACAGTAACCGCTTATCGTCATATATCAGTACATCCGGGATTAAGTCTGTTTTATTGAATGCGTGGAATACAGTTAAATCTGCCGTTTCCGGCATGTTGTCATCATTTGGTTTGCATCTCAGCGAACAGCAGGGCAGTGATAAGCCGGGCAGAGTGATAACGCTGGAGAGGTTTTCGGCCAGAGAGAATATTTATGAAGACCCGAAAGCTTACCGTGTGATCAGCGGTGAAACCGGAACAGCAGAAGCCGATGACCCTGCAAATCATATTTATGAAGATTTGGATGTTTACCGTGTGGTCAGCGGTGAAACCGGAACAGCAGAAGCCGATGACCTTGAAAATAATCTTTATGAAGACCCGGGAGTTTACCGTGTGGTCAGCGGTGAAACCGGAACAGCAGAAACCGATGACCTTGAAAATAATCTTTATGAAGACACGGGAGCTTACCGTGTGGTCAGCGGTGAAACCGGAACAGCAGAAGCCGATGACCCTGCAAATCATATTTATGAAGATTTGGATGTTTACCGGGATACAGACAATGTAATTGACTCAGGGAACATGGTGCTGGTCTGCGACGATACTTATGCTGTGCCACGTGATAGCCTGGATGCAGGCAGCAATGTGAAATCAGAGGAGCCGGGATATGAATCATTGCATGAAAATAACTATGCTGTGCCGTATAAGCCCGGAAATACGGTCAGTATACCGGATAATGACCGGAAGCACTCATTACCGGATGTACAATTACAACAGCGTATAATGAGAGAAAGACTGTACACGCTGTAATTTTGCCGGTCAGTCAGCCCGTAAACATCCGGGCTGACTGTTATTCTCTTCAGGCTGATTGTCTGCGTGTCAGCAGTGACACCAGACGTTTGCCGAATACCGTCAGAATCAGACCCGCCATAATAAAACCGAGACCGGCAAACTGCATCATGGTGATGGTTTCACCCAGCAGCAGCGCGCTGCTGGCAATCCCGGCAAACGGCACCAGCAGGGCAAACGGCGTGACACGCCAGGTTTCGTAACGGCCCAGCAGACGGCTCCATAAGGTATAACCGACAAACGTGGAGAGATAGGCGAGATACATAATTGCCCCCACGGTCAGCAGGCTGATATGGGAAATACTGCTGACAATCGCGTCCGCACCTTCCATCCACAGCGACATCAGGATAAACGGAACAATCGGCACCAGTGCACTCCAGGCGACCAGTGACATACCGTTGCAGTCCGGTGTCTCTTTCATAATGATACGGTTGCAGATATTACCGCAGGCCCAGGAGAAGCCCCCGGCCAGCGTCATCATCAGCGCCATCAGCGGAATATCGGTCAGACTGCCGCTGTCCCCGCCTTTCGCCAGCACGGTTAACCCGACAACGGCGACAATAATGCCGATCACCTGACTGATTTTCAGTGACTCTTTCAGGATCAGACCGCCGAGAACAATGGTAAAAAAGACCTGAGACTGCAATACCACAGAGGCGATTCCGGCCGGCATCCCGGCTTTGACTGCACTGAACAGAAAGGCAAACTGGCCGAAACAGATAGTCAGGCCGTAGATAACCAGACGATTCAGGGCGATTTTCGGACGCGGAATAAAGAAGACTGCGGGCAGTGCCACAAACAGAAAACGCAGCGCCCCGAGAAACAGCGGCGGAATACCGGTGACGCCCACTTTGATCACCACGAAGTTCACCCCCCAGATCACGGCGACCAGCAGGGCGATTAAAATATCATTAATTTTCATATCAGGTTTTTATCTCTCTTTTATTATTTTGATAATACGCGGAGCCACGCGCAGTATCCGTCAGGAAGAGCCGTGAAAAATTAAGTCGTTGTTACTGTCATTGTAAAACAGTACCGGGGAACCGATATCAACAGTCAGCAGGGAAATTTTCGTAAACTGTTATGAAATACGGAAAAAAACCGGCGGTGCGGATGATTGATCACCATCATATTGTACTTCTTTAACACAGTTATAATTCATCATGCAATTGTAAAATTGTTCTGAAGGGACGTGGCTGCGTCCGTGTCGTCATCTGACACCGGACAGGCGCGTTCGACATTTTTGACGATCCCGTCGGTGCCATCGCCTGTCATGGTCATAATAAAAAAATTAAAACAAACTATATTCAGTAAGTTAAAGGGTTTTTATTTCAGATTTAAAATTGGCATAAACCCTGCATGACTGGTGGTGATAAGGCGGTATTTATCCGCTAAAAGAAGATATAGGAGCAATGTTGATGGAAAAAGTCATCACCGTCTGCCCGTATTGCGCCTCAGGCTGTAAAATTAACCTGAAGGTGGAGAACGGGAAGATCATTGGCGCGGAGGGCGCGAATGGTCACACCAATGAAGGAGAGCTCTGCCTGAAAGGGTATTATGGCTGGGACTTCATTCATGACACCAAGATTTTAACCCCCCGCTTAAAGACCCCCATGATCCGCCGTCAGCGTGGTGGCAAACTGGAACCGGTCTCCTGGGAAGAGGCGATTGAGTTTGCCAGTTCCCGCCTGTTGGCTATCAAAGAGAAGTACGGCCCGAAAGCCATTATGACAACGGGTTCATCCCGTGGTCCGGGTAACGAAGCTAACTTCGTGATGCAAAAATTTGTTCGTGCGGCAGTCGGCAGTAACAATATTGACTGCTGCGCACGTGTCTGACACGGCCCTTCGGTTGCAGGTCTGCAGCGTTCGGTCGGTAACGGCGCAATGAGTAACTCAATCGTCGAGATTGAGGATACCAAATGTATTTTTATCTTCGGTTACAATGCCGCGGATTCACACCCTATCGTCGCCCGCCGCATTGTGAAGGCGAAAGAGAAGGGTGCACAGATTATTGTCTGTGACCCGCGCTATATTGAATCAGCACGTCTTGCTGATATTCATTTAGCACTGAAAAATGGTTCAAACATCGCGCTTATCAATGCGTTGGCGCATGTGATTATTGAAGAAAATCTGCACGATAAAGCCTTTATCGATGGCCATACCGAGCAGTTTGAGGAATACCGCAAGCTGGTTGAGCCGTATACACCAGAGTCTGTGGAAGCGACCACCGGTCTGAAAGCCGATGACATCCGCAAAACTGCCCGTATGTATGCGAAAGCAGAAAATGCGGTCATTCTGTGGGGTATGGGTGTCACGCAGTTCTATCAGGGTGTGGAAACCGTCCGCGCACTGACCAGCCTGGCGTTACTGACCGGCAACCTGGGTAAACCGCATGTCGGGGTCGGCCCTGTCCGCGGTCAGAACAACGTTCAGGGTGCCTGTGATATGGGTGCACTGCCGAATACTCTGCCGGGCTATCAGTATGTGGAAGATAAAGCCGCTCTGGAGAAATTTGCCAAATTCTGGGGCATCGAAAAAATGCCTGACGAAAACGGTATTCCGCTGAGTGAGGTTCCGCACTTTATTGACGAGGGCGTACTGAAGGCGCACTACGTGATGGGTGAAGATCCGCTTCAGACAGAACCGGATCTGGCGACTATCCGCCGCACCTTCGATAAACTGGATCTGCTGATTGTCCAGGATATCTTCATGACCAAAACCGCGTCGATTGCCGACGTGATTTTCCCTGCTACTTCCTGGGGGGAACATGAAGGGGTGTATACCGCAGCGGATCGCGGGTTCCAGCGCTTCTATAAAGCGGTTGAGCCGGTCGGCGATGTGAAACCGGACTGGGAAATTATCAGTCTGATGTCCACCGCGATGGGTTATCCGATGCATTACAACAACACCAAAGAGATTTGGGATGAGTTACGTGAACTCTGCCCTATCTATTATGGTGCGACCTACGAGAAGATGGCGGATCTGGCGTATATCCAGTGGCCGTGCCGCGATGTGGCTGACAGTGACCAGGGAACAGAATACCTGTACGACGGCGGTATCTTTGATACCCCGAACGGCAAAGGTCAGTTCTATACCTGTGAATGGCGTCCGCCGATTGATCAGGTCAGTGATGATTATCCGATGGTGCTGGCAACCGTCCGTGAAGTGGGGCACTACTCCTGCCGCTCCATGACCGGTAACTGTAAAGCACTGGCGGCACTGGCGGATGAGCCGGGCTATGTTCAGATCAATACCGCAGATGCGAAATCGCTGGGTATTAAAGATCAGGAATTGGTCTGGGTGGCATCCCGTCAGGGGAAAGTTATCACGCGTGCCAATGTCAGTGAACGTCCGAACAAAGGGGCGGTTTATATGACATATCAGTGGTGGATTGGTGCATGTAACGAGCTGGTGGCAGAAAACCTCAGCCCGATTACCAAAACCCCGGAATATAAATACTGTGCTGTCCGTGTCGAGCCGATTGCGGATCAGAAACAGGCTGAGCATTATGTTGTTCAGGAATATACCGGTATTAAGCGCCGTCTGCGTGAAGCTGCGGAAGGGTGATCATCCGTCTGTTATAATATGATAAAAACCGGCGTTCAGAAATGACCGCCGGTTTTTTTATATTTTCATTTTTTGTTTAATTATGATGTCAGACAGATTCTGTTTTTGAATTTTGATCACATAGTATTGTCTGTAAAAGTATTGTCTGCAAAATAAATGAACATATTACGACAGCTATTTTTGAGATGTATTTTTATTTGCGATATATTCTTATTTCAGAAGTGCGCTGTTTTAATATCATCTTAGTGATTATCTTCCTCAAATATATCCTGTACGGTAATACCTAACCGCTGCATGCGGGATAATAATGTTGTCCGTTTCAGCCCCAGACGGGTTGCGGCACCCCGGGCACCGGCGACCACACCGTTGGTGGCTTTCAGCGCGGCAATAATCCGGTCACGTTCTTCATCGTCACTTTCCGGTGCGGCAGTCTGCATCCGTTTTTCCAGTGAGCTTGGTGTCTCCAGCGCCGTTTTCAGGCGTGAATGCTTTGGGATATTCAGCTCATGCAGCTGAATATTAAGCGTATTTCCGCGTGTCAGGATCACCGCCCGCTCAATCACATTTTCCAGCTCGCGCACGTTGCCCGGCCACGGATAGCGGCTCAGCTGTTCCAGGGCATCACGCGGGATACAGTCGATATTGCGGTTCATCCGGCGGGCGATTTTCTGTGTGAAATAGGTCGCCAGCAGCGGAATATCTTCCGGACGCTCGCGCAGCGGCGGGATCCAGATAGGAAACACATTCAGCCGGTAGTAGAGATCTTCGCGGAATTCACGATCATCGGTCATGGATTTCAGGTTGCGGTTAGTCGCGGCAATCAGCCGGACATCTACCGGAATCACCTTATTACCGCCGATGCGTTCTATTTCCCGTTCCTGTAATACCCGCAGCAGTTTTGGCTGGAGATCCAGCGGCATATCACCGATTTCATCAAGAAACAGGGTACTTTTATCTGCCATTTCAAAGCGGCCGATATGGGTGGTGGTCGCACCGGTGAACGCCCCTTTGTCATGGCCGAACAGGTCACTTTCCAGCAGACCGGAGGGAATAGCCGCGCAGTTCATTTTGATCATGCTGCGGTGATGGCGCTCACTCAGGCGATGGATAGCACGGGCGATGAGCTCTTTCCCGGTACCGGTTTCACCGAGGATCAGAACGGTACTGTCACTGGCGGCAACCAGATCCACCTGCTCCAGAATGTTACGCATGGCATCACTCTGGAAAATGATTTCACTGAAACTCTCGTTATTGTGAATCTGTTCATTCAGCCACAGGTTTTCATGCTTCAGGCTGTCTTTCAGCCGGGTGATCTCTTCGTAAGCAGCGGCGTTATCCACCGCAATGGCAAAACGGGCGGCTATCTGCTTGAGAAGATTACAGTTATCGTCAGTAAAAATATGATTATTTTCATGAGACAACACCAGAACACCCAGTGGTTTGTGGTTAAATGCCAGCGGCAGCAGCAGGGTTTCTGTCATGCCCTGCGCGCAGACATGCTGATACAGCGGATCTTTTGTTGCGCTGTCGAGTGTCAGGCGCATCGGCTGGTTACTGTCCAGAACCTGTGCCAGATCAGGGTGCAGTTCATCCAGATGATATAATGTCTTTTCTGTGGGTTTGCGGGGCTGATAATAACTGGAATAACAAAGATATACAGCTGAACTGTAGTTATCACACAACGCAATGCTTATCTGGCTCAGCCCGAAAAACCGGTGGATCTCACGGGAGACTTCAGCAATCAGGCCATCCATCTCCAGATGGGAAAGCACTGAGTTGGTGATATCTACCAATATCCGGTACTGGTCACGTTCATGGCGTATGTGTTCGGTCTTGTCAGTGTTGTCCACAACGTCTCCGCTCATCTTCGTCTTTCTCATTCCTGATCCGGACGGATTGCTCTTAAAATTAATTCTGCTCTGAATAGTTGTAGGTATAAATAAGTTTCAGAGAGGTAATAACCATTATTGTAATGACTCTATAAAAAAAGAATATCGCTGTCTGATTTAAGTTTGATCCAATCCCCTATTTTTTAGCAGGATGAAAACCTAATATATTATGACACCTGCTGATGATAAAAATTATCGTCAAAAATGTCGAACTGTGTGACGAATATTCTCACTATGACACACGGTACGGCAGCATTATTTATTAATACGCTGATTTCACTGAAATTAAAAAAAATGCCAGACTGGCACGATGCATGCTTATTTCCTGATTATTCTAACCAGAGGACGGCTGCACCGGAGTGCCGGATGTGAAGTCGCCGCGTATCATTCAGGAGAGTATGATGAACCGTTTCATCATTGCAGACCCAAAGAAGTGCATTGGCTGTCACACATGTGAAGTCGCTTGTGTCGTTTCGCATCAAGAGCAGGAAACCGGTATTGAAACCGTGGTGAAAGATGAATTCTTTCCCCGTATTCATGTGATGAAAGGGTACACCATCAGTACGGCGGTTGTCTGCCGTCAGTGCGAGGATGCACCGTGTGCCAATGTCTGTCCGAACGGCGCTATCAGCCGTAAAGATGATTTCGTGTATGTCGATCAGGCAAAATGTATCGGCTGCAAAACCTGTGTGATTGCCTGTCCGTACGGCACCATGGAAGTGATCAGCCGTCCTGTTGCACAACAGACCACTGCGCTGAACACGATCCCGCAGTACCGTGCGGAAGCACACAAGTGTGATTTATGCCATACCCGCGCGGGCGGGCCTGCCTGTGTGGAAGTGTGTCCGACTCATGCATTAATGGTGGTTGACCGCAATAAGATGGATGAGATTGTGAAAGAACGCCGCCGCCGTGCCGCATTTGAAATGCCGGCCGACCTGATGTCCTGAGGACAGACGGATGCATGAGGTTACGTTATGCCAGAATGCGCTTGATATTATTGAGCAGCAGGCAAAACAGAGCGGGGCGCAGCGCGTCACCGCTGTCTGGCTTGAACTGAGTGCGGTATCCTGCATTGAAGAGGATGCCCTGCATTTTTGCTTTGATATCGTCTGCCGTGATTCACTGGCGGAAGGAGCCGTACTGCATGTCACCACCGTCCCGGCGCAGGCCTGGTGCCGGGATTGTCAGAAACCGGTCAGTGTGGCCGGGTTTAATACCGGATGTCCGCATTGCGGCAGCCATAACCTGCAGGTGGACAGCAGCGATGCCATGCAGGTCAGACAAATTGAAATTCAGTAGTCCGGTAAGGACATATCAGTCAATCAGGAGCCGGTTATGTGTTTAGGTATTCCCGGGCAAATCGTTGCCGTGGGTGACTCTGTAACAGACAATGCGCAGGTGGAAGTGTGCGGTGTCAGACGGGATGTGAACATCGCACTGGTGTGTGAAGGTGAGCCGTCAGACATGCTGGGAAAATGGGTGCTGGTTCATGTGGGCTTTGCGATGAGCATTATCGATGAACAGGAAGCCCGCGATACACTGGATGCACTGCTGGCCATGGAAAGTGTGGAAGAGGATGTATCGTATTTTCTGCGTGGTAATGCGTAGCCGTATGCTGTCCGGTTTCCGGATAAAAACACCTGTTCTGACAGGTGTTTAACACCGTTATTTTCTGCCGTATCCCTCCGTTCCGTTATTCCTGCACAAGACTGTTTTTTCATAAAACAGTGATACACGTGTCAGTAAGATAAAAAACCGGTTACAGAATAAGAAATTACCGGATATACCGCTGTTACCCGTCGGATTCTGAATTATCTTAGAGGGTTGGTACTCGCATTCTGTACCATATCTGTGGTTTCATAGTTTCTGAAAAACAGGACAAGGGGATACAGGGGACAGGGATATGGCACAGACAGTACTGTTGTCAGGGATTGTGCAGGCCTTAATGAAGCATCAGGGGAGAGCACAGCGTGATATGCATTATCCCGGCTGGCATACAGCACCGGTGTGCGGTCTGATGAATGATCCGGCCGGATTTATTTATCACAATGACGTCTGGCACCTGTTCTATCAGTGGGAACCGTTTGGGTGTGAGCATAAACAACCGTGCTGGGGACATTGGTCTTCGGCAGATCTGGTGAGTTGGATACATGAGCCGGTGGCACTGCTGCCGTCCGGTAATTATGATTCAGGAGGCTGTTTTTCCGGCAGTGCAGTGGTAAACGATAACACGCTGACACTTTGCTATACCGGCAGTTTGTCGTACCGGGATGGTTCCCGTGCATCGTGGCAGTGCCTGGCACGGGAAAAAGCGGACGGCATATTTGAGAAATACGGCACTGCGCTGGGACTGCCCGAAGGATACAGTGCCGATGTGGTTAATCCCAAAGTCTGGCAGCATTGCGGGCAGTGGTTCATGGTACTGGGGGCCCGTGACGTCAATGACCGTGGTTGTGTGCTGCTGTACGACGCAACAGAGTTAGGTGAGTGGGCACTGCGGGGGGTACTGGCCGGCAGCCACTGCGGCGGGCTGCGGGATGCCGGGTATTTGTGGGAAAATCCGGATTTTTTCCGGCTCGGTGATGAATGGGTGCTGTTGTGCTGTCCCCGCGGTATGCCGCGCGAACCCACCCGTTTTCTGAATACCTCCCCCGGCGCGTATCTGGTCGGGGATTTTGATTATGAAAGCAAAATTTTCCGTCATAAACCTCAGGTTTACGAAACGGATGCCGGGTTTGAATTTTATGCCCCGCAGACAACACTTGCCCCGGACGGACGACGTATTATGGTGGCGCTGATGGGCGCGCCGGGCGGCGAAGAGATGCAGCAGCCGACAATCAAAAATGGCTGGCTCCATCAGATGACCTGTCCCCGTGAACTGACATTGCGTAACGGACAACTGTACCAGCGGCCGGTGAGAGAGCTGGAAGCCCTGCGTGGTGCGGGCGGTCAGTGGTCAGGTGAGGCGGATAATGCACTGGAACTGAGTGCGGGGCGGCTGGAAGTGATTATCAGGCTCTCCGGCCCGCTTATCCTGAACTTCAGCAAACATCTGATTTTTTCCTATGACGGACATGAAATCCGCCTGTCCCGCCGCAGTCTGGTCAGCGGTGACTGGCTGCACCGTTACTGGCAGGGTGAAGTGACGCGGCTGCATATTTTGACGGATCATTCGAGTGTGGAGATTTTTATCAATGACGGTGAGGCGGTGATGAGCAGCCGTTATTTCCCGCAGCAACCCGCAACACTCACATTTCGCGGCCTTTCTCCGGTGCAGCTCAGTTACTGGCAGCTTAACCGGGAAGAGGTAGCCTGACAGCAGATAAAAAAAGACCGGCGCACTTCAGGAGCCGGTCTTTTTGTAACGGACACCGATTACAGTGTGAACACACCAATCACGGCCATTACACTGAGGATCGTTGCCAGACCGTAAAAGACCCAGCGTCCCGCAGGTACATGGATTTTCAGGTCATGCATACAGTGGTGAAGACGGTGCAGCGCACACCACAGCGGCAGGATAATCATCAGCAGCAGAAAAACCTTCCCGATAAACCCCTGACAGAAAGCCAGGATGCGGTCATAACTGAGCATATCCGGCGCGAGGCCGAACGGCAGCAGAAAGGCCAGCAGTACAATAACTGCCGGTGAAACGATGGCACTCCACATGCCGCCTGCGCCAAACATTCCCCAGAAAACCGGTTCCTGTGAACGTTTCGGATTCGGATTAATCATATCAGTTCCCTTCCTTACCACAGTAATGCAACGGCCAGAATGACGGCGTTAACGATGAGGGTCACAATCCAGAGCAGACGGACAATCGGCTCCGGTCCCATTTTTTCGTCTTTGATAACGATATTGACGGCTTTCGGTGCCAGCTGAAACCAGGTCACGGTATGCAGCAGGGTGCCGGCCAGCGTCAGGATATTGATCAGCACCACCACCGGGTTTTGCAGTAAGTGGACATAACCGGCCCAGTCTGCGGGACCGCCCTTGAGGCAGTAAACGCCGTACATCACCAGCAGGCTGAACCAGAGCTGGACCACTGCGGTGCCTTCCCGCAGCATATAAAAACGGTAAAAACCGAGTTTATTCCACCATGTCGGTGTCATTTCACGCACATAAGGCTTACGTTTGGTCGTCATTTCTCTTTTCCTTATTGTGGTTTCAGACGGGCAATAATGTAATCTTCCGCACTGGCGGCTTTACCCTGCTGAATCGCAGCTGCCGGGTCCACATGTTTCGGACAGACTTCCGAGCAGTAACCCACGAAGGTACAGGTCCATACGCCGTTATCGCCGTTGATTTGTTTCATCCGCTCTTTTTTGCCGTGATCGCGGCTGTCGGTGTTATAGCGCTGCGCCAGTGTCAGCACACCCGGGCCGAGGAATTCCGGATTCAGACCGAACTGCGGACAGGCCGCGTAGCACAGACCGCAGTTAATGCAGCCGGAAAACTGATGGTATTTCGCCATCTGTCCCGGCGTCTGATTATTCGGGCCTTCGGACGGTTTGCGATCATTGCCGATAATGTAAGGTTTGATGGCTTCCAGGCTCTCGATAAAATGCGTCATATCCACAACCAGGTCACGCTCGATCGGGAAGTTGCCGAGTGCCTCAATCTGCATACCCTGCGGGTATTCGCGCAGAAAGGTTTTGCAGGCGAGTTTCGGCACCTTATTGACCATCATGCCGCAGGAGCCGCAGATAGCCATCCGGCATGACCAGCGGTAGGAGAGATCCGGCGCCAGGTTGTCTTTGATATAGCCCAGCGCATCCAGCAGTGACGTCTGCTCATCGTAAGGCACCTGATACGTGACAGCATGCGGCTCGTTATCCGTTTCCGGGTTATAGCGCATCACTGACATTTTCAGCATTTTCATCTCAGCCATTGACGTTTTCCTTCTCTTTTGCCGCCTGTTCAGCCGCTGCCGCTTCACCACCGTAGACACGTTTTGCCGGGGCGGATTTGGTTATCTTCACATCACTGTATTCCAGATGCGGCGAGCCGTCCGGATTGTGGAAAGCAAGGGTGTGTTTCAGGAAATTGACATCGTCGCGTTCGGTACAGCCTTCATCCAGACGCTGATGCGCGCCGCGTGATTCTTTACGGTTAAAGGCGGAGTGCGCCATACATTCCGCAACATCCAGACCAAAGCCCAGCTCAATGGTGTAGAGCAGGTCGGTATTGAAGACAGATGAGCGATCCGTAATTTCAACGCGTTTGAAACGTTCTTTCAGTTCGGCCAGTTTATCGATGGTTTTTTGCATCAGTTCCGGTGTGCGGTAAATCCCGCAGCCTTCTTCCATTGCCTCACCCATCTCGTCGCGCAGTTTGGCCCAGTTTTCTGTGCCTTTCTGGTTCATCAGCGCTTTCAGGTTGTTTTCGATATCCGCGGTACGGGCATCGATAGCATTGCTGTTGGCCGCGTGTGTTTCCTGCGCGTGCTTAGCGGCTTCTTCCCCGGCCAGACGACCGAAGACCACCAGTTCCGCCAGTGAGTTGGAGCCGAGGCGGTTTGCACCGTGCAGACCGACGGAGGAGCACTCACCGACAGCAAACAGGCCTTTGATACGGGTTTCACAGCGCTGGTCGGTTTCAATCCCGCCCATGGTGTAGTGTGCGGTCGGACGAACCGGGATCGGCTCTTTGACCGGGTCCACGCCGACATAGGCTTTTGCCAGTTCGCAGATAAACGGCAGGCGCTCCAGCAGTTTTTTCTCGCCCAGATGACGCAGATCCAGATAGACCACATCACCGCGGCTGGTTTTGATGGTCCGGCCTTTGCGCCATTCGTGCCAGAAAGCCTGGGACACTTTATCGCGCGGGCCGAGTTCCATGTATTTGTTTTCCGGATGACCGAGCGGGGTTTCCGGACCCATGCCGTAGTCCTGCAAATAGCGGTAGCCGTCTTTGTTGACCAGAATACCGCCTTCGCCCCGGCAGCCCTCTGTCATCAGAATACCGGAGCCCGGCAGACCGGTCGGGTGATACTGAACGAATTCCATATCCCGCAGCGGTACGCCGTGACGGAAAGCCATTCCCATTCCGTCGCCGGTGACAATCCCGCCGTTGGTGTTATAGCGGTAGACACGACCGGCACCGCCGGTCGCCATAATCACTGAATTGGCGCGGATCTGAACTTTTGTCCCTTCCATCATATTGATGGCCACCAGACCGCGCACATGGCCTTCATCCGCAATAATATCGAGGACGAAATGCTCATCGAACCGCTGGATCTGCGGGTATTTCAGTGAGGTCTGATACAGGGTGTGCAGCATATGAAAACCGGTTTTATCGGCGGCGAACCAGGTCCGCTCGATTTTCATACCACCAAAGCGGCGTACGTTGACAGAACCGTCTTCTTTACGGCTCCACGGGCAGCCCCACAGTTCCAGCTGAGTCATTTCTGCCGGACAGTGTTCGACAAAATACTCCACCACATCCTGCTCACATAACCAGTCGCCCCCGGACACCGTATCACTGAAATGATAATCATAGGAATCATGGGATTGTGTCACAGCCGCAGAGCCACCTTCTGCGGCCACAGTGTGGCTGCGCATCGGGTAAACTTTTGAGATCAGAGCAATTTTCAGGTTCGGGTTAGCTTCCGCAGCAGCAATCGCCGCCCGCAGCCCTGCACCGCCTGCTCCGATAATTGCGATATCGGCATTAAAGGTTTGCACTGTGCTTCTCCATTGTTCAGGTAAATCGAAAGTTAAAATGTAAAAACGAAATCTGAAACAGGTACTCAAAATTGTTATCAGTAACCGAATCCTTTCAGTTGATAAAAATGCTAATCATTTCCGGTTGCTGATTGGTTATAAAATCACATTCTGTTCAAAGTATAGCGAATAGCTGATCGTTTAAATTTGATATAACCAAGGGTTTTAAGCGCTAATTTTGCATTTTTGCGGATGAATAACCGGATATTTCAGGTAATCACCTAAGTAATTACTCGGGTGTAGTTATTTTGTTTTGTTTTGGTTACATAAAATATACAGGGTAAACATATAATTAGCGCTAAAAGCATAGCGCATATCTGCGGCGGGACAATAACTAAATCTCAGAGGTGTGAATCAGACAGAAAACCGGCGGAAAATCAGTCGGTTTACGGGTATTTTCTGAGAAAAATACCTGATGTTGCGAATATGTGATATTCATCACGACTATGGTTTTTTTCGCTCTTGATTATGGTTATTTAGTTTCGTTTTTGCTCATTATCAATCATGGAAAGGAAAATAACGGCTAAGCTGTAACCATAATAAAGGAAAATGACTGAGAGGAACCCATGTCTGATTCACCTGTCAATGAAGCCGATGTCATTATCATCGGCGGCGGCGCAACCGGAGCCGGGATGGCCAGGGATTGTGCCCGGCGCGGTCTGCGCCCTCTGTTGCTGGAACGGTTTGATATCGCGACCGGCGCGACCGGCCGTAATCACGGCCTGCTGCACAGCGGTGCCCGTTATGCGGTGACTGATCCGGAATCGGCCCGCGAATGTATTTCAGAAAACCGGATTTTGCGGCACATTGCCCGTCACTGTGTTGAGGAAACAGACGGCCTGTTTATCACACTGCCGGAAGATGAGATGGCCTATCAGGCCACTTTTATTGATGCCTGCCGCACGGCGGGAATTGATACACAGGTAATGTCCCCGGAGGAGGCGCTGCGTTTTGAGCCGTCTGTAAACCCGGCGCTGTGCGGTGCGGTAAAAGTACAGGACGGCACTGTGGACCCGTTCCGCCTGACTGCCGCCAATATGCTGGATGCGCGGGAGCACGGCGCACAGGTGCTGACTTATCACGAAGTCACGGATGTGCTGCGTCAGGGTGACCGGGTGATTGGTGTGCAGGTTTATGATCACCGTCATCACCGCAGTTATCCGTTGTATGCGCCGGTCGTGGTGAATGCGGCGGGGATCTGGAGTCAGCGTATCGCCGGTTTTACCGGGGTACATATCAGTATGCTGCCTGCCAAAGGTGCACTGCTGATCCTCGGGCACCGCCTTAATCAGCACGTGATCAACCGCTGCCGCAAACCCGGTGATGCGGATATCCTGGTGCCGGGGGATACCATTTCCCTGATCGGCACCACGTCAGTTCATATTCCTTATGATGATATCGACAATATGATCGTCACAGCGGATGAGGTCGATACCCTGATCCGTGAAGGCTCACGACTGGCACCGGCAATGGCGCAGGCGCGTATTCTGCGGGCGTATGCCGGTGTCCGCCCGCTGGTGGCGGCGGATGATGATCCGACCGGACGCAGTATCAGCCGCGGGATTGTGCTGCTGGATCATGCGCAGCGTGACGGATTGCACGGCTTTCTCACCATCACCGGCGGCAAGCTGATGACATACCGGCTGATGGCGGAGCGGGCAACCGATATGGTGTGCGCGAAGCTCGGTATTACCGTGGCGTGCTCCACGGCAGATGTGCCGCTGCCGGGGTCGGCACATTCGGCGGAACAGACATTGCGTAAAGTGATTTCCCTGCCTGCGCCGCTGCGCGGCTCGGCGGTGTACCGCCACGGTGATCGTGCGGCGGAGCTGCCGCACACCACGCGCCTGGATAAAAGCCTGGTATGTGAATGTGAAGCGGTGACCGCCGGTGAGGTACGTTATGCAGCGGAAAGCCTGACAGTGAATAACCTGCTTGATCTGCGCCGCCGCACCCGCGTCGGCATGGGCACCTGCCAGGGTGAACTGTGCGCCTGCCGCGCGGCGGGGCTGCTGACACAGCTGAAAGTAACCACGGCGGAAAAATCGGAAGCCGGACTGATGCACTTCCTGAACGAACGCTGGAAAGGTGTGCGTCCGGTGGCGTGGGGGAATGCGCTGCGCGAAAGTGAGTTCACCGGCTGGGTGTATCAGGGATTGTGCGGGCTGGAAAACAGCGGGACAGAAGAACAGGGAGAGCAGCATGAAATATGATGTGGTTATCGCCGGTGGTGGTCTTGCCGGGCTTTCCTGCGGTGTGAAACTGGCAGAAAGCGGGCTGAGCTGCGCGATTATCAGCGCCGGACAGAGCGCGCTGCATTTCTCCTCCGCGTCACTGGATCTGCTGTCTGCGCTGCCGGACGGGCAGCCGGTCACGGAACCGCTTTCCGCACTGGCGGCGCTGGCACATCAGGCGCCTGCGCATCCCTACAGTGTGATCGGGGAGAGTGCGGTACGCCGCGGTGTATCGCAGGCGATGGCGTTATTGCAGCAGGATACCCTGCCGCTGCAGGGATCGGCGGAGCGTAATCACTGGCGTCTGACCCCGGCCGGGCAGTGGCGGATGAGCTGGCTGACGCCGGATGTGGTGCCGGTACTGACCGAAAAAATGACGGAAAACTGGCAACCGGCCGCCGTTGTCGGTATCACCGGATTTCTTGATTTTCAGGCGGAAATGGCCGCCGCTGCGCTTACCCGTCAGGGGTATCCGGCGCAGGCGTATACCCTGCATCTGCCGTGTCTGGATAAGTTACGCAATAACCCGAGTGAGTTCCGTTCCGTCAATATCGCCCGTGTGCTGGATTTACCGCAAAACCGGCAGGAACTGGCGGATGAGCTGGCACAGTGCGGGCTCACGGAACAGATCCTGATTTTACCGGCCTGCTTCGGGACGGAAAACAGTGACGGAGTGACTTTTTTACAGCAGCAGCTGAATAAAACGGTTTATCAGTTACCGACGCTGCCGCCGTCACTGTTGGGAATGCGTCTGCATCAGGCTCTGCTGGGCCGCTTCCGCCGGGCGGGCGGATTTGTCATGCCGGGGGACAGTGTTATTTCTGTCCGTCGTAACGGTCAGCGTATTACGCATCTGTTTACCCGCAATCACGGTGACATTCCGGTACAGGCAGAGCAGTTTGTGCTGGCCACCGGCAGCTTCTTCAGTAACGGGCTGGCGAGCGATATTGACCATATCTATGAGCCGCTGCTCAATCTGCAACTGACAGAAACGCTGCCGCGCCGGGAGTGGACATCCGCGGATCTGTTTGCCCGTCAGCGTTATCTGGAAGCCGGGGTGGCAACAGATGCGCATCTGCATCCGGCGGATGCGCAGGGCGCCATCACCAATCTCCGTGCTGTCGGTGCGGTGCTGGGCGGGTATAACCCGTTACAGGAGGGTTGCGGCGCAGGTGTTTCCCTTGTCACCGCGATGTATGCGGCTGAACAGATTCTGGCGCAGATTGGCGCGGCGGTAACGGAGGAACAGGTATGAGTACGGGACAAACTCAGTTCGAGAATTGTATCAAATGCACCGTCTGCACAACGTATTGTCCGGTGGCAAAAGTGAATCCGGATTATCCGGGACCGAAACAGGCGGGGCCGGACGGTGAACGGCTGCGCCTGAAAGACGCCATGCTGTATGATGACGCACTCACGCTCTGCACCAACTGCAAGCGCTGTGAAGTGGCGTGTCCGTCAGATGTCCGCATCGGGGATATTATTGCCCGTGCCAAACTGACGTATCACCCGTCACGGCCGAAGATCCGCGATGCGATCCTGAGCCATACTGATCTGATGGGATCACTTTCCTCGCCGTTTGCTCCGGTAGTCAATACTATCACCGGTCTGAAACCGGTACGTAAACTGCTGGATACCGCCCTGAAAATTGATCACCGCCGTGAGCTGCCGAAATACTCTTTCGGCACATTCCGCCGCTGGTATAAAAAACAGCAGGAAAAACAGGCTGGCTTCGGTGAACAGGTCGCGTATTTTCATGGTTGTTATGTGAATTATAACCATCCTCAGCTCGGCAAAGATGTGATTAAGGTGTTTAACAGCATGGGGATCGGGGTGCAGCTGCTGGAACGGGAAAAATGCTGCGGTGTGGCGCTGATCGCCAACGGTTTTGCAAAGCAGGCGAAAAAACAGGCCGCAGTGAATGTGGAGTCCCTCACCAAAGCCATTGTTGAACAGAAGATGCCGGTGATTGCGACATCCTCCACCTGCGCCTTTACCCTGCGGGATGAATATCCGCATATTCTGGATGTGGATACCGCGCCGCTGCGCGATAACATTGAGCTGGTGACGCGCTATCTTTACCGGCTGATGCAGGACGGGCGCAAACCGGCGCTGAAGCATACGCCGCTGAAAGTCGGTTATCACACGCCGTGTCATATGGAAAAAATGGGCTGGACGGCGTATTCCCTTGAGCTTATCCGCGCCATTCCCGGAGTGGAGCTGATTGTGCTCGATTCACAGTGCTGCGGCATCGCCGGGACTTACGGATTTAAAAAGGAAAATTACGAAACATCACAGGCGATTGGTTCCCCGCTGTTCCGTCAGATAGAAGAAAGCGGGATTGATCTGGTGATCAGTGACTGCGAAACCTGCAAATGGCAGATTGAGATGTCGACCAGCAAAAAATGCGAGCATCCGATATCTCTGCTGGCGCGGGCGCTTGCGTAAAATAAGGTATTACAGCAACCGGCTCCGGCCGGTTTTTTTATATACAGAATACAGGGTACAAACCGCATTTTCTATTCAGTCTCCTCTTCTGCCCGGTGCTAGCATTGCGGCGAATTTTAAAGAATCATTAACATGTTGAGAGAAGAATGAATAATTTCGCATCACATTCAGTCACTAACTATATTATTGCAGTGTCAATGGTATTCCTGCTTTCTGCCTGTTCAAGCCGTCTGCCGGATACGACCGAACAATCCGATTTCCTGAGTAATTATCAGCGTCTGACAGAAACTGACACCGCTTCCGGTCAGATCATTAAATCCTGGATATCTGACGATTTCACCGCAGAAAGCCCGAAAACAAAGCTGATCTTCACACCGGTTGTTTTTAAACCGCTGCATGAAGATAACAAAATGGGCAAACAGTTTATGACGGTTCTGCTCAGTTACACCAATCAGCAGATTAAAAGTGAACTGGCAAAACGGTATCAGCTGACGGAAACCGCGGCACCGGGTGTGCTGCGTTTTGAGGGCGTGGTGACTGCGGTTAAAGTGACCAATAAAGATTTCAAACCGTATGAAGTATTACCGGTGATGCTGATTGTTGCCGGAACACAACTGGCTATCGGTAACCGGGATGCGGATACTTCTATCTATTTTGAATGGAAAATAACAGATTCAGTATCGAAAAAACCGTATCTTGAAGCGATCCGGAAAAATAAAGGTGAGCAGATGAGCAATAAAGACCAGGCAATCACACTGGAAGAACTGAAAGCTGCGGTTGATACCATCGCTGCCGAAGTGCTTCCGGCAGCATAATAAGCACCGGCGGGGGACTATCTGCCGCCGGTTTGCAACAGCAGGCGTTGTGCCTCTGAGTGCATCAGCTCCAGTTCATACTGTAAATCACTGACCTCCCGCTGCCGGCTGCGGTATTCGCGGCGATCTTCACGGGTTATCTCTTCATCACGGCCATAGCGCAGTCTGCTTTCCGGTTGTGACAGATCATATTTCGCCTCTGACAGTTCCGATTTCAGTTGTGAGATAATTTGTCCTTTCTGATAAAAAATCTGCATGTTTTGCTGCTGCCGGGCTGAAAGCAACGGCGTACATTGCGCCATCATCTGGTCAAATGCGTATTCTGTTCCGATATACAGCGCAGTTTCATACACGCAATAGCGGTCTTTCAGTCCCTGCCGGTATCCGGCGTCCCATTGCGGTTTGCTGAATGTCAGATTGTGCGCCTGACACTCGCGCAGGAGAGTGTTGTAATATTGCGGATGTCCGCCGGCACTGCCGGCATTGTAGCCGGCGGCGCGCCAGTCACGCTGATAGGTCAGACAGGTTTGCTTCTCTTTTTCGCGCGCAATCCGGGCTTCTTCAGCCTGTTGCGCCTCACGTGCCTGTTTTTCTGCGATCCCCGCCGGAGAGGCAGCATACAGAGAATAGTTATAGCTGTCGCGGGCATCACCAATCGTCCCGCAGGCACTCAGCAGCAGCGGGCTGAGCAGCACAGGCAGAAGGGCGGGTAATCGGTTTATCATGGTTTATCCGTTATATTTCACGATGGCAGAAAGATTCTGATTGTCGAGTGCACTCAGCCTGCTGCGGTACTGACGCAGTGTCCGCTCCGCATCCCGCTGTTCCTGTTTCAGACGGCGCAGCAGATAGCGGGCTTCACGGGCATCTTCTTTGTCCATGCTGTCTTTGCGGTACTCCAGATTGCGGATGGTGCTGTCCAGATCGTCATAAGCCGTTTCCAGTTCGCTGATCTGACGGTTTATTTCTGCCCAGCGCAGCCCCAGTTGCCAGGCATTATTCAGTTGCGAAATCTGTGCGGGTTTCTTTTTGCAGCGGTTTGCCTGATAGGTGTAATTCTGTTTACCGGTGTTGTAGGCCTGTAACGGCTCACAGTACTGACTGCTGCCGCTTTTATAGCCGCTGTCCCACTGACTGCGGTCAATCACAAAATCATGTTTTTTACACAACGCGGTGTATTCAGCCAGCCCCGGCGCACTGTCGATACCGGCCAGTGCATAATCCCGCCCGAGGGTTATTGCGCCTTTTTTACAGATTTCCCGTTCTCCGGCGGCCTGCCGCGAGATCTGCATGGCGCGCCACTCTTCATCAGACATACAGCCGCTGAGCAGCGGAAGCAGAATAAATAAAAGAAACCCTTTCTTCATCATATCGTTATTCCCTCAAAACCACATGGTGAAAGGCAGTGCCAGATACTGTCCGAAGGTCAGTACACCGTCTGCCACGGTGGCAAACGGAGAGAGAGCGGTGGCTTTACGGTTCTGAGATTCCAGCGTTGCTTTATCTTTGGTGGTGACGGTATCAAGCAGGTACGGGAACGGACGCGGCAGTCTGGTTTTTGCCGCCCGTTTTGATTCTGCGGTGCCGGCAAAGATTTGTGCGCGGCTGTCACCCAGCGGGAAATAAAAACACGGCTCTTTCAGGTGAGGGGCAAAATAAATCCGTTTGCGTTCAAATGCTTTTTTGTATTCATCGATCTGAGACTGCGGCACTGTGCTGTTAAAGCACATTATCAGCGTGAGATCGTTAAGCACCGGCTTTTCAAGCGGGATACCGTTATCATCAACCAGAATGTAGCGCCATATTCCCCAGCCTTTTTCATCACGATACAACACGCGGATATTATCGCGGATAGCGGGGGTATCAATGATGAACTGCACTTTTTCCGCAACCGGCGCAATATAGGAATATGTTTCACCGGCGATCAGAAACTCTTTTTTCTTCGGATCATAAGAAAAACCGATAAAACGGTCTTCGCTTCTGTTGGTGACTGTCGCTTTAAACGCGTCGGTGGATTTAAGCACTTTGTCGCTGACAATACTGCGGTTGATAGGATCATAACTGCCGCAGCCGGCCAGCAGCGTGATGATGATACCGGCGGTGAGGTAATGCATTATCCGCATTATTACGTTTCCATTGGCTGATATATTTTTTTTATTATGCCTGTATGAAGATACCTGATTTATCCCGGATGATAAGCCGGATTAATCTGCAATAAATAAAATCCCCGCACCGCGGATGCGGTACGGGGATCAGAAAAACAACAGGTCAGCGGATAATCCGGAGATTAATACAGCCAGTCGCGTCCCATACGGTCAGCAGCCATAATCGCGGCATAAACCTGGTCGGAATCAACTTCAAACGGCATGTTATAGATGGTTTCGTTGTCCGCGCAGCTCAGTTCGGCAACCGCCATGACTTTCTCTTCCAGCTCGGTGCCGATGCTGTCCACACCCAGTTCTTCCAGGGTGATCGGCAGGCCGACCTGAGCACAGAATTCCAGCACGGTTTCCAGCTCTTCCGCCGGAGCATTTTCCAGCACTAACTGTACGAGGGTACCGAACGCCACTTTTTCACCGTGGTACATGTGGTGGCACTCTTCCAGGGCGGTAAAGCCGTTGTGGATAGCATGTGCAGCCGCAAGTCCGGCACTTTCAAAGCCCAGCCCGCTGAGCAGGGTGTTGGCTTCAATGATATTTTCCACGGCTTTGGTGCTGACCCCGGCTTCCACCGCCAGTTTGGCTTTGATGCCGTCACTGAGCAGTGTATCAAAGCAGAGATTAGCCAGCGCCAGTGCCGCCAGTGTGGTGCTGCCGCCTGCCATGGTGGCTTTTCCGGCGGCGCTGCATGCACGCGCCTCAAAGTAAGTGGCCAGCGCATCACCCATACCGGCCACCAGCAGACGTGCCGGTGCGCGGGCGATGATATTGGTATCCATCACCACCACATTCGGGTTCTGCGGATAGAACAGGTAGCTGTCAAATGCACCGAGTTCGTTATAGATAACAGACAGTGCGCTGGTCGGCGCATCCGTTGATGCGATAGTCGGGGCAATGATCACCGGCAGTTTGGCAAAGTGCGCCACGGCTTTGGCGGTATCCAGTGTTTTTCCGCCGCCGACGCCCAGTACTGCCTGGCATTTATGGTTTTTCACCAGTTTGGTCAGACGGTCGATCTCTTCATGAGTACATTCGCCGCCGAAGGTTTCAAAGACACCGCTGACTTCGTATTCGCTCAGGCTGTCATTCACAATATCGCCCACCAGCTCGCGGACAAATTTATCAGCAATCACCAACGTTTTTTCCGCTAATGGTCTGATGTATTTACCCACATGGTAAAGCGCGTCCGGACCCTGAATGTATTTGGCCGGGGATTGGATCACTTTTAACATACTCAAACTCCTGAATGCATTCGCGTTATGGTGTCAGTGAGGGATAGTATTCCGTCTGAATCAGACTAACAGTTACAGTAACGGATATGTGAGAGCTGACGCACTGTACGGGCCGGGAACACGGGGGCAGATCGGGAAAATGTGATACAGACGACAGCGCAGAGGCAGGATAGCGCCTCTGCATGTCAGAAAAATGAACAATCAGTGATGTGCGGGCAGGGAGCCGTCAGCGCGTTGCGCAAAAAAAGAGCGCAGGATCAGATTGAGCAGCACGCCGTAAGCCGGCAGGAAGAACAGCATGCAGATGATGACTTTGAAACTGTAATCCACCAGCGCAATTTCCACCCAGTTTGCCGCCATAAACGGATCGGTACTGCGCCAGAAAGCGATAAAGAAGAAGGCGAGGGTATCGATCAGGTTGCCGACAAACATGGCGGCAGCCGGTGCCACATACCAGCGGCGGTTCTGACGCAGACGGTTAAAGACACTCACATCCAGAATCTGCCCGAGGGCATATGCCATAAAACTGGCGGCTGCTATCCGCGCCACAAACAGGTTGAAATGCGAAAGTGCCTCAACACCGGCCCATGCCCCCTGAAAGAACAGGGCGGACACCACATAGGAAATGGCCAGTGCCGGGATCATAACTGACGTGATAATCCGCCGTGCCAGCGGCGCGCCGTAAATACGGACGGTCAGATCGGTTGCCAGAAAAATAAACGGAAACGTGAATGCCCCCCAGGTGGTATGGAAGCCGAAAATCGTGATCGGCAACTGCACCAGGTAGTTACTGGAGGTAATGATCAGAATGTGAAAAAGTGATAACCAGACAAGCGCGGTGCGCCGCTGGCGGGCAGATAAATCAAACATATTGTACCTTTTTGGTGGTTGGGGTGAGGGAACCCAATAATCTCGGGCGCAATAATACGTCGTTTGCGCAACAAAAGCAAAGGACTCTCTCCGCGGTATACCGGGGAGAGTCTCCGGTTACCGCAGCGGATAATGCGGCACTGCTTCATCACCGGGTAAGGCGAACCTGAACGGTTCGGCTTCCCGGAAATACGGTGTCACACTGCCGCTGAACAGATGCTGCTGGTTATTCCCTAAGTTCAGCTTCCTGACTGTTCCTGTTTGCGCTGAAAAATCGATATTACTGAAATCCGCCCAAATCACCGCAGATGCCATCACGGCATCAAAGAAGTAGCGCTTGTTCCGGTGATCTGCCACTGTGCGCAAGCGGGTGGAAGAGAGAGGATCAACCTCACCGCTGACAACCGCATTCCGGGTTTGTGCTGACCGGTAAGGCGCGGAGGTATAGCGGATCACACTGAGTACGGCGGCAAGCGCCTCATCGCGGGATAAATTTTCCGGAATACGGCTGTTATAAAATTTTGCGCTGACAAAACGGTCTTCCGAACGGCGTGAGCCGGGCAGTACTTTCAGACCATCTGCGGCTTCCCAATAGCGGCCAAGAGCCAGCTGGTCACTGAATACCGGGGAATTGGTCATCACATCGGTATCATCACCCTGATAAATCACCAGTTTCCCGTCAGTATACTCAATAACCGCGCTGTCACCGGTGGCATCAGAAACCGATAAATGCAGTAATACCTGCCGGTCTCTGCCCGGCTCTTTATCGGTAACAACAATAAATTCTTCTCTTCTTAGCGCCTCAGCAGCCTCTTTCACGGTGGCAAAGTTATCGAGGATATACTGAGCCCAGATTGAAACCGGCATGATTTTCGTGCCCGGGTGGTTCGGCGGGTAACGGGTTTCTTCCAGCCAGAGCAGATTGGCGGATAAACCTTTTTCATTCATACCGTCGACTGTTGCCATGTCATAAGCGGTTACAATCACACTGCCGTAACGGGATGTCCATGATATGCCCTGATTGCCGGGGACGCTTTCTCTGTGCATGCCGCGCGGGAAGATCCACAGATTAGTGCCGGCAGGTTTTGACCAGTCCATTGAGCGGGCTGTCATATGCAGATCATTTTTGCCGTGATAAACAAAACGGGTACAGGCATCCGCCGTATGCGGAATGACCAGAACAGAGGCCAGCATTGCGGTCAGTAATAGAGATTTCAATGGTTTTTTCATCGGTTATTTCCTTTAGCGACGGGGATTTGAGCCTGCCGGAGAGTCACCGCGGAATAAATATCAATTTTTAACAGGCGGAAGCAAAAACAGAGAAACAGGCGTCAGATTTTTATTTCCGGTATAATTCGCAGATTCGTTACTTAACAGGACAATCATGATGTCTGATACTTTTTCCTGTGCCGATAAAACACTCGACACACTCGGGCTGCGCTGCCCGGAGCCGGTGATGCTGGTGCGCAAAACCATCCGCGGAATGAATACCGGTGAGGTCTTACTGGTGGTGGCGGATGATCCGGCAACCACACGCGACATCCCGGGATTCTGCCGTTTTATGGAGCATGAGCTGGTGGCTCAGGATGCTGAAGCCGCGCCGTACCGCTACCTGATCCGCAAAAAAGAGAGCGCGCTGTAATCCTTCCTTCAGGGACTGAACCATGCTTGACCGCTTTGATACCTTTCTGCTGGCACAGAAACACTCTTCTCTGACCGGCTGGCGCCGGTTTGTTCTTGAATTCTGGTTTTTCGGCCTGAAAGAGGCGCGGGCGTGTCTGTTTGCGGCGTTCTTCTTTCTTGCTCTTTTTCTGGTACCGGCCGCCGGTGTGGCCGGAATTCCCCGCTATGATTTTCTGCTGATCCTGGCGGTACTGTTTCAGGCCGTGATGGTGTGGAAAAAACTGGAAACCACGGATGAACTGAAAGCCATCTGTATTTTCCATGTGGTGGGGTTTGTCATGGAGTTATTCAAGACATCATCCGCTATCGGTTCATGGAGTTATCCTGATGAGGCGTATACTAAATTATGGAATGTGCCGTTGTTCACCGGATTTATGTATGCGGCTGTCGGCAGCTATGTTATCCAGGCGTGGCGTTTTCTGAAGGTCAGGATCGAAAATTTCCCGCCGTACTGGCTGGCCACGCTGATTGCGCTGGCAATTTATGTCAATTTCTTTGCCCATCATTTCATCGGTGATTACCGCTGGTATCTCACCGCTTTTATTCTCGGCTTGTATGCACGGACCATGGTGTATTTCACGCCGTATGATAAAGAGCGCAAAATGCCGCTGTTGCTGAGCTTTGTGCTGATCGGCTTTTTTATCTGGCTGGCGGAAAATTTCGGTACTTTTTTCGGCGTCTGGCAGTACCCGAATCAGATTGGCGCATGGGCAACAGTGCATGCCGGGAAATGGGCATCCTGGTCGCTGCTGGTCATTGTCACCTTCACGATTGTGGCCTATCTCAAACATATCAAAGCCACGATTCTGGTGGTGAGATAAAAAAAGGGATGCCGCAGCATCCCTTTTCAGTCAGTAACCAGTCAGTAACCCATGGTTATTTTTTCATGACCCGCAGCAGGCGGACGGCGTTGGCGGTGACCAGCGCGGTTGCACCGGAGTCAGCCAGAACCGCAACCCACAGACCGGTCAGTCCCATCAGGGTGGTGACCAGGAACACCGCTTTCAGACCCAGTGCGATAGTGATGTTCTCACGGATAATCTTACGGGTAGCCCGCGACAGCGTAATCACCTCGGCAATACCGGTCAGGCGGTTGTGAGTCAGTGCGGCATCGGCGGTTTCCAGCGCCACATCGGTCCCGCTGCCCATGGCAACGCCGATACTGGCTGCTTTCATTGCCGGGGCATCATTAATACCGTCACCGACCATCATGGTGTGGTGCTCATTATTCAGCGCCATCACCGCTTTGACTTTATCTTCCGGCATCAGCCCGGCGCGGAAATCCATACCGATGGTGCCGGCGATAGCGGCGGCTGCACGCGGGTTATCCCCGGTCAGCATCACGGCGCTGACACCCATCGCTTTCAGTTGTGCGATAGCCTCCACCGCATCACTGCGCAGGGTATCCTGCATGGCGATAAGTCCGGTCAGCTGGTTATCTGCAACGACGGCAACGACTGTTTTTCCTTCATTTTCCAGCCGGGTGACATCTGCCGCAGCGGCATCCGTCAGCAGGCCGTCAGCCAGTTTCCCCGGTGCACTGACCAGGATGGTCACACCGTTGAGCTCCCCGTCAACCCCTTTACCGGCATGGGCTTTGCGGTTTTCCGCTTCGGTGATGGTCAGACCCTGAGCTTCGGTACGCTCCAGAATCGCTTTGGCTAACGGGTGATGTGACCCGCTTTCCACGGCGGAGGCATACGTCAGCACATCCGCATCGCTGTGATTATTCAGTGCCACAATATCAGTGACCTGAGGTTTACCTTCTGTCAGCGTACCGGTTTTATCCAGTGCGACAGTCGTGACCGTACCCAGCTGCTCCAGTGCGGCTCCACCTTTAATCAGCGCACCACGACGGGTGGCGGCGGCCAGCGCGGAGGTAATCGCAGCCGGAGTGGAGATTACCAGAGCACACGGACAACCAATCAGCAGCAGTGTCAGACCGCGGTAGATCCACGGATACCATTCCTGACCCATAAACAGCGGTGGTATGACAATCACCAGGGCGGAGAACAGCATAATCATCGGCGTATAGTAGCGGCTGAAGCGGTCGATAAAGCGCTCGATTGGCGCACGGCGCTCTTCCGCTTCCTCAATCAGTGTCAGAATACGGTCGATGGCGTTCTGACCCTGCTCGGAGACTACTTTCATCTGCACTGCGCGGTCGACAGACAGTGAACCTGCCGCCACTTTTTCACCTGACGCCCGCTCAACCGGTACGGATTCCCCGGTCAGGGCACTTTCGTCAAAGCTTGCAAACTCGCTGAGCAGCTCAGCATCTGTCGGCAGACGACCGCCCGGTGCGATTTCAATAATGTCGCCGGGACGCAGCTGTGCAACCGGGACAGACACTTTTTTCCCGTCTTTAATCACCACCGCATCTTCAGGCACCAGTGCCATCAGCGCACTGACTCCCCGCCGTGCGCGGCCTGCCGCATAGGATTCCAGCATTTCGCCCAGCAGGAACAGCAGGATCACCATGGCGGCTTCTTCGGTGGCACCGATAACAATGGCACCGGCTGCCGCAACCGTCATCAGCGTTTCAATCGCAAACGGTGTGCCGGAGCGGATAAGCCGCAGCGAGCTTTTGGCGATCGGGAACAGCCCGATCAGGGTTGATGCGATAAAGGCGTATTTGCCCAGTACCGGATTTACAAACTCCAGGGCATAGCTGAGAGCAATCAGTACAGCCAGGATCAGCATCGGTGACGCCTGTTTCAGCAGACTCTGCTCTTCTTTCTTCTTCGGCGCGGCAGTGCTGCCGTTCAGATCCCAGAGCGTAAACCCGGCCTGCTGTACGGCACTGGTCACGTCTGCGCGGACGTCCCCGGCGGCATCCACCACCAGTTTTTCCGTGGCGAACAACACTTTTGCCTGGGTAACTGCCGCAATTTTCAGAACGGCGGTTTCAATTTTGCGCGCACAGCTCGGGCAGTCCATTCCTTCCACCTGCCAGTTCCAGCGCCGGCTGCCGCTTAATTCAGGCAGAGCGGTATCATCCGCGGCGGCGCTGTCGTGTGAACAGCAACTGCCGTGTGCGTGTTCATGACCGGCGTGGTCATGGTCGTGTTCAGAATGCGCATGATCGTGCGGGGCATGACCATGCGCACGGGACTCATCGTCGTCGTGTTCCGGATGCTCATGCTCACTGTGATCGTGTGCGGAATGGTCATGTTGCTGATGAGCCTGTGACTCACTTTTCCCGCCGGTGGTGCAGGCAGATTTGCTGCTGCAGCAACTGCTGTTATGAGTGTGCTCATGAAGTTCTTTGTTCGGGTGCATAAACACCTCCCTGTTCAACGGTGAGTTGATGTTAATTTTTCTCATTAACAGGAAGTGTACACATTGGAGTCTACTCCAGAGTCAACAACAGGGGCGCATAATTATTGGCAAATTGTGCGCTCCTGTTGCGGGGAGCAGAATTACATCAGCGTGATGGCACGGACAATCAGGAAATGTCCGAGGAAATAGAAGGTGGAGTAAATCGCTTTGGCCAGTTTAAACGTAAACAGGAAGCGGTTAATCATCCACAGGATCAGGTTCAGCACCAGACAGAATGCCCCGATCATCAGGGAGAAATTGTAATCGGTTCCCTGCCCGAAGAACTGTTCTCCGGCCAGCCAGGCCATAACCAGTGCACTGAGCAGCGCCGTCATCACCGGCACTTTGTGATCGCCGAGTTTGTACCAGAGCAGTGCGAGCACCGCAACGGCAATCACCGGTACCGCAATCATCAGCGGAATATAGAAGGTGAAATTATTGAGCAGGGCGAAACTCAGGGCATAGAGCAGATAAAACACGGCGCTGGTATACAGCGACAGGTCGATTTTATTATCAGCAACCAGACGGATGGTATCGGACACAATGGCCACTAACAGCCCGACACACACCAGATACCCGGAGATATCCAGCCCGTAATCCCCGCTCCACGCCCACAGCAGTAACAGCAGCAGGGTGACGGGACGGAAAACCCAGCGCTGCCAGTTTGGTCCCCGGTAGGCGGCGTCGATATAGAGCCAGCCGGAAAAAAGTACAGCAATAAATGGCCAATTCATAGGGTGTCCTTGAGGTATGTTGATGGCGATTAACACCTGAATATCTGATAATATCCCGTATTTACAGAACACGATCAACCAGATTGCAGGAAAACAACCTTACCCATGAACAAATTCGGTTTGTTAGGTTTTATTGTGGCCGCCCTGATCATTGTGCTGGCAACCCGCCGCTTCTTCGAACAGCGCAAACAAAATGAGGTAAATGATCACGCTGCGGTGGCGACATATCAGGTCACCGTGACAGAGAAAAAGGATTATCCGTACCCGAATATGCGCTCCCGTGAGCGGGATGTGGTCTTCCCGGAAACCTTCCGTTATGAAGTGCATTTCACGCCACTGTCGGGGAAAACTATCGTGGTGTACATCAAAGAGGATGAGTATAAGGAGATAGCCCTGCATTCACGCGGAACGCTGTCAATGCAGGGGACACGGTTTATCCGTTATGAACCGCTGCGCTGATCAGGATTTATCCTGATTATCATCCGCCGGTTTGTTTTTCAGTTCTGCCTGCTGGCGGCGCAGCAGGACGAGCAGTTCAAACACGCCGAATAAAAAGACACGCACTTTACCGGCGGCGGTCAGTTTCCTGTCCTGCGGCTGACCGGCGTTAAACAGTGACATCAGCAGGCCGTGCATCACCACCATGAAAAAAGTGGCGATATGCATAAAGATATTCAGCGGTTTCGGGAACGGATGCACCAGGCTGAAAATCAGAAAACCCCAGACGGCCAGCATCAGTACCCGGCCAATATTAATCAGGAACATACGGACTCCTGTTCAGTCGTCTGCGTCTGACGCAGATAAAGACGATACGCAACCTGACCGGCCACCTTCTCCCGGTGGCACACCCAGTTACCCGGAACAACCAGTGTGTCTGATTCAGACTCGGCTTCAATGTAGATCATTGCATCCGGACTGAGCCAGTTGTTTGTCTCCAGTAAATCAACGGTTTCCTGAAGCAGACCTTTACGGAACGGCGGGTCGAGAAACACGACATCAAACGGTGTTCCCGGTTGCGCCAGAAATTGCAGGGCGCTCTGGTTAACGACAGTGGCCTGTTCACATTTGAGCAGACGGGCATTGGCGCTGATCTGAGCCGCAACGGTGCGGTTGAGCTCGGTAAATGTCACGGCGGCGGCATAGCGGGAAAGCGCCTCAAAACCGAGTGCACCGCTGCCCGCGAACGCATCAAGACAGCGCGCTCCGTTAATCACCGGCATCAGCCAGTTAAACAGCGTTTCGCGCACGCGATCAGTGGTCGGGCGCAGGCCGTCATGTGTCAGAACCGGCAGTTTTCGTCCGCGCCAGAGACCGGCGATAATGCGGATCTGCCCTTGTGGTGCGGTTTGAGCTTTTTTAACCATAACCTTCGCAACTTATTAATTCTGAAATTATTAATTCAAAAATATGAATAACAGACGGGAAAACAGCGGAATATTATACGCAGGTTTTGTAAAAATTCGTTTAAATTTAATATGAAATTACGGAAAGCCGATGCGCAACCATCCTGTGAAATGATAGACTGCGTCTGATTCGCAATTATTGATGATAAAGACGCCATATCTGCTCAGGATTTTCCGGACATACCGTGCCGGGAGGTGACGGGCGGCAGTATGCAAGGAGTATAGTGGCTGTGGCAAAAGAAAAGAAAAAAGGTTTTTTTTCCTGGCTGGGTTTTGGCCGTAAAGATGATGAACAGGCGCAGCAGGAACAGGCGGCTCAGGAAGAACAGGCGCGTTTAGCGGAAGAGCAGGCACAGGCGGCTGAACAGATCCGTCTGGCGGAAGAACAGGCCCGCCGTGATGAAGAAGCGGCTGAAGAAGCCCGTCTGGCAGAAGAGCAGGCCCGCCGTGATGCACAAGCGGCTGAAGAAGCCCGTCAGGCAGAAGAGCAGGCCCGCCGTGATGCACAAGCAGCGGAAGAAGCCCGTCAGGCAGAAGAACAGGCCCGCCGTGATGCCGAAGCGGCTGAACAGATCCGTCTGGCGGAAGAACAGGCTCGTCGTGATGCTGAAGCTGCAGAACAACAGCGCTTTGCACAGGAGCAGGCGCGTCGTAACGCTGAAATTACAGAACAGCAGCGTCTGGCGGAAGAAAAACGGCTGGCGGAAGCGCAGGCAGCGGAGCAGCAGCGTGCGGAAGAAGAACAGCGCCGGTTGAAAGAACAGGCTGTCCGTGATGCGGAAGCCGCTAAACAGCAGCGCATTGCGGAAGAAAAACGTCAGGCCGAATTACAGGCAGCGGAGCAGCAGCGTGCGGAAGAAGAGCAGCGCCGGATAAAAGAGCAGGCACTGCGTGATGCGGAAACTGCAAAACAGCAGCGCATTGCGGAAGAAAAACGTCAGGCCGAATTACAGGCAGCGGAGCAGCAGCGTGCGGAAGAAGAACAGCGCCGGATAAAAGAGCAGGCACTGCGTGATGCGGAAGCCGCTAAACAGCAGCGCATCGCGGAAGAAAAACGTCAGGCGGAAGAGCAGGCCGCAGAGCAGCGTCGTGCGGCTGAAGAACAGCGCCGCGCGGAAGAGCAGGCACTGCGTGCTGCGGAAGAAGCTAAACAGCAGCGCATCGCGGAAGAAAAACGTCAGGCGGAAGCACTTGCGGCTGAACAGCACCGTGCAGCCGAAGAACGGCGCCGGGCTGAAGAGCAGGCACTGCGTGATGCGGAAGCGGCAAAACAGCAGCGTATCGCGGAAGATAAGCGCCGTGCGGAAGAAGAAGCCGCAGAACAGCAGCGTTTAGCGGAAGAACAGAAACAGCGTGAGGCTGAAGCGGCTGAACAGGCTCGCCCGGCAGAAGAACAGCACCTTGCGCAAGAGGAAGAAGCGCGCCGTCTTGCGGAAGCGGAAGCAGAAGCGCAGGATGCTGAGCTGATTGAACATGAATCGCCTGCACCGGCGGATACGCAGGAAAGACCGGCAAAAGAGGGTTTCTTTGCCCGGCTGAAACGCAGTCTGGTGCGTACCCGTGAGAATATCGGCTCCGGTTTCTTCGGGATCTTCCGCGGCAAAAAGATCGATGATGATCTGTTTGAAGAACTGGAAGAACAACTGCTGGTGGCGGATGTCGGCGTGGAAACCACCCGCAAAATTATCACCAGTCTGACTCAGCATGCCAGCCGCCGTGATCTGAAAGACGCGGAAGCGTTATTTGTTAAGCTGCGCGAGGAAATGGGTGAGATCCTGGCGACAGTGGACAAACCGCTGGAGATTGAAGATAAAAAACCGTATGTGATCCTGATGGTCGGCGTCAACGGCGTCGGTAAAACCACCACTATCGGTAAAATGGCGCGTCAGTATCAGGCACAGGGTAAATCTGTCATGCTGGCTGCCGGGGATACCTTCCGTGCGGCGGCAGTGGAACAGCTTCAGGTCTGGGGTGATCGTAATAATATTCCGGTCGTGGCACAGCACACCGGTGCGGACCCGGCCTCGGTTATTTTTGATGCCATTCAGTCCGCAAAAGCCAAAGGGGTTGATGTGCTGATTGCCGACACCGCAGGGCGTCTGCAAAACAAAGCACACCTGATGGAAGAACTGAAGAAAATCGTGCGGGTAATGAAGAAACTTGATGAAGATGCCCCGCATGAGATTATGCTGACATTAGATGCCAGCACCGGACAGAATGCCGTCAGCCAGGCACGTCTCTTTAATGAAGCGGTCGGGCTGACCGGGCTGACTCTGACCAAACTTGACGGAACGGCGAAAGGCGGTGTGATCTTTGCCATTGCTGACCAGTTCGGTATTCCTATCCGGTATATCGGGGTGGGTGAAGGTATCGAAGATCTGCGTCCTTTCAAAGCCGGTGATTTTATTGAGGCACTTTTTGCCCGGGAGGATTAATCATCCATGATTCGCTTTGAACACGTCAGTAAAGCCTATTTAGGCGGCCGCCAGGCGCTCCAGGGGGTGGATTTTCATGTCCGCCCGGGGGAGATGGTATTCCTGACCGGCCATTCCGGCGCAGGGAAGAGTACCCTGCTGAAACTGATTTGTGGGATTGAGCGACCCAGTGACGGCACCATTTTATTTGACGGCCACAATATCAGCCGTCTGAAAAACCGTGAAGTGCCTTTCCTGCGCCGCCAAATCGGCATGATTTTTCAGGATCACCATCTGCTGCTGGATCGTACGGTATATGACAATGTGGCGATGCCGCTGATCATCGCCGGTGCCAGTCAGGAAGATATCCGGCGGCGCGTCAGTGCCGCACTGGATAAAGTCGGTCTGCTGGATAAGGCCCGTAACTTCCCGGTACAGCTTTCCGGCGGTGAACAACAGCGTGTGGGGATCGCCCGTGCGGTGGTGAATAAACCGATGGTACTGCTGGCGGATGAACCGACCGGTAACCTGGACAGCGAGCTGTCAGAGGGTATTTTACGGCTGTTTGAAGAGTTTAACCGGGTGGGTGTCACCGTTCTGATGGCAACACACGATATCATGCTGATTGAACGGCGTAATTACCGCGTTCTGACGCTGAGTCAGGGACGTATGGCGGGAGGTCATCATGGCTAAGCAACCGCGTAAACCGGCAAAAAAAATGCCGTCCAAAGCCAAAGCGCTGAAAGGCGGCTGGCGGGAACAGTGGCGGCACGCATGGGTTAACACGCTGGGCGATATGCTGCGCCAGCCGCTGTCAACACTGCTGACCGTCATGGTGATTGCCATTTCTCTGACACTGCCGAGTGTATTTTATATTGTCTGGAAAAACGTCAGTCATGCCGCGGAACAATGGTATCCGACCCCGCAGCTGACAGTTTATCTGGACAAAGGGCTGGATGAACAGGGCGGACAAAAACTGGCGGATGAGCTGAAAGCGCTCGACGGCGTGGAGAGTGTCAATTATCTCTCCCGCGACCAGGCGATAACAGAATTCCGGGCCTGGTCCGGCTTCAGCACCGCGCTGGATATGCTGGAAGAGAACCCGCTGCCGGCGGTGGCGATTGTCACACCGAAAGTGGATATGCAGAGCAGCGAAACACTCTCCACCCTGCGTGATCGTGTCACCGCCCTGTCCGGGATTGATGAGGTGCGCATGGATGACAGCTGGTTTGCGCGGCTGGCGGCACTGACCGGCCTGGTCGGGCAGATAGCTTCCCTGATCGGGATACTGATGGTTGTGGCGCTGTTCCTGGTGATCGGCAACAGTGTGCGGCTCAATATTTTCAGCCGCCGTGAAACCATCAATGTGATGAAACTGATCGGTGCGACAGACGGCTTTATTCTGCGTCCGTTCCTTAACGGCGGAATGCTGCTCGGGGCGTTTGGTGCAGTGCTGTCCCTGGTGCTGTCTTCATTACTTGTCTGGAAATTGGGCGATGTGGTGACTGATGTTTCCAAAATTTTTGGCACAACATTTACACTGAGCGGTCTGGACTGGGATGAAGCACTGCTGATTGTGCTGGTTTCCGGTATGATTGGCTGGATCGCCGCCTGGCTGGCAACTGTCCGCCATTTGCGCAATTTTATGCCGCAGTAACCCTGTCATTATCCGGCGGGGAAATGACCCGCCGGATATCCCGCATCACCGGTTTATACTCAACCAAATGACAACGCCGGCACTAAGTGATAGGCGTAACTCTGTCCTGTGTTGTACACTATTTACCATTACCGTCTGCCGACGTCATTTTTATTTGTACTGAGGACTGAATGACTAAAGATACGCAATTCCCTGTTTTAGTTCCGCAAGGGAGCATTGAGGCCTATATCCGGGCAGCTAACCAGTATCCGATGCTGACAGCCGAAGAAGAAAAAGAGCTGGCTGAGCGTCTGTATTACGACGGCGACCTTGAGGCCGCGAAAAAGCTGATCATGTCACACCTGCGGTTTGTTATCCATGTTGCCCGCAGCTATTCAGGTTATGGCCTGCCTCAGGCGGATCTTATCCAGGAAGGCAACATCGGGCTGATGAAAGCCGTGCGCCGCTTTAACCCGGAAATGGGTGTGCGTCTGGTGTCGTTTGCGGTTCACTGGATCAAAGCTGAAATTCACGAATATGTGCTGCGCAACTGGCGCATCGTCAAAATTGCCACCACCAAAGCACAGCGCAAACTGTTTTTTAACCTGCGCAAATCCAAAAAACGTCTGGGCTGGTTTAACCAGGACGAAGTGGAAATGGTGGCGAAAGAGCTGGGGGTAACCAGCAAAGATGTGCTGGAAATGGAATCCCGCATGGCGGCACAGGACATGGCATTTGATATGTCCGACGACGATGACGGCGACCATCCGGTCGTTGCCCCCGCACTGTTCCTGGAAGATAAATCCTCTGATTTCGCCGATGAAATTGAGGAAGATAACTGGGACAGCCATGCCACGGATAAACTCACCCTGGCGATTGATTCACTGGACGAGCGCAGCCGCGATATTATCCGGGCCCGCTGGCTGGATGATGATAACAAAACAACGCTTCAGGAACTGGCGGATAAATACGGCGTTTCCGCAGAGCGCGTCCGTCAGCTGGAAAAGAATGCCATGAAAAAACTGCGTGAGGCGATTGAGGGCTGATAACAATGCTCCCGTTTCCGCCGCAATCTGCTATGGTAGCCATATTATTTTCTGATAATCACTGACGGAGATATTATGGCTTTTTCGTCTGAAGACAAAGCGGTTTTGCTGGCGGTCAAAGGTGTGGGCAGCAAAGTGATTGAACGCCTGGAACAAATGGGTTTTTCCGATCTGAATCAGCTTGCCGCCGCCGATGCGCAATCCCTGCTGAGTGCCGGTGCCGCACTTACCGGCTCCACCTGCTGGCGCAACAGTCCGCTGGCAAAAAAAGCCATTGAATCCGCGATTGCGGCCGCACAACAGGCACAGAATCAATCCTGATATGACACCGGTTCAGCTCGATCAGCGAACCGCCCGGCTGATTGTTCAGCGGGCGATGCAAATCCTCAGTTACTCCGTCAATGTGATGAACGCGCAGGGAGTGATTATTGCCTCCGGTGATCCGCAGCGGGTGAATCAGCGCCACGAAGGTGCAGTGCTGGCGCTGACGGAAAACCGTATCGTGGAAATTGATGAGGCGACGGCTGCCACGCTGAAAGGCGTGAAACCGGGAATTAACCTGCCGGTGATTTTCCGCGATACCATGGTCGGTGTGGTCGGGATTTCCGGTAAACCGGATGAGGTGCGCAACTACGCCGAGCTGGTGCGCATGGCGGCGGAACTGGTGCTGGAGCAGGCTGATTTGCTGGAAAAATCCCAGTGGGATCGCCGTTACCGTGATGAACTGGTCAGCCAGCTGATAAGTCCGGAGCAGCAGCCGCAGTCCGTAAAATCCATCGCAGCCTATCTCGGGATCTCCCCCGATAAACCCCGCATTGCCCTGATCCTCGCACTGCCTGCGCCGGATCATGAACAGTTTCACCGTCTGGTGGAATATATTGATAATCTGAAAATGGATCTGCTGGTCAGTATCCGGGGGATCAACTCCCTGGTGGTACTGAAGCCGGTGGCCTGCGATGCGGATTTTCAGCCGCTCTCCCCGGTACAGAAGCAGTTGCAGGTACTGCGGCGTCAGCTGCCGGATTTGCTGATGTACGTCGGCGGTTTTTTTCACGGGCACAACGGCCTGCACCGCTCCTGGCAGAGCGCCTGTGCCGTGCAGCAACTGGGGCAGACACCGGCTTACAGTCGTCAGAAAACCATTTTTTATGATGAAGTCAAATTACCTGCGTTATTACAGGGATTTCAGGAGAGCTGGCAGGCAGCTGAACTGGCCTCCGCCTGGCAAAAACTGAAAGCAGAGGACACCCGCCGTGTACTGTGCCATACCCTGAAGACGTATTTTGATCAGAATTGTGATCTGTCTCAAACCACAAAAATGCTGCATATTCACACAAATACCCTCCGTTACCGCCTTCAGCGTGTTGAATCGATTACTGGCTTAAATATCAACAGATTAGAAACGATAATTCAGCTTTATTTCGGTATTTTGACTGATCTTTGATTTGTGGGTTTGCACAAAATACGCAATTTCAGTCCGTTCTTTTTTGTCGGAACCTCTCAAGCTTAACTCACTGGCAGCCGCCATAATGCATCCTGTTCTGTTCAAATAATCATAATTACAGCAGGAGTCTGCACATGGTGACGGTTTCAGCTTTGGGCGCAATGGTTGCGCTGGTCGTGGCGATAGGATTAATACTGAAAAAAGTACCGCCGGTATACGGGATGATGGCGGGGGCGCTGGCCGGAGGATTGGTCGGCGGGGCTGATCTGGTGCAGACGGTGACACTGATGGTCACCGGGGCTCAGGGGATCACTAACGCGGTGCTGCGTATTCTGGCAGCCGGTGTGCTGGCCGGGGTACTGATTGAGTCCGGTGCGGCAAATACCATTGCGGAAACCATTGTCCGCAAAGTGGGCGAAAAGCGGGCGCTGCTGGCGCTGGCTGTGGCGACCCTGTTACTGACGGCGGTCGGTGTGTTTATCGACGTGGCTGTTATCACCGTTTCACCGATTGCACTGGCGATTGCGCACCGCGCGGATCTGTCCAAAATGGCGATTCTTCTGGCGATGATCGGCGGCGGTAAAGCGGGTAACGTGATGTCACCGAACCCGAACACCATTGCGGCGGCAGATAACTTTAACGTACCGCTGACATCGCTGATGGCGGCGGGGATTATCCCGGGAATTTTCGGGCTGATCGTGGCGTACTTCCTGGCGAAACGCCTGGTTCACCGTGGCTCGAAAGTGACACAGGAAGAGCTGGTTGCGGCGCATCATGACGGCAAATTACCGGGATTCTGGGCGGCAATGAGTGCACCGCTGGTGGCTATTTTCCTGCTGTCACTGCGTCCGGTTGCCGGTATCAGCATTGATCCGCTGATCGCCCTGCCGGTGGGCGGTCTGGCCGGTGCGCTGATCATGGGACGCTTCCGTCAGTCCAATCATTTTATTACCTCCGGACTGAGCCGGATGGCGCCGGTGGCGATTATGCTGCTGGGGACAGGAACCCTGGCGGGAATTATCGCCAACTCGGGTCTGAAAGATGTGTTAATTAACGGTCTGACTGCGTCCGGACTGCCATCCTATCTGCTGGCACCGATTTCCGGTGCTCTGATGTCCATGGCAACCGCATCCACCACAGCGGGTACGGCAGTGGCGTCTGCGGTATTCAGCTCAACACTGCTTGACCTGGGTGTGAGTGCGCTGGCAGGGGCGGCGATGATCCACGCCGGTGCGGTTGTGCTCGACCAGATGCCGCACGGCAGCTTCTTCCATGCAACCGGCGGCAGTGTCAATATGCAGGTTCATGAGCGTCTGAAATTACTGCCTTACGAAACGATGGTGGGTCTGGTGATTGCGATTGTATCCACTCTGATTTTTGGTGTCTTCGGGTTTGGCGGGTAAAGGAATTAAGTATGAAAATAGTGATTGCACCGGATTCATTCAAAGAAAGTCTGACCGCCCTTCAGGTTGCGGATGCCGCTGAAGCGGGTTTCAGAACTGTTTTTCCGGATGCGCAGTACATCAAACTGCCGATGGCAGACGGCGGTGAGGGGACGGTTGTCTCCATTATTGAAGCCACACAGGGAAAATTAAAAGAAACAGATGTCACAGCCCCGCTGGGGAATAAAGTGACCGGGTTTTACGGGCTGTCCGGCGACGGAAAAACAGCCATTATTGAAATGGCGGCGGCATCCGGATTACATCTGGTGCCGCCTGCACAGCGCGATCCGCGTGTGACCACGACGTTCGGTACCGGAGAGCTTATCCTCGCGGCGCTGGATGACGGTGCGGAAAAAATTATCCTCGGGATCGGCGGCAGCGCCACCAATGACGGTGGTGCCGGTATGATGCAGGCGCTGGGGGTGGTATTCCGTGATAAACAGGGAAATTCACTGCCGTTCGGCGGCAGTGCGCTGGCAAAACTGGCTTCCGCGGATTTGTCCGGGCTGGACCCGCGCCTGGCGAAAACGGAATTTGTGGTGGCCTGTGATGTGAATAATCCGCTGTGCGGACCGAAAGGCGCATCCGCCACTTTCGGACCACAGAAAGGCGCGACACCGGCGATGGTCAGCGAACTGGATGAGGCTCTGCGTCACTACGGGGAGGTCATTGAATCACTGACCGGAAAATCACTGAGCGGTATCGCCGGTGCCGGTGCGGCAGGCGGAATGGGGGTTCCGCTGATGGCGTGGCTTGATGCCCGGATGCAGCCCGGTATTGAGATGGTGATAGAAACACTGGATCTGCACAATGTGGTGAAAGATGCCGATCTGGTGATCACCGGGGAAGGGCGGATGGACAGCCAGACGATTCAGGGGAAAACCCCGGCAGGTGTGGCGAAAGCCGCAAAAGCCCGCGGAATTCCGGTGATCGCGCTGGTTGGCGGGATGAGCGACGACTACGCCGTTGTTCATGAACACGGTATTGATGCCGTATTCTCTGTGATCCCGCGGATCTGTACTCTGGATGAGGCTCTGGCACAGGCGGCGGTTAATATTGAAGTCACTGCCCGTAATATTGCTGCGGTACTGGCGATGAAAATCGCATAAAAAAAGAAAACGACTGAGAAAAATAACAGCCGGGGCTTTGCCCCGGTGATATTGCAGACAAAGCAGGATAAAACGTGGTTTTTCCTGCTTTGTGTTATCAGCCGAAAGTGTTATCAGCCGAAAATCAATAAATTGATTTTCCTGGTTTATTTTTACAACCTCTGGCGGTCGTCGCTAATCCCTGCGGGGTTGTCAACGGCCTGACCGTCGCTTCGCTCCGGTTTTTTATCAGTAATATTCGTAACGGGACTCCAGCGTGATCCCGCTGCTCTGAATAGCAGAAGAACCTTCTAGCTGAATCGCTTTGATCATCGTCTGTAATTCACAGTTTCCGTACTGATCCCATTTATAGCAGGTGTAGGAATAGGCACTTTTCCCCCAGAACGTCGGCAGTTTCTGAGTGACACCGGCGACCTGGTTATATTCGTTATAGGTATATTGCTGCGTCATTACGTTCGGCTGATCGATATCGGTCAGCAGCCCGCTATTGTCATAATGATAAACCTTGATCCGCGTTTCACCGTTTTCAGTCTCTTTCTCTGAAACCAACTGGTTATTCTGATAACGGTAGCGGGTTTCTGACTGCCAGGATTGATTGTCCGGTGCGGTTTTATAGGATTCTGTCAGGCTGACGATCCGGTTTTCATCATTCCGGGTGTATTGCTGATCAATCTGCGTACTCAGCATGCTGCCGCCCGGGATCACATTACTGATGATGACAGTGGCCTGATCCGGTTTTTCCGGGACGATTTGCGTGGTCTGGGTAATCGGCACCTGGCTTTCTTCCATCGACATTTCCCGGTATTCATAATCATACCGGGTCAGCGCACCGCAGGCATTGAAGTGCAGTTTTTCTTTCACCCACAGGATAAGTCCCATCGAGCGGTAAGAGGTGATCGTGATTGATTTTACCGGCCCGTTATATTTTGTGCCGGTAATAATAAATGTATTTTGCTGGTTAATATCCCGGGCTGCATCATTGCACCGGCCGGGTGCTGCTGCTGTGCCGGTCAGCGGAAACGCAAAAATGAGCAGAAACATGCCTGTTAGTTTATTCATGGCGCGGACCATTCCATCAGTCATAGTGAACAGAAAACCCGTATCCGGAGAAATCAATCAGTAAACTGAATCAGATAACGGGTTAATACTTCGCCGGTTGAATCTAATAATAAAGGGAGATAATTACTATCGGAATAGTGGGGAAAACTATTTTTCCGGTGATGAATTTCCGCATTAAGTAATACTTAACGAATCATTAACCAGTTTATAACACTGTTTTTTGCCGAAAAAACACCCGATCACAACCAGATATTATCCTGTAAATGATGCAATAATCTCCTTTTATGATTTGCTTTCCAGAATAAAAATCCTGTTTAATGGTATGAAAATAAAGCATTAATTAATGTAATGCGACTCATTATACGGTAACTGCAAAAAATACCGCGCAAGCTGACCGTCCGGTCACTGCAATGCTAACCGATGGGGATTTTCCGATGAAGACAAAAATGAAAATGGCAATGATCGCCGGAGCTGTATCCTGTGCATTAAGTGCAGCGGCGTACGCTGAAGATATTAAAGTTGCGGTGGTGGGGGCAATGTCCGGACCGGTCGCACAATACGGTGATATGGAATTTACCGGTGCCCGTCAGGCGGTTGAGGATATCAACGCCAAAGGCGGCATTAACGGCAACAAACTGGTGATCACCGAATACGATGATGCCTGTGACCCGAAACAGGCGGTAGCGGTGGCCAACAAAGTCATCAATGACGGTATGCGCTATGTTATCGGTCATCTCTGCTCCTCCTCCACACAGCCTGCATCAGATATCTATGAAGACGAAGGGATTCTGATGATCACCCCGGCGGCAACCAATGCGGATTTAACCACGCGCGGTTACAGTCTGATTATGCGCACCACCGGTCTGGATTCTGACCAGGGGCCGACCGCGGCAAAATATATCCTCGAAAAAGTGAAGCCGCAGCGCATTGCCGTGGTGCATGACAAACAGCAGTACGGTGAAGGTCTGGCGCGTTCCGTGAAAGACAATCTGAACAAGGCCGGGGTGAAAGAAGTACTGTTTGAAGGGGTGACGGCGGGTGATAAAGATTTCTCCGCGCTGGTGGCGCGTCTGAAGAAAGAGAATGTGGATTTTGTCTATTTCGGCGGTTACTACCCGGAAATGGGACAGATTTTACGCCAGGCAAAACAGGCGGGGCTGAATATCCGCTTTATGGGGCCGGAAGGCGTGGGTAACTCCTCACTCTCCAATATTGCCGGTGATGCTTCCGAAGGTATGCTGGTGACGCTGCCGAAACGTTATGATCAGGTTCCTGCCAACAAACCGGTGGTGGATGCTCTGGCCGCGAAAAAACTGGATGCGACCGGGCCGTTCGTCTGGACAACCTATGCCGCATTACAGTCTCTGACCACCGCTATGCAGCGCAGCGGCAGCATGGAACCGGCTGATCTGGCCGCCGACCTGAAAGGCAAGCCGGTTGAAACCGTCATGGGCGAACTGAGTTGGACACCAAACGGAGATCTGAAAGGCTTCGAGTTCGGCGTATTTGAATGGCACAAAGACGGAACTTCATCACCGCTGAACTGATCCGCAGCGGTGACTGATGCGGGCAGTGTGTTTCAGGGGAGTGCGCTATGTCAGAACAATTATTATATTTTACGCAGCAATTGCTGAACGGATTAACGCTGGGAAGCACCTATGCCCTGATCGCCATCGGTTACACCATGGTGTACGGCATTATCGGTATGATTAACTTTGCCCACGGCGAAGTGTATATGATTGGCAGTTACGTTTCGTTTATTGTGATTGCCGGGCTGATGATGCTGGGGATTGATGTCGGCTGGCTGTTAATTACTGCTGCATTTATTACAGCGATAATTATTGCCAGTGCCTATGGCTGGAGTATCGAACGGGTCGCCTACCGGCCCGTCCGCCACTCAAAACGGCTGATTGCCCTGATTTCTGCGATCGGGATGTCCATTTTTCTGCAAAACTTTGTCAGTCTTTCCCAGGGCTCCCGCGATCTCGCACTGCCCGGGCTGATTAACGGCCGCTGGACCATCGGCGAGAGCGGCGGTTTCTCTGCCACTGTTTCAGCTATGCAGATCACCATCTGGGTGGTGACGGTGCTGGCGATGCTGGCGCTGACGCTCTTTATCCGGTATTCGCGGATGGGGCGTGCCTGCCGTGCCTGTGCGGAAGATCTGAAAATGGCCGGCTTACTCGGGATCAACACCGATCGCGTGATTGCCCTGACCTTTGTGATCGGTGCGGCGATGGCGGCGGTGGCCGGGGTGCTGCTGGGGCAGTTCTACGGCGTGATCAACCCTTATATCGGCTTTATGGCCGGGATGAAAGCCTTTACCGCAGCGGTTCTCGGCGGGATCGGCAGTATTCCGGGGGCGATGATCGGCGGGGTGATCCTCGGCGTATCAGAAGCCATGACCTCTGCCTATTTCAGTACGGAATATAAAGATGTGGTGTCATTCGGCTTGCTGATTCTTGTGCTGCTGGTGATGCCGACCGGTATTCTCGGGCGTCCGGAGGTTGAAAAGGTATGACGAAATCTCACTGGATCAACGCCGTTATCGCCACGATAACCCTGTTTGTGCTGTCATCTGTGATGATGGGTCTGCAATTGTCCCTCGACGGCACCCGTCTGATTGTCCGCAATGCAGATGCTATCCGCTGGGAGTGGATCGGTACCGGTTGTGTGATTGTCTTTGTTTTTCAGCTGGTGAGGCCGTCACTGAAAAAGCTGACGGCGCGTCTGCCGAAAAGCAGCGTATCACTGCCGGGTTTTGACGGCTCTACCAATACACAGAAAATTATTGCCGGGCTGATTATTGTCGCTGCCATTATCTGGCCGTTTATGGTGTCACGCGGCAGTGTGGATATCGCCACTTTAACCCTTATCTATGTGATGCTCGGCCTCGGGCTGAATGTGGTCGTCGGGCTGTCAGGCCTGCTGGTACTGGGCTACGCCGGGTTTTATGCCATCGGGGCATACACCTACGGACTGATGAACCACTATTTCGGCTGGGGATTCTGGCAGAGCCTGCCGCTGGCCGGGATTGTCGCGGCGCTGTCCGGTCTGCTGCTCGGCTTTCCGGTGCTGCGGCTGCGGGGGGATTATCTGGCGATTGTGACGCTCGGCTTCGGGGAAATTGTCCGTATTCTGCTGCTGAATAATACAGAATTTACCGGCGGGCCGAACGGCATCAGCCAGATCCCGAAACCGACGCTGTTCGGACTGGAATTCAGCCGGACCGCCAAAGAGGGCGGCTGGGATACCTTCCATAATTTCTTCGGTCTGGCGTATGACCCGGGTGATCGCGTTATCTTCCTGTATCTGGTCGCGCTGCTGCTGGTACTGGCAACGCTGTTTATTATCAGCCGGTTACTGAGAATGCCATTAGGCCGGGCCTGGGAAGCGCTGCGTGAGGATGAAATCGCCTGCCGCTCGCTGGGACTCAGCCCGACACGTATCAAACTGACGGCATTTACTATCAGTGCGGCGTTTGCCGGGGTGGCGGGCACGCTGTTTGCCGCCCGTCAGGGCTTTATCAGTCCGGAATCCTTTACCTTTACAGAGTCTGCATTTGTGCTGGCGGTGGTGGTACTGGGTGGTATGGGATCACAAACCTCGGTGATTCTGGCAGCGATCATTCTGGTGGTTTCCCGTGAAATGATGCGCGATCTGAATGCTTACAGCATGCTCCTCCTCGGGGCGCTGATGGTGCTGATGATGGTCTGGCGGCCGCAGGGATTACTGCCGGTATCGCGCCCGCATCTGAAAATCGGCACGGCGGATGCGGAAAAAACCGGAGGTGCACAATGACAGATACGTTATTGCAGGTCTCCGGCCTGACCATGCGTTTCGGCGGATTACTGGCGGTAAACAATGTATCGCTGGAGCTGAACCGGGGCGAGATTGTCTCGCTGATCGGCCCCAACGGCGCGGGAAAAACCACGATCTTCAACTGCCTGACCGGCTTCTACAAACCGGCGGACGGGCAGATCCTGCTGCGCGGAAAACCGGTGCAGGGATTATCCGGACAGGCGATCGCCCGTCTCGGTATGATCCGCACCTTCCAGCACGTCCGTTTATTCCGGGAAATGACCGTGATTGAAAACCTGCTGGTGGCGCAGCATCAGCATCATAAAAGCGGCCTGCTGGCCGGACTGCTGACGCTGCCGTCATTCCGGCGCGATCAGCGTGAAGCCACGGAACGTGCGGTGATGTGGCTGGACAGAATCGGGCTGACGGCGCTGGCGAACCGCCAGGCGGGTAACCTGGCGTATGGTCAGCAGCGGCGGCTGGAAATCGCCCGCTGTATGGTGACCCGGCCGGATATTCTGATGCTGGATGAACCGGCGGCGGGGCTGAATCCGAAAGAAACAGACGATCTGGATGCACTGATCGCGGAACTGCGGGCAGAGCACGGTGTGTCTGTCCTGCTGATCGAACATGATATGAAACTGGTGATGGGGATTTCAGACCGGATCTATGTGGTGAATCAGGGGACGCCGCTGGCAAACGGTACACCGGCGGCGATCCGCAACCATCCGGATGTGATCCGCGCGTATTTAGGGGAGGCATACTGATGCTGGAATTTAATCATGTCTCCGCGCAGTACGGAAAAATTCAGGCACTGCATGAAGTCAGCCTGTCGGTGCGCAAAGGGGAAATTGTCACCCTGATCGGCGCGAACGGCGCGGGAAAAACCACGCTGCTCAGCACACTGTGCGGGGAGCCGCGGGCGACCACCGGTGAAATCCGCTATCTCGGGGAAAACATCACCGCACTGCCGACGGCGCAGATTATGCGCAAAGACATTGCACTGGTGCCGGAGGGACGGCGGGTATTCGGGCGGATGACGGTGGAAGAGAATCTGGCCATGGGCGGCTTTTTTGCGTCCAAAACGCAGTATCAGACGCGGATTGCACAGGTATATGAACTTTTTCCGAGGCTTCAGGAGCGGCGTCATCAGCGGGCGGGAACAATGTCCGGCGGCGAGCAGCAGATGCTGGCTATCGGCCGCGCACTGATGAGCAATCCTCAGTTGTTATTACTGGATGAACCGTCTCTCGGGCTGGCGCCGATTATCATCATGCAGATTTTCGACACTATCCGCGAACTGCGTGATGCCGGCATGACAATCTTTCTTGTTGAGCAGAATGCCAACCAGGCGCTGAAACTGGCGGACAGAGGTTATGTACTTGAAAACGGACGTGTGGTGCTGGAAGATACCGGTCAGGCACTACTGGCGAATGAAGCGGTCAGAAGTGCTTATCTGGGGGGCTGATTTCTGTTTGCTGACATAAGGTGTGTTTATGGCCGGGCATGATTTTGTAATAAAAGCGGATGATTTATCCTCACCGCAAACAGGGGCGCTGATTGCCCTGCATTTACAGGGAATGGCGCAAAATACGCCGCAGGAGCATGTTTATTCCCTGGATAAAAGTGGTCTGCGGGCGGATAACATCCGTGTCTGGAGTGTGTGGGACGGTGACCGTATCGCGGCAGTAGGGGCGCTGAAACAGCTTTCTGATACGCAGGGTGAAATAAAATCGATGCGGGCCCATCCTGATTTTCGCGGCAAAGGCGCGGGTAAATTACTGCTGCTGCACATTATTGCACAGGCAAAACAAGATGGTATGACGCGTCTGAGCCTTGAAACCGGCTGCCATCCGGATTTTGAACCGGCACTGACACTTTACCGCCGCTGCGGCTTTCTGCCCGGGGCGGCATTTGGTGATTATCATGCCGGTGAGCATAATCAGTTTTTTCATCTGAATCTATAATAAACGGGCGCGCCGCGCCTGTACTTTTCCCTCTGCGGGTTGTTATAAACCCGCATTTTTATACTATTTTTATACCTTTCCCTCTGAATTTTGCGACATCTTTGCACCCGCTTTTCTAGACTCCGTAATGAATACCTCACACATGTAAGGACAAGTTATGAGTCTGGCTCTTATTGCAGGCATCGCCGGTACATTACTGCTGCTGGCATACCTCCTTTATGCCCTGATTAAGGCGGAGAAATTCTGATGGCCGCGAATGCTTTTTTACTTATCGCCGGTTTTCTGATCGTTTTGCTGATTGCGGCAAAACTGCTCAGTAACCTGCTGGTCTGCTTTATTGACGGTACACCGCTGCCGGTTCTGCGCCGGGCAGAGGGAGTGCTGTGGCGCTTTGCGGGAATTGGCCGCGACGAGATGCGCTGGCAGGGATATCTGACCTCATTACTGCTGTTTAATGCGCTGGGGCTGATTTTTCTGACGGCGATCCTGATGTTACAGGCGGATTTACCGCTCAATCCGCGTCATTTTCCCGGAATGTCATGGGATCTGGCGCTGAACACGGCGGTCAGTTTTGTCACCAATACTAACTGGCAGTCTTACAGCGGGGAATCTTCAGTCAGCTATTTCAGCCAGATGGCCGGACTGACGGTGCAGAATTTCCTGTCTGCGGCTACCGGAATTGCTGTGGCGTTTGCCCTGATCCGCGCTCTGTGCCGCCGCTCTGTGAAGACACTCGGAAACGCATGGGTTGATCTCACCCGTATCACGCTGTGGCTGCTGCTGCCGCTCTCGGTGATTATTGCGCTGTTCTTTATCTCGCAGGGGGTTATTCAGAACTTCCATGATTATCAAACTATTATCACGCCGGAAGGTGTGCAGCAGGTATTGCCGATGGGGCCGGTTGCGTCTCAGGAAGCAATTAAACTGCTTGGTACCAACGGCGGCGGTTTCTTCGGTGCCAACTCGGCGCATCCGTTTGAAAACCCGACCGCACTGACTAACTTTGTGCAGATGCTGGCGATTTTCCTGATCCCCGCATCGCTCTGTTTTGCATTCGGGCGCTGTGCCGGGAATCCGGGCCAGGGACGGGCACTGCTGGCGGCGATGACCATTGTCTTTGTCGCCGCCGCTGTGGCGGTGATGTGGAGCGAAACTCACGGTAACCCGGCATTTGCGGGAATGGGAATCGACAGTACGTTCAATATGGAAGGGAAAGAGAGCCGCTTCGGTATTCTTGCCACCGGGCTGTTTGTGGCCGTGACCACCGCCGCCTCCTGCGGCGCGGTAAACAGCATGCATGACTCCCTGACACCGCTGGGCGGCCTGGTTCCGCTGTGGCTGATGCAGATCGGCGAAGTGATCTTCGGCGGCGTGGGGGCCGGTTTCTACGGCATGATGCTGTTTGTCTTCCTCGCCGTTTTTATCGCCGGACTGATGATTGGCCGCACGCCGGAATACCTCAGCAAAAAAATTGAGGTGCGGGAGATGAAGCTGACTGCACTGGCAATTCTGGTCACACCGGCACTGGTTCTGGGCGGCACCGCCCTGGCGATGATGACGGAAGCCGGACGCAGCGCCATGCTTAACCCGGGCGCACACGGCTTCAGTGAAGTGCTGTATGCACTGTCATCGGCGTCCAACAACAACGGCAGTGCCTTTGCCGGACTGAGCACCAACACCCCGTTCTGGAACCTGCTGCTGGCATTCTGCATGCTCGCGGGTCGTTTCGTGGTGATTGCGCTGGTGATGATGCTGGCAGGTTCACTGGTCAGCAAAACCATCCGGACAGCCGGTGCCGGGACATTACCGACAACCGGGCCGCTGTTTACCGGCCTGCTGATTGCAGCGGTATTGCTGATCGGCGCACTGACCTTTGTTCCTGCACTGGCACTGGGGCCGGTTGCGGAATTTCTTGATTTACTTAAGTGATTGACGGGAGAACACCATGAGTCGTCAGACACAGCGATTATTTGAACCTGCGCTTGTGCGCAGGGCCCTGCCGGATGCGTTCAGCAAGCTCTCGCCGGTGGTGCAGTGGCAGAATCCGGTGATGTTTATTGTCTGGTGCGGCAGCCTGCTGACCACACTGCTGGCCGCCGGGATGTTAAGCGGATTTATCAGCGGTAACGGCGGATTTACCCTCACCATCGCCCTGTGGCTGTGGTTTACCGTTCTGTTTGCCAACTTTGCCGAAGCACTGGCGGAGGGGCGCAGCAAAGCGCAGGCCGACAGCCTGAAAGGAATGAAAAAAACCAGCCGCGCACGGCGTCTGCATGCCGCACAGCGCGACAGCAGTTTTGATATGGTTTCTGCTGATACCCTGCGCAAAGGGGATGTGGTGCTGGTTGAAGCGGGGGATCTGATCCCGTGCGACGGTACGGTGCTGGAGGGCGGCGCTTCCGTGGATGAGAGCGCTATTACCGGGGAATCCGCCCCGGTGATCCGCGAATCCGGCGGTGATTTTGCCTCTGTGACAGGCGGTACCCGTATTCTGTCCGACTGGCTGATTATTGAGTGCAGTGCAAACCCGGGCGACAGTTTCCTCGATCGCATGATCAGCATGGTCGAGGGTGCAAAACGCAGCAAAACGCCGAACGAGATTGCCCTGACTATCCTGCTGGCTGCGCTGAGTATCGTATTCCTGCTGGCGGTCGCGACACTCTGGCCGTTTACCGCCTATACCGGTCATCCGGTTACTCTGACGGTCATGATTGCCCTGCTGGTTTGTCTGATCCCGACCACCATCAGTGGTCTGCTCTCCGCCATCGGTGTGGCAGGGATGAGCCGTATGCTGGCGGCCAACGTGATCGCCACCAGCGGACGGGCGGTGGAGGCTGCCGGGGATGTGGACGTGCTGCTGCTGGACAAAACCGGGACAATTACCCTCGGTAACCGCCAGGCATCTGCTTTCCTGGCCGCACCCGGCACGGATGAAAGAACGCTGGCGGATGCAGCACAATTATCATCCCTGGCAGATGAAACTCCGGAGGGGCGCAGCATCGTGGTGCTGGCAAAACAGCGTTTCAGCCTGCGGGCACGGGATCTGGAAAGCCTGAATGCGACCTTTATTCCGTTTACCGCACAGACCCGCATGAGCGGCATCAATGTGGACGGACGTACTATCCGTAAAGGTTCTGTGGATGCTATCCGCCGCTATATTGAAGCAAATCACGGCCATTTCCCTGCACAGGTCGATAAACTGGTGGAAGATGTCGCCCGCAGCGGCGGCACACCGCTGGTGGTGGCGGAAGAGCATCGTGTGCTCGGGGTTATCGCACTGAAAGATATCGTGAAAGGCGGGATACGTGAACGTTTTGCACAACTGCGCCAGATGGGGATCAAAACCGTGATGATCACGGGGGATAACCGGCTGACCGCCGCAGCGATTGCCGCCGAAGCCGGTGTGGATGATTTCCTCGCGGAAGCGACCCCGGAAGCCAAACTGGCGCTGATCCGTCAGTACCAGAAAGAAGGACGGCTGGTGGCGATGACCGGCGACGGCACCAATGATGCACCTGCGCTGGCACAGGCTGATGTTGCGGTTGCGATGAACTCGGGCACCCAGGCGGCGAAAGAGGCGGGAAATATGGTCGATCTGGACTCCAACCCGACCAAGCTGATTGAGGTGGTGCATATCGGTAAACAGATGCTGATGACACGCGGCTCGCTGACCACATTCAGTATCTCCAATGATATCGCCAAATATTTCGCGATTATCCCGGCGGCGTTTGCGGTGACCTATCCGCAGCTGGATGCACTCAATATTATGCGCCTGCATTCGCCGGACTCCGCCATGTTAAGTGCGGTGATCTTTAACGCCCTGATTATTGTCTTTCTGATCCCGCTGGCGCTGAAAGGTGTACCGTATCACGCCCTGAGTGCCGCACAGATGTTACGCCGTAATCTGTGGATCTACGGACTGGGCGGCCTGGTTGTGCCGTTTATCGGTATTAAATTGATAGATATGTTACTGACCCTGACAGGGTTAGTATAAGGATAAACAATGAGTCAGATACGTCCTGCAATTATAATATTTCTGGTTCTGGCGCTGGTCACAGGGGTATTTTACCCTCTGCTGACTACTTCGCTCGGGGAGTGGTGGTTTGCCCGTCAGGCCAACGGATCGCTGATTGAAGTGAATAATGAAGTGAAAGGCTCGGCGCTGATCGGCCAGCAGTTCACACAGCCCGGCTATTTTCACGGACGCCCGTCAGAGACAGCAGAGCATCCGTATAACGCGCTCAGTTCCGGCGGCAGCAACCTGAGTACCGGTAACCCGGAACTGTTACAGCGGGTGGCGCAGCGGGCGGAGACATTAAGAGCGGAAAATCCGGATGCGTCCCGTATGGTGCCGGTTGATCTGGTTACCGCCTCTGCCAGCGGGCTGGACCCGGATATTTCTCCGGAAGCTGCTTACTGGCAGGCACCGCGTGTCGCCAAAGCGCGTAATATGACACAGGCTGAAGTGGAACAACTGATCGGTCAGAATATCACCACGCCGGTACCGGCTTTTACCGGTGTGCCGGTCGTGAATGTGCTGACACTGAATCTGGCGCTGGATGCACATACCGCAGACAAAACCAGCCTGAACTAACGGAAGGACAGCATTATGTATGATGAGCCACTGCGCCCCGATCCTGACCAGTTACTGGCACAGGTCACAGAGCGCCCGCGCGGAAAACTGAAGATTTTCTTCGGTGCCTGTGCGGGTGTCGGGAAAACCTATGCCATGCTGAAGGAGGCGCAGCGGCTGCATGAACAGGGCATTGATGTGCTGGCCGGGGTGGTGGAAACCCACGGCCGCAGTGAAACCGCCGCCCTGCTGGAGGGATTGCGCATCCTGCCGCTGAAAAAGCACAACTACCGGGGACGGCAGGTTATGGGGTTCGATCTGGATCGTGCGCTGGCGATACATCCGGCGGTGATCTTAATGGATGAACTGGCTCACACTAACATCCCCGGCGCCCGTCACCCGAAACGCTGGCAGGATGTGGAAGAACTGCTCAATGCCGGGATCGATGTACTCACCACCATCAATGTGCAGCATCTGGAAAGCCTGAATGATATCGTCGGCGGTGTAACAGGGGTTCGTGTGCGCGAAACGGTGCCGGACCCGGTATTTGATGCCGCTGATGAAATTGTGCTGGTGGATTTAACCCCGGACGATCTGCTCGGCAGGCTGCGTGAGGGGAAAGTATATTTGCCTGCCCAGGCGGAGCGGGCGATCGAACACTTTTTCCGCAAAGGTAATCTGCTGGCGCTGCGTGAACTGGCACTGCGGCGGACGACGGATCGGGTCGATGAACAAATGCGCGCCTGGCGGGAGCGGAAAGGACAGGAAAAAGTCTGGCACACCCGGGATGCCATTCTGGTCTGCCTGCGTCCTGACGGCGGCAATGAAAAACTGGTTCGCGCTGCGGCCCGGCTGGCGGCCCGGCTCGGCAGTGACTGGCATGCGATTTTTGTTGAAACTCCCGCACGCCATAAATTACCGTCACCACAGCGGCGTACCATCCTCACCACACTATCGCTGGCACAGCAGTTGGGGGCAACCACCGCAACACTGGCGGAGCCGGAAGAGAGTCGTGCGGTTATCCGTTATGCGCGGGAGAACAACCTCGGCAAAATTATGATTGCCCGCCATGAGCGGACATCCTGGTGGCGGCGCGACAAATTACAGGAACAGCTCAGCCGCAGTGCTGCTGATCTGGACGTGGTGATGATCGCCCCGCAGGACAGACAGCCGGAGAGCCGGGAAAAATTCAGTGACAACCGGCCGTTTCTGGATAAACACAAAACGGATTTGCAGGGCTGTGCGGTCGCGGCACTGATTTGTGCGGCTACCACCCTGATGGCGCATCACTGGCTGATGGCATTTGATAACGCTAACCTGGTGATGCTCTACATCCTGGGTGTGGTGGTGGTAGCACGCTTTTACGGGCGCTGGCCCTCTGTGTTTGCCACGATTATTAACGTCATCAGCTTTGACCTCTTCCTTATCAACCCGAAAGGGACGCTGGCCGTCTCGGATATGCAGTATCTGCTCACCTTTGCTGTGATGATGACCGTCGGGCTGGTGATCGGCAGCCTGACCGCCGGTGTCCGCTATCAGGCGCGGGTGGCGCGTTACCGCGAGCAGCGTACCTGGCATCTGTATGAAATGTCAAAAGCGCTGGCGGTGGCGCGGGAGTCTGACGATATTGCCTCCGTCAGCTGTCACTTTATCAGCCACAGTCTGCATGCCCGTTGTGAAATGCTGCTGCCGGATGAGCAGGGGAATCTGATCCCGGCCGGCGGCGGCACGGAGGATAACGGCCGCGATGATGCGATCATCCGCTGGAGTTACGACAAAGGCCAGCCCGCCGGATTCGGCACCGGCACGCTGCCTGGCGTGCCGTATCAGATCCTGCCGGTCTGCACGACAGAAAAAGTCTACGGTGTGGTGATTGTGGAGCCGTATAACCGTCGTCAGCTGCTGATCCCCGAACAGCAGCGGCTGCTGGAAACCCTGATCCTGCTGGCAGCCGGTGCGCTGGAACGCCGCACGCTGACAGAACGCGAAGCACAGTCACGGTTGGTCAGTGAACGCGAACAGGTCCGTAACTCGCTGCTGGCGGCGCTGTCTCATGATCTGCGCACACCGCTGACGGTATTGTTTGGTCAGGCGGAGATCCTCACGCTGGATCTGACCAGTGAAGGCTCGCCGTATGCCGCACAGGCCAACGAGATCCGCCAGCACATCCTCAGCACCACGCGGCTGGTCAATAACCTGCTGGATATGGCGCGGATTCAGTCCGGCGGCTTTAATCTCAATAAAGAGTGGCTGCCACTGGAAGAAGTGATCGGCAGCGCACTGCAAATGCTGAAACCGCGTTTTGACACGGATTCGGTACAGATTGACCTCAATGATCCGATGCAGCTTATCTGTGCGGATGGCCCTCTGTTTGAACGGGTGTTGATCAATCTGCTGGAGAATGCGATAAAATACGCCGGTCCGCAGGCACAGATGGGGATCCGCTCACGGCTGTCGGACAATATGATTGATATTGAAGTGTGGGATAACGGCCCGGGTATCCCGTCCGGGCAGGAAGCACAGATATTTGAGAAATTCTCGCGCGGACAGAAAGAATCCGCCATCCCGGGCATCGGCCTCGGGCTGGCTATCTGCCGGGCGATTGCGGAAGTGCACGGCGGCACTATTTTGGCCGGAAACCGCGACGGGGGTGGCGCAAGCTTCCATATCCGTCTACCCTGTGAAAATCCGCCTGTGATTGATGAAGATGACAACCCGTTGTGACCACTGTACTGATTATTGAAGATGAAAAAGGTATCCGCCGCCTTCTGCGCACTGCGCTGGAGGGGGATTCCCTGCGCGTGTTTGAGGCAGAAGACCTCGCCCGTGGCCTGGTGGAAGCAGCGACCCGCAAACCGGATCTGGTTATTCTCGATCTGGGATTACCGGACGGTGACGGTATCACCTTCGTGCAGGAATTCCGTCAGTGGAGTTCTGTACCGGTGCTGGTGCTTTCCGCCCGCGACAGTGAACATGATAAAATTGCCGCCCTGGATGCCGGGGCGGATGACTATATGACCAAACCCTTTGGTGTCGGTGAATTACAGGCGCGGTTGCGGGTACTGCTGCGCCGCTATCCCGGAAATGAGAAGAATGATCCGGTGTATGAGTTCGGCGATATCCGTGTGGATATTGCCGGGCGGCAGGTCAGTAAAGCCGGGGAGGAAGTGCATCTCACGCCGATAGAGTTCCGCCTGCTGGCTATTCTGATTGGTCACAGCGGCAAAGTACTGACTCAGCGGCAGCTGCTTAATGAAGTATGGGGACCGAATGCCGTCGAACATGCCCATTACCTGCGTATTTATATGGGGCATTTACGCCAGAAACTTGAAACCGATCCGGCACGTCCGCAGCATTTCATTACTGAAACCGGTATTGGTTATCGCTTTGTGGTGTAAATAGTCGTCATCGTCTTCCGGGAACGCATAACTATTTTTCTTATGACGGATGGCGATTATGGTAATCGTGATATCTGCCTCTTTTCTGTTTTTCAAATCTGCTTATTCATATCACGATATGCGATAAATACCGCTATTAAATAATGTTGGTTTTTAACTTAATAATCTAAAATATCAAATGTTACTGCGTGCTTGTTATTCACTGGTCGTAAATAGTGTTTTTTTAATTTAAAATTCCATGTGTTTAAAATAGCATTTTATTGTTTTTTAATTTGGTGTATTTAAAATTAAATGTTCATGGTGAGAGTAAAGTGTCATTCTTATGGTTGTGCAGGTTAATAATGTAAAATAAAATGAATAAACCTATCTTATGTGTTAATGTATATATAATTCTTATGTTTTTCAATAAATATCTTTTTAAAATAAAAGGATAAATAAACACGCATTCCATCAGATTATGTTAACCGGAATAATATCAATTGGTATTTAAATCAACGTCATGTTGGTTTTAATTACGCGCGCATTGAAACCTGACTATCATTTTTTTGAAAATTAAATGATAACAATCGCACATCTTGTGTCATAGGATATTACATGAGTACCTTACATATGGATAAATACATAAATTCGTCCGGAACCCTTACTTCTGCCAGAAAGGGATTTAAATTAAAAGAACCTTCTCTTATTAAAATAGCCATAGTCACATTCTTCTCATCTCTGCCAATGCTGTCTTTTGCGGTAGCAAGTGATTTAACAATTAATGTTGATAAAGCTGATTATAAAGCTCTTGTATATGATAAAGCATTATATCAATCATATTTTTCGGGGTCGATTTGGAGCGATGGTGGTGATAACCTGATATTCCCTGAGTTAATGGCTATTGGTTTCCAGTCGAAATTAGCGAATTCTCCGACAAGTTCCGCTAAAGACGCCACGGGAGGTTCCATGCTCATCGGAACCAAAGCGGAAGTCTATGGTTTTGGCAGTACGGGGATCGGAGCTGGAACCTATGCCAGAGATGGCAGTACTGCATTGGGGGCAACGGCGATTGCTAATAACTTTAGTACCAGTATCGGACGATTTGCGGTTGCTGAAAATAACGGGGTTGCACTGGGAAAAAATGCCATCTCAACAACCGCTGCAAAGGGTGGGATCGCGATTGGTAATGATAGTAAGGTTACTGCGGAGCGTGCTATTGCTTTAGGTGATGGTTCGCAAGCAACAACCGCAAATGAAGTATCATTCGGTAATGCGTCATTAAAACGTAAGCTGACCAATATTTCTGCCGGCTCTTCTGATAATGACGCTGTCAATTTTGCGCAGTTATCAGCCACTAATGAAATTGTCACTAAAAATACAGATGATATTGCCGGTCACACCACAGCAATCACCACCATCAACAATAGTCTGACAGAGGGTACACTGGGTCTGGTGCAGCTGAGTGCTGATGGTAAGAACGTTGTGCTCAGTGATAAAGCCAAAGATGCGACAGTATTTGAGTTCGGTGACAAAAAACTCAGCGGTGTCAGCAATGCTGCACTGGCAGCGGATTCCACTGAGGCGGTGAACGGCAGTCAGCTGTTTGCCACCAATGAACAGGTAAAGGTGAATACAGACGGGATCACCCAACATACTGCTGATATTGCGGGCAATAAAGCCGCCATCACTCAGAACACCACAAATATTACGAAAAATACTACTGATATTGCAGGCAACACGGCGGTAATTACTCAGAACACCGCCGATATTGCAGGCAATAAAACGGTTATTACTCAGAACACCGCTGATATTGCAGGCAATAAAGCCGATATCGCTAAAAATACTACGGATATTGCGGGCAATAAAACCGCCATCACTCAGAACACCACAAATATTACGAAAAATACGTCTGATATTGCAGGCAACACGGTGGCAATTAATCAGAACACTACTGATATCACAGGCAATAAAACAGCGATCACTCAAAACACCACAAATATAACCAAAAATACGTCTGATATTGCAGGTAATAAGGCTGATATCACCAAAAATACCACGGATATTGCGAAGAATACCGGTGATATCACCACCATCAATAACAATCTGGCGGCGGGGACTCTGGGTCTGGTGCAGCTGAGCGATGATGGTAAGAAAGTTGTACTCAGTGACAAAGCCAAAGATGCGGCAGTATTTGAATTCGGCGGTAAAAAACTCAGCGGTGTCAGCAATGCTGCGCTGGCAGCGGATTCCACCGAGGCGGTGAACGGCAGTCAGCTGTTTGCCACTAATGAGCAGG
>NZ_JBCPSQ010000006.1:0-226822 GCF_051129855.1 Morganella sp. Je.2.23
TGGCGGCCGTAGCGCGGTGGTCCCACCTGACCCCATGCCGAACTCAGAAGTGAAACGCCGTAGCGCCGATGGTAGTGTGGGGTCTCCCCATGTGAGAGTAGGGAACCGCCAGGTTATTATTAAGTGAGGATGCAGAGAACTGCGTCAGTCACACAGAGATACGCGGAGCGGTAGTTCAGTTGGTTAGAATACCTGCCTGTCACGCAGGGGGTCGCGGGTTCGAGTCCCGTCCGTTCCGCCAACATTTAGGGGCGTAGTTCAATTGGTAGAGCACCGGTCTCCAAAACCGGGTGTTGGGAGTTCGAGCCTCTCCGCCCCTGCCATTTACTTGATAAGTAATAACTAAAGATCTTTATTTATTAATAGCCCGGTTCGTTATGAACTGGGTTTTTTATTATCTGAATTTTGCCTGTAAACCTCAAATCCTGCCAAATATCCTTCCTTTTAATTATTCCTGTTGTCTGATAATTACCGCATTACTGTCTTTTTAAATCACCAATGACCGGCGTTACACCGGTATTACGATCAATTGCCCGATAAGTCCCTGCTGATCACTGTTTTGCAACCAGACAGCGTACAGAGGCTTTGTAATCAGGTCATTATTCACTGGAGTCAGTTCAGGATATGTTTTCTTCCAGTGTGCGGGTAAATACGCTACTGATGATGTGACTGACAGTAATTGTTTGGCCTGAAAAGCAGACGATGTGCTTAGGATCGGTGACTGGCAGCGTGCAAAAACAGCCTCATCGTGCTGCTGAAAATCCGCACTCCATTCCAGGCGGATTAAGGACGGAGGATCCTCTGTCGTCAGCGGCTGTATATTGAATAACTGAAGTGTGATTTCGCCGATAATTTCACTTTTCAGTTCATCCATTTTGGGTTGTTCAGTCGAGATAAGTAAATCAAGTTCGCGTGCATGCAGTTGTTTTACCAGGGATTGCCGGGATGCGATCCGGGTTTCCAGCCGGAGGTCTGTGTGTAACTGATATGTCCGTCCCAGCCAGGGCGTCAGACAGGATTCCCACAATGATGCTGTTGCCCCGATGGACAGCGGATTGTGTGCAGAGGCCTGATTAATTTCTTGTTTTGCCAGTTGCCAGGTATTGATCAGTGCTTCGGCGTAAGGCACTAACCGCTCACCGGCTGCTGTCAGGCGGATATTATTACGGTGTCGGGTAAAAAGATTTGCCCCGAGATTCGTCTCTAACTGCCTGATTCTGAAGCTTACTGCTGATTGTGTCAGGTATAAGGATTCAGCCGCACGCCCGAAGTGACGGGTTTTACTGACTTCCAGAAAGGTTTTCAGTAACTCTGTATCCACTGGTATCTCCAAAAAAATTTGTCGTTATGATTTAAATATTTTGTTTTACAGAATCCTAATGCTATCTAATACTCCGCGCCATAAAGAGTATGTCAGTAGAGAATTAGGAGTGTGTCAGATGGCAGAAAGCTTTATCACGACTAATCGTTTTTTTGATAATAAACATTATCCTCGTGGTTTTTCACGCCATGGTCATTTCACCATAAAAGAAGCTCAGTTACTTGAGCGCCATGGTTTTGCTTTCAACGAACTGGATATGGGTAAACGCGCCCCCCAGACGGATGAAGAAAAGCAGTTTGTTTCTGTATGCCGTGGTGAGCGTATGCCGGAAACAGCAGAAGAAAAAGTGTGGATTAAGTATCTGGAGCGCATTCGCAAACCAAAACGCTTCCACACGCTGTCCGGTGGTAAACCTCAGATCGATCCGTCGGAAGACTATACCGACACAGATGATTAATATCATCAGAAATAATAAGTTAAAAGGGGCATTCGTGCCCCTTTCGCTTTTCAGGAAACCGCCTGCTGAAGTTTATGGATAAATCTGTCCATTACACGGTAACTGAGTGCCTCCAGTATATCGTTTCGTGATACCGCTCCCTCTTCATTCCGCAGATCGGCTATCGTTCTGCTGACACGCAGTATACGGTGCCATGCACGGACAGACAGATTAAGTTGTGTCAGTGCATCCTCAAGAAAACGGGCGTCCTGTGGTGATAACGCACAGACTTCTTCCGTTTCTTTTCCTGATAACGCTGCATTCAGTTTTTCCTGTTCGTTACGGCGGTACTGCTGCTCACGTGCGGATTGTACCCGCATTTTTACCCGGGCGTGAACCGGCGGATCTTTATCTGTCCGGCTCAGTGTTCCCGGCGGCAGCATAGGGACTTCAATGGATAAATCAAACCGATCCAGAAAAGGCCCTGATATACGGGAAAGATAACGCAGTAATTGCTGAGGACCGCTGCGGTTATGTATCCCCTGATAGTGCCCGGTCGGACTGGGATTCATGGCGGCAATGAGTTGTATCCGTGCGGGAAAGCATACTTTCGCTTTGGCTCTGGAAATGATTATTTCTCCTGATTCGAGCGGCTCACGCAGGGAATCCAGGGTTTTGCGGGAAAATTCGGGTAACTCATCAAGAAACAGAATACCGTGATGTGCCAGCGAGATTTCGCCTGGCCGCGGTATACTGCCGCCGCCGGTAAGTGCAGCAGAAGATGCGGTATGATGTGGTGCTCTGAACGGGCGCTGAGGCCATTTGTTTTGCTCTGATGAGGTTTGGGTCAGGCTCTGTATTATCGCCACGTCAAGAGCCTCCTGCGCGGTCAGCGGCGGGAGTAATGTTCCCAGCCGGCTGGCCAGCATTGTTTTTCCTGTGCCGGGCGGGCCGAGCAGGAGTAAATTATGTCCGCCGGCGGCACTGATCTCCAGAACCCGTTTGGCGTGTTGCTGGCCGGTAATATCATCAATAGTTGCAGTGCCGTTATTTTCTGCTTTTTCTGTCAGATGATTGTTTTCTGCCAGTACCTGCTGATGATGAAAAAAAGCCGCAATCTGTAATAAATTATCTGCCATCAGTGCCGAACCGGAAGGTAAAATACATAATTCAGCATCATGCTGTTTTGAAACCACAGCCTGTCTTCCTGACTGACGGGCGGCCAGTACTGCCGGTAATATTCCGCGGCAAAACCGCAGTTCTCCTGATAAGCCCAATTCCCCCGAAAACTCATAATTTTCTGTCAGTTTTGTATCGATTTGTCCCGATGCCGAGAGTATGGCAACAGCGATAGGAAGATCATAGCGGCCGCCTTCCTTGGGTAAATCTGCCGGTGCCAGATTGATAGTGACGCGCTTTGCAGGAAATTCAAATCCGCCGTTGATCAGGGCACTGCGAACTCTGTCCCTGGACTCTTTGACTGCTGTTTCCGGTAATCCCACCAGCGTTAATCCGGGCAGTCCGGCGCTGATATGAGCTTCGACAGTGACCAGCGGCGCATCTGTTCCGATCATGGCGCGGGTATAAACAATGGCAAATGACATCAGGTCACCCTGCAGTTATGTAAACGAATGATCATGATGCAGGCTTTTGACATCATTTCGCTGCATAATTCTGTTTTTTACGGTCTGAACTGACGAAATTCATGTCTGTTGCAAAAAGTGATGTTAATTTTGCGTGTTGTGCCGGAAAAACGACTGAGAGGGAATTAATTTCCGGATTTCAGAATAAAAAAATGCCACGCTTTTTATCGTGATCCCGGGAAATGATCTTCAGAGGAAAAGTAAATTGTACCGGAGAATGTCCGGTTTTTTTTGCGTTATTCCGGAAGCGGTAATTTTGGCAGAAGAGGATTCCGGTATATTGATAAACGACAGTAAAATATATTGGTGAGACTGGCAATTGACTGAATTATATGGATTTTTATTCTTGCTGTTAAAAAAAAGACAAATAGCCGTTGTCAGGAATTCGATAACATGATAACTCTAAAATAAAGAGATCAACTGAATACGGCAGACAGAAGAATTTATCCATGAATAAGATTGTCCGGGTTATCAGCCTAATTATCGTGAGCGTGGTGGTGATTATTATCCCACCGTGCGGGGCTGCACTCGGATACGAAAATGGCTGATACGAGCCAGGATCTCACGAGAACCCCGCACCGAAAGGCGCGGGGTTTTTTTTAGCCTTAAAATTATGTTTTTTCACTGAAAAAGAAAACGGCGACTAAGGAGTCACACATGAACGGGGCACAGTGGTTAGTGCAGGCACTACGGACACAGGGCGTTGACACTGTGTTCGGCTACCCGGGCGGGGCGATCATGCCGGTCTATGACGCGCTGTATGACGGTGGTGTGGAGCACGTGCTCTGCCGTCATGAACAGGGAGCGGTTATGGCGGCAATCGGCTATGCACGGGCAGGGCAGAAAACGGGAGTATGTATCGCAACATCAGGGCCGGGGGCGACAAATCTTATCACCGGACTGGCGGATGCACTGCTTGATTCAGTACCGGTTGTTGCTATCACCGGACAAGTAGGTTCATCACTGATTGGTACGGATGCCTTTCAGGAGATCGATGTGCTGGGGCTGTCTTTGTCGTGCACAAAACACAGCTTCCTGGTTGAATCAATTACTGATTTGCCGCGAATTATTACCGAGGCTTTTGCGATTGCCGCAGGCGGGCGTCCGGGGCCGGTACTCATTGATATCCCGAAAGACATTCAATTACAGATTGGTGAATTTACCCCGTATTTTCTGCCGGTGAATGATGCGGAGCCTCTGTCACAGACGGCGCTCTCCCGTGCCCGGCAACTGATGCGGGAGAGCCGGAAACCGGTACTGTATGCCGGCGGCGGTGTCGGTATGTCAGGTGCGGTCGCGCAACTGCGGGCATTTCTGAATGAAACCGGTATGCCGGCAGTGAGCACGCTGAAAGGGTTGGGTGCAGTATCTCCGGATTATCCTCAGTACCTCGGGATGCTCGGTATGCACGGCGCAAAAGCAGCAAATCTGGCGGTGCAGGAAGCGGATCTGCTGATTGCGGTCGGTGCCCGTTTTGATGACCGGGTGACCGGGAAGCTGAATGCATTTGCCCCGCATGCAAAGGTGATTCATGTGGATATCGACCCTGCCGAGCTGGATAAATTACGGCAGACACATGTATCGCTTGCCTGTGATGCAAAACAGGCTCTGCCGTTGCTGTCACAACCGCTGTCGTTAGCCGCCTGGCAGCACCATGTCAGGGCTCTGAAAGCGGAACACGCTCCGGATTATTCACATACCGGTGACAGTATTTTTGCTCTGTTGCTGTTATCTCAGGTATCTGCGGCCAAACCGGCGGATTGTGTGGTGACAACGGATGTCGGGCAGCACCAGATGTGGACGGCGCAGCATATGACGTTTGACGGTCCGGAGAATTTCCTGACATCCGGCGGCCTGGGAACAATGGGATTCGGTTTACCGGCAGCGATCGGGGCGCAGATTGCCCGCCCTGACGCGACGGTGCTGTGTGTTTCCGGTGACGGCTCTTTCATGATGAATGTGCAGGAGCTGACCACGGTTAAACGCAAGCGCCTGCCGGTCAAAATCCTGCTGCTGGATAATCAGCGCCTCGGCATGGTGCGCCAGTGGCAGGAACTGTTTTTCGATAAGCGTTACAGCGAGACGGTGCTTGATGACAATCCTGATTTTGTTGCCCTGGCGCGCTCGTTTGATATCCCCGGGCAGATGGTGACGGAGAAATCCGCACTGCCATCCGCAATTGAGACCCTGTTACACCATCAGGGCCCGTATTTATTACATGTCGCCATCCGTGAAGAAGATAACGTCTGGCCATTAGTACCGCCGGGTGCGGGTAACGAACATATGATGGAGAGCTCATTATGATGCAGCATCAGTTAGCAATTCAGGCACGTTCATGCCCGGAAATCCTGGAACGGGTTCTGCGGGTTGTGCGCCACCGCGGATTTAACGTCTGTGCTATGAAAATGGATCTGGCGAAAGGTTCCGAAGGTGATAATGTAAATATTGAGTTAACAGTTTCAAGCCTGCGGCCGCCGGCCCTGCTCTGTACACAGTTAGTTAAGCTGGCGGATGTGGCGGATGTCGAAGTCCTCACAAAAAATACACAAAATTATCAACATATTAGCTGTGCAGTATAAAGGAAAATTACAATGACAAAAAAAGCTGATTTTATTTGGTTCAATGGTGAGATGGTTCCATGGGCAGAGGCAAAGGTTCATGTTATGTGTCATGCCATGCACTACGGAACCTCTGTTTTTGAAGGGATTCGCTGCTATGAGTCTCATAAGGGCCCTGTCGTTTTCCGTCATCGCGAACATATGCAGCGCCTGCATGATTCTGCCAAAATCTATCGTATGCCGATGGAGTATTCCGTTGATGAATTAATGGAAGCCTGTCGTGCCACGCTGCGTAAAAATAACCTCACAAGTGGTTATATCCGCCCGCTGGTCTTTATCGGGGATGTCGGCATGGGAGTTAACCCGCCGCAGGGCTATAAAACCGATGTCATCATAGCGGCATTCCCGTGGGGAGCCTATCTGGGTGAGGAAGCACTGGATGCCGGGATTGATGCGATGGTGTCATCCTGGAACCGTGTGGCGCCGAATACCATCCCGACCGCAGCCAAAGCCGGCGGTAACTACCTGTCCTCGTTACTGGTCGGCAGTGAAGCCCGCCGTCACGGTTATCAGGAAGGGATTGCGCTGGATGTGCACGGTTATATCTCAGAGGGCGCAGGTGAAAACCTGTTTGAAGTGAAAAACAATATTATCTTCACGCCGCCGTTTACCTCTTCCGCGCTGCCGGGCATTACCCGTGATGCGATTCTGACGCTGGCAAAAGAGCTGGGTTATGAAATCCGTGAGCAGACACTATCCCGCGAATCACTTTATCTGGCGGATGAAGTCTTTATGACCGGCACCGCCGCGGAAGTCACACCGGTACGCAGTGTTGACGGCATTCAGGTCGGTATCGGCCGCTGTGGTCCTGTCACCAAAGAAATTCAGCAGGCATTCTTCGGATTGTTCACCGGTAAAACAGAAGACAAATGGGGCTGGTTAGATCCGGTAAATCCATAATAACGAAACAGATTTACAGGCGGGTCGTTCCCCGCCTGATTTTTGCAAACACGGGAGATTACAATGCCTCAGTACCGTTCGGCGACAACCACACATGGCCGTAATATGGCGGGTGCGCGCGCATTATGGCGTGCGACAGGAATGACAGATGCCGATTTCGGCAAACCGATTATCGCGGTTGTTAACTCATTCACACAATTTGTTCCGGGTCATGTTCACCTGCGGGATCTGGGTAAACTGGTGGCAGAGGAAATTGAGGCCGCCGGTGGCGTTGCCAAAGAATTCAACACGATTGCCGTGGATGACGGTATCGCGATGGGGCACGGCGGGATGCTGTATTCTCTGCCGTCGCGCGAGCTTATCGCCGATTCCGTGGAATACATGGTCAATGCGCACTGTGCGGATGCCATGGTGTGTATCTCCAACTGCGACAAAATCACCCCGGGGATGCTGATGGCGTCACTGCGCCTGAATATCCCGGTTATTTTTGTGTCCGGCGGCCCGATGGAAGCCGGTAAAACCAAATTATCTGATCAGATTATCAAACTGGATCTGGTGGATGCCATGATCCAGGGGGCAAATCCCGAGGTTTCCGATGCCGACAGTGAACAAATCGAACGCTCCGCCTGCCCGACCTGCGGCTCCTGTTCCGGTATGTTCACCGCTAACTCGATGAACTGCCTGACCGAAGCCCTGGGGTTATCTCAGCCGGGTAATGGTTCTCTGCTGGCGACGCACGCCGACCGTAAAAATCTGTTCCTCAATGCCGGGCGCCGGATTGTGGAAATCACCAAAAAATATTACGAACAGGATGATATCCGTTTTCTGCCGCGCAATATCGCCACCAAAGCCGCCTTTGAGAACGCGATGATACTGGATATCGCCATGGGCGGTTCAACCAACACAGTTCTGCATCTGCTGGCGGCAGCGCAGGAAGGGGAGGTTGATTTCACAATGGCGGATATTGATCGTCTCTCCCGTGCGGTGCCGCATTTATGCAAAGTCGCGCCGAGCACTCAGAAATACCACATGGAAGATGTGCATCGTGCCGGCGGGGTTATCGGTATTCTGGGTGAACTGGATCGTGCCGGGTTGCTGCACCGTGAAGTCAGCAATGTGCTGGGAATGACCCTGCCGGAATTGCTGGCGGCATATGATATTACACTGACGAAAGATGATGCGGTAAAACAGATGTATTCTGCCGGGCCTGCCGGTATCCGCACAACAAAAGCATTTTCCCAGGATTGCCGCTGGCCGTCTCTGGATGATGACCGTGAAAATGGCTGTATCCGCAGTAAAACGCATGCTTACAGTCAGGATGGCGGGCTGGCGGTACTGTCCGGCAATATTGCCGCAGATGGCTGTATTGTAAAAACAGCCGGGGTGGATGAGGGCAGCTTAACCTTCACCGGTCCGGCAAAAGTCTATGAAAGTCAGGATGATGCGGTAAAAGCGATTCTCGGCGGAGAGGTTGTGGCCGGCGATGTGGTGGTGATCCGCTACGAGGGGCCGAAAGGCGGGCCGGGGATGCAGGAAATGCTGTATCCGACAACCTATCTGAAATCCATGGGGCTGGGAAAAAGCTGTGCGCTTATCACTGACGGACGGTTCTCCGGCGGCACATCCGGGTTATCCATCGGCCACGTTTCGCCGGAAGCGGCTAACGGCGGTCTGATCGGACTGGTTAAAACCGGTGATACTATCGCGATTGATATTCCGTCACGGCAGATTTCCCTGAACGTGGATGAGCAGACACTGGCAGCACGCCGGGCAGCGGAAGAAGCCCGGGGTGAAAAAGCCTGGTCACCGCAGAACCGTGAACGGCAGGTCTCTTTTGCACTGCGTGCATACGCGCTGCTGGCGACCAGTGCGGATAAAGGTGCAGTACGGGATAAAAGTAAACTCGGAGGTTAAGGATGACCGCAAAACAACCATTATCTGCTCAGCCGTCAGCGGCTGAGTATGTGAGAGCGGCTTTCAGCGCCTCCGTTTATGATGTCGCTCAGGTCACGCCGCTGCAACTGATGCCGAAGCTGTCCGCGCGGCTCGGCAATACGATTTCCGTCAAGCGGGAAGACAGACAACCCGTCCACAGTTTTAAGCTGCGCGGTGCGTACGCCATGATTGCGGAACTGACGGAAGAACAAAAACTGCGGGGCGTGGTGACGGCATCAGCCGGAAACCATGCTCAGGGGGTGGCGCTGTCAGCCGGAAAAACCGGGGTGAAAGCCCTGATTGTGATGCCGGTGGCGACTGCTGATATCAAAGTGGATGCGGTTCGCGGGTTCGGCGGTGAAGTGGTTCTCCACGGCGCTAATTTTGATGAAGCAAAAGCGCATGCGCTTGAACTGGCAACCTCTCTCGGCATGACATTTATCCCGCCGTTCGATCATCCTTCGGTGATCGCCGGTCAGGCCACGATAGCCCTTGAACTGCTGCAACAGAATGCCCGTCTCGACAGGGTGTTTGTGCCGGTCGGCGGCGGCGGGCTGGCCGCCGGTGTGGCGGTGTTTATCAAACACCTGATGCCGGATATTAAAGTGATCGGGGTGGAGGCTGAAGAGGCGGCCTGTCTGAAAGCTGCACTGGACGCCGGACACCCGGTTGAATTACCGAAAGTCGGGCTGTTTGCCGAGGGAGTGGCCGTCAAACGGATTGGTGATGAGACGTTCCGTCTGTGTCAGCAGTATCTGGATGATGTGATCACCGTGGACAGTGATGCCATCTGCGCAGCCATGAAAGATCTGTTTGATGACGTACGGGCAGTGGCGGAGCCTTCCGGGGCACTGGCGCTGGCGGGAATGAAGAAATATATTCAGCAGCACAATATTCAGGGGGAAAATCTGGCGCATGTGCTGTCCGGTGCCAACGTGAATTTCCATGTGCTTCGTTATGTATCGGAGCGGTGTGAACTGGGAGAGCAGCGCGAAGGTGTGTTTGCGGTGACGATCCCCGAAGAGAAAGGCAGTTTCCTGCGGTTTTGTCAGGCGTTGGGCCCGCGAGTGGTAACGGAATTTAATTACCGTTACAGCGGTTCAGATGAGGCTTCAGTATTTGTCAGTGTCCGTGCGGATGAAGGCCCCGGTGCACGGAAAACCATTCTGGACGGTCTTACCACCGCCGGTTTCAGTGCGACAGATTTATCCGATGACGAAATGGCAAAACTGCATGTCCGCTACATGGTGGGCGGGCGTCCGTCTGTGCCGTTGCAGGAGCGGCTGTTCAGTTTTGAATTCCCGGAAGCGCCCGGCGCACTACTGAAATTCCTGGAAACACTCGGTACTCACTGGAATATCTCGCTTTTCCATTACCGCAGCCACGGTACGGATTATGGCCGCGTACTGGCGGCATTTGAAATACAGGAAGGGGATGTGCAGTTTGAGCAGCATCTGAATGCTCTCGGCTATGATTTCCGTGATGAAACCGGCAATGCCGCCTTTGCCCGTTTTCTTGCCCCGCAGTTATCCGGGGTGGCGCGGCAGTAGCTGCCAGAATGCTCTGATCAGCGGCTCATGCAGCCGCTTGTTCAGTGTGCAGACGCCGAGCTCAAACGGCGCGACCATCGAAATATTATCCAGTTGCAGAATACGGCTGCGGATAGCCTCAGGACTGTTTTCCACCACCACATTCGGGATCAGTGCGATACCGCAGCCCAGCGCCACCATGGACACAATAGCTTCATGGCCGGAAACCGTGGCATAAATCTGCGGCTCCTGAATCCGGTGTGTTTTGAACCATAAATCAATCCGTTTACGCGACGGGCCGTGCTCCGGAATGATAAACGGAATATTTTCCCAGTCAGGTTCCGGCTGTACTGCCTGCTGTCTGACCGGGCACGGCAGCGCGGGTGCGATCAGTGACAGCGGGATTTCGCCTATCTGATGAAAACGGACATTATCCGGCAGTTTTTCCGGTTTACCGGCGATACCGAGGTCGGCTTCCTGTGACTGTACTTTTTCCACCGCATCGGCGGCATCCCCGGTGGTCAGTTTGATTTCCACCTGCGGATGCTCTGCACGGAACTGATCCAGAATCTGCGGCAGATGGCTGTATGCGGCCGTTACAGAACAGAACAGACGTAATTCACCGGTCAGCGACGGGCTCTGGTGATTCAGGGCATGTTGCAGCTGCTGGTATTGCAGCACCGTTTCCTGTGCAAATTTTTTCAGTTGTTCACCGGCGGCTGTCAGCTGAACAGTGCGGTTATCCCGCAGAAATAACGGGTGCCCGAGAGACTCCTCAAGCCGCTGGATCTGCCGTGAAAGTGTTGACGGGCTGATGTACATGGCAGCAGCGGTTTTGCCGAAATGGCAGCTCTCCGCAAGATGTAAAAACAGTCTGAGTTCCCGGATATCCATCACAACCTCTCAGGGGATTATGTTTTAGTCAGTACGTTGCATAAATTGCATCACTATCTTGTGAATATATCAATTTAAGCAATGAAAATCATGACATATAGTCATTATAAATAAAGGGTGTTTATACCCTTATTCATTCAAACCGCAGGTTCGTTGGCTTCACTCAGCCAGCCGGGTCACATACTGATGTATGCTCCCCGTCTGTCTTCCCTTGCCGCCTGCCTGCACTTTGAATGACGTTGGGTATATCACCCCGGTAAATAACAAAATCAGTGCTGCAAAGACAGCAATCTGAGCAAACACAATACACGGAGTCACCATGGCGAATTATTTTAATACACTGAATTTGCGCCAGCAGCTGGCGCAGTTAGGCAAATGCCGGTTTATGGCGCGCGAAGAATTTGCGGACGAGGCAGGGTATCTCAAAGGTAAAAAAGTGGTGATTGTCGGCTGTGGTGCACAGGGGCTGAACCAGGGGCTGAACATGCGCGATTCCGGTCTGGATATCGCTTATGCACTGCGTCAGGAGGCGATTGATGAGAAACGTACGTCATGGCGCCGTGCCACCGAAAACGGTTTCACCGTCGGTACGTATGAAGAGCTGATCCCGCAGGCTGACCTGGTGGTTAACCTGACGCCGGACAAACAGCACTCTGCGGTGGTGAAAGCAGTTCAGCCACTGATGAAATCCGGTGCGGCACTGGGTTACTCACATGGCTTCAATATTGTCGAAGTCGGCGAAACCATCCGGCCTGATATCACGGTTGTGATGGTGGCACCGAAATGTCCGGGAACAGAAGTACGTGAAGAGTACAAACGCGGCTTTGGTGTACCGACGCTGATTGCGGTGCATCCGGAAAATGATGCCAAAGGCGAAGGCCTGGCGATTGCCAAAGCCTGGGCTGCGGCGACCGGTGGCCATCGTGCCGGTGTTCTGGAATCATCTTTTGTTGCGGAAGTTAAATCTGACCTGATGGGTGAGCAGACTATCCTCTGCGGTATGTTGCAGGCTGGTTCGCTGCTCTGTTATGACAAAATGGTTGCTGACGGTGCAGACCCGGCGTATGCGGGCAAACTGATCCAGTACGGCTGGGAAACCATTACCGAAGCACTGAAACAGGGTGGTATCACGCTGATGATGGACAGATTGTCCAATCCGGCAAAAATCCGTGCTTATCAGCTGTCTGAAACCCTGAAAGTACAGATGAAAACCCTGTTTGAAAAACATATGGATGACATCATTTCCGGTCATTTCTCCTCAGCGATGATGGCTGACTGGGCGAATGATGACAAAAACCTGCTGACATGGCGCGAAGAAACCGGCAAAACAGCGTTTGAAAATTACCCGGATTCTGAGCAGAAAATCAGTGAGCAGGAATACTTTGACCACGGTGTTGTCATGGTGGCAATGGTGAAAGCCGGTGTTGAGCTGGCCTTTGAAACCATGATTGATGCGGGGATCATTGCGGAATCCGCCTATTATGAATCACTGCATGAGTTGCCGCTGATCGCCAACACGATTGCCCGTAAGCGTCTGTATGAAATGAACGTGGTTATCTCGGATACTGCGGAATACGGTAACTACCTGTTCTCGTTTGCGGCAGTGCCGTTACTGAAAGATTTTATGGCATCACTGCAACCGGGTGACCTGGGCAAATCCGGCACGGACCACGGCACGGATAACGCGCAACTGCGTGATATCAATGAAGCGATCCGTCAGCATCCGATTGAAACCGTGGGTAAAACCCTGCGTGGTTATATGACTGATATGAAACGTATCGCAGTCGGCGGCTGATAACAGAATAATGATATTATCTCACGGCACCTTCGGGTGCCGTTTTCTGTTTTAATGAGCGGTGTCCGGTTACACTTCTGCTGTGCCTTTCTGCTACAATTCCCTCCTGTTCCAGTATTAAGTCGAGTTAACTGCGCGTATGAAATTAAATCCCGGTCAGCAGCAGGCGGTTGAGTATGTTCGGGGCCCCTGCCTCGTGCTTGCGGGCGCCGGCTCCGGCAAAACCCGTGTGATCACCAATAAAATTGCTCATCTTATCCGCAATACCGGCTATCAGCCGCGGCAGATTGCGGCGGTGACTTTTACCAATAAAGCCGCGCGGGAAATGAAAGAGCGTGTGGCTCAGACGCTGGGCCGTAAAGAGACCAAAGGGCTTATGATCTCGACATTCCATACGCTGGGGCTGGAAATCATCAAGCGGGAATACAAAGCGCTGGGAATGAAAAGTAATTTCTCTCTGTTCGACGATCAGGATCAGCTCGCACTGCTCAAAGAGCTGACGTTTGATCATCTGGAAGAAGACAAAGATTTGCTGAAACAACTGATCAGTCAGATCTCCAACTGGAAAAATGCCCTGCTGACGCCGGAACAGGCAAAAGGGCTGGCGCGATCAGAGCGCGAACATACATTTGCCGAGTGTTACCGCCGTTATGAGCTGCATCTGAGCAGTTGCAATGTGCTTGATTTCGATGATCTTATTACTAAACCGACGCTGTTGTTTGCCCGTGATGAGCAGGTGTGCGAACGCTGGCAGCAACGGATCCGTTATCTGCTGGTGGATGAGTATCAGGATACTAACACCAGTCAGTATCAGCTGGTGAAGCTGCTGGTCGGCAAACGTGCGAATTTTACTGTCGTGGGTGATGATGATCAGTCAATTTATTCATGGCGCGGCGCACAACCGAAAAACCTGGTGCAGCTGAGCAAAGATTTTCCGGAACTGCGGGTCATCAAGCTGGAGCAGAATTACCGCTCGTCCGGCTGTATTCTGAATGCGGCGAATATCCTGATCGCCAATAACCCGCATGTGTTTGAAAAACAGCTTTTTTCAAACCTCGGTTATGGTGATCCGATGAAGGTGATCACTGCAAATAATGAAGATCATGAAGCGGAGCGGGTGGTCGGAGAGCTGATTGCCCATCACTTTATCAATAAGACCGATTATAAAGATTACGCGATCTTATACCGCGGTAATCATCAGTCGCGGATCTTTGAAAAAATGCTGATGCAAAACCGGATCCCGTACCGGATTTCCGGCGGAACCTCTTTCTTCTCCCGTCCGGAAATCAAGGATCTGCTGGCGTATCTGCGGGTGCTGACCAACCCGAAAGATGACAGTGCTTTTCTGCGCATCGTGAACACACCGCGCCGGGGAATAGGACCGGCCACTATCCAGAAGTTGGGTGAGTGGGCCAATACGCGGGACAAAAGTTTGTATCAGGCCAGTTTTGATCTTGGTCTGGGGCAGACGCTTTCCGGTCAGGGACTGGCGGCACTGACGAATTTTACCGGCTGGCTGGCCGATGTGGAAAAATTGGTTGAGCGCGAGCCACTGATCGCAGTGCGTGATTTATTGCATGGTCTGGATTATCAGAGCTGGCTGTTTGAAACGTCTGCCAGCCCGAAAGCCGCTGAGATGCGGATGAAAAACGTCGATCAGCTGTTCAGCTGGATGGCGGAAATGCTGGAAGGCGATGATCTTAATGAGCCGATGACGCTGGCACAGGTTGTCACCCGCTTTACCCTGCGTGACATGATGGAACGTGGTGAAGAGGCGGAAGAGCTGGATCAGGTTCAGCTGATGACGCTGCATGCCTCAAAGGGGCTGGAATTTCCGTATGTTTTCCTGGTGGGAATGGAAGAGGGAATTCTGCCGCATCAGTCCAGTATCGATGAGGATAATGTGGATGAAGAGCGTCGTCTGGCTTATGTGGGGATTACCCGTGCGCAGAAATCCCTCTTTTTTACTCTGTGCCGTGAGCGCCGCCAGTACGGTGAACTGATCCGCCCGGAACCGAGCCGGTTTCTCTATGAACTGCCGCAGGATGATCTGCACTGGGACGACGGCAAAAAAGTGGTGAAAACCGCCGAGGAGAAACAACAGACCGGGCTGCGCGGTGTGGCCGGGCTGAAGGCGATGCTGGCAAAGAAAAAAGAAGAAAACGGATGAGGGCGTTACTCAGAGTAAAATAGTCACAGTATGTGACGATAATATACTGAGAAAAGATACATAAAATTAAAGCCCTGATAGTATCCGGAAACGGATAATCAGGGCTTATCTGTCAGCCAAGGGTAGATGGCTTCTGTTCTTCCAGCATCAGTGACCACTGCACATAACTCTGCCACTGAATTTCCTGCTGTAATGCTTCTGCGCGCAGCGGATGTGATTGCTGCCAGCCGACCGGCAGTGTGACAATCAGCCCTTCGGCAGATGCCCGGATGCGCAGCGACGGCAGGGTGTCATCACGGCGGCGGCTGGCAAAAATAATCGCCAGACGCAGCAGGCGACACAGGCAGCCGGCTTCACGAGGCGTCAGTGCATTTTGCTGATTGAGAGAATGGATATCTAACGGGCCACTCTGATTGCGCAGCAGCACCGCTAACAGCCGGCGCTGTGCCGGTGTGAAACCGGGTAAATCCAGATTACTGACCAGATAACCGGCATGTTCAGGGCCTTTGCGGAAATCAACACTCAGCCCGATTTCATGGATCAGCGCGGCGCTGCTGAGCAGTTCACGACAACGGATATCCAGTTGCCAGGCGGTTGCCACCTGCTGAAAAAAGTGATCCGCTAACTGACGGACCCGTTTGCCCTGATCCGCATCGATCTGAAAGCGTTTCTGAATATTTTTCAGTGTCCGGGTGCGGATGTCCTGCTCTACCGGCAATTCCAGCATACCGTAGACCAGCCCTTCCCGCAGTGCACCGCCGGCGAGGGTCATACCGTCAATGCCGAGTGTGTCGAAAATCGCGATAAGAATGGCCAGCCCGCTCGGAAACACAAGTGCCCGTTCCAGCGTCAGTCCTTCAATCTCCAGTTCTTCAAGTTTACCGCACTCAATCGCTTTGCGTTTCAGCTGTTGCAGCTTCGGCAGGGTGATTTGTTCATCCATGCCCTGAGCAATCATGATTTCCTGGAGTGCCTGGACGGTGCCGGATGCCCCGACACACACCTGCCAGCCCTGCGCCAGAAGGGCAGGAGCGACCGGTGCGATAATATCGCGGGCAGCCTGTTCGGCACCGGCGAAATTTTCTGTGGTCAGGGAACGATCGGTGAAATAGCGTTCCAGCCAGGTGACGCAGCCCATCTCAAGACTGAACAGTTCCGTGGTTTTGGTGCCGCTGCCGGTCACCAGTTCGGTACTGCCGCCGCCGATATCAACTACCAGACGTTTGTCTGACCCGCCGGTGGTATGAGCCACGCCCTGATAAATCAGGCGGGCTTCTTCCTCGCCCCGGATAACCGTGACCGGATGGCCGAGGATCTCCGCAGCTGTTTCCAGAAATTCACCGGCATTTTTGGCCAGACGCAGGGTCGCGGTTGCCACCACACGGATCTGGGAGTCCGGGATATCCTGCAGATGTTCTGAAAACAGGCGCAGGCACTGCCAGCCGCGGGCCATTGCTGCCGGTGACAGGATATTATCTTTATCCAGCCCGGCCGCGAGACGCACTTTGCGTTTTACCCGCGACAGTACCTGAATACTGCCCGCGATCTCCCGTACCACCAGCATATGAAAGCTGTTGGAACCCAGATCGATGGCAGCATAAAGCGAGGACGATCTCAGCATGTCAGCCTTCAGCGTTTGGTTCGGTTATTGTTATGACGCGGCCCGTTGCTGTTGCGGCGCGGCATATTGCGGCGGTTCTGACCACCTCCGGTGCGCGGCGGACGACGGCGGCGCTTCGGCACCGGCAGCTCAGTCAGCAGTGCATCGCTGTTGTATTTACTGACCGGAATCGGATGTCCGGTATATTCCTCGATTGCAGGCAGGTTCAGTGCGTACTCTTCACAGGCCAGGCTGATGGAGTGACCACTTTCCCCGGCACGTCCGGTACGGCCGATACGGTGAACGTAATCTTCACAGTCATCCGGCAGATCATAGTTAAAGACGTGCGTTACGGACGGGATATGCAGACCACGGGCCGCAACATCCGTTGCCACCAGAATATCCAGATTACCGTGAGTGAAATCTTCAAGAATACGCAGGCGTTTTTTCTGCGCCACATCGCCGGTCAGCAGGCCGACACGGTGACCGTCAGCGGCCAGGTGTGCCCAGATATCTTCACAGCGGTGCTTGGTATTGGCGAAAATAATGCAGCGATCCGGCCACTCTTCTTCCAGCAGTGTCTGGAGGAGGCGCATTTTTTCTTCATTGGACGGATAGAATAACTCTTCTTTGATCCGGTGACCGGTACGCTGTTCCGGTTCAATTTCAATGTATTCCGGGTTGTTCATCTGCTCAAACGCCAGCTCACGGACACGGTAAGAGAGTGTCGCGGAGAACAGCAGATTCATACGCTCGGCACATGGCGGCATATGACGGAACAGCCAGCGGATATCTTTGATAAAGCCGAGATCGTACATACGGTCTGCTTCATCGAGAACCACAACCTGAATGGCGCTCAGGTCAAGACGACCCTGTTTGGCGAAGTCGATTAAGCGCCCTGTGGTGCCGATAATCACATCGACGCCTTCATCCAGCACTTTGATTTGTTTGTCGTAGCCGTCACCGCCGTAAGCCAGGCCGGTTTTCAGCCCGGTAAGTTGTGACAGAGGCTCAGCATCTGAGTGGATCTGTACCGCGAGTTCGCGGGTCGGTGCCATAATCAGCGCACGCGGCTGATTGATTTTACGGCCTTCCGGTGCCGGATGAGTGAGTAGATGATGAAACGTTGACGTCAGAAATGCCAGCGTCTTCCCTGTTCCTGTTTGTGCCTGTCCTGCAACATCCCGGCCGTTGATCGTCAGGGGAAGTGTCAGCGCCTGAATAGGCGTGCAGTTATAAAAGCCCTTAGAATCAAGTGCTTCTACCACTTTAGTATGCAAGGCGAAGTCAGAAAACTTCTTGTCTGTTAAATGTGTTTTGCTCATATTTAGGTAGAATATCAGTTTAATGTTGCGTTACGGAAGTCTATCCGCTGAAATAGGTAAATCCTATCATTAATTAATGTTAGACTAACTGGGTATCGTACAAATTTTGGAGTGGAACAATGAGCGATAAAATTATTCACCTGACTGATTCCGTTTTCGAACAAAGCGTCTTAAAAGCAAACGGCCCTGTGCTCGTTGATTTTTGGGCAGCCTGGTGTGGCCCGTGTAAAATGATTGCCCCTATTCTAGACGAAATCGCCGATGAATATGCAGGTAAAATCACCATCGCAAAACTGAACATTGATGATAACCCGCAGACTGCGCCACAATACGGCATCCGCGGTATCCCGACATTGCTGCTGTTTAAAGACGGTGCGGTGAAGGCAACGCAGGTTGGTGCGGTATCCAAAACCCAGCTGAAAACGTTTATTGATAACAATATCTGATAGCCGGTTTCAGTCTGTATCGCTAAGATGTCCTGCGGGAACGTGAATTAATCCTTGTTCACCCGCTGGACGTCTTCTCTGAAGCATGATAAGTTAGCGCCAGCTGATCAGGTATCGCCCGAACTCTTCTGACAGCATAGCATACTGACAACTCTGTAGTGTCTGAAAGTCTGTTATCTCCGGATACATCAAGGTATCCGATAGTCCGGTCCCTGTGTCCGGTTATCCCTCGGAGATAAATCTAATTTGCGGGAATGTCACCCAATTTGTTCTCCCAAATAGGATGTGCATCACATCTTGCCCTGTGCCGGGTGTTCACAGTCAGCCTTGCAGACGATTACCTGAAAATGCAAAAATATTCGTATTAACAGTGAAAATCGGTTTTGTAAAAAATTAACCTGGTAACGATAACGTTACCGTATTATTCACGTTCATAATTCGAGATACACCCCGAGTCAAAGAACCCACCATTATGAATCTTACCGAATTAAAGAATACGCCGGTATCAGAGCTGATTACTCTTGGCGAAAATATGGGGCTGGAAAACCTGGCCCGCATGAGAAAACAGGACATCATCTTCTCTATCCTTAAGCAGCACGCGAAGAGCGGCGAGGATATTTTCGGTGACGGTGTGCTGGAAATATTGCAGGACGGCTTCGGTTTCCTCCGCTCCGGTGACAGTTCATACCTCGCAGGTCCTGATGATATCTACGTTTCTCCCAGCCAAATCCGCCGCTTTAACCTTCGTACCGGTGATACCATTTCAGGTAAAATCCGGCCGCCGAAAGAAGGCGAACGCTATTTTGCCCTGCTGAAAGTTAATGAAGTCAACTTCGACAAACCTGAAAACGCCCGCAGTAAAATCCTGTTTGAAAACTTAACTCCGCTGCACGCAAACCGTCGTCTGCGTATGGAGCGCGGTAATGGTTCAACAGAAGATTTAACCGCCCGTGTTCTTGATCTCGCCGCACCTATCGGCCGTGGTCAGCGTGGTCTGATTGTGGCACCGCCGAAAGCCGGTAAAACCATGCTGCTGCAGAATATCGCGGCCAATATCGCACATAACTATCCTGACTGTGTGCTGATGGTTCTGCTGATCGACGAACGTCCGGAAGAAGTGACCGAGATGCAGCGTCTGGTTAAAGGTGAAGTTATCGCATCCACCTTTGATGAACCGGCTGCGCGTCACGTTCAGGTCGCGGAAATGGTTATCGAAAAAGCCAAACGTCTGGTTGAGCATAAAAAAGATGTCATCATTCTGCTCGACTCTATTACCCGTCTGGCCCGTGCCTACAACACCGTCGTACCGTCCTCCGGTAAAGTACTGACCGGTGGTGTGGACGCCAACGCCCTGCATCGTCCTAAGCGTTTCTTCGGTGCCGCACGTAACGTGGAAGAGGGCGGAAGCCTGACTATCATCGCAACGGCACTGGTTGATACCGGGTCGAAGATGGATGAAGTGATCTACGAAGAGTTTAAAGGTACAGGTAACATGGAATTACACCTGTCCCGTAAGATCGCAGAAAAACGTGTCTTCCCGGCGATTGATTACAACCGTTCCGGTACACGTAAAGAAGAGCTGCTGACTACTCAGGACGAACTGCAGAAAATGTGGATCCTGCGCAAAATCATCCATCCGATGGGTGAGATTGATGCGATGGAGTTCCTGATTAACAAACTCGCGATGACGAAGACCAACGAAGAGTTCTTCGACTTCATGAAACGCTCGTAGCTGTTTGACGACACTTTATTACTGACGCCGCATATATTGTGGCGTTTTTTTTTACCGGTCATGCATGAAACCCCCGTATTACAGGGTATGGTATGTTTCTTGCATGTATTATTTGCCTGGTTATGGCAGGTTCTGCACGGTGATGTCCGCCGGCAGGGATAATAAAAATATCTGAAAGGGTTGCTGTGAATCTCACTATGTTAACTGAACTCCTAATCATATTTGTGTTCGCCACCGCTACGGTCTTTGTTGCCCGTAAGGCCGGCGTCGCTGTCGGTTTGGTGGATAAACCCAATTTCCGCAAAAAGCATCAGGGGCTGGTTCCGTTAGTCGGCGGAATTTCTATTTTTATCAGCGTCTGTTTTGCTTTTCTCATCAGTGATGAGTTTATTGCGCATAAATTTATTTATCTCGGGTGTGCCGGTGCACTGGTGCTGGTCGGCGCGCTTGATGACCGGTTTGATCTCAGTGTGAAACTGCGTGCCGGTGTTCAGGCGGTGGTCGCCATCATTATGATGGTATTCGCCAACCTGAAACTCGACAGCCTGGGTTATGCATTCGGGCCGTGGGAACTGACACTCGGGCCGTTCAGCTATGTACTGACCCTGTTTGCGGTATGGGGCGCGGTGAATGCGTTCAATATGGTGGATGGTATCGACGGGCTGCTCGGCGGGCTTTCCTGCGTCTCTTTCGGCGCGCTGGGTATTCTGTTTGCCCTGAGCGGCAACAGTGGTCTGGCATTCTGGTGCTTTACGTTTATCGCCGCCATTCTGCCGTATATCTGCTTTAACCTGGGGCTGTTCGGCCGCCGCTTTAAAGTATTTATGGGGGATGCGGGCAGTACATTGATCGGATTCACCATTATCTGGCTGCTGACATCGGCATCACAGGGCGGGGAGCCGCATGCGATCAATGCGGTGACGGCACTGTGGATTATCGCTATTCCGCTGATGGACATGGTGGCCATTATGTACCGCCGTCTGCGCAAAGGAATGAGCCCGTTCTCACCGGATCGCCAGCATATTCATCACCTGATTATGCGTTCCGGGTTTACGTCCCGTGAATCCTTTGTGGTGATAACCCTTGCTGCAGCTGTATTGGCAGCTATCGGTATTACCGGACAGGTCCTCAGTTTTGTCCCTGAATGGGTGATGCTGGTTCTGTTCCTGCTTGCTTTTATTATGTACGGCTACTGCATAAAACGCGCCTGGAAAGTGGCCCGTTTTATCAAACGCCACAGACGCCGCGTGCGTCGTAAGTCGGTCACTCACTAAATTTTTAACCACAGAGGCACATGTTGATATGCGTTCAGAAAATACTCCGGACCCGCAACAAACGCAGTATGACCAGGAATTAGATATCCGCGCGTTATTTATGTCGTTATGGCGCGGAAAATTATGGATAGCCGGAATGGCGGTTGTGTTTGCGCTGGTTGCACTGGGTGCCAGTTATTTTATGCAGCAGAAGTGGAACTCCACGGCGATTACCGACTATCCGACAGTTAATAATTTAGGCGGATATTATTCGCAGCAGCAATTTATGCGCAATCTGGACACGCATCTGAATGCCGCACAGGAATCTTCCGCGCTGCTGCCGATCCCGAATGAGGCTTACCAGGAGTTTATTACCCAGGCGGCCTCCTACGATACCCGCCGGGATTTCTGGTTACAGACGGATTACTACAAGTCCCGTATGGAAAATGATGCCAAAGCGGATGCGGCACTGCTGGACGAAATGATTAATAACATCACGCTGACCCCGCGTGATGACACGAAGAAACTGGTGAATGACACACTGACGCTGACGGCAGAATCCGCGGCCGATTCTGCGAAACTGCTGAATCAGTATGTGGATTTTGCTAATGCGCGTGCGGCTCAGAATCTGAATGATGAGCTGAAAGGCGCATGGGCAACCCGGACGCAGTCACTGAAAGCGCTGGTCAAACGTCAGAATATGGTGGCGGAATCACTGTATCAGCGTGAAACCGGACAGCTGAAAAATGCTATCGCAGCGGCACAGAAACAGGGGATCAGCCGCAGCCGGACAGATGTACCGGCGGAAGAACTGCCGTCATCCCAGCTGTTCCTGTTAGGAACGCCGATGTTACAGGCGCGTCTGGAGACACTGGAAGCGGCCGGACCGGAGTTTGACAAAGACTACGAGCAGAACATTGCCATGCTGTCGACGCTGAATGTCGGTCCGGCGCTGGAAGATAACTTCCGTGCCTACCGCTATCTGCGGACACCGGATGAGCCGGTAAAACGCGACAGCCCGCGCCGCGCCTTCATGATGATTATGTGGGGCTTTATCGGTGCACTGACCGGTGCCGGTGTGGCGCTGGTTCGCCGCCGTCCGTAAACGGCAGCGGCAGAATAACCGGCCGGGGCGCTGTTCCCGGCCTGTTTTAAGGCGGGTAACCGCCACCGGCCGGAAAGCCGGATATCATATAAAATAAAAGAGAATCTCAGTGAAAGTATTGACTGTATTTGGTACCCGTCCGGAAGCCATCAAAATGGCTCCGCTGGTACATGCGCTGGCAGCGGATCAGGCTTTTGAGGCAAAAGTCTGTGTGACCGCGCAGCATCGTGAAATGCTGGATCAGGTATTACACCTTTTTGAGATCACACCGGATTATGATCTCAATATTATGCGCCCGGGACAGGATTTAACAGATATTACCTGTCGTATTCTTGAAGGTTTAAAGCCGGTTCTGGCCGATTTTAAACCGGATGTCGTTCTGGTTCACGGCGATACCGCAACCACCATGGCAACCAGCCTGGCGGCGTTCTACCAGCGTATCCCGGTCGGCCATGTGGAAGCCGGTCTGCGTACCGGAAATTTGTACTCGCCGTGGCCGGAAGAGGCCAACCGCAAAATTGCCGGACATCTGGCGATGTACCATTTCGCGCCGACACAAAACTCGCGCGAAAACCTGCTGCGTGAAGGGATCAGCGACAATCATATTTTCGTCACCGGCAATACGGTGATTGATGCGCTGCTCGCGGTCCGTGACCGTATCATGCAGGATAAAGCCCTGCTGGCACAGCTGGATGCACAATATCCGTTTATCGATAGCAGCAAAAAAATGATTCTGGTTACCGGCCACCGCCGTGAGAGTTTCGGCGGCGGGTTTGAGCGGATTTGCCATGCCCTGGCGGAGATTGCCACGACGCATCCGGAAGTACAGATTGTCTACCCGGTTCACCTCAATCCGAATGTCAGTGAGCCGGTAAAACGGATTCTGCATGATATCAGCAATATTGTGCTGATCAGTCCGCAGGATTACCTTCCTTTTGTCTATCTTATGAACCATGCTTATATGATCCTGACTGATTCCGGCGGAATTCAGGAAGAAGCACCGTCATTAGGTAAACCGGTTCTGGTGATGCGCGATACCACCGAACGTCCGGAGGCGATTGACGCCGGGACTGTTCGTCTGGTCGGCACCGAAACCGGCACTATCGTTCGTGAAGTAACGCGATTGCTGACCGATCCGGCGGCTTATCATGAGATGAGCCGTTCACATAACCCTTACGGGGACGGAAAAGCGTGCCAGCGTATTCTTGAAGCATTGAAAAACAATCAGGTGACATTATGAGTTTTGAAACTATTTCTGTTGTCGGTCTGGGTTATATCGGTTTACCAACAGCGGCAGCTTTCGCTTCCCGTCAGAAGAATGTGGTTGGTGTGGACGTTAACCAGCATGCGGTTGATACCATTAACCGTGGTGAAATTCATATTGTGGAGCCGGACCTGGGCGCGGTTGTGAAAACAGCGGTGGAAGGCGGTTTCCTGAAAGCGTTCACCAAACCACAGCCTGCGGATGCATTCCTGATTGCGGTACCGACACCGTTTAAAGGTGATCACGAGCCGGATCTGGCTTTCGTGCAGTCTGCGGCGGAATCTATCGCCCCGGTACTGAAAAAAGGCGACCTGATTATTCTGGAATCCACCTCTCCGGTCGGTGCGACTGAGCAGATGGCTGAGTGGCTGGCGGCTGCGCGTCCTGATCTGACATTCCCGCAGCAGGCGGGTGAAGAATCGGATATCGATATCGCCTATTGCCCTGAGCGTGTACTGCCGGGTCAGGTGATGGTTGAACTGATTAAAAACGACCGTGTGGTCGGCGGGATGACCCCAAAATCTTCAAAACGCGCCAGTGAACTCTATTACATCTTCCTGGAAGGTGAGTGTGTCATCACTAACGCACGTACCGCTGAGATGTGCAAACTGACCGAAAACAGCTTCCGCGATGTAAACATTGCGTTTGCGAATGAATTATCACTGATTTGTGCTGATCAGGGCATCAATGTCTGGGAACTTATCAGCCTGGCAAACCGCCATCCGCGTGTGAATATTTTACAGCCGGGTCCGGGTGTCGGCGGCCACTGTATCGCGGTTGACCCGTGGTTTATCGTGGCACAAAACCCGAAACAGGCCCGTCTGATCCACACTGCGCGTCTGGTTAACGACGGCAAACCACTGTGGGTAATTGATCAGGTAAAACAAGCGGTTGCTGATTGCCTGACTGAAACCGGCAAACGTGCTAACGAAGTCACCATCGCCTGCTTTGGTCTGGCATTCAAACCAAACATCGACGATCTGCGTGAAAGCCCGGCGGTTCAGGTCACCAAAATGGTCGCTGAGTGGCATGCAGGGAAAACCCTGGCCGTTGAGCCGAACGTGCATGAGCTGCCGAACAAACTGAAAGGTCTGGCAGAGCTGGTCTCTATCGAAAAAGCAATTACTGATGCGGATATCATTCTGCTGCTGGTGGATCATACCCCGTTCAAAGGTATTCCGGGCAGCCAGATCCCGCAGAAATGGATCATCGATACCAAAGGAGTATGGCGTTGAAACGTATTTTAGTGACAGGCGGAGCCGGTTTTATCGGCTCTGCGGTTGTGCGTCATATTATCCGTGACACCGCAGACAGCGTGGTGGTGGTTGATAAACTGACCTATGCCGGTAACCTCGAATCACTGGCACCGGTGGCAGACGATTCCCGCTATGCCTTTGAACAGGTGGATATTTGTGACCGCGCGGCGCTTGACCGTGTGTTTGCACAGTATCAGCCTGATGCGGTGATGCATCTGGCGGCGGAAAGTCATGTGGATCGCTCTATCGACGGCCCTGCTGCGTTTATCGAAACCAACATTGTGGGTACTTACACACTGCTGGAAGCGGCACGCCATTACTGGACTGCTCTGGATGCGGAGAAAAAATCCGCATTCCGTTTCCACCATATTTCCACCGATGAAGTGTACGGTGACCTGGAAGGGCCTGACGGCTTTTTCACCGAAACCACACCGTATGCGCCGAGCAGCCCGTACTCTGCGTCGAAAGCCTCCAGTGACCATCTGGTACGCGCCTGGCAGCGGACTTACGGCTTCCCGTCCGTCATCACTAACTGCTCGAATAACTACGGGCCGTACCATTTTCCGGAAAAACTGATTCCGCTGGTTATCCTCAATGCGATTTCCGGCAAACCGCTGCCGGTCTACGGCAAAGGTGAGCAGATCCGTGACTGGCTGTTTGTGGATGACCATGCCCGCGCCCTGTATACCGTGGTGACACAGGCAGCTATCGGTGAAACCTACAATATCGGCGGTCATAACGAACGCAAAAATATTCAGGTGGTGGAAACTATCTGTGATTTGCTGGAAGAGCTGCATCCGCAGAAACCGGCCGGTGTCGCGCAATACCGTGACCTTATCACCTATGTGACAGACCGTCCGGGGCATGATCTGCGTTATGCGATTGATGCTGACAAGATTGCGCATGATCTTGGCTGGCGTCCGCAGGAAACGTTTGAATCCGGCATCCGCAAAACGGTGGAATGGTATCTGAATAATGAAACCTGGTGGCGCCGGGTGCAGGACGGCTCGTATGCCGGACCGCGTCTGGGACTGGGACAGGATAAGTAAGAGGCTGGTATGAAAGGAATTATTCTGGCGGGCGGCTCCGGAACACGGTTGCACCCGATTACCCGCGGGGTGTCAAAACAGCTGCTGCCGATTTACGACAAACCGATGATCTACTATCCGCTGTCCGTGCTGATGCTGGCCGGTATCCGCGAGGTTCTGATCATCTCCACGCCGGAAGATTTACCGTCATTCCGCCGCCTGCTGGGTAACGGTGATCAGTTCGGTATTTCCCTGAGTTATGCCGAACAGCCGTCACCGGATGGCCTGGCACAGGCCTTTATCATCGGTGAGGAATTTATCGGTGACGACAGTTGCAGTCTGGTGCTGGGGGATAATATTTTCTTCGGTCACGCGTTCAGCCCGAAACTGAAAAGCGTGGCGGCCCGTACGCACGGCGCAACGGTATTCGGTTACCAGGTGATGGACCCGGAACGTTTCGGTGTGGTGGAATTTGATGATGAATTCCGCGCGCTGTCGATTGAGGAAAAACCGGTTCATCCGAAATCCAACTGGGCGGTTACCGGGCTCTATTTCTATGATAATCAGGTCGTTGATATCGCGAAGCAGGTGAAACCGTCTGAGCGCGGTGAACTGGAAATCACCAGCATCAACCAGATATATCTGGAGCGCGGTGAACTGAATGTTGAGCTGCTCGGCCGTGGTTTTGCCTGGCTGGACACCGGCACGCACGACAGCCTGATTGAAGCCAGCACCTTTGTGCAGACCGTTGAAAAACGTCAGGGCTTTAAAATTGCCTGTCTGGAAGAGATTGCCTGGCGCAACGGCTGGCTGAATGACGAACAGGTGGCGGAATCCGCCCGTCAGCTGGCGAAGACCGGTTATGGTCAGTATCTGAAGAACTTACTCCATGTCCGTCCGCGCCAGTATTGAGCATCTCGTCTGGGAAAGTGACTTTTTTGCCCTGAAAACGGCAAAACTGGCATTTTCCCCGGACGCAGCATCCTTGTCTGCGGCTGATTTTGCGCCGTATGACCTGGTGCAGGCCAAAATCAGTGCCGGGGATAACGCGGCACTGGACGGTTTATCGGCACTCGGCTTTTCCCTTGCGGAAAGTGAAGTGGATTTTGCATTGTCACTCAAGAGTGGCACAGAAAATGCAATGTCTGACTGCACACTTTGTTATGCGGATGAAACGGATATCCCGGTCATAAAACAGGCAGCGGCACAGGTTTTCAGTCAGAGCCGTTTCCGTGCGCCGTGGTATCAGCCGGATGACAGTGTCCGGTTTTATGCGGTGTGGGCGGAAAAAGCGGTACGCGGGACATTTGATAAAGACTGTCTGCTGATCCGCAATAAAAATAATGAGATTGCCGGGTTTGTCACTCTCCGTCAGACAGATGAACACAGCGCCCGCATCGGGCTGCTGGCGGTACTGCCGGGCAATCAGGGTCAGGGTATCGGCCTGAAATTAATGTCGGCGGCGCAACAGTGGTGTGCAGAACATCACTGCCGGGTATTACGGGTGGCAACACAGCTCAGTAATCTTGCGGCAATGCGCCTTTATACAAAAAGCGGTGGTGCGGTTGACAGCACTGCCTACTGGTTATACCGAGGATGCAATGATTCCATTTAATAAACCACCTGTAGTCGGCACTGAAGTTGAATATATGCAGCAGGCCATGCAAAGCGGCAAGCTGTGCGGTGACGGTTCGTTCACCAAAAAATGCGAAGAGTGGATGGAAAAACGGTTCGGCAGCGCCAAAGTCCTGCTGACCCCGTCCTGTACCGCCTCGCTGGAAATGGCTGCAATTCTGCTGGATATTCAGCCGGGTGATGAAGTTATCATGCCGAGCTATACCTTCGTTTCCACCTCTAACGCCTTTGTGCTGCGTGGTGCGAAAGTGGTGTTTGTTGATATCCGTCCGGACACCATGAACATCGATGAAACCAAAATCGAAGCGGCTATCACAGATAAAACCAAAGCGATTGTGCCGGTGCATTATGCAGGCGTGGCCTGTGAAATGGACACCATCATGGCGCTGGCGAAGAAATATAACCTCTATGTGGTGGAAGACGCCGCGCAGGGCGTGATGTCAACATACAAAGGCCGCGCGCTGGGCTCTATCGGCCATATCGGCTGCTACAGCTTCCACGAAACCAAAAACTACTCCTCCGGCGGTGAGGGCGGTGCCACGCTGATTAACGATCCGGCGATGATTGGCCGTGCGGAAATTGTCCGCGAGAAAGGCACCAACCGCAGCGAGTTTTTCCGCGGACAGGTCGATAAATACACCTGGCGTGATATCGGTTCCAGCTACCTGATGTCTGATTTGCAGGCCGCGTATCTGTGGGCCCAGCTGGAAGAAGCGGAGAAAATCAACGAGCGCCGTCTGGCATTCTGGCAGATTTACTATGATGCACTGACCCCGCTGGCGCAGGATGGCCTGCTGACCCTGCCGGTGGTGCCGGAAAATCTGGAACAGAATGCGCACATGTTCTACATCAAACTGAAAGATGTGGCTGAGCGCACCGCATTCAGCGAGTACATGAAAGCAAACGACGTGCTGACCGTATTCCATTATGTGCCGCTGCACAGCTGCCCGGCCGGTATGGAATTCGGCCGTTTTGACGGTGAGGATATCTTTACCACCCGTGAAAGCGAGCGCCTGGTACGTCTGCCGATGTTCTACAACATGACAGAAGACGAGCAGCAGCGCGTGATCCATCTGATTAAGGGCTTCTTCGCGTAGTATGTCCTTAGCCAAAGCTTCTGTCTGGACCGCCGGCTCCACCCTGATCAAAATCGGGGCGGGGCTGCTGGTCATTAAATTAATGGCGCTGACATTCGGCCCGACCGGTATCGGTCAGGCGCTGAACTTCCGCCAGCTGATTACGGTGCTGGGGGTATTGTCCGGTGCCGGTATTTTTAACGGCGTAACCAAATATATTGCCGAGCACCGTGATGACGCGGAAAAACGCCGCGCGGTATTAGGCACGTCCTCAACCCTGATTCTGGTGTTCTCGACACTGCTGGCGATTGTGTTCCTGCTGTTCAGCAGACCGATCAGTATGGCGCTGTTTGATGGTAATGACGCCTATCAGGATGTGGTTGCCGCGGTAGCCTTTATCCAGATGGGGATTGCTTATGCCAACTATTTTCTGGCGATTATCAAAGGCTATCGTGATGCATCCGGGAATGCGCTGGCACTGATCGCAGGCAGTCTGATCGGCGTCACGGCGTATTACCTCTGCCAGCACTGGTGGGGCTATGACGGTGCACTGGCTGGGCTTGCACTGGTACCGGCGCTGATTATTATTCCGGCTTTCGCCATGCTGCTGCGCCGCCGCCACTTCCCGCTTTCTGAGCTGAAACCGGCCTGGGACCGGGCAATCGCATCCCATCTGGGGAAATTCACACTGATGGCGCTGATGACCGCAGTTACTCTGCCGGTGGCGTACATCATGATGCGGAACCTGCTGGCCTCCCGCTACAGCTGGGAGGAAGTGGGGATATGGGGCGGTGTGACCAGTATTTCGGATGCGTATCTCCAGTTTATTACCGCGTCGTTCTCTGTGTATCTGCTGCCGACATTATCGCGGTTACAGGAAAAAAGTGATATCCGCCGTGAGATTATTAAATCGCTGAAATTTGTGTTACCGGCGGTGGCTGCGGCCAGTTTTATGGTCTGGCTGCTGCGCGATTTTGCTATCTGGCTGTTGTTCACTGATCAATTTACCGGGATGCGCGACCTGTTTGCCTGGCAGCTGGTTGGTGATGTCCTGAAAGTGGGTGCTTACGTCTTCGGGTATCTGGTGATTGCCAAAGCCGCGCTGCGGTTTTATATCCTCACGGAAGTGACACAGTTTGCGTTACTGACGCTGTCCGCGTACTGGCTGATTCCGGCACACGGTGCCGTCGGTGCGGCGCAGGCGTATATGCTGACATATATTATCTACTTCCTTTTGTGTTGTAGCGTATTTCTGATCTATTGCAGGCGAGCATGACAACTTTAATTCACGTTTTAGGATCTGATATCCCGCATCATAACCAGACCGTGCTGCGCTTCTTCAATGATGTGCTGGCACCGCAACTGCCGCGTGAGGAAATGCCGGAGTTTATGGTTGTTTCCACCGCCGGGCAGCTTCTGGCGCAATATCCCAACCTGGAACTGGATGTCTGGCCGGATAAAAAAAGCCTGGCGAATGCCGTCACTGCCAAAGCAAAAAGTGACCGGCAGTGCCGCTTTTTCTTCCATGGTCAGTTTAATGCCCTGATATGGCTGGCGTTATTATCAGGCAAAATTAAACGTCATCAGTTTTACTGGCATATCTGGGGCGCGGATCTGTATGAGGATTCCCGTCAGCTGAAATTCAGACTGTTTTATCATCTGCGCCGTCTGGCACAAAAGCGGGTCGGCCATGTGTTCGGCACGCGCGGGGATTTAAACTATTTTGCCCAGTTCTGCCCGAAGATACCGGCTGAGCTGCTCTATTTCCCGACACGGATGGACCCGTCACTGACGGTTTTAACGCCGCCTGAGCCTCGTGGTGACGATAATATGATGATCCTGCTGGGTAACTCGGGTGATCGCTCAAACCGCCACAAAGAGGCGCTGACACGCATCCGTGAGCAGTTCGGGGAGAAGGTGAAAATTATCATCCCGATGGGCTATCCGGAAAACAACGGGGACTATATTGCCGAAGTCGATGCTTTCGCGCAGCAGTTGTTCCCCCATCAGCAGGCGGAGATCCTGAAAGACAAAATGGATTTTGATATCTATCTGAACCTGCTGAAACAATGCGATCTCGGCTATTTTATCTTTAACCGCCAGCAGGGGATCGGCACACTCTGTCTGCTGATCCAGTTCGGTATTCCGTTTGTGATAAGCCGTCAGAACCCGTTCTGGCAGGATATGACCGAGCAGCAGGTGCCGGTACTGTTTTACGGTGATGATGTGACACCGGACGTCGTGGCGCAGGCACGGGAACAGCTGTTTGCGCTTGACCGTGAAAAAATCGCCTTCTTCAGTCCTAACTTTGTGCAGGGCTGGGAGCAGGCACTGGCGACCGCGCAGGAGAAACAGGCATGAGTCAGTTTGATTTTATCGGGCTGTTTGCCGTCTGGTTTATCTCGCTGGCCTTCATTCTGCTGCTGACCTACCGCGAATTCCGCCGGGTCCGCTTCAGTTTTAATATCTTTTTCTCGATGCTGTATCTGCTGACGTTCTTTTTCGGCTTTCCGTTTACCTTTGCCCTGGTTTTCCAGTTTGATGTGCAGGTGGTGCCGCCGTCCGCGCTGTTACAGGCGCTGCTGGCGTCAGTCAGTTTCTATGCGATTTATTATGTGGCATATAAAACCCGGCTGCGCAAACCCGATACGGTTTACAGTGGCGCACCGCTGTTTTCCATGAACAAAACCGAAACCCGGCTCACCTGGCTGCTGCTGGCGGCGATTGCTATCGGGACGGCGGGGATTTTCTTTATGGAAAACGGGCTGCTGCTGTTTAAACTGAAAACCTACAGTCAGATTTTCTCGAGTCAGGTCACCGGTGTGGCCTTAAAGCGCTTTTTCTACTTCTTTATCCCCGCGATGCTGGTGGTATTTTTCCTCAAACCGACATTTCAGCGCTGGATTTTCTTCCTGATCGCCACGGTGGCGTTCGGGATTATGACCTACGTGATTGTCGGCGGTACCCGCGCGAATATCATTATTGCGTTTGCGCTGTTCCTGTTTATCGGGATTGTGCGCGGCTGGATTTCGCTGTGGATGTTGGTCAGCGCCGGAGTCTTCGGCGTGGTGGGAATGTTCTGGCTGGCGCTCAAACGCTACAGTCTGGATGTCAGCGGGGCAGAGGCGTTTTATACGTTCCTCTATCTGACCCGCGATACCTTCTCGCCGTGGGAAAACCTCGGCCTGCTGCTGAATAACTACGACAAAATTGAGTTTCAGGGACTGGCGCCGATCATCCGTGATTTTTATGTCTTTATTCCGTCCTGGCTGTGGCCGGACCGGCCGGATACCGTGCTCAATGCGGCGAACTATTTTACCTGGGAAGTGCTGAACAACCATTCCGGGCTGGCGATTTCACCGACGCTGATCGGCTCGCTGGTGGTGATGGGCGGCTTCTGGTTTATCCCGCTCGGTGCGGTGGTGGTCGGGCTGATTATCAAATGGTTCGACTGGCTGTATGAACTGGGCAAACGGGAGACAAACCGTTATAAAGCGGCCATTCTGCATGCATTTTGTTTCGGCGCGATATTTAACATGATTGTACTGGCCCGCGAGGGAATGGATTCATTCGTTTCCCGCGTGGTGTTTTTCTGTCTTATCTTCGGCTTTTGTCTGGTGGCGGCGAAATTACTGTACTGGCTGTTCGAAACGGCCGGACTTATCCGCCATTATGTGATTTCAAAGGGCAAACGCACCCGTCTTTCATCGTAAGGAATTAGCATGGAACCGTTATCTTCTGATGCCGGCAGCGCGGAAAATATCCCGCAGTATTCTATCCGTAACCACCCGATTCAGGGCTTCCGGAATCAGGCGCATTTTCTGGATTATCTGTGTAAGGACGGGCAGGTCAGAACCGGTACGCTGGTGGCGATCAATGCCGAGAAAGTCATGACCGCCGAACAGGATGAGGCACTGCACACACTGCTGAGCAATGCGGAATACCTGTATGCGGACGGGATCAGTATTGTCCGTGCTATCCGCCGCAAGTACCCGCAGGCGGATGTGACGCGGATTGCCGGAGCTGATTTGTGGGAAGGGCTGATGGAACGTGCCGGGCAGGAAAATACCCCGGTCTTTCTTGTCGGCGGCAAGCCGGAAGTGCTGGCGGAAACTGAAGCAAAACTGAAATCGCAATGGAATGTGAATCTGGCAGGCACACAGGACGGCTATTTTACCGCAGAACAGCGTGATGCCCTGTTTGAGCGTATCCGTGACAGCGGCGCGAAAATCGTGACGGTGGCAATGGGCTCACCGAAACAGGAGATCTTTATGCGTGACTGCCGTAAGATCCATCCGGATGCCCTGTATATGGGCGTGGGCGGTACTTACGACGTCTTTACCGGTCATGTGAAGCGTGCGCCGAAGGTGTGGCAGAATATGGGGCTGGAGTGGCTTTACCGCCTGTTATCACAACCGACCCGTTTCCGCCGTCAGCTAAAACTGCTGAAATTTCTGGGTTATTACTACGGTAATAAATTATAATTGCCCCTGTCCGGGCGGCTTTTTGCGGGAAAATGCTCTCTTTATCAGCAAAGCGGGTAAAGACTGAGCAAACAATACATTTGTGAAAAAAAGCACTGGACAGACGCATGAGAAATCCGTACTATCCTCTCCCGCAACGGCGCAAAGCGCCCGTAGCTCAGCTGGATAGAGCGCTGCCCTCCGGAGGCAGAGGTCTCAGGTTCGAATCCTGTCGGGCGCGCCATTATGCGTGTAAGAGTTACGGTATAGTATTTCGTTGTTGTAAGTAGTAAAATGTTGCGATGTTATGGTGGCTATAGCTCAGTTGGTAGAGCCCTGGATTGTGATTCCAGTCGTCGTGGGTTCGAGTCCCATTAGCCACCCCATTTAATAACATGTAACATGACTGTAGTGATGAACCTGCGAGGGTGGCGGAATTGGTAGACGCGCTAGCTTCAGGTGTTAGTGTTCTTACGGACGTGGGGGTTCAAGTCCCCCCCTTCGCACCATCATCATGAAAAGTCAGCCTTTCGGCGAGTAGCGCAGCTTGGTAGCGCAACTGGTTTGGGACCAGTGGGTCGTAGGTTCGAATCCTATCTCGCCGACCATATTCAGAGAAAGCCACGCTTACAGCGGGGCTTTTTCGTTTCTGCGGTTTCCGTTTTTCCTGTCCTGTTTTTTCCTGCCGTTTTTCTCTGTTACTGTTCCGCAGCTGATTTTTATCTCTTCTGTGCTGATGCTATTGTGGTGTTCAGGAAGACAACATTACATACGCTGCCGTAAAACAACCGGTTCCGGTGGTATCTGATAATTTACATGTAAATCATATGGTTATATTGTTTGTATAGATTAGGCGACAATAGCTATAGTGCTTGTCGTCAAAATGAGACATATAATTCATTGATATGTAATGATTTAAATATTGATGTCAGAAAACGTCGCAAAACAGAGACACTGCGGACAGAATTGCATCAATGATTAACAACAGGGAAGCAGGGAAGAAAAAATAAACCCACGGGAACCGTGGGAAATCGAGAAGGCGTAAAAGTTGGCACGTGTTGTGCATTACATCAGGTGTAGATGCTCATCTCATTTCTTATGTTTGCGTAAGCTTCATAAACCCGGAGATGATGCAGAGCTAAATTCGGTGCCTATTGTCCGGGTTATCGATGTAAAAGATCCCGAAATCTTTACATCAGCAACAGGACGTAACGTTGAGTGAGGCACCATCCGTCTGTAGACCTGATTGTATTTTATACACCTATCGCTGTGCGATAGGTGTTTTTTTATGTCTCATTCTTGCCATCAATTATCTGTTCCGTCAATCTCTTTCATAATGTTCCGGTATAAAAAAAGCCAATCCGGCAGGATTGGCTCAGGCCGTTGACAAACCCGCAGGGGTTGGCGACGACCGACAGAGGTTGTAAAAATAAACCAGGAAAATCAGTTTATTGATTTTCGGCTGATAACACAAAGCAGGAAAAACCACGTTTTATCCTGCTTTGTCAGCAATCTCAGCCAATCCGGCAGGATTGGCTCTGTATCATAGAAATAAACTGTCTGTGTTTATTCACCGGTTGTTTTTTCATCCGGCAGTGTCAGTGTATTCAGCAGGGCGTTACGGCGGATCATGGCTGATTCCTCATACTTTTTCTGCTTATCCAGCACATCAGCCAGCCAGGCGGCATCATGTGCATCCTGACGGACGCTCAGGGCTGATTTAAAGTATTTTTCCGCATCTTCCCAGCGAGTTTCCTGCATGGCCAGCTGGCCGAGGGTGCTGTTGAGCAGCGGCTGCTCAGCATTTTCTTTCTGCATCTGGTTCAGCACTTTGCGGATAGCTTTCGGGTTGTCTGTCCGGATCTGCGGCAGCAGCATCAGCAGACGCTGATCTTTCTGACGTTTCAGTCCGTCGAGCACCACCGCTTCCGCATCCGCCATATCGTTCCCGGCGATAAAGTGCTGCGCGGCAGCCACGGCCATATCCGGGTTGTGGCGCAGATGGCGGCTGAGATTCTTCCACCAGTGACGCAGTGCATCGCTGCCGTCCTGATCCGCAACCTGCTGCATTACTCCGAGCCAGGCGCGGGTTTCCGTTTGTTCTGTCTGCTCATCGGTAAACTCACCGGATTTTTTCATCTGCGGCAGAATGGCGATCAGGGATTTCCAGGCACCGGAACGTGCATACACCTGTTCTGCCAGACGCAATACTTCCGGATGGCGCGGGGCAATTTCAAGCAGATTGTCGATCGCAGTTCTCGCACCCGCAATTTCATTGCGGCTCAGCAGAATACGGGCGCGGGTGATATCAACCGGTAACTGATGACGCCCGGCCAGCTCAGAAGCCCGCTCCAGGTACTGATTAGCACGGAGATTATCTCCCCGCTGCTGTGCGGCTTCCGCGGCCAGCAGATAGTTAACCAGCGGTTGTTCTGCATTATCTGCACTGCGGCTCAGTAATTTTTCCACCTGACGGAAATCCCCTTCCGCCAGTTTGAGCAGAGCGTCGTTGGTCAGCGCACGGGCACGGTTACGTTTATGACCGCCAAACCAGCCGAGCGTACGGGAGCTGCCGCTTTTCAGGCGGCGCCAGCCCCAGCCCAGCAGCATCAGAACGGCCTGTAGTCCGAGAAAGCAGATCACCAGGCCGGTAACACTGGTTTCAATATCAAAATCATCGGTCTGGATCAGAACATAGCCCTGATGCCCGGCCACCAGCGGGCCGATAATAATTCCGGCGATCAGGATAAGGAACAGAATAAAGACTTTAAACATCTGTTATCCCTCCTGCTGTGGTGCTGCTTCCGGCTGTGCAGGTGCAGCCGCAGGGGTTTCCTGCGGTGTTTCTGCCGGTGCCGGCGGCGGTGTTTCATCATTGAGCAGACGGCGGATACGGGTCTGTACCAGTTTATCCAGCAGCGGCTGGCTGGTCAGGCTGTCCGGGGCACTCATTGAGATCGGTTGTGCTGCCAGGGCATCCACTTCGGCCAGGAAAGCAGTGTTAGTCGGATCGTTATCAGAGAAATATGCACGGACCCAGGTGGAAACGGCATCCAGTGACTGTTTGTAGCTCTCTTCCTGGTGACGCGGTACCGCCTGTGCGGCGATCAGCAGCTGGGCGCGGATATTTTCACGCACATAAATATCCTGATTCGGTGCCAGAAGCGGTGCGGACGTGCTGTCGCGGCGGCGGATAGTGATGAAATCACTCATAAACCCTTTCCAGCTTTTGGTCAGGTTGGTACGCCAGTCCGCCACGGAGGAGGTCAGCCCCTCGCTGTCGCTGCTGTCCATCGGCGCGCCGTCACGGCTGCCGTCATCCAGACGCAGATTATCCACCTGACCGGCAAGCTGGTTCAGGCGCAGAATTGTGCCGTCAAAATCGATCTGACTGACGGCAGACAGTGCGGTGATATCATTGCGCAGCGCGGTACGCACATCCAGCAGGCCCGGATCATTCATTTCAGCCAGACTGGCATCGGCATTTTTCAGCAGCACCATGGCGGTGACCACATCCTGGTCATTCCACAGTTTGCGCTCTGCCATTTTGACCAGAAAATCAGCCTGAGCCAGCAGCCAGCTTTTCACATCAGCACTGGACAGCGCGGTGACACGGCTGCGCAGTAAATCCATTTCGTGTTTCAGTGCTGCTTCCTGCTGCTGATGCTGTGTGCTGAGAGCAGATTGCTGTGCGATAAATTCCTGCATCTGTTTTTGTGTCTGCTGCTGTTCCTGCTGCAATTGCGCCATCTGAGACTTCAGCTGTGCATTTTCCGCTTCCAGGTTTTTCGACAGCGTCTGGGTACCTGCCTGTGAGGCATACCAGACTCCGCCGCCGATCAGCAGGATAACCGCGAGTGCGATTGCGCCGCGCAGAAAACCGGATGCCTGTTTCTGCTCTGCCGCAGGTGCTGTTTTCGGTGACTGCGGAGCTTCAGCTGCGGATTTCGGCGCAGTATCTGCCGGTTTTTTCTCAGGAGCCGCTTTGTCAGTGACATTTTTGGCGGTCGCTTTTTTCCCGGCTGCGGCGTCTTTTTTCTCTGCCTGCGGATCGGTGCTGATTACGGTATCCTGTGTTTCAGGTGTCTCCGGTGTCTCAGCTGACCCGGGTTTTTTTTCGTGTTCCGTCATTCGTGGCGTCCCATGTCTGTTCATTGAAGAGCCTGAAGTAAGGCTTCATTATCTGCACCGGCGGCGATATCAATAGTGCGCCAGCCCAGTGATTGTGCGATAGCTGCCAGTCTGTCACTGACAACAATAATCCGGCATTGTAACAGCCAGCCAAGGTGTGCGGCCGGAATCATCTGCCGCAGCAGGTGCAGCATTTCCCCGCTGGTTACCACCAGCGTCTGAACCTGTTGCTGCTGCCACAACAGGGCGCATTTCCCGCCGTCGTACTTCACGGGTTCGCGGCGGTAGCATTCGCAATAATCCACAACCGCCCCCCGTTCGCGCAGTGTTTGTGCCAGATGCTCTCTGCCGCCGTTACCGCGCAGCAGAAGTACACGGCGACCGGTCATATCCTGCAAATCCGGCAGGGTCAGCAAATGCTCGCTGGTTTCCCCGCCGGGCATAAAAGCCGCGGGTAATCCGGTCAGTTGCTCAAAGCAACGGGCGGTTGACTGACCGATCCCATAATAGCAAAGCTTATCAGACCACAGGTAATTCTGTTGAATAAGCTGTTCATTTGCGTGATAAACCGCATTCTTTGACAGCAGAAAAAGGGCATCTCCGGGGGAAAGTGCGGCTGTTTTGGCAACCAGCAGCGGCAGCTCATGTCCCGGAGAAATGCGGATGAGCGGAGCAGAAAGGGCATTCTGTCCGCGTGAGCGCAGAGCGCTGACCAGGGCTTCACCGGCCGGTAAGGGACGGGTAACCAGGATGGTCATGCAGGAATGTGCCCCTGATAGACGTCCGTCAGGATAGCCCGGGCGCCGTTATCCAGCAGCTCCTCCGCAAGAGAAACCCCTGCGGCGGCGGCATCCTGCGGATCACACAGGCGCTCACCGCGGACAATCTCACTGCCGTCCGGTGCGCCGACAAGTGCCCGCAGCCAGATTTTATCTCCCTGCCAGATAGCATAACTGCCGATGGGCACCTGACACCCGCCTTCCAGCCGGGTATTCATGGCGCGCTCAGCCCGGACACAGATATCGGTTTGTGCGTGATTGAGGGCGCTGAGCAGCGAACGGGTGCGTTCATCATCCAGACGGCATTCAATCCCGACCGCACCCTGGCCGACAGCGGGCAGCGATTCTTCCGGCGGCAGGGCACAGCGGATGCGTTCATCCAGCTTCAGGCGTTTCAGTCCGGCAACCGCCAGGATAATCGCGTCATAGTCGCCGTTATCCAGTTTACCCAGCCGGGTACCCACATTGCCGCGCAAATCGCGGATCACCAGATCCGGACGGCGTTCACGCAGCTGACACTGACGGCGCAGGCTGGAGGTGCCGACGATACTTCCGGGCGGCAGAGCATCCACACTGTCATAATGATTGGAAACAAAGGCGTCACGGGGATCTTCCCGCTCACAGATAGTGACTAATCCCAGCCCGTCCGGGAAATCAACAGGGACATCTTTCATGGAATGTACGGCGATATCTGCCCGGTTCTCCAGTAATGCCAGTTCCAGTTCTTTGACGAACAGCCCTTTACCACCGACTTTCGCCAGCGGGGTATCGAGAATAATGTCACCTTTGGTGACCATCGGGACGAGTTCAACGCGCAGCCCGGGATGAATCTGCTCCAGCTCATGTTTAACAAATTCAGCCTGCCACAGAGCAAGCGGGCTTTGGCGGGTGGCAATACGCAGAGATTGAGTGGTCATGATAATTATCAGGGATCCTTGTTTTTTTATCCGGTGTTTTTTTCAGATGAAACATGCCGGAAAAATAGGAAAAACTGCCTTTGTTTTATCATTTTGCTGATTATTTTTCCAGTTACGCGACGAGACCTGCCCGGCAGATAAGAACAAAAAAGGATGATCAGAGAATAAATAGCGTCAGGGTTGGCGGCTGGTACTTACCGGTAAATAATTAAAACATATTTTAAATAATAAAAATATTTAGTAATTATAAAAAAGTATTAATCAAATCGATTTAATTTAAATAACTATTTCATAGCATTATTAAAATAAATAAATACGCCCTGTATGTGTAAGCCGCATTGTTTTTTTTGCTCAAAAAATGAGCGAAAACAGGGGGGCACATAATTTCCCGCATATTTCCTTAGATTTTTTGTGTGTATCCTGGTGATTTTCAACGAAAATATATAATTTACAATTAGTTATCGGACTAATAACAACTTTGAGTAATCGTGCCTTTTTTAGTGCGAAGCTTTACCCTTTGCCCCGAAGGTGTTAGATTGATCACGTTTCCGGCAATTTAACTTTGGCTCCGATTCTTATCATTTTCAGCATCACATTATCAGTCTGTATTCATATTACGTATAAAGCCGGGCATCAGGTCGTTTCCAGTTACATGAAATAAAATCAGGCGAATCCTTTGTATCTTTATATTGAAACACTCAAGCAGCGTTTGGATGCAATAAATCAGCTCAGATCAGAGCGCGCGACCATCGGGATGAGTCGTGCGTTTAAAGACGTGTACAGTCTGTTGCCGGTACTGTTGCACCATCACCATCCGGATATGCCGGGCTATGTGCCGGGTAATGTGCCGCACGGTGTCTGTTTCTGGGCGTCCGATGATGAACAGTCACACTGGCTGGCGGAGTTTTCCCGTCAGCACGGAGAGTGTCTGCCGTGCAATGCCGGCGGTGAATTACCGATTACCGGTATCTATTCTATGGGCAGCACATCGTCTGTCGGCCAGAGCCACTCTTCTGATCTCGATATCTGGGTCTGTCATCAGTCCTGGCTTGACCACGATGAAAAACAGAATCTGCGCCGCAAATGCACACTGATTGAAGAGTGGGCGGCGGCAAAAGGTATTGATGTCACGTTCTTCCTGATTGATGAAAACCGGTTTCGCCACAATGCCAGCGGCAGCCTCAACGGTGAGGACTGCGGCTCGACCCAGCATATTTTACTGCTCGATGAATTTTACCGGACCGCTGTGCGGATGGCCGGTAAGCGTCTGCTGTGGACCATGGTGCCGGCAGAGGAAGAACATCACTATGATGAATATGTTCTTTCCCTTTATGCGCAGGGTGTATTAACCCCGAATGAGTGGCTGGATCTGGGCGGGCTGGGTGAGTTGTCCGCGGAAGAGTACTTCGGTGCCAGCCTGTGGCAGCTCTATAAGAGTGTGGATTCCCCTTATAAAGCCGTGATCAAAAGTTTACTGCTGGAAGCGTATTCGTGGGATTACCCGAACGGACAGCTTCTGGCAACCGAGTTTAAAAAGCATCTGCATGCCGGTGAGATTGTCCATCACGGGCTTGATTCTTACGCCATGATGCTTGACCGTGTTACCCGCTATCTGAAAGCCATCAATGATGAAACCCGTCTTGATCTGATCCGCCGCTGCTTCTACCTGAAAGTGTGTGAAAAGCCGCCTGCGGATGTCAGTGAACGTGCGTCCTGCGGTTGCTGCGGCTGGCGTTGTCAGGTGTTATCCGAGATGGTGAAAGGCTGGGGCTGGTCCCCGGAGCGGTTGTCTGTGCTGGATCGCCGGAATTCGTGGAAAATTGAGCAGGTGCGGGATGCACATAATGAGCTGCTCGACACCATGATGCAGAGCTACCGTAACCTTATCCGCTTTGCGCGCCGTAATAATCTGAGTGTCAGCGCCAGTCCGCAGGATATCGGTGTGCTGACACGAAAACTGTATGCTGCCTTTGAGGCGCTGCCGGGGAAAGTCACCCTGGTGAATCCGCAGATTTCGCCGGATCTGTCAGAAGAGAATCTGACCTTTATTTATGTCCCGCCGGGCCGGGCCAACCGCAGCGGCTGGTATCTGTATAATCAGGCGCCGACTATCCACACGATCATCGGCCATCAGCCGCTGGAATATAACCGTTATCTGAATAAGCTGGTGTCCTGGACTTACTTCAACGGCCTGCTGACAGACAGAACGCGCGTCTATATTCACAACGGTGAGTCACACTGTGACGAACAGAAACTGCACGAGCTGGTGCATGATGTGTCTCAGAATTTCCCTATCCGTCTGCCTGCCCCGACACCGCGTGCGCTGTACAGCCCGTGTGAAATTCGTCATCTGGCAATTATTGTCAACCTGGAGCAGGACCCGACCGCCGGTTTCGCCGAGCAGGTTGTGCATTTTGATATGAGCAAGCTGGATGTGTTCAGCTTCGGGCAGGAGCAGAGATGCCTGGTCGGCAGTATTGATCTGCTGTACCGCAACTCCTGGAATGAAGTGCGCACACTGCATTTCAGCGGTGAACAGTCTGTGCTGGAAGCCCTGAAAACGATTCTCGGCAAGATGCACCAGGATGCCGCACCGCCGTCCGGTGTCGAAGTCTTCTGTTACAGCCGCCATCTGCGCGGGCTGATCAGTACCCGTATCCGCCAGCTGGTTTCTGAATGCATTGAACTGCGGCTGACCACCAACCGCCAGGATCCGGGCCGCTTTAAGGCACTGCGTCTGGCCGGTCAGACCTGGGGGCTGTTCTTTGAGCGTCTCAACGTCTCTGTACAGAAACTGGAAAATGCCGTTGAATTCTACGGCGCTATCTCCAACAACAAACTGCGCGGGTTTCCGGTAAAAATCAGTACGGAAACCGGTCATCTTCCGGATGTGGTGGATGGTTATGCCAGTGAGGGGATTATTCAGTTTTTCTTTGAAAACCGTGATGATAACGGCTTCAATATTTATGTGCTGGATGAATCAAACCGGGTGGAAATCTATTCCGGCTGTGAAGGCAGTAAAGAAGACCTGATCCGGGATGTCAGCCGGTTCTATTCCTCTTCCCATGACCGCTTCACGTACGGCTCCAGCTTTATCAACTTTAATCTGCCGCAGTTCTATCAGATCCTGAAAACGGACGGTAAAACACAGGTTACGCCGTTCCACAGCACGATGTTCTCCCCGTCAGTGACGGAAGAGGCGCGTGATGCCGTGCATGCTGATTTCCGTTCGGATGTCAGACCGTTACAGTATCAGGCTGCCGGGCACCGCGGCTGATATGCGACGGCACAGTTTCTGTGCCGTCAGTCTGACAACTCAGAAGCTGAACGGTTCGCCGCTCTGTTCACTGACAGCCTGTGCCAGCATGGCAAACAACTCGCCGCCGCTGCGGTCGCAAATCCATTTATCTGATTTCAGATCAAAATGATAGCCGCCGTTACGCGCAGCCAGCCAGATCTGGTGAAACGCTTCCTGCTTATTGATGATAATTTTTGAGCCGTTTTCAAAGCTCAGTGTCATCACACCGCCGTTGGTTTCGCAGTCAATATCCGCATCACCGTCGTAATCATCTAATTTTGCTTCAATATCCTGCAACAGCGCATCCGCCGTCTGGTGAAATTCTGTATCGTTCATCGTCATTTCCTATTTGCTTTTCGACATCTAACTGCGATTATAGAGGGTATTGACCGATGATTAACAGGCATGACTGTAAATGAAGAAAAAAATGATCTGCGCGGTATCCGCCGTGATGCTGCTGACCCTGTCCGGCTGCGGACTGAAAGGCCCTCTCTACTTCCCGCCGGAAGAGCCGGCCGCCGGAAAAAGTGCTCCTGCGGATAAGCCTGCAACGGAACAGTCTGCTGTACAGACAGACAACGCTGAGAACGGCAAAACGCAAAAATGACCGCCGGATAACCCCGGTTACTGAGGCGTAAACAGGATCTGAACATGCAGTTCACCAAAATGCACGGCCTGGGTAATGATTTTATGGTGGTGGACGCCGTCACCCAGAATATCTATTTTTCACCGGAGCTTATCTGCCGTCTGGCAGACCGGCACACCGGCGTCGGCTTTGATCAGCTGCTGGTGGTGGAAGCGCCTTATGATCCGGAACTGGATTTTCACTACCGCATCTTTAACGCGGACGGCAGCGAAGTGGCACAGTGCGGCAACGGTGCACGCTGTTTTGCCCGCTTTGTCCGCCTCAAAGGGCTGACTAATAAACGGGATATCCGTGTCAGTACACAATCCGGGCGTATGGTGCTCAGTATCGCGGATAATGATAATGTCCGCGTGAACATGGGCGTGCCGGAGTTTGAACCGGCGCTGGTGCCGTTCCGCGCGGTAAAAGAAGAGAAAACGTATATTATCCGCGCCGCGGAACGCACTGTCCTGTGCGGTGTGGTGTCGATGGGTAATCCGCATTGTGTTATCCAGGTGGAAAGCACGGAAACGGCGGAAGTTGAGGTTATCGGTCCGGTTCTGGAGAGCCACGAACGTTTTCCTGAACGGGCAAATATCGGCTTTATGCAGATCCTGTCACGTGATCACATCCGTCTGCGGGTGTATGAGCGCGGCGTCGGTGAAACACAGGCCTGCGGCAGCGGTGCCTGCGCGGCGGTCTCTGTCGGGATACGCCAGGGTCTGCTGGCAGAAAATGTGCAGGTGGATTTACCCGGTGGTACTTTGTTTATCAGCTGGGAGGGTGAGGGTAAACCGCTGTTTATGACCGGCCCGGCCACGCATGTATATGATGGTGTTATCCATCTTTAATCATCATAAAGAGGATAAATAGCAATGGACAGTCAACAGGATACCGCCGTATTCGCCCCGTCCGGAGAACCGGATGAAGCGGCGGTGCTGGCGTATCTGAAAGCGCATCCGGATTTTTTCATCCGTAATGCCGCGCAGATCACCGATATGACCATCCCGCATCCGGTAAAGGGTGCGGTGTCTCTCGTTGAGTGGCAGCTCGGACGCCAGCGTGAGCGGATTGGCACGCTGACGGATGATCTGATGCAGCTGATGATACAGGCCCGCGAAAACGAATATTTGTTCTCGCGCCTGCTGAAACTGCTGGCGTCGCTGTCTTCTGCCACCTCTCTGGATGATTTTTCCGAACGTCTCAATCAGTGGGCGAAAGGGCTGAAGCTCAGCCATGCCAAAATCCGTCTGTTTACCGACAGCTGGCGGCTGGGTGCGCCGTTCCGTCATCAGGAACTGGCCTTATCCCGTGCTCACTTTGAAGCCATCCGCCTGTCCCGTTTCGGGGACCGCAATCACTATCTCGGGCAACTGACTGCACCGGAAATACAGCTGTTACTGCCGGACAGTGCCTTTGTCGGCTCGGCATCGGTGTCGCTGCTGGGCGGGCAGCATGATCTCGGTGTGGTGATTTTTGTCAGCCGCGATAAACAGCATTATCAGAAAGATATGGGCACCGCGATGCTGGAGCAGGTTGCGTATTTCCTGCCGCAGTTGCTGCAACGCTGGGTGGAGCTGGCATGACGGATAGTGCGGCAGACGACCTGCTGGTCACGGCAGAGCAGTTTCTGCAGTATCTGCGGGTGGAGCGCCGGTTAAGTCCGGTGACTATTACCAATTACCGCCGTCAGCTCACTACGCTGGCAGAGATGATGGTCAGCAGCAAAATCCGCAGCTGGGCACAACTGGAACCGGCAACGGTGCGGATGCTGGCCGCGAAAAGCCGCCGTAACGGTTTGCAGCCCGCAAGCCTGGCGCTGCGTCTTTCCGCCCTGCGCTCCTTTCTCGACTGGCAGGTCAGTAACGGGCTGATCCCCGCCAATCCGGCCAAAGCCGTCAGCGCCCCGAAACAGGGACGGCACCTGCCGAAAAATATGGATGTGGATGACATTGCCCGGCTGATGGATATCAGCGGTAATGACCCGCTGGCAGTGCGTGATCGCACCATGCTGGAAGTCATGTACGGCGCGGGGCTGCGTTTATCGGAACTGGTCGGGCTGAATACCGGGGATTTTGACCTGGTTACCGGCGAGGTGCGGGTTCTCGGGAAGGGCAGCAAAGAGCGTAAAGTGCCGCTCGGCAAAACAGCCGTGGCTTGCCTGGAACGCTGGCTTCCGTTGCGTGAACTGTATGATCCTGAGGATAAAGCTGTTTTTATCTCCACCAAAAGCGGTAAGCGGATCTCGGCGCGCAATGTGCAGAAACGGTTTGAATACCGGGGCCTGCATCAGGGGCTGAACAGCCATCTGAATCCGCATAAGTTGCGTCACTCCTTTGCGACACACATTCTGGAATCCAGCGGCGACCTGCGTGCGGTGCAGGAATTGCTGGGGCATGCTAATCTGTCCACCACGCAAATCTATACCCATCTGGATTTTCAGCATCTTGCCAATGTGTATGATGTTGCACATCCGCGGGCCAAACGAGGAAAATCGTAATGCGTTTCTACCGCCCCCTTTCGCCTGTCCGCGCCATGACATTCGATCTTGACGACACGCTGTATGACAATCGTCCGGTGATGGATAAAACCGAGGAGGAGGTGATTGCGTTTATCCGTCAGTATGATCCGCGTTTCCGTGACTTACCGGCTGATTACATTAATGTATTCCGTGATCGTATCCGCCGTCAGCAGCCGGAGATTTTTCATGACGTCAGCCGCTGGCGTCTGCTCTCCTGGCGCACCTTTTTCCTGCATTACGGCTATACCGCTGCCCGTGCACAGACCGGGGCGGATGCGGTTATGGCGCATTTCGCACAGTGGCGCAGCCGTATCGACGTGCCGCAGTCCACGCATGATACCCTGGCCGCGCTGGCGGCAAATATTCCGCTGGTGGCTATCACCAACGGTAATATGGAGCCGGAAAAATGCGGGCTGGCGGATTATTTTGCCTTTATCCTCAAAGCCGGTCCGGACGGACGTGCAAAACCGTTCTGCGATATGTACCGCACGGCGGCGCAGCGGCTGGCCATCCCGGCAGAAAATATCCTGCATGTCGGTGATAACCTGAATACGGATGTGGAAGGTGCGCTGTGCAGCGGTATGCAGGCCTGCTGGATAAACCTTGACGGACGCGATGTTTATCACGACCCGGAAACCCGCCTGCTGCCGCATATTGAAATTACACAGTTGGATTCTTTAACCGGACTGTTATAATTTTATCTGTATAAAAAACCAGTTCTTCCGGAACCGGCTGTCCGGAAGTCGCTTTTTCTTTCGCGGCGCTGCCGCACAACCACTGATGGAAATTATGGACGTCTCTTATCTGCTTGAAAGCCTTAATGATAAACAGCGCGAAGCGGTGGCGGCTCCCCGCTCAAACATGCTGGTGCTGGCGGGTGCCGGTTCCGGAAAAACCCGGGTGCTGGTGCACCGTATCGCCTGGCTGCTGGCAGTGGAGAACGCCTCTCCGTTTTCGGTGATGTCAGTGACCTTTACCAATAAGGCGGCGGCGGAAATGCGCCACCGTATTGAAGAACTGGTCGGCACCAGTGAGGGCGGGATGTGGATCGGGACATTCCACGGCCTGGCACACCGTCTGCTGCGCGCGCATCACCTCGATGCCGGGCTGCCGCAGGATTTCCAGATCCTCGACAGCGAAGATCAGATCCGCCTGATCCGCCGTCTGATCAAAGCCATGAATCTCGATGAAAAACAGTGGCCGGCCAAACAGGGCTGCTGGTATATCAACGGCAAAAAAGATGAGGGGCTGCGGCCTCAGCACGTTGAGAGTTACGGCAACCCGGTGGAAGCCACCTGGCTGCGGATCTACCAGGCCTATCAGGAAGCCTGTGACCGCGCGGGACTGGTGGATTTTGCCGAACTGCTGCTGCGGGCACATGAGCTGTGGCTGAACAAACCGGCGATTTTACAGCACTATCGTGATCGTTTTACCAATATCCTCGTGGACGAATTCCAGGACACCAACAGCATCCAGTATGCCTGGGTACGTATGCTGGCGGGCGATACCGGTAAAGTGATGATTGTCGGTGATGATGATCAGTCTATCTACGGCTGGCGCGGCGCGCAGGTGGAAAATATCCAGCGTTTCCTGAAAGATTTCCCCGGCGCGACCACCATCCGTCTCGAACAAAACTACCGTTCCACCAATAATATCCTGAAAGCGGCGAACGCCCTGATCTCCCATAACAGCGACCGGCTGGGGAAAAACCTCTGGACGGACGGCGAGGACGGCGAACCTATCTCCCTGTACTGTGCCTTTAATGATCTGGATGAAGCACGCTATGTGGTCGGACGCATTAAACAGTGGCACGAGAACGGCGGTGCACTGGCGGACTGCGCGATTCTCTACCGCAGCAACGCCCAGTCACGTTTACAGGAAGAGGCACTGTTGCAGGCCGCGCTGCCGTACCGCATTTACGGCGGTCAGCGCTTCTTCGAGCGCCAGGAAATCAAAGATGCTCTTGCGTATCTGCGGCTGATTTCAAACCGTCATGATGACGCGGCATTTGAGCGTGTGGTAAACACCCCGACCCGCGGGATCGGTGACCGTACCCTGGACGTGGTGCGTCAGACTGCCCGTGAGCGGGAGCTGACCCTCTGGGAAAGCTGCGGTGTACTGCTGGAAGAAAAAGCACTCGCGGGGCGCGCTGCTTCTGCGCTGGGGCGTTTCCTCGAGCTGATCAATCTGCTGGCACAGGAAACGGACGGCATGCCGTTGCACGTGCAGACTGACCGCGTGATCCGCGATTCCGGCCTGCGGGCACACTATGAGCAGGAAAAAGGGGAAAAAGCCCAGGCGCGGATTGAAAACTTAGAAGAACTGGTCACCGCAACCAATCAGTTCAGTTATCAGGATGCTGACGAAGGGCTGACGCCGTTACAGGCATTTCTGTCCCATGCCGCGCTGGAATCCGGCGAAGGCCAGGCGGACAGATATCAGGATGCGGTTCAGCTGATGACGCTGCACTCCGCCAAAGGACTGGAGTTCCCGCAGGTCTTTATCGTCGGGGTGGAAGAGGGCATGTTCCCGGGCATGATGTCGATGGAGGAGAGCGGGCGCCTGGAAGAAGAGCGGCGTCTGGCCTATGTCGGCGTGACCCGTGCCATGCAGAAACTGACACTGACTTATGCCGAAACCCGTCGTCTGTACGGCAAAGAGGTGTATCACCGGCCGTCCCGTTTCATCGGTGAACTGCCGCCGGAGTGTGTGGAAGAGGTGCGTCTGCGCGCCACGGTATCACGGCCGGTCAACCACCAGCGGCTCGGTACGCCGATCACCGCCAATGACAGTGGATATACCCTCGGACAGCGTGTCCGTCACCCGAAATTCGGTGAAGGCACCATTATCAATATGGAAGGCAACGGCGAACATACCCGCTTACAGATAGCGTTTCAGGGGGAAGGGATCAAATGGCTGGTGGCCTCCTACGCCAAACTGGAAAAACCCTGATCTTCCGCAGAGTAAGGTGTTAACCGGAGAATAACCGGTTGACACCCTTTTTCATCTGCGCATAACATGCGCACACTTTTTCTTTTCCTTTCGTTTCCGGAGGCCGCACACTATGCTGAGCGCATTTAAAGTTGACAATAAGCGTTTGCAACGTCTTGATTTAGAAGAGGGCGACGCCCTGACAGATGCGCTGTGGGTGGATATTTCGGAGCCGGAAGAGCATGAACGGCAGCTGATTCAGACGCAGTTTAACCAGGAACTGGCAACCAGTCCGGAACTGGACGATATCGAAGCCTCCGCACGCTTCTTTGAGGACGATGACGGTCTGCACGTCCACTCCTTTTTCTATTACGAAGATGCGGACGACCACGCCGGGAACTCCACCGTCGCATTTACTCTGCGTGACGGGCGTTTATATACGCTGCGTGAGCGGGAACTGCCCGCTTTCCGGCTGTACCGCATGCGTGCCCGCAAACAGACCATGCAGGACGGCAACGGCTATGAAATTCTGCTGGATCTGTTTGAAACCAAAATTGAGCAGCTGGCGGATGAAATCGAAAACATCTACAGCCATCTGGAAACACTCAGCCGGGCGATTATGAAAGGCAAACAGGATGATGAGTTCGATAAAGCCCTGTCGGCTCTGGCCGAACAGGAGGATATCGGCTGGAAAGTCCGTCTGTGTCTGATGGATACGCAGCGTGCGCTGAATTTCCTCGTCCGCCGCACCCGTCTGCCGGCCAATCAGCTGGAGCAGGCGCGCGAAATACTGCGCGATATTGAATCCCTGCTGCCGCACAATGAATCCCTGTTCCAGAAAGTGAACTTCCTGATGCAGGCGGCGATGGGCTTTATCAATATCGAACAGAGCCGCATTATCAAAATCTTCTCAGTGGTATCCGTGGTGTTCCTGCCGCCGACGCTGGTGGCATCCAGTTACGGGATGAACTTCAAATTTATGCCGGAACTTGACTGGTCGCTGGGCTATCCTGCCGCGATCGGGGTGATGGTTGCTGCTGCACTCGCGCCGTATCTCTACTTCAAACGCAAGAACTGGCTGTAACATCCTTCCTCAGAAAAATGTGAATTCAATGCCCTTTGCAATCAGCATGTAAAGGGCTGTCCAGACCCCGGCAGAGAGCAGACAGGTTACCAGCACGCGGGTTTGTGTGAAACGCAGTAATCCGGCGGCCATCGGGATCAGATACCGCAGCACCGCAATAAACCGTGAGGTAAACAGGATCAGCAATCCGCTGGTCTGAAGCCGTGCCTGGGCCTTGCCGAGGGCGGTTTTGTATTTCGCCATCAGCCCCGGAAAATAATTGCGGGTGACAATCAGACGCCCGAGATAATACGAAATCATTGAGCCACAGGCCGCGCCCAGCGTAATCACCAGCCAGATAATCACGACCGGCACAACCGGAAATGCCAGAGTCACCACGGTCATCAGCATGACGGAGGCAGGCGGCAGGACAGATGAGAGAATAATCGTGGATTTGCTCAGGGCGATACAAAACAGAATGGCCAGCAGCCAGAGCGGATGGTTGTGCAATATTGCCAGATGATGCGTGATCCAATCCATGTTTATCCTCCCGGAGACAGCACCGGCAGACCCGGCGCTGTCTTACAGAGTATCACGCTTTTTTGTAACGGTGGCGCTGGGTGTAAAGTGCATCCAGTGTAAAGACAATCAGTCCCGCCCAGATAAAGGCAAACGTGATCAGCCGTTCGGCGGAAATGGCCTCGCCATACGCGGTGGTTGCCAGCACAAACATCAGGGTCGGGCCGATATACTGGAAGAAGCCGAGCGTGGAGAGACGCAGATGATTAGCGGCCTCAGTAAACAGCAGCAGCGGTACGGTGGTGATAATCCCGGCCGCAATCAGCAGCAGATTCAGCGTCAGACTGTTCATGGTCATATTGCTGGTGGCGCTGTTGGCGAAGAAAAGCAGATAAATACCGGCAACCGGCAGCAGCCACAGGGTTTCCACCAGCATACCCGCCTGGGCATCCACCCCCAGCTTTTTACGCAGCAGACCATACAGACCGAATGTCATGGCCAGACTCAGCCCGATCACCGGCACGGTGCCGAACTGCCAGAGCTGGATCAATACGCCGGTAAAGGCGAGACACACCGCAAACCATTGCAGGCGGCGGAAACGTTCACCGAGAAAGAGCATCCCGAACAGAACGTTGACCAGCGGGTTAATAAAATACCCGAGACTCGCTTCCAGCATATGGTTGTGGTTCACCGCCCAGATATAGATCAGCCAGTTTGAGGCGATAATACAGGCGGTCAGCGCGAGGATCATGATTTTCTTCGGCTGGCGGATAATCTGACGGATACGCGGCCACTGGCGTGATACGCTGATCAGCAGGATCATAAAAAAGAATGACCAGATAATCCGGTGGGTCAGGATCTCATCCGCCGGTACCTGTTGGATCATTTTGAAGTATACCGGGGCAATACCCCAGATAAAGTAAGCGCCGAGAGCACAAAGGACGCCTTTTACGGTCTGTTGCTGGCTCATGATAGTCCAAGTCTGAAAGAAAAAAGGAAAGAAGATACCTGCCGGTGCGATCACTTTCACATTGAAATCACATCGCCTTGAAATTATATAGTTACAACGTGATTAATCACGTCATTAATTAATTATTCGTAAAATGTGATCGCCTGCGATACGCCGGATAGCAGTAAAGACGTTAAAAAGATGTGAAAGTCTAACGTGCATCACAAAATTACACCAGCAGGTGTGCGTAAAAAAACTCAGCACCGATCGAATATTATCACCGTCCGTGCGGATAGTCTGTTATCTGATGGCAAACTGAGCTAGCATAGAAGCATCTTTTCACCGGCAGAATGCACTGCCCGGATTTCTGTTTCACCTGAGGAGCTGCGTGTCTACCGCTGAAGTCATCAATACCCTGCCCGACGCTGACGCTATCCTGCGCCAGGTCTTTGGTTATCAGCAATTCCGTGCCGGACAATCCGATATTATCGATACCGTGACCGGCGGACGCGATTGTCTGGTGGTCATGCCGACGGGTGGCGGGAAATCACTGTGTTACCAGATTCCGGCACTGATGCTGCCGGGGCTGACAGTGGTGGTGTCACCGCTGATTTCCCTGATGAAAGATCAGGTCGATCAGTTGCGCCTGCTGGGCGTGGATGCCGGTTATCTGAACTCGGCGCAGACCCCGCAGGAACAGCAGAAGGTACTGGAAGGGTGTCACAGCAACCGCATCAAACTGTTGTATGTGGCGCCGGAACGCCTGCTGATGAGCAGCTTTATCCGCCAGTTACAGCAGTGGCAGCCGTCGCTGCTGGCAGTGGATGAAGCGCACTGTATCTCACAATGGGGTCATGATTTCCGTCCGGAATACTGCGCGATAGGTGAATTACGCCAGCATCTGCCGGGTGTGCCGGTGATTGCCCTGACAGCGACTGCTGATAACACCACGCGCTCTGATATCTGCTCGCGGCTGCGTTTAAGCGACCCGCTGATCCACATCAGCAGCTTTGACCGCCCGAATATCCGTTACACGCTGGTGGAAAAATATAAAGCGTTTGATCAGCTCTGGATGTTTGTCCGCGGTCAGAAAGGCCAGTGCGGCATTATTTACTGTAACAGCCGTAATAAAGTGGAAGATGTCGCCGCCCGCCTGCAAAAACGCGGACTGAGTGTTGCGGCGTATCATGCCGGCCTGGATAATTCACAGCGTGAATGGGTTCAGGATGCCTTCCTCAAGGACAACTTGCAGGTTGTGGTGGCCACGGTGGCGTTTGGTATGGGGATTAACAAATCCAACGTCCGGTTTGTCGCGCACTTTGATATCCCGCGTAATATTGAATCCTATTACCAGGAAACCGGCCGTGCCGGACGTGACGGCGTCAGTGCGGAAGCGGTTCTGTTTTATGATCCGGCGGATATGGCGTGGCTGCGCCGCTGTCTGGATGAAAAACCGGCCGGACCGCAGAAAGATATCGAACAGCACAAACTGAATGCGATGGGCGCTTTTGCCCAGGCTCAGACCTGCCGTCGTCTGGTATTACTGAATTATTTCGGCGAGAACCGCCAGACGCCGTGCGGTAACTGCGATATCTGTCTCGATCCGCCGAAACAGTATGACGGGCTGCTTGAGGCTCAGCAGGCGTTATCCTGTATCTACCGCGCCGGACAGCGCTTTGGTCTGGGCTATATTGTGGATGTGCTGCGCGGCTCGAATAACCAGCGGATCCGCGAATACGGGCACGATAAACTCGCGGTTTACGGTATCGGTAAAGACAAAAGCCAGGAGCACTGGGTCAGTGTGCTGCGTCAGCTGATCCACTTAGGGCTGATAACGCAAAACATTGCCAATTATTCTGCGTTACAATTAACCGAATCCGCCCGCCCGGTGCTGCGGGGTGAAGTTCCGCTGCAACTTGCGGTACCACGGATACAGAATATCAAACCACGCCAGACCGCCCGCAGTTACGGTGGTAATTACGACAAAAAACTGTTCGCGAAACTGCGCAAGCTGCGCAAATCCATCGCTGACGAAGAAAATATCCCGCCGTTTGTGGTCTTTAACGATGCCACACTGATTGAAATGGCGGAGCAGTGCCCGGTCAGGGCAAATGATTTACTCTTGATAAATGGCGTCGGAGAGCGGAAACTGGAACGATTCGGCGATGCATTTATGGCCCTTATCCGCGAGCATCTTACCGGATTCGATGACTAGAGGAGCACCCTATGCTGCCACCGGACACCCTGAAAGCAAGCTGGCTGGAACGAGAAGCGGAGTATTCGGCTTTCGTTAACGGCCCGTTACTTGATTTCTGGAACCGGCGGGATGAGCGGACATTTCAGGGCGCGGATGATGTTACTATCCGTTATGTGCAGTTTACTGATCCTGCGCATGACAAAGTGCTGGTCATCAGTTCCGGGCGCAGCGAAAGCTACGTCAAATATCCGGAAGTGCTGTACGATTTTTTCCACCTCGGTTTTGATGTCTTTATTATGGATCACCGGGGGCAGGGGCTTTCCGGCCGGATGCTGGATGATCCGCAAAAAGGCCATGTCGAACGTTTCGACGACTATATTGATGATTTTTCTCAGTTCACGAAAATCGCGCTGGCGGAGAAAGATTATGCGTACCGCTATGCACTGGCACACTCGATGGGCAGTGCGATACTCGGCGGTTATCTGTTACGCGAGCCGGATACTTTCCGTGCCGCGGTGTTATGTGCCCCGATGTTCGGCATTAATTTACCGATGCCGATGTGGCTGGCCAATATGATTGTGAACCGCGCCGATAAACGGCCGTCGGAACGCAATGAGTATGCGGTATCAACCGGGAAGTGGCAGCCGTTGCCGTTTTTAATCAACATGCTGACCCACAGCTACCCGCGGTACCGGCGTTACCTGCGCTGTTATGCTGACTATCCTGCTTTACGTCTCGGCGGACCCACGTATCACTGGTTACGCGAAAGCATTGATATCGGACAGAAGATAATTGCGCGGGCGGGAGAGATAAACACCCCGCTGATGGTGCTGATGGCATCAGAAGATAAGGTGGTGGACAATCGGGAGTTGCTGGCTTTCTGCGAAAACCGCCGTAAAGCCCGGACAGGACAAGAAGAAGAACATATGCCTCTGACGTTTGAGGGAGCTTATCACGAGATCCTGTTCGAAGAAGACGCGTTGCGCGCTGTCGCGCTCAATGCGATTTGTCATTTTTTCGGACTCCACTAATCAATTTTCAGGAATTTGCATATGTATCATGTGGTTGCTTCAGATTTAGACGGAACATTATTATCACCTGCCCACAGTTTAACCCCCTACACCAAGGAAACTCTCCGCCTGCTGACCATCAATAAAGGCGTGCATTTTGTTTTTGCCACCGGCCGCCATCATGTGGATGTGGCGCAGATCCGTGATGCGCTGGGAATTGATGCGTTTATGATCACCTCCAATGGCGCGCGGGTACACAACACCAAAGGTGAGCTGGTATTCAGCCATGATGTGGACCCGGATGTGGTCCGCGAGCTGTGCCTGATGGAGTTTGATAATCCGGATATCCTCACCAACTATTACCGCGGTGACGGCTGGATGATCAACCGGGAAAGCCCTGAACAGAAAGAGTTTTTCCAGGAATCTGTTTTTATGTATGAACTGTTCGATCGCAATGATTTTCCGGTGGATCAGGTCTGCAAAGTCTACTTCACCTGTGATGACCACGAGAAACTTGTCGCGCTGGAAGCAAAAATCCGTGTGCGTTTCGGTAACAGAGTGAATGTCAGTTTCTCGCTGCGCAGCTGCCTGGAAGTGATGGCCGGCGGTGTCTCAAAAGGTGAGGCACTGCAGCAGGTCGCAGAATCACTGGGTTACCGTCTGAATGACTGCATCGCTTTCGGTGATGGTATGAATGACCGCGAAATGCTGGAAATGGCAGGAAAAGGCTGCATTATGGCGGGAGCGCATCAGCGCCTGAAAGATATTCTGCCGGAGATGGAAGTGATCGGTTCTAATGCGGATGACGCCGTCGCCCATTACCTGCGCCGGTTATATCAGCAGTAAATCGTATATTCAGATACACAGAAAACCGCCGGATGTTATTCTTCCGGCGGTTTTTTTCTTTCAGATTGCAATAATCGGTAGTATTAATAATCTGCATCTTTACCATTAAATAAATTAGCCATAGCCATTGCTGTTTCGGGTGAAGTCAGAATGTCCTTTAAAACTTGCTTTAAAATTCCAGTGGTATTGCAGGAAAACTCTTCATTTTTATATCTTATGACTACTGGGAAACCGGTTGATTTATTTAATGAATATGAGCAAAGAAAATAGCATGCTTTATTGTTGTTATTACTATTAAGAGTTATTATTTTGTCATAGTTTAATAATCGTTTGTAAAAGAATTGTGAGTTTTTAAATGATTCAGATGATTCTATTTCAGCATATACGACATCATCGGTTGATTTTTTGATTAAACCAATTATATTAGTTATCTCATTCTCAATATCTCTCTTTATCGCTACAATATCTAATGCGCTCTGGAATGAGCTTTTAATTGAATTCAGGATATCGTCGTTATCACTCATAATGTAATCCGCAAAAAATAGGTAAATGGTCAAAGTTATCTAAATACACCACGTCAGAGACTGCATTGTCAATGTCACCGATCACCTTATGGCAATCTGTACTATTGATAATAAGCTTAAGATTATCGTCGTTTTGTGTCACAAAAGAGGATGAAAAAATCATCTGATCAAATACATACCACCGGTTAGAGGAAGGTGCATTATAGTAATAAGTACCGATATTATTGTACAAACCATCAGACAGAATTTTCCAGAACGGGTTAAAGAGTAATTTTTTTCTTTTTTCTATCAGGTGAAAATCCCGGGTGGCAAAGAGTTTTTTACGTAATGCATAGGAGTAAGGTTGTGCATTATAATCACCCATGCAAATTATTTTAGCATCTATATTTTCATCGAGAATATTATTAATATCACTTCTTATGTAAGTAGCAATACTTTCGCGGACAGATTCATTATTTCTGAGTTTTGACGGCCAGTGTGATAAGTAAAAAACGATCTCATCATTATTTCTCAGTTCATTAAATATAACTTTTACACCTGCCCGTAATGACTTTCCATCAGGCTGTTTTTCTGTCAGATGAGTGTGTTCTACGTAGGATAATTTCTCAGGATTATAAATAACAGAGATATCGATAATAACACGTCCGACACGGCTGGTCAGATCAATAAATGTAAGATTTTCTTTTTTTGCAAGACCGTTAAGAAAGAAGGATTCATCTTCAGATACTTCACACAGTGCGAAAAAATCAAGATCCCGCTGCTGAATGAACTGCGTTATATAATTACCCGCTAAAGTAATAGCGTCAGTTTTTTTCATCTTATTGGATCGTATTGGTGGCGATATACCAATATTCCACCATCCTAAATTTAACTTACTTGTATTCATTTTATTTAAAATGGTTGCCAGATAATCTATTTAAGATGAAGAATTACTGTCAGCAGTATATCTTAAATTTTATTATCTGGCTTTACCGGTTATCACAACCCGCCTGATTTCCGCATCGGGTTACGGCCCGACAGGTTTTTGGTGCCGCTGCGCAGGATATTACCCACCATATCCACCCGCGCTTCAAACGGCGGGAACGGCAGAATGATGTTGTTTTCCGCGAAGCTGCGCAGGATATTCTGATGAATTTCATGACGTGCCGGCAGGCGGTGTCCCATTTCAGCTGCGTAAGCACGCAGTTCGAAGATCTGAATACCCTGTTGCAAATCAACCAGGTAGGCTTCCGGGTTTGGTGTATCCAGAATCATCGCGGAGTCCTGTGCTGCCATCAGCAGCAGAATAGTGACCTGTTCCGGATTGGCTTCCGCCGGTACCGGGATCGTCAGGACGATACGGGTGACGGTATCCGAGAGCGACCAGTTAATAAACTGTTCGGTGATAAAGGCTTTGTTCGGGACGATAATCTCTTTGCGGTCCCAGTCTGTCAGCGTGGTGGCACGGGTGTTGATACGTGTGATGCTGCCGGTCAGGTCACGGATAGTCACGGTATCGCCGATACGGATTGGTTTTTCAAACAGGATCATCAGACCGGAAACGATGTTGGCGAAAATTTCCTGCAAACCAAAGCCCAGCCCGACACCCATCGCTGTTACAAACCACTGCATTTTCGACCATTCAATACCGATCAGCGAGAATCCGACAATCCCCCCGACCAGCGTTATCGCGTACTTGGTCAGGGTGGTGATGGCGTACCCGGTACCCGGTGTCAGATCCAGGTGCTGTAACAGCGCCAGTTCCAGCAGGGCGGGGAGGTTTCGTACCAGTTGCGTGGTGATGATAATCACCAGAATGGCGACAAAGACAGAGCCGAGTGTGATGGGCTGGAGAGTATCCACGCCGTTAATACTGCTGCTGACATCCCACAGCCGGATATTTTCCAGGAAGGAGAACGCGGTATGCAGTTCTGACCAGAGCAAAATACAGGACACCAGGGCAATCATCGTCAGGATGGAGCGGACCAGCCCGACAGACTGCGCACTGATAGTGTCGAGGTCAATGACCTGCTCTTCAATATCAATCACGCCTTCAGCACTGTTGGCATTGCTGTTCACGCTGCTGTCGTCATCACTTTTTGCCCGCTGCGCCAGGATTTCAGCACGGCGCTGTTTGGCGCGTTCAAAGGCAATCCGGCGGCGCTGGATCAGCATCCAGCGGGTGATGATGTTATAGACCACCAGCAGCATAAACCAGATAGCAACCGACGTTTCCAGACGGCCCAGCAGTGCCTGTGAGGTTGCCAGATAGCCGAGCAGAGCCGAAATGGCCGCCACAACCGGTGCCAGCAGAAGCAGCCACCACATACCTTTGCTGACCGCATTGTCACCGCTGCCGTGACGGTCAAGATAGAGCGGAACCCCCGCGCGGCGCAGGCTGCTGGTAATAATAAACAGTGCGGCACACAGCAGCAGGAAGCAGAGGCGGCCGAGTGTCGGGGCGAATTCCCGGTCATTAAAGTATTCGAAGGTGGTCATTGCCATCATCAGCGGCACAATGACAAAAATAGAAAGCTGATAGAAGCGCATCGCCCGTTTGACACGGGCTTCCGGCCAGCGGAACTGTGCGGTAAACAGGCCGTTCGGACGGGCAAAGGTTGCACAGAACATAAACAGCCACAGAACCGGTGTGGTGGCGCTGACACCGTCGCCGATTGCTTTTGCCATCGGATACTGCCAGGCATTCTGTAATCCGTAGCCGATAGCCGACCACAGCACCGGCAGCGGCAGAGAGACAAGCACAGACCAGAACAGGGTACGCAGCGTGATGGAGAAGCGATCCAGTGTCACTTTACCGATACGCTGGCTGGTTCTGTCCAGAAATGCCTGGTAATGACGGCGGTAGTTCAGGCCGAAAATGGCCAGCAGCAGGGTACCGATAATATAGAGCGAAATCTCTTTGTTCTGCCATGAGAACATCGTTTTGAACGCACCGCCGAGCTGCGCCAGGGTATCCAGAGACAGCAGTTTGGTCAGGCTGGTCAGTACTTCAATCGGGTAATTGAGGGAAACCGGGGTGGCATCCGCCACCCAGAACAGATAACGGTGTGTATCATCGCGGACTTCAGCCAGTACATCACTGAGCTGACTGGTGGTCACTTTGAGTTTGGTCAGCTCCAGAATTTCGGTGTCGTAACCGGAGAGCAGGGAGCCGAGCAATTCTTTGCGGTTGTCAACCAGCTGCTGATACAGCGAGGCCTGATCAGCCGGGAGCGAGGTTGTCTGTGAAGTATCCGGTTCATTATTATCACCGGACAGGGCATCAAGCATATTTTCATATTTCAGACGCTCAACGCGCAGGTCGGTGATTTCTTTATCCAGCTGCTGGGGTTTCGGCATATCCGGCAGACGGCTGAGCTGCGCCCTCAGGGCTTCCCCCAGCGCCGTTGAGCCGTTCAGCCACTGTGCCTGTTCCTGAATGGTACCGAGAACCTGGCGTGCTTTCTGGATATCGGTTGCCGCCTGGCGCTGCATTTCTCCGATATCACTCATGTGCACGGCCTGATCATTCAGTACCTGCGACAACTCGCGGTTGATATCAACCTGTTCTTTCAGGAACGGCGGTAAATCACCGGCCTGTTCAGCCAGCAGTTCGGTACGTTCCAGAGCCAGCTCGGCTTTCTGCTGGCGTTTACCGTTCAGTACACTGCGCAGTTGCTGAAGCTCGAGATCCAGCCGCTGATAGCGTTTACGCAGCAGTTCGAGGCGGATACGGGTCAGTTCCTGGCGGTTATTGGCAGAAAGCTGTGCCAGTTCCAGCTCATTGACTGTCGCTTTGCGCGCCTGTACTTCAGCTGTGGCCAGCGTGGATTGCGCCTCGGCAAGCGGTGTCAGCGGGGTTGTCAGTCCCTGCTGGCGGGACGTGGCTTCATTGAGCAGGCGGCGGGCTTCGGACTGCTGCTGAGGCAGAAGCGTCAGGGAATCGCTGATTTCGCGGTTTTTATCCTGTTCCTGCTGTAACTGCCGTCCCTGCTCCAGTAACTGTCCGCTGAGCTGGATAGTCTGCTGCTCGAGGTCGCTGATAGGGCGGGTGGTCAGAATTTTGGCCGGAGAATCACTCTCTTCCAGCAGTTGCTGACGCAGTTCCCTGACCAGCTTCGGGAAGTTATCAATGGTGTCCTGATAGCTCTGTGCCCGCTCATCCGCGGCTTTGCTGTCTGCCAGCCAGTTCAGGGTCGCCTGTAACGCCTGAGCCATCTCAATATCTTTCGGATCTTTGCTGCTCTCAATCCGCTTGAGTTCCTGGCGGATCTGCGGCTCGTTAATATCCGATGCCGCATATACCGCTGTCAGCGGAGAGAAAAGAAAAACCGCCAGTAAAAATGAGATAATCAGGCGCACAGGGAAGAGTCCTCAGTTAGTGGCAGCGGCGTCAGGTTGCGGCGGGCAGTCAGGGCTGTCTTCTGCGTGAGCGTCATCATCCGTTGTGATACAGGTGGCCAGCAGTTCCCCCATACGGGTGGAAACACCGTTTGCCAGTGCACTGTTCAGTACAACAGTATCCGCCGGGAACAGGTTGATAACGGTGGAACCGAGTTTAAAGCGGCCCATCTCTTCGCCTTTCTTCAGGTTTACCGCACAGACACTGTCATGTGCCGGATAGGTCCAGCGGCGGACAATGCCTTCACGCGGCGGCGTGACCATACCGCACCAGACGGTTTCCATACTGCCGACAATAGTGGCACCCACCAGAATCTGCACCATCGGGCCGAAAGCGGTATCAAACACACAGATCAGGCGCTCGTTACGGGCAAACAGGTTCGGTACATTGGCAGCAGTCAGCGGATTGACGGAGAACAGATCGCCCGGAACATAGATCATTTCGCGCAGATGGCCGTCACACGGCATATGCACGCGGTGGTAATCACGCGGAGATAAGTAAGTGGTTACAAACTGCCCGTTGCGGAACTGATCCGCCAGTTGCCAGTTTCCGGCGAGGAGGGCTTCCAGGGTGTAATTATGCCCTTTGGCTTGTAAAATCTGATCGTCACGGATAAGCCCCAGCTGACTGATAGTACCGTCAGCCGGCAGCGCCAGAGTTTCACTGCCCTGTACGATCGGACGGACTTCCTCTTTCAGTGCGCGGATAAAGAATTCATTGAAGGTACTGTAAGCGATAAATTCGCTTTCTTTCGCTTCCTGCATATCCACTTTATAGGCTTTGGCGAATGCTTTGATCGCCAGCTGTGTCAGCCAGCCAAGTTTTTTGTTGGCAAAGCGGCCCGCCAGCTGAGTAAGACACTGTTTAGGCAGCAAATATTGTAATTTTATTTTAAGAGTATCCAGCACATCGACCTCTGGTATTGTTTGTTATCTGCCGGTTTTTCCGGCGAATTCTGAACAAAAGGGGGCTATTGTACCTGTGCTTATTGCGCTTGTCAGTCTTCACCGGCCGTAAAATTACGGCGTGGTTTGACTTGCGCCATACTTTCCAGAATGCGGTGATAATTTTCAAAGCGTTCCGCACTTATTTTGCCGTTTTCCACAGCGTCGCGCAGTGCACAGCCCGGGTCGTCCCCGTGTTTGCAGTCACGGAATTTACAGCCGCCGAGATAATCGCGGAATTCTGTAAATCCCTGAGTAACCTGCTCCGGTGTCAGGTGCCACAAACCGAATTCACGCACCCCCGGTGAATCGATCACATCGCCGCCGTGCGGGAAATGATACAGCCGTGAGGCGGTGGTGGTGTGCTGACCCAGCCCGGAAACATCAGAAACATTATTAACCAGAATATCTGCGGTTTCCGGCAGCAATGTATTGAGCAGGCTTGATTTTCCGACACCGGATTGTCCGGCGAAGATAGAAATCCGTCCGGCCAGTGCCGCAGTCAGTGCATCAATCCCCTCACCAGTGTGGCCGGACACTTCCAGCACACGGTATCCGATATTACGATAGATATTCATTAAATCATTGACCAGGGCGCGGCTTTCATCATTCAGCAGGTCAATTTTGTTGAGGACAATCAGCGGCTCCACACCCAGTGTTTCGCAGGCGACCAGGTAGCGATCAATAATATTGAGCGATAACTCCGGTAAAATGGCGGAAACAATCACGATCTGGTTGATATTGGCAGCGATCGGTTTAAGACCGTCATAAAAATCCGGGCGGGTCAGTACGGATTCGCGCTCATGTACCGCCTCGACAATCCCGTTAACACGGCCTTCCTCGTTATTCTGCAATGCCGCACGCCAGACCACGCGATCACCGGTGACCAGTGATTTGATAGTGCGGCGCAGGTTACAGCGCTGTACAGAGCCGTCTGCCGCCTCAATATCCGCATGCTGCCCGAAGCGGCTGATTACCTGTCCTTCCTGAGCCTCACCGAACAGGCTGTCTTCAGGCTCCGGCCGGTTCTCTCTGCGCAGTTTGCGCTGCTGGTTTGCCTGAACACGCCGTACCTGACCTTTGGAAAGTTTTTGTTTAGCCAACGAAACCTCGTCTGTTTTGACACCACGTAAAGAAGAAAGTGCCCGCCGGGGTGACTCGCAGCAGGGCTGATTACGCGCTATGATACACCATTCATTTTACCCGTCATCATTCAATCCGTATGAATAAAAAACAGGCGGATGCTCAGGTAACTATAGGATACAACATGGCTAAAAGTGAACAGAACCTTATCTGGATTGATCTGGAAATGACCGGACTTGATCCGGAACGTGACCGGATTATCGAAATCGCCACCATTGTGACGGATGCAAACCTGAACATTCTGGCGGAAGGCCCGGTTCTGGCGGTACATCAGTCAGATGAACAATTAGGTCTGATGGATGACTGGAATGTCCGCACACACGGTGCCAGCGGGTTAACTGAGCGGGTCCGTGCCAGTACATACTCCGATGCGCAGGCAGAGCAGGCCACTATCGCGTTTCTGGAACAGTGGGTACCGCAGGGGGTATCACCTATCTGCGGTAACAGTGTCGGCCAGGATCGCCGTTTTCTGTTCCGCTATATGCCTGCCCTGGAACAGTATTTCCACTATCGCTATCTGGATGTCAGCACGCTGAAAGAGCTGGCCCGCCGCTGGAAACCGGAAGTGCTGGATGGCTTTACCAAGAAAAATACCCATCAGGCGCTGGATGATATCCGCGAGTCGATTGCTGAACTGGCATACTACCGTGAAACCTTTATCCGTCTGTGATAAAACGTGGCACATGATTTTCAGCCGCAGACAGGTTAATATTAACGCAGGTTGCGTATTTTATAGCAGAATTGCCGGTTTTATCGGCATCTGAACAAAAAAATTCATTTTTTCGTGCCGGAGGGCTTGCCAGAAAATGAATTTTTCGTATAATGCGCTCCCCGTACCGAGATAGATTTTCAATCGAAAGCGGTGCGGGCAAATTGCAAAATATGCGGGAATAGCTCAGTTGGTAGAGCACGACCTTGCCAAGGTCGGGGTCGCGAGTTCGAGCCTCGTTTCCCGCTCCAATTTTCAGTTTGTCAGGTAATATACCGGTTGTGATGCGGGAATAGCTCAGTTGGTAGAGCACGACCTTGCCAAGGTCGGGGTCGCGAGTTCGAGTCTCGTTTCCCGCTCCAATTTTCAGATTGTCAGGTATATACCGGTTGCGACGCGGGAATAGCTCAGTTGGTAGAGCACGACCTTGCCAAGGTCGGGGTCGCGAGTTCGAATCTCGTTTCCCGCTCCAATTTTTTCTTCTCTTTTATTATCTCCCCCTGAAGTATCATTATCCTGAAGTTTACCTTTGCTGTTTTCTGTTACCGGTTACACCGGGAAAATTGTTGTGCAGTGCAAATAAGCATCAGCCACAGTCATCGGCAGCACAAAACGGGCCAGACCGGATTTTTGCTGATATTTTAATCGGTTAGATAGTTTTCTTCGTAATTACAGGGAAAAAACTTGCTAATCCCGGCGGGGTGAAATAGAATTTGCGCCCTCTCCGACGAAGGGGCAGATGAACGATCACCAGCGGTGATTATTCAGACAGTGAAAGATTATCACCGGTACTTTCCGGACTATCTTTATATCAGTTTCTGCTTTTCATCACCTTTCACAGGGTGATTAAGTCAAACCGGGGCCATTTTTTTGTCCTGATGTCATTTTTTATCCACAGCGCTGCGGGGCATGTTATTCACATCCCGGGTGTTCTGACACACTTTTCTGCACAGAGTTATCCACAGGCTGGTTTTGTCGGCTGAATCACAGAATTACGCTGAATACCGGAATAATACCTGTTTAATATATTGATATTTATATGTTAATTTAATTTATGTGAATTGTGTGACAGCTCTCTTGTATTTTTTCTTCACATTGATAGGCAAGGTCTTTTTATATTATTCACAACACTGAACATTGTGGATAACTTAACGGGATAATCAGGCGGGATCAGGCGTCGCGGGGTAAACCTTTGGAAATGGCGCGGATCAGCCGTTTTTGTTGTGAAGTCTGTATTTCGATACCTGATTCATCTCTTTTGGCATACTGACGGGCAACCGCCCAGCGGATATGTTCATCAAGCCAGTCAGCCAGTCCGGTTTTTTCTGTCAGTGCGATAATAATCTTATCTTCATACGGGGCGTTGCCGAGCGCTACACTGATATTTCTCAGCCAGCGCAGATATCCGATGCGCCGGATAGCCGAACCCTCTGTCACCCGCAGGAAAGTCGCTTCATCCCAGGCAAATAACTCCAGCAGCTCCGGCGTATGCAGGCGCTTGCGCGGTGAGAAATCTTCCTCGTCAGTCAGTTGTGAGAAGCGGTTCCACGGACAGATCAGCTGGCAGTCATCACAGCCGTAAATGCGGTTTCCCATCAGCGGGCGGAATTCTTCGGGGATGGCACCCTCCAGCTCAATGGTGAGGTAGGAGATACAGCGGCGTGCATCGACAGTATAAGGCGCGACAATCGCCTGAGTCGGACAGGTGGTCATACAGGCAACACAGCGGCCGCACTGCTCCTCAACAGGGGTATCAACCGGCAGCGGCAGGTTAATCAGCAGTTCGCCGAGGAAAAACCAGGAACCGGCTTCACGGTTTAATATAAGTGAGTGCTTACCAACCCAGCCGAGACCGGCTTTGGCCGCCAGCGGGCGTTCCAGTACCGGGGCAGAGTCGACAAACGGACGGTAACTGAGGGTATTATCCAGAGCCAGCACATCACACTCAGCCTGAATCCGCTCTCCCAGCTGCTTCAGGCGCTGGCGCAGGAGTTTGTGATAATCCCGTCCCAGCGCATAACGGCTGATATAACCCTGTTCCGGGTTTTGCAGCACAGCGGCAAAGGCCGCTTTGGCCGGAAGATAGTTCATCCGCACGCTGATCACCCGCAGCGTGCCCGGCAGCAATTCATGAGGGCGTGCGCGCATCATGCCGTGACGCGCCATCCAGTCCATCTCACCCTGATAGCCCGCATCCAGCCATGCCTGTAACTTCGGTTCTTCCGCGCTGAGATCAGTATCGCAGATACCGACCTGCTGAAAGCCGAGTTCGCGCCCCCATTGTTTTATCCGGGCGGCAAGCTGATGTAATGCGGAGTCAGTGCTCATGAGTGAGTGTTTACTTACATTGCAGGGGTAATGGTGAATGGTGCGGAGTTTATCACAGAGTGTCCGGCACAAAAACTGCGCATTATTGTCGTTTTTTCGCACGCCGTTATGCAGGTATATCACCGGAATGTGGTATGTTTAACGGATTACACGCTCAATTATTTCAATAAAATAACCTGTGACGACAACGAGAATGAAAGAACGTCTGTTTACGCTGGCAGATGAAGCTGCCACTGTCGCGCTCGGCCGTGCACTGGCACAGCAGAGTCAGCGCGGATTTGTCCTGCATCTTTTCGGCGATCTGGGTGCCGGAAAAACCACCTTCAGCCGCGGTTTCCTTCAGGCACTGGGCCATCAGGGGCATGTGAAAAGCCCGACTTACACCCTGGTGGAACCGTACGAGCTCTCACCGCGCCCGGTTTATCATTTTGACCTGTATCGTCTGGCCGATCCGGAAGAGCTGGAATTTATGGGTATCCGCGATTATTTCGGGGAAAACACCGTGAGCCTGGTCGAATGGCCGCAAAAAGGCGCCGGTTTTCTGCCGGATGCAGATTTGGAATTGCACTTACGGTATGATGGGGAAGGACGGGAAGCGCGTTTTACCGCCCGCTCGCCTTATGGTGAAGAACTCCTGGATAAGTTAGCGGAGATGTGAGGAATTACCGAGAATGAATGCATATCTGACACGGAAATCTGATGTGGCCGCCGTATCGTGGCTGACAGCGCTGCTTTTCTGCATGGGCCTGCTGTTCAGCACAGCCGGGCACGCCGCATCCCTGACGGGAATCAATGTAAGCAATAACGGCTCTCAGGGAACATTACAGCTCAGTTTTGACGGTAAACCACAGTACAAACTGTTTCCGCTGCACGACCCGGAGCGTCTGGTCATCGACATCCGTCAGCCGCAGAAAATTACCGGCCTGCCGATCAACCTTGATAACGGGCTGATTAACGTCGTCAGAGAGAGCCGTGCCCCGGATGCTCAGCATCAGCGTATTGTGCTGGAACTGGCGGAAAAGAGCACTTTCCGTGATTCAGCGGATAACGGCGGGCTGACTATCACCCTGACCGGCAAAAACAGTTATACCGCAGCCCCGGTGGCTGCCGCACAACCGGTAACGACCACAACCGGCAAACCACTGCGCATGAATGGCAGCACACAGTCAGCACCGGTTGCAGCTGCCCCGGCCTCGGTGCCGGCACAGGCAAAAATCCCGGTTGTACCGACAGGTAAACTGCCGAAAAACAGCCGTCAGGTGGTGGTGGCGATTGATGCCGGACACGGCGGGAAAGATCCGGGTGCTATCGGGCAGAATGGTCTGAGAGAGAAAAACGTCACTATCAGTATCGCCCGTAAGCTGGAAAAGCGTCTGAAAAATGACCCGATGTTCAAACCGGTTCTGACCCGTGACGGCGATTATTTTATCTCCGTTGCCGGACGCTCAGAAGTGGCGCGCAAATTCGGTGCCAATATGCTGGTCTCCATCCATGCGGATTCCGCACCAAACCGCACCGCGACCGGTTCATCGGTCTGGGTGCTCTCTAACCGGCGGGCAAACAACGAATTAGGTAACTGGCTGGAACAGAGCGAGAAGCAATCGGAACTGCTTGGTGGTGCCGGTGATGCGCTGGCAAACGGTGCGGACCCGTATCTCAGCCAGGCCGTGCTGGATCTCCAGTTCGGTAACTCCCAGCGTGTCGGTTATGCCGTGGCGCAGGATGTGATCCGCCAGCTGCGCAAGATAGGTAAAGTTCACAAAGGCACACCGGAACACGCGAGCCTGGGTGTACTGCGCTCGCCGGATATTCCGTCCATTCTGGTGGAAACCGGTTTTATCAGTAACAGCACTGAAGAACAGCTGTTAGGGTCCGATACTTATCAGGAACAGGTGGCTGCCGCGATTCACGGCGGGTTACGCGAATATTTTACCGCGAATCCGTTACAGGCGGCACCGTCCAAATAACAGGAGAACGGGGGCAATTATGGCGATCCGGATTTTACCGCCGCAGCTGGCAAACCAGATAGCCGCAGGCGAAGTGGTTGAGCGCCCGGCATCGGTGGTGAAAGAACTGGTGGAAAACAGCCTGGACGCCGGAGCCACCCGTATCGATATTGATATTGAGCGCGGCGGTGAAAAGCTGATCCGTATCCGTGATAACGGCTGCGGTATTGCCAAAGACGAGCTGGCACTGGCGCTGGCCCGACACGCCACCAGTAAAATCGCCACGCTGGATGACCTTGAAGCTATCATGAGCATGGGATTCCGCGGCGAGGCACTCGCCAGTATCAGTTCGGTATCCCGCCTGACCTTTACTTCCCGCACCCGCGAACAGAGCGAAGCCTGGCAGGCGTATGCCGAAGGGCGGGAAATGGACGTGACGCTGAAACCGGCGGCACATCCGGCGGGCAGTACCGTGGAAGTGCTGGATCTTTTTTTCAATACCCCGGCCCGCCGGAAATTCCTGCGCACCGAAAAAACCGAGTTCGGCCATATTGATGAAGTGGTCCGGCGCATCGCGCTGTCCCGTTTTGATGTGGCCATTAATCTCACCCACAACGGTAAACTGATGCGCCAGTACCGCCCGGTCAAAGCGGAAGATCAGCAGGAACGCCGTCTGGGGGCGATCTGCGGTACGGCTTTTATGCAGCAGGCGCTGGCAGTGACCTGGTCTCATGAGGAACTGGCGATCCGCGGCTGGGTGGCCTCACCGGCGGATTACAGCGGCCCTTCTGATTTACAGTATTGTTATGTGAACGGGCGGATGATGCGTGACCGCCTGATCAATCACGCGATCCGTCAGGCGTATGAAGACCGGCTGAACGGCGATCAGCAACCGGCTTACGTTCTGTATCTGACCATTGACCCGCGTCAGGTGGATGTGAATGTGCATCCGGCCAAACATGAAGTGCGTTTTCATCAGGCGCGGCTGGTGCATGACTTTATTTATCAGGCAGTGCTCAGTGTGCTGAAGCAGCATGAGCAGCCGGTTTCCCTGTTTGAACCGGCGCCGTCAGTACCGCAGACACAGCATGTGCCCGAGAACCGCGCGGCGGCCGGTAAAAATATTTTTGAACGGGAGGACGTGCATACTCCTTCCCCGCACCGGGAAACGGCGGCAGGTCCCGCATCTTACAGCGGCCGTAACAGCGGGAAACCGGTATATTCTGCGGATAAACCCGTATACAGCCCGAAAGAAGCCGGAATATATCAGTCACTGATACAGACTCCGGCGGAAAACCGGCCGCAGCTGTTTCCGGAAAAAAGTACTTTTCTGTCAGAAAGCCGGATCAGTGCCGCAGGTGAGGCGGTGACGGAAAAAAGTGAGCGTGTAAGTTTTGGTAAAATCCTTACGCTTTATCCGCCGTGTTATGCGTTAATTGAGACAGATGCAGGTATTGCGCTGTTTTCCCTCAGTAAAGCGTCACATTCTCTGCGGTGTCAGCAACTGATTCCGGGAGAGCAGGGACTGAAATCCCAGCCGCTGATGATCCCGCTTCAGATGGCATTAAGCGCACAGGAATGTGAGACATTTACGCGGTTTGCCGGGGTATTGCGTACTTTCGGCATAGAAGGTTCAGTTTCCCGTGGAAAAGCGACGATTCGTACGGTATCGTTACCGCTTCGTCAGCAAAATTTACCGCACCTTATCCCTGAATTACTGAACTTTCTGGCTGATAACCCGGATGCGGGTGAACACGCTGTTGCGGCGTGTCTGGCCGGTATGCTGACCGGCGAATCGCCGGTTCAGAGCAAAGCGCAGGCGGTGCAACTGCTGGCAGATGTGGAGCGGCTGTGCCCGGAACTGGTGCGCAGGCCGCCGGAAGATTTAGTGCAATTAATTGATTTAACTGAGGTCGTTGCAGCATTACGTCATGAGTGAACAGAATCATCATAAACCCGCAGCCCTGTTTCTGATGGGGCCGACGGCTTCAGGAAAAACCGCGCTGGCAATTGAACTGTGTCAGCGGCTGCCGGTGGAAATCATCAGTGTGGACTCCGCGCTGATTTACAAGGGGATGGATATCGGGACCGCAAAGCCCGACGCTGCCGAACTGGCGCTCGCCCCGCACCGGCTGATTGATATTCTCGATCCGTCAGTGGCCTATTCCGCTGCCGATTTCCGCCGTGATGCACTGGCGGCGATGACAGATATCACCGCGCAGGGAAAAATTCCGCTGCTGGTCGGCGGAACCATGATGTATTTCAAGGCATTACTGGAAGGATTATCGCCGCTGCCGTCCGCTGACCCGGAAATCCGGGCGCAGATTGAGGCGCGGGCAGCGCAGGATGGCTGGCAGGTTCTTCATGATGAACTGAGCCGGATTGACCCCGTCGCCGGGGCACGAATCCATCCGAATGATCCGCAGCGGCTCAGCCGGGCGCTGGAGGTATACTATATCTCCGGGAAAACGATGACAGAACTGACGGAAACTGCAGGGGAGAATTTGCCCTTTAATGCTTATCAGTTTGCCATTGCACCGGCAGATCGTAAAATATTGCATCAGCGAATTGAAATGCGTTTTCAGATGATGCTGAACGCCGGTTTTGAGGACGAAGTCCGTGCGCTGTATCAGCGCGGGGACCTTCATCCGGATTTGCCGTCGATCCGTTGTGTCGGCTACCGCCAGATGTGGTCTTATCTGGCCGGTGAAATCAGTTATGACGACATGGTGTATCGGGGCATTTGCGCCACCCGCCAGCTTGCCAAGCGGCAGCTGACGTGGTTGCGGGGTTGGGAAGGCGTTCACTGGCTTGACAGTGAACAGCCTGAACAATCTCTTAAAGCCGTTATGCAGGTTCTTCGTGCATAGCGCCGTTGATTGTGTACAATTAACGGGTTACGAAAGTTTTGAGTAGTTATTTTTCGAACCCAGTTTGGGTTTCATTTAAAAAACAACAAAATAAGGAAAATACAGAATGGCTAAGGGGCAATCTTTGCAAGATCCGTTCCTGAACGCATTACGTCGCGAAAGGGTTCCGGTTTCTATTTATCTGGTCAACGGTATTAAATTGCAGGGTCAGATCGAATCATTCGACCAGTTTGTTATTCTGCTGAAAAACACGGTCAGCCAAATGGTTTATAAACACGCGATCTCTACCGTCGTACCTTCCCGTCCGGTTTCTCACCACAGCGGTGGCGCAAACCCGGGAACCGGCAGCAGCAATTACCACCAGTCAGCCGGTAACGGTGGTGCGCAACAGGATACTGATGGCGCTGAATAAGTCAGTGTGCAGTTATCAATCGCGGAAAAACATAGGTAGGGAGACTTTACCTGTGTTTTTTCCTGCGTGTTTTTCACTCAGCCTGAGAGGTTCTGCTGTTGTTTGACAGGTATGAAGGCGGTGAACGGGCCGTACTGGTCCATCTGTTTTTCTCACAGGATAAAAACACTGATGATCTCAGTGAATTTGAATCCCTTGTGACATCCGCGGGTGTGACACCTGTCCGGATAGTGACCGGCAGCCGCAGCGCTCCCCATCCGAAGTATTTTGCGGGTGAAGGGAAAGCTGAAGAGATTGCTGACGCTGTGATGGAAAGTGACGCCGATGTGGTGCTCTTTAACCATGCCTTAAGTCCGGCGCAGGAACGCAACCTCGAGCGTTTGTGCCAGTGCAGGGTGGTTGACAGAACCGGGGTTATCCTCGATATCTTCGCCCAGCGGGCACGGACACATGAAGGTAAATTACAGGTGGAACTGGCGCAGTTACGCCACCTTTCCACACGTCTGGTCCGCGGCTGGACGCACCTTGAACGCCAGAAAGGCGGGATTGGTCTGCGGGGGCCGGGTGAGACTCAGCTTGAGTCCGACCGCCGGATGCTGCGGGATAAAATCAAACAGATTTCAGGGCGTCTGGAAAAAGTGGAACGCCAGCGCGGACAAGGCCGTCAGGCGCGCAGTAAAGCGGATATTCCGACGGTGTCTCTGGTCGGTTACACCAACGCCGGGAAATCCAGTCTGTTTAATCACATAACTGATGCGAAAGTCTATGCGGCGGATCAGTTATTTGCGACACTCGATCCGACCCTGCGGCGGATTGATGTTGATGATGTCGGTACTGTGGTACTGGCAGATACGGTCGGGTTTATCCGCCATCTGCCGCACGACCTGGTGGCGGCATTTAAAGCCACGTTGCAGGAGACCCGCGAAGCGACACTGCTGCTTCATGTGGTGGACGCGGCGGATAACCGTATTGATGAAAATATTCATGCGGTTAATACAGTTCTGGAAGAGATTGATGCACATGAAATTCCGGTTCTGATAGTCATGAATAAAATCGATATGCTGGACGATTTTGAACCGCGTATCGACAGAAATGAGGACAACCTGCCGGTCAGGGTCTGGCTTTCAGCACAGACCGGAGCAGGAGTCCCGTTGTTGTTCCGGGCACTGACAGAACGCCTTTCCGGTGAGATCGCACACCTGGAATTGTGTCTGCCTCCGTCAGAGGGTCGTCTGCGCAGCCGTTTTTATCAGCTTCAGGCGATTGAACGCGAGTGGCTTGATGACGATGGCCGGATTTGCCTTGAAATCAGGCTGCCGGTTGTTGACTGGCGCCGTCTCTGCAAGCAGGAACAACAGTTAGCCGATTACGTTATCTGATTATCAGCGGCGTAATATATTGATTGAGAGCGCGTTTTTGTGCTCTTAGCCCTGAAAAACCGATCATAAAAGAGTGGAGCGAAGGCATGGCGTGGAATCAGCCCGGTAATAACGGACAGGACCGCGACCCGTGGGGGAGCAGCAATAAAGGCGGCAACTCCGACGGTAACAAAGGCGGCCGGAACCGTGGGGCATCTGATCTCGACGATCTGTTCCGGAAAATGAGCAGAAAACTCGGTGGTCTGGGTGGCGGTAAAGGCGGAAATAATAACGGACAGTCCGGCGGGAACAATCGTCCTCCGGTACAGTTCGCCGGCGGACGTATTATCAGTCTCGCTATTGCCGCCGTTGTTGTTGTCTGGGCCGCAACCGGCTTCTATACGATTAAAGAAACGGAACGTGGTGTGGTTACCCGTTTCGGTAAATTCAGTCATGTGGTGCAGCCGGGTCTGAACTGGAAACCGACATTTATTGATCGCGTCACCGCGGTTGATGTGGCGACCGTCCAGGATCTGGCGACCAACGGGATGATGTTAACGGCTGACGAAAACGTCGTCCGCGTCAATATGAACGTCCAGTTCCAGGTTGTGAACCCGGAAGAGTATCTCTTCAGCGTCACCAACCCGGGCAACAGTCTGCGTCAGGCGATGGACAGTGCGGTGCGCGGGGTTATCGGTAAGTTCACCATGGAGAAAATCCTGACGGCGAACCGTACCGTGGTCCGTAACGAAACCCAGAAAGTTCTCGAAGAGACAATCAGACCTTATAAAATGGGGATCGCGATTGTCGACGTCAACTTCCAGGAAGCCCGTCCGCCGGCTGAAGTTCAGGCCTCATTCGATGACGTGATTGCCGCGCGTGAAAACGAACAGCAATCTATCCGTGAAGCGGAAGCTTACTCAAACGAAGTTCTGCCGCTGGCAAAAGGTAACGCGCAAAGCATGATCGAAAGCGCGCAGGCCTATAAAGCCAGTATCGTGCTGAAAGCACGCGGTGAAGTGGCAAGCTTCTCGAAAATGCTGCCGGAATACCGTGCGGCACCGGATATCACCCGTGAACGTCTGTACATTGAGACAATGGAACGTGTGCTGAGCAATACCCGTAAAGTGATTGCCAATGATAAAAGCAACAGCATGATGGTGCTGCCGCTGGATCAGATTATGCGCGAGCAGAGAGCCGCCTCTCAGACTGCACCGGCGAAATCCGCTGCCTCGTCATCATCCGCGCCGGCAACACAGGCACCGTCAGGCCGTCAGGCACAAAACAGCACCCGGAATCCGAATGTACCCGCTGAATACAACAACACGTATGATCTCAGCAGTTCGGGTATCCGTGGTAACACTGAACGCACAGGGAGACAATAATCATGCGTAAGTATTTAGCCGTTATTGTTATTCTGGTTTTAGGCGTTCTGTATGCGTCTGTCTTTACTGTTCAGCAGACCGAGCGCGGTATTGTGCTGCGCTTTGGTAAAGTTCTGCGTGATGCGGAGAACAAACCGATTGTCTATGAACCGGGCCTGCATCTGAAAGTGCCGTTTATTGAAACCGTTAAAATGCTGCCTGCCCGTATCCAGACTCTGGATATCCAGGCTGACCGTTTCCTGACAAACGAAAACAAAGACCTGATCGTCGATTCTTACCTGAAATGGCGGATTAGTGATTTCAGCCTGTATTATCTCGCAACAAACAGCGGTAATATTAATCAGGCTGAAAACCTGCTGAAACGTAAATTCAGTGACCGTCTGCGTTCTGAGTTCGGTCGTCTGAGCGTGAAAGAGATTGTGACGGATTCCCGCGGTACATTAACGACGGAAGTCAAAAATGCACTGAACGAAGGGAGCTCCGGTAACGATCCGCAGGCAACTGATGCTGATAACGCTATTGCCGATGCGGCAGCGCGTGTTCAGGAAGAAACCAAAGGCGCACAGCCTCAGGTGAATCCGAACAGTATGGCAGCGTTAGGTATCGAAGTGGTGGACGTCCGTATCAAGCAGATCAACCTGCCGGCGGAAGTCTCCGAAGCTATCTTCCAGCGTATGCGTGCAGAACGTGAAGCTGTGGCACGTCGTCACCGCTCACAGGGTCTGGAAGAAGCCATGAAGATTCGTGCGGTGGCAGATAAAACCCGTACTGAAATCCTGGCCGAAGCGGAGCGCCAGTCACTCTCCCTGCGTGGTGCGGGTGATGCGGAAGCCGCTAAACTGTTTGCGGATGCATTCAGTCAGGACCCGGATTTCTATGCGTTTATCCGAAGCCTGCGTGCTTATGAGCAAAGCTTCAAACCCGATGGCAACGACATTATGGTGTTAAGCCCGGATACGGATTTCTTCCGTTACATGAAGGCACCGACATCATTGCGTCCGGCTTCAGGCCAGTAAGTCCGGTAACCGCATAACCGGTACTGACAAATCGTCAGCATGCTGATGGTCGCACTCTGATGAAGAAAGCCCGCTTAGGCGGGCTTTATTATGGACATAGATCAGGTGACTTTCATAAAGTGGATAAAAAGTGCTGAAAGGGCGGTCATGAGATGCTAGAATCCTTTTTTAAGCAACCAGGTAAAAACGAAATGGGTAAGAACGTTGTCGTATTGGGCACCCAATGGGGTGACGAGGGCAAGGGCAAAATCGTCGACTTGCTGACTGAACGGGCTAAGTATGTTGTTCGTTATCAAGGTGGCCACAACGCTGGTCACACTCTGGTTATCAACGGTGAGAAAACCGTCCTGCATTTAATTCCGTCAGGTATTCTCCGCGAAAACGTCGTCAGCATCATTGCTAACGGTGTTGTACTCGCACCCGATGCACTGCTGAAAGAAATGACTGCACTGGAAGAGCGTGGTATTCCGGTGCGCGAACGTCTGCTGATTTCTGAAGCATGTCCGCTGATCCTGCCTTATCATGTTGCGCTGGATAATGCCCGTGAGAAAGCACGCGGCGCGAAAGCTATCGGCACAACCGGGCGCGGTATCGGACCTGCATACGAAGATAAAGTTGCCCGTCGCGGTCTGCGCGTGGGTGATCTCTTCGATAAAGAAACTTTCGCTCAGAAACTGAAAGAAATCCTTGAGTATCACAACTTCCAGTTAGTGAACTACTACAAAGAGCCTGCGGTTGACTATCAGAAAACCCTGGACGAAATCATGGCAGTTGCGGATATCCTGACCGGTATAGTTGTGGATGTGTCTGATCTGCTGTACAAAGCCACCGTTAACGGTGAGCTGGTGATGTTTGAAGGTGCACAGGGTACACTGCTGGATATCGACCACGGTACCTATCCGTATGTGACCTCCTCAAACACCACTGCCGGCGGTGTTGCCACCGGTTCCGGTTTAGGTCCGCGTTATGTGGATTATGTCCTGGGTATCATCAAAGCTTACTCCACCCGTGTGGGTGCCGGTCCGTTCCCGACCGAACTGTTTGATGAAACCGGTGAATACCTGCGTACCAAAGGCCAGGAGTTCGGTGCAACCACCGGACGCAGCCGTCGTTGCGGCTGGCTGGACATCATTGCTATCCGCCGTGCTGTGCAGATTAACTCCCTGTCAGGGTTCTGCATGACCAAGCTGGATGTGCTGGATGGTCTGAAAGAAGTGAAAGTGTGTGTCGGTTACCGTTTACCGAATGGTGAAATCATCGAAACCACACCACTGGCTGCGGATAACTGGGAAGGCATCGAGCCTATCTATGAAGTGATGCCGGGCTGGACTGAAACCACCTTCGGGGCGAAGAGCCGCGAAGCACTGCCTCAGGCAGCACTGGATTACATCCGCCGCATTGAAGAACTGACAGGCGTTCCTGTTGATATTATTTCAACCGGTCCGGATCGTTCTGAAACGATGATCCTGCGCGACCCGTTCGACGCATAAGATCGTTCAGTTGATACCAGTCAGGGCCGGACATGTTTGTCCGGCTTTTTGTTTTCTGACGCCGGAATTTCTGACTGCGTGAGCGCAGGAAATCCGGCGTTTTTAACGACAAATTTTGCTTAATAAGCAAAAGACACACATAATGATTATCCATTACTTATCATGTGATCCCCGCGCGGGATAACAGAATTTACGGGGTAAAATGTGCAGTTAACCAGTTTTACAGATTATGGCTTGCGGGCGCTGATTTATATGGCGTCACTTCCTGATGGTAAAATGACCAGTATTACGGAAGTGACGAATGTCTACGGTGTATCCCGTAACCATATGGTCAAGATAATTAACCAATTGAGCCATTTGGGTTATGTCGAGGCGATTCGCGGCAAAAATGGCGGGATCCGCCTGGGAAAACCTGCTAATACTATAGGTATCGGTGAGGTTGTCCGCGCGCTCGAGCCGTTAACACTGGTGAACTGCAGCGGTGAATTCTGTCACATTACCCCGGCTTGCCGGCTGAAATCGGTACTGAACAAAGCCATACGGGAGTTTCTGCAGGAACTGGATAAACACACGCTCGCTGATATGGTGCAGGACAATCAGCATCTTTATAAATTGTTACTGACGGACGAATAACGCTTGTCAGAAACCACGGAGGATATAATGTCAGTGGAAAAACAATCAAACGACCCTTACCGTGAGCGCGAAGCGGAAAAATACGAATCTCCGATCGCGAGCCGTGAATTTATTCTTGAAACTGTCCGCCGTCACACCAAACCGGTGAGCCGCGACGATATCGCACAGGAACTGGGTATCACCGGTGAAGAGGCTCAGGAAGCCCTGCGCCGCCGTCTGCGCGCCATGGAGCGTGACGGGCAGCTGGTCTTTACCCGCCGTCAGTGCTACGCCTTACCGGAACGCCTTGATTTAATTAAAGGAACCGTGATCGGCCATCGTGATGGCTTCGGGTTCCTGCGTGTCGAAGGACAAAAAGACGATCTCTACATCCCGCAGGATCAGATGAAATTATGCATCCACGGGGATGTGATCCTGGTTCAGGTGATGGGGGCTGATCGCAAAGGCCGCCGCGAAGCGCGCGTTGTGCGTGTCGTTGAGCCAAAAACCGGCCAGATTGTCGGCCGTTACTTTACCGAAGAAGGCATGGGATTTGTCGTGCCGGATGACAGCCGCCTGTGCTTTGATATTCTGATCCCGAAAGAGTCGATTAACGGCGCACGGATGGGGAATATCGTAGTGGCGGAACTGACCCGCCGTCCGGGCAAACGCGTGCAGGCGCTCGGTGTTATCACTGAAGTGCTGGGCGAGAAAATGGGCACCAGTATTGCTGTGGATATTGCCCTGCGCAAACATGAAATTCCGTTTACCTGGCCTGAACAGGTGGAACGCCAGGTTGCGGATATCCGCGAGGAAGTACCGGAATCCGCCAAAAAAGGCCGTGTTGATTTACGCGACCTGCCGCTGGTGACTATCGACGGCGAAGATGCCCGTGACTTTGATGACGCCGTACACTGCGAAGCCAAACGCGGCGGCGGCTGGCGTCTGTGGGTGGCAATTGCTGACGTCAGTTATTATGTGCGTCCGCAGACGGCGCTGGATGATGAAGCCCGCAGCCGGGGAACCTCAGTTTACTTCCCGTCACAGGTTGTACCGATGCTGCCGGAAGTACTGTCGAACGGTGTCTGCTCACTGAACCCGCAGGTTGACCGCCTGTGTATGGTGTGTGAAATGACGATTTCGGCGAAAGGTAAGCTTTCCGGTTACCGTTTCTATGAAGCGGTAATGAGCTCACACGCCCGTCTGACCTACACCAAAGTGTGGAAAATCCTCGAAGGCGATGAAGAGCTGCGTGAGCATTACGCGCCGCTGGTCAAACACCTGGAAGAGCTGCATAAACTCTATAAAGCACTGGCGGAAGCCCGTGACGAGCGCGGCGCGATTGCCTTTGAATCCGAAGAAGCTAAATTTATTTTCAATGCGGAAAAACGCATTGAACGTATCGAGCCGGTACTGCGCAATGATGCGCACAAACTGATCGAAGAATGTATGATCATGGCGAACGTTGCCGCAGCCCGTTTCGTTGAGAAAAACAATGAACCGGCGCTGTACCGTGTGCATGATCGTCCGAAAGAGGACAGCGTTACCAACCTGCGTACTGTCTTTAATGAACTGGGTCTGACCCTGCCGGGCGGCCTGACACCGGAGCCGAAAGATTACGCCCGTGTCATGCTGGAAGTGGCGGAACGTCCTGACCACGAACTGTTACAGACCATGCTGCTGCGCTCGATGAAACAGGCGATTTATGATCCGGATAACCGCGGCCACTTCGGCCTGGCGTTACCGGCGTATGCCCACTTTACCTCACCGATCCGCCGCTATCCGGATCTGAGCCTGCACCGTGCGATTAAATACCTGCTGGCGAAAGAGCGCGGCGAGGCGAAATCGCAGACCGGTGCATGGCATTATGATATGCAGAGTATGCTTCAGCTGGGTGAGCACACCTCCATGACGGAGCGCCGTGCTGATGAAGCCACCCGCGATGTGGCGGACTGGCTGAAGTGTGACTTTATGCAGGATCAGGTGGGGAATGTCTTTACCGGGCTTATCACCAGCGTGACCGGTTTCGGTTTCTTTGTCCGTCTCAATGATCTGTTTATCGATGGTCTGGTACACGTATCAACACTTGATAACGATTACTACCGCTACGATAATGTCGGCCAGCGTCTGATTGGTGAATCGTCCTCTAATGTATACCGCCTGGGTGATGAAGTTGAAATCCGGGTGGAAGCCGTGCATATGGATGAGCGCACCATTGATTTCGCGCTGATTTCGACCACCCGCCGTGCCCGTAATGAAGGCAAAACCGCGAGAACCCGTGCGAAAGCCGGTGACAGAGGGGACAAGCGCCGGGATGGTAAGAAAGCTGATCCGCGCCGTGACAAAAACTTCGAACCGGACAGTGCGTTCCGCAAGAAGAAAAAAGAGGACGGCCCGAAAGCACCGAAAAGTAAGAAATCAGCCCGGACCAAAAAAATCGAAGCCAATATAAAGGCGAAACGCGCGAAGAAAAAAGCTGCGAAGTAACTGCCTTTGGTTTATATCTTCCCGTAATGAGGCGGTAACGCCTCATTACGCTTATTGTCCCGCAACAAACGGAACGTTATGAGTGAAATTATTTATGGTATCCACGCCGTGGATGCTCTGCTGGCGCGTGATCCCAGCCGTTTTCTTGAAGTTTTTGTTTTAAAAGGACGTGAAGACCGCCGTCTGACTCCGGTTGTGCATGCTCTGGAAGCCGCGGGTGTCCGCGTCCAGGTGGCCAGCCGTCAGTGGATGGACGGCCAGACCGAAGGGGCTGTTCATCAGGGTATTATCGCCAAAGTCAAAGGCGGCCGTCAGTATCAGGAGCAGGATCTGCCTGATCTGCTGGCAGAGCATGAAACACCGTTTCTGCTGGTGCTCGACGGTGTGACGGATCCGCACAACCTCGGTGCCTGTCTGCGTACCGCAGATGCCGCCGGTGTGCATGCGGTGATCATCCCGAAAGACCGTTCCGCGCAGCTGAATGCGACGGCGAAAAAAGTCGCGTGCGGCGCGGCGGAAAGCGTACCGCTGATCCGTGTCACTAACCTGGCCCGTACACTGCGTCAGCTGAAAGATGAAAATATCTGGGTTGTCGGCACGGCCGGTGAAGCGACTCATGATCTGTATCAGAGCAAAATGACCGGCCCGGTGGCGCTGGTGATGGGTGCGGAAGGAGAAGGCATGCGCCGCCTGACCCGCGACCTGTGCGATGAACTTATCAGCATTCCGATGGCCGGGGCGGTATCCTCCCTGAATGTCTCGGTGGCAACTGGCGTCTGCCTGTTTGAGGCTGTGCGTCAGCGCGGAAAATAATCCCGCATCACACACTTATTACCTTGTCTTTTGAGGCGGGTATGAGTATAGTTATGCGTCAAATTTTTCAGCCGCACTTAAACAAGTTCCTTGCCTCTCAGGGTTGCGGTTGCCCGGACAGGAGGCTAATAATCCGTAAGGAGCACTACTAATGCGTCATTACGAAATCGTCTTCATGGTTCATCCGGACCAGAGCGAACAAGTACCGGCAATGATCGAGCGTTATAAAACTGCTATTACTAACGCAGAAGGTCAGATCCACCGTCTCGAAGACTGGGGTCGTCGCCAACTGGCTTACCCAATCAACAAACTGCACAAAGCACACTACGTTCTGCTGAACGTTGAAGCTCCGCAGGAAGTGATTGACGAGCTGGAAACTATTTTCCGCTTCAATGATGCCGTTATCCGCAGCATGGTTATGCGCGTTAAGCACGCGGTGACTGAACCTTCTCCAATGGTTAAAGCGAAAGACGAACGTCGCCCGCGCGACATGTCTGACGACGTTGAAGAAAATGATGAAGCTGAGGAAACTGAAGAGTAATAACGGTGTCCGCTAACCGTCTGGTGTTATCCGGCACAGTGTGCAGGGAACCCACCCGGAAAGTCAGCCCGGCCGGAATTCCGCATTGTCAGTTTGTGCTTGAGCACCGCTCACAACAGCAGGAAGCCGGACTTACCAGGCAGGCATGGTGCAGAATGCCCGTGGTTGCCAGCGGACAGACGATCCAAACCATTACTCGCAGTATAACGGTCGGCAGTCAGATAACCGTTCACGGATTCATCAGTACCCATCAGGGGCGAAATGGATTATCGAAACTGGTTCTTCATGCCGAACATATTGAATTGATAGATTCTGGAGACTAGCCATATGGCACGTTATTTCCGTCGTCGTAAATTCTGCCGTTTCACCGCAGAAGGCGTTCAAGAGATTGATTATAAAGACATCGCTACGCTGAAAAACTATATCACTGAAAGTGGTAAAATCGTACCAAGCCGTATCACCGGTACCAGTGCGAAATATCAGCGTCAGCTCGCTCGTGCTATCAAGCGTGCACGCTACCTGTCTTTACTGCCTTACACTGATCGTCATCAGTAATCGGCACAGTCCATTAATGACTTTAAGAGGATAAGGTAATGCAAGTTATTCTGCTTGATAAAGTAGCAAACCTGGGCAGCCTGGGCGACCAGGTAAATGTTAAATCTGGTTATGCACGTAACTTCTTAGTACCGCAAGGTAAAGCAGTTCCTGCAACCAAGAAAAACATCGAATTCTTCGAAGCGCGCCGCGCAGAACTGGAAGCTAAATTAGCTGACGTTCTGGCAGCAGCACACGCTCGCGCAGAGAAAATCAATGCCCTGGGCGTTGTGACTCTGTCTTCCAAAGCGGGTGACGAAGGTAAACTGTTCGGTTCTGTCGGTACCCGTGACATCGCTGATGCTGTAACTGCAGCCGGCGTTGAAGTGGCGAAAAGCGAAGTTCGTCTGCCAAACGGCGTTCTGCGTACTCTGGGTGATCACGAAGTTCACTTCCAGGTTCACAGCGACGTGTTTGCAGAACTGAATGTGAAGATTGTTGCTGAGTAATCTCTGATTACACGGTAAACATCTTTGAAAGACGCTGGCTCAGGCCAGCGTTTTTTTTATGTGACAAAACAACGGTTAAGAGCGGCGGTAACTGCCGTCTTTCTGTCGTTTAAAGGTGGCGGACTGCCCGTTGGCCTTATCAATTCTCAGCACTGAGACCGTGTTTCCCTTTCCTTTGGTCACGCTGATTTTATCCCCGGATTCCACCTGATTCAGCGGTTTCTGCGGCCCTTCAACCGCCGTCATGCGGAATAAGTCATCGACCGGCAATCCGTTGCTGCGAAATACCTGAGCTAATGTCTGACCTTTTTTGAGGGTGAAACGCAGTGTACTGTCCTGTACAGGCGCAGGAGTCTGTTCTGCGCTGGCCGGAGGTTGTGCGGTAACGGGCTGGGGAGCCGGTCCGGTGTTCAGTGCGCCCGGCGGGAGGTTATCCGGCAGCGGTAAATCGGGAGTAACAGCTGCGGTATCCGGTGGTGTACCGGTCTGCTCTGCTATCAGGTCACCCAGCGGATCAGCCGGCGGCGTCAGCGTGATATTCTGCGAAGGCACGATCACCGGGGGCTTCTGTGCGGCAGGCCAGAATATCAGGACAAGCATGACAATCAGCGCAATAGCGGTGATGGCGTAAAGATGGCGCTTTGGCAGTAGTCTCATCAGAATCTCCCGCTTTTCAGCATGAATAATTATCCTCCGGTATTATTCCAGTGTAGCAGCAGACGTACTGAAATTATTCGGAATTAGTCTTGTTTTATAAATTGATTAATCTTGTTTTATAAATTGATTAGTCTTGTCTTATAAATTGATTATGCTGTTTTCCGGTAATCACAGGGCTGCACCAGCTTTCACTGATTATCGGGTTTACCGGGGTACATCCTGCTGTTATGCTTATCCGTCTTAATTTATTAATCAGGTATCTCTCATGACACAACCGACTTTTGACACGATGGAAGCACAGGCAAGCTACGGAATCGGCTTACAAATCGGCCAGCAATTACAGGAATCAGGACTGAGCGGATTAGTACCGGAAGCCATTCTGGCCGGTATCACTGATGCACTGGAAAATAATCAGCCTGCTGTGGCGGTGGATGTTCTGCATCGTGCCCTGCGTGAAATGCATGAGCGTGCTGATGCTGTCCGCAATGAAAAACAGGCTGAACTGGTCAAAGACGGAATGCGTTTCCTGGAAGAGAATGCGAAGAAAGAAGGCGTTTCCACTACTGAAAGCGGCCTGCAGTTCTCTGTCATCAATCAGGGCGACGGTGCGATCCCGGCGCGTACTGACCGTGTCCGTGTTCACTACACCGGTCGTCTGATCGACGGTACTGTGTTTGACAGCTCCGTACAGCGCGGCCAGCCTGCTGAATTCCCGGTAAGCGGCGTGATCGCGGGCTGGATTGAAGCACTGACCCTGATGCCGGTCGGCTCCAAGTGGGAACTGTATATCCCGAGCAACCTGGCGTACGGTGAGCGTGGTGCCGGTGCGGCAATCCCGCCGTACAGCACACTGGTATTCGAAGTGGAGCTGCTGGAGATCCTGTAATACTCTCTTTGCTGACAAAAACAGAATATGCGAAATGGCCGGTTTTCACCGGCCATTTTTATTTCTATACTCATGTCTCCGGAGACGTGAACAGGATTACGACGCGACTCACTAACCGTTCTGTGAAAGAGGTGAAGGATGCTCAATCAAATTTGTCTGCTGGCCCGGCGGGCGGGCGACGCAATCATGGATATCTACCATCATCCCGACACACTGACCATCTCCGCCAAAGCGGATAACTCCCCTTTAACCGCCGCGGATTTAGCCGCGCACCACATCATCGTGCAGGAACTGAACGCCCTGACACCGGATATCCCGGTGCTTTCAGAGGAAGATCCGCAGCCGTGGTCTGAGCGGCAGCACTGGACCCAATACTGGCTGGTGGACCCGCTTGACGGCACCAAAGAATTTATCAGCCGCAACGGCGAATTTACGGTCAATATTGCCCTGATTTCCGGCGGCGTGCCCGTACTCGGTGTGGTGTATGCGCCGGTACCGGATATTCTCTATCTGGCGGAAGGTAAACACGCCTGGCGCGAGCGGGGCGGGCAGCGAATGGCAATCAAAGTGGTTAATACGGATCTGCCGATGGTGGTGATCAGCCGCTCACATCAGGATGCGGAACTGGCAGATTATCTGGAACAGCTGGGACCGCACGAAACCCGGGCTATCGGCTCATCCCTTAAATTCTGCCTGGTGGCAGAAGGTAAAGCCCAGCTCTATCCGCGCTTTAACCCGACCCATATCTGGGATACAGCGGCAGGACATGCCGTCGCACTCGCGGCGGGAGCGCATATCACGGACTGGAGTGGTAAAACGCTCGACTATACACCACGTGAATCACTGATAAACCCGGGATTCCGTGTCAGCAGTTTCTGATTGCCATTTTATTCCTGAATAACAGTGTAATTTGCATGGTTATGCAAATTACACTGACTTTTCTCCGCCCGGAAAATCTCCTGCCTGATAATGTCAGTTCCTGTATTTCACCCTGAAATTATTTATAAAACTTATAGTAATTATGAGGTTATTATTTCACTTTTATAGTGTGACGGGGATCGTTTTTCGTGATGATTTGTGAAGTAAGTCGTAGTGAAGTGTCATTTTATGTAAAAATAGTGATTAAATCATTTGATTAATGAACCCGGGTGGTAGAATCGGGTCATACCTTAGGCATGAAAGAAAAGGTAAAGGGGAGGACATAAGTACGATGAAAATTTTCGCCCGTTACAACCCGGCTCAGATCGCCCGCTACGTGAAGACATTATTCCGCGGCCGCCTGTATATACAGGGAATGGGCGCGTTTGAATTTGACTACGGCAAGATTTTACCGCCGAAAATCAGAGACAAACGCCACCTGAGTGCAATGAGTGAAATTAATCAGCAGGTATCGTTGCTGCAGGCGCAGCTGGCATAAATCACAATACCTGACTGATTGAAGAAGGGTTAGTTTTACGGTTTTTGGTGCTGTTCGCCGTGTGCCACGTCAGACTGACCCTCTTTACTGCTTTCCGCCGCTGACGGACGCGGTATTACCGGTGTATCCGCAATACGTGTGACCAGCAGCTGGTCAATCTTGTAGTTATCGATATCAACCACTTCAAATTTGTAGCCTGAGAATTTCACGGAATCTGTCCGTTTCGGGATGCGACGCAGTTTGTACATCAGGAACCCGGCGATGGTTTCATAATTGCTGTCATCCGGGAACTCATCGATATCCAGCACCCGCTGTACATCCTCAATAGGGGTGCCGCCCTCAATCAGCCAGGAATTTTCATCACGGGCAACAATCTGTTCTTCCTGCCCCTGACCGACCAAATCCCCCATCAGCGTAATCATCACGTCATTGATAGTGATGACACCCATCACCATGGCGTATTCATTCAGAATGATAGCGAAGTCTTCCCCGGCATTTTTAAAGCCTTCCAGGGTATCTGACAGGCTCAGCGTATCCGGGATCATCAGTGCCGGGCGGATTTGCACACCTTCGCGCAGATTCAGGCTCTGGCCGTTCAGTACGCGGTTCAGCAGATCTTTGGAATCGACATAGCCGAGCACATGATCCAGCCCGCCGTCACACACCAGGAATTTCGAATGTGGCTGCGTGGAGATCTTCTCTTTGATGCTCTCTTCGTTTTCCTGTTTATCGAAATAGACCACGCTCTCGCGGGAAGTCATGGCTGACGGTACAGTCCGGGATTCCAGCTCAAACACGTTTTCGATCAGTTCGTGTTCCTGCTTGCGCAGCACACCGGCCACGGCACCCGCTTCCACCACCGCGTAAATATCATCAGAAGTGATATCTTCATTACGGGCCAGCGGAATTTTGAATAATTTAAAGAACAGGTTAGATAACCCGTTAAACAGCCAGGCCAGCGGACGCAGAACTGTCAGACAAAAACGCATCGGCTGGACAATCCGGATGGCGACCGCTTCCGGTTTGATCATGCCGAGACGTTTCGGGGTCAGATCCGCCAGCAGGATAAACATGGAGGTCACGATAATAAATGACAGTATTGAGCCGAGCTGTTGTGCTGCGGCATCGGCCATAAAATTGCCGAACAGGGTGCGGAGTGCCGGTGAAAAGGCAGATTCACCGACAATACCGGCGAGGATAGCCACGGCGTTCAGGCCGATTTGCACGACGGTGAAGAACATTCCCGGCGCTTCCTGTAAGCGGAGCACGTGGGCGGCATTGGTATTGCCTTCGTCAATCATGACTTTGAGTTTGATACGCCGTGAGGCGGCCAGTGATATTTCAGATAACGAAAAGAATGCGCTGATCGCGCACAGTAACAGGACGATTAATAAACTATTTAACATATAAGTTCCGAATGGCCGGCACGATTGCCTCCTGGCACGCTGTTCTTGATTATGCGTGGCGACCGGTTATTTTAGATATATAGAGCATAAGTATCGGATATAAAAAAAGAAAGGCGCACAGAGCATCCAATTTGTCTGTGCGCGGATGTGCAGTATAGCACCGGAACGGGAAAAACGACTAGTTTCTCAGCGAAGGCGGCAGACAAACACCGATCCCGCCGAGTCCGCAATAGCCTTCCGGGTTCTTATCCAGATATTGCTGGTGGTAATCTTCAGCCACATAAAACGGGCCGAGAGGGCGGATGGCCGTGGTGATACTGCGGCTGTCCTGACTCTCATTCATCGCCTGCTGATACTGCTCACGCGAAGCAAGGGCCTGCACGCGCTGGCTGTCAGACTGAGTATAAATCGCGGAACGGTATTGTGATCCGATATCGCCGCCCTGTTTCATGCCTTGTGCCGGGTCGTGGTTTTCCCAGAACAGACGCAGCAGATCGGCATAGCTGATGACGGACGGGTCATAGACCACCCGGACGGCTTCGGCATGTCCGGTTCTGCCGGTGCAGACATCGTCGTAGGTTGGGTTCTTTGTCGTGCCGCCGGTATACCCGGCAGTCGTGCTGTACACACCCGGCTGTTGCCAGAACAGACGCTCCACGCCCCAGAAACAGCCCATGGCGAAATACGCGGTATCAAAGCCGTCAGGCACATGGTTCACATCATGGCCGGTCACGGTATGGCGCGGGCTGATAGTCAGCGCCACGGCGCTGTCAGGCAGTGCATCGGCGGTGGAAACAGGAGATACAATGGTGTCCTGCGGGTATTGAGTGGTGTTTTGTGTCATTTGCGGTGGCTCCTGTTTTAAGAATAATCGGTGCATTATCAGCAGATTTCAGGTTATTTATCTTATGTATCTATAGTAAACTTCAAATAATTTTCATTTATCTCAGTCAAATCTCAGAAATTCAGGAGTTGATGTGATCCGATACCCTCTTGTTTGTGTTGTCGCTGTGTCTCTCACATCCCCTCTGGCATATAGTGCAAATCTTCGCTTAAAAGTGGAAGGGCTCGACGGGCAACTTGAAAAAAATGCAAGAGTCCAGCTTTCCACTATCACGACCGATGAAGTCGTGGCTGACGGCCGTTTTCGCGCCAGGGTGGAAAAAGCCATCAAAGAAGGGCTTCGTCCGCTGGGGTATTATGAGCCGGTGATCACCTTTGATTATCAGGATAATACACCACCTGCGCGCCCGGTATTGTATGCCCGGGTGGTTCCGGGGGAACCGGTTAAAATTGCCGGGGTCACTGTGGATATCGAAGGTGCGGCAAAAACCGATCCGGCGTTTAAAAAATTTATTACTAAAAATACACCGGAAACCGGGACTGTCGTCAATCACGGCGAGTACGAAAGTTTTAAAAGCGGACTATCCGGGCTTGCCTTAAAACGCGGCTATTTTGATGCGGAGATGGAAAAAAGCCAGCTCGGCATTGCCCTTTCCCGTCAAGCGGCCTACTGGGACTTTGTGTTTAACAGTGGCAAACGATACCGTTTCGGTAAGGTAAATTACCAGGGATCGCAAATCAGAGATGCCTATCTGGAAGGTCTGGTACCCTTTAAAGAGGGGGATTACTACACCTCAGAACAACTGGCGGAATTTAACCGTCTGCTGGCGGAAACCGGCTGGTTCCAGTCCGCGATCGTCACCCCGGATATTGCAAAGGCGCGGGCGGATAACAGTGATTATCTGACCATGGATGCGTCTTTCACCCCGCGTGCGCAAAACTTCGTTGAGCTGGGTGGTGGTTTTGCCACCGATGTGGGGCCGCGTGTTCAGGCGAAATGGAATAAGCCGTGGGTGAACTCAAGAGGCCACAGCCTGACCTCCAGTATCAGCCTGTCCGCCCCGGAACAGATCATTGATACCTCTTACCGCATCCCGCTAAAGGTTAATCCGATCGAGCAGTATTATGCTGTTTCCGGCGGGTATAAACGGACCGATCTGAACGATACCAAAGCCGATACCGCCACCGTCAGTGTTTCCCGTAACTGGGATTTATCCACCGGCTGGCAGTACGGCATCAATATGCGCTGGAGCCTCAGCCACTTTACCCAGGCGGATATCACGAACACCACCATGCTGCTCTATCCGGGTGTGAATGTCAGCCGCGTCCGTTCGCGGGGCGGGATGATGCCGTCCTGGGGGGACAGTCAGCGTTACTCGGTGGATGTTTCCAATGAAATGTGGGGCTCGGATGTGGATTTTTCCATTTTCCGCGCCCGTAACGTCTGGATACGGACACCGTGGGATGGCCACCGCTTTGTGATGCGCGGTAATCTCGGCTGGATTGAAACCAATAATTTCGACAAAGTTCCGCCGGATCTGCGTTTCTTCGCCGGTGGCGACGGCAGTATCCGTGGTTATCGTTACAACAAAATCTCACCGGAAGATTCTGACGGCAAACTGACCGGCGGTTCGCGGATGGTCGTCGGTTCGCTGGAATATCAGTACAACGTGACCGGTGACTGGTGGGGTGCCGTATTTGTTGACAGCGGTGAAGTGGTGAATGATATCAAACGAAGTAATTTCAAAACCGGTGCCGGTGTCGGGGTGCGCTGGGCATCGCCGGTCGGGCCAATCAAGTTTGACCTTGCCGCGCCGGTAGGGGATGACCAGACGAAAAATATCCAGTTTTACATCGGCTTGGGGGCAGAACTCTGATGAAATGGCTGAAGTATCTGAAGTGGCCGGCAATCATTCTGCTGGTACTGATCCTGATGATTGGCGGTACACTCGGCTGGGTACTGGGTACACAATCCGGGCTGCACTTTGCCCTGAATCTCGCGCCGCGTATGGTATCCGGCCTGACTATCGGCCAGGTTGAGGGCGATCTGCGTAATCTGACCCTGAAACAGGTGAAGTACACCATGCCCGGTATTGATGTCAGTGTGGATAAGGTTGATCTGGCGTTGCGCCTGAGCTGCCTGAAAGACATGACACTCTGTGTTGAAAACCTCAGCACGGACGGCACACGGGTTGCTGTCGATACCGCAAAACTGCCGCCGTCAGAAGAAACCCCGCCGTCAGAGCCGCTGACAGAGCTGAATGCACCGCTGACCATTTTCCTTGATTCGCTTTCCGTGACTGACACACAGGTTACCGTGGATGACATGGCGGTGAATCTGGATACTTTCCGTACCGCCATGACCTGGCAGGGCGACCAGCTGACGCTGAAACCAACGGTGATTAATGCCCTTTCTGTTGTGCTGCCGAAAAGTGACCCGGCTGCGGCAGAAGAACCGGCACCGGCAACGGATGCACCGGAGAAGCCGTTAGGTGAAACCATCAGTGAGATTTTTGCTCAGCCGATGCTGGCAGAACTGCCGGAGGTTATTCTGCCGCTGAATATCTCAGTGGAAGGTATTTCCGGTGAGAACTGGCAGGTGAGCGGTGATGCACCGGTAACTCTCAATTCTCTGCATCTGGCGCTGTTTAACAAAGGTCAGGTGCTGACTCTTAGTGATCTGTCTGCGGATGCACCGCAGGGCAATATCGCGATCAGCGGGGAAGTGGCGCTCAGTGAAAAATGGCCGGTGGCGCTGTCTGTTAAAGGCCATGTCCGTGATTTTGATGAATTCAGCGGGCAGGATCTTGATCTCAGCCTGAACGGCGGACTGCTGGATGAACTGAAGCTGGCACTGGCGCTGAAAGGGCCGGTTAATGCCACGCTGGATGCACAAACCAATCTGACACAGGCCGATCTGCCGCTGCTGCTGACACTGGAAAGTCAGAAAGTCAGCTGGCCGCTGACCGGAGAGGCGGACTATCAGCTTGATGGTGTGAAACTGCGTCTTAACGGAAAAGTGAGTGGTTACGATCTCTCCCTGCGTTCAGATATCAAAGGTAAGGACATCCCGCCCGCTCTGCTGACCCTGGATGCCAAAGGGAATACAGAACAGCTTAATCTCACCCGCCTGCGTCTGAATGCGTTACAGGGCTTTGCGGAAGTGACCGGGGTGGCGGACTGGCAGAAAGCCATCAGCTGGCAGGCAGTACTGACACTTTCCGGGCTGAATACCGCAAAAGCCTATCCGGAATGGCCGGCCAAAGTGGACGGTAAAATCAGTACCCGGGGCAGCCTGTACGGCGGCAACTGGGAGCTTGAAATCCCGGATATCACCCTTGACGGCAAAGTGAAAACCTATCCGCTGAAAGCGCGCGGTAATGTGAAAGGTAACGCGGGCGGTCAGTGGACGATCCCTGATCTGAAACTGGCGCTGGGTAACAATAAACTGGATGTCCGCGGACAGCTGGCGGATAACTGGAAGCTGGATGCCGATATCAATGCTCCGGTGCTCGGCGGGCTGGTTCCGGGTCTGGCGGGAACCATCAAAGGGAAACTTAATGTCCGCGGTAATATGGAAAAACCGCAGATCCTTGCTGATCTGACGGTTAACAGCCTGAAATGGCAGAACGATCTGTCCGTGGCGGATGCCAAAATCAAAGGGGATATCACTTCTGCGGAACAGATCAAAGGTCAGCTGGATGTCACTGTGAATCAGCTGAAACAGGCGGATCTGGTGATCAGCAATCTGACCCTGAATGCCAAAGGCACAGAAGCACAGCATCAGCTGAAACTGACCATGAAAGGCGAACCGGTCTCCGCACAGCTGATGCTGAACGGCGGGTTTGATCGTAAAACCGAAACCTGGAAAGGCACGCTGAATAATACCCGCTTTGACACACCGGTGGGTGAGTGGTCACTCAGTAAGGCGATGGCACTGACCTATCTGAATGAAAAACAGGAAGTGACCATCGGCACCCATTGCTGGGTGAATCCGGATGCCCGTATCTGTGTGCCGAAACCGATCACTGCCGGGGCTTCCGGTAATGCATCTGTAGCCCTGGAACGTTTTGACCTGGCGATGATTAAACCGTTCCTCGGCCAGGATACCCGGCTGGACGGCGTATTCAGCGGTAATGCCAATGTCCGCTGGTTTGCGGACGGCTCACAGCCGGTGATTGACGCATCCCTGAAAGGTAACGGCGTGAAGGTGGTGCAGAACCTCGACGGTACGAATCTGCCGGTCGCGTTTGATACCCTGACACTGACTGCCGCCATGAAGAACGGCAAACTGAATCTTCAGTGGCTGATTGCCATTGCCGGTAACGGGAAGATTAACGGTAATGTCCAGATTACTGATCTGGAAAAACGCCGTCAGCTGAGCGGCAATGTCGGTATCGACAATATCTCGCTGGATCTGCTGAAACCGCTGCTCGGCAAAGGCGATAAAGCCACCGGTCGGCTGAATGCCGCGCTGCGTCTGGGCGGTAACGCGGCATCGCCGCTGCTGTTTGGTCAGCTGGGATTGTCTGATCTCGCGGTCAGCGGACGTCTTCTGCCGTTCGATATCACGACCGGCGGACTGAATGTGAATTTCGACGGCGCCCGCTCTGATCTCAGCGGAAACATCAAAACACCGGAAGGGTATCTCAACCTCAGCGGTAACGCGGACTGGCGCAGAATGGATGCCTGGAGTGCGAAGATTTTTGCACAGGGTGACAAACTGCGCGTTTCGCTGCCGCCGATGGTGCGGATTGATGTCAGCCCGGATCTGGTCTTTGAGGCCACGCCATCCATGCTGAAACTGGACGGTACGGTCAATATTCCGTGGGCACGGATCACAGTACATGAAGTCCCGGATTCCGCCGTCAGTGCCACCTCTGATGAAGTGATGCTGGATGATAATTTACAGCCGATCCATGAAAAACAGACCAGCATTCCGATCCTGAGTAATCTGCGTATCCATATCGGTGATGATGTGCTGCTGGATGCTTTTGGTCTGAAAGCAAAACTGACCGGGGATCTGAAAGTCGCTCAGGATAAGCAGGGACTGGGACTTAACGGCCAGGTGGATATTCCGCGCGGACGCTTCCATGCTTACGGGCAGGATCTGCTGGTACGTAAAGGACAGATCCTGTTCTCCGGTCCTGCTGACCAGCCGTTCCTCAATCTGGAAGCGATCCGTAACCCGGATAACACCGCCAACGGCGTGATTGCGGGGGTTCGCGTGACCGGGCTTGCTGACAGACCGAAAGTGGAAATATTCTCTGATCCGGCGATGTCTCAGGAAAATGCGCTCTCTTACCTGCTGCGTGGTGAGGGGCTGGATACCGGGGATGCGGACAGCTCGCAGATGACCTCCATGCTGATCAGCCTCGGTGTGGCACAAAGCGGGCAGTTAGTCGGAAAAATCGGTGAGACATTCGGTATTTCGGATCTGGCGCTGGATACCCAGGGCGTGGGCGATAAGTCGCAGGTTGTGGTCAGCGGTAAGATAACCAATGATCTGCAGGTAAAATATGGTGTCGGTATATTTGACTCCTTAGCGACCTTAACGTTACGCTATAGGTTAATGCCCAGGTTATATCTGGAAGCGGTGTCTGGTGTTAACCAGGCGATCGATCTGCTTTATCAGTTTGAGTTTTAATATATGCGAGTGATCGTTTATGGCAGTTTGCGGCAGAAACAGGGCAACCATCATTGGATGACCTATGCCGCCCTGCTGGGAGAATATACGCTTGAAGGCTATGACCTGTATGATTTGGGACACTATCCTGCGGTGGTGCCGGGAACCGGTTCGATCGAATGTGAAGTGTACCGGATCTCCTCGTCGATCCTGACTGAGCTGGATGAATTAAAAAAAGATGGTCAGGATTACCGGCGTGAACTGGTTTCAACGCCGTACGGCAGTGCCTGGATTTACTTATATCAGCGTCCGGTGGACGGACTGGTGAAGATAAATTGCGGGGACTGGCTGAAACGGCACGAGGAAGCAGACCCGGAAAGCGAATGATTTCCCTGTGAATAAAAAAACCGCTGTGAAAACAGCGGTTTTTTTTGTCTCTGAAACGGACTGCGGATTATTTTTTCGCAGCGCGTTCGAAAGAAGCGATGATTTCAGCTTTTGCTGCTGCGGCATCTTCCCAGCCGTCAACTTTCACCCATTTGCCTTTTTCGAGATCTTTGTAGTGCTCGAAGAAGTGCGTGATCTGAGCTTTCAGCAGTTCAGGCAGATCGTTCACATCGTTGATGTGATCGTATTCTTTGCTCAGTTTGGTGTGCGGAACCGCAACCAGTTTGGCATCTTCACCTGATTCGTCAGTCATTTTCAGCACGCCGACAGGACGGCAGCGGATCACTGAACCCGGCTGTAACGGATACGGAGTCGGTACCAGCACGTCTACCGGGTCACCATCCAGAGATAAGGTGTGGTTGATGTAACCGTAGTTGCACGGGTAGAACATGGCGGTTGACATGAAACGGTCAACAAACAGTGCGCCGGATTCTTTATCAACTTCATATTTAATCGGATCTGCGTTGGCAGGGATTTCGATAACAACATAGATATCTTCCGGCAGATCTTTACCTGCAGGAACATTATTCAGGCTCATGAACGGATTCCTTAATCTTCAGAACAAATAGCGTGGCGGATATTATAACGAAAAAAAGGCGGTGGTATACCGCCTTTTCCTTCTCTTACTCTTGCTTACTTCCCGTTTTCGTCCGGGAATTCCGCCATAAAGCTTTCTGCTTTCTCTACCATTGAGCGGGTACCGACAAAGTACGGTGAACGCTGGTGGAGTTTTTCCGGAATGATATCGAGGATGCGGTTCTTACCGTCACTCGCTTTACCGCCTGCCTGTTCCGCGAGGAATGACATCGGGTTGCACTCGTACAGCAGACGCAGTTTGCCGCTCGGATGGCTTGCGGTGCTCGGATAGATGTAGATCCCGCCCTTGAGCAGGTTGCGGTGGAAATCCGCTACCAGCGAGCCGATATAACGGGTGGTGTACGGGCGATCTGTCGCAGGATCTTCTTCCTGGCAGTATTTGATGTATTTTTTCACGCCGACAGGGAAACGGATGTAGTTCCCTTCGTTGATGGAATACATTTTGCCGTTCTCCGGGAATTTCATATCAGCCTGACACAGGCAGAACACACCCAGGGACGGATCATAGGTGAAGGCGTGAACACCGTTACCGGTTGTGTAAACCAGCATGGTGGATGAGCCGTACACCACGTAACCGGCAGCGACCTGGCGGTTGCCCGGCTGGAGGAAGTCAGCTTCGGTGACCGGCTGGCCCAGCGGGGTGATACGGTGATAAATAGAGAAAATAGTACCGACTGACACATTCACATCAATGTTGGATGAGCCGTCGAGCGGGTCCATCAGAACCACATATTTGGCGTTTTCCGCACGGCCGCCTTCAAAAACAACAATGTCGTCTTCTTCTTCAGAGGCAATACCGGCAACTTCACCACGGGCTTTCAGCGCGGCTTTCAGTTTCTCGTTGGCGTAAAGATCCAGTTTCATCTGGACTTCGCCCTGCACGTTTGAGATACCATTAGTACCAAGGATATCAACCAGCCCGGCTTTGTTAATATCACGGTGAATAATCTTAGCGCCTAACTTAATCGCGGAGAGGAGTGCAGTCAGTTCTCCGGTGGCGTGAGAAAAGTCCTGCTGTTTTTCGACGATAAATTCGCCTAATGTTTTCATGACGTACGTCCTGAAGTGGGTGAAATAAAAGTATTACGAAAGCGGTTGCCCGTAAACGCGGGTGCAAGTTTAGCCAAAGAAAATCATAATTGATAGGCTAATCCGTTTCAGTTCTTTTGAGAGATGGTTAGAATAGTGACCAACGTCATGCTATTGGATAAAAAATAATGCATATTCATATTCTCGGTATCTGCGGCACCTTCATGGGCAGCCTGGCTATCCTGGCCCGCGCACAGGGGCACAAAGTGACCGGCTCGGATCAGAATGTCTACCCGCCGATGAGTGATTTACTGACAGAGCAGGGGATCGAACTGATCACCGGTTACGACCCGGCACAACTGACGCCGCGTCCGGATATGGTGGTGATCGGCAATGCCATGAAGCGCGGAAATCCGTGTGTTGAAGCGGTGCTGAACCTGGGAATTCCTTACACCTCCGGCCCGCAGTGGCTGCATGACCATGTCTTACCGGAGCGCTGGGTGCTGGCGGTTGCCGGTACTCACGGCAAAACCACCACAGCCGGTATGCTGGCCTGGATTCTGGAAGACTGCGGTTATCAGCCGGGCTTTCTGATCGGCGGTGTTCCGGGGAACTTTGATGTCTCCGCCACACTGGGTAACAGTCCGTTCTTTGTTATCGAAGCCGATGAATATGACTGTGCATTCTTTGATAAACGTTCGAAATTTGTGCATTACAGCCCGCGTACACTGCTGCTCAACAACCTCGAATTTGATCACGCGGATATCTTTGAAAACCTCGCGGCGATTGAAAAACAGTTCCATCATCTGGTGCGTGTGGTGCCGGGTGACGGCAAAATTATTGCCCCGGCTCAGGATGCCAATCTGAAACAGGTACTCAGTATGGGCTGCTGGAGCGAAGAAGAGTATACCGGTGACAACGCCCGCTGGCAGGCAGAGAAAATCACTAATGACTGTGGTGAGTTCGATGTGCGTTATGACGGCGAAATCAGCGGCCGTGTGACCTGGGGACTGGTGGGCGAGCATAATATGCAGAACGCCCTGATGGCGGTTGCTGCCGCACATCACGTCGGTGTGCCGGTGGCGGAAGCCTGCCGTGCTCTGGGTAAATTTATCAACGCCCGCCGCCGCCTTGAGCTGCGCGGTCAGGTAAACGGCATCAGTATCTACGATGACTTTGCACATCACCCGACGGCGATTCTGGCCACATTACAGGCACTGCGCAGTAAGGTCGGGGGTACCGCCCGTATTCTTGTGGTGCTGGAACCGCGCTCAAACACCATGAAAATGGGGATCAGCAAAGACGATATCGCGCCTGCGCTGGGTCGTGCGGATGAAGTGTTTATCTTCCAGCCGGCAGATATTCCGTGGCTGGTCAGTGAAATTACCGAGCGTTGTGTGCAGCCGGCTTACTGGACCGGAGACCCGGACGCACTGGTCAATATGGTGGCCGGGCATGCTCAGCCGGGAGATCATATCCTGGTGATGAGCAACGGCAGCTTCGGCGGTATCCACGATAAACTGCTGGAAAAGCTGAAGTAATCTGACAGCTGAGAATGTGAAAGCTGAGAATTTGAAGACTAAGAAAAAAAACCGCGCGGGACATCAGTACCGCGCGGTTTTTGTATGATTAACGGCAGATTACAGTTCCTGTTCGAACAGGGCAAGAATCGCTTCGTAAAGCTGTTCTGTGGTGAAATCTTTGGCCGGTGTCGAGAAAATGGTGTCATCCCCGGCGATACTGCCGAGAATACCCTCGGATTTGCCGATGGAATCCAGCAGACGGGCAATCAGCTGCGCTGCGCCCGGACTGGTACGGATAACCACCACCGAGTCATTGTAATCAATATCCAGCACCAGGTTTTTTAACGGGCTGGTGGCTGTCGGAACACCCAGTTCCGCAGGCAGACAGTAAACCATTTCCATTTTTGCGTTACGGGTGCGGACAGCACCGAACTTGGTCAGCATCCTGGAAATCTTGGACTGATTAATATTCTCAAAGCCCTCTTCCTGCAGGGCGGTGACAATCTCCCCCTGAGAGCTGAATTTTTCTTCTTTCAACAGCGCCTTAAACGCCTTGATCAGATCTTCCTGTTTAGAAGGTGCACGCATAGTCTTTCCTGAAAATTTGGATACGGACTTTATTATTATGCGGAAAAATGCATTTTTATGCAAATTAAACCCTGTGGTCTGGCCCGGGTAAACCGCATTAATGGTCAAAACTGGTGATCAGTTCACGTAATTGACATTGCTTATGGTTCTGACCAGGTTATCACCATAGGTAAATATATTGTTAATTAAATGATGTTGTTAGCAGTTACGTATTGTTATATTAACGCACATGACTATAAGTGCTCTTAAAGTAAAATAATTGTCAAAATAGTGTTCCTTATCTCATTAACAGATAAGCGATTTGTTTAGAATGGATAACAATAGACAAACAGATTCAAATGCGTGAATATGCAATCAGTCTGTTAAAATATTGTATTCACAGCCCTCATGCACGGATTCGCGCCTGATGCGCAATCGTGCTAACCGTCCCAAGTTAAGGAGTCTCAGGATGAAAGTTGCAGTTCTCGGAGCAGCAGGTGGTATTGGTCAGGCTCTCGCCCTTCTTCTTAAAACCCAGCTTCCTTCCGGTTCAGATCTTACTTTATATGATATCGCACCGGTCACTCCGGGTGTGGCAAAAGATCTCAGCCATATTCCGACAGATGTCCGGATCACCGGATTTGCCGGGGAAGATCCTACCCCTGCATTAGAAGGTGCGGATATTGTCCTGATTTCTGCCGGTGTGGCCCGTAAACCCGGCATGGATCGTTCTGATCTGTTTAATGTGAACGCAGGGATCGTGCGTAATCTGGTGGAAAAAATTGCCAAAACCTGCCCGAAAGCGTTAATCGGTATCATCACCAACCCGGTAAACACCACGGTAGCTATCGCGGCAGAAGTGCTGAAAAAAGCCGGTGTGTATGACAAAAATCGTCTGTTCGGCGTTACCACGCTGGATATTATCCGCTCCAACACCTTTGTGGCGGAACTGAAAGGGAAGAAACCACAGGAGCTGGAAGTGCCGGTTATCGGCGGGCACTCCGGTGTGACTATTCTGCCGCTGCTGTCTCAGATCCCGGGCGTCAGCTTCAGTGATGCGGAAATTGACAGCCTGACCAAGCGTATTCAGAACGCGGGTACAGAAGTTGTGGAAGCCAAAGCAGGCGGCGGATCCGCGACACTTTCTATGGGCCAGGCTGCTGCACGTTTCGGTCTGTCACTGGTTCGCGCCATGCAGGGTGAAAGCAATGTGGTGGAATGCACCTACACAGAAGGCGACGGCAAATATGCCCGTTTCTTTGCCCAGCCGGTCGTATTAGGCAAAAACGGTGTTGAAAAGCGTCTGGATATCGGGTCACTCAGCGCCTATGAAGAGAAAGCGCTTAACGGCATGCTGGATGTGCTGAAAGCGGATATTGCACTTGGTGAGAAATTTATTAACAGCTGAGTTATTAAATAGTTGTATTTATTTTTTTGAGCCGTAAATAAAACCGCTAATTATGATTAGCGGTTTTATTGTTTTTATAACTATATATTGAAATTAATTAGTTACCTTCACTCTTATTTTCCTATCTAATAATTCACCTGTGATAGAATTAAAATAACGGCTGGGCCAAATCTCCGACGGATGGACGGCGAGAAAGTCTGCGATGAGCCATTCACCTTTCGGCCACGGGCGGGAGAGCGCATTGGCGAGCGTTGAGGAGCTGAGCCCTGCGTTACGTGACAGGGCGGCCAGGGTTGTCCCCCGTTTCTTCAGCGCAGCAATAATATCAGCAGGGTGCCAGTCAGATTTACCGGAATCCATATATTGAGTCCTTTTTATTTTAGATTAATGCCGTGTTAGTGGTATAAATAACGGGTTGCCATCACATTAAAGATGAATTCAATTCGTTATTAAGAAAATAAAATACCATTATTTTTCTAAATATTTTCTTAAATTTTTTCTTAAAAATATCTTTTTTGAACTCTGTTACAGAATTAAGAAACAGAATGAAAATGTGCAGGTAACGCAAAGGACTGAATGAGGTAAGCATATTTGCTTACTTAACATAAGGAGTTTGTTGATGAAACAAAAGCGATTTTTATCTGTTACCAGGTGTGATACGTCAGCAGCACTGAGCCGGATCTCATTTTCTGCCCGACGATCATTGTATTAAGTGCTTACCGTTGTTGTAACAAAATATGCCGATTATTCACAAATAAATAATGTTTTATCCTTGTGTTTGTAAAATAATCCCGTAAAAATCGGTGTAGATCCGGAATCAGTTAAAAAATTCAGTGCAGATAAAGCATTTGTCATTTTTAGGAAAGTGCCCGGCAGATTCACGCAGTTTAAACACAGAAATTGCCGATTTTTTGCTGAAAATGGGTTGCAGGAGAAAAGATGAAAAAAGAATGGTATTCCGCGAAGGAATTGGTTGGTTTGGCGGGCTTGCCATCATCTCCTCAAGGTGTCAACCTGATGGCGAGACGGGAAGGCTGGCATCAGCGGCGCAAGCGCGGCGTGCAGGGAAAAGCAGTCGAGTACAGTATCGATAGTCTGCCGGATGAAGTTCAGGCAATTCTGCATGCGTGTGACAACAGCGCGAGCTATCAGGCAAAGCGGCAGGATGCGTTTCTGATTTGGGTGGAAGCTTATTATCAGCTCACCAGAGAGGAGCGCGAAAAAATTGTCACGTTCATTCTGCGGGAAGGTTTAGCCAAACTGATCCAGCATCTCGATGCACAGGAGCTTCCGGGCAGCCGGGAGCAGGACGAAAAACCGGAATAAAAAAAACGGGATCTTTACAGATCCCGTTTTTTCTCTGTGATCAGGCAGAGCGGCGGACCGCGATATGTGCCAGACCTGCCAGGGCATCTTTGTACTGAGAATCCGGCAGTGCAGAGAGCGATGCGATCGCTTTGTCTGCTTCTTCTTCGGCGCGGGCATAGGTGTATGCCAGAGAGCCGCAGCGCTTCATTACGGTAAGCACCTGCTCCAGCAGATGACGCCCGTTACCCTGTTCAATCGCCTGACGGATCAGCGCGGATTCTTCCGCATTGCCGTTGTGCATGGCATGAAGCAGCGGGAGTGTCGGCTTGCCTTCATCGAGATCATCCCCGGTATTTTTACCGAGTGTCGTATTATCCGCATCATAGTCCAGAACATCATCGATCAGCTGGAAAGCCGTGCCGAGATACCGGCCGTAATCCTGCAACGCTTTCTCCTGCTCCGCAGTGGCACCGGCCAGAATCGCGGCAGATTGCGAGGCGGCTTCAAACAGACGGGCGGTTTTGCTGTAGATAACCTGCATGTAATCCGCTTCGCTGATATCCGGATCGTTGCAGTTCATCAGTTGCAGTACTTCACCTTCCGCGATCACGTTTGTCGCTTCTGACATCAGTTTCAGCACACGCATGGAATCCAGATCCGTCATCATCTGAAAAGATCGTGTGTAGATAAAATCCCCGACCAGCACACTGGCGGCATTACCGAACACTTCGTTAGCCGTCTGTTTGCCGCGGCGCATGTCGGATTCATCCACCACATCGTCGTGCAGCAGGGTGGCGGTATGGATAAATTCGATCAGTGCCGCCACCTGAATATGTTTGTCGCCGTCATAGCCCAGAGCCCGGCCGGTCAGTACGGCGATCATCGGGCGGATCCGTTTCCCGCCGCCGCTGATAATGTAATAACCCAGCTGGTTGATGAGCGATACGTCTGAGGTCAGCTGTTTTTGAATCTTTTGATTGACTGCGGCCATATCATCCGCCGTCAGCGCGATTATTTGTTCTGAGTTCATATGACTTGCTTTAACCTTGTTTTTGACATCCCGATCAAAGGTAATGGTTTATGATAGCAGCGTTTTTTTATATTTTGTGATTGTACTGTAAAAAAGCCGCAAATAAACGGCTATCTGTAAAGTGACGATTTTTTATCATTAGATCGTTTTCAGCACTTGTCATTTGCGGCATTTTTGCGTAAAATCCGCGCCCTATTGTGAATAATTTTATAGTGCACTCTGAGAATCAAATTTTATGGGGTGTGCGGAAAGCGGAGTTAATATGTACGCGGTTTTCCAAAGTGGTGGTAAACAACACCGGGTCAGCGAAGGTCAAATCGTTCGCTTGGAAAAGCTGGACATCGCAACAGGTGAAACTGTTGAGTTTGACCAGGTTCTGATGGTTGCAAATGGTGAAGACATCAAGATCGGCGCTCCAGTCGTTGAAGGTGTTAAAATTAAAGCTGAAGTGGTTACACACGGTCGCGGCGATAAAATTAAAATCGTTAAGTTCCGTCGTCGTAAACACAGCCGGAAACAGCAGGGCCACCGTCAGTGGTTCACTGATGTTAAAATCACCGGTATCGCTTAAGTTAATAGGAGAGCAGATCAATGGCACACAAAAAGGCTGGCGGCTCGACTCGAAACGGTCGCGATTCTGAAGCAAAACGTCTGGGTGTAAAACGTTTCGGTGGTGAAGCTGTATTAGCAGGCAGCATCATCGTTCGTCAGCGTGGTACTAAATTCCACGCAGGCAACAACGTAGGTTGCGGTCGCGACCACACTCTGTTCGCGTTAGCTGACGGAAAAGTAAAATTCGAAGTTAAAGGCCCGAAAAACCGTAAATTCATCAGCATCGAAGCTGAATAAGTTTTTCACGTCTTAACCGAGTCCGAAAGCCCTGCAAACCTTTTGCAGGGCTTTTTATATGCGTAAAACGTCATCCCGGGTCATACTGAACCGGTAGTCCGGACACGGCAACGTTACGGAGAAAAGTAATGAAATTTGTAGATGAAGCTAAAATCCTGGTTGTGGCAGGAGATGGCGGCAACGGATGCGTGAGCTTCCGTCGCGAAAAATATATTCCGAAAGGCGGACCAGACGGCGGAGACGGCGGCGATGGCGGTGATGTATACCTCCAGGCCGATGAAAACCTCAATACCCTGATTGATTACCGTTTTGAAAAATCATTCCGTGCTGAGCGGGGTCAAAACGGCCAGAGTCGTGACTGTACCGGTAAACGGGGCAACGATATCACGATTAACGTGCCTGTAGGCACCCGTGTGCGTGATATGACCACCAACGAGATACTGGCGGACATGTTGCAGCACGGACAGCGCCACATGGTTGCCAAGGGCGGATTTCACGGCCTGGGTAACGCACGCTTTAAATCTTCCGTTAACCGTGCACCGCGTCAGCGCACCATGGGTACCCCGGGCGAAACCCGTGAACTCATGATGGAACTGATGCTGCTGGCTGACGTCGGGATGCTGGGGATGCCGAATGCCGGTAAATCCACCTTTATCCGTTCTGTCTCTGCGGCAAAACCAAAAGTGGCGGATTATCCGTTCACCACGCTGGTACCGAGCCTGGGTGTGGTGCGGATGGATAACTCACAGAGCTTCGTGGTCGCGGATATCCCGGGGCTGATCGAAGGCGCATCTGATGGTGCCGGCCTGGGTATTCGTTTCCTGAAACATCTGGAGCGCTGCCGCGTGCTGCTGCACCTGATCGATATCTGCCCGGTGGATGAAAGTGATCCGGTGGAAAACGCGAAGATCATTGTCGGTGAACTGGAAAAATACAGTGAAAAGCTGGCAGAGAAGCCGCGCTGGCTGGTCTTCAACAAGGTCGATCTTATTGATCCGGAAGAAGCGAAAGCCCGTTCTCAGGCGATCGCGGATGCGCTCGGCTGGGATGAAAAATTCTATATGATCTCTGCGGTCAATCACGAAGGCGTGAAAGCACTGTGCTGGGATCTGATGGAATTCCTCAACACCCACGCCCGCGAAGCGGTTGCCGAAGTACCGGCCGCAGATGCGAAAGTGGACTTTATGTGGGACGATTACCACAAAGAGCAGCTTGAGCAGACGGAAGACGATGATGACTGGGACGACGACTGGGATGAAGACGACGAAGAAGGTGTCGAATTTATCTGGAAGAAATAATCGTCAGAATCCGGAATAAAAAAACCCCCGATAGTTGGTCACCAATTATCGGGGGTTTTTCTTTACCAGTGAGTGGTGGCCGCCATGTTTATCAGTATTCTGTGATCACTACCGGGTAAAAAGGCCCTCAATACCAACAGAAACTGTTATAAACTTTCAGAATAATGGCCGGACGCGGTTTTGAGTAGTAAGTTCACCCATTTAACATAACGGAGCTTGTAAAATATAATTTCTATTACATCAATATAGGGATATTAGTATGAGTGAAATAGATATTAAATCTTTTGATTATAACGATATAGGGAGAGCCTATGATTTTAAATCACCGTTACCCGAGGGAGAATATTTTGCTCTTGAATTAACCAGCCCTGTTCCACCCGGGGCCGTGCCTGTTGTTGATGAAGATTCAGGGATATGTATTGGTTATTTATATGGATTTTCCGGGGTCTATGATGTTTATGACGCAACCGGAGAGTATTTAGGTAAATATGAGTTACCATTAGAATCACCACTGATTGATCCTTTGGATATAATCTTAATTGGCGGATGGTTTATTAAAAATGGTTTAAAACTGGTTACTCTGTTAAAAGCAGGTGGTTCATCTTTAGTAAAAGCAGGGTCAATTAAATTAACTGAACATCTGGTTTCACTTTTACGGGGTCGGTTAAAGTTAGGTTTATCACCCAGAACATTAAAGTTTACACCTAAGGCAGCCGCTCATATGGCTGAAGCAGAACGATATGTTCCTATAACAATTATTGAAAAAGCAATAAGATATGGAAAAAGAGGAATAGATGCGAAAGGCCGGTCTGCTTTAGTACTCAAAAGATACACTATCAATATTAAAAAATATCGTTATCCGTCAACAACAAAAAATCTTCAGGGTAAGAATATCAATGAGATAAAAGAGTATACTCTGGAGGTTGTTGTCGATGAAAGAGCCTGGACCGTTACTCATTTTATGTATAAATAGAGGGAATATGTTTAATATAGAAGGCGATGTTAATCAGATTAATTTCAATATAAGCAATATATGCGATTTTTCTGTTTCCGGTGATACGTGTACAGAATATGACAAATCAATTTACTTTAATATTGAATTGATTTTGGAAAGAGGTTTTTTCAATATTTTAAATTGTGAATTCTATTATTTTGAGTTAGAGGATTTTATTAAAGGCCTTTTGCTTATTTTAAATAATAATAAAGATGAATATTTATTTTCAGATGAAAGGAATATAGTAAATATTAATTTTAAGAGAGGTAAGGATTCTTCTGATATTTCAGTTTGTTATAAATTATTTGAGTCTTTTGATAGCGAGTGCTATATAACCGGAATCTTTTATCTCTTTGAAGAAAAAATCTATGATATTATAAACAATATAAAACCTTATCTTTCAGAAAATAAAGCATCTGTTTAGTAGATGCTTTCTTCTTTTATACTGTACCCGGAGGTTGATGCCATTAAATGTCTCCAGGTAATATCTCTGTAATCTAATAATATTATTTCCTCTGGCTGTCTGTCGTTATGAGACACAGAGTTAGGATAATCATATGTTATATTCTTTATGGTGGCCTTTTGTAATGAGATGCTGTAGTACTTTTCCTGGGCACCATTCTGACTGGTACGAAAAAAATCAATATTACAGTCGAGAAGTTCATTATTGGATATAGCCACGCCCAGCAGAGGTGATGATTTATCTATAGGTTTTATTATTTCTAACGGATGATGATGCGAGTTCTGTGCTCTGGAAATCGAATGCCTGACCGCGAATACCAAAATTTCATCTTCATGATCTTTCTGGTATTTATTTCCGATGGAATCATAACTTGAACATCCTTTAGATATTAATCCCTGCTTATTACCTGTCAGGGTCATGTATATAATATTGGCCATACCTGTCTCCGTTTCCGTGGATTTTTATCTATTCTTGCTTAAAAAAAGAGCAAAAACAACCCCGGTCTGTTCTCTCTTATCCGGAACAATTTTGATTATTGTTGTTCCGTTTCAGAGAGAACAGACACATGCAGCAGTTTTTTTATATCACTCAGTAATTACGGTATAAATCTTTATACAAATGCCCCTCAAAGCGGACCAGCGGCACACGGCGGCTGCGCTGTTGGGCAGGCGGGACGGCATAAGCGGAAATAAACTGCACGAACGCAATGCGCTGTCCGCTGGCGGTGGTGAGGAACCCGGCCAGGTTATACACCCCCTGTAATGAACCGGTTTTGGCTGAAAGTTTGCCGTTAACGCCTGCTTCTGTCAGGCCGCCGCGGTATTGCAGTGTGCCGTCATAGCCGGAGAGCGGCAGCATTTTAATGAATTGCAGCTGATCATCATGTTTGGCTATAAATTGCAGCACTTCCATCATGGTCGCCGGGGTGATCAGATTATGGCGTGATAACCCGGAACCATCCACCATCACGGTATTGCCCATATCAATGCCGGCTTTCTCTTTCAGAACCTGACGGACAGCCTGCTGGCCGGAACGCCAGGTACCGGGCACGCCGTAATAGCTGCGGCCGATAGTGCGGAAAACTTCATCGGCAATCATATTGTCGGATTTTTTCAGCATTTTGGTCAGCAACGCGTGCAGCGGGGCGGATTGTGTCTGTATCAGCACGGTGCCGGGTTGTTCCGGATGAGTCTGACGGCGGACATTACCGTTCAGGGCAATCCCGGCGTGAATCAGTTCATTTTTGACGATAGCCCCGGCGTAGCTTGCACCGTTCTGTACCCCGAATGCCAGCGGCAGCGGCTCACTGCGCTGATTCATACAGCCGGTGATGGTATAGCGGTTCAGTTCACCGGGCACCACATCCAGTTCGCAGAAACGTCCTTCGGCAGAGCCGCGCTCCAGCGTTTTGACTTCACTGAACATATTGACCGGGTAGTAATCCGCCGTGCGGATATACGCGGTATCTCCGGGCTTATCACCGGGGTGCAGCGTTACCGAAAAGCAGTTACGGTCAATAATGGCAGCTCCCGGCGGAGCGCTGAAGCACTGGGTTAAATCATTCCACACCCAGCCCGGTGCTTTGTCATGACTGGCAAATGCAGAGATGTCGATCACCAGATCACCATCAATAGTCTGTACCCCGGCTTTGCGCAGTTCATTGACCATATTGCGGATCTGCTGACGGGTAAGGGTCGGATCACCGGTAAAACGGGTGATTAAATCCCCTTTCAGGGTGGTACCATCAAGATGTCCTTTGGTTTCCAGACTGGTGGTGAAGCGGAAATCCGGTCCCAGCTGTAACAGTGCGGCCAGCGCCGTTACCACTTTCTGGGTACTGGCGGGCAGGGCCATTTGTTGTCCCTGGTATTCCACGATTGGCTGAGCATCGCCTACCCGCTGTGCAATCATTGCCAGGTTTGTGCCGGCGGGCAGATATTGGGTATATTCCTCAACCGGAGTAGCTGCTGCACCTGCAGCCAGTAATACTGATAATCCCGTTGCATACGAGAGCCGGGTAAAAACATTCATTGAGCGACCTATCCATCACAATCCGGGGTGAGAGCCCGTTATACTAAAGCCACGGGCCGGTAAAAGTAAACGATGACCCGCATTGCGCTCCGGGATAGAATACCGGAACAGGATCTCAGTTCAGCCCGCGCGGATAACGCGTCAACCGCGCTGACAGCATCCGTAGTGCGATGGCCGTATCAGCGCAAATTTACACGGTTTTACTTAATAGTAGTGTGCCACATATGGTGCATAAGGTACTGTTATCGTTTAATCAGGATGATATGACTATTACTTAGGAATGATTCAGAGGTAGAGAATGAAACAAATCCCTATGACGGTACGCGGCGCAGACCAACTGCGTGAAGAATTAGAATTTCTCAAAAATGAGCGCCGTCCGAAAATTATTGCTGATATCGCGGATGCCCGCGAGCACGGCGATCTGAAAGAAAACGCAGAATACCACGCAGCACGTGAGCAGCAGGGTTTCTGTGAAGGCCGCATCCAGGAGATCGAAGCCAAGCTCTCCAATGCGCAGGTGATTGATGTCACCAAAATGACCAACAACGGCCGGATTATTTTCGGTGCGACAGTCACGGTTTTTAACGTCGCAACGGATGAAGAACAGACTTACCGTATCGTGGGTGATGATGAGGCTGATATCAAATCAAACCTGCTGTCAGTAAACTCCCCGATTGCCCGCGGCCTTATCGGCAAAGAGGTTGACGACGTGGTTGTCATCCAGACACCGGGCGGTGAAGTTGAGTACGAAGTGGTAAATGTGGAATACCTGTAAGCAGTGCCGTAAAAAAACAGCACAATACGGATATTTCATCAGAAAAATGCAGTGAAAGGCATTTTTACTGAACTTTACATTCAGGTGGCTGAGCACAGAGTCTGCCGGGATATGAAGAAAATCTGAAAGGAATGCCACCGGCCGGACGATATCGTCAGAAATCATCTGCCGGTGGCATTTTTTTATAAATATGCAATTATCATTTAGGTAAAATGATCTTCCGGGCTTCCGACGGGCGGTAGAGCACCAGAATTTTACCGATAATCTGCACATTGTAAGCACGGGTTTCACGCACAATCGCATCAGCGATCAAGGTTTTCATTTCACGGTCTTCGCCCGCGATTTTAACTTTGATAAGCTCATGATGTGTAAGAGCCACTTCAGTTTCTGCGAGTACGCCTTCAGTCAGCCCGTTGTTGCCAATCATGACAACCGGGTTCAGATGATGAGCGAGCGCTTTCAGGTGCTGGACTTGTTTTTTAGTGAGGTTCATCGTTTTTTTTGCTTAATAACTATTGAAAACGGTGTATTCTACCGCCATATCATGCTTATCACCATCATTAGGTGAGGAGTACTGTCTGCGGTAACAGGACTTTTGTCCGGTTATGCGAAAAAACTGAGTCAGAAATAACAGGTTAGTCGGAAAACACAATGGCCAATAAAAAACGTTCAGCAAGCTCCGGGCGCTGGTTACAGGAACATTTTAGTGATAAATATGTTCAGATGGCGCAGAAAAAGGGGCTTCGCTCTCGTGCCTGGTTTAAGCTCGAAGAAATTCAGCAGGGCGATAATATTTTCAGACCGGGTATGACTATTGTGGATCTGGGTGCTGCACCCGGCGGCTGGTCACAATATGCTGTTAATCATATCGGGCAGTCCGGGCGTGTTATTGCCTGTGACCTGTTGCCGATGGACCCTATCGTCGGCGTGGATTTCCTTCAGGGCGATTTCCGTGACGAAAACGTGCTTAAAGCTCTGCTGGGGCGCGTGGGAGATAAAAAAGTCCAGGTTGTTATGTCAGACATGGCACCAAATATGAGCGGAACACCGGCTGTTGATATTCCGCGCGCGATGTATCTGGTTGAGCTGGCACTTGATATGTGCCGTTCTGTTCTGGCACCGGGGGGCAGTTTTATTGTTAAAGTCTTTCAGGGAGATGGCTTTGACGAGTACCTCCGGGAGGTTCGCTCCCTGTTCACGAAAGTGAAAATCCGTAAACCCGATGCTTCGCGGGCCCGATCGCGTGAAGTATACATTGTAGCGACAGGGTGGAAAGTGTAGTACCCTGTGCGTTATTTGTTAACACAGATGTAATAAGAGGTTAATCCCTTGAGTGACATGGCGAAAAACCTAATTCTCTGGCTGGTCATCGCAGTAGTGCTGATGTCGTTGTTCCAGAGTTTTGGCCCAGGCGATTCAAACAGTCGTAAGGTGGACTACTCTACCTTCATCACTGAGTTAGCACAGGATCAGGTGCGCGAAGTCCGTATTTCCAATCGTGATCTTAACGTCAGTAAAAAAGACGGCTCCAAATACACGACGTACCTGCCGATGCAGGACAATCAGCTGCTTAACACCATGCTGAACAAAAACGTTGCTGTGGTCGGTGAACCACCGGAAGAGCCGGGTATCCTGACAACCATCTTCATTTCCTGGTTCCCGATGCTGCTGTTGATCGGCGTCTGGATCTTCTTTATGCGCCAGATGCAGGGCGGCGGCGGTAAAGGTGCGATGTCCTTCGGTAAAAGTAAGGCTCGTATGCTGACCGAAGATCAGATCAAAACCACCTTTGCGGATGTGGCCGGTTGTGATGAGGCCAAAGAAGAAGTCGGCGAGCTGGTGGAGTATCTGCGTGAGCCGAGCCGCTTCCAGAAACTCGGCGGTAAAATTCCGAAAGGTATTCTGATGGTGGGGCCTCCGGGCACCGGTAAAACCCTGCTGGCAAAAGCGATTGCCGGTGAGGCAAAAGTACCGTTCTTCACCATTTCCGGTTCTGACTTCGTCGAAATGTTCGTGGGTGTGGGTGCGTCCCGTGTCCGTGATATGTTCGAACAGGCGAAGAAAGCAGCTCCATGTATCATCTTTATCGATGAAATCGACGCCGTCGGCCGTCAGCGTGGTGCGGGTCTGGGCGGTGGTCACGATGAACGTGAGCAGACGCTGAACCAGATGCTGGTTGAGATGGATGGTTTCGAAGGTAACGAAGGTATTATCGTTATCGCGGCAACCAACCGTCCGGATGTGCTTGACCCTGCGTTACTGCGTCCGGGCCGTTTCGACCGTCAGGTCGTGGTCGGTCTGCCGGATGTGCGCGGCCGTGAGCAAATCCTGAAAGTGCATATGCGCCGTGTGCCGTTATCGCCGGACGTTGAACCGTCTGTGCTGGCACGTGGTACACCGGGCTTCTCCGGTGCGGATCTCGCTAACCTGGTGAACGAAGCTGCGCTGTTTGCGGCACGCGGTAACAAACGCGTTGTAACCATGGTCGAGTTCGAAAAAGCAAAAGATAAAATCATGATGGGTGCGGAGCGCCGCTCTATGGTGATGACAGAAGAGCAGAAAGCCTCGACTGCCTACCATGAAGCCGGTCACGCGATCATCGGTCGTCTGGTGCCGGAGCATGACCCGGTACACAAAGTGACTATTATTCCGCGCGGACGTGCGCTGGGTGTGACCTTCTTCTTACCGGAAGGGGATCAGATCAGTGCCAGCCGTCAGAAACTTGAAAGTCAGATTTCCACCCTGTACGGCGGTCGTCTGGCGGAAGAGATTATCTACGGGCCGGAAAATGTGTCCACAGGCGCATCCAACGACATCAAAGTGGCAACGAACATTGCCCGTAACATGGTGACGCAGTGGGGCTTCTCTGAAAAACTGGGGCCATTACTGTATGCGGATGAAGACGGTGAAGTATTCTTAGGCCGTTCTGTGTCAAAAGCACAGCACATGTCTGATGAAACTGCCCGGACTATCGATGAGGAAATCCGCGGGCTTATTGAGCGCAACTACAAACGTGCGCGTCAGATCCTGATGGATAACCTGGATATCCTGCACACCATGAAAGATGCATTAATGAAATATGAAACCATTGATGCACCACAGATTGATGATCTGATGAACCGTGTGCCGGTCCGCGAACCTGCGGGCTGGGAAGGTGACAAGCCGAAAGCGGATACCCGTCCGCCGGAAAGCAGTAACCAGGTTCCGGTTCAGGAAGCACCTGAATCATCAGATGACAACAATGCTGCGCCGTCTGAAGACGACAACAAGCAGTCATAATTCATCATTCAGTTGTATGAAGCAGTAATATGAAAAACCCGGCGGAAAATCTGCCGGGTTTTTTTATATCTTTATCCCGCCGGAGTCAGGCATTACAATCACCTCACGATTTGAATAATAAACAGTAAGAAGGCCGGATTATGAAACTTACCGCACGCGGTCAGACGCTCTCGCTGGCAACACCGCAGGTGATGGGGATCCTCAATGTAACCCCGGATTCATTCTCAGACGGCGGTACACACAACACCCCCGCCAAAGCACTGGAACATGCCCGTAAAATGATTGCCGAAGGTGCGACGATTATTGATATCGGCGGCGAATCCACCCGTCCCGGAGCTGCCGAAGTGAGTCCGGAACAGGAAGCGGAGCGGGTTGTCCCGGTTGTGGCGGCGATTGCCCGGGAGTCGGATGTCTGGATTTCGGTGGATACCTCAAAAGCTCTGGTGATCCGCGAAGCTGCAAATGCCGGTGCTCATATTCTCAATGATATCCGTTCATTCAGCGAACCCGGCGCATTACAGGCGGCTGCACAGAGCGGTCTGCCGGTTTGTGTGATGCATATGCAGGGGGAGCCGCGTACCATGCAGCAGGCACCGCACTATCAGAATGTGGTGCGTGAGGTTTATGCGTATCTTGAAGAGCAGGTGGCGCGTTGCACGGCCGCCGGTATTGAAAAAAATCATATAATTCTCGATCCGGGTTTCGGTTTCGGGAAAACACTGGCGCATAATTACCAGTTATTGGATAAATTAGACGTATTTCATAATCTGGGATTACCGGTTCTTGCCGGAATGTCACGAAAATCTATGATTGGCCAGCTGATGGATATTCCCCCGGATGAACGGGTTGCCGGCAGCGTGGCCTGTGCGGTGATCGCCGCGATGAAAGGTGCGCAGATTATCCGTGTTCATGATGTGAAAGAAACTGTCCAGGCCATGAAAGTGGTGGAAGCAACCCGTTTAGCGAAGGAAACAAACGACAATGAGTGATCGCAAATACTTTGGTACTGATGGCATCCGCGGAAAAGTGGGTGACAGCCCGATTACCCCTGATTTTGTGCTCAAACTGGGCTGGGCGGCCGGGAAAGTGCTGGCACGTCACGGCTCACGTAAAATTATTATCGGCAAAGACACCCGTATTTCCGGCTATATGCTGGAATCTGCACTGGAAGCCGGGCTTGCCGCCGCAGGGTTATCCGCCTCTTTTACCGGCCCGATGCCGACGCCGGCGGTCGCTTATCTGACCCGTACTTTCCGTGCTGAGGCGGGTATCGTGATCTCTGCCTCTCATAACCCGTATTATGATAACGGTATTAAATTCTTCTCTATCGACGGCACCAAACTGCCGGATCACGTGGAAGAAGCCATTGAAGCTGAAATGGAAAAACCGCTGACCTGCGTGGAATCCGCCGAACTGGGCCGTGCCAACCGCATTGTGGATGCCGCCGGTCGTTATATTGAATTCTGTAAAGGCACATTCCCGAATGAACAAAGCCTGAACGGGCTGAAAATGGTGATCGACTGCGCACACGGCGCAACCTATCACATCGCGCCGAACGTATTAAGCGAGCTGGGTGCGGAAGTCATTGCTATCGGCTGTGATCCGAACGGTATCAACATTAACGAAAAATGTGGTGCGACAGATGTCCGCCAGTTACAGGAACGTGTTCTGGCTGAAGGCGCACATGTCGGCCTGGCGTTTGATGGTGACGGCGACCGCCTGATTATGGTGGATCACCTGGGTGAGAAGGTGGACGGTGACCAGATCCTGTTTATCATTGCCCGTGAAGCGCTGCGTCAGGGACAACTGCGCGGCGGTGCTGTCGGTACACTGATGAGTAACATGGGACTGGAACTGGCACTGAAACAGCTGGGTATTCCGTTTGAGCGCGCGAAAGTCGGTGACCGCTATGTGCTCGAAAAACTCCAGGAAAAAGGCTGGCGTCTGGGTGCGGAAAACTCCGGTCATATCATTCTGCTGGACAAAACCACCACCGGTGACGGTATCGTGGCCGGTCTTCAGGTGCTGAGTGCCATGGTACGCAACAACATGAGCCTGCACGACCTGTGCAGCGGTATGAAACTGCTGCCGCAGGTGCTGGTGAACGTCCGCTTTGCCGGTCAGCACGACCCGCTGGCAAGCGAGGAAGTCACCCGTGTGGCACAGGAAGTGGAAAAAGAACTGAACGGCAAAGGCCGTGTGCTGCTGCGTAAATCCGGTACTGAACCGCTGATCCGTGTGATGGTGGAAGGGGAAGATGAAGCGCAGGTCACTGCAATGGCAAACCGTATTGCAGACGCGGTGAAACGCGTATAATTATTTATGATGTGAATGACAGAGCCGGAAAAACTGATTGCGGTTTTTCCCCGGCTCTGTCAGAATCCGCCCCTTATTGTTGTTTTTTTCCGCAACCGATGCGCCGGGCTTAAAATAGACTTGCGTGTCCGCGTTTGTTTGGTTAGTATTCTGACCCGCTCAGCAAGGTAATTTATTTTACCGGTGAGTGTGCAGATTGATACCGAATCAGTCGGTATACCGTACGAGGAATAGGTACACGTTTATGTATACAGCTCTCTTAGTCGTTTTCTTACTTGTTGCGATCGCCCTGGTGGGTATGATCTTAATGCAGCAGGGGAAAGGTGCGGACATGGGTGCTTCGTTCGGTGCAGGCGCGTCTGCAACACTGTTTGGTTCTTCGGGTTCAGGTAACTTTATGACCCGTACCACAGGCATTTTAGCAACACTGTTTTTTGTACTGAGTTTAGTCCTGGGTAATATGACCAGCAATAAAACCGGTACAGGCAGCAAGTTTGATAATCTCGCTCAGCCGGTGCAGACAGAACAGAAAACAGATGTTCCCGCAGCACCAGCAGCTCCTAACAGCGATATTCCGCGCTGATTGTTGCAAGTCTGAAGTAAAAGTTTTAAACGGGATTGATACACACCATCAGTCAGTCCCGTAAAAAAGAGCAGTTCAGTGCCGAGGTGGTGAAATTGGTATACACGCTACCTTGAGGTGGTAGTGCCTACAAAACGGGCGTACGGGTTCAAGTCCCGTCCTCGGCACCATTTAGTTTCACACTTGCGTTTTGCAGGTGATCAGCGTAGAATTTTTCACGTTTCGAACGCGGGATGGAGCAGCATGGTAGCTCGTCGGGCTCATAACCCGAAGGTCGTCGGTTCAAATCCGGCTCCCGCAACCACTTCTTATAACAAATCGTTTTTTCCAATGTTGATTGTATCAACAACTCTTACGTTATCCCTGATTTGGAAAAAAGATTAAGAAGTGTGATGTACACAGGGTCCAGTTGCATAAAGCCCCGAAATTTCGGGGTTTTTTGTTATCAGTCAACAGAGATACTGGGCGTTATGCCCTTTTTTTATGTCCCGGGGGTGGTCTTGTCCACATTAGAGCAGAAATTAACAGAGATGGTCACTGCACCTGTCGAAGCACTCGGTTTTGAGCTTGTCGGCGTGGAGTTTATCCGCGGCCGCGTGTCAACACTGCGTATTTTTATTGATAGTGAAGAGGGTATCACTGTTGATGATTGCGCGGACGTGAGCCACCAGGTCAGTGCCGTTCTTGATGTTGAAGATCCTATTACGACCGTTTATAACCTTGAGGTTTCATCTCCGGGTATGGAGCGACCGTTATTTACGGCAGAACATTATCAGCGGTTTACCGGTGAGGAAGTCTCACTGACTTTACGAATCGCAATGCAGAACCGTCGCAGATGGCAGGGTATTATCAAAGCCGTTGACGGTGAAATGATCACGGTTACAGTGGATGGCAAAGACGAAGTGTTCGCACTTGGCAACATCCAGAAAGCTAACCTGGTACCCCACTTTTAATATAAAGTTCAAAAGAGGCAACTAGGATGAATAAAGAAATTCTGGCTGTTGTTGAGGCAGTTTCTAACGAAAAATCGCTTCCTCGTGAGAAAATTTTTGAGGCACTTGAAACTGCGCTGGCAACCGCCACCAAGAAAAAATACGAACAGGAAATTGATGTTCGTGTTGAAATTGATCGTAAATCCGGTGATTTTGATACCTTCCGCCGCTGGGTGGTGGTAGAAGAAGTTACTCAGCCGACCCGTGAAATCACACTGGAAGCGGCTGATTATGAAACACCCGGCATTCAGTTAGGCGAATATATCGAAGATCAGATTGAATCTGTCACCTTCGACCGTATCACCACTCAGACCGCCAAACAGGTTATCGTACAGAAAGTGCGTGAAGCCGAACGTGCGATGGTGGTTGATCAGTTCCGCGAGCAGCAGGGCGAAATCATCACCGGTGTGGTGAAAAAAGTGAACCGTGAAAACATTACCCTCGATCTGGGGAATAATGCGGAAGCGGTCATTATGCGCGAAGATATGCTGCCGCGTGAGAACTTCCGTCCGGGTGACCGTATCCGCGGTGTTCTGTATGATGTCCGTCCGGAAGCCCGTGGTGCGCAATTATTTGTGACCCGTTCCCGTCCGGAAATGCTGGTCGAATTATTTAAAATCGAAGTGCCGGAAATCGGCGAAGAGATTATTGAAATTAAAGCGGCTGCCCGTGATCCCGGTTCCCGTGCGAAAATCGCGGTGAAAACCAATGACAAACGCATCGACCCTGTCGGGGCATGTGTGGGAATGCGCGGCGCCCGCGTTCAGGCCGTTTCCGGTGAGCTGGGCGGCGAGCGGATTGATATCGTGTTGTGGGATGACAACCCGGCGCAATTCGTGATTAATGCAATGGCTCCGGCAGATGTTGCATCCATTGTTGTCGATGAAGACAAATGCACAATGGACGTTGCTGTGGAAAGCAGCAACCTTGCACAGGCCATTGGCCGTAACGGCCAGAATGTGCGTCTCGCTGCACAACTGCTGAAAAAACATCGTGGTGATGACAAATGGGAACTGAACGTCATGACTGCGGAGGAACTTAACGCGAAACACCAGGCGGAAGCACACGCTTCCATTGAAACTTTTGTTAAGCATCTCGACATCGATGAAGATTTCGCAACCTTATTAGTGGAAGAAGGTTTCTCCACACTGGAAGAACTGGCCTATGTGCCGGTCAGCGAACTTCTGGAAATCGACGGCCTCGAAGAGGAAACCGTTGAAGTTCTGCGCGAACGTGCAAAAGCCGCTTTAACAACGCTCGAACTGGCACAGAAAGAGAGCCAGTCAGGTACCACACCGGCGGATGACTTGTTAAACCTTGAAGGCATGGATCGCACACTGGCATTCACCCTGGCTTCCCGTGGTATTTGTACCCTTGAAGATCTCGCAGAGCAGGGTATCGATGACCTCACAGATATCGAAGGTCTGACTGATGAGAAAGCAGGTGAGCTCATCATGGCAGCGCGTAATATCTGTTGGTTTGGCGACGATGCATCTTAATTTGTAGCGGGAAGGAGCAGCATGACAGAATCGGTAAAATCACTGGCAGACGAAATTCAGACATCCGTAGAGCGCCTGGTACAGCAGTTTGCTGATGCCGGCATCAACAAAACGGCGTCTGATAACGTTTCCCAGCAAGAGAAAGAGGCCCTGCTGGCCCATCTGAACCGCGAGCAAGGCGGGGCAAGTCAGCCGGGTAAATTAACACTTCAGCGCAAAACTCGCAGTACGCTGAGTGTTCCGGTAACCGGTGGCAAGAGCAAATCGGTTAATATTGAAGTCCGCAAAAAACGCACATATGTAAACCGCGATGCCGCTGAACAGGCAAAAGCCGCGGAAGAGCAGGCACAGCGTGAAGCGGAAGAGCAGGCAAGACGCGAAGCTGAAGAGCAGGCCCGTCGTGAAGCCGAAGAAAAAGCCAGACAAGAGGCGCAAGCCAAACGTGAGGCTGAAGAAAAGGCAAAACGCGAAGCGGCAGCAGCGAAAGTAACTGAACAAGCGGCAGAACCGGCTAAGCGTGAAGCAGCGGAAAAGAATAACGTGAAAGAAAATAAAGCGAAATCAGCCCCGGCTGATACCCGGGAAAACAGCGAAAAAGTGCGCCGCGAAGCCGAAGCCGCTGAAATCAAACGCAAAGCTGAAGAAGAACAGCAGCGCAAACTCGAAGCTGAAGTAAAACGTGCAGCAGAAGAAGCACGCCGTCTGGCCGAAGAAAACGGCGAGAAATGGTCTGCTCCTGTCAGCGAAGAAACTGAAAGCGCGGACTATCACACCACCACCTCTGCTCACGCCCGTGAAGCGGAAGATGAAAGTGATGCGAAAGTTGAAGGCGATAACCGCGGCCGCGGCCGTGGCGCGAAAAACGTCCGCCAGAAGAAAAACAACCGTCACTCTGAGAAAGCCGATCGCGAAGAAGCCCGTGCGCAACTGCCGCGCGGTAAGAAACAGCGTAAAGGCAGCTCACTGCAGCAGAGCTTTAACAAGCCGGTTGCAGCGGTTACCCGTGATGTGGTTATCGGTGAAACCATCACTGTTGGTGAATTAGCCAACAAGATGGCAGTGAAAGGTTCTCAGGTCATTAAAACCATGATGAAGATGGGCGCGATGGCGACTATCAACCAGGTGATTGACCAGGAAACCGCACAGCTGGTTGCCGAGGAAATGGGTCACAAAGTTATCCTGCGCCGTGAGAACGAGCTGGAAGAAGCGATCCTGAATGACCGTGATATGGGCGAAACTCAGGCTGAGCCGCGTGCACCGGTTGTTACCATCATGGGTCACGTTGACCACGGTAAAACCTCATTACTGGACTATATCCGTTCCACCAAAGTCGCCTCCGGCGAAGCGGGCGGTATTACCCAGCATATCGGTGCATATCATGTGACTACCGATAAAGGCGCTATCACGTTCCTGGATACTCCGGGACACGCCGCGTTTACCTCCATGCGTGCCCGTGGTGCGCAGGCAACGGATATCGTTGTTCTGGTGGTTGCAGCGGACGATGGCGTGATGCCGCAGACTATCGAAGCTATCCAGCATGCGAAAGCAGCCGGTGTGCCGGTTGTGGTTGCGGTGAACAAAATTGATAAACCGGAAGCTGATCCGGATCGCGTACGTAATGAACTGTCCCAGTACGGCATCCTCTCTGAAGAGTGGGGCGGTGAGACTCAGTTCATCAGCGTTTCCGCGAAGAAAGGTATCGGTATCGACGATCTGCTCGACGCTATCCTGCTCCAGGCTGAAGTTCTCGAACTGAAAGCAGTACGTGCGGGTATGGCAAGCGGTGTGGTTATCGAATCTTACCTCGATAAAGGCCGTGGTCCGGTCGCGACTATCCTGGTACAGAGCGGTACACTGAACAAAGGCGATATCGTCCTGTGCGGCTTTGAATACGGCCGTATCCGTGCGATGCGTAACGAACTGGGTCAGGATATCACCGAAGCGGGTCCGTCTATTCCGGTGGAAATCCTGGGTCTGTCCAACGTACCATCTGCCGGTGATGAAGCCACCGTTGTCCGTGACGAGAAGAAAGCCCGCGAAGTGGCACTCTATCGTCAGGGTAAATTCCGTGATGTCAAACTGGCCCGCCAGCAGAAAGCCAAACTGGAAAACATGTTTGCCAACATGGAAAGCGGTAAGGTTTCTGAACTGAACATCGTTCTGAAAACCGATGTTCAGGGTACCTGTGAAGCTATCACCGATTCACTGATGAAACTGTCGACTGACGAAGTCAAAGTGAAAATCATCGGTTCCGGTGTCGGTGGTATCACTGAAACTGACGCCACACTGGCTGCGGCATCCAACGCGATTATCCTTGGCTTTAACGTCCGTGCGGATGCATCAGCACGCCGCCTGATTGAAAGCGAAAGCGTTGACCTGCGTTACTATTCCGTTATCTACAGCCTGATTGATGAAATCAAACAGGCAATGAGCGGGATGCTGGCGCCGGAATTCAAACAGGAAATCATGGGTCTGGCAGAAGTCCGTGATGTGTTCCGTTCACCGAAATTCGGTGCAATCGCCGGTTGTATGGTGACTGAAGGGACTATCAAACGTAACAACCCAATCCGCGTTCTGCGTGACAACGTGGTTATCTATGAAGGCGAGCTGGAATCTCTGCGCCGCTTCAAAGATGACGTCGCTGAAGTCCGTAACGGGATGGAATGTGGTATCGGTGTCAAGAACTACAATGATGTCCGCCCGGGCGACATGATTGAAGTCTTCCAGGTGATTGAAGTCAAACGTACTATCTGATCACCTGACGGTATGACATAACATGATATAATTGGGGGGCTTATGGCCCCCCGAATTTTCAGGAGAGAAACTATGGCACGAGAATTCAGCCGTACTCAGCGCGTTTCACAGGAAATTCAGAAAGAAATTGCGATTATCCTGCAGCGTGAAATTAAAGATCCCCGTGTGGGTATGGTAACCGTATCAGGTGTGGATTTATCCCGCGATATGGCCTATGCCACAGTATTTGTCACCTTTCTGAACTTTATGGATGAAGACCATAACTCTGAACAGGTGAAAACCGGCATTAAAGTATTAAATGATATTTCCGGCTACATCCGTTCCCTGTTAGGGAAAGAGATGCGTCTGCGCATTATCCCGGAACTGAAATTTGAATATGACAGTTCTCTGGTCGAAGGGATGCGTATGTCCAACCTGGTGTCTGATGTGATCAAACACGACCAGGATATGCGTAAATCTGCGGACGACAAAGAGGGTAATTGATGGCACGCCGTCGTCGTGGCCGTGAAATCAACGGCATTGTGCTGCTGGACAAACCGCAGGACATTTCATCCAATGATGCATTACAGAAGGTCCGCCGTCTGTTTAATGCCAGTAAAGCCGGTCACACCGGCGCGCTCGATCCGCTGGCGACCGGTATGCTGCCGGTCTGCCTCGGTGAAGCGACCAAATTTTCGCAGTTTCTGCTGGATTCCGACAAACGTTACCGTGTGATTGCCCGTCTGGGACAGCGTACAGATACCTCAGACTCGCATGGTGAGGTTATCAGTGAGCGCCCGCTGACATTCACTGCGGAACAGCTTGCGGCCGCCCTGGAGTCATTCAGGGGCGATACCATGCAGGTGCCGTCCATGTATTCTGCTCTCAAGCATCAGGGACGTCCGCTGTACGAATATGCCCGCAAAGGGATCACCATAGAGCGGGAAGCCCGCCCGATCACGGTGTATGAACTGCTGTTTATCCGCCATGAAGGGGATGAGCTGGAGCTGGAAATCCACTGCTCGAAAGGCACTTATATCCGCACTATTATTGATGATCTCGGTGAAAAGCTTGGCTGCGGGGCACATGTGATCATGCTGCGCCGGTTGCAGGTGGCCACGTATCCGTCAGAACGGATGGTGACACTGGAGCAGCTTCAGGAAATGCGCCGGGTCGCGGATGAATCAGAAACACCGCTGGAAACCGCGCTGGACCCGTTGTTACTGCCGATGGATACCGCTGTGTCACATTTCCCGCAGGTGAACCTGACGGATGTGACCGCCGGATATTTTAAACTGGGGCAGCCGGTCCGGGCGCCGCACGAACTGGCACCGCAGACATTAACCCGCGTGACACAGGGTGAGGAAGACCGTTTTATCGGTCTTGCGGTGATCAGTGATGACGGGCTGGTGGCACCACGCCGTCTTGTTGTGGAATACACCGAATAAGCATCGCCGCATCTTGCGTTCAGGGCGCGGGCGGCGTAGAATAACGCGGCAATTTCCCTGAGATGCTGAATTAGAGATCGGCACTCAATTTTATTAATCAAAGTATATTTGGAGTTCTATTATGTCTCTAAGCACTGAAGCTAAAGCGAAAATTGTCGCTGATTTCGGTCGTGGCGAAAACGACACCGGTTCAAGCGAAGTTCAGATCGCGCTGCTGACTGCACAGATCAATCACCTGCAAGGTCACTTTTCTGAGCACAAAAAAGATCACCACAGCCGTCGTGGTCTGCTGCGCATGGTAGCTCAGCGTCGTAAGCTCCTGAACTATCTGAAAGGCAAAGATTTAGCAAGCTACACCTCAATTCTTGAGCGTCTGGGCCTGCGTCGCTAATTCAGACAAGTTTCAGTGGAAAGGGGCCGACGGCCCCTTTTCTTCTGAATGCGGCTGTTGAGCTGTTGCCGCAATAATAACGATTCTTCGGTACAGCTATTCGCGCGGCTAATGAGAGCACTTTCCGGCAGAAGGAAAAGGTTGTCATTAGTCGCGAGGATGTATCTGAAGGAACCATTTCACTACTTACCCCTGCCGGGGTGAGAGACCCAGAAGGATATTATTTTGTTAAATCCGACAATCCGTAAATTCCAGTATGGTCAGCACACTGTCACTATTGAAACCGGCATGATGGCCCGTCAGGCGACAGCAGCTGTAATGGTTAACATGGACGACACCGCGGTATTCGTTACCGTTGTCGGCCAGAAAAAAATGAAACCGGGCCAGGACTTCTTCCCGCTGACCGTAAACTATCAGGAGCGTACTTACGCTGCCGGCCGTATTCCGGGAAGTTTCTTCCGTCGTGAAGGCCGTCCGGGCGAAGGCGAAACCCTGATCGCACGTCTGATTGACCGTCCGTTACGTCCTCTGTTCCCGGAAGGTTTCCTGAACGAAGTTCAGATCATCGCAACCGTGGTATCTGTGAACCCGCAGATTAACCCGGATATCGTGGCAATGATCGGTGCCTCAGCGGCGCTGGCACTGTCCGGTATTCCGTTCAACGGCCCGATTGGTGCGGCACGTGTTGGTTTCATCAATGACCAGTATGTTCTGAACCCGACCACTGACGAATTAGCGGTAAGCAAGCTGGATCTGGTTGTTGCCGGTACCAAAGGTGCGGTTCTGATGGTTGAATCAGAAGCGCAGCTGCTGACTGAAGAACAAATGCTGGGTGCGGTCGTGTTCGGTCACGAGCAGCAGCAGATTGTTATCGAAAATATCAACGCACTGGCAGCTGAAGCCGGTAAACCTAAATGGGACTGGCAGCCTGAGCCTGTTAATCAGACTCTGCATGACCGCGTTGCTGAGCTGGCTGAAAAAGCCCTGGGTGATGCTTACCGTATCACTGAGAAACAGGATCGTTATGCGCAGGTTGATATCATCAAAGATGCAACCATCAGCGCACTGGAAGCTGAATTTGCCGCACGCGGTGAAGAGCTGACCAGCGAACTGAAACATGAAATCAGCGACATCCTGTCTGCGGTTGAAAAATCTGTTGTCCGTACCCGTGTACTGGACGGTGAGCCGCGTATCGACGGCCGTGAAAAAGACATGGTCCGTGCACTGGATGTCCGCACCGGTGTTCTGCCGCGTACCCACGGTTCTTCTCTGTTCACCCGTGGTGAAACTCAGGCGCTGGTAACAGCAACTCTGGGTACTGCCCGTGATGCACAGACCCTGGATCAGGTGATGGGTGAAATCACTGATACCTTCCTGTTCCACTACAACTTCCCTCCGTACTGCGTGGGTGAAACCGGTATGGTCGGTTCACCGAAACGCCGCGAAATCGGCCACGGCCGTCTGGCGAAACGTGGTGTGCTGGCAGTGATGCCGTCTCAGGAAGAATTCCCGTACACCGTACGTGTGGTGTCAGAAATCACTGAATCCAACGGTTCTTCTTCTATGGCGTCAGTCTGTGGTGCATCTCTGGCACTGATGGATGCAGGTGTTCCTGTGAAATCAGCGGTTGCCGGTATCGCGATGGGTCTGGTGAAAGAAGGCGACAAATACGTGGTTCTGTCTGATATCCTCGGTGATGAAGATCACCTCGGCGATATGGACTTTAAAGTGGCGGGCAGCCGTGACGGTATCAGCGCCCTGCAGATGGATATCAAAATCGAAGGTATCACCAGCGAAATCATGCAGGTGGCCCTGAACCAGGCCAAAGGTGCGCGTCTGCACATCCTGGGCGTGATGGAACAGGCTATCAACTCACCACGTGCTGATATCTCTGAGTTTGCACCGCGCATCCACACTATCCGCATCAATCCGGACAAGATCAAAGACGTTATCGGTAAAGGCGGTTCTGTGATCCGTGCCCTGACCGAAGAAACCGGCACCACTATCGAAATCGAAGATGACGGTACTGTGAAGATTGCTGCGACTGACGGTGACAAAGCGAAAATGGCTATCCGCCGTATCGAAGAAATCACCGCAGAAGTGGAAGTCGGCCGTATCTATAACGGTAAAGTTGTCCGTATCGTTGATTTCGGTGCCTTCGTGGCTATCGGCGGCGGTAAAGAAGGTCTGGTGCATATTTCTCAGATCGCTGACAAACGCGTTGAAAAAGTATCAGATTATCTGGAAATGGGTCAGGAAGTACCGGTTAAGGTACTGGAAATCGACCGTCAGGGTCGTATCCGCCTGAGCATGAAAGAAGCAGTCAGCCAGGATGCTGCTCCGGCTTCAGATGCAACCTCTGATGCAAATAACGCTGAATAAAATTTGACGTAAGGCATGGCGTCCTGTAAAAAGGGCGCCATTCGGCAAAAAAAGCAAAAATGCACTCGGTTATTGTCAGTCAGAGGATTATCCTTTCAGGGATCTGACTTCGGGAGTAGGAAATGAATTTTTTTCTGCGTTGGTGGAGCATTGCAGCTATAATTTTTATCGCAGGATGCAGCAGCGGTAAAAAATGGCACTCCGGGGATTTACTTGCAGTACCCCTGCAGCCATCATTACAGCAGGAAGTGATCCTCGCCCGAATGGAACAAATACTGGCAAGCCGGTCATTAACTGAGGATGAGTACGCCCAGCTGCTTTATCAGCGTGGTGTGTTGTACGACAGCCTCGGATTGCGTGCATTGGCGCGTAACGATTTTACCGTTGCGTTATCAATGCGTCCGGATATTCCGGAGATATTTAATTACCTGGGCATTTATTTTACGCAGGCAGGCAACTTTGATGCTGCCTATGAAGCGTATGATTCTGTATTAGAGCTTGATCCAACTTATAACTACGCGCGTATGAACCGCGGTATTGCCCTGTATTACGGGGGCAGGTATCCGGTAGCGCGGGATGATTTGCTGGCGTTTTATCAGGATGATCCAAACGATCCGTTCCGCTCGCTGTGGCTCTATCTCACCGATAAAGAGATAGATCCGAAGAAAGCACTGACCGATTTACGTCAGCGCTATCAGCAGGCGAAAGGCGGACAATGGGGCTGGAATATTGCTGAATTCTATCTCGGCGACATCAGTGAAAAGACACTGCTTGATCGGCTGAAGGAATTCTCAACGGATAACACTTCGCTCGCTGAACATCTCAGTGAAACCTACTTCTATTTAGGTAAATACTACCTGAGTCTGGGGGATACGGACAGCGCTGAAACGCTGTTCAAGCTGACGGTTGCCAACAACGCACACAATTTCGTTGAGCACCGCTACGCATTGTTGGAATTAGCTCTGTTAGGTGATGAAGAACAGGACCTGACGGATTCAGATCCACAATAGCTGACGAACACACTTCAACCCGTTAATTTTTCACCATCGCGGAAGTGATGGGGGGATTTTTGTTCGTTTTATAATTTTATTTGAGCCAGTTCACACTTTTAAATGAAAACAACCGACATGCTTTCCGATGGGTTGTGTAGACTGGCCGCCATTTTGTATGAGGCACCTTTACATGACCACTGAGACTGAAATCTCTTTTGCTGACATTGGTTTATCAGCTGATATTTTGACTGCACTGGACGACCTGGGCTACGAAAAGCCGTCCCCGATCCAGCAACAATGTATTCCGCACCTGCTTGCCGGACGTGATGTCCTGGGTATGGCACAGACAGGTAGTGGTAAAACGGCGGCATTCGGCCTGCCATTACTGAATAATATTGATCCGAACCTGAGAGCACCACAGATTCTGGTGCTGGCACCGACCCGTGAATTAGCAGTTCAGGTTGCGGAAGCCTGTACTGATTTCTCCAAACATATGCGTAACGTGAATGTGGTCGCCCTGTACGGCGGTCAGCGTTATGACGTCCAGTTACGTGCTCTGCGTCAGGGACCACAGGTGGTTGTCGGGACTCCGGGCCGTCTGCTGGATCACTTAAAACGCGGCACCCTGGATTTATCCAACCTGAAAGGTCTGGTTCTGGACGAAGCAGATGAAATGCTGCGCATGGGCTTCATCGAAGACGTTGAAACCATCATGAGTCAGATCCCGGCAAATCACCAGACCGCGCTGTTCTCTGCAACCATGCCGGAAGCTATCCGCCGCATTACCCGCCGTTTCATGAAAGATCCGCAGGAAGTGCGCATTCAGAGCAGCGTGACTACCCGTCCGGACATCAGCCAGAGCTACTGGACTGCTTACGGTGCACGTAAGAGCGAAGCACTGGTTCGTTTCCTGGAAGCGGAAGATTTTGATGCGGCGATTATCTTCGTCCGTACCAAAAATGCGACCCTGGAAGTGGCAGAAACGCTGGAGCGTAACGGCTACAACAGTGCAGCACTGAACGGTGACATGAACCAGGCACTGCGTGAGCAGACACTGGAGCGCCTGAAAGACGGCCGCCTGGATATCCTGATTGCAACAGACGTTGCTGCCCGTGGTCTGGATGTTGAGCGTATCAGCCTGGTTGTTAACTACGATATCCCGATGGATGCGGAATCTTACGTTCACCGTATCGGCCGTACCGGTCGTGCAGGTCGTGCGGGTCGCGCACTGCTGTTCGTGGAAAACCGTGAACGCCGCCTGCTGCGTAACATTGAACGCACCATGAAACTGACCATCCCTGAGGTAGAATTACCGGATGCAGAGATGATCAGCCAGCGCCGCCAGGAAAAATTTGCTGCCACTATCCATGCAGAAATGGAAAGCAGCAACCTGGATCAGTATCGTGCACTGCTGAAAAAACTGGTTCCGGCAGACAGCGATGAGTCTGAAGCCGATATCGATATGGAAACCCTGGCTGCGGTTCTGCTGAAAATGGCAGAAGGTGAGCGCAAACTGATCCTGCCGCCGGATGCACCACGTCGTCCGCGCCGTGAGTTCAACGATCGTGATGATCGCCGCCGTAATGACCGCAATGACCGCAATGATCGTAACAGTCGTTTCGGTGATCGTCCGGAGCGTGGTTCAGAACCGCGCCGTGAACGCCGTGACGTGGGTGATATGGAACTGTACCGCATTGAAGTGGGCCGTACCGATGGTGTTGAAGTCCGCCACATTGTGGGCGCGATTGCTAACGAAGGGGATATCAACAGCCGTTACATCGGTAACATCAAACTGTTTGATACTCACTCAACTATCGAATTACCGAAAGGTATGCCGACTGATCTGCTGCAGCACTTCACCCGTACCCGTGTTATGAACAAACCAATGAACATGACATTAGTCGGTGATGCGAAGCCGTTTAACCGTGAACGCCGCAGCGGCGGTAATGATCGTGGTAATGACCGTGGTGGTAACGGCGGCCGCAGTTTCGGTGGTGGTAACCGCCGTGACGGCGAGCGTTCTGACCGTGGTAACAGCGATCGCCGTCCGCAGGGCGAGCGCCGCAACTTCCGCCGTGAAGACGGAAACTCCGCACCGCGCCGTCGTACCAATAATGACGCATAATTGATTCTCTGAATCATAAAAAGCCCGGCCGGGGATATCCCCGCCGGGCTTTTTTTATACGCCTGAGAATAGGTATTAAATCAGCCCCAACGCTTCTTTAAGGGGTTTGAGGTAGCGGCGGCTGACCGGGATGGTTTCATCGTTACTCAGAATCAGCTCCGCCTGGCCGTTATCGCCCAGCAGAATTTCCCGCAGGCGGGTCAGATTGACCAGATACTGCCGGTGGCAGCGCAGCAGCGGGGTGCGTGTTTCCAGAGTACGCAGCGTCAGCTCGGTAAACCCTTCCTGGCCGTGTGCACTCATCACAAACACACCGCTGATGCGGGAATTAACATACACCACATCCTCAACCGGCATCAGCCAGATACGGTTATGGCCGCTGCACGGGATATAGCGCAGCTGTTCTGTCTGTTCCGGCGTCTCTGCCGGCCGGATCTGCCCCTGGCGCAGCCGGTTCAGGGTTTTGTCCAGACGCTCTTTCTCTACCGGTTTGAGCAGATAATCAAATGCATCTTCCTCAAAAGCCTGTAATGCATACTCTTCAAAGGCGGTGAGAAAGACAATTGCAGGCCGGTGGCCGGGATCGAGCATACCGACCATTTCCAGCCCGGTAACGCGGGGCATCTGGATATCCAGAAACACCACATCCGGCTTCAGACGATGGATTTTACCGATGGCATCAATGGCGTTAGTACATTCACCCAGGATATGAATGTCAGGATACGCATCGAGCAGTAATCGCAGGTTTTCCCGGGCCAGTGGTTCATCATCAACTATTAAAACATTCATAGTGTCATTATCATTTTTTTAGTTATCTGGCGGTGCTGCCGCACCTGCCGATGAATCGAAGGGTAAGGTCAGAATAATGGTTGTTTTTACTTCCGGCTCACAGTGAACACTGAGGCCGTATTGTTTACCATAACGGACTTTGATGCGTTTATCGACCAGCCCCATGCCCAGCCCGTCACTCATTCCGGTTGGCTGATACAGCCCGGCATTATCGGTGATCAGGATGACAAGGGCATTGCCCTCCGCCCGTGCGGTTATGGTAATTTTTCCCTGCTCAAATATCTGTGATGTGCCGTGTTTTATCGCATTTTCCACCACCGGCTGTAACGAAAAGACCGGCAAAGTGGCCTGTTTCAATTCATCCGGAATGGCGATATCCACACACAACTGCTCACGGAAGCGGGCTTTTTCAATCTGTAAGTAAGCATTCACATGCTCAATTTCAGCTGCGAGAGTGGCAATCTCACCGGGGCGCTTTAAGTTTTTGCGGAAAAAGGTGGAGAGATTTTGTACCAGATGCCGTGCCTGTTCCGCATCACGGCGGATCACCGCCTGTAAGGTATTGAGCGCATTAAACAGGAAATGCGGATTGACCTGGGCATGCAGCAATTTCACTTCTGTTTCCAGTAGTGACTGCTTACTTCGTTCAAACTGTCCGGCCAGGATCTGTGCCGACAACAGACTGGCAATGCCCTCTCCCAATGTGCGGTTAATCGAGCTGAACAGGCGGTTCTTCACTTCATACAGCTTAATCGTACCGACCACCTGTTTATTTTCCCCGGTCAGCGGGATCACCAGCGTGGAGCCGAGCTTACAGTGCGGATTGATTGAGCAGCAGTACGGCGTTTCGTTGCCGTCGGCATAGACAACCTCATTATGGGCAATGGCCTGCCGGGAATAGCGTGAGGCAATCGGTGTGCCCGGCAGATGGTGATCCGCCCCCACGCCGATAAAGGTCAGCAGTTTTTCCGTATCCGTGATAGCAACCGCTGCCACATTCAGTTCGTCATACAGCACCTGTGCCACCTGACGGCTGTTGGTCTCGTTAAATCCCTGGCGCAGCACGCCATCTGTGCTGATCGCCAGCTTCAGCGCCTGGGCGGAAAATGCACTGGTGTATTTTTCAAAGATGGCACGTCTGTCCAGCAGGATGCGGATAAACATAGCGGCGCCGATGGTATTGGCAATAATCATCGGTGCGGCAATATCTTTCACCAGATTCAGTGCTTCATTAAACGGCCGTGCCAGTAACAGAATAATTGCCATCTGTGCCAGTTCGGCAACAAAGGTCACACCGGCAGCGGTCCAGGGGTTGAACAGTTTGTTGATCTGTCCGCGTTTCATATAGTACCGGTGCACCATACCGCCGATCAGCCCCTCTGCAATGGTGGACACCATACAGCTGAATGCCGTCATGCCGCCGAGAGAATAGCGGTGCAGTCCGCCGGTAAAGCCGACCAGCAGCCCGACGGACGGACCGCCGAGCAGCCCGCCGAGTACTGAGCCGATAGCCCGTGTATTGGCGATAGAATCATTGATATTCAGACCGAAATAGGTGCCCATGACACAGAAAACGGAGAAAATCAGGTAGCACATCAGCTTGTGCGGCAGGCGGACAGTCACCTGTAAGACCGGCAGCACCAGCGGCGTCTTGCTGAGTACCCAGGCGATAACCAGATACACACACATCTGCTGAAGCAGCAGGAAAATCAGATTGTAGTCATACATTTTTCTGTCGGATCACTTGCCGGGGGAAGATTATTTGTAACTATCTGAGATTTTATATTAAAAATAGTTTTTCAGCAGGTGTATAAGGCCGGGGTTGAAGGTATTATGCTGTGATCTGGCGCACAAATATCTTAACGGTTTTTGCTGAAATCAGTAATACTGACAGCTTCCCCTTCTTCATCGTTTTTTCCAGAACAATTTTATTCGGGATGATTACACCCTGAATAGTTTCACAAATGATAGTTAAGGCCGAAATCAATAATGAAAAAAAGAACAATCTATCTGATCCTGCTGATGCTGGTCTTAATTGCGATGGCTGCACTTTTTCGTGCCCACAACCAGTATCTTTTATTGCAGGGCGAAGTCGATGCACCGGAGGTTATTGTTTCCTCTAAAGCCAAAGGACGTGTTGTTGAGCGTCTGATTGAGCGCGGTGACGACGTCAAACAGGGACAGGCGCTGATCCGCCTGACCAGTCCGGAGCTGGAGGCACAGGTTGCCTCACTGGTGGCTGCCCGCGACCAGGCACAGGCTCAGTTAACCGAATCGCTGAATGGTACGCGTGAAGAGAGCGTACGTAATTATGCCGCACAACTGGCGCAGTCTCAGGCTGAACTGGCGAATGCACAGCGTGATTTTCAGCGGATGAGCAGTATGTCCGGAAAGGGCTATGTATCAAAAACCGAGCTTGATCAGTCCCGCCGTGCCCGTGATGTGGCGCAACAGGGTGTACTGGCTGCCAAAGCGCAGCTCGACCAGGCGAAAAATGGTGACCGCACAGAGCAGCGTCAGCGTTATGAAGCGGCATTGCGCCAGGCAGAGCAAAAACTGGCTGAGTTAAAAGTCCAGCAGGATGAACTGACGGTTACCGCACCGGTGACCGGTGAAATCGGGCCGATTCCGGCTGAAATCGGTGAGCTGTTTAATGCCGGTAGTCCGCTGGTGACGATTATCCGTCTGCCGGAAGCGTATTTTGTCTATAACCTGCGTGAAGATATTCTCGCGGATGTGAAAAAGGGCGACAAAATCACGCTGACCGTTCCGGCGCTGAAAAATCAGGAAATTGAGGCTGAAGTCCGCTATATCGCACCTATGGGGGATTACGCCACCAAACGCGCCACCCGCGCCACCGGGGATTTTGATCTGAAAACCTTTGAGGTTCGCCTCTATCCGGCACAGCCGGTGGACGGATTAAGACCCGGCATGAGTGCATTATGGCGCCGGGATAAGTAATGAGGCTCCCGGCAATATGGCGCGGTTTCCGTAACGCATTCTCACAGGAAACCCGGATGGCGGTGCGCAGTCCGGTGTTCCACTGGCTGAGCTGGCTGTTTCCGCTGATGTTATTCGCACTGGTCAGTGCCAACTTCTCTGAAGGCACATTACTGGATTTACCGGTTTCCGCCATTGATTATGACCACAGCCCGCTCTCGCGTACGCTGGTGCGTAATCTGAATGCGGCCTCACACGCCAGTATCACACCGCAGGATGATAAAGAGGTTGCACTTGAGCGCATGGGGAGTGCGGAAGATTATGCCATCCTGGTGATCCCGCCGCGTTTTGAAAGTGATGTGCTGTCCGGCAAGCAGCCGACAACCCGGATGTTTTTTAATGCACTGTTTTATGCTTCCGGCAGTTATGCCACCCAGGACTTCAGCGGACTGATTGCCGAACTGAACGGCCAGTACCGCTCCGTCCTCGCTTCTGAAATGGGGAAAAATGTCCCGAAACTGGCTCAGGTGACGATGTCCTATGACACCCTGTTTAACGCCAGCGGCAGTTATATTTATTATCAGCAGTTTGCTGCCACGATCCATATGCTTCAGTTGTTTGTGGTGACCTGTACGATTTACACCATGTCACGCAGCACCATGCTGCAATCCATTAAACCGCTGTTCAGCGGTGTGCTCGGCAAGCTGGCACCGTATACCCTGTTTTTCACAGCACTGCTGATGATCGAATTGGGTGTTCTGGTCACCGTTTTTGAGGCTAAAGTCACCGGGAATCCGGTCTATATGCTGATGATCGGTTTCTTTTATGTGATGGCCGCCCAGAGCATCGGCCTGCTCCTCTATACATTCACCCGTGATCCGATGATGGCTTACAGTATGATCGGGATGCTGGTGAGTATGGCAATGGCCTTTTCCGGGATGACCGTGCCGGAGCTGTCGATGATTCTGCCGGCACGGATTATCGCGAACATCGAGCCGCTGACACATGCGCTGAACGCTATGTTTGATATCTTCCTGCGGGAAGTCTCGTTACAGCATATCCTGTATGTCTGTGCGTTATTGCTGCTCTATCCGGTGGGCGCGACTTTCCTGATCCGTAACCGCCTGCCGAAACGGCTGGCATTACAGGGAGGACACGCGGTATGAAACTGTATTTCCAGACGTTCCTGAAAGTACTGCTCGGTATGCTTGAAAAACCGATGTGGATGCTGCTGATTATCTCGCTGTGTGTCATGAGCCTGGTCTATGTGCATCCGGTACTGTGGGACTTACCGGTCGCGGTGGTGGATCAGGATAACACGGTGGCCAGCCGTTCACTGGTGCGGGAGCTGGACGCCACCGCAAAAGTGGAACTGCACAGTTATGACAACCTGGCCGCAGCCCGGCAGGATATGATCATGCGTGATCTGTTTGCGATCATCATTATTCCGCAGGATTTTGAACGCAATCTCTTACAGGGCAAAAATATTACTGTGCCGGTATTTGGTGACGGTACCAACCGTATCGCCAGCGGGCAGATTCAGCAGGAGCTGAGCAAGGCATATCAGCAGATCCTGGCGGATTACAACACCAAAATCCTGACAGCAAACGGTTATACACCGGAGCAGGCATCAATACTGATCGCGCCGATTCAGTCGGAAACGGTCGGGATGTATAACCCGGGTGTCAGTTTTGCCGCCATTGCGCTGCCGGGGCTGCTGGTCATGCTGTTGCAGCACACACTGCTGATCGCCTGTGTCCGTGTCAGTATTGCCGTGCGCAGTACACCGAAAGGTAAACCGCCTCTGGCAGTCTATCTGGGAGCGCTGAGTGCGCTGCTGCCGATCTGGCTGTTCCTGTCGACCGTCTTCTTCGCGTTGTGGCCGTGGGTACTGGGGTATCGTCAGGAAGCGCCGATGTATGAATTGTGGCTGTTGACGTTCCCGTTCCTGCTGGGGGTTCTGGGACTCGGGAAACTGGTCACCGAATGTCTGCGCAGTGTGGAGATGATTTACCTGACGCTGGCCTTTGTCACCACACCGGTCTTTTATATGTCCGGTACTATCTGGCCGTTACAGGCGATGCCGGACTGGGTGCGGTTTATTGCTTCCGCACTGCCGTCCACCTGGGCGACCAAAGCGATTGCCGGTATCAACCAGATGGATTTGCCGTTCAGCAGTGTACAGAACGATATTATTATGATGCTGGTGCTCGGGATTATTTATACGCTTCTCGGTGTCTTTATCGGTATGCTGCGTGACGGGGAATTACGGCGTATTACACATTCCCTGCGGCGGTTATCGCGGCGGAAAAACAAAGCCCGCTAAAATAAATGAAATCCCGTGCCTGTCACGGGATTTTTTTGGCCGGTATATTTTGTATTTCCGGCTACACTTATGATATCGGATGCCCTCCGGGGGGAATGACTTAACATAATGGCAGGGAGGTCATATGGCTTATTGTAACGATTTTGACCCGATGGATCAGTTTTATTGCCGTGATGGTGAAATTACGGATATTTCAGAAGAGGTAAAAGCACGGATTTATACCAACCGTCGGATAATACGTTTTCTGCGGAAATTACTGACTGAAAGAAAAACAGAAACAGCATGTAAACCGTATACCGGACTGGGTGAATCCATTTATTACCAATGTGCGGACAGTGAACCCTCTGTTGAAACAGCAATGAGCCGTATTCCGGATGCACTGATAAAAGATATTGCGGTGACCAGCTATCACGGTGCCGAGCGGGCGGTAAATACGCTGGCTGATTTTCCGTTTCCGGTTATCGATATTCCGATGAGTTTTTTACGTAATAAACGTCTGTCAGGCGGATATCAGATTATGAAAGAAAACGCGGAAGCGATTTACCTTCTGCGTTTTCTGGCTGATCCCTATGAAAATTTTAAAGAAGCGATTGATATTATTGTGTCAGCGGTTTTAGAGGATATACCGTTGTCCAGAAGATCTAAAATTGCAAGATTTATAGAAAATGATATTAATAAAACGAGATACAAGGAAGTAGAGTCGGATATCAGAACATTTACGGATAGATATATTGATAATAAAACTGCTCACTATACTCCAATAGTTATAGGTAATTCCGTATTAAGACGATATATCGTCACTGCAATATCTGCTGGTGTTGTTGCGGCTGTTGCCTATAAATTTCCTGCTCTGTTTAGTCAGAAAGAGCTGGTTATCAAACGGTCAGTGGTTATTGCAACACTCCTGTACAGTTACGGCACTATCGAAAAAATGGCCCGTGCGGCGCAGCGATTAAAAGAAAGAAACTACGCGGTTTATCAGGCATTAGATCGCGCACAATTGTCACTGATCTACTATTTTCTGGAAGATGAACTGGCAAATTTTGTGTTACTGGCTGCGAAACCCTCCGGCCGGTCAGCAGATGAGGCTTTTGTGCAGGAGGTTCGCAGCCTTATCGCACGTTATAGTCAGTAGTTATTATCATCGGTAATACTGTAGCCGGAAGTTCCGGCCATAATATGGGAGGTGGTAATATCCCGGTATTTTACGGAGATATACTCTTCCGGCTGAATATCATTGCGCAGAATATTGTTAGGCGAACGAGTGGCGTAATTAACGATACTCGCTTCATTGAGCTTTATCGTATAGTATTTTTCCGGGCCGCCATGTTGTGATATCCGGAAAAAATCAAAGGTCAGGGTTAGCCTTTCATTATTGGCAATGGCTACTAAAATCAGCGGGGAAGATTTATCAATTAATTTTACAAAATCAATCGGATGATGGCTGAGGTTCTGATCACGAGTTACCGCACAATCAAATTCAGTAATAAAGATATAATCTTCCTTACCGGACTGATACTTATTCCCTATAGAATCTGAGGTACAGCAGCCTCTTGATATTAAACCCTGTTGCTTTCCTTCCAGCTTTAAATAGATTATGTTTGCCATAGCCTTGTATCCTTACAATGGAGTATTTAATGATATTAGCATACAAACTCAGGAGTCGGTTGCGATCAGTCATATTCTCTGTTTTTTTAATGATTGCAGGCAGCAGCTATGCAAGTGAAATAGTCAAGCCTGAAACTATTGATTCCGAACGTAAACCGACAGATAGTGCTGATAATCGTTCTGTAGTATTAAAGGCCAATGCGCTGATCCAGTTACAAATCGGACTGCTGTATGAAGAAGGTATCGGTTTTCCGCAGAATTCTGTATTTGCCCGTTACTGGTTTGAAAAAGCAGCAGAACAGAATAATGCAGATGCGTTGTTTTATCTTGGTTCTTATTATATAGATGGCAATGGTGTCGATAAGAACGAAAGTAAAGGGCTTGAGCTATATCAACAGGCTGCTTTTCATGGGTCAGGTGATGCTATGAATAATTTGGGGCTCAGGGCAAAGCAGGAAGGCAGGATAGAAGATGCAATCTCACTTTATCAGCAGGCAATTTCGGCTGGTTCAGAGTTTGCAATTATTAACCTGGGTGGATTATATCAAATGACCGGCGACTATGATAAATCTGAACAGGTATTGATTTCTGCTCTCAATAAAAACGATTTAATAAAATCAGAAGGATTAAATAAGCTGGGTAATTTATACAGTGATCCCAGATTCAGGAAATACAGCCTTACAAAGGCAGAAGAATATTATCTTAAATCAATAGCATTAAATAATGATGCGGCACTGAATAATCTTGGAATGCTTTATATAGATATGGATAAGTATTCAGGGGCGTATGCTTATATAAAATTAGCAGCAGACAGAAATTTACCGGGAGCAGTTAATAACCTTGGTTCATTATACCGATATGGATACGGTGTTAAGCAGGATTATGCTAAAGCATTATCTCTGTTTCAGAGAGCGGCGGAATTAGGTAGTTCCAGCGGATTGTATAATATTGCCAGTATGTATGAGCAGGGCGAAGGCGTAAAACAAGACGATAATAAAGCCATTGAATATTACGAAAAAGCATTAGCCGTAGGGCATTATCCGGCACAGAAGAAAATTGATGACCTCAGGAAAAAGAACGCTCAATAAGGTGAGGAAACCACTATGTGGATGACAGTAAAAACAGTGTTATACGCGTTGGTTATTATACTCTCTTCACCCGGTTACGCCGTAGTAACACATTCGCATGAGAAATATACAACGCAGGTAAATAAAGCTAATGCACTAATCCAGTTACAAATCGGGCTGTTGTATGAAGAAGGTATCGGTTTTCCGCAGAATTCTGTATTTGCCCGTTACTGGTTTGAAAAAGCAGCAGAGCAGAATAATGCAGATGCGTTGTTTTATCTTGGTGAGTTTTATATGGATGGTTTCGGGGTAACTAAGGATGTGAAGAGAGGATACCAATTATATCAAAAAGCAGCGGAATTAGGATCTTCACATGCCATGAATAATCTGGGATTGCTGGCAAAGCAGGAAGGAAATATTGAAAAAGCAATTACTCTCTATAAACAGGCGATCGCATCAGGAGCGGATACTACCCTTTTAAATTTAGCGAGTCTTTATCAGGAGAATGGAAACTATGAGGAGTCTGAAAAACTACTATTAGTTGGATTGGGAAAAAAAGATTATAATATAAAGTCAGAAGCATTAAATAAACTAGGTACTATATATAGCCGGTCTGACTATGAAGGTTATGATCCAAAAAAAGCAGAGGAATATTATTTGGAGTCAATAAAGCTAGGTAATGATTTATCTTTAAATAATATTGGTGTTCTTTATTTTAAAAGCCATCAGTACCAGAAAGCATTTTACTACATTAAGCTGGCAGCAGATAAAAATATTCCTGGTGCAATAAACAACCTTGGTGCTCTATATAAATATGGCCATGGTACTACACAAGATTATACAAAAGCATTATCTTTGTTTAAACAGTCCGCTGCACAGAATAATTCTGTTGGGTTATTTAATTTAGGGAGTATGTATGAAAAGGGCGAAGGCGTAAAACAAGACGATAATAAAGCCATTAAATATTACGAAAAAGCATTAGCCGCAGGGCATTATCCGGCACAGGAACGAATTGATTTTCTGAAAGCGAAACGTAAAAAATAAAGCCGGATAACGGGCACGCTTATATCGCGCCCGTTCTGTTCTGTTACTCAATACCGGCGATCAGCGATATCTCCATACAGGCACCGAACGGCAGCTGTGCCACGGTCAGTGCATTACGGCTGTGGTAGCCTTTCTCACCGAAAACATCATGGAAAACCTGTGAACAGGCATTCGCCACCACATGGGGATCTGTAAAATCCTGAGTGCCGTTGATCATGCAGTTCAGGTTGATGATCTTTTTAATCTTATTCAGATCACCCACCGCACCCTGCAATGTACCGAGCAGATTAACAGCCAGCTGACGGGCAATTTTCTCACCTTGTTCAATGGTCAGATCCGCCCCGAACTTACCGGTATTTAGCTGCTCCCCGGTTTTGGATAAATGACCGGAAAGTGTAATGGTGTTATCAAAAATCACATACGGCTGAAATTTTGCATCCGGTACAACGACCGGCGGCAGTTCAATATTCAGTGCGTTTAAACGGGCATAAACATCAGTCATTGTTATTTCCTTCTGTTATTCCACCAGTTCCAGGCCCGCCACTTTACGCCAGTAGCCGTTGCAGTTTTGTGCCTGTGCCAAATCCAGCGGTTGTGCGCCGGTTTCATTCTGACGGAAATGGTCAATGACGGCCAGATCGTCCGGGGCTTCCGGGGAGATCCGCACAATATCAACCAGTCCCTGCATAGAACGCAGATCATTGCCGAGGTTATAGCAGTAACCACTCTGGGTCTGAATCCCGTTAAGGACAAAGACCTGCTGATTTTCCTGTGAGAGCACTTTGCGCCCCTGCGGATAACTGATACAGCAGGTTTCGCAGTCATCTTTGGCGCGGTTTTCCGAACGGGCGGTGAAGCAGCGGGCGGAGTAGGCCAGCGGCAGATGGCCGTAGCTCATCACTTCCACTTCAAATTTGTCACGGATCTCCAGCTCTTCACACTGTTTCAGCAGGTTAACCAGCCAGTCACGGGAGAGTTCCACCGGCATACACCAACGCGTCATGCCCTGTTTTTGCAGGATTTTCAGCGCCGGGGCGTTATAACAGTTCAGGCCGTGTCCGGCGACGAACGGCAGCCCGCGTTCATGCAGCATATTAATCACACCGAAATCATGCGCTTCGATCATAAATTCGCCGTTATCGACCAGTTTGGCGATCTCTTTCAGCTCAGACGGAGCCTGTAACAGCGCCAGCGTGGAAATCACCACCTGTTTGCCGCTTTCAGCAACGGTTTTGGCGAGATTTATCCAGTCGTCCGGTTTCATTTCCCGGCGCTTGCTGCACACGGTTTCACCGAGATAGATAATATCCGCACTGCTTTGTACTGCCTGCTGATAAAACTGTTCCAGTGTTGCTTTCGGCCAGTAATAGAGGACTGAACCTAATGAAAATTGCATCGTTTTTCTCTCCGTTACTGCCATTTGCGGTGGTAAGCACCGAGGGTAGTCTGCCGTCCTTCTGACATGCCGCCGAGGGTCTGCATCCACGCGGCATCCGGCGCATAGTTGTCCGGATCGGCCTTGCAGCGGTCAATCGCCTGACGCCACACTTTGGCCACATCCGTCACATAGGCCGGGCTGCGCTGGCGGCCTTCAATTTTCACTGACGCGATATTGGCCGCCATCAGTTCCGGCAGCAGCTCCAGCGTGTTGAGGCTGGTCGGCTCTTCCAGAGCGTGGTAAGGCTTGCTGTCCACGCAGTAGCGGCCTTTGCAGAGTGTCGGATAACCGGCATTCTCATCCGCACCGTAGCGGTCAATCAGCACGTCATTCAGGCGGGATTCGAGTCCCTGCGGGGTTTCCTGCCAGCGGACAAACCGTGCCGGTGAGCAGGCACCGACTGTATTCGGGGATTCCCCGGTCAGATAGGAGGAGAGGTAGCAGCGGCCTTCCGCCATAATACACAGACTGCCGAATGCAAAGACTTCCAGCGGCACCGGACTGGTGCGTGCCAGCTGTTTTACCTGATGAATAGAGAGCACTCGCGGCAGCACAATACGGTGTACATCAAAGTTGCGCTGATAGAAACGGATAGCTTCGGTATTGGTGGCGGACGCCTGCACAGAGACATGCCGCTCAATATGCGGATAGCGCTCCGCAGCATATTCCAGCATGGCGATATCCGCGAGGATCAGGGCATCCGCCCCCAGTTGTGCGGCCATATCCACCGCCCGCTGCCAGCGGCTGAAACCGTCCGGATGGGCAAAGGTGTTAATCGCGATATGCAGGTGACGCTGGTGGCGGTGAACATAATCCACCGCCTCCGCGAGTTTTTTTTCAGTAAAATTCAGACCGGCGAAGTGACGGGCATTAGTATCATCTTTCAGGCCGATATAAACCGCATCCGCACCGTTATCAATGGCGGCTTTCAGTGCGGGTAAATTACCGGCAGGACACAATAGTTCCATGGTGAGACTCTCAGACTGAATAATAAAAATGATCGGAAATTGTAAATGGCAGGCTAAAAAAGGTATTGACCTGAGGCAGGTTAGTGAACATTTGCCGCAAAAAATCACCCGGTTTGCGGATATAAAAGCGGGATGTTCTCTGCGGCAGGGGGAAAATCGGGTATATAATAGAAATAATGACACGAAAAATTGACCGGAATCCTGAGTTATTTCCGCAGATTCTGGCACAATGACGCAGTAATTCAGATTAAGGAGTCAGTACGGTGTTTGCCAAAATTCGTTCCTCGCTCGTACACAACGGGCCGGCGTTATTGCGGTTTCCGCTGAAATTAACGCCGTTTACCCTGCAAAAACAGGTTCTCCAGCAGGTTCTGGCGCGTCAGTTTGAAGAGGCGCTGACAGAAGGTGATCTCGATTTTCTGGAAAATAAATGGCTGAAAGTGGAAGTCCGCGACCTGGCGCTCCACTGGTATATCAGTAACCGTGACGGCCGTCTGGTGGTCAGTGCGGATGAACAGGAAGATGTCAGTTTCAGCGGTAACGCTAATGATCTGGTGCTGATCGCTGCCCGCAAAGAGGACCCGGATACTCTGTTCTTTCAGCGCCGTCTGCGCATTGAAGGGGACACCGAGCTGGGTCTGTATGTCAAAAACCTGATGGACTCGATTGATCTTGACGGTATGCCGCCGCTGCTGCGCACGGCATTAATGCAGCTGGCTGACTTTATTCAGGCCGGGCTGGCGGAAGACGAAGATAAATCACACGCAGTGGTGACCTCATGCTGATCCGCACAGAAATTCCGGTTGATGCCGCCGGTATCGATACACTGCTGCGCAGCGCATTCGGGCGTGATAATGAAGCTGATCTCCTGCATTCGCTGCGGGAAGACGGGCTGCTGACCTTAGGTGTGGTTGCCACTGATGATGAGGGGCTGGTGGTCGGTTATGCCGGTTTCACGCCGGTGGACGTGGAAGGCGAAGATTGTCAGTGGGTCGGGCTGGCGCCGCTTGCGGTGGCAGAGGCTTACCGTGGGCAGGGGATTGCGAAGCAGATGGTTTATGAGGGGCTGGACAGCCTCAATGAATTCGGTTACGGCGCGGTTGTGGTGCTGGGCGATCCTGAAATCTACGGAAAATGGGGCTTTAAACCGGCAGCCGAATTTGATTTGCACTGCAAATGGCCGGATACCGCACCGTACTTTCTGATCTATCCGCTGGAAAACGATGCCGCAGACCGTTATCACGGACTGGTTAATTTCTCACATCACTTTGACAGCTGTGAATAATCACCACCGTTAAGGTATGTCGTCAAATCAGAAGGCTGGTCACTGACCAGCCTTTCTTTTTTCTTCTTTGTCAGCTGCTTGACCCGGTATTCTTCTTTTGACGCTATTGAGCGATCCGCCAGTGCGGCCTGATACACCACGCTTAACCCGGTTTTCCCCCGCAGGTATTTTGCCCCTTTTCCGGACTGATGTGTTGCAACACGTTGTGCGACATCACGGGTGATCCCTGTGTAAAGATATCCGGATTCTGTCCTGATTATGTAAAGAAACCACGTGTTTATCTCTGCATTATCATTCATTTTTGTTTAATCGTGCGTTTTTGTGTTTATATGAAAGTCGAATATTTTGCTGATTTACATTGCGGGATAGTCACGCAAGTAATTAATTAATCAGTGGTATTCACCATGGTAATTCTTTTCACAGATTAATTAAAACCCTGATCATCAATTTTATTGAATAACTACAGCAGAAATAGCTAATTTTCTTTTTCGACGGAGGAGCATAATATGACTCACATCACAGAGAGAGACAAAAACGTCTCATGATATTACGTTTATTCTAAGGAATCATAATATGAAAATTTCAACAGTAATCCCTGCAATTTTAGCTTTAAGTGCCGTTTCATTTGGTTCAATGGCTGCTACCGAAGTACAACATAGCACACAAGCACCTGTCGGTGTTGTTTCTGTCAGCGATATTGATACCCTGGCTGATGTGACTGCTGCCTTATCCAAAAAAGCTGATGAAGCTGGTGCAACTTCTTTCCGCATCATCTCTGCAGGCGGTGAAAACCTGATGAGTGGTACTGCGGAACTCTATAAATAATTCCTGAGATTTGCCATACAATACAGCCCGTCTGACGGGACTGTCTGAACCAGCACCGGATGATATACTCTATCAGCCGGTGTGGTTTTATTGGGGGTACTGTATGGAATTACCGCACGATTCAATCCTGTCTTATCTGAAGAAAAATCATGTCTTTACGCTGTGTGCCACTGCCGGAGATGACCTGTGGTGCGCCTCCTGCTTTTATATTGCGGATCCGGAAGCGATGATGCTTTATTTCCTTACTGAACCGCATACCAGACACGGCACCCTGATGCAGCAGAGCCCGCGGGTGGCGGGAACTATTTCTGCACAGACGGTCACGGTGGCAAAAATCCGCGGGATACAGTTCCGGGGGGAGATTGTTACCCTGTCAGAGGAAGAGGAAAAACAGGCCCGGGCACGTTACTGCCGCCGGTTTCCGGTGGCCGTCGCCGCAAAAACCCCGTTGCGGGGGCTGCGGCTGGATGAGATTAAGATGGTGAATAATACGCTTGGGTTCGGAAAGAAACTGCACTGGTCGCGTTTCAGCGTTGGTTTCAGCGCAAATAGTGAATAACCTGGTTACTGCTGCCGCGCCAGATCAGCATCGGGTCATGCAGATCCTGCACAAATTTCCCGTCAACTAATACATTGATATGCTCAATGACTTCCTGCTGGGCATCATTCAGTTCATCCAGTTTATAACCTGTCCACATCCAGATATCTTTTTCCGCCGGGCACTCGCGGCGGATACGCCGCACCAGTGCCAGAATCTCCGGCACATTGTGCGGATGCAGGGGATCACCGCCGGACAGTGTAATTCCCTGACGTTTTACACGGGTATCACAGAGGTCGGCGATAATTTTATCTTCCAGTTCCCGGGTATACGGCACGCCGGAATCAGTGCGCCATGTACTCTGGTTATAACAGCCGCGGCACTGATGCACACAGCCTGAAACAAACAGCGTGCAGCGTGTACCCGGCCCGTTGACGACGTCAACGGGGTAATACTGATGATAATTCACAACTCAGCCTAATTGTCCGTTATTCAGGTGTTTAACGCGGCGTTTCACTTCTTCCTGTTTCCCGGCGTTAAACGGACGGGCATCCGGGCTGCCGAGATAACCGCATACACGGCGGATGACGGATACGCGGGAAGCGTCATGATTACCGCATTTCGGGCAGACAAAACCTTTGCTGGTACAGTTAAACTCACCGGCAAATCCGCATTCGTAACACTCATCAATCGGCGTGTTGGTACCGTAGTACGGAACGCGGTCATAGCTGTAATCCCAGACATCTTCCAGTGCTTTCAGGTTGTGCTGAAGGTTCGGGTATTCGCCGTAACAGATGAAACCGCCGTTCGCCAGCGGCGGGTACGGTGCTTCAAAATCCAGTTTGTCGTACGGATTGACCTTTTTCTCCACATCCAGGTGGAAGCTGTTGGTGTAATACCCTTTGTCGGTCACACCCGGAATGAGACCGAACTCAGCAGTATCCAGACGGCAGAAGCGGTCGCACAGGTTTTCACTCGGCGTGCTGTAGAGACTGAAGCCGTAGCCGGTTTCTGCTTTCCATTCATCGGTTGCACGGCGCAGGCGTTCCACGATGGCAACACCCAGAGCGCGGCGCTGTTCATCGTCATACATGTGTGTTTCAGTGCCGGTCAGAGCATTGATGGTTTCATGGATACCGATGTAACCCAGAGAAATTGAGGCACGGCCGTTTTTAAAGATTTCAGTAACGGAATCATCCGCTTTCAGCCGCACACCACAGGCACCTTCCATATACAGAATCGGCGCGACGCGGGCTTTGACATTTTCCAGCCGTGCGATACGGGTCATCAGCGCTTTTTTGGCGAGCACCAGACGTTCATCCAGCAGAGACCAGAAATCCGTTTCACTGCCCTGTGATTCGATAGCAATACGCGGCAGGTTCAGGCTGATAACCCCGAGGTTGTTACGCCCGTCGTGGATCATTTCGCCGTTCTCTTCATACACACCGAGGAAACTGCGGCAGCCCATCGGGGTTTTAAAGGAACCGGTAACTTTCACTACCTGATCGTAGTTCAGGATATCCGGGTACATCCGCTTGCTGGCGCACTCTAACGCAAGCTGTTTGATGTCATAGTTCGGATCGCCGTACTGGTGGTTGAGGCCTTTTTTAATAGCGAAGACCAGTTTCGGGAATACCGCGGTTTTGTGATTTTTTCCGAGACCGGCGATACGGTTACGTAAAATCGCCTGCTGGATCATGCGGGATTCTTTGGATGTGCCGAGCCCGAAGCCAAAAGTGACAAACGGGGTCTGTCCGTTGGCGGTGTGCAGTGTGTTGACTTCATATTCCAGTGACTGGAAAGCGTCATAACACTCTTTTTCTGTGCGGGCATTGGCATAACCTTCCGCATCCGGAATCTGCCACTCGTTTGCCGTTTTCAGATGTTTGTTATAGCTGGCAGTGACAAACGGCGCGAGAATTTCGTCGATACGGTTAATCGTGGTACCGCCGTAAATATGGCTGGCCACCTGGGCAATAATTTGTGCTGTTACCGCAGTCGCGGTAGAGATGGACTTAGGCTGTTCTATCTCGGCATTACCCATTTTAAAGCCATGAGTCAGCATGCCTTTCAGATCGATCAGCATGCAGTTAAACATCGGGAAGAACGGCGCGTAGTCCAGATCGTGATAGTGAATTTCACCACGTTCGTGTGAAATTACAACATCACGCGGTAAAATGTGCTGTTTTGCGTAGTGCTTGGCAACGATACCCGCCAGCAGGTCACGCTGTGTCGGGATCACCTTGCTGTCTTTATTGGCATTCTCGTTGAGAATGGACATATCACTCTGTTCGACCAGCCCGCGGATCTCATTATTGAGGCGGCCGCGCAGTTCACGTGCCACGTCGCGGTCATGACGATATTCGATGTAAGTTCTGGCTAACTCTTTGTAATCACCGGACATTAACTGATTTTCAACGGCGTCCTGGATCTCACCGATATCCACTTTTTTCCGGTCACCCAGCAGGGAGGCTACCCGGGCCGCAACCTGAGAGCAGTAGTCATCATCATTAACACGTGCGGCTTTAGCGGCTCTTTTAATGGCATCCCGGATGCGTGATTCATCAAAATTTACCTGACATCCATCACGCTTAATCACGATAGTGTGCACTTTGCTTCTCTCCGGCAGTTTGGTTATCCACAGGGTAAAACCTGTTATAATGCGGCTTCATGGCGTTGTGGATAACACTGTGAATAAATACTATATCTTGTGTGCTTTGTATTATATAGCACTAGATATAGATTTCCTCCGGAATAAGGCGATTGAAATTGATTTAAGTCAAAGTATTTTGGCGACATCAGGTAAACCGCACACTCCGGTTAAGTGTAAAAATGTGCGGTTTGATTGCTGAAATTATAGTAAAAGTTATTTCTGTCACTTATCAGCGTTGTTTTTATCATCTTTGAAGACGAAAACATAACCGATACAGGCGGTGAGCAGTACGCAGACCCCCGCAGCGATAGCCAGCAGGAACCCGGTATCAATGCCGTAAGTATCAATGATCATACCGACTCCGGCAGAGCCGAGTGCCACACCGACCGCCAGGCCGGTAATAAGCCAGGTAAAACCTTCTGTCAGCATATTGGCCGGTGCTTCACGTTCCACAAAGCCGATAGCGAGGATCATGGTCGGCGAGAAGAAGAAACCGGCGACGAACATGGTCAGCCCCAGACCGGTCAGATTGGTGACCAGCAGCAGCGGCAGGGTGGTCAGCAGTGTGGCGGCCGCCGTGAAGACAAACTGCTTTGTGTAGCTGAACGGCAGACGTATCGCACCGAAGATAAACCCGGCGATACAGGAACCGGCGGCATAGACAGACAGCACATAGCTTGCCCCTTTCGGATATCCCTGTGCATTGGCAAAAGCAACAGCCAGTACATCCACCGTCCCGACAATCACCCCGAGTGCAAGCAGAACCACCATCAGCAGCTGAATAGCGGGCAGGCGCAGCACGGTGCCTTTCGCCAGCCCGTCACGTTTATGTACAGGCGGCTCAGTCCGTTTCTGGCAGACCACCAGCATCGTACCGATTATCAGAAAAATAATTGCCGCCAGCGGCCCGGCCTGCGGGAACAGCGCGATACAGAGTGTGACCGACAGCGGCGGCCCGATAATAAAGCTGATCTCATCCAGTACGGACTCAAAAGAGTAAGCCGTCTGCAAACGCGGATCGCCCTTATAGATATGTGTCCAGCGGGAGCGGATCATCGCGGGCATGCTCGGGATCGCCCCGACAAAAACAGCGGACAGCCAGATTGCCCAGTCCGGAGCATCATAAACTGTGCATAACAGCAGAACGGCAGTCGCGGGCACACTGATCACCAGCGTTTTCGGCAGGATACGGCTCTGCCCGTAGCGATCCACCAGACGGGCGATCAGCGGGGCGCAGAATGCCGCCGAAAAAGTATAAACAGCTGCGGTTACGCCGGCCATAAAGAAAGAATCACGCAATTGGGCAATCATGGTAATGATCCCAATCCCCATCATGGAGACGGTCATCCGCGCGATAAATCCCGCACCGGAAAAAGCTTTGGTGCCGGGATGCTGAAAGATGACACGATAAGAGCTGAACATAACAACCTCACAGATACCCGTGGTATTACAGACGGGTATGATTTTAACTGCCGGAAGTAGCCGGCTGTAATGCAATTAACATACATTGCGTATGTGAATCTATTGACATACGCGATGTATGTCAATAAAAAAGTGTTATAATCGCACGGCTGAAGAGAGCCAACCGCAGGAGTGAGAAAATGGGTCATAAGCCACGTGCAGAGATGATAGAAGAAACGCGGACAAAGCTTATCCGTGCTGCACGCCAGCAGTTTGGCGGGGCAGGGTACGCCGCCACCGTAATGGATGACCTGACGGCGCAGGCCGGTCTGACCCGGGGGGCGCTGTATCATCACTTTGGTGACAAAAAGGGTCTGTTTCTGGCCGTATTACAGGATCTGGATCGCGAACTTGATGCGCGTCTGGATACGGCAGAAAAAAATGAAGCAGATGCGTGGACGGCGTTTAAATCACGCTGTCAGGGCTATCTGGCGATGAGTCTGGAGCCGGAAGTGCAGCGGATTATGTTCCGTGATGCGGCTTCGGTACTGGATTTTTCCATTGTTAAATCCCATGAACTGGCCTGTGTGCAGGGGATCACCCGGCGCCTGACACATCTGATGGAAGCAGGGCGGATAAAACAGGTGGCACCCGATGTGCTGGCACTGTTTATTAATGGCGGGCTGTACGAATGCGCCATGTGGATTGTGCACAGTGAAAACCCGCAGGCGACGTATGACAAAGTCAGGGTGTCGTTTGATCAGTTGCTGGAAAATCTGCGGGTATAAGATGAGGTGATAAATTTTACTATTAAAATTTATCACCCATAAAACGGCGGTTATTGAATCGTCAGCGCCATTGTCTGTTTCAGCATGTCTATATTAAAACGCTTCCCAGTCATTATGTGTATTTGCCGGTTTTTCAGGAACAGGGCGCCGTAACGGCATCACCGTACCGGTCTGAGTGCCGGTCTTCAGTTCTCCGGTCTGTATCTGAAATACAGATACGGCCTGAGTCAGTCTGCCTGCCTGCTCTTCAAGTGATGCAGCCGCTGCCGCTGATTGCTCGACTAACGCCGCATTCTGCTGGGTTACTCTGTCCATTTCCGTCACTGCCATGCCAATCTGGTCAATTCCGCGGCTTTGTTCATCCGATGCAGAGGCTATCTCACTCATAATATCGGTGACCCGGGTGACGGCGCTGACAATTTCATCCATTGTTTCACCGGCGCGCTCAACCAGTACTGTACCGGCATCGACTCTGCCGGCCGAATCCCCGATCAGGGTTTTGATTTCCCGGGCTGCCTGCGCACTGCGCTGGGCAAGGCTGCGGACCTCACCGGCCACAACGGCAAAGCCGCGGCCCTGCTCACCCGCGCGTGCCGCTTCCACTGCGGCATTCAGCGCCAGAATGTTGGTCTGGAAGGCAATACTGTCAATCACGCTGATGATATCGGCAATTTTCTCAGAGCTGTCCCCGATACCGCGCATGGTATTTACGACATCATCCACGACTTGCCCGCCACGCTCTGCGGTTTCGGAGGCGGTTAACGCCAGATGACGTGCCTGACGGGCATTATCGGCATTCTGGCGCACGGTGGCTGTCAGTTCTTCCATGCTGGCTGCGGTTTCTTCAAGAGAGGCTGCCTGTTGTTCTGTCCGCGAAGACAGGTCGTTATTACCGGCAGATATCTCACCGGCACCCCTGTAAATGGCATTGGCACCATCCCGGACATCCCCGACAGTTTTGGAAAGTTCGTTTTGCATATAACGTAATGTTTCAGATAGTTTTTTGATTTCATAACTGCCTGTCACGTTAATCGGTCTTATCAGATTACCTTTTGCAATACTTTGAATGCTTTCCTGGAAATGATTCATCGGTAAGATAAGTAAACGACGAATACCGACCCAGACTAAAATGATGGTGATACAAATGCTGACAAGTAGCAATATTGCTATCCATATTGTCAATGTTTCATTATTTTTACTATTTTTAATGAGTTTGTCATAATAAGCGGTATCTGCGATATAATAATTTTCATATAATTTTCCGAATACATTTTGATAATCACTGGTAGGTTGGTTATCAAAGTCATCTAACCTGTTTTTCCGCAAAAAATAAACTAACTCAAGCTGAGCGTTATAATATTCATTAAAAGAAGAATCCATATGATGTTCAAGTTCTTCTCCGAATTTTGTTGGCATTGATTTAAATTTTAACCAATCCGATCTTGTTTTTTTTACCTGTTCTTCCGCATAATCAATTCGTTTTTTTTTCTGTGTATCATTTTCATAAATACCTTTCATTACACCTTTGGATATGATGTTAAGTAATGATCGGTTCTCTAAAAATCCAATCCAGACACGGTCGAGTACATGAGTTTTTTCTGACTGTATCGTCATCGTGTTATTTATTTCATTCTGTGAGTTTATAAACCTGAGAAAATAAAATGATGAAATAATCTGTATCAAAAGAAATGCGATTAAGATGAGGGGCACTCCCGTCGATATTTTTACTTTTTCTAACATATTGCCACCTATAATTAATATTTTTAATTACAAAAACCATATTAGTATGGCAAATTTCATCAGGGTGTTTAAATAAACAGCCGGTGGTTTATTTGTAAGTAAGAGACTATAATTGGCTGGTTTTGTCTGAAGGCATCCCTGTAAAAATAATATTTATATTCAGGTTTCGGAATAAACAATTCCGCCGGTGGTTTTATGTATCGTTAACATAAAAAACAGGATTGCCTGGCCGGGTTATCGCTTTGGGTTGCCATGCCCCGTTGAGTGTATTGCAGGCTGTGAACAGGACAGATTCGCTGTCGGGTTAACTATCGGGTTAATAACTATCGGGTTAATAATGAACAGAGCCCCCATACAGGGGGCTCAATCAACGTCATCTCTTTGAGAGATGCTCTTCTCAGAAAGCGCAGTAATTATTTACGGACTGCGATTGCTTCGATTTCTAATTTAACGTCTTTTGGCAGACGCGCAACTTCAACACAAGAACGTGCAGGGTATACTGCTTTGTGCTCATCAAAGAAAGCAGCGTATTCTGCGTTTACAGTAGCAAAGTCGTTCAGATCTTTAACGAAAACAGTTGTTTTCACGATATCCGTAACTTTCAGACCAGCCTGTTCGATGATAGCTTTGATGTTGTTCAGTGACTGACGCGCCTGAGCTTTAACATCGTCGGCAACTGCACCGGTTTTCGGATCAACAGGGATCTGACCTGAAGTCATTACCATGTTACCCAGGTCTACTGCCTGTACATACGGGCCGATTGCTGCTGGTGCGTTTTCTGTTGCGATTACTTTAGTCATTACGGACTCCTGTAGGATGATTATTGCTGTTAAGCTTTTTAAAAACGCCATCATTATAATCGTCTGATTTTACCGGGCAACTGACCTGGATCTATCTTATTGGTTATTAATGATTGCGTGGTGATCAAATTCTTTCTCACAATACTTACAGATTAACACAATTTCCTGTGCAATGGACTTAACAGTAAAGCTGCTTTCCACCGGCTCATTGTGACTGATGCAGTTGCTGTTCGGGCAGATAATCACGCCTTCAATACGTTCCGGCAGGTTAATCGGCAGTTTTTTAACCACCTGATAATCTTCGATAATATTAATTGTGGCTTTCGGGGCATAAAAACCGAGCTGGTTGGCCTGCTCCGGTGTCAGGAAAGTATCTTCCAGTTTAATCAAATCCTTGCGGCCCATATTGTTGGACGGCAGGTTCAGACCGATAGTGATACGGCTGTCCGTCTCCGTCAGACGGAAAAAGGAGAGCAGCTTAAATCCCACATTGGCAGGGATATGGTCGATAACAGTACCGCATTTGATGGCTTCAACCAGTAATTTATGATCCTGAGTCATGATGTGCTCCTTAGGCCGGGAAGGTTTCGTTTAACACCAGAGATAACAGCGCCTGACGGGCAAAGATCCCGTTACCGGCCTGCTGGAAGTAGTACGCGTAAGGCGTTTTATCCACATCCGGGGTTATCTCATCGATGCGCGGCAGCGGGTGCAGCACTTTCAGGTTCGGTTTCACATTGACCAGATCGGCTGCACGCAGTACAAACTGGGCTTTGACGTTAGCGTATTCGGACGGGTCAAGGCGCTCTTTCTGCACGCGGGTCATATACAGCACATCCAGCTGCGGAAGTACCTCATCAATAGAATGATGTTCGCTGTATGCCACGCCGTTTTCATCCAGCATATGCAGGATGTGATTGGGCATTGCCAGTGCCTGCGGGGCAATAAAATGCAGGTGGTTGCCGCGGAATTTTGACAGCGCCTGTGACAGAGAATGCACCGTGCGTCCGTACTTCAGATCACCGACCATGGCGATATGCAGATTTTCAAGGCGGCCCTGGGTTTCCTGAATGGTAAACAGGTCGAGCAGGGTTTGTGTCGGGTGCTGGTTGGCGCCGTCACCGGCGTTGATGACAGGCACCTTACCGGAGAACTCAGACACCAGCCGTGCTGCCCCTTCCTGCGGGTGGCGCATCACGATAGCATCCGCGTACTGACTGATCACACTCATGGTATCCGCCAGCGTTTCGCCTTTTTTGCCCAGCGAAGTGTTGCTGCTGTCTGAAAAGCCGACAACAGACGCGCCCAGGCGCTGAATAGCGGTTTCAAAAGAGAGCCGCGTGCGGGTTGAGGCCTCGAAGAAGCAGCTGGCGATCACTTTGTGCTTCAGTAATTCAGGCTGAGGGCGTTGTTTCAGCGCCGCGGCAGTGTTTAATACCAGTTCCAGTTCATCACGACTGAGATCGTTAATCGAGATGATATCGCGCAGGTATAACGGATTTGCCATTGGGGTCTCCTCATGTTTCGGCCAGGCAAAAAAAAACCCCTCAATTGAGGGGTTCTGAAATAAATACGGGGGAATGGCAGACATTGCCGCGCTGCGGCTGTCCGTGGTATGTCACATTGTCCGGCACCGGTTTTACGGTGCTGATAATCACAATGACCATTGTTTCCTCCCGACAAAATTGCGGGGCATTATACGCAATCGGCAACCCGGCGCAAGCGTTTGATATCACTTTTTTGTATGAAATTTATGCAACACTGCCGGTGAATTTAAAATTGTACGTTTTTTGAAAGAGATGCAACCATCACCGCTTTAATGGAATGCAGCCGGTTTTCTGCCTGATCAAACACCACACTGTGTTTTGATTCAAACACGTCATTGGTGACTTCAATACCATTGGTAAACCCGTACTCTTTCGCGAGAGATTGCCCCATGGTGGTTTCCGTATCGTGGAATGCCGGCAGGCAATGCATAAAAATAACATCCGGATTGCCCGTTTTATCCACCACATCCTGATTGACCTGATACGGCGTCAGCAATTTAATCCGCTCTGCCCAGACCTCTTTCGCTTCTCCCATGGAAACCCACACATCGGTGTACAGCACATCAGCGCCTTTCACACCCTCTGCCACATCTGCAGTCAGGGTAATTTTACCGCCGGTGAGTTCAGCCGCTTTACGGCACTGTGCGATAAGGTCGTCTGACGGCTGACACCCGGCCGGCGCCACCAGCCGGACATCCATACCGGTTACAGCAGCCATTTCAGCGATGGTATTTCCCATGTTATTACGGGCATCGCCTAAATATGCAAATTTAATTTCAGACAATGGTTTTTTCACATGCTCCTGGATGGTCAGTAAATCTGCAATCAGCTGTGTCGGATGAAACTCGTCGGTCAGCCCGTTCCAGACCGGAACACCGGAATAGTACGCCAGCGCTTCGGCGGATTTCTGGGAATAACCGCGAAACTGAATACCGTCATACATCCGGCCCAGTACTCTGGCGGTATCTTTGATCGATTCTTTATGGCCTATCTGACTGCCTGACGAACCCAGGTATGTTACCTGCGCACCCTGATCGTAAGCACCCACTTCAAAGGCACAGCGGGTACGGGTGGAATCTTTTTCAAAAATCAGCGCAATATTTTTGCCTTTCATCAGCGGCTGTTCAGAGCCGGTTTTTTTGGCATGTTTCAGATAAGCAGAAAGATTGAGCAGTTTTTCGATATCGGCGGGTTTATAGTCAAGCAACCGTAAAAATGACTGTTGATAAAATGGGTTCATATCCGTGTCTCCGATGAATTTATATTCAACATAAATCAATAAAAATTCAATTGCAACACCGAAGGTAAATTCTTTTTTATTATGGGTGGCTCAATTGGTGCGGCTGTGGGAGAATGCGCGGGTATCACTTATCAGAGGACATGGCCATGTCAGAATTAGATGCGTTTTTAGAAGAACAGCGCGAAGAAACCCGTGCGATTATTGCAGAACTGCTGGAAGACGGCAGTGATCCTGATGCGCAGTACACCATTGAGCACCATTTTTCGAGTGAGAACTACGACAAGCTGGAAAAAGCAGCGGTTGAAGCGTTCAAACTGGGTTATGAAGTGACGGATGCTGAAGAACTGGAAGTGGAAGGCGGCCAGGTGGTGTTATGTTGCGATATCATCAGCGAATGCGGCCTGACAGCGGAACATATTGATGCTCAGGTAGAGCAGCTGGCGCGTCTGGCGGAAAAAATGGATGTGGACTACGACGGCTGGGGCACCTATTTTGAAGACCCGGATGCCGAAGATGAAGATGAAGACGACGATGCTGATGAGGCACCGTTACACTGATTCTCTGCCATGACTGAAAAACCTGCCGCGGCAGGTTTTTTTGTGTCCGCAGCTCAGGCGGAAACTGAAAAGACAGACTTCAGCGGGGCAGTGCGCTCACGCCGGGAATCGTTCTGGCTGTCGCGTATCATCGGTCGCAGCGGCGCACAGCCCGGAAATTGGATATCCTGAATATTGATATCATCCTCTGCTTCTTTCATTGCCTCAATGGTCTGATAGAGAACCGGGCCTTTCTGCGTTCTTACCTGCGGGCTCCTGCTCTCTCCCTGCCATCCTTCCTGTTGTATTTCTGTCTGTTCATCGTCCTGTATGCGGCAGACCGGCCGCTCTGCCGGTGCTTTCAGCGTTACGGCGGTACATAACAGGTCATTCATTCCGTGAATCGTGCTGATCATCCTGATCTCCTGTTTGTCAGTTACAAAATGTGATATCCGTCACATGTGTAATGACTGTAAGATAAACAGCGGAGAGAAACTATCAGAAAAGCACCGGATGTTTTTACCGGAAAAGCGGATACCGGCCGGACTTCCGGCCGGCCGGGGGATCAGGCAGTGAAAACTTTCAGCATACGGACTTCACAGTCGCTGTGGCCGGTGTCGCCCAGCGGGGCATCAAGGAAGATAAACCCGAGCTTTTCATACAGCTTAATGGCTGCCTGAAGGTCAGCAGTGGTTTCCAGATAACACTGGCTGTAGCCTTCCGCTTCGGCAAATTCGAGCGCCTGAAGTGCGATTTTTTTCGCCAGCCCTTTGCCGCGCAGGCGGGAAGAGATGTACATTTTCTGTAATTCTGCGGTTTTGCCGTCACCGCCGGCAAGGCCGGAAACACCGCCGCCGCCGAGGATCTCACCTTCTGCCTCAATGACCCAGTATGCGGCCCGCGGCTGGCTGTACACCTCGTATAAGGTATCCAGAATCGGGTCTGCAACCGCAAAGCCTTTGTCTGCGGTCAGTCCGTGTTCAGCTGATACCGCGCGGATCACCTGTGCGATACCGGGGTTATCTTCCTGGCGGATCAGGCGGAGGGTGTAGTTTTCTGTTGTGCTGCTTGTCATGGATATCATTATCTCATTATTTTTATTGTGAAAAGTAAAGCCGGGGGAATAAACCTGAGGGGCGATTACTGTGGATATCGTATGAAACGATAAATATGATAATAAATAATTATCACACAAAGTAAACAGGCGAAATAAGGGATAAAAAAACCAGCCCGGAGGCTGGTTTCGCTACTCATTCCGTCAGGATCACAGGGCTGCGATCGTGGCTTTCTGAGCAATCAGTTTTTCTTTTGCTTCACGGTTGGCGGTGAGGCGCTCGCGCTCTTTGGCAACGACAGCTTCCGGCGCACGGCTGACAAAGCCGTCGTTCGCCAGTTTACCTTCGATAGCGGCGATCTCTTTCTCCGTTTTTTCCAGCTCTTTATCCAGACGCGCCAGTTCGTCATCTTTATTGATAAGATCAGCCATCGGGATCAGGATTTCTGCGCCTTCCACCAGCTTGGTCACACACACCGGTGCAGTTTCGCCTTCGGCCATCACACGGACGGATTCCAGACGAGCCATCGCTTTCAGGAAGTTGCTGTTTTCCGCAACACGGCGCTGTGCATCAGCACTTGCCCCGCGCAGCATCACTTCCAGCGGCTTGCTTGGAGCGATATTCATTTCAGCACGGATATTACGTACCGCAACGATAGTCTCTTTGATCCATTCCAGGTCACGCAGTGCCTGCTCATCATTCAGAGAGGCATCATATTCCGGGAACGGTTGCAGCATGATGGTGTCGCCTTCCGCGCCGGTAACCACTTTCACGCGCTGCCAGATGGTTTCCGTGATAAACGGAATAATCGGGTGTGCGAGACGCAGCAGGGATTCCAGAACGGTGATCAGGGTATGACGCGCTGCACGTTTCTGTGCATCGGTACCTTTATGAACCGCCGGTTTGGACAGTTCAAGATACCAGTCACAGAACTGGTTCCAGGTGAATTCATACAGAATATTGGATGCAATATCAAAGCGGTAGGTATCCAGCGCTTCGCGGTATGCTTTCACGGTATTGTTGTATTCCGCCAGAATCCAGCGGTCGGCCAGGGAGAATTCCATCTCACCGCCGTTCAGACCGCAGTCTTTCTCTTCGGTATTCATCAGCACGAAACGGCTGGCGTTCCACAGCTTGTTACAGAAGTTGCGGTAACCGGACAGACGTTTCATATCCCAGTTGATATCGCGGCCGGTAGAGGCCAGCGCTGCCAGGGTAAAGCGCAGGGCATCTGTACCGTGTGCTTCGATCCCTTCCGGGAACTGTTTTTCAGTCCGTTTGGCGATTTTTTCCGCCATCTGCGGCTGCATCATGTTACCGGTGCGTTTTTCCAGCAGTGCCGGCAGAGAGATACCGTCGATCATATCCAGCGGGTCAATAACGTTCCCTTTGGATTTCGACATCTTCTGACCTTCCTCATCACGGATCAGACCCGTCATGTAGATGGTTTTGAACGGGATCTGCGACTTGCCGTTTTCATCTTTGATGAAGTGCATGGTCATCATGATCATGCGGGCGATCCAGAAGAAAATGATGTCGAAGCCGCTGACCAGTACGCTGGTCGGGTGGAATGCTTTCAGTTCCGGGGTGTTTTCCGGCCAGCCCAGGGTTGAGAATGTCCACAGACCGGAGGAGAACCAGGTATCCAGCACGTCTTCGTCCTGGCGCAGTTCAACCATCGCCGGGATATTGTTCTCACGGCGGACTTCGTCTTCGTCGCGGCCGACATACACATTACCCTGATTGTCATACCAGGCCGGGATACGGTGACCCCACCACAGCTGACGGGAGATACACCAGTCCTGAATATCACGCATCCAGGAGAAGTACATGTTTTCGTACTGCTTCGGTACGAACTGGATATCGCCGTCTTCCACGGCTTTGATGGCTTCTTTTGCCAGCGGTGCCGTGCGGACATACCACTGGTCGGTCAGCATCGGTTCGATAACCACGCCGCCGCGATCGCCGTAAGGAACAGTCAGGTCGTGCGGTTTGATCTCTTCCAGCAGGCCGAGTTCTTCGAATTCTTTAACGATCGCTTTACGGGCGGCGAAACGCTCCATGCCACGGTAAGCGGCCGGGATTTCACTGCTGCAGGCGTCAGTCACTTCGCCGTTAGTATCAAATACTTCTGCTTCAGTGCGGATGTTGCCGTCGAAGTCCATGATGTTAATCATGGTCAGCTGGTGGCGTTTACCGACTTCATAGTCGTTGAAGTCATGCGCCGGGGTGATTTTCACACAACCGGTGCCTTTTTCCATATCCGCGTGTTCATCACCGAGGATCGGAATGCGGCGGTTGACGATCGGCAGGATGATTTCTTTGCCGATCAGATCTTTGTAACGCGGATCTTCCGGGTTAACGGCCACGCCGGTATCACCGAGCATGGTTTCCGGACGTGTGGTGGCGACCACCAGGTAATCTTTGCCTTCAGCGGTTTTCGCGCCGTCCGCCAGCGGATAACGGATATGCCACATGAAGCCTTTGACATCACGGTTTTCCACTTCCAGGTCAGAAATTGCGGTGTGCAGTTTCGGGTCCCAGTTCACCAGGCGTTTACCGCGGTAAATCAGGTTATCTTTATACAGGCGGACAAACGCCTCTTTTACGGCAGCTGACAGGCCGTCATCCATGGTGAAGCGCTCGCGCTCCCAGTCCACGGAGTTACCCAGACGGCGCATCTGGTTGGAGATATTACCGCCGGATTCCGCTTTCCATTCCCAGATTTTATCGATAAAACCTTCGCGGCCGTAATCGTGGCGGGTTTTACCTTCTTCTGCGGCGATCTTGCGCTCAACAACCATCTGTGTCGCGATACCGGCGTGGTCAGTACCTGACTGCCACAGGGTGTTTTTGCCCTGCATGCGCTGGTAGCGGATCATGGTATCCATAATGGTCTGCTGGAAAGCATGGCCCATATGCAGGTTGCCGGTGACGTTCGGCGGCGGGATCACAATACAGAAGCTTTCTTTGTCTGTTTTACCGTTCGGTTTGAAATAGCCGCTTTTTTCCCAGTGGGTATAAAGAGGACCTTCGATTTCCGTTGGATTATAGGTTTTATCCAGGGACGGCTCGCAGGCCTGTTGGTTGTCGGTTGTCTTTTCCATTTTTAATCTTTGTTTATCAGTAAGCTGGCGGCGTGGCCATGGTCATCGTAAAGCCGACGCTGCGATAGATTTTATATCGCTCGCGCGCCAACTGTTTTAAGTGTTCATCGATAGGCACAAAGTCTATCACTTCACGGAAGGTTGTCGCAAAATCTGTGAACTGCGGCAGCAGGGCAATCAGTAAATCACGCGGGGAATTTCCCCGTTTCTGCGGCCAGCACAGCTCGACCGGCGCGCCGTAACGCGGCCCTTCTCCGGCTAAATTATGCGGAACAAACGCATCAGGTTCCCGTGCCCAGAGGGCTTCATCCAGTTTCTCGGCCTGCTGTTGTGACTCACAGGCGATCAGCACCCGTTTCCCGCTGCGCCAGGCTTCTCCCGCCAGATGACAGGTCAGCCACTCATGGGCCTCAAGGTCATCAAAAGGGGATGGCTGTTCCATCAGATAGAAGGTGGCGTTTTTCATAATATCTCTGATAGCAGAAAAGGGGATTGCTCAGGATAGCACAATCCCCCGTTACCTTTATGCTTTTTCCGGGCCGCAAAAGCCCGGCAATTCCGGTCAGTCGTCGGTGCTGATACCCGCACGATTTAACAGGAATTGTGACAGCAGTGCAACCGGACGACCTGTCGCACCTTTGTTTTTTCCGGAGCGCCATGCGGTTCCGGCGATATCCAGATGTGCCCAGTTATAACGGGTGGCAAAACGGGACAGGAAGCAGCCTGCGGTGATAGCACCGCCGAGACGGCCGCCGGTGTTGGCCAGATCCGCAAAGTTGGACTCAATCTGCTCGTAGAACTCTTCCGCCAGCGGCAGACGCCATGCACGGTCACCCGCCTGTTCAGAGGCATTCAGTAACTCATGCGCCAGCGGATTGTGGTTTGCCATCAGGCCGCTGAAGTGGTTACCGAGAGCAACCATGCAGGCGCCGGTCAGTGTGGCGACATCGATGACCGTTTCCGGATCAAAACGTTCGGCGTAGGTGAGGGTGTCACACAGCACCAGACGGCCTTCCGCATCGGTATTGAGCACTTCGACCGTCTGTCCGGACATGGTGGTGAGGATATCCCCCGGACGATAGGCATTGCCGCCCGGCATGTTTTCACAGCCCGCGAGAATACCGATCACATTGAGCGGCAGACCCAGCTCAGCCACCACGCGCATCACACCGTAGACCGTTGCCGCGCCGCACATGTCGTATTTCATCTCATCCATGCCGTCAGCCGGTTTGATGGAAATACCGCCGGAGTCAAAGGTCAGGCCTTTGCCGACTAACACGATCGGGCGCGCTTCCGGGTCAGGATTACCTTTATATTCAATCACCGACATCAGCGATTCATTACGTGACCCCTGGCCGACGGCCAGATAAGCCAGCATGCCCAGCTCTTTCATCTGCTCTTCACCGATAACACGGGTACTGAGCACCGGAGAATTACTGTCTGCCAGCTGACGTGCCTGAGAGGCCAGATAAGCGGCATTACAGATATTCGGCGGCATATTGGCCAGATCTTTCGCGGCTTTGATACCGGCGGCAATCGCCAGGCCGTGGCTGATCGCTTTCTCACCGGTCGGCAGTTCGCGGCGGGTCGGTACATTGAAGACCAGTTTGCGCAGCGGACGGCGTAATTCGGTTTTGTTACTTTTCAGCTGATCAAAGACATAGAGGGACTCTTTGGCTGTTTCAACCGCCTGCCGGACTTTCCAGTAGTTGTTGCGGCCTTTGACATGTAACTCGGTCAGAAAACAGACGGCTTCCATTGACCCTGTTTCATTCAGGGTATTGATGGTCGTCCGGATAATCTGTTTGTACTGGCGTTCATCCAGTTCACGTTCTTTCCCGCAGCCGATTAACAGGATACGCTCAGACAGGACATTCGGGACATGGTGCAGCAGCAGAGACTGCCCGACCTTGCCCTCCAGCTCGCCGCGGCGCAGCAGAGCACTGATGTAGCCGTCGCTGATTTTATCGAGCTGCTCCACCACCGGAGACAGACGACGCGGTTCAAAAACCCCGACCACAATACAAGCACTGCGCTGCTTTTCCGGGCTGCCGCTTTTTACACTAAACTCCATGCGCTCTCCTGAATCTTAAAGACAAAGACATCTGCTGCCGCTAAAATGTAGCGTTCGCACTAATCTGCACCATCGATTATAAACAGTTTATGATAAGCTGTGTGCGCACTTTATGAGTCCTGAATATCACGAAAATTCCGTTTCTTTCCGGAAAGGAAGGAAAAAAGCGTAGTCTGATACCGGAATCATCCTCAGGCCGGCAAAATAATGCACACAAATAGTCAACACAGAACGAAGTTAGCTATTTTCATGCAAAAACACAAGTTTTCACAGGCGTATTAAGCGTGATCATTATTAGATATCTGGTAAGAGAAACATTAAAAGCACAGATTGCGATTCTGTTTATCCTGTTGCTTATCTTCTTTTGTCAAAAACTGGTTGAAGTCCTGGGTGCCGCCGTTGAAGGCAGCATCCCGGCCGGACTCGTCGTATCGCTGCTCGGACTGGGTATCCCGGAGATGGCGCAGCTCATTCTGCCGCTGAGTCTCTTCCTCGGGCTGCTGATGACCTACAGCAAACTGTATACTGAAAGCGAAATCACCGTTATGCATGCCTGTGGTCTGGGCAATAATGTGCTGGTGAAATCCGCCATGATCCTGGCTTTCTTTACTGCGCTGGTGGCGGCGGTTAATGTCGCCTGGCTGATCCCGTGGTCATCCCAGTATCAGGACAAAGTGCTGGAAGAGGTGAAAGCCAACCCGGGCGTGACCGCGATGGTCGGCGGGCAGTTTAAAGTTTCTGATGACGGCGGTACGGTGCTCTATCTCGGGGATGTTGACGGCAACCGCTTCAAAAATGTCTTTATTGCCCAGATCTGGGCGAGAAACGAACAGCGTCCGTCCATTGTGGTGGCTGACAGCGGCCATATGACCGAAAAAGAGAACGGTAATCAGGTGGTGGTGCTGGATAAAGGGACCCGTTATGAAGGAACCGCATACCTGCGCGATTTCCGGATCACGGATTTTACCGATTACCAGGCTATCGTTGACCACCGTGATGCGAAAACCGGTGAAAGTAACTACCAGCAGATGACACTGTCTGAGCTGTGGAAAGAAACGGATGCATCTTCCCGTGCCGAATTCCACTGGCGCCTGACCCTGATCTTCTCCGTGGTGGTGATGGCGCTGATGGTGGTGCCGCTCTCTGAGGTGAACCCGCGTCAGGGGCGTGTGCTGAGTATGCTGCCGGCAATGCTGCTGTATCTGATTTTCTTCCTGTTACAAAGTTCGCTGCGCTCAAATGGTGAGAAAGGCAAACTGGACCCGGCTTTCTGGCCGTGGGTGGTTAATCTCAGTTATCTGGCTCTCGCGGTGGTGCTGAACCTGTGGAACACCACAGCCGTCCGGCGTCTGCGTTTTGGTTCTGCCCGTGTTCAGGGGGTTGCCTGATGTTTAAAGTACTTGTTCTTGACCGCTACATCGGGCGGACGATTCTGCAATCCATCATGATGACCCTGTTTATGCTGGTGTCATTATCCGGGATTATCAAATTCGTTGATCAGCTGCGCAAAGTCGGCCAGGGGGAATACTCCACCTGGGACGCCGGTCTGTACACCATCATGAGTATCCCCAAGGATATTCAGATTTTCTTCCCGATGGCAGCACTGCTCGGGGCACTGATGGGACTGGGCGCACTGGCGACCCGCAGTGAACTGGTGGTGATGCAGGCTTCCGGTTACAGCCGCCTCCAGGTGGCGGGTTCGGTGATGAAAACCGCTATCCCGCTGGTGATCCTGACTATGGTCGTCGGTGAATGGCTCGCGCCGTCAGGTGAGCAGTGGGCACGCAACTACCGTGCACAGAAAACGAGCGGTGCTTCGCTGCTGGCGACTGACCGCGGGATGTGGGCAAAAGACGGCAGTGACTTTATCTATATTCAGCGTGTTGACAGTGAAACACAGCTCAAGGGCATCACACTGTACCGGATGAACGATGATCGCAAACTGAAATCGATCCTCAGTGCGGCGGCAGCGGATTATAATGCTGATTCTGATACCTGGACGCTGAGTCAGGTGCAGGAATCTATTCTGAAAGATACCTATGTGATCACCGGTGAGCAGAAGTTGTCGATGACCTGGCAGACACAGATGACCCCGGAAAAACTGAGTGTGGCAGCGCTTGATCCGGAAGCATTGTCGATCAGCGGGCTGTATCAGTTTGTGGATTATTTGCAGCAGAGCGGGCAGGACGCCGGACGTTATCAGCTGAACCTGTGGAAAAAAGTATTCGCACCGCTTTCTGTGGCAGTCATGATGCTGATGGCGCTGTCGTTTATCTTCGGGCCGCTGCGCTCTGTACCGATGGGCGTACGGGTTGTGACGGGGATTGCCTGCGGGTTTGTGTTCTACGTTTCCAACGAGATTTTCGGCTCTCTCAGTCTGACCTACAAATTCCCGCCGTTTCTGGGCGCACTGCTGCCGAGCCTGCTGTTCCTGGCGATCAGTGTGTATATGCTGGTTAAACGTAAGTAAGCGGCAGAGACAGCTCCCGGTATACAGAGCCGGTCAGTGAATGCTGACCGGCTCTGTCATGTCAGCGGCCGGTAATCTGTTCCCAGCTGAGATTAAAGCGCGCCAGATATTTCCGCAGCCGGTCGGCATCATTGGGTTGTTTTTTCTGCTGACGGGAAACAGCAAACAGTGTGCGTCCGGCATCAGAAAGCGTTTGTGAGCGGCGGCAGACAGCAATCACCGTTTCCAGTTGCCGGCGATCAAATAAATCAATCTCACCGACCCCGGCGGGCAAAGTGACCTCTGTTTCCGCATCGTGCCACTGACTCTTCAGCCGTTGCGTTTCCTCCTGTACCAGTGCCGTGGTGATCCGTCCGTTTTCTGCAAATGTTGCCATCCGGGTGACTGATGCACTCAGTTCACGAAAGTTACCGCGCCATAAGGCCGGTGGTGAGCAGGAAAAGGCGAGATAGCGCTGTCTGGCATCGGTATCAAACCGGACACGGGTCTGTTGATCGCGGCTGTATTTTGCCAGCTCATAATCCACGTTCGGCTCAATATCTTCACGCCGCTGTGCCAGTCCCGGCAGGGTAAAGGTCCACATATTGATGCGGGCGTATAAATCCTCTCGGAACAATCCTTCACTGACCCGTTGCGCCAGATTGCGGTGCGTGCCGGCGATCAGCGTAAAATCACTTTCAGTTTCATGATCCGATCCGTAAGGGAAAAAGCGTTTTTCCTCAATCGCTTTCAGCAGCATCGCCTGTTCGTCAGCACCCAGTTCGGCAATCTCATCCAGAAACAGAATACCGCCGTCCGCTTCTTTCAGCAGCCCGCCGCGTGCCTGAACCGCGCCGGTAAATGCGCCTTTTACATGGCCGAACAGGGCGGACATGGCATTATCGCCGCGCAGTGTGGCGCAGTTCACCTCCACAAAACGCCCTTTTACCAGATGGCGGCTGCGGCGCAGTTCATAGATCCGCCGTGCCAGAAATGATTTTCCGGCACCGGTCGGCCCGGTCAGCAGAATAGGGGCGGAAGAGCGCAGAGCGACACGCTCGATTTTATCGATCATGGTATTAAACGCGGCATTGCGCGTGGCAATGCCGGATTTCAGAAACGCGACCTGTGCCTGCTGTTCTTTCTGAAAACGTCCGGTGATCTGTGTATAGCGGCTGAGATCGAGGTCAATAATGGTATAAACACCGGCGGGATCGTTATCCCGCGCATTATGGCGCGGTGCAGTCTGGATAAGACGCGCAGGCAGATAGCTGGCTTCGGTCAGCAGGAACCAGCAAATCTGCACCACATGGGTGCCGGTGGTGATATGCACCAGATACTCTTCATTTTCAGTATCAAACGGGTAGTGTGTGGCAAAATCCAGCAATGCGGTATACACCTGCTCAAAATCCCACGGATCAGCAATATCCACCTCACGCAGCATCACTTCAGTCTGCGGGGAAGCCTGCTCTATATCCTCTTTTACCCGGCCTGCGGTCTGCATATCACCCGGCTGATAAACCAGCTCAAAGCGGTCAATATGCAGATCGGGCTGCTGACACAGCCCGATGCTCGGCCGCCATTTATGCCAGCGGTTGGCTTTCTTGCCGCGCCGGTCGAGTACTGTACCGAGAACACCAATCACAACGTTTTTCTTTGCGGATGACATAGATTATCTTTCCGGATAAAAGACGATATTAAAAGATAAAGAAAGCATACGGGATTTCAGGTCAGGATGTTATCTCAAAAATCGGTGTAATTAATTATTAGTTAAATATCATAAGGATAAATAAATGTTTTCTGATTAAATAAAACTGGCACACTTATCGCAATACTACCGGTACCAAACGAAAGGAATATAAAAATGATAAATCGTGATTTTAATGAACTGGTTCAGGAAAACAGTGCGCCGGTAAAATTGTGGACAAACGGTGTGCCGGTTGATCCGAAAGCGGTGCTGCAATTGCAGAATACGGCAAAAATGCCGTTTATTTTTAAGCACCTGGCGGTAATGCCGGATGTGCATGTTGGTAAGGGATCGACTATCGGCAGTGTGATCCCGACCAAAGGTGCGATCATCCCGGCCGCTGTCGGGGTGGATATCGGCTGCGGAATGATCGCGGTGAAAACATCGCTGGCCGCATCCGACCTGCCGGACAGCCTGCAAAATATCCGCTTTGCTATCGAGGCAGCCGTGCCGCACGGACGCACCACCGAACGCCACGGACGGGATAAAGGAACCTGGAAAAATGTCCCGGATATCGTTGATAACCACTGGATGCAGCTGGATGAGCAGTTCCGCCGTATCTGCGATAAATACCCGAAACTGCGTAATACCAATAACTATAAACACCTGGGTACGCTGGGAACCGGGAACCACTTTATCGAACTGTGCCTGGATGAAGCGGATTTCGTCTGGGTAATGCTGCACAGCGGGTCGCGCGGTGTCGGTAACGCCATCGGTAACCTGTTTATTTCGCTGGCGCAAAAAGATATGCAGACCCACATTGCCAATCTGCCGGATCGCGATCTGGCGTATTTCGAAGAGGGAAGTGTGTATTTTAATGACTATATGGAAGCGGTCGGCTGGGCACAGGATTTTGCCCGCCATAACCGTGAAGTGATGATGCACCGCGTGCTGGAAGCGCTGTCCCGGGAGATCACCAAACCGTTCACCACACAGCAGGAAGCCGTGAACTGCCACCATAACTATGTGCAGAAAGAACAGCATTTTGGTGAGGAAGTACTGGTAACACGAAAAGGCGCGGTATCAGCACAAAAAGGGCAGATGGGGATCATCCCGGGCTCTATGGGCGCAAAAAGCTACATTGTGCGCGGACGCGGAAACGAAGAAAGCTTCTGCTCATGCAGCCACGGCGCAGGCCGTGTGATGAGCCGTACCGAAGCGAAAAAACGCTTCTCGGTGGCAGACCAGCAGCGCGCCACCGCTCATGTGGAATGCCGTAAGGACAGCGATGTGATCGACGAGATCCCGATGGCGTACAAAGATATCGATGCGGTGATGACCGCACAGTCATCGCTGGTGGAAATTGTGCATACACTGCGTCAGGTGGTGTGTGTGAAGGGGTAGAAAATGACAGAAAAATATGATGGAGCCGTCTCCGCTGCCATGCGGGAACGGATAAAAGAGACACTGACGCAGATCGAAAAAACACACCGCGTAAAAGTGCTCTATGCCTGTGAATCCGGCAGTCGCGGATGGGGTTTTTCCTCTCCTGACAGTGATTATGATGTGCGTTTTATCTATGTGCATCAGCCGGATTGGTATCTCGCTCTCGACAAAAAGCGGGATGTGATTGAAAAACCGATTGACGATGAGCTGGATGTGGCGGGTTGGGAGTTATCGAAAGCGCTGAGATTGCTGAGAAACTCCAACCCGGCGCTGATTGAATGGCTGAGTTCGCCGGTGGTGTATTATCAGGATGAGGCATTCACCGGGGAAATAAAAGCGCTTGCAGAGCAGTTTTATTCTGTCCGCAAGGCACGCTATCACTACCTGTCGATGGCAAAACGCAACACGCAGGAGCATTTGCTGACAGAGCAGGTCAGGCTGAAAAAATACTTCTATGTGCTGAGGCCGGTGATGGCGCTGCGCTGGATAGCGGCCGGGAAAGGTCTGCCGCCGATGGCATTTGACTCGCTGGTGGCAGGCACGATAACGGATGCGGATGTGCTGGCTGAAATTGAGGAACTACTGGTACTGAAAAAATCGTCCGGTGAAAGCCACTACGGCACCTGCCGTCCGGCGGTTGACCGTCTGATACAGGATGTGCTGAATGAGGCAGAGAGGTCGTTACCGGAGGCGCCGTATTATCACGACAGCCGGTTACTGGATCGGTTTCTGATGAAAACAGTCACTGCATATACAGACACTTCATATACAGAACATGCCCGCGCCTGATACGGGCATGTTCTTAAGTATCACAGGTAATTGCGGGTATGCAGATCGGCCAGAGCACGTACCAGGTCATTCACGCCATTCGGTAACGGGCTGAATTTACTGCCGTCTTTGCGGGTCATGACCACGAACACACCGATATTTTTCTCCGGTATCATCGCCATATAGGTATTAAACCCGCCGCCGCCGCCGGTTTTCTGATAAATCGCCGGTATTTCTCCGTCCGGAGCCAGATACACCCAGCCTAAACCGAGGCCGTCTGCCTCACCGGCAACATCCATCCCTTTGATCACATTAAGATTATCACGTTTAAAATAGACAGTCTGCTCTTTGCCGGCCGTCGCTTTGCGCTGCGTATTACCGGAAGAGAGGAAGCGCTGCATCCACTTCTGCATATCCGCCGGGGTGGAATACACACCGCCGCTGCCGATAGCCGCCAGCGTGCTGTAACAATCACTTGGCTTAAATCCGACCATCAGCCGCTTACACTGCGCGGCAGACGGATTATAGGTGGTATCTTTCATACCCGCCGGTTGTGTCACATAGTGGCGGAACAGCTCGCTGTACGGACGGTTTCCGGCTTTTTCCAGGGCATCGGCCAGTAAATCATAGGCCAGATTGGAATACGCGGCTTCCGTACCCGGCTGAGCTGTCAGTTTGGTGGTTTTCAGCCAGGTCCAGCGCTGATCGCGGCTCGGCCAGGTAAACACCGGACGCCCCCATTTCCCGCCGGGCTGTTCGCGCGGCAGAATACTGGTGTGACTCGCCAGGTGGAACAGGCGGATCGGCTTGCCGTTATAAGACGGCACGGAAGACTGTTTGTAACTGTACTTTTGCAGCGGATCGTTAAGATTGACCAGACCATCATCCGCCATTTTGACCATCACTTCGCTGGTCATCAGTTTACTGATCGATGCAATACGGATCAGTGAATCTGTCCGTGGCTTAACACCATTACCGGGGCGGGTCTCCCCGTAGCTGCGGTGAAAAACTTCATTATTATCAATCACCACCATAAACATACCGCGGGCATCGGTTTCGGAGAAAATCTTCTCTCCGGTTTCATCGACCAGCTGCGGCGCCAGTTTCAGCGCTTCCGGATTATTTTCAACAATAGACCAGTCAAGCGGCGGGCGTTCGGCAGGTGCTGTATTTTGTTTCTCCGGCTGCGAAGAACAGGCGGACAGTGCGATAGCCAGCAGCGATAACGGCATCAGGCGCACAATATGACGGTGTAATTTACTCATGATAATTCAACAGCCTTCCATGCAGACACAGGGATACAACACTGTAAGTCAGTTATTTTTTGAAGATGCGTAACAGGATACCAATAACAATACCAATAAAAATACCTGTCGCAATCCAGCCGGCAAAGCCCATACCCACCTCACATTTATCGGGAACCGGAGAGGATTATATAAGCAATTGCATTGATGTCTATTCATCGGGGACACAATCGCGGCAAATAAAAAAATATTATTATTCAGTGCGGAAATAAAGCGGGATTCTCCCGCCACCGCACAAATCCCGTATCCTGCTGAAACGCCGTCTTTTTAACCACTCAGCAAAGCGCCTCTGTGATAGTTGTTGCACCACAGAGTGCCGCAAGTATAATAACCACGTTTTCCAGAACACACTTCAGTGCCGGAGTGGCGGAATTGGTAGACGCAGTTGATTCAAAATCAACCGCCCACGGGCGTGCCGGTTCGATTCCGGCCTTCGGCATTCTTAAGTGAAATCAAGCTACCTCAAGGTGGCTTTTTTTGTGTCTGAAATTCACTATCCGGCTGTTTTTCTCTGCATTTTTCGTTTGTAAATTACTGTAAAATAACATTTTAATTTTTTATTACCGGTTCGTGTAACGTGTTCCTGTTACGCCGTCGCCGTCCGGGCGCTACCCGGGCAAAAAAAGTCAAGTTCGTGGTCAATTCGCTTCGATTTACATTTTGACCCGGAAAAAGCGGTCAGTTTCAGGACTGAAAAGGGCGCGCATTAATAGATTCACTATTAATAAATAATGAAAATGTGTTCGCGAAATAAATAACGGCATCGATATATCCTGGTAAAAAAATAGCATTTTTATTTTTTCAAATAAAAACAATGCGTTGTATTTTTCTCTCCTATTACATTTCCTGCCATTACACCGGTTTATTCATCCTGCGTTGTCTCCGGTTGTCTCCGGTTGTCCACGCTGTTCTGCGTCTCCCTGTCAACACGGCATAAATGTTCAATTCCGCGAACAGACTTTTTTATTGTTCCTGAAATACGTAAACGCCACGATGCGATACACCAATTCGATAAAGGAGTTATCCGCACTTATGGCATTAAGCGACGCAGCAGCAAAGAACGCAAAACCCGGTAAAAAGATGTACAAACTGACCGATGAATATGGCCTGTATCTTCAGGTGAATCCGGCCGGTACAAAGCGCTGGTATTTTAATTTCGTATTTGACGGCAAACAGAGCCGGATTGCCTTCGGCGGGTATCCGCTGGTGTCGCTGTCACGCGCCCGCGAGAAACGCGATGAGGCCCGTCTGATGATACTGGATGGTGTTCACCCGAAGCAGAAACGTATCGCAGAAAAAGAAGCGGAAGAGGACGCGCTGAATACCTTTGAGAAAATGGCGCGGGAATGGTCACATCAGATGTTAAGACGGCGGCGCTGGTCAGAAACACACGCCCGGCGGGTCTGGCGGGATCTGGAAAAACATGTTCTCCCGGCCATCGGTGAGCGGCATGTCGGGACGCTGAAAACCAAAGATCTGCTGGCACCGCTGCGGGTTGTGGAAGCGAATGACCGCCTTGAGCTGGCCTCGCGGCTGAAACAGCGGATCACCGACATTATGGGGTATGCGGTTCAGTGCGGCCTGATCGACCGCAATCCGGCAAAAGACATGGCCGGGGCACTGATGCCGCCGCGTGTGACTCATCGTCCGGCACTACGGCTGGAACGGCTGCCGGAGCTGCTGACAAAGCTGGATTATTACAACGGCCGTGAGTTAACCAAACTGGCGATACAGTTCACGCTGCTGACGTTCTCGCGCTCCAGTGAAATCCGCCTTGCCCGCTGGTCTGAGTTCGACATTGAGCGCGCCATGTGGATAATTCCGGCGCAGCGCACACCTATTCCCGGTGTGAAATTCTCTTATCGCGGTGCGAAAATGCAGTCAGAACACATTGTGCCGCTGTCGCGTCAGACACTGCTGATTCTGGATGAAATCCGTGCCGTCAGCGGCGGAGAAGGGCTGCTTTTTCCCGGCGATCACAGCCTGATAAAACCGATGAGTGAAAATACCGTCAACAACGCCCTGCGGACGTTGGGCTATAACACCGCCACCGAGCTGTGCGGCCACGGCTTCCGCACCATGGCATGCAGCGCCCTGATCGAGTCAGGAAAATGGTCACGGGATGCGGTAGAGCGGCAGATGAGCCATCAGGAGCGCAACGCCGTCCGCGCCGCCTATATTCACAAGGCCGAGCATATTGTGGAGCGGAAACTCATGATGCAGTGGTGGGCGGATTATCTTGATGCGGTCAGCCGGGAATTTGTTGTGCCGTATGAGTTTGAAAATGCGTAATAATTCGCTGATATAAAATATAAAGGGCATCCGGAAGGATGCCCTTTATGGTAACTTTCACAACTGATTTAATATTGTATTGTTTTACAACCTTACAGTGGTTGCCTTCTCCGCTCCCGAAGGGTGCATACATTCTGATCCTTACGATCTGGCCGTACACAGGCGCAGCGCGGGCGACATTATATAATTTAAAGAGCTGGGCCGCTCATACCAGCTCTGTAATGCTGCATCGATATTAATTTATCGGAGAACCAGAGTACTTGGGGCATCATTCCATATGTTTTATTACCTAACCAGCCGTAATGCACCTTATTGAGATGCAGGCCGGGTTATGAATATGAATTATGCTCTTTGGTTATATTCTGTTTAGATTTCTGTTTGAAAGGTGTCTGTATCACCACCGCACCGGCCATTTTTTGGGTGGCCGGTGCTGATGCGTTGCCTGTAAAAACCGGGTGATTTAACGGCGCCTGCCAGGGAAAAAACGTGAAAACGTCCCCCACTTCGTCCCCCACATAGCAGGGTGCCACTTCTTCCCCCACTTCATTTTCAGGAATCTCTGTAACTCACTGTTTATAATGAAATTACAGGGTTCCCCCCACTTAGGTTCTATATATACGTGCGAAGTGGGGAAAAACACCGGTTTTTGTGGTTCTCCGGACAGCTTCCCCCACTATTCCCCCGTTTAGTCCCCCACTTTGGTCTGATGTGACAGCGGGATGATTTCCTCACCCCGGAATGCGATCAGATTGTCTTTTTCCAGTTTATCGAGCCAGCGGGAGAATTTTTTGGAGACATCAAAATTCATTGCTTTCATATCGTCACGCAGCACGGCACGGGTGCAGCTTTCACCTTTGGCTGTCCGTGAGCGGATAGCCTGCCACAGCGCAACATGGTTATCTGTCAGGCGCGGAACACCGGCCAGATCCGGATCAGACGCCGGGTCGTCATCCCGGACCTCCCGTCCTTCATCATTCAGTACCAGCGAGGTGATGTGATCACCGTCCTCATCCACATATAAATCCACGGAATGCAGGTCATAGGCCTGACGCGGCGGCTCTTCGGCATCCTTCATTTTGGTGCAACTGAGGATAATGGCCGGATCTTCGCCCTCCCGGCGTACATGGAACTCCACATCCAGCGCGGCACGGAACGCACTGGAACCCCGCGCGCCTTTATCCTGATCTTTGCCGGAATGATGGATAACCAGCACGGTGGCCTGTGTGGCGGCTTTGATGAAATCGCATCCCTGAATGAATGCCCCCATATCTTTCGCTGCGTTCTCGTCCGATCCGCCGAAACAGCGGGCGAGGGTATCGAGGATGATCAGGCGCACCGGCATACCCGTTGTGGTTTTCACATCATTGGCAGCTTGTATCACCTGCTGCACGCTGTCAGGGCTGGCCGGAAAGATCGGACAATCCACGCGGTAGAGTGAATCTATCGGGCTGCCGCCGTTCAGCGTCTGCTCCCATGCACGGATTCGGCGGGGGACGCCTATTCCGCCCTCACCGACAACATAAATCACCGCGCCCTGTGTGACCGGCTTGCCCGCCCACGGTTTGCCGGTCGCGATATGGCATCCCCACGAGACCGCCAGAAAGGATTTGTAAGAGCCGCTGGCACCGTAAGCGCTGGCAACGGAGGAACCGGGCAGATAGCCCTTGATGAGATAATCCTGACGCGTATCAAAGCCGTCAGAGCCTTTACGCAGCGGAAGGGAAGTGCGGAACGGCGGTGTGTTGTAATCAATGCAGCTCACCGAGACGCGCTGCGGCTGGTAACGCTGTTTATAAAAGGCGGCTTTGGTGGCCTCAATGCCGTGCTGCCGGCGGAAATCATCCCAGTCACACTGCGAGGCCGCCGGCGGCAGAGAAACCCAGCCATTCACCGCCCGGGCGGCTTTCTCTGCCAGGGCTTTGCCGGTATTGGCCGTGCCGTCAGTGCGGATATCATGATCGCCTGCCAGAATAATAACGGTTTTCGGATACTGATTGCGTAAGGCATTCGCGACATTAATGAGATTGTTGGCGGAGACCGCAGCCACAATGGCCGCCGTGGTGCTGATCAGGCTGAGCGTCAGGCCGGTCGCATAACCCTCTGTGATAATGATGGTCTCCGGTGCTTCCGGAGATTGCACGGTAATAAACGCCTCTTTAAGCTGAGAGCCTGGCAGCAGCCGCTTTTCACCGGCCGGGTTAATCAACTGCACACCGGTAAGATCACCGGCGGTATTGTTCAGCGTGAGTAGCAGGCTTCCCTCACCAAAAGTGATATCACTGATTTGCAGGGTTTGCTGTGCGGTCAGGCAGGGCAACCGGACAGTGAATCCTTTCTCCGTGAGATAAGGGCTTTCGCGCATTTCGCTGTGGCTGAGGAGCTGGTTGATTCTCTCCTGCGGCACCCGGCGGTGATGGGTTTTTTCCCTGGCGGGCGGTGTTGACACTGCCAACACCTGGTTTTCTGCCAGTTGCGCCGCTTCGGACAAACTGCACTGTTTTACCAGTGCGACCAGATCCAGCCCGTCACCGTGGCCGCACTGATTACAGAACCAGGTCCCGCGACCGGCTTTATCATCAAACCGGAAGCGATCTTTCCCGCCACAGGCAGGACAAGGGCCGTGTCTGCCATCCGATTGCAGCGGAATATCCAGCATCGCCATCACTGCCGCCCAGTTGTGACGGCATCGTGCCACAACATCAGTCACTGATTTATTCATCGCTGCTCACCTCCGTTGTCAGCAGGGCATTAAGTGTGTTGATACGTTCCCACAGGACGTACATCAGCAGTTCTTCAGCATAGGGATGTTCAAGCCGGATAATGGCAAACGCGAGGGCACAGCACTGGTCAGAGAGTTCTTCGGGCGTGAGAGGAGTGTGATCATACATAAGGCACCCCCGCTGAAGTAAGAAAGAATCGCGGGTAAGCGCAGGTAAGGATAGTAGCCATAGGGCAGCCTCAGTCAGGGCAGACATAATGCTGCCACCTGAGACGCCAATCTCGTTGGTGGCAGCCCGGACAGGGTTGGCGTTACCGGCCCCAACTGTTTCCGGCCTTCCTTGCGGAAGCCCTGCCCGGACTACCATTGAATGCAGGCGGGTACAGACAATCTCCGGAAACATGCTGCTGATGTTTCCGGAGACAGTTGGGAAATTCGGAACGCCAATTCCGGCTGCGGATTGTGCCGCAGCACCGGTAGTATAACGTAAACAACCAGTAAGAAAATAATAAAAAATAATCACTTGCGTGCGTCTTCGTGCCACTATATCAGTCACTGATTTATTCATCGCTGCTCACCTCCGTTGTCAGCAGGGTATTAAGTGTGTTGATACGTTCCCACAGGACGTACATCAGCAGTTCTTCAGCATAGGGATGTTCAAGCCGGATAATGGCAAACGCGAGGGCACAGCACTGGTCAGAGAGTTCTTCAGGCGTGAGAGGGGTGTGATCATACATAAGGCACCCCCGCTGAAGTAAGAAAGAATCGCGGGTAAGAGAAGGTAAGGGTAGTAGCCATAGGGCAGCCTCAATTGGACTTATATTGATGCTGCCACCTGAGACGCCAATCTCGTTGGTGGCAGCCCGAACAGGGTTGGCGTTACCGGGTCCAATTGATACCGGCCTTCCTTGCGGAAGCCCCGCCCGGACTACCATTGAATGCAGGTAGGTACGAGCTATCACCGGAAACATGCTGCTGATGTTTCCGGTGATCAATTGAAACTTCGGAACGCCAATTCCGGCTGTGGATTGTGCCGCAGCTCCGGTAGTATAACGTAAACAGCCAGCCAGAAAATAATAAAAAATAATCACTTGCGTGCGTCCTCACGTTTTTTTATGTGCGATGCAATCCATTCATTTACTTCACTTTCCACCCAGGCGATGGAGCGGCCGCCGATTCTGACCGGGCGCGGGAATTTTCCGCGCTCCATCTGCACGTAAACCCATGACCGCTTAAAGCCGGTTTTCTTCATCACATCGCGAACCCGCAATAACGTGTAATCAGACATCATCAATCCTCTTTTTGTGTGTAAACGCGCTCGACATAACGGCCACGGCCATCACCATGGCCTAAATCCATCGATGTCAGCGCCCTGGCTTCCGTGCGGGAATAGCCCTGAGACAGGTAATGCGCGACAGAATCCTGCGCCCGTGCATAACGCAGACTGTGCGGCGAGTAGCAGCCGGTCAGCCCGATACGTGCGGTATGCGTGCGCCAGTAATTCATCGCGGCCTTTAAATCCGGTTTATCGATCAGTCTGCCGTTGCGGATTTCCGCAACCCGCAGTGCGTTTTCCACCGCCTGTTTCAGAGCGTCCCGGTCGATAATCTGTACTTCCCGCGGACGGCCGCCTTTTGTACCAAACACGACAGTGACGGTTGAGCGGAAAGTGTTTATCTGATTTTTCCATTTGTTTATTGACGCACCACACTGCACTGCTTCTTGTGATCGCAGACCTAACAGACGAGCGAGTTGCAGGGCACAGGCAAAGCCTTCATCACGCGCCTGAGCCAGTTGCAGTGCGGCCTGAAAGCGATCATCCGGGATTGCCAGCTTTGTTCCGGCACGGCTTGCTCCGCTTAATCCGAGCGCCTTATTGGTCAGCCGTTCTGATTCAGCCAGCTTATCCCTGCCGCCTGTCCGGAGAACGCAGCGCAGGGCGGCCATTTCATTCTGCAATGAGCGCAGGGTGATCCCGGACGACAGACGATCCGCAATAAACTGTTCGATATGCTTTGATTTCAGATGCCGGATATCTTTGATCTGGATATTCAGCGCGAGCAGGTGACGGCTGAATCTCTCCATAATCCGGATACGGTCATGCACGGTTTTGAAACTGCCACCGGCCTGTTTCGCCAGCGTGGTCATTTCCCTGGTTAATTTACTCATACGGATTCCCTGTATTGCGGCTGACTGCATGTCTCCGGTGCGTGGTTTGGTGTGCTGAACGATACCTGTGCGCCGGAGCGGGCAGAGGTTGAGGTATTGCGGGGCATCGGTATTGCACTCTGTGCAGCCGCCTGCATAAGCAGGTTATCCCCACGGGCTGAGCAGCCCGTCCCCGGTATCGGTTCAGTGTGGTTGTGGTCTCCTTTTTGGTGATTTATCAGACGCTGACAGTAGTGTCAGAGGCATGACGATGTGTGTAAGTGGTGTCTCACAAGGGCTGAGGGCGGTCTGTGCAGCGGCGTCACTTTCACTGCGTAAAAGTGACGCCTGAGACTCATTGCGCCTGTCAGACGTTTAACAGCGTTGTTTTTACGGCATAGCGCGGTCACCCGAAGGCGTCAGTTGCAGACCACAATGACATTGGCATGTGACCACCCGAAGGCGTTTCTTGCAGGTCACGGGAAACATTGGCTTTGGCTGCTGTCACTGACAGCGGAGTTACGCATATCACCGTAGGGGGAATAACCGGCAGGTTCAAGCGGGTTTACGCATCCTGAAAATGACCGCAAAAGGCCGCTTTGCTGTAAAGCCAGGAAATACCCGGAATTAGGTCGCTAATAATTAGCATTGGTAATTGTAATTTGGTTTTAAAAGATTTCAGGAGTAGATCGGGTGATTGAAAATTGGGGGAGGGGACGGGCGTCTGATTTTAATAGATGAGATATTTGACGAGTATACAGATATTTTTACAGCCTATAGATTGTATTTTGCATTTACACCTTATAGGGTGTAATGTGTAAAAACAGCTTAAAGCCTGTACAGGCATCTGAAATGGTCAATATGCTATGAACACTGCTTATCCGCTTAAAACACTCAATCAGTTGCGCCCGTTACTGGTCGGCTTTCGTAAGGCTAACGGAATGACGCAAAAAGACGTCTCAGAGAAACTAGGTGTTACGCAGCAGACCTATGCCCGCCTGGAAGCCAATCCGGCCAGTGCCAGTATTGAACGACTATTCAAAGTATTCACTGTGCTGGGTGTCGAAATAGTGCTTTCTGCCGGGCAATTCTCAGTTATTCAGGAATCTGCGGAAATACCGGATAACTCTCCGGCCAGACGGGAGAAATGGTAAAGATGAGCCGGACACAACAACGTTTAGCAATATGGATGAACGGAATCCGTGTCGGATTCTGGGAAAAGATCAGAGGGGAAGACCGGCTGCACTATCTCCCGGAGTGGGTTGCTGATGAACAAGGCAGACCGCTGTCTCTTTCATTACCGTTCACGCCGGGTAATCAGGTCTGGCGCGGAAATGTTGTGCGTGATTACTTTGATAATTTATTGCCGGACAGTGAGGATATCCGCAGGCGTCTGGCGATGCGCTACAGGGCGGAGAGCCTGGAACCTTTTGATCTGCTGGCCGAACTGGGAAGAGATTGTGTCGGGGCAATTCAATTGCTGCATCCGGATGATGAACCGGCAGACTTATTTTCTGTCAATTACCGGCCGCTTTCGGAAGCGGATATTGCAGCGATACTGCGTAATACCACAACGTCAATTCCCGGTCGTCATAACAATGATGAAGAGTTGCGCTTGTCTATCGCCGGTGCGCAGGAAAAAACGGCTTTACTGTGGAATGATGGACAATGGTGTTTACCGGAAGGTAATACACCGACGACTCATATTTTCAAGCTACTGCTTGGCTTAGTCGGCAATATGAAGGCTGATATGAGCACATCAGTTGAAAATGAATGGCTGTGTTCGCTGATCCTTGAACACTATGGTATTCCTGTCGCAAAAACACAGATTGCGCAGTTTGAAGACCAGAAAGTCTTGATTGTTGATCGCTTTGACCGGCGCTGGTCAACTGACAGACAGTGGATTGTCCGTTTGCCGCAGGAGGACATGTGTCAGGCACTGGGTGTTTCACCTCTGCGGAAATATCAGGCTGATGGTGGCCCAGGTATCACAGATATCATGGGAATATTGAGTCATTCCGAGCAGGCAGAGCAGGACAGAGAAACCTTTTTTAAAGCACAGATTATTTTCTGGCTGATGGCCGCTACAGACGGGCATGCCAAAAACTTCAGTATTTCCATGGAACCGCAAAACCGTTACCGCCTGATGCCTTTGTATGATGTTCTATCTGCATGGCCGCTGATCGGTAATGGTAATAACCAGATTGCCTGGCAGAAATGCAAACTGGCAATGGCCGTCCGGGGCAGCAGTAACTATTACCTGATGAGCAAAATTCAGCGCCGCCATTGGATCAAACATGGTGAGGCTGTGGGATTTGAAAAACAACAAGTTGAAGCAATGCTGGATGAGATTATCGGCCGGACACCAGAAGTGATTGAGCGTGTGAGAGCGTTGTTGCCGGAAGGGTTTCCGATTGGGGTTGCGGAGAGGGTTTTTGAAGGAGTGACGAAAGTTACCAAACCTGTGTAGCTGTGAATAACAAACTTACTTATGAGCTGAGGCAATTAAAAAGATAATATATAGTTCATAACAAGATATATTTTATTTCCTCCAACCCCAGTTAGTTTATTATTATTTGGATTTATATTTTAAAATAATCTAAAAAACAGAGTTTTATTTTGATGAGGTGTGTCTAAATTAGGGTTCAAGTACAATTTTGTGAAGTGTATACTAAAATTCAATGATTTATATAAATAATAGTTACTATTTTAGTTTAAAAATAGTATTAATGAACTATTATTTAAACCTTATGTATTGGAAAAATTTTATAGGCACGTAAATGAGTTCAAAAATAAAAGAAATATCGTTTAAAGCAAAGTCACATTTGCTGAAACTACTAGGTGATGAGCTGATTGGTAATGACCAGTTGGCTATATTTGAGTTAGTAAAAAATGGATATGATGCAGATGCATCATACGTAGATGTCACATTAGATGTAACTTCGAAAGAACCAAGTATTATTGTCGAAGATATTGACGGAAACGGCATGACTTTTGATGATATAGAGAATAAATGGCTATTGATAGGTACTGATAGTAAGCGGGGAAAAAATAAAGTTAGGACGAAAAAATATAATAGAATGCCTCTAGGAGAAAAGGGTGTTGGTAGACTAGCTGTACATAAATTAGGTGAAAGTCTTCAATTAAATACTCGTTCAATAAATGAAAGAGAGTTGGAAATAAAAATTAATTGGCCGACTCTAATAAATGATGTTGAGTTCATAGATCAAACACAGGTTTCTATTAAAGAATTAGAAACACCTAAATTCTTCAAAGAGAACACAGGGACTAGAATTAAAATTTATGACTTATATAAAACAGAATGGAATAGGAATGACATCCGGAAATTAAAAAAGATGTTAGTAAGCTTAAACTCGCCTTTTTCTAAAAAAGAAACGTTTACAGTTAATTTTAATGTACCTGGGCGAGAGAGTGACTTGATTAATGTTTTAGATATTGAGGATATTTTAGAACTTGGGTTGTGGGAGTTTAAATTTCATATAGATGATAAAGGGATGTTAGAGTATGAATATATATTCAATCCACCATCATCATTCTCGCCAGTCAAAAAATCACATAGATATAAGACAGATAAGTTTCCAGTAACAAATAGAAATTATAATAAGGAAAATTCATCTGAACCTATTTTTTTAAAAGAAGCTGATTTGGATGGGATAGGTCCAATTTACGGTAGTTTCTATGTTTTTTCTCTACAAAAAAACATAATAGATGCAAAAAAAACAGGAGTGTCACAGCAATTAAGATCATATCTAAAAGAAAATGGAGGAATGAAGGTATTTAGAGATGGAATTAGGGTTTTCAATTATGGTGAACCAGGTGATGATTGGTTGCGATTAAACTCAGACCGAGTTAATAATCCAGGGAAAACAATAAGTAATAACACCATAATAGGTGAGATTGATTTGGATTTAGAAAGAAGCAGTGGGCTGATAGAGAAAACGAATAGGGAAGGGTTCACTGAAAATAACATATATGAAGTATTTCATTGGATATGTGAAAATATAATAGATGTTTTTTTGCAAATACATCAACCAGATAGAGATAAAATTAATGAATTTATTAAATCAGGACGAGTGTCTGATCCAAAAATAAAATTTGATGAAAATATAAACAAGATTAGAGAAGTAATAACTAAGAATGGATTAAATAAAGAGTTAGACGGTAGAGTTGATTCTTTAGAAAAAGAGTATAATCAGATGAGGAATGTTATGACATCCTCTGGGTTAAGCGGTCTAAATATATCAGTTATATTCCATGAGGTTGAGCGTGAAATAGATTCTCTTCATAGCATGATTATGCGACACGATAGTAATATAGAAAAAATTAGAGAGCGTTCTACTAATTTAATGACAATATTAGAGAGCTTTAGTACTTTATTGAAGAAAAGAAAATCTGAGAAATTTGAAGCTAAAGAGGTAATAAAAAAAGTTTTTGATCTTTGTGAGCATAGATTTAGATTTCATAAAACATCACTATCTGCACCAATTTTATCAGGAAATAATGAGGATGAAAATTTTTATTTAAATGCACCATTTGGCATTATACAGGCGGCTATAACTAATATTGTTAATAATTCACTTTATTGGTCTCAATATAAAAGAGAAATTTCTAATGATGACGGCTTTATACCCGGTGTCGGTATTTTTTGTCGTCAGAATTGGTATGAAGATGGTCCTGCCATTATTATTGCAGATAATGGTACAGGCTTTAGTCTTCCTCCGGAGAATGCTGTTCAGCCATTTATTGGAAGTCGTCCAGGAGGGATGGGACTTGGTTTATATTATGCGAAAACAGCAATGGAATCAATTGGTGGTAAGCTAATTATAGAATCATTTGAAAATATGGAGTTGCCACCAGCTTATAATGGAGCGGTTGTCTCATTAATTTTTAAAGGGAATAAATAATGTTACCTGAAACGTCTATAATATTAGTCGATAACGACCAAAGTGAACTTGATATTTTATCTTCTGCATTTTTTAAATCAGGGATTTCATGCCTACCATTATTATATGACTCAAAGACAGGTGTTAATTCATATAATTTAAAGCCAAGTGTAAATATTAGATGGTTATTTATGGATTTAAATCTTGAAGATTTACCTAGTAATGAAGCGGCATCATTTATCGGGCCTATAGTAAATGTTATTGAGAGTTTAGTATCAGGTGGAATGTATTCCTTGATATTTTGGTCTAAGCATGAATCTATCATAGACGATATTGTAGAGAGAATAAAAGTTGATAGTTACTTACATCAAAAAATACCTTGCCCAATACAAATATTGAAATTAGATAAAACTTCGTTTAAAGATTCTGATGATTTAAAAAATAGCCTATTAAAATATTTAGATTCCCCTCCGATGATAAAATCACTTTACCAATGGGAAGAGTTAACAAATAAATCTGTAGATAATGTAATTAATAAAATTCATAGCTTGGCCAATACAAATAAAACGTGGGATATTGAGTCTTTAAAAAGTAATATAAGCAATATTCTTAGTTTGTTGGCATATGAATCTACTGGGATTAAGATGGCTAATGATGAATCAAAGAAAAGTCTTAATAATGGACTTCTATCAATTGTTGAAGATGAGTATAATAATATTTCATCAGAAAATATATGGGATGATTACTGCTTGATTCCATATAAAAATCTTGATTTATCTGAATTATCAAAATCAAATTTAAATACGTATTTGTTTGTTGAAGATGTTGACTTTAATAATTTAAATGATAAAACCTTTGATAAAGGTGTTATGACATTTGTAAAAAATAATAGGGAGTTTATTAATGATTTTATTAATAATGAAAATTGTATAAATGAAGAGTTTTTTAATTATAATAGCAATGGTGATAAGTACATTGATGACTTAATTATTGGTTCTCTCGAGGTTTCTCCGGATTGCGATCATGCAAACAGAAAAGTAAAATTAAATAGATTTTTATTAGCGGCACTAATTCCTAAGGATAAATTTGAAGAGTTAAATAAAAATAATAAATATAATGATGGTGTTTTTGGAGAGTTGCCATATTTTATGTATAACAATAAGCAGTACAAACTAATGATATCATACAAGTATTTATTTTCTATCAGCAAAAATGATACTGCATTGTTAAGTTTGTTTGAAAGTAATGGTATTCGAATTAAAGAAAATATTTTATCAAAGGTAAGAAGCGAAATGTCAAGGCATATATCAAGGCTTGGGTATATGGCTATTCACTGAAGAAGATATCGCATAGAACTAGCCATTTAACTATAATGGCTAGTTTTAATAAAATTAATTAGATAGTCATTTTTTATAAATTTCATCTCAAAAGGTCAATAATATAGTCAGATACAGCTATGAAATATTATTATTAATATAAATCAATGGGGTATAGTTCACTGCGATTCCGGCCTTCGCACCATCGGAACATCAATAGACGTAAACGGACGTCTTTTTTTGTGCCTGAAATCCAGTATCTGCAAGGCTTTCCTCGCTTTTTCACTCCACCTAAGTCAACCTGATTCAATCTACAGTCATTACGCCCAGGGAACACCAGTGGATATTGCCCAGACATCACTTTTAGCTGCTGTACGATTTCCAGCGCTTGGGTAGAGAGGGGGACAAGATGAGGCCGTTTCATCTTCTTCCGCTCGGCAAGAATTTCCCACACCCTGTCGCACCAGCACTGGCGCGGCCTGAGCCACTTCATGCACCTGCATTAAAAGCGCCCCACGAAGCGGGCAGGCGTGGCGGGGAGAGCATTGAGCGCCAAAGTGTAATAATATAGTTTCAGCATTTTTTGACACCCCCATCTGCAGGATAGGTCACCACTTAACGTAGGGTTTTCCCAGGTTTCGATAAAACCATTTAGCATCAGGAGCTGATTTACTTAATATCGAACAATAAATATGAACCTTTCAGTGAAACCGTGTGGTATCAAACTCATAAATTAGCAAATGGGTAAAAGTGGGGATATGTGAGGGGTGTATGAGCTTTACTTATTGGGTTTAGTTGAAAATGGTGATTTAATGGCTCTTGAAATTTATCATTATTTAGCTAACCCTGAGGACTTATGGCAATTATTGATGAAAAGCGGCATTTGTACGAAGCCTTGCTGAGATATAATTACTTCCCCAATCAAAAAGGTTCGATAAGTGAAATTCCACCGTGCTTTTCTTCCAGAACATTCACACCAGAAATAGCGGAGTTAGTTTCATCTGACACATCAGGACGTAGAAACTTACAAGGTTATGATTGCATAGAGTATTACGCTACCAGATATAACAATTTCCCAAGAACACTCTCAATTATCCATCCAAAAGCGTACGCAAAATTAGCCAAGCATATACATGATAACTGGGAGGAAATACGGCTTATAAAACAAAATGAAAGCAGCATGATCAAACCAGATATGCATACTGATGGCCGTGTTATAATCATGAATTATGAGGATGCAGAAACTAAAACCGTAAGAGAACTGAATGATGGTTTTGGACGTCGATTTAAAGTTAACGCAGATATATCAGGTTGCTTTACTAACATCTACTCTCACTCTATTCCGTGGGCAGTTGTAGGTATTAATAATGCAAAAACAGCCTTAAATACTAAAGTAAAAAATCAAAATAAACACTGGAGCGACAAACTCGACTATTTTCAGCGTCAGACCAAGAGGAATGAAACACATGGTGTTCCTATCGGCCCTGCAACATCAAGTATTGTTTGCGAGATTATTTTAAGCGCTGTAGATAAACGACTGAGGGATGATGGATTTTTATTTAGACGTTATATAGATGATTATACATGTTATTGTAAAACACATGATGACGCCAAGGCTTTTTTACATTTACTGGGTGTGGAGCTTTCTAAGTATAAATTATCACTAAATTTACATAAAACTAAAATAACTAATCTCCCTGGGACTTTGAATGATAACTGGGTTTCTTTGCTTAATGTAAACTCACCAACAAAGAAACGTTTCACAGATCAGGAACTAAACACTCTAACTTCTTCAGAAGTAATTAACTTCTTAGATTATGCTGTGCAATTGAACACTCAAGTTGGTGGTGGGAGTATACTAAAATACGCTATTTCACTGGTTATAAATAATTTAGATGAGTATACAATCACCCAGGTGTATGACTATCTCCTGAACTTATCATGGCATTATCCAATGCTTATCCCATATCTGGGCGTTCTTATCAAACATATTTATTTAGATGATGGTGATGAGTATAAGAATAAATTCAATGAGATTTTGAGAATGTGTGCAGAGAATAAATACTCTGACGGTATGGCATGGACTCTTTATTTTTGCATCAAGAATAACATTGATATAGATGATGATGTTATAAAAATGATTGTATGTTTCGGTGACTGCTTGAGCTTATGCTTGCTAGATAGCATAGACATATATGAAGAAAAAATTAATGATTTTGTTACGGATATTATTAAATTAGATTATGAATATGATATAGACAGATATTGGCTCCTTTTTTATCAGCGATTCCTTAATGATAAAGCCCCAAGCCCTTATGATGACAAATGCTTTGACATTATGAAAGGTTATGGCGTTAACTTTATGCCAGATGAAAATTATAATACCAAAGCTGAGTCATACTGTCATGTCATCAATAACCCATTTCTCGAAGATGAGGATGAGATTGTAAGCTTTAACGATTATATGGCGTAGTTTTCAGGCCTCATTTCAGAGGCCTAAGTTTCTTGCATACCATTGAAGCATTTCTCTCCTTTTCTCAATGTATAGATCATGATTATAAGTTCCTCGTATACTATTTTTATCAACATGAGCCAGCTGTGTAAGTACCCCGCATAATCGTGTCATTCACACTTAGAGATCTTTCTACATACTCAACATTAACGACTTGAATATATCCCGAAGACTCTTTCTCAATAGGGTATTTGAATTCGTAGTATTCCTTTCTCGGTGGAAAGATCGGTATTTCATTGACTCGCGGATACCTTACAGCGTCCCATGACCACCAAGTGTCACCAAACTCCTGCTGATACCATTCCTCTTTTACAGCCCGGTGCTGTAAATAGTCCTCAGAATCACGCCCCCATACTTCCAGGGGAACAAAATCTGAACCATTGACATCTGTGAGTATGAAATCAGGATGGTACTGATCTTCGGCTGAGTCATAGATCAATGGCTTGGTAAACTGACGTCGTTCTTTAGCCAACTTTTCTTCAATAATCCCTTCGTAAGATGAATCGAGAGGGATCCATCGATCACTCACCATCATTAAAACAACCTGGCGAACACATGCGGAAAAATATACCCGGTTTGACTTCGCAGATTTCCTCTCCTCTGGCACGTCGGTAACAGCAATGGCGATAATTTTACCGCCATGCTGCCACCATGCTGCATCACGTGGAAATCTGGCTAAGGAACGTTCCCAGCGGGAGTTATCGATGGTCAGATATGGCATTCAGGCAGGGGGACTATTCTTCGTGGTTCCGGCCAAAGGGAGATTATTACCGGCAATCATAGCCGGAGACCATTCATTGAGTTCTGAGATGACAATCAGGCGACGACTGTTCGTGCAGGCGTAACTTACAGCCTTCTTATTGGCATGCTCATTCCCTTGTAGTAATAGAACATCTGACAGAACTGTACGGCCTTGTTTAATGTTACTGGCTTCTTTTTGCAAACGGCTCATGACTGTTATGAGCCTTCTTTTGCCTTCGAACCATGGAGCCCATTCATTTAATCCCGAGTTCTCCCAAAGCAAATGAAGCAGACCCAGCATTTTCATCTTCCCAAGGCGGTTAACTTGTTTTTTTTCCCTTGGAGGATACATTGCAGCCGGAGCTGCGCGTTCAGGATCAGCCGCTGATACGCGTAACGAAAAATCTAATCCGATACGCAGAGTACCATCTTCCTCTTCCCTGACAGCCGATGAGGAATATGATTTTGCACCACCATCTGTATTCAGGTGTGAGTGGTAAGAGCAGAAAGGTTTATGCCCGGGGCCGGTGTTTGGGTTACGACAGAGAGTAAATGGACCGGAACCTTTATTGCTTCTTATATACAGCTTAAGTTCCCGGGACGGGTCACAGCAGCAGGTTGCAATGTAATTGTGATTATCCCGGGCCAGTTTCAACGTATGTTGAAAAAAGGAGTCAGCAGTGGTTTTTTGCTGTTCTGGTCTAAAGTAATAAGGCTTATCTTTTTCAAGAAGATGTACGCAGACCTTGATTTGTTGCTTCCTTTTCATTGACCTTTCCTTTTTGTTTCTCTCTCAATCAATGTTTTACCGTATTAGTTGTGATTGTTCAAATTTCCGACAGTGAAATTATGGGTTATAGCTTTACATATTGCTGGCCTGTAATTTTATATCTTCAGATCAGATAGTTATGTATTAATGGTATAGAGCCAGTCTCATTTTTGGTGATTTATCAGACGCTGACGGTGGTGTCAGAGGTGTGATAAGTGGTATCTCACAAGGGCTGAGGGCAGTCTGTGCAGCGGCGTCACTTTCGCTGTGTAAAAGTGACGCCTGAGACTCATTGTGTCAGTCAGACATTTAACAGTATTGTTTTACTACATAGCGGGTCATTCGGAGGCATTTCTTGCTGGTTACGGGAAACATTGGCTTTGGCTGCTATCACTGACAGCGGAATTACGCATCCTTAAAATATCCGGAATAAGGTTGCTAATAATTCGTATCAGTAATTGTATTTTGGCTTTAAACGGTTTAAGGAGTAGATCGGGTGATTTAAATTTGAGGGGGATGTATGAAAAATTTCAAAACAACTTATGAAGATAAGATGATCTGTTTTTCAGAGCAAGAAGTGATGTTATTATGTAGTCGTAATAATAATTTTGGATAACGTGGTGGTATTTTTCATATTAAAGGACTTTTTTTATGGCATATCCTGTTTATTTGGTTTTAAGAGGTAAGAGTCAGGGGTTGATTTCTGCGGGATGTTCATCTGTTGATTCTATAGGGAATCGTCACCAAATTGGTCATGAGGATGAAATTCAGGTACTTAGCTTAACGAATGGTTCGTTTCGTACACAAAATGCCTCTTATCAGCCAATTACATTTACTAAACCGATAGATAAATCATCACCTTTACTTTCTGCTGCTCTGGATACTAATGAGATTTTAGAAGCTAAATTCATATTCTACAGAACGAGCCAGCATGGTCAGCTTGAAAGTTATTATGAGATTAAACTCACCGAAGTGTCACTGACTGAAGTATCTGAAATATATCCGGATTCAATTAATAATAACGAATCAATGCCATATCAGCGTATCCAAATGAAATTTGTATCTATCTCGAGGAATCATTTAAAGGGTAGTACATCCGGGTACAGTATTAACAGTGATATGATCAGGTAAATACACGCCTGCCTGTTTTTACAATGTTCATTTTTCGTTAGTGTACTTGATGAAACGTATTGACTATCTGGTGAGAACAGCAATTATCATCAGATAGTTAATAGCAAAATATATAGTTTATCTACACATGCTTTTTGAGATAACATATTCATTTGGAGAGAATATGGATTTTTTATCACAGGTAAGATAGCCTTTTGAGGTTAAGTTTACATTTATATAACCTGAAAAAAATAAACTAAAAACCATACCGGCTATCGCTATTCCCGCCAGGTATTTTGCGGTGGATATTGTTTTTTTTGTTGGTTTTATATTGCGGGATAAAATAAATCCGAAATATGCGAAGTAAATAATAAGGGGAGAACCAAAGCCAAACATTCCGGTCAGGAATGAGAACTCTATTTTATCCTTCATCAAAAAATAATCAAGATAATGAGTTATTGATACGTATATGCCATAGCTAGCCAAAAGAAGTAAAAATACAGATGAAAAAAGTAATTTAACAGGGGCTGTTTTAACCACGACTATATCTCCCTAACAACGTAAAAAATTGATCCGGATGGTAAGGTGTTTCAGGTTTTGGCGGTCTGTGAGATTTTAATGCTTTAATGATTGCTTCACTGATTCCGTATTCATCATCGAGTTTATAGAGAGCGTAGGCAATCAGTGCACCAACAACAAATACGCCAACCGCGACAGCGATAACACTGACCCCGGCTGCTAATGCCCCTGTTACAATACTTCCGGTTACTAAGGTTGTTACCTGAGTAGCAACAGCTAATTTTGCCATATCCATTGTGACATTAACAAAAAAATCAACCAGGGTATATTCTTCTTTGAATATCAATTCAACCACCCGGTAAGCTAATGAAAACACGATCGCAAACCGGGTTGCTCCCGCTGAGACTGCCCCCATTCCCTGAGTGCCTACGCCCATGTATAAAATGCGGGGATTATCAGCCAAATATCGGGTTGCATTCAGATAGGCTCTTACACCAGGGTGTCCTGATAACCGAATATAAGTATTACCATTCGGTCCGGTATACTCAATTGCTGTTATATTGAAATTCCTGAACTCATTTATTATTCTTGTAACCCTGTGTGCCTCATACAGGTTTCCGGAATAATTTGAAATAAAATCACCAATACCAAATAATGTATCTTCAGGGGATGTGAAAGGGGTCGGTGTGATTTGATTTTTTAAAACATACTCAGCTTCTTCAATAGTAATTACTGCCGCAACGTTATCATCATCTTCTGTCTCATCGAGTATTCTTTTGATTTGGCTGTAATTGATATATGCATTAGCTTTATCTCAATCAATTACATTCGTTTCGTAAATGTACCCCATTTCAACACCCTCTGAGATTAATTTGGGTTAGGGTAATAAAGTTTTCATTGATATGCAATTCTGAATACGTCGGTAATCCGAAGAAATGGCTGAAAGACTATTTCTAACTCAATATTTTTAATGTAATCAATCGATTAAGAATGGAATTGTTTTTGTTTTTTAAATATCGACGAGATAATTATGTTATATATGAAATAAATAGATTAATGAATAGTAAGTACCCCCTATAGTCGTGTCAGTCACTGCAGCGGTAATATTATTTCCTCACACCTTAAACACCTGCTTACGATGCCAACCGATGTATTTTTCTGCCGGCCATAAGGATTCATCATGCGGAAGATACAATAACTGTCCGTTTCGCTGCCAAAACAGGTTGTCGACGACAGGGCTGCGGCTGACACCGGCGGAGATGCGGATAGTCAGATTCTCATCTAATCCGAATGCGCCCATATCAAACGCATCGTGGTGAAGAGAGCATAACGCCAGGCCATTGTGTACCACACACGGGCCGCCGTAGGCTTTCCAGTGAATATGCGCGGCTTCAATACCCACCAGCGCACCATCCAGGCGGAGGTCATAACCGCAGAAAGCGCATCGGGAGTGATAAGCCCGCAGTATGATGTCTCTGAAATGCGGGTCGCGGTTTTTTGTCCGGTCAACAAAATCCAGGCCAAGTTGGTTGGCAAGTATCCGCTGAACACTTTCCGGAAAACGGTTTGTCAGAATCTGCTGGGCCAGTTTATCAATTAATTCCGGATGTTCACGTAATTGCCGGTAAGCGGCCTCATCAAAGCCACCGGATACGTGATTATCGATCAACTCTTTTTTTGTCGGCTGTGTGTTACCTCTGCGGGGTTTGCAACCTTCTGCATTGGTGATTTCCCAGAAGCCATCTCCCCTGAGCCGCCAGAAAGGCATATTAGGATAATCAGTGCGTCTCTTGGGGCCAAACTCTCTCAGCAGGCGGGTCAGTGGTTCGTGGATTTCCCGGCCATAATTAAACAAACGAGGATGGCCCGCCTTATACTGAGAAAGTACATACAACAGCAGTAACGGCTTATGTGGGGCGCATACGTCACCCTGGCGCCATACCGACACGTTGGCGATGGCGGATTGCAACGTTTCAATAGATATCATAAGGGAATGAACCGGGTAACTAATTTATATAACTGCGATCATGCTCGTAAAACCGGAGCATTTCAATGCTACATTCACACATGCACAAACATCAAACTCACCGACATTATAAGCGATATGTAAGCAGCCATAAGAATATAGGGTGTTATTAACAGGAGTGATAACAGAAACAATATAATACGTAAAAGCCGGTCGGATGAGATGGATGAAAGCCAGAGGATGAACAGGGAGGCGATAAAAATCACTGAGATATCAATGTGTTTGTATACAGAAAAAATAGTATCGGCCAATATAATTTCTCCCGGATGATTATTATTCCGTTGTCATCCTTAACATACTCAAAAATTGAAATTTTTCAATGTATTCAAAGCGTTCACTGTTACGAAAATAATAATAATTTCAATAGAATATTGATTATATTTACCGCATTGATATCTGCTGTAAACCAGACTTCCCTGAAAACAAAAAAGACGAAGATCCCTCTTCGTCCTTTTACTTACAGCACCTCACAGATTAAAAGCTGAAACGGTATCCGCCGTTAATCTGGTACTGATCAAACCGGTTGCCTGTTGAGCTGTCAGCCTCTGCATACAGGGTATGTTTTTTGCTGATATTGGCGCTGATACCCAGTCCGTTGTTCCACCAGTTTCCTTTGAAGCTGTGTGCTTCACGGGAGCCATTCAGTTTATAGTCCGTGTTGCCCTGAAACTCTCTGACAAAACCGGTTTTCAGGTAAACGTTGATCTGGCTGTCACCTGTGGTGGTTTCATAGCCGATCAGTGTACCGGCGCGTCCGATGGTGGAATCATAGCTGCCGAGGTCGATTTTCAGGCCATTACTGGCGTGAATACCGGTTGAGTCCTGATGGCTGTAAGTCAGCTGCGCCTGTGGTTCGATATAGAAACCATTACCGGTCTGGCTCAGGCTGAATTTCCGGCCTGCTTCCGCGGACACACTGACGCCTGTTGAGCTGCCGTCGCCGCTGACATTATTGTTCTGGCTGTCCGATACACTGAATTTATTTTTCAGCCTGGAGACCTTGGCAATACCATCAACATAGAAACCGTTATCCGCCATGTAAGTGGTGTAAAGCCCCAGATGGTATGAGCGGACAGTGCCGTCCCCGCCGCGATAGTCCGGTGACCCTTGTGTTAAGCCCGCAAAGGTACCGATATACAGCGGTGTATCCGGTGAGATACGTTTATCAAAGCCCAGCTGTGTACCGCCGTAGGTCATGTCGAATCCGCTCATTTTACCGCCGGCAAAGGAATTGAATTTACCGCCGAAGCCTCTCAGCCATGCATTATTATCTCCGCCGTTCTGACGCAGGTCGCCCATACGCTGCATCAGTGTCTGAGTCTCTGCGTAGTTGATCAGATATCCCACGTTCAGGAAGTTACCGCCTGCATCCGCTGTGGTGGTGATCGGTGGTTTTGGTTTTTCCGGTTCCGGCTCTGGTTCTGGTTCAGGATCGGGGTCCGGGACTACCGGTGGCGGGACATAAGCACCTGATGAGTACAGTTCCCAGTTATTACCGTTCTTGCGCACGTCATACAGATAACCGCCTAACTCGACTTCAGACGTTGACGTAAAATTCGCTGCGCCGTCTGCGGTTTCCACAACGGTCAGAATCTCATTACCGGTTGTTGCCAGGCTGCCGCGGTTTAACACTGTTAATGAATAATCACCGGCACTGGTGCCGGTTACCACCAGTTTGTCACCGGCGTTGTTGACACCATCGCCGTCACCGACAATATCGGTACGCAGTGTGAATGCGCCGTTGCCGCTGAGGTTGGCGATACTCAGTGTTGAGTAACCGGTATCGGACAATCTGTGCGATAAGTCGACAGCGGTATTATTCAGTATCAGATTATCCAGATTGGAATCATCTGTGACATTCCAGCGGCTGTTGTCCATAGTGACATTCAGCAGGCCGCCGTTGACGTTATCGCTGTAGGCGTTCCCGGTCCACTGTGAGCCGGAAGCCATATCCACATTGATCAGCCCGCCCCGTGACTGAATACCGCCGTTGATCAGCATTTTGCCTGTTGCATTAATCCGGCTGGCGGCATAGCCGTCATTGTGCTGAGTGGCGATCGCTATCTGATCCGCGGTTGCCATGTTAATGGTCAGGTCGCCGGTCAGATCAATCTGACTGTTGGTCATGGCATAGACACCACGCGTTCCGGCGGCACCTGTTACCGTGATATTTTCACCGGTCATGACGCCGCCGCCCAGTGCCCATAATCCCAGCGCCAGGCTTCCGTTACGATCAACGGTAATATCGGTGTTTTTCAGGTTGATTTTAGCACCGGAAAACTGTGCTGACGCACCGTAAGAGCCTCCGGAGAAAATGGTATTACGGTTATCCGCCGTACCGGTAAAGTTGATGGTCGTACCTGAGCCGTTGGTGACCAGACCACCGCCCAGTTCAGAATACATATGGCTGCCGGCACCGATATTGGCGGTTCCGCCGCGTACTTCCAGCGCGTTGGCATTGCTTCCGCGGGCGATCATTGTCAGGGCATCTGCTTTGATATCACCAAAGCTCCAGATACCGTGGGCGTTATCGCCGTTGGTCATAATTTTGCTGCCGGTACCCAGATCAACAATGGAGTTTCTCTGGATATTCATGCCGTATGCATTTGAACCCTGTGCATCGATAGTCAGGTTGGTGGCAGTAAAATAGGCGGGGCCATTGGATGCTGTGCCGTTCAGGCCGTCGATACGGATACCATAGCTTCCGCTGCCGTTGGTTTTAATTGTACTGCCTCTGCCCAGATTGACTTTACTGCCGTAGTCTGCGATGGACAGGCCTGTGCCGCTGTTACCTTTGGTTTCAATAGAGAGGCGATCGGCAGTCAGAACAGAGGCATTACTGACAACCACGCCGCTGGCCATACCATTAGCGGTTCCTTCCACTTTTACGCTGCTGCCGGTTCCCAGATTGGCTTCTGCTTTTTTACCGGACAGGTCAACACCGATGGCACTTTTACCGGTTACGTTCACGGATAAGCCATTGGCATTTAATATGCTGTTATTACCCTGGATAACCACGCCTTTGGCGTATTTGTCCGTATCTGTCACATTAACAGTCACGTTATTGCCGAGATTAATGGTTCCCGATGCATTGTTATAGGAGTTCAGAACACCATAGCGGTTTCCGGATGCATCCCCGGTATCACCGGTGATCAGGTCACCATCGTTAACCGTAATATTGGTGCCGCTCTGGCTGCCGATATCCGCAGCCTGCGCTGTCTGTAAACAGACCGCCGTACTCAGGCTGAGAAGCCCGGCAGCGGCTAACCAGCCTCTGAGCGAAAGGGCGGTAAATTCAGAATGAGGGGATCGCGGATATCCCCTGATAAACAGGTTAATATTCATAGCATTCCTTTCATAATTTTTATTTTCTAAAAACAGATAAAAATTATGTAAATAAGATATTTTTATTATCATTATTATTGATGTCAGGCGAAGGACAGGATGTATCTTCCTGATGCATAACAACAATAATTAACGGACTAATTGGCTGGTATTTACCAGTTCCCGGTGGTGTATTTGCTGAAAAAGTCATGCTCCGTATCAGATATACGGGTAAAAAATTCAGCAGGTGTTATATTAAATACAGCAAGTATATTAATGAGTGTTGATACCGATATTTCACTCGTGGCATTTTCATAGCGTGAGATCTGTTGCTGGCTGATTCCCAGTTCCGCGCCGAGATCAACGCCGCTCATTCTTTTTTCTTTACGTAACTTTCGGATCAGTGCGCCTACATCATGCAGTAATATCTGATTATTTTTCATAATAGATTCCACTCACCGGGCCATAACAGGATTCAGGTGTGATGTGTTTACTTATATGACAGCGGTGCTGATTCAGCAGGGAGCAATATTAATTAACGCAAAAACAAAAATCGCAATATCCTGTAATAAATTATTACAAATCCGGATGTAATAATATTAATTGCAGTTACCCGTCTGCTGCGTATAAATAATTACCATCTGGTAATGAAATATACAAGACATGTGAAAACATAAAAAATTGTTATTAACGATCGATACTTCACTTATGATAGATAAAAACTATCACCAATTGATTATTGATCGGTTTTAGCGATCTTTTACATATTGGCTGAGTAAGTAAATATCTCTGATTTATGTTTTTTATTTTAAGTTTTTTGTATTTAATTTAATAGGTTACTTTTATTTTGTGGATTTATCGTGAAACGAAAAGGAGACAAAACCACGGTTCGGGTTTTCCGGATCGCGTCCGGCAAAGTGTGATAGTTTTCACACAAATGCTTACACTTTTCTTTTTTGATTTGTCAGATCATTTATCTGTTGTTTCGCATATGTCGTGTTTTTTCTGGTGTCATTGGCTTTTTATATATCGATTGACAACATTCTTCACCATAACGGTACAAAATCCCGCTTCTTATGCCTTTCAGGGGGTGAAAGTCCTATTTAATGCGGTATTTATTCTGCTGGTAAAGTCTGTTTTCAGCGGAAAATAAATGATACCAGGATATTGTTTTTATTGTATTTTCTATGGGGTTTAAATGTGTTTTTTGCAGAGGGCTATAATAATAGTGGTGTGGTGGCAGTATGTCGGTGATACCGGTAATATAAAACTTTTCTTATTTTCAGAGATGTTTTTTTAACAGGAGTTGGAACTGTCTGTTGATATCATGTCAGGAATATATTTTTATATATTTACTTTTCTGTCAGCCAGTGGCTATGGGTATTTTCCGTTTGTGGTAATTCATCTTTCTGCGTTTGTTTTTCTGCCGGAGAAGTATTATGTGTATTTTCCGGTAATGGCATCAGCGTTGCCGTAACATATGTAACCCAGCCGACTCTGGCACTGGTTATCTGATATCCGGCACCGGCTTTTTCTGCCTGGCGGGCTATTTTGGCTTCTGCATCAGATAACGTATCTCCCCAGGCGGTAACCGTTTGTGCAAAACCGGAAGCGGAAATAAAAAACAGACCCGTGAATGTGATTATTTTCAGTGTGTTTTTTATCATTATTTCCTCTGCCGGATTGTTGTCAGAATTATATTACTGAGGAAACTGTACTGCGGATAAACGGTAAAAGAAAGTGCAGAAATGGCGGATACTGTATTTTTGCATCCGCCGTATAACAGGTGTGCTGCTGTTATTCTTCTGAGAAGGCAGCGGCAAATACCGGATTTAACGTCAGGCTGTCTAAATACCTTTTCATCACCGGAGAAATAGTAATTAAGTCATGTTTGGCCAGGAACATCAGGAAATAGCCGGTATACACATCAACGGCAGTCATGGTATTGCCGCATAGATACGGAGCAGCATCAGCCAGGCCGGTTTCCAGGCAGGCCATTACGCGGTCAAAGGAGCCGAACCCTGACATTTTCTGTTCTTCTTCTGTCAGTATCTGGCCCATCTCTTTGGCGGTGAAGGCCGCTTCAACCGGACCGGCGGTGAACAGAAACCAGCGGTAATAGGTGCCACGTTCCGGAGCATCAATCGCCGGTGCGAAGCCTTTTTCAATAAATTTATCGGCAAGATACATGCAGATAGCGGCTGTTTCAGTAATAATATGGTCGCCGTCGGTTAATGCGGGGACTTTGCCCATCGGGTTGATGGCCAGATAGTCCGGGGTATGCATATCGGCACCATAATCCAGCTCAATGCGCTGATACGGTACATCCAGAATTTTCAGAAATAAATCAACGGTATTCCCGCGTGACATTGCATTGGTATAAAGTGTCAGTCCGCTCATGATGTTCTCCTGTTTAGTGTGTTGAGCATCATCATAAGCGGGGGGAGTGTCAGAATCTGTCAGGAGGGATGCAGAGGACTTCTTTGCGCCAGCGGTCGAGCAGGTATTTTTTCGGGTACGGCAGTTTGTCGGTTAAAACTTCACAGGATTTGATCCGATCGAGCCGGAAATGCCGGTAACTTTGCCGTAATTCACACCAGGCGGCGAGAACCTGCACCTCTTTCATATAGCCGATGGCAACCGGCCAGATAATCCGGTGGCTGGTTTGTTCCTCTTTATCCTGATAATGCAGCTTAATTTTCAGCTCTTCCCGCAGACTGCGGCGTAAGTCCCCGGCGATATTATTATCAACCTGCGTCAGTTGTGAGGCGGGAACAAATAATGTGCTGTCGCTGAAAGCAGCGCGGGATTCATTTTTTACCACAGCATTAATTTTATTTGCCGCGCGGGCAGCGGAGGCTTTCAGTTCATCATCTGCATTACTTTGTACCCAGCGCAATCCGAGAATTAAGGCTTCCAGTTCATTGACATCAAATATCATCGGCGGCAGCAGTAATCCGGATTTCATCTGATAACCGAGACCGGCTTCACCGGTAATTTCTGCTCCCTGGCAGCGCAGGGTTTCAATATCCCGGTAAACGGAACGCACACTGATGTGTAATTGCGAAGCGAGGGAATCCGCCGTGACCGGATAACGGTTCTCTTTCAGGATCTGTAATAAGGTAAGTAAGCGTTGGGTGCGTGTCATAAGGTATCAGCCTGGCGCGATGGTTAATCCGGAGTCCGTAATACTGCCTGAAATGGCACTGCTCATCAGCCAGGTTTTTATTAATGTCAGCAGCATCGGGTCAGACAATTTTGTTTTTCCGGTCAGTGCACATTCCCAGATAATTAATGTCCGTAATCCCATACGATGCAGTTCTGCACTGTATTTTTTATCACGGTTTTTATTCTCTGATAATTTTTTTTGCCAGAACTCTGTCCGGGTGGCGGGGAGACGGAATTTTTCACAATCGTGCATATGCCAGAAACAGCCGTGAATAAAGATCGCTGTCCGCCATTTTGCCATCCATATATCGGGTTTTCCCGGCAGGTCTGCCGGATATAACCGGAAACGGAAGCCGTTATGGTGTAACAGCTTTCTGACATGATGTTCCGGTTTGGTATCCCGGTTGCGGATGGCGCGCATATTCCGGGAGCGGGTTTCTTGGTCATGTACATCCATCGGATTTTCTGCCGCTGATTTCAGGAATAAGCCAAGAGTACCTTATTTAGCCGGGAAAATATGCGGCACACCACCGGAAGATTATTTTTCCGGCGGTAATGCACCGGCCTGTACTAATGCAGCCGTGAGTTTTTCAGCGATAGCCTCCACAACAGTCATACAGACGGAGTTGCCGAACTGTTTATAGATCTGCCCCTGTGACACCGCATCAGTAATATAATTTTCCGGAAATCCCTGCAAACCGGCACATTCACGCGGGGTGAGTTTGCGCGGATTTTTACCCTCCCGCGACTGGTCAATCAGGATCTCCGAGCCGTCTTTATAATAGCGGGCGCTCAGGGTATTGGTATATTCGCTGTTTTTATCAAACAGGCAATATCCGAAGCCGTTACCTCTGGCTTTATGTTCTCTTTTGCGTTTCTGATGGCCGGCCCATAATTTATCGGAGATAGTAAAACGATCTTTTTTATAGCGCACCGCATCTTCTGCCAGTGCTTTTTTGCTCTGAAGAATATCGCCGAGGCGGGTGGGCTGATAAGTCGGTTCCGGCCAGGAAAATAAGGTATCAAAATCCGCATCCGGAAACTGGTCACGATCAAAACCGATAATAAAAATACGTTCACGGTTCTGCGGAATACCAAAATCGGCGGCACGCAGCACGCGGAAATCAACCCAGTAGTTCAGTTTTTCCGACAGCGCGCTGCGTGTCTCGTCACTCAGCGGAATATTATCCGGCACCGTCTGTTCGTACTCACCACGCAGAATATCGAGGATGGTCTGTAATGTCCGGCCGCCGTCATGACCGCGCAGCTGCTTGACGTTTTCCAGCAGAAACGCTTTCGGACGTTTCTCCGTCATGATGCGCTGAACTTCAAAGAACATGGTACCGCGGGTATCGTTGAACCCCTGACGTGACCCGGCCTGTGAAAATGCCTGGCACGGGAAACCGCCGAGAAGAATATCGTGATCCGGAATGTCTCTGGCTGCGATCCGGGTGATATCGCCGTCAGGCATCTCCCCGAAATTGGCAAAATAGGTGCGCTGGGCGAATTTATCCCACTCAGAGGTGAAAACACAGCGTCCGCCCTGTTTCTGAAACGGCAGGCGGATCCCGCCGATACCGGCGAAAAGATCGATAAACGTGAATCTGCAATGATCAGCAGGTGACTGCCGGAAAGGGGCGTCCTCTGGGTGTTTTTTCAAAATCATCTCCGGTTCGGTAAACAGCCGCCGGGCAGTGCGCCGGTTTTATCCCGGCACTATATCACTGCCCGGGGCTCCGGGAAACCGTGGCAGCGGCAGTATTTTTCTGTTTCATACCCTATGCTGTTTTTGCATAACAGGCAGTGACTATCACCGGTAGGATGATTTTGCAGCATAATTAATAACCATACAGCCACAATAACAATAATGAGGTGATCATGAATCACAAATCCGATGTACTGAAGATAGACGGAAAGACCTTACTGAATCATTTGCAGGAACTGGGGAATACCGGGGCGGACCCGGTAAAAGGCGGGCGGACGCGGACGGCGCTGACTGATGCGGAAAAGCAGGGGCGTGACCTGGTGGTCAGCTGGATGAAAGCACTGGATTTAGTGATCCGCATCGATCAGATCGGGAATATTTTCGGTACGCTGCCGTCTGTTTCCGGAAACAGTGATACTGCGCCGCTGATGATAGGGTCGCATATCGATACAGTGATTAACGCCGGGGCGCTGGATGGCTGCTACGGGGTACTCAGCGGTCTGGCGGTTGTCCGCGCCTTCCGTGAAGCAGGTGTGCTGCCGTCCCGTCCGATTACCGTGGCAGCGTTCACCAACGAAGAGGGTGTGCGTTTTCATCCGGATATGATGGGCTCGCTGGTGTATGCAGGCGGTTATCCGCTGGAGGATGCGCTGAATGCAGTCGCCACTGACGGGGCTGTATTGCGCGATGAACTGGAACGCGCCGGTTATGCGGGAAGTATGGTGCCGGGCAGTATCGTGCCGCATGAATATCTGGAACTGCATATTGAGCAGGGGCCGGTACTGGAAGCGGAAGGATTACAGATCGGTGTGGTGGAGAGTTTACAGGGTATCTCATGGCAGGAAATCACTATCACCGGCACGGCAAACCACGCCGGTACCACACCGACACGGCTGCGCCATGATGCCGGATATGCAGCGGCGAAACTGATCGCCTTTCTGCGTGAGGGGATTTCACAGAAAAATGGTGCCACATTAACCACGGTGGGGACGATTGCCTTTGAACCAAATGCGATTAACGTGATCCCGGGGTCGGCAAGGTTCACCATTGATATGCGTGATCCGGATGAGGAACGCCTGCAATGGGCGGAAGAGCAGATCCGCAGTTATCTGGCGGTGTTATCAGAGCAGGAGGGAGTAACTGTTTCTTCTCATCAGCTGGCACGTTTTCAGCCGGTGGTGTTTGATAAAACGCTGGTCAGTTGTGTGGAAACGGCCGCAAAGTCCGCCGGAACCGCATATCGTCGTATGCCGTCCGGAGCGGGACATGATGCCCAGATGATTGCGCGGATAGCCCCGGCGGCGATGATTTTTGTGCCGAGTAAAAACGGTATCAGCCATAACCCGGCTGAATATACCGAAGATGCCGATCTGATCCGCGGTGCACAGGTGTTGCTGGATACGGTAATACTGAGACTGGCTGAGCCGGTGTAAGTTATCCCGGAAAAACGGCGGCATCCGGACGGATACCGCCGGTAAATTATTTTACGGGCGCCGGTGCGGGCTGTTTTCCCCGGCTGACCAGCAGCCAGACCGCCACACAGACAATTAGTGCGCCGAGGAAGAAATTCGGGCTGAGTGTCTCATCAAGCACAAGATAACCCCACAAAATACCGAACGGCGGGATCATAAAGGTCACTGTCAGTGAGCGCATCGGGCCGATATCGGCAATCAGGCGGAAATAGAGAATATACGCCACGGCGGTACAGAGCAGCCCCACTGCAATCACACTGCCCCAGACCAGCGGCTGCGCCCAGTTAACCGCCGGGCCGGTCGTGACACTGAAACCGAAAAACGGCAGCAGAAAAAGGGTGGCACCGAGCTGACTGCCGAACGCGACCAGCCGGGCATCCAGGCCGCCTTTTTCACTGATCCAGCGCCGTGTCAGAAATCCTGCCAGCCCGTAACAGGCGGTGGCAATCAGACAGGCGGTCACGCCCCATAACAGATGGGCGGAAGACTGACTTTCCCCGACCGTGGTGATCACCACAATACCGGCCAGTCCCATCATCACACCCAGCCATTTGCGGGCGGTCAGGGTTTCGGCAAAGAAAGCAAAACCGATCAGGGCGCCCATCAGCGGGGTGGTGGCGTTGAGAATGGCAGAATAACCCGCCGGGAGCCACTGTGCGGCGAGGCAGTACATAAAAAAGGGGATCCCGGAGTTAATGACACCGAGTAATAATGCCGGTTTCAATTTTCCGTCGAACCGGAAAGTGCGGCGCATCACGAGGAGAATGACCAGCAGCCCCGCACAGCCAAAAAAGACACGCAGAAAGGCGGTATTAACCGCGCCGAACTGCGGGGAGGCCACCCGCATAAAAAGAAAGCTGGCACCCCAGATGGCCGCCAGCAGGATAAGCCGCAGATAATCCGCAGGTCGCATGGGATTCCTTATTTAAAAATCAGTGAGTTAAGAGAGTGATATCAGGTTCCTGTTGTCAGACAGGATGCGCTTCAACTATATCACAGTGAATAGTCACTCACTGAACATCAGATATTAAAAAGCAAGAGGTTAATATTTCTGCTTGTGATAATCATTCTCAGTCAATATTATCAGCGGCGTGATATTGAACTTCTTATTCTTACAGGAAAGATAACATGCGTATCCGCTCTCTTTGTCTTCTGACGCCCTGCCTGGCCCTTTTAATCACGCCGGAAGTCCTCGCCGCAGCCACCACTGATTCCGGTGAACCCATTGTGGTCTCTGCTTCGCGCAGCTACCGGACAGTCGCTGAAATGGCCCAGACCACCTGGGTCATTGATAATGCGGATATCGCGCAGCAGGCGGAAGGCGGCAAAGAGCTGAAAGATATCCTGGCGCAGCTGATCCCGGGGATGAGTGTCAGCGGCCAGGGCCGGACAAACTACGGCATGAATATGCGCGGGCGTTCAATGATTGTGATGGTGGACGGTGTGCGCCTGAATTCATCACGCAGTGACAGCCGTCAGCTGGATTCTATTGACCCGTTCAATATCAACCATATCGAAGTAATTTCCGGTGCGACCTCTCTGTACGGTGGCGGCAGCAGCGGTGGTCTGATTAATATCGTGACTAAAAAAGGTCAGGCGGAAAAACAGGCCGAGGTTCAAATCGGCGGTAAAAGCGGGTTCCGCAACGGTTCGGATCATGATGAAAACGTAGCAGCGGCGGTCAGCGGCGGTAATGATCAGGCTTACGGGCGTTTATCCGTGGCTTATCAGCGTTACGGCGGCTGGTATGACGGCAAAGGCCGCGAAGTACTGATCGACAACACCCAGACCGGACTTCAGTATTCTGATCGGCTGGATGTGATGGGCTCCGGAACACTGACGATTGATGATCACCAGTCGCTGGAACTGATGGCGCAATATTACAACAGTGAATCTGACGGCAAACACGGGATCGATCTCGGTAAAGATTTTGCGGCCGTCTTAGGAAAAGGCACCGCGCATAACAGTGATAAGCTGGATTCTGACCGTATTCCGGGCACCAAACGCCATATGGTCAATCTGCAATACAGCAACAGTGATCTGCTGGGGCAGGATCTGGTGGCTCAGGCGTATTACCGTGATGAAACCCAGACCTTCTATCCGTTCCCGGCGCTGGGCGGTAAAAAGCCGGATTACGTGGTCAGCAGTATCAGTGCATCAGAGCAGAAAACCGATTTCTACGGCGGTAAAGTCACTTTTAACAGCAAGCCGCTGGATAACCTGACGCTGACTTACGGCGCGGATGCCGAGCATGAAAAATTCAGTGCCAATCAGAAGTTCTTTAATCTGCAAAAAGCCAAAGAAAGTAACGGACTGACACTGGATTCCGCCTATAACACCGGGCGTTATCCGGGCTACACTACCACCACGATGGCGGCGTTTCTGCAAAGCAGTTATGACATCAACCCGCTGGTGACGCTGAGCGGCGGTGTGCGTTATCAGTACACGAAAAATAAAGTGGATGATTTCACCGGTTATCAGCAGCAACAGCTGATTGCCGAAGGTAAAGCCACTTCAGCGGATGCGGTACCGGGCGGGGAAACGGATTACAACAACCTGTTATTTAATGCCGGGGTGCTGCTCAATCTGACTGACACACAACAGACCTGGTTTAATTTCTCCCAGGGCTTTGAAATTCCCGATATCGCCAAATTCTACGGCACCGGCACTTACGGTTCGCCGGTCAATGGTCATTATCCGATGCTCAACAGTGTGAATATCAATGATACGCGGGTAAAAGGTATCAAAGTCAATTCCTTCGAGCTGGGCTGGCGTTACACCGGGGACAGCCTGCAAACTCAGCTGGCGGCGTACTATTCACTGTCTGACAGCAGCTACGACATCAATAAGAAAGATATGACTATCTTCCTGAAAGATGACAAACGCCGGATCTACGGCGTGGAAGGGGCGGCGGATTACGCGATCGCAGATACTGACTGGCGTGTCGGGACTAATTTCAACCTGATCAAATCCGAGACCAAAGCGGGCGATCAGTGGGAAAAATGGAGTGTGAAGTTTGCCAGCCCGTCAAAAGTTACCGCGTATGTGGCATGGGAGCCGTCGGACTGGACACTGCGTCTGCAAAGCCAGCAATCCTTCAGCCTGACCGATGCGGACGGAGAGAAACTGGACGGATATAACACCGTCGATTTCCTCGGCAGCTATCAGTTACCGGTGGGTAAAGTCAGCTTTGCGGTCGAAAACCTGCTGGATAAAGATTACACCACCGTGTGGGGGCAGCGCGCACCTATCCTGTACAGCCCGGCGTACGGTGCGCCGGACTTATACAGCTATAAAGGGCGCGGGCGGACATTCGCACTGAATTATCTGGTGACATTCTGAGGCCCGTTTTATGCGTATATTCCTGTTGATGATGACACTGCTGCTGAGCACGGGAGCCCGTGCTCAGACGCAGATTATCACTGATTTGCAGGGGCGGTCCGTGGCGGTGAACACGCCGGTTAAGCGGCTGTTTCTTGCGGATGCCCGCGATATTCTGGCGGTGGATATTGCCGCCGGTAAAACACATTTTGCGTCTCTCAGCGGGTGGAGTGATACCCTGACGCATTATGCCCCGGATCTGAAAGCGGCGTATCTGGACGCTGCGCCGGAACTGGCGCGGTTACCGGTTCTGCCGAAAAGCAAGGACGGCACATTTACAACAGAAAATCTGCTGACGTTGGCGCCGGATGCGGTGCTGATGCATAAATCGTCCTACGGGCTGATGAAAAGTTCGAATCTGCTGCCGCAACTGGAAGCGGCGGGTATTCCGGTGATTTTTATCGATTTCCGCAGTGAAATGACAGAAAACACGCCGAAAAGTATTCAGATTATCGGCGCGCTGTTTGAAACCGAAGGACGGGCAGCGGAGTTCTCGGAATATTACCGGACTAAGCTGGCCGCGCTGCGTCAGCGCCTGCCGGAACAAAAGCCATCCGTGCTGATTGAAAGCAGTGCGGGGATATTCGGCAATGACTGCTGCCGTTTATACGGACGTACCGGATTCGGGGAACTGGCGGATATTGCGGGTGGCGATAACCTGGTGCGTGACACGATACCGGCAAACGGTGCGGAAAGCAGCATTGAAAATATCCTGCATCTCAACCCGCAGTTCTATGTGCTGACCGGCGCGGACTGGAAACAGTATAACCGCCGTTCAGAGGCGGTCACGCTCGGGTACGGCGCACCGGCAGAACCGGCGCACAAAGAGATGATCGCGCTGATGAACCGGCAGGGATTATCCTCACTGGAGGCAGTAAAATCCGGGCGTGTGATGGCGGTTTACCATAATTTCTACAACAGCCCGCTGAATATTTTCGCCGCTGAAGCACTGGCTGCATTTTTCCATCCGCAGGCATTCCGTGACCTGAATCCGCAGGCAGAAATGATGTCATTCCATCAGCGGTTTACGGCGATCAGTGGTGCAGGAACGTTCTGGGTGACGATGCAGTAATTATCTGTCAGTCAGAAAAAACAGCGCAGAAGCCCGGCACAAAATAACGTTGCCGGGCTTCTGTTTTTTTATCACCGGTTAAAAATAAATCAATTTCGCCCTTCAGTTTGATCCGCCCCGCAAAGTGACGATTCAATACCCCCAAAAGTGTGATGAACATCTTATTTTCATCAGGAAAACTATGACTCAGGCCACATATTCAGCCCGGGAAATCAAAACAGAGATATTTCAGGTAAAAAGTAATTACATGAATTAACAGGATTATTTTTTGCTTTACACGATAAAGCGTTATTTCAGGCAAACGAGATCGTCCTCACATTCTTAAAACCGGAATGTGATCTTTGTCGCTATTTATTTAGCGATAAATAGGCCATCTTTAAAATAAGAAAAAATCACATCAGGAGTTCGGTTTTGGATATTCATTTTGAGAGCGGGCTGTTATCCCTGAATCAGAATTTTACGTCTCCGGAAGAGGGCATCCGCTATGCCGGTGAGTTACTGCAAAAATCAGGCGCCTGTACCCCTGATTATATTGAGGAAATGATCCGCGTATATCATGAATTCGGTCCGGTGATTGTACTGGATACCGGGGTGGCGATGCCGCATGCAAGACCGGAGAAAGGCGCACTGAAAACCGCGTTTTCGGTGGTGGTGACCGGGACACCGCTGGTGTTTCATCATGAGGAGTTTGATCCGGTCAATGTCATTATTGCTATCAGCGCGACAGATTCAGATACCCATATTCATCTGATTCAGACCGTGGCTGATCTGATTGAGAACAATATTACTGAGTTTGTAAAAGATAATAACAAAGAACAGATATTGCAATTTATCCGGACGTCGATAGAGAGGACAGCATGATTAAAATAAGAACTGTGTGCGGCAATGGTATCGGCAGCTCATTAATGGCCGCCAATAACGTGAAAAAAATTTGTGAGGAGATGGGCATAAAAGCCGATGTGGCGTCGGTGGATTTTGCGAATGCCGTCGGTGAGAGAGCGGATCTGTATGTCACGATTAAAGAGCTGGCATCACAATTTCCGCCGCAGTGTGAAGTGGCTGTGATCCGCAGTTATGTGCATAAAGCCAAAATTGCGGAAGATATTAAAGATGCTTTACTGAAACTGAGTCAATCCTGATAGTTCATTCTTGTTACAGGAATTAAATTATGGCTTATATTCTCTCATTCCTGACTGAGATATTCAGTCAGCCTGCCTTTCTTATGGGGATTATCTCCCTGGTGGGGTTGCTGGCATTACGGTCACCGGTCAATAAATTATTAACCGGGACATTAAAACCGATCCTCGGTTATTTAATGCTGAGTGCAGGTGCCGGTGTTATTGTGGCAAACCTGAATCCGCTCGGCGGTATTATTGAAGCCGGTTTTAATATCCGGGGTGTTATTCCGAATAACGAAGCGATTGTTTCTGTTGCCCAGAAATTACTGGGTGTGGAAACCATGAGTATTTTATTACTCGGCTTTATTTTCAACCTGGCGATTGCCCGCTTCACCAAATATAAATATATCTTTTTAACCGGTCACCACTCTTTCTTTTTAGCCTGCTTATTCTCGGCGGTATTACAGGCCGCGAATTTCAAAGGCTGGGAAATGGTGATTATCGGTGGTTTCCTGCTGGGGTCGTGGTCCGCTATTTCACCGGCAATCGGACAGCGTTATACCAAACGTGTAACGGAAGACGGCGGTATTGCCATGGGGCACTTTGGTTCCCTCGGTTATTATCTGTCAGCCTGGATTGCATCAAAAACCGGTAAAGCGGAAAACTCATTTGCGGATACTGAAATTTCTGAAAAATGGGGCTTCCTGCGCGATACCACGGTAACTACCGGTATTGTGATGGTGGTGATTTATCTGGTGTGCAGCATCGTTGCCGGTTCCGCTTATATCAGCACTATCACAGAGCAGAACATGGTGATTTTCTCCATCCTGACCGGTTTGCAGTTTGCGGTGGGTGTGGCGATTGTCTACAGCGGTGTGCGCTTAATCCTGGGTGACCTCGTACCTGCGTTCCAGGGTATCAGCCAGAAACTGATCCCGAACTCAATTCCGGCGGTTGACTGTGCAGTCTTCTTTACCTTCAGCCCGACAGCGGTGGTCATCGGCTTTATCAGCTCCTTTATCGGCGGCCTTGTCGGCATGCTGATGCTGGGCGGTCTGGGTATGGCGCTGATTATCCCGGGTATGGTGCCGCACTTCTTCTGCGGCGGTACATCCGGTGTCTTTGCGGACAAACTGGGCGGCAAAAAAGGCTGTATTATCGCATCCTTTATCGGCGGTATTTTCCTGGCCTTCTTACCGGCAATGTTGTTACCGGCACTGGGTAACCTGGGCTTCGAAAACAGTACCTTCGCAGACTTTGACTTCGCGGTATGGGGCATTGTTATCGGGGAAGCCTTTACCCACTTCGGTCAGATTGCGATTTACCTGATTTGTTTTGTTCTGGTTCTGGCATTACTGGCGCCGTTTGCCTTTAAATCAGTCAAAGTGGTGGGTGATACCCTGAGCTATGACGAGTTAATGGAAAAAGACCGCGCACATAAGTAAACATGATACTGACGAAAGGCTTTAAGGAGTTGTTATGGCAGTAATTTCTGTCGGTTTATCTTGCTTCGACCAGTTCTTCTTCCTTAACCGCTGGCCGGAGGAGAATACTAAAAATTTCTCCGGCGATTTTATTGAAAGCGGCGGCGGACCCTGTGCCAATGCAGCATGGTTACTGGGATTGTGGGGTGAGGATATTTATTTTACCGGACACCTTAACCACGATATTTATGGTCAGAAAATTATTGATGAGTTTCATGATGTGGGTGTGAATACCGATTACGTCATTTTTAACGATGAAATGATCACACCGCTGGCATCTGTATTAGTGAATCAGTTAAATGGTTCCCGGACAATTATTACGCGCAAACTGGTTTCACCGCCGCGCATGACATTCGAAGAGAAACTGAAAATTGATGAGCTGATTACCCGCCTGACACAGGAGGATAAAGGGGAAGTCATCACGGTATTAATCGATGGTCATGAACCGGAGCTGAGTGAATATATTCTGACCCGTCTGCCGGATGCCCGCGTCGTGATGGACGCGGGGTCCCTGCGGGAAAGTAATTTAAATCTGGCGAAATATACCGATTATCTGGTCGCCAGTGAAAACTTTGCCCGTGACCTGATTGAGATTGATAAATTCACCACCGATATTCAGTTGAAAACAGCATTAACAGAACTGAATAAACTGGCCAGGGGTGAGGCATTTATTACGCTGGGTGAGAAAGGCTGTGCGTATCTGCAAAACGGAATGCTGACAATATCACCGGCGTTTATTTGTAATGCGATTGATACAACCGGTGCCGGTGATATATTCCACGGCGCATTTACGTACGGGGTTCATTATAACTGGCATATCGAGAATATTATTTTATTTGCCAGTCTGTCAGCAGCGATCTCAATTGAGAAAAAAGGGGTGCGCGAATCAATGCCGGATTTGGCAGATGTTCATAATGCGGTGAATAAATACGAAAGAAACCTGAAGCACTATTTTGATTGATTCTGGTTTTTGATTAATTCTGGTTTCGATTAAATTCTGATTTTTAATTAAATTTCAGTTATACGCCAACAAGGGGAAATCCGATGTTAGTTTCGATGGAGAATATGCTCAATCGTGCCTTTGCACGCCAGTACGCCGTCGGCCAGTTTAATATTAATAACCTGGAGTGGACAGGAACAGTATTAAAAGTTGCACAGCAACTGCGTTCCCCGGTTATTTTAGGTGTCTCCGGCGGGACCATAAAACATATGCTCGGACTGAAATGTATTCACGATATTGTGGTGAATGCGATGGAGTTTCTGGAAATAGATGTACCGGTGGCACTGCATCTGGATCACGGCCAGTCTTACGAAGCCTGTGAAGCAGCGATTAAAGCCGGTTTCAGCTCAGTGATGTTCGACGGTTCACATATGCCGTTTGCCGAGAATCTGGCTATTACCAAACGTCTGGTGACATATGCTCACCGCCGTGGTGTGTCTGTGGAAGCCGAACTGGGTACGATTGCCGGCAGTGAGGATGGTATCGTTAACTCTCACGTAATTTATGCGGATCCGGCGGAGTGTCAGAAGCTGGTGGAAGAAACCGGTGTGGATTGTCTGGCGGCGGCGCTCGGCTCGACACACGGGCTGTATAAAGGCAAAGCGAAGCTCGGTTTTGCGGAAATGCAGCATATCGCGCAGCTGGTGAAAGTGCCGCTGGTACTGCACGGCGGTACCGGTATTTCAGATGAGGATATGAAGAAGGCGATTTCACTCGGTACGGCAAAAATCAACGTCAATACGGAAAATATGTATGCGTGGTGTTTGTCAGTGAAAGAACAGTTTGAGCAGCAGGGCGCGCATGATATTAACGACCCGCGCAAAGTGATTATGAAAGGATTACAGCCGGTCGCAGAGCGTGTGGAAGAGCGGATGCGTCTGTTCGGCTCTGCCGGGCAGTCTCTCTGAACCGTCAGATCCAGTGGTGGCCGCCGTTCAGGCGGTCACCGGGGATTGGGTCAGGTAATCTTTGGCGTTAGTAATAATGGCCTCTGAAATCCGCTGTAATGTGCCTGATTCCGGCTGGTAACGGTGCCAGTAAAGCTGTTTTTGCTGTACCAGTTCCGGCACCAGGTTAATCATCCGTCCGGATTCAAGCTCATGTTTAATCTGATGTTCCGCAATCATACAGCAGGCGGAATTTTGCAGTACCAGCTGAATATACGCTTCCGATGACGGCACGATATGGCTGTTCAGGCTTCCCGGCGTTAAACGGAAATACTCCTGCAAAAAGATATGGTGCATATCTGAGGAATGGTTAAAGGACACCACCGGTGCCCGCAGCAGGGCTTCTTTAGTCACCCCGTTACTGAAATATTTTTCCGCAAAAGCCGGGCTGGATACAAAGATATAATCCATCGCCCCCAGATAATCACAGGTTCCGCCGACAGCCGGCAGCGGCTGCATACTGATAGCTCCGACGGCTTCCCCTTTAAGCAGATAGTCGAGTGTCCGGCTCTCATCATCCACTTTAATATCCAGGCGAATGGCGCGGTCATCCAGGATTGGTTTGATAGCAGATAAAAACCAGGTCGCCAGGGAGTCAGCGTTGATGGAGATCGGGATGGTCACCACATGGTTACCGCTTTCATTATCAAAGGCATCATGCTCAATTAAATCAACATGATAAAGAAGACCCAGCAGTTTTTGGCCGAGTTCAGTCGGTTTTGGCGGCACGGTGCGTGTCAGCAGCAGGGAGCCGACCTGATTTTCCAGCTGTTTTACCCGCTGGGAAACTGCCGATTGTGTAATAAAGAGTTTCGCTGAGGCTTTTTCGAATCCCTGTTCTTTGATAATAAGATCGAGCAATCTCAGTGATTTATAATCGACATTCTTCATGGCGGCCCTGCGGTGATGGCGAAAAGTACGGCTATTCTACACGAAAAGGGCAGCAGGAGGAAAAGCGCCGGTACGGGAATACCGGCGCGTAAGCGGAGGTCAGTCGATGGTCATAATAATGGATATATTGCCGAAGAATGAACCGGGCTCTACCGGGCCGGTCGTTTCAAGCGTGCTTTTCAGCAGAGCGGTGTTCGGATAGCCCTCCCGGACGTAGATCGGTGCGCCGCCGCTGCGGGCATCAAGCAGATAGTTATTCAGTGTCAGCCGGGTATACAGGTTGTTTTTCAGTTTCAGCCGGGCACTTGAGTCAGTCACGGAATAAATCCGGACCGTCGTATCTTTACTGCACTTCATTGTCAGATACTCAGACGCCTGGTGACCATTAATGGCATCTTCCGGCACTTTCTGATGGTTTAAAACCGCGCCCGGGCGATCGAGGTCAAAACTGCATATTCCGCCGGGAGGCGGAGAAACACCACAAATAGCGCCGGGATACATATCACCGCTGCCGCCATTGGGCGTTGATGTCAGAAAAAGAGTGACGCACTCATTACGGATTGCGGTTCCGACGTGGTTGGTTGTACCGCTGTAGGGTAATCCGCCGAAGCAGTTATTATAAATATAGTTATAGACATCAAAGCCATCGCGCAGGGTATTTAAATCCATATTACGGCAGCGCTGGTTAAATGTTTGGTCATTACGACTTGCAATTCCGCCCTTGTCGCCGTTGACATGCCGGTGGTTAATATTGGCATAGCATTTGCCGGACAGCCCGGCGACTTTACACGGGTGGGCACTGCCGCGCAGAGGCGGGGTCCAGGCTGAAATAGTGTAGAAATAATCGATATTCGTCGGTTTTCCTTCTGAGCGGGTAATATAACTGTAAAGGTCTGCACGGACGGGCAGCGAGAAAAATATGAGTGCAGTCAGCACACTGATATAACGGATAATCGTTGTCATACCGGCCTCAGAAATAATCGATAGTCAGAAAAGCGGTGGCGTTAAATGCACCGTACTTAATCGTTTTACCGGCTTTTGCTTTCGGATCGACCTGAAGAAAAGCCGTAAAACGAATGGTATTTTCGCCGTTTCCGGCAATGGTAATCGCATTGGAAAACTGATTCAGCGGGATCAGCGAAATATTATCTGTCCGGATACCGACAGAAAATCCGCCGGCATCACTGGACGGATCAAGCGCCAGATAGGACGGCATATCCGGGGGTGCGGTACCGGTGAATTTAATTTTAAACCGGTTCATATCGGTAATATCACAGTCAGACAGGATCAGGGAAAAGGATTTGCGCACCTCAATCCCCTCATACAGATCCGGCAGGGAAACATCACTGAAATCCACCAGCAGATCTTTATTCTCCGGTAATAATGTACAGGGATCGTTAAACAGCTCCCCGATCACCCGCAGGTTATCTGCGGCATGACCTGCCGGGATAAAGGCGGCGGAGAATACCAGAGCGCTGCTGAATAACAGACTGAAAGCAGAGAACCGGTTCATCAGAAATACTCCATTGTTACTGTACCGGTGCCGCTGAAAGTGCCCGGCGTGACGTTACCGTCCGGGTTTTTAGTCAGCACAATGGTAAATGTCAGATGGCGGTTGTTAATCAGTTGCGCTTTCCCCAAATCCAGTTTTACCCCGGCAAGCTCAACATTAAAGCCCAGATTGTTGCGGTTGGTTTTCAGCAGTTTGTTATTGAACGGCGACCGCGGCCCGTCAACGGTGAGATAATATTTAAAATTCTCAGATTCCTGCTCACAGACAAAAGGAATATCCACCTCTCTGCGGATATCGGATTTCTCCAGTGTTTTTATCTGGATACGCTGAAAATCAACCAGGATTTCCTCGTTATTGTTTACTTTGCAGGGCGGCGGCGGTACCAGTTTTCCGGAGATCCGGATATCCGCGGAGCTGTGTAATGCCGCAAACGCGTATCCCGGAATACAGGCCAGAAGCAGCATAGTGGTGAAAAATCGCATCACAACTCCTTATTCGTACTCAATATGGATAGTGGCGTTTGCACTGAAATCACCGGCAGGGAGTTTTGCCCCCGGCTTTTTGGCCAGTACGACACGAATATCCGGCTGAGCCGGGTACTGAACCGTAATTTTTTCATTCAGCGGCAGTAACCGGTTGTCAGCCTGAAATTTGACAGCCAGATCCCCGGCGCTGGTGGAAAGGTAGCGGCTGTCAACGGAGGATGAGGTGCCGCTGATATACATTCTTATCCCCCTGGCGCGGTTATCCTTACACTCGATCAGGTAATCGAGTTTTTCACTGTAATTGTCGTTATCAATCTTTGTGGTGATAACGTCTTTAAAATCCACCAGAATATTTTTTCCCTGATTTATCTTACAGGGAGCGGCGATAATTTCACCGGTGACATATACATCGATATAGGTATAAGAACCGCCGGAGACCATCAGCGGCAGGCTCAGCAGTGCCGCGCAGCCGGTACGGAAAAGTGTGGTCAGTGTCATCGGCGGTTCCCCCTGCAAATTACTGGCTGTCTGACTGTACGGTGCAGGTGTTACCGGCACAGCTGAATTTCAGCGGTTTGGTATCACCGTAGTCGTTAACATAATAAGCAACCGGCGCGTTACCCAGCGCAGGTGCGCTGAAAGAGGCGGAGGCTTTCGGTGATACCATCAGCGGCTCAAATTTAATTTCTTTTCCGCCGGTGGCATCCATGCGGGTGACCGACAGATGGTACGGTGTGGTATTTTCAATGGTGTACTGACCGCCATTCTGAGACAGACGGATACCTTCCGCGCCGGTGATTTTCTCCATCCGCTCCTGAACCTGAATCGCTTTCGGGCGGTAGAACAGTTTTATTTTGGTTTGCAGGGCAATTTGCAGCACGTTGCTTTTCTCTGCGGCCGGCGGGATCTCACGGACATTCAGATAAAAGACAGATTCGCGATCAGCCGGTAACGAGGCGGCTTCCGGAGAGAGCTGCACTTTAATCTGGCTTTTGCTGTTAGGCTCAATCCGCTGAACCGGCGGGGTCACAAACACCGGAGAGGTGACTTTCTGCCCTGCCGTGTTCTCAATCCAGGACTGCGCCAGATACGGTTTGCTGAGATGCTCATTGGTGACCGTCAGCGGTACGGCTTTGTCACCTTCATTATAAATAACACGGGTTCTGTCGAGTGCAATGGCCGCACCGGCCGTTACCGGAATAGCGGCCAGAGTCGTGAGTGCGGCGCAGAATAAAGTGGTCACTTTTCTCATGTTAAAGTTCCTTACGGATTCATTTGTTAATTCTGTGAAATACAAACCGGTACCGCCTGACTTACTGACAAGGCAGCAGCATATTAAACTGAACGTTATTATCCTTTATTTCCGGGATACGAACAGTACATTGTGTTTGTCCGCCCCAGGCCACTTTCAGCGTCTGACCTGACTGTATACCGGTCAGATAAGCCGAGCCGTTATCGGCAACGATACCGATCTCCGCATTTTTGTCATTAATGACAGAAGCGCCGAAAGGCGGGTGGGTATTATCATTCATGGCAATAATACCCATAATTTTATAGCCCTCGACAACATTAAATTTCCGGTAACCAATTGCACCGGAAGTCAGCGTTGCCTGCTGAACAGAGGTCAGTGCTTCTGCATTATCCGGCATCGCATCAAGATCAAGCGATAACTGTCCGCGCGAATAGGCGGTCGCCACCGGGATAACGGCTTTGCCGAACGTATTGGTCCGTACTGCTTTACCGGTGCCGCGCACATTAATATCCGCAGTACCGCTGGTGTCCGCCAGAATACGCGGCGCCATTGTGTTACCGCTGCGGTGGAATGCCGCACCTTCACCGGTCAGGGTAAAGCCGCCGCGTGACTGGCCGGATACCGTGATCACATTATCCTGAATGTAGGTTCCGCTCAGTGAAAGGTAATTATTTCCCCCCTCATTGGTATAGAAACCCGCCAGGTTTACTCTGCCGTCGCCTTCCCCGGCAGACAGTGAATAGTTACTTGAATTATCAATATCACTATAATAGTTCACGTTGTTACTGCGGGAATTCTTGGTATAACTGCCGCTGTAACTGAACATGCCTTTATTGTCATCGAGCGGAACAGACAAACTGGCGTACACGCCGTTATCTTTTGTCGAGTCTGACTCTGTCCGGTAGGCTGACATACTCAGGCTGAGATTCTTTTTCTCTCCCCAGTCAAAGTTGCGGGAAAGAGTCATGCTGTAGTTATTAATGCCCGGTTTATTCCAGAATGTCTGATGACTGTAATTCAGATAGACATTCATGCGCAGAGACGGGAACACCTTGTTAAAGATGATGTTATACATCTCTTTGCTGCTGTCAGTATTTCCGCCGCGGTAGCGCAGATCCACAAACTGGTTCATGGTCATATAACCCCGCTCTGAAAAGCGGTAACCGGCGAATGTCAGCTGGCTGTTAATGGCATCGAATTCTTTGGAATAAGTGATGCTGTAAGAGCCGCCGGCGCTATGTTGTTTACCGGAAAAATCACCCGTATTTGCCCGTGAATAAGAGACTTTCGCGGAAAAGACCCCGAACGGTGCGATATCCCGGCCAATCCCGAGAGACACGTTCTGGTAGTCTGTTGCCGCAAGTACCCCGCCGAACAGCGTGGTGTTGTTGCTCATCCCCCGCGAGAAACTGCCTGTACCGAACGCCGGTCCTTCAGTTTTGTGATCATCTGAGAGCGGTTTACCCGCCGCCAGTTTAAACAGAAACTGGCCGGGACGGATCAGCATGGAAAGGCGTGATGTTTCAATGGTGAAATGCTGCTTACTGCCATCCTGCTCTTTAACGGTGACATTCAGTGTGCCGTCGCCGATGTAGTTCATATCACGGATACGGAACGGCCCTTTGCTGACCTGTTCCTGATAAATGATACGTTCCCCCTGGCGGATAATCACAGTGGCGTTGGTGCGGGCAACCCCGGCAACTTCCGGAGCATAGCCGCGCAGCAGCGGCGGGAACATATTTTCATCTGTTTCCAGACTCAGGCCGGTGTAACGGAAGCCTTCGAACAGTTCTGAGGTCAGATACTGTTCACCGAACATCAGGCGGGCGCTGAGATCACGAATTGCCCGGTAAGCGTAAACCTGGTTCCAGCGCCAGCTTTTTGCATGTTCCGCACTGTCACCGCCGGTTGCCTGCCATTCCGCACGTACACGCCAGGCGCCGAGATTGACACCGGTATCACCATAGCTGATAACATCCGTTTTGCTGCTTTTATCGTTATCGCTGCCGGACTGGTAATTGCTGTGGGTAATGGTGGCATTATAGTCGAATATTATTCCGGCGATGCCGTCGTCCCAGCGTTCAGGCGGGTCCCATGACGGATCACTGTATGCCATGTAGGCCTGGGGGATCTGAATACTGAGTTTATTATCCGCAATATCACCAATAGTCTGCATCTCTGGTACGGTGCGGATATCAAGACACTGCAGTGTGTCCTGCTCTGTCCATCTGACTTTATCCTGCCATTCATTTTTCATGGCAAGCTGTTTAAATAATTCAGGTGTAATACAAGGGACTGTTATTTCCGGATCATAACCGGGAGTATAAAAAACAATATTTTCATCACCGGTAATAACATGGTTGTTCAGCTTTATGGCCAGAGGATAAGTGCCCGGCATAACATAATTAGCCCGGCTGAATTTAGAAAAATCAATTTCCTGACTGTCTGCATCCAGGAATGATGTATTAAAATTAACGGCTTCTTCAGCAAATACGTTATTTATCTGAATAGCTGCAATCACAGAAGCTGTCATTATTTTTATTGTTGTTCTGAGCTTCATGAAATATGCCTGCCACCGCTGACTTTATTATGCAGTGGCGGGCGCAGTCCTTGCAGACCACTGCATATACAAAAAATTATTCAGTAACGATCCTGTTATTGATAAAAAATCTGGAAGTTAACCGGGGTATCGAAATGACCGGTAGTTGCCTGTTCACCGGCAACTACAGACTGGTTACCTTTTACATATGCTGCAAAGTTCAGCGGAGTGATCTGATCTTTGCCGCCGTTCAGGGCGTATTTCTCAGCAGGGAAACGTGAACCCAGCTCGATAGCTTTACCGCCGCTGTCGGTCAGTGCGATACCGGCATTCTGGATTGAACCCAGGCCAACATATTTGGACGTTGCAGTACCGTCTTTCAGTTCAACTGTTGGTGCGGTAAATTGGATCTGTGCAGTTTTATAAGTGCTGGTATCACAGTTTTTCAGTTCGATATTAAATGATTTGCTATCTGTACGATAAGTACCGGTAGTCAGTTCATTACGGCTTATTTCACCGAAATCAACTGTCTGATCCAGGAATTTACTGTCGATAGAGCAAGGAACGTTATTAATAAAGCCTTTGAAATGTACAGTACCGAGGCCGCTTTTTACTTCTGGTGGCTGCACAGGATCTTCTGCCATAGCAGTACCTGCAGCAAATATAGATCCCAGAACAACTGAGAGTAATACTTTCTGAAGTTTCATGTTATTTCCTTTATCAGGGATATTTGTCAATATATAAGAATAATTTGTTTTGTTTTAATTATTAAAATAAAAAATCCCGCGAGGCTCTGGCCGGGATCAATTAATAATAATTATAAGCAATATTAGTTGAGTGCCGGAGTATTATCATAATTGTTTATTGGAGTGTCAATTATACGGTGCAGGGGGCTGTTTTTTTATATCGCGATAACATTTAAATTTAAATGTCACTGCACAGACAAGAAGTGCGATTATATATTGAAGATGAACAAAATTCTTTCACGGAAACGACTAAAAAACAGCGGTTTGTTTGGCATCAAAAACGCATCACCTTTTATGTATATTTGATTAAGTTATATTTACAGTGATAAAGTTCATTTAGTTGACATGTTGACCTACGTTTAACTACGGTTAGTAATCTTAATATGCTCATATTCGGATATAGTCACTATTTACAAAACGTGTTTGATTTTAATCAAATACAAAAGTGATTAGTTTTAGTGGTTAGTTTTATATTAATAATTAATAACAGGTGGTAGTTGGCTGTTATCAGAAACAGATAATCCAGTTTTATTTACTATTTTTGAGTTTTGTGATGCTGGTCATATGTCATACTCACCCTGAGACGACTGTTTTTTCTGTCTCTGGTCATATTACAGTATACATCACAGTTAAGTAAATTTTACTTATTCACTATTGGCATTGATATACCGGAATACTCTCATAGTGATGTGTTTTTTAAGTAATTATGTGTGAGCGAGAGCAAAATATTTTTGAGACAGGATGACACAGATTCCATTCAAAAAAATAAAATCACAATATCGTAACAATTTAGTAATGAAAATCCGCTAATCTGATATCGGCCTGCCACCTTTTCCTGAATTTCCTTCTGTTGCCGGAAAGACAGCCATCCGTGGTGTGTCAGTTGCGAAACCCATTCTGTACAGCACTGTTTCCCGGATTTCAGCTCAGAGAACCAGAAAAATAGTCAATATTGTGACCTCTGTCGATATTGATGAAATAGTGTGATCTATATCTGATTTATTCATGTTCTCTGCCACAACGGCCATTTTTTCCCGGTAGTCAATTATTTTGTCATAACGGTTATAGGTAGGCAGAATAAGATGTTCACGGCCGGTCTGATTGAATAAATTCAGTATTAAAACAGGGTTTTCATTATTATATAAAATCATTCTCATTAAAATAATCATGATGAAGAATTAAAAAAACAGGGTCTGGTTCACATTATTGGTTTATTTGAGAATCACTATTTTTATTTTAATAAAAACCAAGCACACTTATCGAATAATATTTTTTACAAAATTATATCATTTTGTATCTCATTGAAAACAGTGTAATTTTATATTAATTGGTAACCCGAAATAAGTGTCAGAGACAGGGTTAATTAATAAATATTAATTTATCAATTTATAGCATGCCTAAAAGGCATGGCTGAGGAATTTTCGGAATATTGTCAGGAAAACAGTCCCGCGGGTAGTATGAATATGGAAAGGGTACGTTTTTATATAAATACACATGAGTAATTCTCAATAACAATTCCTATAAAGGTAACACTATGGATATATTAAAAGATAGTAAGTTGCTTTTGGTCAGCTTATTTATCATTCTTCTTGCGGAAGCGATAGGGCAAATTAAAATCAGTCTGGTGATGGTTTTTCCGATGCTCTACTCCATGCTGATGGGTGGTATTATCAGTTTTCCGAAATTTAAAATCCTCAACGAAAAGAACATGGCACATGCGACCTCTATCATGAGTGTGGCACTGGTGATCCTGATCGCCAAGCTGAGTACTTCCGTCGGGGCATCCTGGGAAAAAATCATTCAGGCCGGCGGTGCGCTGGTTCTGCAGGAAGTGGGCCATTTTATCGGTACCATCATGCTGGGTCTGCCGCTGGCTATCATGTTAGGTATGGGCCGTGAAGCGGTTGGTGCCACCTACTCTGTCGGCCGTGAGCCGAACATCGCTATCATCGAAGCCAAATACGGCTTAAGTTCACCGGAAGGCCGTGGTGTGATGGCAATGTACATCTGCGGTACGCTGTACGGCGCTGTCTGGATGGGTATCCTTGCGAGTGTGATCGCCGGTCTGGATATTCTCAGTCCGCTCGCCCTGGCGATGGGGGCAGGGGTCGGCAGCGGATCTATGCTGGCGGCAGCGGTTGCACCTCTGCTGGAGCTCTACCCTGATCAGGCGGCGGATATTCAGGCGTTCTCGTCTTCCGCGAACCTGATGTCTTCCGTGTTAGGTCTGTACATCTATATCTTCTTCTCCTTACCGTTTGCGTCTTACCTGTACAACAAATTTAAAGGAAAACGCGCAACGGCGACTGCGGATACTAATAAGGATAATTAATCATGAAAAAGATGACAGAAATAGCCGTAATCCTGGTTCTGGTGGTGTTCTTTACCGCACTTGGTGATGCCGTCGGCGGGTCAATGTACGGCCGCGGTGAATTCGGACAGGTGTTCAGCGATACGCTGCTGGCCATGGCTCTGCTGGGCGGAATGTCTTTCGCGGCGTACCTGATTGCGATGATCCCGCCGTTAGGCAAACTGCCGGTAATCTTCTGGGTTTCCCTGATTGCTGCCGGTCTGTGTTCACCGCTGTTCCCGTATGACAAAGAAATGATTGCTATGACCGGTAAAGTCTCTATCGCGGTTATCAGTACCACCGTACTGGCTTTCGCGGGTCTTTCACTGGGTAAAGATATCGATAAATTCAAAGCGATTTCATGGCGCATTATCCCGGTCTCACTGGCCGTGTTCTCAGGGACATTCTTATTTGCCGCACTTATCGGCCAACTGACGCTCTCATGGAGTGGCGTTATCTGATCAGAGGGGAATATTCAGCATGACAATGACCAAAGAGCAACTGAAAGCCAAAGTCTGCGAAGCGATTGCCGCCCGCAAAGGTGACATTAAAAAACTGGCAGAGAATATCTGGGCAGAGCCTGAGCTGGGTTATAAAGAAACCCGCACAGCGAAGAAAGTCGAAGCAGCCTTTGATGCACTGGGCGTCAGCTACCGTAATCAGCTGGCTCTCACCGGCATCAAGGCCCGTCTGAAAGGCGGAAAAGGCAGTAAACGCAGTATCGCGGTGATCGGTGAGCTGGATGCGATTATCTGTGCTGAACACCCTGATGCGGATGACCAGACCGGCGCGGCTCACTGCTGCGGTCACAATGCGCAGATCGCCAATATGATGGCGGTCACTATGGGTCTGATTGATTCCGGGGCAATGGACTATCTGGCGGGGGACGTCGTGCCCTTCGCCGTTCCGGCTGAGGAATATGTTGAGCTGGCCTATCGTAACAAGCTGATCGAACAGGGTAAAATCAGTTATATCGGCGGTAAGCCGGAGCTGATTTCCCTCGGTGAGTTTGATGATGTCGATATGGCACTGCAAATCCACCTGACCAGCGTTAAGCCTGAGCGTGATAACGGGTTTATTGAAATCTCCACCACCACCAACGGCTTTATCGGCAAGCTGATTAATTATAAAGGCAAACCGGCACATGCGGCGGCGGCACCGCATATGGGGATTAACGCCCTGAACGCGGCAATGATGGGGATCATGGGTGTAAATGCTATCCGTGAAACCTTTCAGGAGAAAGATTATATCCGTTTCCACCCGATCATCACCCAGGGCGGTGATCTGGTCAACGTGACCCCGAGTGATGTGCGCATGGAAAGTTATGTCCGTGCCTCAAACGTACCGGCCATGATTGACGCCAACGAGCGCATTACCCGTGCGCTGGTGGCGGGCGCCATGTCTGTCGGTGCCGAAGTGGAAGTGAAAGATTTACCGGGCTATCTGCCGCTGTATAACAACGCGGTGCTGAATGATCTGTTACAGCAGAATGCGGAAGGTCTGATTGGTGATGAAAATGTCTGGGTTGCCGAGCATATGACCGGCAGCACTGATACCGGGGATCTGTCCCACATCATGCCGGTCAGTCATCCGTGGATTGGTTCAGTACGCGGCGGGCTGCACGGCAAAGATTATGTCGTTTTTGATGACGATATGGCCTATATCCGTCCGGCTCAGATGATGGCAATGACGATTATTGATTTGCTGTTTGATGACGCAGCCGGTGCAGAAGATCTGCTGGCACAGTATAAGCCGCTGATGAGTAAAGAAGAGTACCTCTCGTTTATCAGTTCCTTTAAGAACTGATCATCCCCCTGAAGGCCCGGAAACGGGCCTTTTTTTATCTCTTTCGCTTTCAGAATGACGGCAAAGATCTTTCCGGCCGCTGATGATAAAATAACCGCTGCATAACGTGATGCAGAGATTATTCAGGGACAGAATGACAACTTTATCATTTCCGTTATTAATCTGTCAGTCACAGCGCCGCAGGGATGATTACCGTCCGGATGATATGCGTTGCGGTGATTTTGACTTACTTCAGCTTCGTGATCTGTTGCGGCTGCATGATGTCTCCTCACAGGTCGACCCCTGGACCATGCAGAAAGCGGAAGCAGCGTCAGGCAGCCATCCTCAGCTGATGGGGCGTGATTACACGCCGCAGGTTTTTAACCTCGGGGCGAAAGCAGTCAGCCGGATATTGTTTGATGAAATGCGGCAGTTATCTTCACAGTTTTCCTGGTCCGGTGGTTATCCGGGCGTGCTGAAAAAGCTGATTACGCATATGCAGAATGCGGATGGCCGGCCGTATCGTGATCGCGCACTGGATTATGCTTTCCGGGATAATATCCTGGATCAGGATGCGCTCAATCCGTTACAGGGGGCGGTGAAAAAAATCATTACCGCACAGATTGACTGGCAGGCGGGGAAACTCTGTGAGGATGCTGATTTGGTGAACAGTCTCCGGGAAGGGCTGAATAAAACGCTGTTTCCGGCTTATAACCGCTGGCAGGATCTGAAAAAGCGCACGCCGGTGATATTCAATGATACCTGGGCGACAGAAGTCACCCTTGATTTCCTTCACATTAAAAATAATCACTTCACCGCACAACTGAGTTATCAGCTTCAGGGGCATTTTGGTCTGAGTACCGCGGATATGAAACGCTTCTGTGACAGCTCCCGTTTTTTCCGGATCTGGTATGTGCTGCAGCGCTATAAGAAATTTGCGTTTAAACCGTTTGTTATCAATATCAAAGCCACCACGGAAATCAAAGGAAAAGCGCCGGGCAGCAGGACAGAAAAGAAAGAAAACTAAAAAAGACCCGCAGAGGGTCTTTTTAGCGGATATTACCGCTGTTATTTCAGCGGCATAATATATTCGATAGCGCCGGATTTATTCGCCACCCAGTCATACAGACGCTGACCACGGGTATTGTCTTTGTGGGTGTGCCAGTAGAGACGGCCGCACGGGCGGGCCAGCGCCTGCTGCTGTACAAACTCAATCAGCTGTTTTCCGATATGCTGGCCGCGCAGCGACGGATCCACGTACAGATCTTCCAGATAACAGAACTCTTTTTCTGCCCAGGTTGAACGATGATAAAGATAATGCACAAACCCGGCGACTTTACCGTCCAGCCGTGCCACGGCGCAAAACACCGGTTCTTTTTCATCAAAGAAACGTGACCAGCTGGTCAGGGTGACGTCTTCCGGAAAGCTGACCTTATAAAATTCCTGATAAGCCAGCCAGTGCGGCAGCCAGCCCGCATAATCATTCTGTGTGGCAGGCGCCACTGTCACCAGATCCAGAGCGGATGATGTCATTGTATTATTCATGGTGTTTCCCTCATTATTCTGCATTCTGCTGTTGTGAAGAAAACGCGCGTTTTCCGTGATGTGAAGAGTACGTGTTATTTTGGTTCTTTATAAGATACACTTTTTGTATTTTTAACAGATCCACTTTTCAGGCAGATCACAATGCGAAAATCCGGCGCGGCAGCCTTCCCCGAATTACTGACCGGTAACGGGATCATCAAAGATCAGGTGTATCATGCTCTGCGTGAGGCGATCCTCAGCGGCCGCCTGCATGCGGGCAGCAAAGTGCCGTCCGGGCGTGCACTGGCAGAGATGATGGGGATTTCCCGTAACTCGGTGATTGCCGGGTTTGAGCGGTTGCAGGATGAGGGGTATCTCATTACCCGGCGCGGTGCGGGCACATTTGTGGCGGATAATCTGCCGGATCACGCCATCAGCGGGCCGGTGTCTTCCCCGGCGGATACGGCCGGAGAGCAAATAACCGCGAATATCAGCCCGCTGACAGAAGAGCTGCGGTCACAGCGTATTTCATCCGGGGTGCCATCTGATGCGCTGTTTATGGTCGGCACCGGATGTGTGGATCTGTTTCCGCATGATGTCTGGGGACGGCTGCTCGGTCGCGTCTGGCGTCAGTCCCGTTATGCGCTGCATGCGCACAGTGAGCCGCACGGCTACCCGCCGCTGCGCCGGGCAATCTGTCATTATGTCCGTGCCACCCGGGGATTGCAGTGCGATGAAGATCAGATCCTGATAGTGAACGGCACCCAGCAGGCGATTAATCTGACGGTACAGACACTATTACAGCCCGGGGATGAAGTCTGGCTCGATGACCCCGGTTATGACGGCGCGCGTGGCGCATTTTTATCACAGCGGCTGATCGTACGCCCGGTCCGGACGGATGAAGAGGGTATGGATGTGTATGACGGCCTGCGCCGCTGGCCGGATGCAAAACTGGTTTTTACTGCACCGTCGCATCAGTTTCCGTCGGGCGGCACACTCAGCCTGGCCCGGCGCTCAGCGCTGCTGTCGTGGGCGGCGAAGCACCATGTCTGGATCCTGGAGGATGATTATAACGGTGAGTTCCGTTATGCAGATCGCCCGCTTCAGGCATTGCAGGGACTGGACAGGCATCAGCGGGTCATTTATGCAGGCACCTTCTCCAAAATGCTTTATCCCGCTTTCCGGCTGGGATTTCTGGTGGTACCGAAAGCCCTGATCCCGGCGTTTGAGGTGACAAAATACTATGCGGATACCGGCTGCGGTTATCTGGAACAGGCCACACTGGCCCGGTTTATTAATGAAGGACATTATGCGCGCCATGTCCGCCGGGTGCGCAAAGCCTGTTATGAACGGCGGCAGGCGGTGACGGATGCAATCAATCACTATCTTCCCGCATTGCTGGATATTGTGCCGAGTGATTCGGGTATCCACCTGCTGTGCCGGATGAAAAACGGTGTTCCGGCACAAACGGTGATTCAGGCCGGACGTCAGTGTGCGATGGGGATGCAGCCGTTATCGCGTTACTGCCGCCCGGATGCACAGCAGGAGGGGGTTCTGTTCGGATTTGCCGCTTATCCGGCAGAGAAACTTACTGACGGCATCCGCCGCCTGGCCGGAATGCTGCGGGCACAGGGTGTGGTGACGGTTTAGAACAGATTCAGCATCATCATCACGGCACTGCACAGGATCAGAATCAGTGTGGCGTACTGAAAAGCACGATCCGGCATGCGGGTAAGCAGTATTTTGGTCAGCGGCATGCTGAGCAGTGAGCCGGCAAACAGCCACAACGCCAGGCGGACATCGGTATGCCCGTCCTGCATATAAGCAATAGCGGAAGAGGCGGAGAGCAGGGTGGTGACAAAAATCGAAGTACCGATTGCCTGACGGATATCCATCCTCGCATAACGCAGCAGCATCGGCAGAACCACAATGCCGCCGCCGACACCGGTTGCCCCCAGCACCACACCGGCGGTGATCCCCGGCAGCAGCAACTCCCGCACTGACATGGGTGTTTCAGCCGTATCCGCCGGTAATGGCGGCGGGAAAAACATCCGCTGAATAAACAGCCACAGTGAAAACAGAATGGCGGCCACCACCAGCAGATTAATACTTTTTTCTGTCAGAGCCTGCCAGGCCGGCACCGAGGCAAGCCATGTCACCAGCAGGCTGGCGCCGAAAGTGGCGGGCAGCATAATCCCCAGCACAATCATGGCACGCCGGAGCGGAATATTACCGAGCTTATAGTGCAGCCAGGAAGAGGTGATTTTCATCAGCCCGGAGAGAAGATTGGCGGTGGCGACAGCCATCAGGGCATTCATTCCGTAGAGATACGTGAGGATTGGCAGCACTATCACCCCGCCGCCGACACCGGTGGTGCTGATAATCAGCCCGGTTACGGCACCCGTGATCAGTGTGGTGATAATCGCCATTGTTTTTTTCCCTGAGCCGGAACAAACAGGGGAGTTATCATACCGTATGGCGGGCGGATTAATACACTTAAGGATAATTCCGGTCAGGATTTTTCGTTTTTTGCGCTATGATCCCCGTGTATTTCCGGTGATTAACTAAAGGATGAGTCATGAAAAGGGGTGTTATTTTATCTGTAATAATTGCATTACTGGCCGGATGTAAGGAAACCCCGCCGGCGTCACCGGACGGTTATTATGTGATTGATGCTATTACTGTCACTTATGATAACCCTAAGGATAATGCACCTGAAAACAGTGATCCGGATAAAAATGTCAAAGCCGCTATCCGCGATACCATGGTCAGCCTGAAAGACACGACATTCTTTTATTTTGAGCCGGACCGCGTCATTGTGGATAACAGCGGCAACCGTTTTGACAGTGAAATCCGCGGTAATACCTTTGATCTGAACGATATACAGACGACCTGGACATCGCCCGATAACGGACAAACCGTGTATCTGACCACAGAAAAAGAAGGGGCATGCGGATTTTTTAACTGCGAAATGAAAATGACGCTTTCCCGTGCCGACTACACGTCAGAAAAACTGGCTGGTATGAAAGCGGTATCTGACGCCAGAGCATCTTCTTATGAAGCGTATCTGGAGACACAGCGCCAATATTACAGACAACACGGTTTTCCGCCGGTTTCCGGTGACGCCGTCAGAATGACAAAAAATATCTCAGTGACCCTGCCGGAAATGATGGCTGTTAATCTGAAAAAACAGGAAGACGGCGACTATGTCCGGGATATCGGCGGCGTTCATATTGAAAGTGATGATAATACGGAGATTTACCGCTTCCGCGATCCGCTCAGTGACGCGGAAGGACGCATCCTCCTGGTGAAAATGCCGAAATACCGCTGGCGGTTTGATGAATGGCTGAATCAGCAGAAAGGTATTGTCTATCAGGAAGAAAACGGGGCGATTTATTACAACCGGTGGGGTAAACCGGAATGTACCTATTTCCGTTATGATCATAATGAACGGCGCTATGTGATTATTGTTGCGGAAACGGCCGATCAGACGATGATGCGACGAATGTACAGTATTGCGCGATCTGCCGGGAAAAATCCGCCATCGGAAGCGAAAAGCAGTCAGTAAATAAAAAAATGCCCGGCACAGCCGGGCATTTTCATAATGAGGAATTATGATTCTTTGGTGCTGATATAGATGTTTTTCACTTCGGTATACGCATCCAGCATCATTTTATGGGTTTCCCGCCCCAGCCCGGAGTTTTTATATCCCCCGAACGGGGCATGCGCAGGCAGCTCATGGTAGGTATTGACCCACATCCGGCCGGTTCTGACCGCTTTCGCCACACGCAGTGCACGGTTGATATCCTGTGTCCAGACCGCACCACCCAGCCCGTATTCGGAATCATTTGCCATCGCGACAACTTCATCCTCATCACTGAACGGGATCACCACCAGGACCGGCCCGAAAATTTCTTCGCGGGCAACCCGCATCTGGTTGGTGACATTGGTGATGATGGTCGGCTTCATAAAGAATCCGGCATCCAGCCCGTCACTGGTCAGACGCTCACCGCCGGTCAGGATGGTGGCACCCTCTTTTTTCGCCAGTTCCACATAGCTGAGGATAGTATCGAGCTGTCCCTGACTGACCTGGCTGCCCATTTGGGTGTCTTTCGCCATCGGATCACCGACTTTGACAGATTCAAAACGGGCTTTCAGTTTCTTCAGGAATTCATCATGGATATCTTTATGCAGGAACAGGCGTGAACCGGATTCACAAGCCTGACCCTGGTTCATCAGAATCGCGATCGCTGCATATTTGACCGCTTTTTCCATATTGGCATCCGGGAACACGATATTGGCGGATTTACCGCCCAGTTCCAGAGTGGCCGGGATCAGTTTTTTCGCCGCGGCTTCGGCAACGGTATAACCGACGCTGGTGGAGCCGGTGAAAGCCACTTTATCCACATCCGGATGGTCAAGAATAGCCTGGCCGACCACGGAACCGCGACCGGTAACAATATTAATGACACCGGCAGGCAGCACATCATTCATGATGCGGCCCAGTTCCAGCAGGGTCAGCGGCGTCAGGCTGGCCGGGTTGATCACCACGGTATCTCCGGCTGCAATGACCGGAGCCAGTTTCCAGGCGGCCATCAGCAGCGGGAAGTTCCACGGAATAATCTGGCCGACAACGCCGATAGGCTCGCGGATCACCAGACTCAGGGTGTTTTCATCCAGCACATCGGCCTGGTCGGAATGGGCGCGGATAGCCCCTGCAAAATAGCGGAAATGGTCGATGGCAGCCGGTAAATCGATAGAAATGGCTTCATTGTAAGGCTTGCCGTTATCGAGGGATTCCAGTGTGGCGAAGCGCTCTTTTTCCGCTTCCAGGCGATCGGCAATTTTCAGTAACAGTTGCTGACGTTCAGCGGGGGAGGTGTGGCGCCAGGTTTCAAAGGTTTTTTTGGCGGCGGCCACTGCGGTATTCACATCCTGCGCTGTACCGGCCGGGTAATCCGCTAATAATTCACCGGTGGCAGGGTTAAATGTCTGGCTTTTGGCGTGATCGCTGCTTTCGGTCCACTGACCGTTAATCAGCATTTTGTAGGATGGCTGAGGACGCAGAGCCTGTTCTATATCTTTCAACTTAATCATTATCTTCTCCGTTCTGTCCGGGTGACTGATGAGTGCCGGGACGGCCTCATCGGTACAACAAGGCATAAATACCCTGAAGCGTAGCTGACAAGTATTTATTAACGTCCTTAAACATTACCATATCAACCTGTTAACGTGGCAATGAATTTGGCTATAACTGCAAAAGGCAGCATTAATTACCAAATTTATTTTTTGCCATGTTAAATGAAGTTATGGTATACAGTAATCATATTTGATTACATTTGATGCGGGCGATAAACTGAAAAGAAAACATTGGGATGAAGGATGTTTGAACTTTCAGTGATTAAGGCAGCAGAAAAAGAGATCATGAAGCTGCCTGCAGGACTTAAAGCTGAGATGCTGACAGGGCTTGAAACCTTGCGCAAATATGGTGTGTTTCTGAAAGAACCGGTTGTCCGTGACCTTCATCGTGACGGGCTGAAGGAGCTGAGGATCCGTTCTCATGAAGGGTGTGCCAGAGGGATTTTCTTTTTCTGCCGGGGCAACCATATAATTATTGTGCATGTCTTTCAGAAAAAAACGCAGAAAACACCAAAGCAGGTGTTAGAGTTAGCAAATGAGAGAATGAAGGAAGTGATAAGGAGGCTGAAATGAATCGTAATGATGACTATGATTTAGTCCCTTTCGAAGAGCTGAAGAATAAATTACTTAAAGATCCTGAAGTCACTGATGCATTGGATGAAATTCAGGCACGAAAAGTATTGCTGGATACATTAAAAGCCGCAAGAAAAGCCCGGAAAATTACCCAGGCTGAAGTGGCTGAAAAAATGGCGACGCAAAAACAGAATATTTCCCGCCTGGAAAAAGGGGATTATGATCCGCAACTGGGAACATTGATTCGTTATGCAGATGCCATTGGCGGCCGGTTGTATTTTGATTTTCTGCCCGTGATTTCAGAGCCTGCCTGATAATACCGGCGTTATTCTGCCGTTATACCGCCAGCAAAAGGCGTCCGGCAAACAGCAGCAGAACGGCACCGATTACATTATCGAACAACCGGCTGTGTGCGAGGAAACGTTCGCGGATACGCTGGTGCGAAAACAGCACGGAGACGGCCATAAACCAGGCCGCATTCACGCCGCACATCCACACGCCGTAGAATAATTTTACGGATACCGGGGTGGACGGGCTGACCAGTGTGGTGAATATCGCCAGGAAAAAGAGCATGGCTTTCGGGTTAGTGGCGTTGGTCAGAAATCCCATCCAAAATGCCTTTCCGGCTGTTTGTGCCGGGCCGGGGTTATCCGGTGTGATCGTGGTTGTCACCCCTTTGCTGCGCAGAAACTGAATGCCCAGCCAGATAAGATAAGCCGCACCAATATATTTTGCCGTATCCATCAGCCACGGCGTGGCCTGCATCAGCGCTGTCACGCCAATCAGTGTGTACACCACATGAACAGAAATCCCGGCACCGATACCGAGTGCTGTCATCAGCCCGGCTTTGCGCCCGTGGTAAATGCTCTGGCGCAGGGTCACGGCAAAGTCAGGCCCGGGAGAGACGACAATGAAAAAATGGACGAGCGCAAGCGCCAGAAATTCACTCTGGTTAAACAGATTCATCATAACCTCATCAGGTCAGCAGGGGCGGCGGATGTACCGCCGCAGAGAGACAGACTCCGTCAGATGACGTCGTACTGAACGGACAGAATACCCTTTTTGGTTTTCAGGGATTTCAGCACCAGTGTGCCGATTTCACCGAGTGACTGCACATGCGTGCCGCCGCAGGGGTAAGGTTCAAAACCCGCAAACCGGATCTGAAACATGCCATCGTCATCCTGATAGTGATAACAGGGATGATCGGCATCGATCAGCGCCTGACAGTAACGGCGGACATCTTCCGGCTCAATAATCACCGGGGAGCCCGCAGGGATATACTGTATCCGCCCCTCATCCGGCCAGTGATGTCCTTTGGTCGGTTTCCAGCCGAACGTTTCCATGACATGAGAGAGCAGGTGCCCGCCGGTATGCAGCCGTGAGTGCAGCTGACGTTTTTCCGCATCGACATTCATCTGAACTTCACCGGGGGCGACCGGGATATCGGTGTAGTGAATGATACCTTCCGGTATAAATGCCGTGTGAATAACGGTGGCGTCACCGAGTGTGCCGGTATCTCCGGGCTGGCCGCCGCCCTGCGGGTGAAACAGGGTTTTATCCAGGATAACCGCATAGCGTCCGTCTTCTGCCGGACGGCATTCCAGGACAGTGGCGGTGCCCTGTAAGGCGCGGCTGGTCAGGTAGCATTTTTCTGTCATGGTGATGTGTGCCTCATTATTATTGTACCGGGTTGTCTGTCATTGTATTGCAGGCACTGTCATATGATAATACGGCAAAAATGCAAAGGATTTATTCCCTGTGATCACAAATGAAACCCTCGCATTACTCGAAGAAATGGCGGTATTTGCCAAGGTGGTGGAAACCGGCAGTTTCTCGGAAGCAGCCCGGCAACTGGGGGCGACTCCTTCCGCGATCAGCCGTGCGGTTTCCCGGCTGGAGCGCGCGCTGAATACCCGTTTATTGCAGCGTACGACCCGCAAACTGCGGCTGAATGAGAGCGGCAAAGCGGTGTATCAGCATTGTCAGGCGCTGGTGAACTCCGCGGGCGCCGTGATGAGTGCCAGCGGGCAGTTCAGTGAAACACCTTCCGGTCTGGTGCGGCTGGGGGCTCCGAAAGCACTGGGGTATTTTATGGTGCATCCGTTTATCAATGAATTTCTCGCAATGCATTCCGGTGTGAATGTAATGCTGCGCCTGGAAGATCGCTATATGGATCTGATCGATGAGGAGATCGATCTCGCTATCCGTATTACCAATGAACCGCCGCCCGGGCTTATCGGCAAACGTCTGTTTACGGTCAGTCATATTTTATGTGCCACACCGCAGTATCTGGCAGAGCACGGTACGCCGTCCCATCCGCAGGAACTGAAAGAGCACAGCTGTTTGTTCCTCAGTGAGGAAGCCGCGGATACCCGCTGGCGCTTTCAGCAGGGAAGTAAAGTGGTATCTGTGAATGTGCACGGACGTTATTCATCAAACCACAGCGGCGTGCGGCTCGGCGGGGTGAAATCACATCTCGGGATTGGCGGACTGCCGGTGTTTACAGCGCGAAAATCGCTGGAAAGCGGGGAGATTGTGCAGGTTCTGCCTGACTGGACCTTTAAAACCCGTTACAGCGGGGATGCCTGGCTGTTGTATCCGCCGTCGCGTTATCAGCCGCCGCATATGATGGTGTTTATTGATTATCTGGTGAAAAAACTGCGGACATAAAAAAAGCGCCTTCAAAGGCGCTTTTTTTGTATCTGTCTGATAAATCAGAATGCTTTGCTGTATTTTGCAATGATAGCAGCAGCACGGCTCAGATTAGAGAAGAAAGTTTTGATACTTTTCATAATGAACTCCTGCTTGTGAATTAGGTTAGTAAGCTGTTTTGCTTCGATGGGGGTATGATACCAGTTTTGTGATGTGGGTCAACATTAAATTCAACTATTTTTTAATGATTACAAAATCATTTTAATAACAAAAAAGCAGTGAAAAATAGCAAATGTGAACATCACAACCGGGATAAAACAGCGCGTTTCTGCTGGTTGTGATTTACTGAATTGATTTTGCAGGAATTTTTATGAGAGGCGCTGATGTTGAAAATGTTAGCGGGGCGTTATGACGGCAGCAAAAGCAGGAATTTTGCCTCTGTGCCGGTAAACCGCTTCAACTTTTGTTGAAAGCCGGATCGCAGGCAATAAAAAAGCGCCCTGAGGGCGCTTTTCTTAAATCTGTCTGATAAATCAGAATGCTTTGCTGTATTTTGCAATGATAGCAGCAGCACGGGTCAGATTAGAGAAGAAAGTTTTGATACTTTTCATAATGAACTCCTGCTTGTGAATTAGGTTAGTAAGCTGTTTTGCTTCGATGGAGGTATGATACCATTTTTGTGATGTGGGTCAACATTAAATTCAACTATTTTTTAATGATTACAAAATCATTTTAATAACAAAAAAGCAGTGAAAAATAGCAAATATGAACATCACAACCGGGATAAAACAGCGCGTTTCTGCTGGTGGTGATTTACTGAGTTGATTTTGCAGCAATTTTTATGAGAAGCGCTGATGTTGAAAATGTTAGCGGGGCGTTACGCCAGCTGCGAAAGCAGGGATTTTGCCTCTGTACTGGTAAGCTGCTTCAACTTTTGTTTAAAGCCGGATCGCAGGCAATAAAAAAGCGCCCTCAGGGCGCTTTTCTTAAATCTGTCTGATAAATCAGAATGCTTTGCTGTATTTTGCAATGATAGCAGCAGCACGGCTCAGATTAGAGAAGAAAGTTTTGATACTTTTCATAATGAACTCCTGCTTGTGAATTAGGTTAGTAAGCT
>NZ_JBCPSQ010000007.1:0-189845 GCF_051129855.1 Morganella sp. Je.2.23
CTGCTGCTTATTTCTAAGCTGCTGTATTGGTCACTCTTCAAGACTTCTCAAAAATAATATTTTTTGTGATATGTCCTGCGAGTGCCCACACAGATTGTCTGATAAATTGTTAAAGAGCAGTTGCAACCTTCGCTGCCGTTGCCGGTCTTCTGCGTTGTTGCGAGGCTGCGTATATTACGTTTCCAGCCCCTTCGAGTCAAGCGTTGTTTTTCAACTTTTCGCTTTTTCTCTTTCTGCCGGAACCGCGTGTTATCGCGTTGTTCCGTGTCAGTGGTGGCGCATTATAGACACTCGCTGAGATCACGCAAGTGTTTATTTCAAAAAAATGTTTGTTCGCGTTTTTTTTAGACAAAACATGTATATTTGAGCTTTTATTCGCCGGTTTTGTCATTAATATGCACCATAATGCGTCTTCTGTATCATTATCCCGCTTTGTTAATGCATTACACCAAGGAATCAGAATGCAGTTTTCAGAACAACTCAATGCGTCACAAAAGAACCTGTCTTATCTTCTGGCTGAAAAACTGGGGCAGCAGATTTTATCCGGCCAATATCCGCCGGAGTCTATTCTGCCGGGGGAGATTGAGTTGGCGGAGCAGTTTGAGGTAAGCCGGACAGCCGTCCGTGAAGCGATAAAGATGCTGGCCGCGAAAGGGATGGTCTTACCGCGCCCGCGCATCGGTACCCGCGTGATGCCGGTGATAAGCTGGAATTTCCTCGATCATGACTTTATTAAATGGTGGCTGAGCAGCGGGGATCACCGGCAGGTACTGAAATATTTCCGCGAGCTGCGTGCCGCAATTGAACCTCAGGCCTGTGCCCTGGCTGCCGCCAATGCAGGAAAGGAACAAAAGCAGTCGCTCTCCTTTCTGTTAAAAGAGATGACATTATTATCCGCCCATTTTGAGCGGGATAAATGGATAGCCGTTGATCACCGCTTCCACCACCTTATCTATCAGGCGTGCGGAAATCCGTTTTTTGCTTCTTTCGCGAATTTATTCGATTTTGTGTATCACAACTTCTTTGAATCTATCACCACCAATCAGGTTATTGAGATTGATCTCCATAAAGAGATTGTGGATGCCATTATTGACGGCAACGGAGAACGTGCCCGTCAGGCATGTCAGGTGTTGTTGAGTAAAGTGTGAATATGTAATAGTTACACTACTGACTATTCAGAGATAATGTATTAAGGGAAAACATGTTTAAAACAGCCCGGAATATGGCGGGTCTGCCGTGGATTGCCGCAATGGCGTTCTTTATGCAGGCGCTCGATGCCACCATTCTGAACACCGCACTGCCGGATATTGCCAGAAGCCTGAATCACTCTCCGCTGGCGATGCAGTCCGCTGTTATCAGTTATACGCTGACAGTGGCGCTGCTGATCCCGGTCAGCGGCTGGCTGGCCGACCGTTTCGGCACCCGCAGGGTATTTATTATCGCAGTGGTTCTGTTTTCCCTCGGTTCTTTATTATGTGCCTTTTCCCCCAGCCTTCCGTTTCTGGTGGTATCGCGGATTATTCAGGGGATAGGCGGGGCGATGATGATGCCGGTGGCCCGTCTGGCACTGCTGCGGGCTTATCCGCGCAGCGAACTGCTGCCGATCCTCAATTTTGTCACCATTCCGGGATTAGTCGGCCCGGTACTGGGGCCGCTGCTCGGCGGGATACTGGTGACCTATGCCACCTGGCACTGGATTTTTATCATTAATATTCCTATCGGGATTCTGGGGATTATCTACGCCATCCGCCATATGCCTGATTTCACCATGCCGAAACGCCGGTTTGATACATTAGGTTTTGCCCTGCTCGGTGCCGGACTGGTGTCTGTTTCTGTCAGTCTGGATCTGTTCGGGGATAACGCGCTGGCGGCGGCGACACCGTTCCTGGTGATGGGCAGCGGTTTTGCGCTGCTGACCTTCTATGCCCTGCACGCCCGCCGTATTTCTGCGCCGATTATTCCGCTGAGTCTGTTCCGTACACGGACATTCAGTGTCGGGATCGCCGGTAACGTGGCCACACGGCTGGGAACAGGCTGCATTCCGTTTCTGATGCCGCTGATGTTACAGGTTGGTTTTGGTTATCCGGCCGTGGTGGCAGGGATGATGATGGCACCGACAGCAATCGGTTCTATACTGGCAAAATCAGCGGTTACTCAGATTCTGCGCCGCTACGGTTACCGGCTGACGCTGTTTGCGGTCACACTGGTGATCGGCGCAATTATTTCATCCTTCTATTTCCAGTCACCGGGAATGTCGATTTATCTGCTGGTATTGCCGCTGTTTATTCTCGGGATGGCGATGTCCACACAGTTCACCGCGATGAATACCATTACCCTTGCGGATCTGACCGAGCATAATGCCAGTTCCGGTAACAGTGTGCTGGCCGTGACCCAGCAGCTTTCTATCAGTTTCGGGATTGCGGTGAGTGCGTCTGTATTACGCTATTTCGAATCTCAGGATTGGGGATCTATCGTCGATAATTTCCACGCGACCTTTGTGACTGTCGGGGTGATGACGATTCTGTCGGCGTTTGTGTTCCTGTTCCTGAGCCGGACTGACGGGCGGAATATGATTAAGAAGAAAACCCGCCCCTCAGACAGCCCGGCCCCGCATTAACGGCGGATAACTGAACCCCGGTTTATCAGTGCCGGGGTCAGTACCAGCAGATCAGAAGGTGCGTCCGCATCATCCATGCGCCGCAGAAGTTTATCCACTGCCAGTTTGCCCAGCTCATCTTTCGGCTGGTGGATAGTGGTCAGCGGCGGCGTGAGGAATGCCGCCAGATCGATATCATCGTAACCGACGACCGCAATATCCTGCGGGATACGTAATCCTTTCTGCCAGATAGCCTGATACGCACCGACCGCCATCGCGTCGTTACCGGCAAATACTGCCTGCGGCGGTACAGGCAGGGAAAGCAGCTGATTCATGGCACTGAAACCACCGCTAAATTCAAAATCACTCTCCAGCACATACTCTGGCGGCACATCCAGCCCGGCCTGTGCCATTGCACGGTAAAAACCGTCCAGACGGGATTTGGCCGGTGATTTATCCAGCGGACCGGCAATGCAGGCAATCCGGGTAAAACCGTTTTCGATCAGGTGATTGGTGGCAATTTCACCGCCGAGGAATGAATTGTCCTGAATCACATCCCCGCCGAACGCGAACGGCGACCAGTCCATCATGACCATCGGCAGACGGGGATAGCGGCTGAACACCTCCGCTGACGGGCCTTTTATCTCGGTGCACATCAGCAGCAGGCCATCCACCCGCTTTTGCAGCAGTGTTTCCAGGCTGCTGTTCATCCGTTTGTGATCCCCCTCGGTATTACAGAGGATCAGGCTGTAGCCGCGTTCATAACAACTGCGCTCCACCCCGCGGACAACTTCCGCATAAAACGGGTTATTACTGGTGGTCACCAGCATCCCGATGGTGTTTGTCCGGTTCATTTTCAGGCTGCGCGCAAGTGCAGACGGTGCGTAGTTCAGTTCGGCAATGGCATCATTCACTTTCTTGCGCACACCGTCACTGACAAAGCGGTTATTGTTGATGACATGGGAAACTGTCGAGGTGGATACCCCCGCCAGCCGCGCCACGTCTTTCATCGTCGCCACAGTATTAACCACGCTCCGCAAGGAAAGAATCAATTTCACGGCGCCACGGTACTGATGGCTGCGCACCCCGGCGGGTGACGGCGATTGCGGCGGCGGCATGGGCAAAACGCACAGCATCATCTGCCGGTTTGCCTTCCAGAAGCGCGGTAACATACGCACCATTAAAGGTATCACCGGCGGCAATAGTATCTACGGCATTGACTTTAAATCCCGGAATACGGCGGCCTTCACCATTGACACTCAGCCAGACACCCCGGCTGCCCAGGGTAATAAGCACCTGTTCAATGCCTTTATCATGCAGTACCTGCGCAGCTTTCGCTGCGCCGGTTTCATCACTGACAGAAATACCGGTCAGCTTTTCTGCTTCCGTTTCATTCGGGGTGATAACATCCACCAGCTTCAGCAGGCTGTCAGGTAATTCCCGCGCCGGGGCCGGATTGAGGATCACTTTGGTCTGGTGATGTTTTGCTGCCTGTGCGGCGGCTATCACCGTTTCCAGCGGAGATTCCAGCTGCATCAGCAGGGCATCGGACTGCTCAACAATCCCTTTATAAGGTGCAAAATGTTCCGGCGTCAGTGCAGCGTTGGCACCGGCACTGATACCGATGACGTTTTCACCGTCTTCATTCACAAAAATCATCGCCACGCCGGTGGCCGCTTCCGGTACTACACTGATTGCGGCAGTATGAATATGGTCGCGCTGTAACTGCGCCAGTATTTCCGCCCCGATGGCATCATCACCCACACAGGCAATAAAGGTAATATCAGCACCGCTGCGTCCGCAGGCTACCGCCTGGTTTGCACCTTTGCCGCCGAAGGCTGTCTGATATTGCTTACCGATCACCGTTTCGCCCGGTGCCGGAAACTGTGCAATATTCATTATATAGTCGACATTAATACTGCCGAGAACGGTCAGACGGGATGTTGTCATTACCTTTATTTCCTTATTGCTGACAATACTCCCCGGCACACAGTACCGGGGAGGCTGATATCGTTAGTCTTTTACAATCAGTTCTAACTCAACCGGGATAGTTTTATCGATTTTTTCACCTTTCAGGACTTTATCGGCTGTCTGAATACCGATGATCCCAATCTGGTCAGGGCGCTGTGCCACTGTTGCACCCAGTTTACCGCCTTTCACTGCTTTGATACCGTCAGCTGTTCCGTCGAAACCAACCACCAGCACATCATCACGGCCGGCAGTCTGTAATGCACGCTGCGCACCTAATGCCATTTCATCGTTCTGGGCGAAGACCGCCTGAACAGCCGGATGTGCGGTCAGCAGGTTCTGCATGACGTTCAGACCTTTGGTACGGTCGAAATCTGCCGGCTGGCTGGCCAGCACATTCATTTTATGCTCAGCAACTGCCTGTTTGAAACCTTCGCCGCGCTCACGGGAAGCTGAAGTCCCGGTGATACCTTCCAGCTGGATAACTTTGGCGTCCGCGCCGGTTTTACGGGCGATAAAATCACCGGCCAGTTTGCCGCCGAGGACGTTATCAGAGGCAACGTGGCTGACCACTTCACCTTTACTTGCAACGCGATCCAGGGTGATTACCGGGATATTAGCTTTGTTGGCCAGGATCACGGCGTTACCGACGGCATCAGAGTCTGTCGGGTTAATCAGCATCAGTTTGGTGCCTTTCACGGTCAGATCCTGCACGTTAGCCAGTTCTTTTGCCGGGTTATCCATGGAATCCAGAACCACCAGGTCGTAACCGAGTTTATCCGCTTCTTTCTGCGCACTGTCTTTCATGGTGACAAAGAACGGGTTATTCAGTGTGGAGATCACCAGGGCAATGGACTCTTTTGCCAGTGCATTGGCGCTGATAGTGGCGCTCAGTGCAACAACGGAGAAAAGGGTCGCAATCTTTTTCAGTTTCATGTTTCAGTTCCTTGCAGGATTCGGGTAAGTGGATTATTTACTGCTTTTATTATCAACAAGTACAGCCAGCAAAATCACAACCGCTTTGACAATCATCTGGTAGTTGGAGGAGATCCCCAGCAGATTCAGCGCGTTGTTCAGAAAACCTAAAATCAGCGCCCCGATCAGGGTGCCCATAATACGGCCTTTACCACCGGCGAGACTGGTGCCGCCCAGAACCACCGCCGCAATCGCATCCAGCTCGTAACCGTTACCGGCCATCGGCTGTGCGGAAGATAAACGCGCCACTTCAATCACACTGGCTAACGCCGCCAGCAGACCACAAAGTGCGTAAACAATGATTTTGATTTTATCGACATTAATACCGGACAGGCGGGTGGCGGATTCATTACCGCCCAGCGCGTAGATATAACGTCCCAGACGGGTGTGATGCAGCAGATACCAGGCCGCCGCAAAAACAACAATCATCAGCCAGACCGGTGCCGGAATACCGAACAAACGGCCGATACCAAACCAGTTGAACACATCCGCATTATCGCTGAATCCGGTGCTGATCGGGCTGCCGTCGGTATACACACGGGTTACACCGCGCAATAACAGCATCATCACCAGCGTGGCGATAAAGGCCTGCACTTTCCCTTTGGCAACAATCACCCCGGTCACGCCGCCGATAGCCGCGCCCAGTGCCAGTGCACCCGCAACCGCAACAATGGCGTTAACATCTGCTCCCACCATGGAGGCTGCCACCGCGCCGGTCAGTGCCAGCAGAGAGCCGACAGACAGGTCAATCCCGGAAGTCAGGATCACCAGCGTCATCCCCACGGCCATAATGGCGTTAACAGAGGTTTGCTGAAGGATGTTGAACAGGTTATTCAGGGTAAAAAAGTTCGGGCTGATCATGGAGACAATCACAATCAGGATCAGCAGTGCTATCAGTGATTTCTGCTCAAGCAGCCATTCTTTGGAAAACCAGCGTTTTGACGCCGGGGTTGAATCTGTACGCATATCTTACTCCTGCCCTGCGCCATATTGTTTGCCGACTGCGGCGGCCATTAATGCTTCCTGAGTGACGTTTTCCGCGGCAAACTCCCCGCTTATCCGCCCTTCGTGCATGACCAGAATCCGGTCACTCATCCCCATAACTTCCGGCATTTCCGATGAAATAAGGATGATACTCAGGCCTTCCTGTTTAAATTTGTTGATCAGCTGATAAATCTCTTTCTTCGCCCCGACATCCACACCGCGTGTCGGTTCATCGAGGATCAGGACTTTCGGCCGGGTCATCAGGCCGCGGGCGATCGCCACTTTCTGCTGATTACCGCCGGATAAAAATCCGATGATTTGATCCATACCCGGAGTTTTGATATTGAACAGCTGAATAAAATCACTGACGGTCAGATGCTCTTCTTTATGATTAAGGCGTCCGGTTTTACTGCTGAAATACGGCAGCGCGGTCAGAGACATGTTCTCTTTTACTGACATCCCCAGTACCAGACCATCACGTTTGCGGTCTTCAGAGATATACACGATACCGTTATTCAGTCCGGCTTTCGGCGAGTTTATCTGACAGGCTTTGCCGTCCATTTCGACAGTACCGCCGGTTTTTGCCATCGCACCGTAAATGATTTTCATCAGTTCAGTACGTCCCGCGCCCATCAGCCCGGAAACACCGAGAATTTCGTTTTCATGCAGCGTGAAACTGACATCATGCACATCGCGGCCGCACAGGTTTTTCACCACCAGCTTCTCTTTGCCGCGCGGCAGATTCAGACGCGGATACTGATCTTCCAGCTTGCGCCCGACCATCATTTCAATCAGGGTATCTTCTGTCAGGTCAGATACCGGTTTTTCACCGATAAACTGACCGTCGCGGAATACCGTCACATCATCGCAAATCTCAAAAATCTCTTTCAGACGGTGAGAGATATAGACAATCCCGCAGCCCTGCTCACGCAATTCGCGGATCACACTGAAAAGTGATTCGGTTTCGGTGTCCGTCAGTGCGTCCGTCGGTTCATCCATAATGATGACTTTCGACTCAAAGCTAAGCACCTTGGCGATTTCCACCATCTGCTGATCGCCGATAGACAGTTCCGCCACCAGCCGGTGACTGCTGTAAGAAAGATTCAGACGGTCCAGTAACTTATCCGCTTCGGCATACATCTTTTTCCAGTCGATATTGCCGAAACGGCCGGTAAATTCGCGGCCGAGGAAAATATTCTCTGCAATCGTCAGTTCCGGGATCAGGTTCAGTTCCTGATGGATAATCCCGATACCGGCTTCCTGAGACGATTTCGGCCCCGTAAACTGACGCTCCTGCCCCAGAAACAGAATCTGACCGGCATCTTTTTTATAGATCCCGGTCAGTACTTTCATCATGGTGGATTTACCGGCGCCGTTCTCTCCGACCAGCGCCATCACTCTGCCGGGATAAACCCGCAGGGCGGCACCGGATAAGGCTTTCACACCCGGGAAAGCTTTATCGATACCTTTGAGTTCAAGTAACGGTTCCATAGACACCTCAGAATGTCACGCCGGAGAACAGCATCACATTGGCAAACGGTGTGCACTCACCGGTCCGGATCACGGCACGGCTGTTTTGTGTCTGTAATTTGAAAGAAGCATGAGTAACATACTGAATCTGAATCACATTCCCCTGCTGTAATTCCAGTGCTTTCAGATGAGCCACAATCGCATCATGCAGGTCACTGTTATGTGTCTGGATATCTTCCGCCATCAGAGCGGCTTCCACCTGCATCTCCTGTGTGATGACTTTAAACACCGACATAAAATCAGGCACACCCTGTGTTAATGCCAGATCAATACGCGGTGTGGCGGGCGGGATCGGCAGCCCGGCATCAGCAACAGTAATATGGTCGGTATGACCCAGACGTGCGATAACTGCGGAAACATCACCGTTCAGTAAAGCCCCTTTCTTCATAAAATCCTCCTGAGCGAAACGTTTCGCTTTTAAACTATGGTAGAAAAAATACGGGAAAACTCAATATTCATTCCCGAAAAATGTGATGGTGATCGAAACGTTTCGCTTGTGAATATGTTAAATAAAAAATATAACTGATTGAATGAGTTATAGCTGAATGGATTCAATCATACCGGCAGAAAAATGCCGGTGATCCGGCAGCTTACCCGCAGAAATCACCGGTTTTCCTCCCTGATATCCCGGATTTTTTATCACTCTGTTACACCACTGATAAGTTATGACATCGCAGAACATATCCCGGTGTTGTTATGTTGATTTCCCCCTCTCATACCGGAGATCTTCTTATGGTAAAAAAAACGACATTTGCCGGCATACTTTTCTGTTTACTGACTTCACAGGCGTTTGCTCACGGCTATATCACTGAACCGGCCTCACGGGCAGAAAATTGCCGTGACGGTAAAAATCCCGCTGCTATGTGTGGCTCCGCCCAATGGGAACCACAAAGTATTGAAACATTCTCCGGATTTCCGGACGGAAAATTCCCGCCGGACGGCCGGCTTGCCAGTGGTGGTATTGAGCGTTTTCTGCCACTCGATACCCCCGGTGATAACTGGCATCAGATAACGGTAAAACCGGGAACCGCCATATTCACCTGGAAAATAACAGCTGCCCACAAAACCCGTAACTGGCGTTACTACATCACCAGGCCGGACTGGCATCCCGGAGCCCCGCTGACCCGGGCATCATTTGAATCCGAACCATTCTGTAGTTATGACGGTAAAAATCAGGTTCCGCCGCAGACAGTGACACATCAGTGCACCATTCCGGAACGGAGCGGCTATCAGATTATTTACGGTGTATGGGAAATCGCGGATACCGCCAACAGTTTCTATCAGGTGATTGATGTCCGGTTTAACTGATGTTCTGTTTTACTGATTAACGGCATTGCCGGTATCCCCGGCAATTTTTTTATCACTATTTGCGCAAAAAGCAGAAGAAACGTGATTTTACGCAGTAAACGCGGTAGCTTTTTTAGTTTATAAACGCAGAAACTGCATCAGTAAATTCACGGGAGTCCCATGCAACGTTCTGAACGTATCGCCCGGCTGAGCCGACATCTGGAATCCGGGCTGTATGAACGACAGCACGCCATCCGGCTCTGCTTACTGGCAACCCTCAGCGGGGAAAGTGTTTTTCTGCTCGGCCCGCCGGGGATCGCCAAAAGTATGATTGCACGGCGGATGAAACTGGTTTTCAGTGACGCCCGTGCTTTTGAGTACCTGATGACCCGCTTCTCCACCCCGGAGGAGATCTTCGGCCCGCTCTCAATTCAGGCACTGAAAGATGAAGGGAAATATCAGCGCATCACGCAGGGATATCTGCCGGATGCGGAAATCGTGTTTCTCGACGAAATCTGGAAAGCCGGTCCCGCTATCCTTAATACCCTGCTGACTGCGATTAACGAACGCAAATACCGTAACGGCGACAGCGAAAGCGCTATCCCGATGCGGCTGCTGGTGGCCGCCTCCAACGAACTGCCGGATAACGACAGCAGCCTGGAAGCCCTCTATGACCGGATGCTGATCCGCTTATGGCTGGATAAACTACAGGAAAAACAGAGTTTCCGCGCCATGCTCACCGTCACACCCGGCGCATCAGATGAACAGATCCCCGCGCATCTTCAGGTAACCGATGAGGAATATCATCAGTGGCAGGAAGAAATTGACCGTGTTGTGCTGACCGATCAGATATTTGAACTGATTTATCAGCTGCGTCAGCAGATTGAACGGCTGGATAACGCGCCGTATATCTCAGACCGGCGCTGGAAAAAAGCACTGCGGCTGTTACAGGCCAGTGCGTTTTTCAACGACCACAGCAGTATCACGCCGCTTGATCTGATTTTGCTGAAAGATTGTCTGTGGCATGATTCCGCGTCACTGAAATCTGTTCCGCAGCTGCTGACACAACTGGTGTGTGAGCAGGCCTATCAGCAGCGCAGCCTGCTGCTGAAGCTGGAAAAATACTATCAGGAATGGATACTGGAAACGCAGACCCGGCAACAGCAGGATGCCTTCAGTGTTATCCGCAGCAGTGCCCGTTTCGGGCGCAAAGTCAGCTATGCGTTACCGGATACCCTGCCGCCCGGCCCGGTAACGCTGTTTCTACATAATCCCCTGACATTACATGATATGACAGTTACCCATGTGACTATTGAACGCAGTGCGTTTGATACCTTCTTTGATAAAGGCGTCTTTGATAAAGGAGGGAACATTGCGGTAAAACTCAATGGTATCGGGTTTACTCAGTCGGTTTCTGCCGCCGTGAATGATAACGGTCTGCTGGAACTGCGTGATGTCAGCCTGCGCAGCAGCACGCTGTTCCCTGCGGATACTGACAGCCGGATGACAGAAGCACAAACGCAAATCTGGCTGGATAAGCTTTCCGGAATCCGTCAGACCCTGGTACAGCAGCGTCAGCTGTTTGCACAGCATCAGCCGGCGCTGTTTGTCAGTGATGACTGGATTGCGCAGATAGAGGAAAGTTTCCTGCCGGTGACTGAGCGTCTCGATAAACTGACTCAGCAGATGAGCGGCACTCCGTGTTAAGTCTTTCGGCACTGGATGTCGCGCTGGCCGTCAATGAAGGGGAACTGATTGAAGAGATCCTGCTGACACTGCTGGCCGCCCCGCAGCTGGCATGGTTTTTTGAAAAACACCCGCGTTTGCGCCGGGCGGTGCTGACCGATTTGCCGTCGTGGCGCAAATCACTGGAAGAACGGGTCAGAGAAGCGCTGGTTCCGGCGGCACTGGCGGATGAATTCTGTCTTTACCAGAAAAGCACAGCCGCAGACCGGACAGAATTTTACCGTCAGCTGCCGGAAATACTCAAAGCGCTGGAGGACATAAACTCCCCGTTCTCTCCGGAAGCCCACCGCCTGCACAGAGATGAGCAGGAAACCACCTCCCATCAGATATTATTCAATCAGCGCTGGCGCATCAGCCTGATTTTACAGGTCACCGCTTACCACAAAGAGATTCTGGAGCAGGAAAAAGAACAGCTCCTCGCCGAGCTTCAGCAGCATCTGGCGCTGAGCGGCAATCTTGATCCGATCATCAGTGAAAATGAACAGGCTTCCGGCAAGTTATGGGATCTGGCCAAAGGATCACTGAAATCCCCGGGACCGGCGGATGATCTCCTGCTGCGTTACAGCGAGTTCTTAAAATCCCAGCCGGAACTGGAAAAACTGGCCTCGCTGCTGGGGCGCAGCCAGACAGCAAAATCCGTTCCTCAGGACAGTGCGGTGACAGAACCGGTCATCATAACTGAGCTGGTGCCGGATCAGACCCCGGAAGAGGTCAGCGGGGTCGGGCTGAGTGATGATGTGCTGCGTCTTCTGCCCGCAGAGCTGGCATTACTCGGCATCAGCGGTCTGGAACTGGAATTTTACCGGAAGCTGGCCGAGAAACAGCTGTATACCTACCGGTTACAGGGCGATCACTGGCAGGAGCGGCAGGTGATGCGGCCGATCGTTCATCATAAAGATGAAAAACAGCCGCGCGGTCCTTTCATTATCTGTATCGATACCTCCGGCTCGATGGGCGGCTTTAATGAACGCTGCGCCAAAGCGTTTTGTCTTGCACTGGTCAAAATTGCCATGGCCGATAACCGGCAGTGCCATGTCATGCTCTTTTCCACCGAACAGGTACATTATGATTTTCTCGGTCAGGACGGCATCGAACAGATGACCCGCTTTCTGCTGCAGAGTTTTAAAGGCGGAACAGACCTGGCATCCTGTCTGACAGAAACGGCAAAACGGCTGGAGACACCGCAGTGGCGTGATGCGGATGTGGTGGTGATATCTGATTTTATTGCCCAGCGGCTGCCGGATGAAGTGGTAAAGCAGGTTAAACGTTCACAGCAGCAGGGAAAACACCGCTTCCATGCGGTAGCCCTGTCCCATTACGGAAAGCCCGGTATCATGCGGATTTTTGATCACATCTGGCGTTTTGATACCGGCTTAAAAAATCGTCTGCTGCGCCGTTTCAGGCGGTGAGCCTCCGGGCTCACCGTACAGCAAAAGTATTACAGCATATCAGAGATGGTTTCACGTACTTCCGGTGCCCACACACTGCACTGCACCTGGCCGATATGGCTGCGCTGGAGCAGTAACATCACCAGACGTGACTGGCCGATCCCGCCGCCGATAGTCTGCGGCATTTCACCGGCTGCCAGCGATTTGTGCCAGTCCAGCTCCATCCGTACCTGCTGGCCGGTCAGCTCCAGCTGACGCGCCAGGGTGACCGGGTCGACGCGGATACCCATTGAGGATAACTCAAACGCATCCTGTAAAACCGGGTTCCATACGAGGATATCCCCGTTCAGGCCTTTGTAACCGTCACTGTTCTCAGTGGTCCAGTCATCATAATCCGGTGCACGGACATCATGGGACTCACCATGAGATAATTTACCGCCGATACCGATTAAGAATACGGCACCCAGTTCTTTCGCGATGGCACGTTCACGACCTTTGGCATCCAGGTCCGGATAACGCGCAAGCAGCTCTTCAGAGTGAATAAAATGAATTTGGTCCGGCAGGAACGGTGTCAGACCAAATTCCTTACTTACTGCAAGTTCTGTTTCTTTTATTGTCTGATATATTTTACTCACTGTCTGCTTCAGATAAGGCAGCGTACGCTCCTCATCTGCCATCACTTTTTCCCAGTCCCACTGATCAACATAGACAGAATGGATTGGGGTTAAGCGATCCTCATCAGGACGCAACGCTTTCATGTCGGTGTACAGACCCTGACCCGGCAGAAAATCAAAACGCCCTAAGGTTTTGCGTTTCCATTTAGCCAGTGAATGCACGACTTCAAAGGTTGAGCCCGGCAATGATTTAACTTTCACCTGAACCGCTTTCTCGCTGCCGGATAAATTATCCTGAGTACCATCACCCACGCGGCTTAAGATTGGCCCCTGGACTTCAATAAGGCCCAGTTGTTTTTCCAGCAGACGTGAGAAATATGACTTCACGAAGCTGATTTGCTGCTGCTGTCGGATGAATGATTTTTCCATGATAATAATCCTTGATATGCGGAACATGTATTGCCTGTGAAATAGATTAAGCAACAGAATGGGGTATAAATTCAATATCCTTTAGCAAAAATACCCTTTGCTATTTATAAAATTCATTTTTATGATGCTAAAAATGAATTTTCGTTAATTTAAGGGGCATAAAATGGCCGAAATTTATCAGATCGACAATCTGGACCGTGACATACTTCACGCTTTAATGGCGAATGCCCGCACACCTTACGCCGAACTGGCGAAAAAGTTTGCCGTCAGTCCCGGCACCATTCATGTCCGGGTCGAGAAAATGAAACAGGCAGGTATTATCACCGGTACCCGGGTGGATATCAGTGAAAAGCAGCTGGGATTTGATGTGACCTGCTTTATCGGCATCATCCTGAAAAGTGCCAAAGATTATCCCGCTGCCCTCAAAAAACTCGATAAGCTGGATGAAGTGGTGGAAGTCTATTACACCACCGGGCAATACAGCATTTTTATAAAGGTGATGTGCAAAACAATAGAATCTTTGCAGGACGTACTTATCAACAAGATACAGAGTATTGATGAGATACAGTCCACTGAAACCCTGATCTCCTTACAGAATCCGATCATACGGACGATCCGCCCGTAAAAAAAATTTCTTATAACCACATTATCCACAGGTAGATCCCAGCTGTTTCACAGCGTACAATAGCCGCTCTTTACAGCAGGGGATCACCATGACCACAGTTACTCTCATCACAGGCAGTACAATGGGCAGCGCAGAATATGTCGCTGAACATGTTGCTGAAATACTGGAAAACGCCGGTTTTACCACAGATGTGCAGCACGGGCCTGAAGCGGATGACGTGCCGCAGCAGAACAGTACCTGGTTAATAGTCACCTCCACACACGGTGCCGGTGATCTCCCTGAAAATATACAGTCGTTTGCCGATGCACTGCGTGAACAGCAGCCTGATCTCAGCACTGTCCGTTACGGTGCCATAGGGATCGGCAGCAGTGAATATGACACTTTCTGCGGTGCGGTCCGTACACTGGATACCCTTCTTGCCTCTTTAGGTGCGGAAAAAATCGGTCAGTCACTCGAAATTGATATTCAGAAACACGATATTCCTGAAGATCCGGCTGAGATCTGGATCGAAGAATGGAAAAATTTACTCTGATTTGCTGATAAAAACAGCGATCAACTGTGGATAACTCGGGGATCAACTTGCGATCAACCCGTAGTTATTCACTGTATAAGATCACTCTCCGCCAGGCCCTGTGAATAAGTACCCGTTTTGACCCCAGCTTATACTGAACAGGATCAACGGTACTGCACAGGAAATGATCCTTTACAGTTTTATGATCTTTATGGGGATTTATCACTTATCCACAGAGGATCGCGATCCTAATAAAAGATCTAATAAAGAGATCTTTAAATAAAAAGATCTTTATATAATTACCTGCGTCTTTACCGCTCATGGTCAGACGGCAAGAGTTGAGTTATATTCTCTCCCCCGATGCACTACTGCATTTTGTAATGAAGGTTTAACATGTTTTATCCGGATCATTTTGACGTCATTGTTATCGGCGGTGGCCACGCCGGTACTGAAGCTGCAATGGCAGCGGCACGTATGGGCCGTCAAACACTTTTACTGACTCACAATATCGACACTCTGGGTCAGATGTCCTGCAACCCTGCTATCGGTGGGATCGGTAAAGGGCATCTGGTTAAAGAGATCGATGCACTCGGCGGATTAATGGCACATGCCACTGACCGTGCGGGTATTCAGTTCAGAACCCTGAACGCCAGCAAAGGGCCGGCAGTCCATGCCACCCGTGCTCAGGCTGACCGTGTGCTTTACCGGCTGGCTGTTCGTACTGCGCTGGAAAACCAGCCTAACCTGATGATCTTCCAGCAGCCGGTTGAAGATCTTATCGTTGAAAACGATATTGTTACCGGTGCGGTAACCCGGATGGGACTGAAATTCAGAGCCAAATCGGTGGTACTGACTGTCGGGACATTCCTGGACGGCAAAATTCATATCGGACTGGAAAACTACAGCGGCGGCCGTGCCGGTGATCCGCCGTCAGTTTCACTCTCACACCGTCTGCGGGAACTGCCGCTGCGTGTCGGACGCCTGAAAACAGGAACACCACCGCGTATTGATGCACGGACTATCGATTTTGCCCAACTGACACCGCAATTTGGTGACAACCCGATGCCGGTATTCTCCTTCATGGGCAGTGCGGATGAGCATCCTGAACAGATGCCGTGCCACATCACCTACACCAATGAAAAAACCCATGAAGTGATCCGCAATAACCTTGACCGCAGCCCGATGTATGCCGGTGTGATCGAGGGGATCGGCCCGCGTTACTGCCCGTCCATCGAAGACAAAGTGATGCGCTTTGCGGATCGTAACCAGCATCAGATCTTCCTGGAGCCGGAAGGGCTGACCAGCCATGAAATTTATCCGAACGGTATCTCCACCAGCTTACCGTTTGATGTGCAGATGCAGATTGTTCACTCGATGAAAGGCATGGAAAACGCACGGATTATGCGTCCGGGCTATGCTATCGAGTATGATTTCTTTGACCCGCGCGACCTGAAACAGACCCTGGAAAGCAAATATCTGCACGGCCTGTTCTTTGCCGGACAAATCAACGGCACCACCGGTTATGAGGAAGCTGCTGCTCAGGGGCTGCTGGCCGGTCTGAACGCCGCCCGCTATTCTGCTGATCAGGAAGGCTGGTTCCCGCGCCGTGATCAGGCTTATATCGGCGTGCTGGTGGACGACCTGTGCACACTCGGCACCAAAGAGCCGTACCGGATGTTTACCTCACGGGCGGAATACCGTCTGATGCTGCGTGAAGACAACGCAGATGCCCGTCTGACGGAAAAAGGCCGTGAACTCGGACTGGTGGATGACGCCCGCTGGGCGCACTTCAGCGAAAAAATGGAGCTGATCGAGAAAGAACGTCAGCGCCTGAGAGACATCCGCGTTCATCCGCAATCCGAAAGCGTGAAAGAGATCAACGCGATCCTGAATACCCCTCTTTCCAAAGAAGCGACCGGGGAGGATCTTCTCCGCCGTCCGGAAATGGACTATAACCGCCTGATGACCCTGAGTGATTTCGCGCCGGGCGTTGATTCACCGGCCGCAGCACAGCAGGTGGAAATCCAGGTGAAATACGAGGGGTATATCTCCCGCCAGCAGGACGAAATTCAGCGCCAGCTGCGTAATGAGAACGCCACACTGCCTGTTGATCTCGATTACAAACAGGTGAGCGGGCTTTCCAACGAAGTGGTGGCTAAACTGAACGACCATAAACCGACATCGATCGGTCAGGCATCGCGGATCTCCGGTATCACACCGGCCGCCATTTCGATTCTGCTGGTCTGGCTGAAAAAGCAGGGCCTCCTGCGCCGGAGTGCATAACGGATGAGTGATTTACAGCAACAACTTACCGCATTGCTGCGCAGTACGGACATCCGGCTGACCGATCAGCAGAAACAGCAGCTGACCGGTTATGTGGAGATGCTTCACAAATGGAACAAGGCCTATAACCTGACCTCTGTCCGTCAGCCGGAGCAGATGCTGGTGCGTCATATCATGGACAGCATTGTGGTGGAGCCGCATCTGACCGGCAGCCGGTTTATTGATGTCGGAACCGGTCCCGGGCTTCCAGGCGTGCCGCTGGCGATTGTCCGGCCTGAGTCTCACTTTGTCCTGCTCGACAGCCTGGGCAAGCGTGTGCGCTTCCTGAAACAGGTTCAGCATGAACTGGGGCTGACAAATATCGAACCGGTTCAGAGCCGCGTGGAAGAGTATCAGGGCAAACCATTTGACGGGGTTATCAGTCGTGCGTTTGCATCACTGGACGATATGCTCAGCTGGTGTCATCACCTGCCGGCATCCGGAACCGGACGCTTTTTTGCACTGAAAGGCAGTGTGCCGGAAGAGGAACTGACCCGGTTACCGGCCGGTATTTCTCTCGTCAGTGTCGAAAAACTGGTCGTGCCGCAACTTGATGAACAGCGTCATCTGGTGATTCTTAAGCCAAACTGAGTTTGCTGTACGTCAAAAAACAGAAATATTTTTAAGGGGACGGAGTCAGCGCATTTTCTGCACCGTCCCTTTGTTTTTCCGGAGACGAAAATAAAATGCGTAACCGGGCCGTTACAAAGTAACAACGGCTGATTGGTTACTTTCCGGCAAGTTTATCTGCGAAAAATTTTATGCCGAATCGTTTTTACGGATAACGTATTATTTCAAAATTATTTATTTTATTTAAAATTAATCTGTAAATATCAGTTAAATATTTATTTTTTTGATTAACTGATTGATTGATATTGCTATTTTTACAGCTGCTAATCGCTATAAAATGTTAATTCAACTAATGTATTTTATGTTATGTGATTTTTGTCACGTTTCAGAAATGAGTTGCACGTCGTATTCCGAGGTAGGGTAGACTCTATTTTTTGTACGATTTGTGGCGGCGGCAAAGAAATTAAATTTTTATTCACTTTTTCGCTACTTATTGATTGAAAACAATCTGGCTGCCCGTATAATTTGCACGTTTTTGTCTCTTGACACTCTCGCTCAAAGGCAGTTTTATACATCATTCAGTAAGCCTGACCCCGGAAGGTGCACACGGAGAAACTAAATGTCATGTCTGTCTCCCTTTTCAACGGAAAATTGACCAAAAAACTGTTGTTTTTGCAGTTTATGACGTTTGTTGTTCTTAGTGCGCTTTTTTGCATAAAAAGTATCGAATGGGGGGCTTCCGCGCTTGCCGGGGGAGTTGCCGCATGGATACCGAATGCGATTTTTTTGCTGATCAGTAACCGGCAGAAAGCGCATGAGGAACCGCAGTCGTACCGGATTGCATGGTTTTTTGTGGTGGGGGAAGGGTTTAAAGTTATCTTCGCGATAGCGATACTGATGATTGCTTTAGGAGTGTTTAAAGCGGCAGTTGCACCACTGGTCTTGACCTATTTAGCGGTGCTTTTCGTGCAGATTATCGCACCGGCCGTGCTAAGCGGTTAGCGGTTTTAACAACAAAGGGTAAGAGGCATCATGTCTGCATCAGGAGAAAGTTTAACCACAAAAGAGTATATCGGTGGCCATCTGAATAACCTTCAGCTGGACCTGAATACTTTCGAGTTGGTCAATCCCCATGCGAACGCGACTCCATCTTTTTGGACGCTGAACATTGACTCCCTTTTCTTCTCAGTCGTATTAGGTATTTTCTTTTTATGGCTTTTCAGAAGGGTGGCAAAGAAAGCGACAAGTGGCGTTCCCGGGAAATTTCAGACTGCGGTAGAAATGCTTATCGGCTTCGTTGACAGCAACGTCCGTGATATGTATCACGGCAAGAGCAAGGTTATTGCACCTCTCGCATTAACTGTGTTCGTGTGGGTGCTGCTGATGAACGCACTGGACTTATTACCAATCGACTTCATTCCGTATATCGGTGAACACATCCTCGGTTTACCTGCGCTGCGTATCGTTCCGACCGCAGACGTAAGTATCACACTGTCGATGGCGATTGGTGTATTCGTTCTTATCCTCTTTTACAGCTTCAAGATGAAAGGCGTGAAAGGATTTGCAAAAGAGCTGACATTACAGCCTTTTAACCATCCGTTATTCATTCCTGTCAACCTGATTCTGGAAGGGGTAAGCCTGCTGTCAAAACCTGTTTCCCTCGGTCTGCGACTGTTTGGGAACATGTATGCAGGTGAGCTGATCTTCATTCTTATTGCAGGTCTGCTACCGTGGTGGTCACAATGGTTACTGAGCCTTCCGTGGGCGATTTTCCACATACTGATTATTACGTTACAAGCCTTTATTTTCATGGTTCTGACGATCGTCTATCTGTCGATGGCGTCTGAAGAGCATTAATTTTATTATCAATAACTGTGATTTAACTGAAACAAACTGGAGACTGTCATGGAAAACCTGAATATGGATCTGCTGTACATGGCTGCCGCTGTAATGATGGGCCTGGCGGCTATCGGTGCTGCGATCGGTATCGGCATCCTCGGTGGGAAATTTTTAGAAGGCGCTGCACGCCAGCCGGATTTAATCCCTCTGCTGCGTACTCAGTTCTTCATCGTAATGGGTCTGGTTGACGCCATCCCGATGATCGCTGTAGGTCTGGGCTTGTATGTAATGTTTGCGGTTGCGTAGTGATACGGCCACTCCCGGATATTTACATCAACTCAATTAGATAAAGAGGTATTGTGCTGTGAATCTTAACGCAACAATCCTCGGCCAGGCCATCGCGTTTGTCCTGTTTGTTTTGTTCTGTATGAAGTATGTATGGCCACCGATCATGGCGGCCATTGAAAAACGTCAGAAAGAAATTGCTGACGGTTTATCTTCCGCAGAACGTGCTAAAAAGGACCTGGACTTAGCGCAAGCCAATGCGACCGACCAAATGAAAAAAGCGAAAGCGGAAGCATCTGCCCTGATCGATCAAGCGAATAAACAACGCGCTCAGATCATCGATGAGGCAAAAGCAGAAGCGGAAGTTGAGCGTAGCAAAATCGTAGCACAGGCGCAGGCGGAAATTGACGCCGAACGCAAACGTGCTCGCGAAGAGTTACGTAAACAGGTCGCCATTTTAGCTGTCGCGGGTGCCGAGAAAATTATTGAACGTTCCGTGGATGAAGCTGCTAACAGCGACATCGTTGATAAACTTGTCGCTGAACTGTAAGGAGGATGGGGCATGTCAGAAATCGTTACTGTAGCTCGCCCCTACGCCAAAGCAGCTTTTGACTTTGCTGTGGAAAACCAGGCCGTTGAAAAATGGCAGAACATGCTGGCATTTACCGCTGAAGTGACTCGCAATGAGCAGATCGAAGATCTGATTTCCGGTTCTTTTGCTCCGGAAACCCTGGCTCAGGCGTTTATCACTGTTTGCGGTGAGCAGATTGACGAGCATGTGCAGAACCTGGTTCGTATCATGGCTGAGAATGGTCGCTTAGTGACCCTGCCGGAAGTTAGCCGTCAGTTCGCAACATTGCGGGCTGCGCTGGAGTCAACTGTTGAGGTTGAAGTCACTTCAGCCGGCGAACTCAATGAACAGCAGCTGGCGAAAATTTCTGCAGCGATGGAAAAACGTCTGTCACGCAAAGTTAAGCTGAATTGCAAAATTGATAAGTCAGTTATCGCGGGGTTTGTATTGCGCGCCGGTGACCTTGTCATCGACAACAGCATTCGCAATCGACTCGAGCGTCTAACCGACGTCTTGCAGTCTTAAGGGGACTGGAGCATATGCAACTGAATTCCACCGAAATCAGCGAACTGATCAAGCAGCGCATTGCTCAGTTCAATGTCGTGAGTGAAGCTCACAACGAAGGTACGATTGTTTCCGTCAACGACGGTATCATTCGTATCCACGGTTTAGCCGAAGTTATGCAGGGTGAGATGATCTCTCTGCCGGGCAACCGTTATGCTATCGCACTGAACCTGGAGCGCGACTCTGTTGGTGCGGTTGTGATGGGTCCTTATGCCGACCTGGCAGAAGGCATGAAAGTAAAATGTACCGGCCGTATTCTGGAAGTGCCGGTTGGCCGTGGCCTGTTAGGCCGTGTGGTCAACACCCTGGGTGAGCCTATCGATGGTAAAGGCCAGGTTGAGCACGATGGTTTCTCACCTGTCGAAGTTATCGCACCGGGTGTTATCGACCGTCAGTCCGTTGATCAGCCTGTACAGACCGGTTATAAGTCTGTCGATGCGATGATTCCAATCGGCCGTGGTCAGCGTGAGCTGGTCATCGGTGACCGTCAGACCGGTAAAACCGCACTGGCAATCGATGCAATCATCAACCAGCGCGATTCCGGCATCAAATGTATTTACGTCGCAATTGGTCAGAAAGCGTCCACTATTGCTAACGTTGTCCGTAAATTAGAAGAGCACAATGCGCTGGCCAACACGATTGTTGTGGTCGCGAGTGCGTCTGAATCTGCGGCACTGCAATATCTGGCTCCGTATTCCGGTTGTGCAATGGGTGAATACTTCCGTGACCGCGGTGAAGACGCGTTAATCATTTATGATGACCTGTCAAAACAAGCGGTTGCTTACCGTCAGATCTCCCTGCTGCTCCGTCGTCCGCCGGGACGTGAAGCATATCCCGGTGACGTTTTCTATCTGCACTCCCGTCTGCTGGAGCGTGCTGCGCGTGTTAACGCGGAATATGTGGAAGCGTTCACCAAGGGTGAAGTGAAAGGTAAAACCGGTTCTCTGACCGCGCTGCCAATCATTGAAACTCAGGCAGGGGACGTATCAGCGTTCGTTCCGACAAACGTTATCTCCATCACTGATGGTCAGATCTTCCTGGAATCTGCGCTGTTCAACGCCGGTATCCGTCCTGCGGTTAACCCGGGGATCTCCGTATCCCGTGTGGGTGGTGCAGCACAGACCAAGATCATGAAAAAACTGTCCGGTGGTATCCGTACCGCTCTGGCACAGTATCGTGAACTGGCGGCGTTCTCACAGTTCGCATCTGACCTTGATGATGCAACCCGTAAACAACTTGACCACGGTCAGAAAGTTACCGAGTTGCTGAAACAGAAACAGTATGCACCAATGTCAGTGGCACAACAGTCTCTGTCACTGTATGCAGCTGAGCGTGGTTACCTGGAAGATATCGAAATTTCGAAAGTCGTGCCGTTTGAAGCTGCTCTGATTGGCTATGCCACTCGTGAACATGCTGATCTTCTGAAAGAAATCGACCAGACGGGTAGCTATAACGATGATATCGAAGCGAAGTTGAAAAACGTGCTCGATACCTTCAAGGCGACTCAGTCCTGGTAATACTAAACGGCCTGTGTGAACAGTACAGGCCGTCTGGTTCATGAGGAGAGCAAATGGCCGGCGCAAAAGAGATACGTTCTAAGATCGCCAGCGTACAAAATACGCAGAAGATCACTAAAGCGATGGAAATGGTCGCGGCGTCCAAAATGCGTAAAACGCAGGACCGCATGGCGGCCAGCCGTCCTTATGCAGAGACCATCCGCAGTGTGATTGGTCACATTGCGTTAGGTAATCTGGAATATAAACATCCATACCTCGAAGAACGCGAGGTTAAGCGTGTCGGGTACCTGGTTGTTTCTACCGACCGTGGTTTGTGTGGTGGCTTGAACATTAACCTGTTCAAGAAGCTGATTGTCGAAATGAAAGATTGGTCTGACAAAGGTGTTCAGATTGATCTGGCACTTATCGGGTCCAAAGCAGCGTCATTCTTTGCCTCTGTGGGCGGTAATGTGGTTGCTCAGGTTAACGGCATGGGTGATGAACCTTCGCTGGCTGACCTTATCGGTTCGGTAAAAGTCATGCTTCAGGCCTACGACGAAGGTCGTCTTGACAAGCTGTACATTGTAACTAACCGGTTTGTGAATACCATGTCTCAGGTTCCGACCATTGTTCAGGTTCTGCCGTTACCGCCAAGCGATGACGAAAACCTGAAGAAGAAAACCTGGGATTATTTATACGAACCTGATCCTAAAGCGTTACTGGATTCCCTTTTACGGCGCTACATCGAAGCGCTGGTATACCAGGGCGTTGTGGAAAACCTGGCCAGTGAGCAGGCCGCGCGTATGGTTGCAATGAAAGCTGCAACTGATAACGGCGGTAACATGATCAAAGAGCTGAATTTAGTTTACAACAAAGCGCGTCAGGCAAGCATTACACAAGAACTCACCGAGATTGTGTCCGGTGCTGCCGCGGTTTAACACCCGGGTTTTACGAATTACGTAGAGGATTCAAGATGGCTACTGGAAAAATCATCCAGGTTATCGGCGCCGTTGTGGACGTCGAATTTCCTCAGGATGCAGTACCGAAAGTGTACGATGCGCTTGAGGTAAAAAATGGTAATGAAAAACTGGTGCTGGAAGTTCAGCAGCAGTTAGGCGGCGGGGTTGTCCGTTGTATCGCTATGGGTACATCTGACGGTCTGAGCCGTAATCTGGAAGTAACCGATTTAGGCCACCCGATCGAAGTCCCTGTCGGCGTGAAAACCTTAGGACGTATCATGAACGTTCTGGGTGATCCGATCGATATGAAAGGTGACATCGGCGCAGAAGAAAAATGGTCTATTCACCGTGCTGCACCAACATACGAAGAACTGTCTAACTCCCAGGAACTGCTGGAAACAGGTATCAAAGTAATGGACCTGATCTGCCCGTTCGCGAAGGGTGGTAAAGTCGGTCTGTTCGGTGGTGCGGGTGTGGGTAAAACCGTAAACATGATGGAACTGATCCGTAACATCGCGATCGAGCACTCCGGTTACTCTGTATTCGCAGGGGTGGGTGAGCGTACACGTGAAGGTAACGACTTCTATCATGAAATGACTGACTCCAACGTTCTGGACAAAGTATCACTCGTGTACGGCCAGATGAACGAGCCACCGGGAAACCGTCTGCGCGTTGCACTGACCGGTCTGACCATGGCGGAAAAATTCCGTGATGAAGGCCGTGACGTACTGCTGTTCGTTGATAACATCTACCGTTATACCCTGGCCGGTACTGAAGTATCCGCGCTGTTAGGCCGTATGCCTTCAGCGGTAGGTTACCAGCCGACACTGGCGGAAGAAATGGGTGTGCTTCAGGAACGTATCACATCGACCAAAACAGGCTCTATCACGTCTGTACAGGCCGTTTACGTCCCTGCGGATGACTTAACTGACCCATCTCCTGCAACCACGTTCGCCCACCTTGATGCGACCGTTGTTCTGAGCCGTCAGATTGCGTCTCTGGGTATTTACCCTGCGGTTGACCCGCTGGATTCCACCAGCCGTCAGCTTGACCCGCTCGTTGTTGGTCAGGAGCACTACGATGTTGCCCGTGGCGTACAGTCAATCCTCCAGCGTTATCAGGAACTGAAAGATATCATCGCAATCCTCGGGATGGATGAGCTGTCAGAAGAAGATAAACTGGTTGTTGCCCGTGCCCGTAAAATCCAGCGCTTCCTGTCTCAGCCGTTCTTCGTGGCAGAAGTCTTCACCGGTTCACCGGGTAAGTTCGTTTCCCTGAAAGACACAATCCGTGGCTTTAAAGGTATTCTGGAAGGTGATTACGACCATCTGCCGGAGCAGGCGTTCTACATGGTTGGTACCATCGAAGAAGCTGTGGAAAAAGCGAAGAAGATTTAATCCGGTTGACAGGAGGCTGATATGTCTGCAATGACGTTTCACCTGACGGTAGTAAGTGCCGAGAAACAACTGTTTAAGGGCTTAGTCCAGAAGATTCAGGTGACAGGCAGTGAAGGTGAGCTGGGTATTTACCCGATGCATACCCCGCTGCTGACTGCCATAAAACCGGGCATGGTACGGATTGTTAAGCAATTTGGTGAAGAAGAGCTGATCTACCTTTCAGGCGGAATGCTCGAAGTACAGCCAAACGGCGTTATCGTACTTGCGGACACGGCTATCCGTGCAAATGATCTGGATGCTGCACTGGCGATGGAATCAAAACGCCGCGCAGAAGAAAACATCCGGAAAGCACATGGTGACGTGGATTATGCTCAGGCATCAGCCGAACTGGCAAAAGCAATTGCAAAATTACGTGTAATTGACGAATTAGCCAAGAAGATGATGTAACCGAGGCAGTTAAAATATAAAAGCCAGTCAGTATCTGCTGACTGGCTTTTTTGCGTTGCGAAATATGTGGTATTTTCGTGTGTAAACAGGTTTACTTGGCACTCTAAAAGAGGAGCGATCAGATTTCTTATGTCTACGAATGCTAAAAGTGTGGTAATTCTCGCTGCGGGTAAAGGTACCCGGATGTACTCCGCGCTGCCGAAGGTGTTACATCACCTGGCAGGCAAACCGATGGTTCAGCATGTGATTGATACAGCCCTTTCGCTGGGCGCACAGAACGTGCATCTGGTTTACGGACACGGCGGTGATTTATTACAGAATACGCTGTCGGATCAGAATCTGAACTGGGTGTTACAGGCTGAACAGCTGGGAACCGGGCATGCGATGCAGCAGGCTGCACCTCACTTTGCCGATGACGAAGATATTCTGATGCTGTACGGCGATGTTCCGCTGATTGCGGCTGAAACCCTGGAGCGCCTGATGGCGGTCAAACCGGAAGGAGGGATTGGTCTGCTGACGGTGATCCTGGATAACCCGGCGGGTTACGGACGTATTATCCGCGAAAACGGTCAGGTGACCGGGATAATCGAACAGAAAGATGCCTCTGAAGAACAGCAGAAAATCAACGAAATCAACACCGGTATTCTGGTGGCCAACGGCGGTGATCTCAAACGCTGGTTAGCAAAACTGAACAACAATAATGCGCAGGGTGAATTTTATATCACCGATATTATTGCTATTGCGCATCAGGAAGGGCGTCGTATTGAGACCGCTCATCCGGAAAAACTGAGTGAAATGGAAGGGGTGAATAACCGCCTTCAGCTCGCGGCGCTGGAGCGTATTTATCAGCGTGAACAGGCGGATCGTCTGTTACTCGAAGGTGTCATGATCCTCGATCCGGCACGTTTTGATCTGCGCGGCACCCTGACACACGGTAAAGATGTCATCATCGACGTGAATGTTATTATCGAAGGGGATGTGACCCTCGGGAATAATGTGGTGATTGGCACCGGTTGTGTGCTGAAAGACTGCGTTATCGGTGACGGCTCTGTGCTCAGTCCGTATACCGTGGTTGAATCATCTGAAATGGCACGTGACTGTACTGTCGGGCCGTTTGCCCGTCTGCGTCCCGGCTCTGTGCTGGCGGATAAAGCCCATGTCGGCAACTTCGTGGAAATGAAGAAAGCGACACTCGGTATCGGCTCCAAAGCCGGGCACCTCAGCTATCTGGGGGATGCGGAAATCGGCAATGATGTGAATATCGGTGCCGGAACCATCACCTGTAATTATGATGGTGCGAACAAATTTAAAACGGTAATCGGCGATGATGTTTTTGTCGGCTCTGATACCCAGCTGGTGGCGCCTGTCACTATCGGGAAAGGTGCGACTGTCGGTGCCGGCACGACCGTAACCAAAGATGTGGGTGAGAATGAACTGGTGATAAGCCGGGTCAGACAAACCCAGATTGCCGGCTGGAAACGTCCGGTAAAAATGAAGAAGTAAATACAATAATAACCCCATATCTACACAGCCCGGGGATACGGCAACGCCGTAAAAACAATCAGGCAGGACATCGTTAAATCAGGAATTTACAACTATGTGTGGAATTGTTGGTGCAGTAGCACAACGTGATATCGCTGAAATTCTGTTAGAAGGGCTTCGTCGTCTGGAATACCGCGGATATGACTCTGCCGGTATGGCGGTTGTGGACAGCGAAGGACATCTGACACGTCTGCGTGAAGTCGGCAAAGTAAAAATGCTGGCGGAAGAAGCAGAAAAAACGCCGGTTTCCGGCGGCACCGGTATCGCGCACACACGCTGGGCAACGCATGGCGAACCGCTGGAACGTAACGCGCACCCGCATGTTTCCGGGACTATCGCCGTTGTTCATAACGGTATTATTGAAAACTACAGTGAATTACGGGAAATACTGAAAGGCCGCGGCTATCAGTTCACTTCCGACACGGACACTGAAGTTATCGCTCATCTGGTAAACCATGAGCTTTCTCAGGGCGGTACACTGCGTGAAGCTGTGCAGCGTGCTATTCCGCAGCTGCGCGGTGCTTACGGTACGGTGATTATGGATTCCCGCACACCGGAACTGCTGGTTGCTGCCCGTTCAGGCAGTCCGCTGGTGGTTGGTCTGGGTGTCGGTGAAAACTTCCTCGCCTCTGATCAACTGGCTCTGCTGCCGGTTACCCGCCGCTTTATCTACCTGGAAGAAGGGGATATCGTCGAAATCACCCGCCGTCATGTGCATATTTTTGACTGCAATGGTGATGCCGCAGAACGTGATGTGATTGAATCTAACGTTCAGTATGATGCCGGTGATAAAGGTATCTACCGCCATTATATGCAGAAAGAGATCTATGAGCAGCCGCTGGCCATCAAAAACACGATGGAAGGGCGCCTGCGCAATGACACGGTTGAGTTCAGCGAACTGGGTGAAAAAGCCCGTGATGTGCTGTCCGGTATCGGGCATATCCAGATTGTCGCCTGTGGTACGTCATTCAATGCCGGGATGGTATCCCGTTACTGGTTTGAAGCACTGGCGGGTATTCCGTGTGATGTCGAAATCGCCTCTGAATTCCGTTACCGCAAACCGGCCTGCCGCAAGAACAGCCTGCTGATCACGATTTCACAATCCGGTGAAACCGCAGATACCCTGGCTGCGCTGCGTCTGGGTAAAGAATTGGGGTATCTGACTTCCCTGGCTATCTGCAACGTTGCCGGTTCATCGCTGGTGCGTGAATCTGATTTTGCCGTGATGACCAAAGCCGGAACCGAAATCGGTGTGGCTTCCACCAAGGCATTTACCACTCAGCTGACTGTTCTGCTGATGCTGGTGGCTTACCTCGGTCGTCTGAAAGGCAAAGGTGAGGAACTGGAACACCGTATTGTGACTGCGCTGCATGCTCTGCCGAGCCGCATCGAAAGCATGCTGTCCCAGGACAAAGTTATCGAGCAACTGGCGGAAGATTTCTCCGACAAGAGCCATGCACTGTTCCTGGGCCGCGGGGATCAGTTCCCGATCGCCGTGGAAGGCGCGCTGAAACTCAAAGAGATCTCGTATATCCACGCAGAAGCCTATGCAGCCGGTGAATTAAAACACGGCCCGCTGGCTCTGATTGATGCGGATATGCCGGTTATTATTGTGGCACCGAACAACGAACTGCTGGAAAAACTGAAATCCAATATTGAAGAAGTCCGTGCCCGTGGTGGTCTGCTGTATGTCTTCGCGGATAAAGACGCCGGTTTCAGTGACAGCGAAAATATGAAAATTATTCCGCTGCCGTATGTGGAAGAGCTTATTGCCCCAATCTTCTACACTATCCCGTTACAACTGCTTTCCTATCACGTCGCCTTAATTAAAGGCACCGATGTGGATCAGCCGCGTAACCTGGCGAAATCAGTGACGGTGGAATAAACCGGAGTCTGATTTAGTTTCAGAGAATTAAAGATTCAGGCCCGGAGCGCATCGCTGTGATGCACTCCGGGCTTTTTTTTACCCGGGTATTTCCATTGTTAAGAAAAACAACATCATTATTTGACCAATAATCATATTTGTAAACTAAATGTGATTAGGTTCACTTACTTATCAGTAATAAAATTTGAATTTACCCTGTTAATAATCAATTATATAGAAAGATAAAACAAAAAGTAAATTAAGATTCATTAACTAAAAATATCGCAAAATTCAAATTATGGAGTGAGTTATGCTTAAAAACATCAGTGTAAGAACGGTTATTATTGTATTTCTTATCTGTAATTTCACTACAATTAATATTATATTTCTGTTACCCCTGTCAGCATTGATCAAATTAGTGATGCTTAATATTGTCAGTGTTTTTACGTTTGTCTGCTCATGGCTTTACATCACGAAGTATCTGGTGATGCCGATCAATGCGGTGAAAAAAAGTATTGATGAGGTCAATGCCGGTAACTTATCAGTACGGATACCGGTATTTGGTAATAACTGTCCCGGACGCCTGATCCCGGGGGTGAACCAGCTGGCGGAAAGCCTTTCTCTGCTGGTCAGGGAGATCCGCAACTCATCGGATTCGGCATCCGGGTTATCTGAACAACTGGCAATGCGCAGTTTTGAACTGTCCGCCAAGACAGAGCAGCAATCAGCCATGCTGGTGGAAACAGCAGCCAATATGGAAGAAATTGCCGCCGGAACAAAAAACAATGCAGAAAATACCGTTCTGATCAGTGAGCACGCGCAGGAAGCAACCCTGTTTGCAGGACATGGCGGCAAGCTGATGGAGGAAGTTGCCACCAATATGCATTCTATTAATGAGTGCACCAATAAGATGACTGAAATCATCACCCTTATTGATTCCATTGCCTTCCAGACCAATATTCTGGCCCTGAATGCGGCAGTGGAAGCGGCCCGTGCCGGTGAGCACGGCAGAGGGTTTACTGTGGTTGCCGGTGAAGTCAGAAATCTGGCTCACCGCAGTTCGGAATCCGCAAAAAATATTAAATCACTGATTTCATTAACAACAGATAATGTGAAGCAGGGCGAGGAGATTGTTCACCGCGCCGAAGTGAATATGAATAAGATTGTTGAGGGGGCGGAGCGGGTAAACGGCCTGATGGCGCAGATCTCTGTTTCCACACAGCAGCAGCAGCAGGGGATTGAGCAGATAGCAACGGCCCTTTCCGAGCTGGAACAGGCAACTCAGGGCAGTGTGATGATCGCCGATGAGCTTGCCGGTTCTTCTGATGCACTTAAGGTTCAGGTTGCGGATTTACAGTCACGGACACGGGATTTCCGCCTGACAGATCATGCCTCTGCTCAGCCGCACAGCAAACCGGTATTAAATACCGGCAAACGGGCAGCGCGGTTTGCCGCATCTGCTCAGGCATGATTACCGAAGACCTGTATTGCCTGCTGCAGCCGTGAGGCCCGCCGCGTCAGTTCAGAGGTGGCGCCGGTAACATTATTGACCATTTCAGTATTGTTGCCGGTCATGGTGCCGATACGGGCGACAGATTCATTGATAAGCTCCAGCGCCTGAGTCTGTTCTTTGGTGGCAAGGCCGATTTCATTGATCATGGATGACATTTTCAGCACATCGGTGACCATTTCCCCGAGCTGGGTTTCAGTCTGCTCTGCGATTGTCACACCTGTACGGACATTGGCCGCATTTTTCTCAATCAGGGTTTTGATCTCTTTGGCGGCAGAGGCGGAATGCAGTGCGAGGTTGCGTACCTCTGCAGCCACCACAGAAAATCCCCGTCCGGCATCTCCGGCACGGGCGGCTTCCACCGAGGCATTCAGAGCCAGAATATTAGTCTGAAAAGCAATACGGTCAATCACACCGATGATATCGACAATATGATTATTGTCCGCAGAAATGGTATGCATCATATCGATGGTTTTCTGCATGGTTTCGTTGCTTTGTGTCGCACTGTTACTCGCATTACCGGCGATATTCATAGTCAGATAGACACTTTCGGCCGTCTGCTGCACCGCACTGCTGATCTCCTCAATAGCAACGGCAGTTTGCTGCAAATGGGCGGATGCTTCTTCTGAGCGGGTATGCAGCGCGGTGGTTTCCTGTGAAACCCGCTGGTTGATAGCTTTGATCCCGGCAACCTGGGTACTGACGTCATCCACCAGCGAATTCAGGTTAAGCCCTGACTGATTCACCATGCGCATCAGCAGGCCGATTTCATCCACTCTGTCCATGTGTACGGGTGCCGGTTTACGGCCGGAAACCACTTTTTTCATCTGTGACAGCAGTAATTTAACCGGCTGAGAAACGTGTGACTGAAGGTAAAGCGATAACAGAATAAACAGAGTCACTACGCCACCCGCCTGAATAAACGGATTTAACGGTGAAAATAACAGCGCCAGCGTTAATAACATGACGCTTAATAAGGAATAATTGATCCGCTTTCCGACCGGCAGCCATTTCATTAATGATAAAAATGCCAGTTTGCCTTTGCGGATAATAACGCCTTTAAAAAGACGGTATCCGTTTAGTTTATTATTCTTTAACCGGCTGTAAAGTGATGCGCTTTTTTTTATTTCATCGCGGGATGGTACTGTACGGACGGAAATATAGCCGGTTAATTTTTTATCGTGCCATACCGGGGTGACATTTGCTCTTACCCAGTAATGGTCGCCGTTACGACAACGGTTCTTGATAATACCTGTCCAGCTGTCACCCTGTTGCAGGGTATACCACATATCAGCAAAGGCAGCCGGTGGCATATCCGGATGACGGATAATATTATGAGGTTGTCCGGTAAGCTGCCCTTCCTCAAATCCGCTTGCTGTAATAAATGCAGAGTTTGCATAGGTTATATGGCTTTGAGTGTCAGTGGTTGACATTAATATTGCATTATCGTTAAGCGAATACTCATGCTGTGTGACAGGCATGTTGTTTTTCATGATAACCCCGGGATAATGTGAAACAATTAAAAAGAGTCCTCCGCACTGTAAGAAGACAGCACGGAATAGGTTATTTTATTTTTGCGGTAATATATTCTCAAATGACCGGGAAATATATGACTTTTTATTTTTAAAAATTATTTTTTGTCATTGAAATGAAATAATTTAAGAGATACTTAATTGTTGCATCAATATTACGGTTATTCTTTTTTATTGATGTGGCAACATGTTTTATGTTATTTGTTGTTTATATCTGATAGGTGATTTTAATATAAATAAATCTCAGTTTCGGAAATGTAAAATCATTACTTAACCGTAATTTTTAGCGGAGACAATAGCGCCGCTTTTTACGTGCAATGTGTACCGGTCATATGGCCGGATGATCCGGAATGTAGCGCAGCGTCACCTCTGTGATGTTCAGAGAGTCCGGCAAGGCAATGCGGTAAGTGCAGAACACTTTTCTCAGGTTCATATCCACAACAATGGTGTCGAGCTGTAAATTTTTCGGGATAGAAAACCCGAGGCCGGAGCCGATAAAAACAAACAGATTTTCCACCGGAACATAAAACAGGACATGCTGGCGCTCAATCTCGGTCGCTGATACCAGACCAAACAGTTTCAGCGGGAGTTTATTACCGGCTTTAAGATGGGGTATCTGCAGCGTCGGGTGTGCGCCACACCAGTAATTGATATTATCCGGCATCTGTGACGGCGGGTTCTGATGGTAATCGCCGGCGTATTCCGCACGCCCCTGCCAGGTCCGGCCAAAAAAGCCGAAACCGTCCGGCCTGAGTATCTGACTGATATGCTGTGCCGGGATATCCGGGGATTCTATCTGATGCGCCGGTAACTGTGTTTTATCACTCCCCGCGAGAAATTCTGCCGGATACCAGCCCATACCAATCGGATTTGCCGGAGAAGTAAAAACAGTATCACCGGTACTGTATGTACCACCGGAGGCATGCTCATAGCGGATATTAAGATAACTGATGGGCTCCGGCTCTGTCAGAAACCATTCATTGCCCTCTTTTACCCAGTTACGGGGACCGAATATACGCAGGGCTTTCTGATATTTTCCTATCTGAATCCCCACATCAAAAACCGGAACCGGATTATTTTCCGGCACAAACGCAGTGGCGTTAATGACAATATCCGTTTTTGGTTTATAGGGTGCCAAATCATTTTCATATTCAATGCTGGCATCAATCATTTCACTGTAGCTGATATCTGTATAATTCAGCGGGGATTGTTCGGGAGAAATAATAAGCTGACTCTGACCATTACGGGTATTTATCCGGATATCATAAGTGATACGTGATGCAACAACATGAAATTTATCATGATGCGGGTTATGACAGTCAAAATTCAGTGCCGGAAAAATAGTATGATTGATGAAATTCATTATCCACTCACCTATGATATATAATAATCACAAGAATACGTAATTTAACACGGACTGATATAATACAGAGAAAACAGAATGATATTCTATGTACAAATACGGTACGTTGCAGATTCAGCCGGCTTTTAATACAGATAATCTAACCTTTTTCCGGGATAAATAAGATAAGAGTTAGCCTATATTATTTTTAATATTTACCGCCTGTATCCGCAGGCGGTAAATATATGCCGGTCAGCCGGAAAAATTCAGACAGGCTGCTCCTCTGGCACCGCCGGAATCCCCGTAACGGGCCTTATGAATGGCGGGCAGTGAGGCAACACCGTAGAGGTACTGCGGCAGGTATTCCGGCAGCAGGCGGTAAATTTCCTCAAATTGCGATAATCCGCCGCCGATCACGAGTAAATCAGGATCAAAAACACTCAGTACATTCCCCAGATAGTGCGCGAGCAGTGACATGTAGCGTTCAACGTGCAGTTTTGCATGATGATCACCGTCGTAGTAACGGGTGATAATATCAACCGCACTGAGTTTTTCGCCGTAAAATGCCGTAAAAATCCGCTCAAATCCCGGGCCGGAAAGATAGGTTTCAAAGCAACCGGTTTTTCCGCAGCCGCAGAGAGTCTCCGGAACCTGATGCCCGAGAAGTTTATCCCCTTCCAGGGTCATATTGATGTGGCCGATTTCACCAGCAATCCCATTTTTCCCCGGCAACACCGTGCCGTTAATCACAAAGCCGCCGCCGACACCGGTACCGAGGATCAGACCCAGCACCGTCGGGTAGTGGCGGAATGCCGGGTCCCAGGCTTCGGAAAGTGCAAAGCAGTTGGCGTCATTTTCAATTTTTACCGGACGCTGCAGTATCGTTTCCAGGTCATGGCGCAGAGGCTGATACTGCGCGGCGGGCACATTGGTGGTAAATACGGTTCCTTTTTCATGATTCACAATACCCGGAACACCGATACCGATTTTTCCTTTACAGCTGAGTTCGGTATCCGCCTGTTCTGTCAGTTGCCGGAATGCTTCAAGCAGCGCGGCATAGCTCTCTTTGGGAGTCGCGATGCGTTTTTGCCAGACCGGCTCCAGTGCTTCATTAAAAACGGCAAGCTCAATTTTTGTCCCGCCCATATCAAAACCGTAATACATGATGATTCCGCCCTGTTCTGATCATTGTGGTGTTATCTCCAGCATAAAGCACCGGCGGTCGGATGAGAACCCGCTGCCTGATATAAGTCCGGCTTCTGAACAGCGGGGGATCATCAATAAATTCACTTGCACCGTTATTCATATTTTGTCAGGTTAAGAGTATTGCAAACGCAGTTCAGATGAGAATAAAAGGAAACATCACGATGAAAAATGTGGGATTTGTCGGCTGGCGCGGGATGGTGGGGTCTGTGCTGATGCAGCGCATGACAGAAGAGCGGGATTTTGACGGTATCCGTCCGGTATTTTTCTCAACCTCGCAGAGCGGCGGGGAAGCGCCGTCATTCGGCGGACACCGCAGTACGTTACAGGACGCTTTTGATATTGATGCTCTGCGTGCACTGGATATTATTATCAGCTGCCAGGGCGGTGATTACACCAATGATGTCTATCCTAAGCTGCGTGAGAGCGGCTGGGACGGTTACTGGATTGATGCGGCATCAGCACTGCGGATGAATGATGACGCTATTATTATTCTCGACCCGGTTAACGGTAAGCATATAGAAGAGGGACTGAACCGCGGCATTAAAACATTTGTCGGCGGTAACTGTACAGTCAGTCTGATGCTGATGTCTCTGGGCGGTTTGTTTGAGGCGGATCTGGTGGAGTGGGCTTCTGTGGCAACCTACCAGGCTGCATCCGGTGCCGGTGCCCGTCATATGCGCGAGCTGCTGGTACAGATGGGTGCACTGAATGCGCATGTGGTGAAAGAGTTGCAGGACCCGGCTTCCGCAATCCTGGATATTGAACGCAAAGTGACTGAATTTACCCGCAGCGGTGCATTACCGGCGGAACAGTTCGGCGTACCGCTGGCCGGAAGCCTGATCCCGTGGATTGATAAGCAGCTGGATAACGGCCAGAGCCGTGAAGAGTGGAAAGGTCAGGCGGAAACCAACAAAATCCTGTCACGCGGTCAGAATATTATCCCGGTGGATGGTTTGTGCGTCCGTATCGGGGCACTGCGCTGCCACAGCCAGGCATTCACCCTGAAACTGAAAAAAGATCTGCCGGTTGCAGAGATTGAGTCTTTACTGGCTGCCCATAACGAGTGGGTACGGGTTGTACCGAATGATCGTGATATCTCCGTGCGTGAGCTGACGCCGGCGGCGGTTACCGGCACTCTGAAAACGCCGGTCGGGCGCATCCGTAAACTGAATATGGGGCCGGATTATATCTCGGCATTTACTGTGGGTGATCAGCTTCTGTGGGGAGCCGCAGAGCCATTACGCAGAATGCTGAATATTTTATTGAAATAACGATAATATTTTAGTTAGATGTAAAATAATGGACTCATGTGCTGATTTTTCCACATGAGTCATTTTTTTTGTTTGTAATTTGGTTTTTTATCAGTATCTGTATCTTCTGACTGCCTGAACCGGTTAAACAGAGGGATACCGGTGTTTCCTGTGACCGCAAAATATACATCAGGTCTATATTGCCGGGATTCGTGGTGTATCCGGGTTTATTGTTTGTTATTTGCATAAAATAATCCGGTAACATTCCGCTCCTGATCCTTTTTTATTTTATTGTTAAAACGGTATACATAATTTGTTGTATATGCCGGATACCGTTTTATCACGGATAGTTATTTTTTCTTAAAATTAATATTCGGGTCATCAGAGAAACCGCCTGACTTAGCGTTTATATTTAGCGGTATGTTTTAAATGTCCCGCTGTATCTGTACCTTTCCTGATTTTTTGTCTGTGGTTTCCGGTGATGTAAAAATGGCTTGATTCGGGTAAGAAAAAAAGACACCGATTTATGATCCTCCGCACTGCCCGGTTTTTCCTGTCATTCATTCTTCTTCCGTTAATTTTATCCTGTTCAGTTCTTATATATACACGTCTGTGTTTCACAAAACGGTAACAAAATAAATAAACATTTCTTCTGTGTTTGTGGTGTTTTTTATCAGGGTGATTTATTTGTGTTTATCATAATAAAAATGAATTATATAAGAAATTATAATTTCTGACCTGTTTTATGGATTTGAGTGTTGTGTGTTTTATAAGCTAATATGCGTAGGTTGCTTCGGTAATCACATGGTTTTAGCTGATATTATCTTTTTTTACCGCAATCAGCCATGAACAACCGTATAGCATCATTAGTTTATTTTAACTATCAATAAGTAGTCTGAGAAGGAGGTTGTATGTCTCTTCATGCTGTGAAAGGTAATAATAGTTCAGAATTTATTGATATTTACGCATCAACAGACTCGGATGCAAAACTCCCTAAATACAAAATGCCGGAAGACAGCAGTGACCCGCGAATTATTTACAGCGTGGTCCGGGATGAACTACTGCTGGATGGTAATTCCCGTCAGAACCTGGCGACATTCTGTACAACCTGGGTTGAGGATGAAGTCAAACAGCTGATGACGGACAGTGTCGATAAAAACATGATCGACAAAGATGAATATCCGCAAACGGCTGAAATTGAAAGCCGTTGTGTGCATATTATTGCCGACCTGTGGAATTCCCCGCAGGCTCAGGAAACTATCGGCTGCTCTACCACCGGTTCCAGCGAAGCTGCGATGCTTGGCGGACTGGCTATGAAATGGCGCTGGCGTAAAAACCGCGAAAAACAGGGGAAAGATACCGGTAAGCCGAATCTGGTGACCGGCCCTGTACAGGTATGCTGGGAAAAATTTGCCCGTTATTTTGACGTGGAACTCCGGCAAATCCCGCTGGAAGGCGATGCACTTGGTATGCAGCCGTCTGATCTGCGTAAGTATTGTGATGAAAATACCATTGGTGTGGTGGCGACGCTGGGTGTGACGTTTACCGGGATTTATGAACCGGTTGCGGAACTGGCAAAAGAGCTGGATGCAATACAGCGGGATACCGGTCTGGATATTCCTCTGCATGTTGACGGTGCCAGCGGCGGGTTTATTGCTCCGTTCATTCAGCCGGAACTGGTGTGGGATTTCCGGATTGAGCGGGTGAAATCCATTAACAGCTCCGGTCACAAATACGGTCTGTCACCACTGGGTGTGGGCTGGGTGGTCTGGCGCAGCAAAGAAGACCTGCCGGAAGAGCTGGTTTTCAATGTCGATTATCTCGGCGGTAATATGCCGACATTTGCACTGAATTTTTCCCGTCCCGGCGGGCAAATCATTGCACAGTATTATAACTTCCTGCGTCTGGGACGCGCCGGTTATACCAAAATTCAGCAGGCGTGTGCAGATACTGCGCAATGGCTTGCGGATGAACTGAACAAGCTGGGCATTTTCGATCTGGTGTATGACGGCCGCGGCGCTCTGCCGGCGGTGGCTTACAAGCTGAAACCTGGCGTGACGCAGTTCAATCTGTACGATCTTTCCGACCGCATCCGCACACGCGGCTGGCTGATAGCCTCTTATCCGCTCCCGGCGGACAGAGAGAAAACCGTTGTTCAGCGTATTATGATCCGCCACGGTGTCAGCCGTGATCTGGCCGCACTGCTGCTGGATGATATTAAGCGGGCTATCGATCATTTCAGACAAAATCCGGTGGTGAATTCCACGGCCAAAGCAACCTTCCATCACGGTTAATTAACAACGACCTCCGGCTGGTATCCGCAGCCGGAGGCTCTCACTCATTATCCTCCGGGGTGCTTTATGACTGATACTTCAACCAAAAAACCGTCTTCCGGTGCAGCAAAACTGACTGTCGGCACACTTATCGTCATGAATATTGTGGCGGTGGTGAGTCTGCGCGGTTTGCCTGCCGAAGCGGAATACGGTCTCAGTGCGATTTTCTATTATCTGTTTGCGGCAGTGTTCTTCCTGATCCCGGTATCACTGGTCGCGGCTGAACTGGCCACCGGCTGGTCAGAGAAGGGCGGGGTGTTCCGCTGGGTCGGCGAAGCATTCGGGCCGCGTCTGGCGTTTCTGGCGATGGCGATGCTGTGGATTGAGGTGACGGTCTGGTTCCCGACCGGGCTGACATTCGGGGCGGTGTCACTCGCCTTTATCAACCCTCATCAGGCATTTGATGAAGCGCTGGCGGCAAATAAATTCTTTGTGCTTGGTGTTGTGCTGTTTATCTACTGGCTGGCAACCTTTATTGCTTTTAAAGGGGTCGGCGCATTTGCCCGGGTATCAAAATGGGGCGGCATTATCGGGACGATTGTTCCGGCGATCATTCTGATTGTGCTCGGTTTCTCCTACCTGTTCAGCGGCCAGACGCCGCAGATTGACCTGGCATGGGATCAGGTTCTGCCGGATTTCTCAAACTTCGATAATATTGTGCTGGCGGCCAGTATTTTCCTGTTCTACGCCGGGATGGAAATGAACGCTATCCATGTGAAAGACATTGATAACCCGACCAAAAACTACCCGAAAGCCATTATTCTGGCAGCGGCGGGTACTGTCGCTATCTTTGTGCTCGGCACACTGGCGATCGCCTTTATCATTCCTCAGTCAGATATCAGTCTGACCCAGAGCCTGCTGGTGGCTTACGATGATATGTTCAAATGGGCGCATATTCCGTGGATGGGGCCGATTGTTGCCGTCATGCTGGCTATCGGCGTGCTGGCGAGTGTCGTGACCTGGGTTGCCGGGCCGTCTTCCGGTCTTCTGGAAGTGGCGAAAGCGGGCTATCTGCCGCACTGGTTCCAGCATACTAACAAGAACGGGATGGCGACACATATCCTGCTGGTGCAGGCGGTGCTCGTCTCTCTGCTGGCTGTGCTGTTTGTGGTGCTTCCGTCCGTACAGGCGGCTTATCAGATCCTCAGTCAGCTGACCGTCATTCTCTATCTGATTATGTATATGCTGATGTTCAGTGCCGCGATTTATCTGCGCTTCAGTCAGCCGCAGCGTGCCCGTCCGTACCGTATCCCGGGCGGTAATGCGGGGATGATTATTCTCGGCGGCATGGGGCTTCTCGGTTCATTAACGGCGTTTCTGTTCAGCTTTATCCCGCCGGCACAGATTGCGGTCGGCAGCCCGGAAGTGTATGTGGGGGCGCTGATCGGACTGACCGTTCTGTTCGTTCTTCTTCCGTTTGTTGTTTATCAGATCCGTAAACCGGGCTGGCGTGATCCGGACAGTGATTTCGCACCGTTTACATGGGAAAACAAAGGAAAAGTATCATGACGGATTTAACAGCTATCAAACAGGCGGTAACCAATGCCTTTCAGCAGTTTCATCAGGCTCCCGGCGGTGCTAATGCGGATTATATTCCGTTTCTGGCAAATATCCCGTCCGGCCTGGCAGCGGTTGCGGTAGTCACTGTGCAGGGCGATGTGATCAGCAGTGGTGACGCTGATTACCGTTTTGCCATCGAGTCGATTTCCAAAGTCTGCACACTGGCGCTGGCGCTGGAGGATATTGGTCCGGAGGCGGTGCAGAACCAGATCGGTGCTGACCCGACCGGCCTGCCGTTTAACTCGGTGATGGCGCTGGAGCTGCATAATGACAAACCGTTGTCGCCGCTGGTGAACGCCGGCGCAATCGCGACTGTCAGTGCGGTAACCGCAAAATCGGCCGAAGAACGCTGGCAGCGGATACTGACGATGCAGCGCCGCCTCGGATCAGATGCGATTGCATTGTCGGATGAACTGAATCAGTCGGAGCAGACCACTAATTTCCATAACCGTGGTATATCCTGGCTGCTTTACGCGGCACAAAATCTCTATTGTGATCCGATGGAGGCGTGTGATGTGTATACCCGCCAGTGCTCTATGCTGCTGACCACCAAAGAGCTGGCCACGATGGGTGCGACACTGGCCGGACACGGTAAAAACCCGGTAACCGGTGAGCAGGTGCTGAACCCGGCCCATACGCCGTTTATCCTGGCGGAAATGACGATGGAAGGGCTGTACGGCCGCTCGGGTGACTGGGCATACACCGTCGGATTGCCGGGTAAAAGTGGTGTCGGCGGCGGGATTCTGGCTGTCGTACCGGGCGTGATGGGAATCGCGGCATTTTCACCGCCGCTGGATGATGACGGAAACAGTGTCAGAGGCCAGAAAATGGTGGCCTCGGTTGCCGCCGCGCTGGGATATAACCTTTACCGGTGATCCCGCGGATAACGACAAAGCCCGGATTTCCGGGCTTTGTCAGATATAAATAAATATCAGCGGCAGCACGGGTTTTGTTTCGGGAGCAGGGTATGACGTCAGTATCATCAGAAAAACCGTTAACACTATTACAGGTTATTGCGCTGGGGATCGGCGCGATGGTGGGAGCAGGGATTTTTGCTCTGCTGGGGCAGACAGCGCTGATTATGCAGTCTGCAACATGGATTGCATTTGCCTGCGGCGGCGTGGTCGCGTTATTTGCCGGTTATGCGTATGCCAGGTTATCCGCCTGCTATCCCTCTCCGGGCGGCATTATTGATTTCTTCCGGCTGTCTTTTCCTGCGGTACTGACGATCGCTTTATCTTTTTTGTATCTCGTCACGCTTATCCTGACGGTTGCAATGGTGGCCAGAGCATTCGGGGCCTATGCTGTTCAGCTTTTTCATCAGGGCAATGAATCTGCCTTATTACCGGAAGTGTATACGGCGTTTATTATCATCGTGGTCGCCCTGATGAATATCACCGGCAGTCATGCTGTCGGCAAAATTGAAGTCCTTCTGGTGGGCACCAAACTGGTAATTATTATTGCACTGGTGGCAACGGGAATATTTACGGTGGACACAACACTGCTGAATATAACCCCGTTCTCCGGTGATACGCTTTTTTCCGCCGTCGGACTGACCTTTTTCGCCTATGCCGGGTTCGGTATGATGGCGAATGCCTCTGACAAAGTGGCAAATCCCGGCCGGGTAATGCCGAAGGCATTTATGATAGCCATTCTGTTCACGATTGCGCTTTATATCAGCCTGGCACTGGTATTACTCGGCAACCTTTCTCCGTCTGCGCTGGTCCGTTATGCCGATACCGCGGTGGCTCAGGTGGCTTATCCTGTATGGGGAAAAGCCGGTTTTGTGATTGTTGCCGCCGCCGCACTGCTGGCGACAACATCGGCGATAAATGCCACGCTGTTCTCCGCATTCAATATTACTGACAGAATGTGCAGTACCGGAATTCTGCCGGCTGCCTGGGGCAAAACAATATACCGTCAGGGAACGACTGTGAATATCCTGCTTATTCTGCTGACACTGTTGCTGGCGTTGTTCCTGAATCTCGGCGACCTGGCAAATGTCGCCAGTTTTACGTTTCTCCTGTGCTATCTGATGGTACTGGTGGTGGCGTGGCGTCAGAGCAGTGTTATCCGCGCTTCAAAATTCATTACCGGGACCGGGATTATCCTGGTCACCGCGGTACTGGCTGGTTTTGTTGTGACACTGCTGAGCAGCGGGATGATCGCTGTCAGTGTGATTGCCGCGGCGCTGGTTCTTTGTCTGGCTGCCGGTTATCTGCGGACACGGAGCCGGAAAGATGAATGAATGGCTCGACAATATTCTTCTTAACTATGTGACGTTTGTATCGCTGTTCAGTCCCCCGGCGACGATCACCGCCGCCACGATTATTCTCGGCCGGATTGATCGGGGGATACTGTGGCAAATTGCCTGGAAAATTGCGGCCGGATACACACTGGTCATGCTGGTGGTTATCTGGCTGGGGAACTGGCTGCTGACGGCGCTGGGGCTGAGTGCGGATGCACTGACTGTCACCGGCGGTATTGCGTTGCTGGCGCAGGGATGGCCGATGCTTATCCGCGGTGTTAAAGAGGAGCACAGTGATATTCCGGTCAGTGTCACGCCGCCGAAAGATATCATGCGGCTGGCGATGGTACCGCTGCTTTTTCCGCTCTCGATGGGCGGCGGAACAATAGCGGTCGGGATTTCGCTGGCGGGACACAGTGATTCACTGTCCGGCCTGATTCAGCTTTCCGTAGTGATCCTCCTGATGCTGCCCACTATTGCCCTGACTTTTCTGGCAACAGGGCCGCTGCACGGGCGTTTATCTCCCGGTGTGATGGATACACTGGCGCGGATCTCCGGCATTATTCTGGTCACGCTGGCGATTCAGTTACTGGTCTCGGGAATGGTCGGTATTATTACCACGAACCTGAAGCATATCGCTGACTTTGCGGGGTGAGGGGCTGCGGGCGGATCGCCGGAAAAAATAAAGCCCGGAAATCCGGGCTTTATCAGGTCTCAGAGAGAGGAAAAAATTATACGTCGATGTTTGCCGCTTTCAGGGCATTCTCTTCGATAAAGGCGCGGCGCGGTTCAACATCATCACCCATCAGTGTGGTGAATAACTGATCCGTTGCAATCGCATCTTTAACGGTGACCTGCAGCATACGGCGGGTTTCCGGGTTCATGGTGGTTTCCCACAGCTGATCCGGGTTCATTTCACCCAGTCCTTTATAGCGCTGTACTGCCAGACCACGGCGTGATTCTTTCATCAGCCAGTCGAGTGCCTGCTCAAAGTTACTGACGTTCTGACGACGCTCACCACGGACAACATAAGCACCTTCTTCAATCAGACCGCGGATCAGCTCACCCAGTTTGGAGATACGGGCGTACTCGCTGCCGTGAACAAAATCGAAATCCAGGTTGTAGTCAGTATCAACACCGTGAGTACGGATAGTCAGTACCGGCTCAAACAGCTGACGCTCTTTGTTTTCCGCAATGTGATAGCTGTAGGTACTGCCGTGCTCTTCATGACGGGTCAGGCGCTCTGTCAGGCTCTTCGCCCAGGCTTCCACCTCATCTTTGTTCAGCAGCGCGGATTCTTCCAGTTTCGGCTGATAGACCAGGCTGTTTAACAGCGGCAGCGGATAGAGACGCTCTAAACGGCGGATAATTTTATGTGCGCCGTTGTACTCGTGCAGCAGTTTTTCCAGATGTTCGCCCTGAATCGGTGCGGCGGTTTCATTTACATACAGTGCTGCGCCATCCAGTGCGATAGAGACCTGATACTGCTCCATCGCTTCGTCATCTTTAATATACTGTTCCTGCTTGCCTTTTTTCACTTTATACAGCGGCGGCTGTGCGATATACACATAACCGCGCTCAATGATTTCCGGCATCTGACGGTAGAAGAAGGTCAGTAACAGGGTTCGGATGTGTGAACCATCGACGTCGGCATCGGTCATGATGATGATGCTGTGATAGCGCAGTTTGTCCGGGTTGTATTCGTCACGGCCGATACCGCAGCCGAGCGCGGTGATCAGGGTGGCCACTTCCTGAGAAGCCAGCATTTTATCAAAACGCGCCTTCTCAACGTTCAGGATTTTACCTTTCAGCGGTAAGATGGCCTGGTTCTTACGGTTACGCCCCTGTTTTGCAGAGCCGCCCGCTGAGTCCCCTTCCACTAAGTACAGTTCGGAGAATGCAGGGTCACGTTCCTGGCAGTCCGCCAGTTTACCCGGCAGACCGGCTAAATCCAGCGCGCCTTTACGGCGGGTCATTTCACGGGCACGGCGTGCAGCTTCACGGGCACGCGCGGCATCAATAATTTTGCCGACAATGATTTTGGTGTCGTTCGGGTTTTCATCCAGATATTCAGACAGCTTTTCGTTCATCAGTGTTTCAACCGCGGTTTTCACTTCGGAAGAGACCAGCTTGTCTTTAGTCTGTGAGGAGAATTTCGGGTCCGGTACTTTGACGGAAATAACCGCCACCAGACCTTCACGCGCATCATCCCCGGTCGTGCTGACTTTGGATTTTTTATTCAGCCCTTCTTTCTCAATATAACTGTTGAGAGTACGGGTCATAGCAGCACGGAAACCGGCGAGGTGAGCACCACCGTCACGCTGCGGAATGTTGTTGGTGAAGCAGTATACGTTTTCCTGGAAAGAGTCATTCCACTGCATGGAGACTTCCACGCCGATATCGTCTTTCTCGGTGGAGAAATAGAAAACGTTGTTATGAATCGAGGTTTTGGCGCGGCTTAAATATTCCACGAATGCTTTGATACCGCCTTCGTAATGGAAATGGTCTTCTTTGCCGTCGCGTTTGTCGACCAGACGGATCGACACACCGGAGTTCAGGAAGGAGAGTTCACGCAGGCGTTTTGCCAGAATATCGTACTGGAATTCAGTCTCGCCTTTGAAGGTGTTCATGCTCGGCCAGAAACGCACGCGTGTCCCGGTTTTATCGGTTTCGCCGACAATGGTCAGGCGATCCTGAGGCTCACCGTGGCGGTAGATCTGCTCGTGGACTTTGCCGTCACGGCGGATAACCAGTTCCAGTTTTTCAGACAGGGCGTTAACAACAGAGACCCCGACGCCGTGCAGGCCGCCCGAGACTTTATAGGAGTTATCATCGAACTTCCCGCCGGCATGCAGAACAGTCATGATAACTTCTGCGGCGGAGACGCCTTCTTCTTCATGGATCCCGGTCGGGATACCGCGGCCGTCATCCTGTACGGAGACTGAATTGTCATTGTGAATGGTCACAACGATGTCTTTACAGTAACCGGCGAGGGCTTCGTCGATAGCGTTGTCAACAACCTCGAAGACCATGTGGTGTAAACCGGTTCCGTCATCGGTATCACCAATGTACATTCCCGGGCGTTTACGCACCGCGTCCAGCCCTTTTAATACTTTGATACTTGAGGAGTCATAGGTATTCGACATCAACGTTTCCCGCTCATCTAATCCTGATTATTGAACCTGTATTTTACCTTTTTCCACGACAAACAGGCGACTGTTTTCATCTGTCATATCACTGACCTGTTCAGGGGTGATGGCACTGACAAAAACCTGAGCCTGTGTGGCTTTCAGCCGGTGAGCCAGTAAACGGCGGCGCCCGGCATCCAGTTCGGAGGCAAAATCATCAAGCAGATACAGGCATTGCTGCCCGCTCTGACGGGTGAAATATTCACCCTGTGCTAACCGCAGTGCGCACATCAGCAGTTTTAACTGACCACGTGAAAGTAAATCTTCCACCGGCACCCCATCCGCCCTGATCCGTAAATCCGCTTTATGCGGGCCGGAGGCGGTGTAGGTCAGTGCGCGATCCCGTTCAAACTGGCGCTGCAGAAGCTCTGAATAATCGGTCTCTTTATCCCATCCGCGCTGGAAAGAGACACTCAGCGAAAATTCAGGTAAAAACTGCTGACAGGTTTGCTCAATATCCTGCGCAATCGCTGTCACGTAATGCTCCCGCCACTGACTGATCTGTTCAGCAACCGGAATCAGCTGCTGATCCCAGTGGCGGATCTGACCATAATTCGATACCTGGCGAAGCGCGGCATTGCGTTGTTTCACCAGGCGTTTTAAATCGCTCCACATCGCAAAAAATTGCGGCTCATTGTGGAAACAGCCCCAGTCAATAAAGGCGCGGCGGAATTTTGGTCCGCCGTTGAGCAGTGTAAAGCCTTCCGGGGTGATAAGCTGCATCGGCAGTAATTTTGCCAGTTCGGCAATTTTATGGCCGTCGGTGCCGTCAATTCGGACCTTGCTGTCACCCTGGCGGTTTTTACTCAGGCCGACGCTGGTGGCCCGGTCCGTCTGTTCCTGCCCGAGTTTCCCGTGCAGAATAAATTCTTCATTATCGTGGCGTATAACACGCCCCGCCTGCACTGAACGGAATGCCCGGCCGTGGCCGAGTGTGTAAATGGCTTCCAGAACGCTGGTTTTACCGCTGCCGTTCGGGCCGACCAGAAAGTTAAACCCGGCAGCCAGCGGTAAATCCGCATTTTCGATATTGCGAAAATCACGGATAAGTAAACGCGAGAGGATCATCGTGTTACAGGCGCATCGGCATCACAACGTAAGCGGCTGCATCACTGGCGTCATCTTCAATCTGTACGCTGGATGTGGCATCAGTCAGTTTCACAGAGACATCTTCACATTTCAGTGTGTTAAGAACATCAAGGACATAGCTGACATTGAAACCGATTTCCATATCCGTTCCGTCGTAAGTGACATCCACGATTTCTTCGGCTTCTTCCTGTTCCGGGTTATTGGCGGTAATTCTGAGCTGATTGTTGTTCAGGTAAATCCGCACACCGCGGAATTTCTCGTTCGACAAAATTGCCGCCCGCGAAAAAGCCTGCTTCAGCATATCACAATTTGCCGTCAGCGTTTTGTCCGGGTTCTTCGGCAGGACACGGCGGTAGTCCGGGAAGCGGCCATCCACCAGTTTGGAGGTGAAAATAAACCCGCCGACATGGGCGCGGATATTATTGCTGCCGATTTCCAGTTTCAGCAGCGCATCGCCGCCGTCCAGCAGACGCATCAGTTCGATAACACCTTTACGCGGTACGATCACCGAATGGTCCGGCAGTTCCTGCCCGATATCCAGTGAGCAGACCGCCAGGCGGTGCCCGTCAGTGGCGACGGTGCGCAGAATTGAACCGCTGGTTTCAAACAGCATACCGTTTAAGTAATAGCGGACATCCTGATGCGCCATGGAAAACTGTGTGGATTCAATCAGGCGCTTTAATGTCGCCTGTGACAGGGAGAAAGTGACATCACTCTGCCAGTCATCCAGATTCGGGAAATCCGAGGCCGGTAAGGTGGACAGCGAGAAGCGGCTGCGGCCGGAACGGACCAGAAGACGATCACCATCCAGCTCGACGCTGATTTGCGCGCCATCCGGCAGACCCCGCCAGATATCCAGGAACTTCCGTGCCGGTACCGTGGTTTCACCGTTTTCATGCGGCTGATCCAGCGGAACCGCTGCCATCATTTCCATCTCAAGGTCTGTCCCTGTGAGATGCAGTACGCCATCAGAGACTTTCAGCAGTAAGTTACCCAGAATCGGTAGGGTCGGGCGACCGCCCAACGGACTGCTGACCTGTTGTAAGGGTTTTAACAATTGCTCACGTTCAATGATAAATTTCATAGCGCTATGATGATAATGTCCGGATTAAGTTAGAAAAATCTTCTTTGATGTCGTGGCTTTCCTCACGCAGCTGCTCGATTTTACGGCAGGCGTGCAGAACGGTCGTATGGTCACGGCCGCCAAAAGCATCCCCGATTTCTGGCAAACTATGGTTTGTCAGCTCTTTTGCCAGAGCCATCGCCATCTGGCGCGGCCGGGCGACAGAGCGCGAACGGCGTTTGGAGAGCAGATCAGCCACTTTGATTTTATAATACTCAGCAACGGTTTTCTGAATATTATCGATAGTGACCAGTTTCTCCTGGAGTGCCAGCAGATCGCGCAGCGCTTCACGCACAAAATCGATGGTAATCGCCCGCCCGGTAAAGTTGGCGTTGGCAATGACCCGGTTCAGTGCACCTTCCAGTTCACGGACGTTGGAGCGCAGACGTTTCGCGATAAAGAAAGCCACTTCATCCGGCAGGCGGATGTTGTTTTCATCAGCTTTTTTCATCAGGATCGCGACCCGCGTTTCCAGTTCCGGCGGTTCAATAGCAACGGTTAATCCCCAGCCGAACCGCGACTTCAGGCGATCTTCCACCCCGTTAATTTCTTTCGGGTAGCGGTCGGAGGTCAGGATTATCTGCTGATTACCTTCGAGTAACGCATTGAAGGTATGAAAAAATTCTTCCTGAGAACGCTCTTTGTTAGCAAAGAACTGAATATCATCAATCAGTAAGGCATCGACAGAACGGTAGTAGCGTTTGAACTCTTCAATCGCATTGTTCTGTAAGGCTTTGACCATATCCTGCACAAAACGTTCTGAGTGCATATAGACCACTTTGGCGTTGGCTTTATTTTCCATAATGCTGTTGCCGACGGCATGTAATAAGTGGGTTTTACCCAGACCGGTTCCGCCGTATAAAAACAGCGGGTTATATGCGCCACCCGGGTTATCTGCCACCTGACGGGCGGCTGCGCGCGCCAGCTGGTTTGATTTACCTTCAACAAAGCTGTCAAAGGTGTGTTTCGGGTTAACGTTGGAACGGTAAGCCACATCCGGCTCCGCGCTGTTGTCATGCCAGCTCGGGCGCAGTGCGGGCGCTTTTTCCCGCGAAGGCGGCTGTTTCATCGTCCGTGACGGGGGAATACTTCTTTCCGGTGTGCTGCTGATCGCGCTGACCGGTTTATTACCGACCTCAAAACGCAGCTGCGGGATATCGTTACCGCAGAAATCAGATAGGAGCGCATTAATGTTATTAATGTACTTCTCCCGTACCCAGTCGAGCACAAACCGGTTAGGGGCATAGAGCGCCAGAGTGTCATCACTCAGCTCAGCCTGAAGGGGGCGTATCCACATACTGAATTCTGTGGCAGGTAATTCATCCTGCAAACGGGCAAGACATTGCTGCCAAAGCGAAAGAGACACGGTGAACTCCCCTAAACAAGACCAGTCAAAGAAACAGAATAAGATTTTTCACGCAGACACAGCACATACAGACGTATTGTCCTCTGCATGTTTCAACGGACACTTCAGTGTACAAAAATGAGGCTGTGTTATGGACGATCATTCCCTGCACCGGCGATCACCGCACGGGTGAAAATGATCGTGACGACGGATCATATCGCAAAAGCGGGACAAGATCCTCATCCTTTTACACAGTTTTCCGGGTTTTTATCCACAGGGGCTGTCAGCCCGTCCGGAGCGGGATTCAGGCCGGAGTATAACGAATCCCGGCGGGAGAATACAGCGGGAAGATCCCGTTTGGGGATAAGTTTTGGTGAATTATCCTCAGGCAGAAAATCAGTGGTCCGGATCGGGGTATCGATCGAATATTCACAGATCGCTGATCGATCCTTGCGCTTTGCCGGGGAGTCCGTATAATCTTGCACCCTGTGCGTGTTATCTGTGTCTTGATGCAGTAATGTGTACAGGCAGGTTATGGGTAAATGCAATTATGTGCAGAAATCTGTGTTATCGCGCCATCTTTGATTGACGGACAGGCCCGGATTTTATTACAATCTCGCATCTTTCCATATTGATGTTGCGATAAGGCGCAGAGGTCAGCCACTTTCCGTGATGGCCCTTTCAGCAGAAAGATGTGAATCCGACGCTGAATTTACTGTTTGCCGATGCGTTTACTGAATCAGTAATAATTTAAAGTTTAGGTAGAAACCGCTATGAAACGCACTTTTCAACCGTCCGTACTGAAGCGTAACCGTTCCCATGGTTTCCGCGCTCGTATGGCCACTAAAAATGGTCGTCAGGTTCTGGCTCGCCGTCGTGCTAAAGGCCGCGCTCGTCTGACCGTTTCTAAGTAATAAAGCTAACCATCTGACGTGGTTAAGCTCGCTTTTCCGAGGGAGTTACGTTTGTTAACTCCCAAGCATTTCAACTTTGTCTTCCGGCAACCACAACGGGCAAGTACTCCTGAAATAACACTTCTGGGACGCCGTAATGAGCTGGAACATCCCCGCATTGGTCTTACCGTCGCTAAAAAAAACGTGAAACGGGCTCATGAGCGCAACCGCATTAAACGGTTAGCGCGTGAATACTTTCGTCTGCACCAACATGAGTTGCCCGATATGGATTTCGTGCTTCTGGTAAGAAAAGGGGTATCGGAGTTGAGTAATCGCGAGATTACGGAAGCATTGGGTAAGTTATGGCGTCGTCACAGTCGCTTGGCGCACGCTTCCTGATCCTGTTAATCAGAGGTTACCAGCTGGTGATAAGTCCGCTGCTGGGACCACGTTGCCGCTTCACACCAACCTGTTCGCAATACGGAATTGAGGCATTGCGCAGGTTTGGTATGATAAAAGGCGGTTGGTTAACGGTGAAACGCGTATTAAAATGCCACCCTTTACACGAAGGTGGTGATGATCCTGTCCCACCTAAAAATGATGATAACAGAGAACATTAACGATGGATTCGCAACGTAATCTTCTATTCATCGCTTTGCTACTCGTATCCTTCTTTGCATGGCAGACGTGGGAAAGTGATAAGACACAAGCACTTAACGCGGCTGTTCAGGCAACGCAGCAGACGACAACGCCAAGTGGTGAAAGCAGCGGGCAGAACAAATATATTACGGTCAAAACAGATGTGCTGTCACTGAACATCAATCTGCGCGGCGGTGATATTGATGAAGCTGACCTTTTGGCTTACCCGGCAACCTTAAAATCCGCAGATCCGTTCCGTTTACTGGAAACAACTCCTGAATTTGCTTACCAGGCAATCAGTGGTTTAACCGGTGCGAATGGTCCGGATAACCCGAATAATTACAAAGAACGCCCGCTGTATACCACTGAAAGCGATACTTTTGTGCTGCCGGAAGGTCAGGATGAACTGCGTGTTCCTCTGACTTTTGTTCAGGATGGTGTCACGTATGTGAAAACCTACACCCTGAAGCGCAAAGACTATGCCATCAGTGTTGATTACACCATCAAAAACGACACCTCAGCTCCGCTGGAAATGGCGTTTTTCGGTCAGTTAAAACAGTCTGTGAATTTACCGGAACGTCTTAACAACGGCAGCAGCAACTTTGCGCTGCATACCTACCGTGGTGCGGCGTACTCATCCGAAGAAACCAACTACAAAAAATACAGCTTCAGTGATATCGAAGATAAACCACTGAACATCAACACCAATGTTGGCTGGGTGGCGATGTTACAGCAGTATTTTGCGACAGCGTGGGTTCCTGAGAAAGGGACCACCAATAACTTCTATACGCTGTACAGCGCTAAAACCGGCGATGCATTTATCGGTTATAAGAGTGATGCAATCCGTATCGGGGCAAACAGCGAAGCGAAATATAACGCAACACTGTGGGTCGGACCGGAACTGCAGAACGAAATGGAAGCCGTGGCACCACACCTGGACTTAACCGTGGATTACGGTTGGTTATGGTTTATTTCCCAGCCGCTGTTCAAGTTACTGAAGTTTATCCACAGCTTCATCGGTAACTGGGGCTTCTCCATCATCGTTATCACCTTTATTGTCCGCGGTATCATGTATCCGCTGACCCGTGCGCAATACACCTCTATGGCGAAAATGCGTATGCTTCAGCCGAAGCTGAAAGCAATGCGTGAGCGTATCGGTGATGACAAACAGCGCATGAGTCAGGAAATGATGGCGCTGTACAAAGAAGAGAAAGTGAACCCGCTGGGTGGCTGCTTACCGCTGATTATCCAGATGCCTATCTTCCTGGCGCTGTATTACATGCTGATGGGCTCGGTGGAACTGCGTCACGCACCGTTTATCGGCTGGATCCATGACTTATCCGCACAGGACCCGTACTACATCCTGCCGATTCTGATGGGTGCAACGATGTTTGTGATCCAGAAACTGTCTCCGACAGCGGTCACTGACCCGTTACAGCAGAAGATTTTCACTTTCATGCCGGTGATCTTCACAGTCTTCTTCCTGTGGTTCCCGTCAGGTCTGGTTCTGTACTATATCGTCAGTAACCTGGTGACTATCCTCCAGCAGCAGATTATCTATCGCGGTCTGGAAAAACGCGGTCTTCACAGCCGCGACAAAAAATAAGCCCGTGACCGGCGGGGAATCTCTGCCGGTCTTATAGTATTATTTAAAGGCGGTCATATTGACCGCCTTTATTGTTTATCACACGGTGAGAAAGAGAGAGATGGTCATGAATAACGCTGAAATCCAGAGCACCGATACCATTGTGGCACAGGCAACCCCGCCGGGACGTGGCGGAGTCGGTATTCTGCGTGTGTCCGGCCCGCAGGCGGCACAGGTGGCTCAGATTGTACTGGGGAAACTCCCGAAAGCGCGTTATGCCGATTATCTGCCTTTCCGTGATGAAACCGGCAAGGTGCTGGATCAGGGGATTGCGATTTTCTTCCCCGGCCCGAACTCCTTTACCGGTGAGGATGTGCTGGAACTCCAGGGGCACGGCGGGCCGGTTATCCTCGATTTATTGTTAAAACGTATTCTTCTTATCAATAATATCCGTATCGCCAATCCCGGTGAGTTTTCCGAGCGCGCATTCCTTAATGACAAGCTGGATCTGGCGCAGGCGGAAGCCATCGCCGACCTGATTGATGCCAGTTCGGAACAGGCCGCCCGTTCTGCCATGAATTCATTGCAGGGCGCTTTCTCCGGTGAGGTGCATCAGATGGTGGAAGCACTCACTAATCTGCGGATCTATGTGGAAGCCGCGATCGACTTCCCGGATGAGGAAATTGATTTTCTCTCTGATGGCGTGATTGAAGCCAAACTTGATACTGTGATTGCTGATCTGGAACGGGTACGCTCTCAGGCACGTCAGGGCAGCCTGTTGCGTGAAGGGATGAAAGTGGTGATTGCCGGCCGGCCGAATGCCGGAAAATCCAGTCTGCTGAATGCACTGGCCGGACGCGAAGCCGCGATTGTGACTGATATTGCCGGGACCACCCGTGATGTGTTGCGTGAACATATTCATATCGACGGTATGCCGCTGCATATTATCGATACTGCCGGTCTGCGCGAAGCCGGGGATGAAGTGGAGCGGATCGGTATCGAACGTGCCTGGCAGGAAATTGCACAGGCGGACCGTGTCCTGTTTATGGTGGACGGCACCACAGTTGATGAACAGACGCCTGAGCAAATCTGGCCGGAATTTATGTCCCGCTTACCGGCCGGTATTCCGGTCACCATTATCCGCAATAAAACGGATATCACCGGGGAAACTACCGGTATCACAGAGCGGAACGGCGATACGCTGATTAAACTCTCTGCCCGCGAAGGTCACGGTATTGATTTGCTGCGCGATCATCTGAAAACCACCATGGGATTTGAAGGCAACACCGAAGGCGGATTCCTCGCCCGCCGCCGTCATTTACAGGCATTGAACACCGCCGCAGAGCATCTGATCTCCGGCCACGAGCAGTTAGTGGTTGCCCGCTCCGGCGAATTACTGGCAGAAGAACTGCGTCTCGCCCAGCAGGCACTGAGCGAAATCACCGGGGAATTCACCTCCGACGATCTGCTGGGGCGTATTTTCTCGAGTTTCTGTATCGGGAAGTAAGCTGAAAATTAACACTGATCCGGTTTAACGATTGCCACATTCACCGCCTGTGCCTTACGTCGTGCAGGCAGTGTAATACAGACCAGACAGGTGAAAATCAGTGCAACCCCGGCCCAACCCGCGGCAGTGAGTTGTTCGCCGACAATCAGAGCGGCGAGTACGGCAGCGATAACCGGTTCCAGTAGTGTAATTGTGGTGGCGGTGCTGGCGGGAATACGCGCCAGCGCATAGCCGAAACAGACATAACCCATAAACATCGGCACGCAAGCCATATAAATGCCGACCGCGGCGTTTTGCCACGAATCCAGGAATGGCGCGCCGTAAAGTGCCAACACCGGCATCAGCAGTAACCCCCCGATCCCGAAAATACCGCCCATTGCTGCCCGTGACGGAATGTTGCGCTGCATCAGGCGGCGTGCGGCCCAGGAATAGAGGGCATAAGTAAAGGCGGCGAGTAACCCCAGTATGACACCGGTCAGAGTCGCGGATGTGTCTGCGGCGGCAATCTGTTCCGTGCCGCCGGAAAGAGAAAGAAGCGCAATACCTGTCAGACCGAGTACGGCGCCGCTCAGCCAGCGCAGTGTCATGCGGGCACCGTCCATGATAATTTCAATGATTGCCGATAAAACCGGTGCTGTTCCGATAGATACCACTGTCCCGATAGTCACCCCGGCCAGTCGCATTGAGCCATAAAAGGCGAGCGGATAAACAGCAACAGCAACGGCACCTAATAACAATAAATGCCACTGCTGCCGGAAAGCGCCGAGGCTGCGGCGGATCGGTGTGATGGCAATCGCGGCCTGGAGCAATCCGCCGAAACCCATGGCGGCAGCACCGATAGCAATAGCACTGACATCTGGTGCGAAGGTGGCAGAAACCCCGGTGGTTCCCCATAGGAAGGAGGCCAGGATAATGACGGCAATGCCGGTAAAGTGGCCTTTGGGTGTCTGAATCACAGTGCCTCCAGCATGGTTTTTGCCATAGCAGCAGCCTGTAATACCCGTTCACCGTGCTCTTCCAGTCCGGCAAGCACAATTGCACCTTCCAGCAGGAATGTCAGGTGTGTTGTCAGCTGTTCTGCTTTCGCGGTGTCATCCGGCAGCAGCTGATAAAGATTTTTCCGGATAATATCAGCTACTTCAGATTTGTGAGCACACACTTCGCGGCGTTCCTCACTACCGGCCGGAAACTCAGCGGCTGCGTTCAGCAGGCCACATCCCCGAAATCCCCGTTCATAGGCAAACTCAGCATGGTCGTGATAAGCATCAAATACCGCGAGGATCCGCTCTTCCGGGGTTGTTGCCTGTTGCCGGCGGGTGTCATATAACGCCAGCCATTCCTCATGCCGCAGCCGGATGTAAGTGGTCACCAACTCAGCTTTGGAGCTGAAATTGTTATACAGACTTTTTTTGGCGACACCGGCCTTTTTGGTGATCGTATCAATACCGGTTGCCGCAATGCCCTCGTTGTAAAACAAGATGCCTGCGGCTTCCAGTAAGCGATCTCTGGCACTGAGCCGGGTCTGTGTTATGTCGGTGTCTTTCATCCGGAAAATCTCTTGCAATTAATAGTAGGTAGACCAGTATACCTATTAACTTTATATGCACAAGAAATAATCATTGCCGTAAATATATTCAGCCGTTAAACGCCGTTGTCACTAAAAACCCTTGTTCAGCTGGAAACGTAATGAAAATGTCACCCTCCGCTTTGCACCCGGGGGAGGATCACCAATAGCAGCAACCCTGATGACGGCATCCATTGCGGCGTTATCCAGTAATTCATAACCGGAAGAGCAGGTAACCGCCGGTGCAAAAGGTTTTCCGTTATCGTCGAGTGAAAATGAGATGGTGCTGATCCCCCGTTGTCCGGCACTGCGGGCCCGGCGGGGGTAATGTTTTTGCTCCTCAATTTTTTGCCGCAGCAGGTTAAAGTAATCCTCCTGTGCTTTCCGGTTATCGGCTCCTGCGGTGGCAGAATTTGTCGGGGATACTGCCTGTCCGCCGGATTGCTGAAGTGTTGCTTTATCCTCCCCGGTATCTGCTGTGGATTCTGTAGTGACCGCTTCTGTTTTCTCCGTTTTTTTGTTTACCGCTTTTACTGCCGGGCTTTCTGACGGCGGCTTTGCTGTTTTCACCGGCGCTTTCCGGCGGGCGGTTGCCAGTTCTGCCTGTGACGGTGATTCCTGCGGGGGTGGTAATTGTTCCGCTTCCGGTTCTGTTTCCTGATATGCCGGTGCTGCATTCATCTGAATGACAATGGAAGCCACCGGGGTTTGTCCCCGGTTATCAAGCTGATGCAGTTGCGGGGAGGTCACCCGGGGGCTGCTCATGATGAGCAGCCCGGCGACGGAGAAACAAATACCGATTGCGGCAGACGATGTCGTCTGCTGCCATGCTCCGCATTTTTTCCGGTCAAACACGAACGGCGGATGAGGTAATGTTGTTACGCCGTACATAAATCAGAACCTCGCAGAGATATTGAATTTTACGGCCCGGCCCGGTGCCGGCATCATCGAACGGGTAAGCGGGTCGAGATAATATTCATTGGTCAGGTTGGTGGCCGTCAACTCCAGAGCAATATCCGGGGTGATTTTATATTTGGCGTAGGCATCCACGGTCAGTACCGAATTCCAGCGCATCGGGTAGTTATTAAAATCGCTGTATTTTCCCGGAACAATACCCATCAGACGTTTCTCCTGGCTGTTTTCCACCGCACTGTGGTAGAGCCAGCGGCTGCCGATTTCTAATGACTCCTGCAATAAACGCCCGCCGAGGTTAAAGGTTACAGAATAATGCGGCTGAATTTGGGTACGCAGGAACCCGCCCGGATAACCTCCGTCAATGCATGACGGGATATCTTTCAGACCTGTCGGGTCCATAAAGGCATGGGATGTTTCATCACAGACTTTATTGGCGAGGTTATAGGTCACACCCAGATCACTGAAGATCCAGCCATGATCATAGCGGGCCTGGATTTCAATCCCTTTCAGGATCTGTTTATCCATCTGTGAAAAACGGAAATAGTTATCACGATCAAACACATTGAGGATATCTGTATGGAAGTAATTCAGCCGGATATCTGCATGACGGCCGGCGCGGAGCAGTGATTTTCCGTTAAAAACCACACCGTATTCCCGGGTTACCGCATGTTCCGGTTTATAACGGTAACCGATATGCGGGACAGAGGAACCGGAGAACCCGACAGTATCCTCAAACAGGCTCGGCATACGTACGGTTTCCGCATAGCGGCCATACAGACGCAGATCATCGGTCAGATGAACCGAGGCAGACAGCATCGGTGTCCAGGCGCTGGCCTGGCGGCGGGGCTTTTCTTTCCAGGTGTGGGTAACGGGTTGTTCCTCTCTGTCACCGTGCGAAATAGGGAGGTTATCATATTCATAGAGATAGGTTTCCTGCCCGGTATAGGGATCAATACCCCGCAATGCGGTATCGATATCCGGCCGGTCTTTCTGTTTCAGGCGTCCGTCACTGGTATCTACCGGCCAGAATTTTTTTTGGTGTACCATCATGCGCCCTGCTTTATTACCCGGGTTATCTCTGTAACGTACTGGCCAAATCGTTTTCCCCCGTATTGTTTCCCTTTCTTCCGGGGTCAGTTCGAGCCATATACCCTGCTGCCGTTTTTTATAAACCTGTGATTCTGTTTCCGTCATATTCCGGAAATAGTTCAGGTAATAACCGGTAACTTCATAGTCTTGTTTACAGTAAGGGTCTTTACGGGCGGCACACTCATTGGAGAGATCATCGACACTCCAGTATACGGTTTGTCTGCCGCCGGCACTGAGTGACAGCCAGGAGACCGGCTGCCAGTCCAGACTGACGGATTGCTGATATTCAAAGCGGCGGCCTTTACGGGCGGGAACAGCGAACATAAAGAGTTTATAGTTTTCCAGGCTGGTATTACTGTCCAGATGCTCAAACTGCATATTGGCGGCCAGAGTCACCGACAGTTCCGGGGTAAAAGCAAACTTATTGCTGAAATCCAGCCCGTAGCGCTGATTCTGTACATTCAGGGCAGCGGTGTTAATCAGTGTTCCATCGATTGCCGGGTTGATGGTGCTGATATCCCCCTGTTTATAGCCGTAGTCCATATTTTTCGGGTAGCGCGGCCAGCCGCCGCCGGAGTTGGTATTACTGGTGGTCAGGGTGGTCCACAGGCGGATATCTGCATCAATATAGGCAAGATGTGCCGGTTGTGATTTCAGATGAAGATAGCCGGCCTGTGCATGCAGGTCAGCCAGCGGCCACTGCGGAATAATATTATCCTCAGCGCGGATCCAGCCCAGCCGGGAAGGCATAATATCGCCGAAATCAGAGCGGGTATCGCGCCAGCTGAGTTGCAGTGCGTGGTCATCATTCAGATACCAGGTATTTTTTATCAGCCAGGATTCCGTTTTTGCCGATGTATTGGGAACTTCATTACCTTTGCGATAAATACGGGACACAAACGGCATATACGGGTCATAGGTTTTGTCGGATGTTTGCAGAATACCGATATCGCTGTCAGACATTTCGTCATTATAGTTTTCGCTGTGGCGTTTACCGGCAAAATAGTTTCCCCGGTCACGATAGGCATAAGCCAGTAACAGATCCATATTTTCCTGACGGGTACCTACTGCCAGACGCCAGGCGTAATCACTGTTATTCAGTGCGGGGGCATTATCACGATTTTCCGGGGTTAAATGGGTGCCGGGGTCGTCAATAATAAGCCAATCGAACTGCATATTATCCACAAGGCGGTAATCTTCCCCGATTCCCAGATTGGGTATCCGGGCTTTGGTGGTGTTACTGCTGTTTTCCAGCATCAGTGCGGCACCAAACTGGTTACCGTTTTTCACCACGTCATTGATGGTGAGTGTTTTCATGGCAACACCGCCGCCTACCGACGTTTTCAGGAGCAGATTAAGGGACGGGCCTTTTTCAATCTCAATTTCACTGATCAGCATCGGGTCGAGGTAATTACGGTTATTGGCACCGTTATAACCCCGGTACACCGTCACGGCCTGTTCGGTGCCATCGATGGTGACCGGTACACGACCCGGCCCCTGTATTCCGCGGATATTGACATCCAGCGCATTACCGTTGCGGGCATCACCGCTGAATACCCCGTTGGCGCCTTTAAGAATATCGGCGGCAGAGGCGCCTTTATAGCGCTCTATTTCTTCTTTGGTGAGGATCAGGGTGGAGACATTTTTGTCATAGATTTTATCTTTGGCGCTGTCAGCCGCAGCCTGTTCATTACGGAGCGTAATGTCGCCCAGTTGCTGATTTTTTTCCTCTGTTGCCAGCCCCGGCAGCGGGATAAATAACACGGGCAGAAGCAGTGTGATGGTTTTATATGGATGACCAGATAATGGTGAATGCGAAGACATAACGATTCCCGGATGATAAAAAATAAATAATCAGAAAGGGTTAAAACAGCCGTTCAAAACGAAGCATGATTTCAGTCTGCCGGTAGCTATAAAGCCACGGTACAGAACTGCGGTTACGGGTGTGGATCAGTGAAAGCTGAGGTGAAATCTGCGCGAATGACGGCGGGTAGAGCGCGAGTGTTGTGCTGTACTGTCGGGTGAAATCCTCCCTGGCCTGGCGGTGTAACGGATGTGTGTGGTGATAACGTTTACGGGTGTAAACAGCATGAACAGACTGGGACACAAACGGGTGCCACAGGTAGGTCAGGCCGGTATGCAGGGCAGCCGTCCGGTAATGTTTATAGGGATCATTTTTTTATGAACGGTGGTTTCTGCCTGTAAGTACAGCGAGGCTGCCGGATGCGGATGCCAGGTTATCTGCGGCATCAGCTGATATTCAGTGCCGTTATGTGAATGCAGATAAGGCTGATAACGGTGCTGCCGCAGTGCAGCCAGTCCGCTCAGAGACCACTCCGGGCTGAGTTGCTGATTCAGATACGTTTGTAAACCGTAAGAAGAGGAAAAACGGCGTCCGGCGGAAAAATGCTGCTCCAGCAGCGGGGTCAGTTGCCATAAAGTATGGCGATCCTGATAGTGATAACCCGTTTTAGCGGTCAGCGTTACGGTATTGGCTATCTGATTCGCGGCATCATACCGCGTGGATATCCGGTAGTGCTGCGTCAGAAAATGAGAGCCGGACAGCGGTGTCAGCCTGCGTAAATCCCAGTCGCTGCGCCATTGTAAGACAGCGTGGGGGATCTGCGGGATAAGGCTGGCATAACAGGAACCATCAGGGCTGTAGTGCAGGCAGTGTGCTGCCGGCAGCGGGGTCTGATAATAATTATCCGTGTAATGGCTGCCGGCACTAATCATTAATGACCAGCTGAGTGCCTGGGTGAGTTCGGTAATGGTACGGGTAATTTCCGGATAGTGGGGAGAGGTCACCGGCAGGCGCTGACTCAGTTCCCGGAACAAAAGCAAGGCGTTCCCGATCTGGCGATCGGCCCGGTAGCTGCGGGCCAGTTCCAGTTGTGCGGCAAAGAAATGGGGTTTTTGTTGCAGGATGGTGTTATATAACCCGATAGCAACTCCCGGGCGCTGATTTAAATAGGCCAGCTTTGCCTGGCTGAAGATAATCAGTAATGGATCAGTCTGGTGTTCCTGCTGATAAATGGATAAGTAATGATAAATCGCTTTGAGGTTATTTTTCTTTAGTGAAAGGTATAAATTACGTGCAGTATTATTATCTTCTGAATGATTGTTTTTTTGTATAGTTGCAGATGCCGGTAATGAAAAAACAAGTAATAATAAAAAAAGAATAAATCCGTACATTAACTTTATCTGCGACGACATATTTATATCCGGTAAACACCGGGAACAGAGAATCTGTTCCCGGTGAAATGTTTCAATAATGAATTAAGATTTGGTTCCGCCGAACGCGATATTCTTCGCTTTATCGCTGCTGAACTCAGCATAACCGGCAACCTGTTGTGCATTGTCACCAAAGAAATGCCCGTTGGTTGTACCGCTGACGGTTGTGGTATCGGTACCGGTGGTGCTGACAGATGCAGTACCATCAAAGGCTGAACCACTGACAGTGCCGCTCAGGCTGTAGCTGAGGCCGGTTGAGCTGAGAGAGCCGGTAAAGGTATTAGCATCAAAATCGGTGCTGAATGTACCGCTGATCTGTTCACCGCTGCTGTAGCCGCTGAGTCCTTTAATGCTGTATTGTGCAGTGCCTTCGGATGGCATAGCAGCGGTGATATCTTTCCCTGCGTAATACGCCATATGAGAATCATCGCTGAAATCAGTACCGGAAACCCACTCACCGTAATAAATATCGGCATCGGCTATTTTGGCAAAGTTAAAAGAACCCATATTGCCGTGTGACTGCGGAACAGAGGTGATAACAGAAACACCGTTATTATTTGGTACCGCACGGTTGGGTCCCTGCAGCCCGGCAAAGCTGACTTTCATTCCGCCACGCATGCCGGAATAACCGATTCCCGGTTCTCCGCCCGGTGACGGATGCCCCTGACGCTCTGATGCAGCGGTTACGCCAATAATGATTTTATTGCCGGTTGTTGGTGCAGTGGAACTGCCATAGCCTGCATCTGCCTGAGCCCGTACCGCGGAGAATGCGGCACACAGGGTAACCAGTGTCGCCAGCGGGGTTTTCAGGTTAAACATCTTCATAAATTAAACTCCTTATAATTTCATGAATGGTCGGGTGAATAAAAAGGTATTTTCCGATGTGTTTCCGGAAAACAAATAAACGATAAAGGAGAATAAATTTTCTGTAAATGAGAATTATTATCATCCGTTGCAATGGGAATAATTTGATTAGAATGCTAATTAAGTAACGAACTAAAAAATCACTCTTTTTTATTTTTTGTGACAGTTTTATTTCAAATATAAGAATGAAAATATGTGATGCACATTCAGAGTTTTTTTGTACGGTAAATCCGGTTATTAATTCATGAAGGAAATTTAAATTCTGATGTTATTTTTTCATTTTATTAATGATTGAATTTCAAAAGCAATAATAATGCATTTAATTAACGGCTGTTATCGCATTTGATTTTGTATTTATGTTTCATACTGTCCGGTATATGAAGGCTGAACAGATAATCTGATGATGAAACACACTCTGACATTTTTGCTGTTAACGGTGCTGATGCTGACCGGCAACCCGGCCACGGCCGCATGGCCGCAAACCGGAAGAAGCGATATTTCTGAGCGTTATGACGTTATTACTCTGACACCTGATATGCCGGTGCCCGGCTCAGTCAATAATGACTCTGCAACACAGGGGCTGCGTCTGATCGGGTTACGGCGTGACGGTAACGGGGAGTACACAGAGGTCACCCGCCAGTTTTCCTCCGGCGCGACTAAGCGTATTCATTACAACGGGCGGCAGTACCGGGTAGTCGGGGATGTTTACCGGACTGATAATCTGTCAGATAGCGGGCAGTGGGATAAAGGGCAGTCGGTGGTGACGGAAGAGTATTACGAAATTCTGGATAAAAACGGAAAGCGGACAGGGAAGGGATTCCGGTTTTTCAGGCGGGACTAAGTGCAGAATTATAAAGCTAACGTTAATTATTTTTAGCTGAAAACCATTAATATATACGCAACAGAGTATGTAAGCGGAGAATCATATGTCGTCAGTCCGGATCCTCAGTGTCGCACAGTGCCATGAGTCACTGCTGGACAGTGCGGAAGCGCTGGTCGCGGAACAATGGCCGTTGTTTATGTTAGCCAGTCCGGTCTCTGACCAGTACTGGGATACACTGTATCTTGAGGAAAATCTGCCTTTTCAGCAGGTTGCGGTTGCGACTATTGCCGGAGAAGATCAGGTCGTCGGGCTTCTGAGTGCGATTCCGTTTTATTTTCCGGAAGATGCACCACTGACTGAGTTGCCGGATGGGGGCTGGGATGCTGTGCTGACCCTGGGGGCAACCGATACCCGGAAACCGACATTTGTATCCGCACTGTCGGTGACCGTTGACCCGGATTTTCGCGGGAGAGGTATCCCTGCACAACTTATTACAGCGCTGAAAGCGGCTGTTGCGCAGGCCGGGCTGAAGGGCGTGGTGGTACCAGTGCGTCCGACGCTCAAGGCACAGTATCCGTTACAGGATTTCGCGGAATATTGTCAGTGGCAGACCCCGCAGGGCGAGCCGTTTGACCCGTGGATCCGCACGCATGTCCGGCTGGGCGGACAGATTATCAAACCGGCGATGCGTTCGATGGATATCACATCCTCTATTGATAACTGGTCGGAATGGACCGGTATGGCCTTTCCGCACGCCGGTCAGTACATTGTGCCGGGTGCTCTGGTACCGGTTCAGGCCGATCCTGAAACGGACCGGGTCATTTATCATGAACCGAATCTGTGGATATATCATCCGCTGGCTGAATAGTCAGGGAGTCAGGCGTTCCGGGTGGGTATAGATGGTGGCCCGCCCTTTTTTACAGAATCCAACCAGCGTCAGGCGGCAGCGTTTGGCGGTTTCAATCGCCAGCGTGGTCGGGGCGGAAACCGCAAACAGAATTTCCGCGCCGCACTGCGCGCTTTTTTGTACCATTTCATAGCTGGCGCGGCTGGATACCAGTATCACACCGTCTGTCCATTGTGCTTTTGCCCGCATACCCAGCAGTTTATCAAGCGCCACATGGCGTCCCACATCCTCACATCCCCCCAGTAATTCGCCCTGCGGAGAGATCCAGCCGGCGGCGTGGGTACAACCGGTCAGTTTTCCTATTTCCTGCACCTGCGGAAGCAGGCTGAGTGCCTCATCAAGGTGACTGAGGGAAAAAGTCTGCGTGAAATCCAGCGGCGGGATCGGGCGGAAAATTTCGCTGATTTGCTCGGTACCGCAGATACCGCAGCCGGTACGCCCGGCCATATTACGGCGGCGTTCTTTCAGTCCGGCAAAACGGCGGGCGGATAATTCCACATGGACTTCAAATCCGCCGTGGCAGGCATCCGTGATATCAATCCCGCGGATGTCGGCGGCGGATTCAATAATGCCTTCGGAAAGTGAAAAACCGACAGCAAAATCATCGAGGTTTTTCGGGCTGGCCATCATCACCACATGTGAAATGCCGTTGTACACCAGAGCAACCGGCGTCTCTTCCGCGACCCAGTCATTTTCATTATGCCCGGGTTTACTTTTTTGTTGCACGCTTGTGAGATGCGCACCGCGAATTAGACAATTATGTAACGATTCTATGGAATAAATGTCATCCATCAGATGAATTCCTGCGCTTAATAATACATAATAATAGTATGGGTAAAAGTTTACACCATTCCACCAGGCAATGAACCTGATCGCACGCACCACTGTGCGGATAAAAAGAAAGTTCGCTGTGGCTTATTTTGCAGCGGCATAAGAGCAATGTAATAAGGAGATCTCCATGCAAGTCAGCAGAAGGCAGTTCTTTAAGATCTGCGCTGGCGGTATGGCGGGTACAACGGCAGCGGCTCTGGGTTTTGCCCCGGCGGTCGCTATTGCCGGTTCACGTCAGTATAAGCTTTTGCGCGCACGTGAAACCCGTAATACCTGCACGTACTGTTCCGTCGGCTGCGGGCTGTTAATGTACAGTCTGGGTGACGGGGCAAAAAACGCCAAAGAATCTGTTTTTCACATTGAAGGGGACCCGGATCATCCGGTAAACCGTGGCGCACTGTGCCCGAAAGGCGCAGGTCTGATTGATTTTATCCACAGCGAAAGCCGTCTTAAATATCCAGAAGTCCGCGAGCCGGGCTCCAACGAGTGGAAACGTATCTCGTGGAATGAGGCGTTTGATCGTATCGCCCGCCTGATCAAAGATGACCGCGACAGTAACTTTATTGAAAAGAACAGCGATGGCGTCACCGTCAACCGCTGGTTAACCACCGGGATGTTATGCGCATCAGCCGCCAGTAACGAAACCGGATTTGTCACCCAGAAATTTTCCCGCGCCCTCGGCATGCTTGCCGTGGATAACCAGGCGCGTGTCTGACACGGACCTACGGTAGCAAGTCTTGCTCCGACATTTGGTCGCGGTGCCATGACCAACCACTGGGTTGATATTAAAAATGCCAACCTTGTTGTCGTGATGGGCGGAAACGCCGCGGAAGCTCACCCTGTCGGGTTCCGCTGGGCGATGGAAGCCAAAATTCATAACAATGCCAAACTGATCGTCATTGACCCGCGCTTTACCCGTACTGCGGCGGTGGCGGATTTCTATACGCCTATCCGTTCCGGTACCGATATTGCGTTCCTGTCAGGTGTTATTAAATATCTGATGGAAAATGAAAAAATCAACCGTGAGTATGTTGAGGCGTACACCAACGCCAGCCTGATCGTGCGTGAAGATTACGCGTTCGATAACGGTTTGTTCAGCGGCTATGATGCGGAAAAACGTCAGTACGATAAAACAACCTGGAATTACGAGCTGGATGAAAATGGTTTCGCCAGACGCGACACCACATTGCAGCATCCGCGTTGTGTCTGGAATTTACTGAAAGAGCACGTCAGCCGTTATACCCCGGATGTGGTGACCAATATCTGCGGAACGCCGAAAGATGACTTCCTGAAAGTCTGTGAATATATCGGCGAAACCTGCGCGAAAGATAAAACCGCCTCGTTCCTGTATGCACTGGGCTGGACCCAGCATACCGTCGGTGCGCAGAACATCCGTACCATGGCGATGATCCAGCTGTTGCTGGGGAATATGGGAATGCTGGGCGGCGGTGTGAACGCACTGCGCGGTCACTCCAATATCCAGGGCTTAACTGACCTGGGTCTGCTGTCGCAGAGCCTGCCGGGTTACCTGACACTGCCGTCTGACAAACAGACGTCGCTGGACAGTTATCTGGCTGCCAACACACCGAAACCAACGGTGCCGGGGCAGGTCAACTACTGGGGTAACTATCCGAAGTTCTTTGTCAGTCTGATGAAAACCTTCTACGGTGACAAAGCACAGAAAGAGAATAACTGGGGCTTTGACTGGCTGCCGAAGTGGGACAAAGGTTACGACGTCCTGCGTTATTTCGACATGATGGATAAAGGGGAAGTCAACGGCTACATCTGCCAGGGCTTTAACCCGTTAGCCTCATTCCCGAACAAAAACAAAGTGGTTAAGGCGCTTTCAAAACTGAAGTTCCTGATCACGGTTGACCCGCTGAATACCGAAACATCGAACTTCTGGCAGAACCACGGCGAGATGAACGATGTTGATCCGGCACAGATTCAGACTACGGTGTTCCGCCTGCCATCCTGCTGCTTTGCGGAAGAGAACGGTTCTATCGTTAACTCCGCCCGCTGGTTACAGTGGCACTGGAAAGGTGCGGATGCCCCGGGCGAAGCGATCAGCGACGGCGAAATCCTCTCCGGTATTTTCCATCGTGTCCGCAAACTGTATGAGTCGGAAGGCGGTAAAGTGCCTGAGCAGGTACTGAACATGACCTGGAACTACTTCGACCGCGATAATCCGACTCCGGAAGAGGTCGCGCAGGAGAGTAACGGTCTGGCGCTGGTTGATTTGAAAGATGCTGACGGCAACGTGATTGTGAAGAAAGGCGAGCAGCTCACCTCCTTCGCACAGTTGCGTGATGATGGTACCACGGCAAGCGGATGCTGGATTTTTGCCGGCAGCTGGACGCCGCAGGGCAACCAGATGGCCCGCCGCGATAACGCTGACCCGACCGGGCTGGGTAATACCCTCGGCTGGGCGTGGGCATGGCCGCTGAACCGCCGCGTCATTTATAACCGTGCCTCTGCGGACCCGGCGGGTAAACCGTGGGATCCGAAACGCCAGATTCTGGAATGGAACGGCAGCAAGTGGATCGGTATGGATGTGCCGGACTACAGCAACGCCGCGCCGGATTCGGATGTCGGGCCGTTTATCATGCAGCCGGAAGGGATGGGCCGCCTGTTTGCTATCGATAAGATGGCGGAAGGGCCGTTCCCTGAGCACTACGAGCCGATTGAAACCCCGCTCGGTACCAACCCGCTTCATCCGGATGTGGTTTCCAACCCGGCCGCCCGTATCTTTAAAGATGACTGGGCGCAGATGGGTAAAGCAGAGGAATTCCCGTATGTCGGTACAACATACCGCCTGACGGAGCATTTCCACTACTGGACAAAACATGCGCGGTTAAATGCCATTATTCAGCCGCAGCAGTTTATCGAAATCGGTGAGCGTCTCGCGAATGAGAAAGGTATCTCTCAGGGTGATACGGTGAAAGTCAGCTCCAAACGTGGCTATATCAAGGCCAAAGCAGTGGTCACCAAACGCATCCGGACGCTGGATGTGAATGGTCAGAAAGTGGATACCATCGGTATTCCGATTCACTGGGGCTTTGAGGGTGTGGCGGTGAAAGGCTTTATCACCAACACGCTGACGCCGTTTGTCGGCGATGCGAACACCCAGACGCCTGAATTTAAAGCCTTCCTGGTTAATGTGGAAAAGGTGTAAGGAGATAAATTATGTCAATGCAATCACAGGACATTATTCGTCGCTCTGCCACCAATTCCCTGACCCCCGCACCTCAGGTGCGGGATTTTAAGGAAGAAGTGGCGAAGCTGATTGACGTGACTACCTGTATCGGCTGTAAAGCCTGCCAGGTGGCCTGTTCGGAGTGGAACGACATTCGTGACAAGATCGGTACCAACGTGGGGGTGTACGACAACCCGCAGGATCTGACCGCCAAGTCATGGACCGTGATGCGTTTTTCCGAAGTGGAAGAAAACGGCAACTTTGAGTGGCTGATCCGTAAAGACGGCTGTATGCACTGCGCGGACCCGGGCTGTCTGAAAGCCTGTCCGGCGGAAGGCGCTATCATTCAGTATGCCAACGGGATTGTCGATTTCCAGTCAGAGCACTGCATCGGCTGCGGTTACTGTATCGCGGGCTGTCCGTTTAACGTGCCGCGTATCAACGAAGAAGATAACCGCGCTTATAAATGCACACTGTGTGTTGACCGCGTGGATGTGGGTCAGGAGCCGGCGTGTGTGAAAACCTGTCCGACCGGGGCGATTCATTTCGGCTCGAAAGAGGATATGCAGGCGCTGGCGGGTGAGCGGGTCACTGAGCTGCAAAGCCGTGGTTACGCCAAAGCCGGTCTGTATGATCCGCAGGGCGTCGGCGGTACGCACGTGATGTATGTGCTGCACCATGCTGATAAACCGCAGTTATATCACGGTCTGCCGGAGAATCCGGAAATCAGTGCGGCGGTGAAATTCTGGAAAGGCGCATGGAAACCACTGGCAGCAGTCGGTTTCGCGGCGACCTTTGCGGCGGCAATCTTCCATTACGTGGGTATCGGCCCGAACCGGGTATCAAAACGCGAGGAAGAAGAGGCCCTGAAAGATATTCAGGATGTTCCGGCAAAGACTGAGCAATCAGCAGGTCAGGAGGAGCAGAAATAATGCAACAGGATGATCGCGAAAAAATTATCCGCCACAAACCCATTGAGCGTGTGAATCACTGGGCTGTGGTCATTTGTTTTCTGTTCACGGCCATCAGCGGGCTCGGGTTTTTCTTCCCGTCGCTTAACTGGTTTATGAACATTCTGGGTACCCCGCAGTTATCACGTCTGCTGCATCCGTTTACCGGTGTGGTGATGTTCTTACTGTTTGTGTTTATGTTTTTCCGTTATTTTAAACACAACTTTATCAACCGTGATGATATCGAGTGGGCGAAGCAGATCGGCAAAATCATGAAAAATGAGGAAGCCGGAGATGTCGGTCAGTATAACCTCGGTCAGAAAGGGGTGTACTGGGCGGCCAGTATCTGCCTGTTCCTGCTGCTGCTGAGCGGTATTGTTATCTGGCGTCCTTATTTTGCGGAGTATTTCTCCATTCCGGTGATCCGCATCGCGCTGCTGGTACACTCAATTTCTGCTATCGGGCTGATTATCACCATTATTGTTCACGCTTATGCGGCAATCTGGGTGAAAGGATCTGTGCGAGCGATGACAGAAGGCTGGGTAACCCGTGGCTGGGCGAAGAAACATCACCCGCGCTGGTACCGTCAGATTGTGGCAAAAGAGCGCGAAGAAGATAAAAAAGGTCAGTGACCGTTTTTAATCTTCTCGTGTGATTATTCAGAAGGCAGGGGTTTCCCCTGCCTTTTCGACATTTTAAGGCAGCCGGTTCATAATAGGGTTTTATTTGCCGGACCGGCTTATCCTCTCCATATCAGAAGAAGAGCAAGATCATGAGTATCCGAATTGTATCCAAAGAAGAGCTGGGACAGGCTCAGAAAAATGAAAAAGGGATTGGTTTTATCCCTGCGGTGCTGTTCCCTAATCTGAAGAATCTGTATCAGCGTCGTGCCGAACGCTTTGATGAGCTGGCCAAAGATAACCCGTTTGCGGATTACCTGGAATTTGCCGCTGAAATCACCCGTGCTCAGCAGAAAGCCCTGTATGACAATCCGCTTGAAATGGATATGGATGCCCTGATGGCTGCGAATATGCCGGGCAAAGCACTGCTCGATTGCCGTACCTTTCAGCGCACTGAACACTGGCGTAAACTGCTGAAAAGCATTATTGCCGAGCTGCTGCCGGTCGCTCCGGATCATGCCCGTCCGACCCTGGAAAACCTGGATAAAGCGTCTGAGAATGAGCTGGAAGATATGGCAACAGCGTTGTTTAATCAGGAATTTTCTGCTGTTTCACCGGATAAGTCCGTGTTTATCTGGGCTGCATTATCTTTATATTGGGCGCAGATGGCGTCGATGATTCCGGGTAAAGGCCGTGAAGAGCACGGCGAACATCGTCAGTTCTGTCCGGTCTGTGCGGCGATGCCGGTTTCCGGCGTGATCCAGATTGGTACCACACAGGGATTGCGTTATCTGCATTGCGGATTATGTGAAACCGAATGGCATGTGGTCCGGATTAAGTGTACGAACTGCGAACAGACGCGCGATCTGAATTACTGGTCACTGGAAAGTGAGCAGGCGGCAGTGAAAGCCGAAAGCTGCGGTGACTGCGGCAGTTATCTGAAAATTATGTCACAGGAAAAAGACGCGAAAGTGGATACTGTGGCAGACGACCTGGCAACCCTGATCCTGGATGCCCGTATGGAAGAAGAAGGTTTTGCCCGCAGCAGTATTAACCCGTTCCTGTTCCCGAACGAATAAGCCCGGAAGTGAGCCCGCTATGAACGAACGTGCATTATACAGTCAGATACCTGCCATTGACGGGTTATTACATGAAACACCGGTCACCGCGCTGACAGAACAGTACGGCCAGACCTGTATCGTCAGTGTGCTGCGGGAAATGCAGGATGATGCACGTGACGTGATCCGTGAGCGGCAGCAACTGCCGGACTGGCACGGCTGCTGGGCGGATGAACTGTCCCGCCGCCTGGGCAGCGAGCGGGAGGCACTGCGTCCGGTCATCAACCTGACCGGTACCGTGCTGCATACCAATCTCGGCCGGGCATTGCAGGCGGAAGCGGCTATTGAGGCGGTGACCAATGCCATGCGCTGGCCGGTTACGCTCGAATATTCTCTCGATGATGCCGGACGCGGCCACCGCGACAGCATTGTCGCGGAGCGTCTCTGTCAGCTGACCGGCGCAGAAGCTGCCTGTGTTGTTAATAATAATGCGGCGGCGGTATTACTGGTACTGGCAACGATGGCCGCCGGGCGGGAAGTGATTGTTTCCCGTGGTGAGCTGGTGGAAATCGGCGGCGCTTTCCGTGTGCCGGAAGTGATGAGTCAGGCGGGATGCCGGCTGAGAGAAGTCGGTACCACAAACCGTACTCATCTGCATGACTATAAAAATGCGATCAGCGAGCAGACTGCGCTGCTGATGAAAGTCCACACCAGTAATTATCATATTGAAGGTTTTACGGCTGAAGTTTCCGGACAGGAACTGGCGGAACTTGGCCGGGAACAGAATATCCCGTCAGTGATTGATCTGGGCAGCGGTGCACTGATTGATATGACTCTGTGGGGACTGCCGGAAGAGCCGATGCCGCAGCGTTATCTGGCTCAGGGTATTGATATTGTCACTTTTTCCGGCGATAAACTGCTCGGCGGACCGCAGGCGGGGATTATTCTCGGTAAAAAAGCGTGGATTGAGGCAATACAGCGTCATCCGCTCAAACGTGCCCTGCGGGCAGATAAAATGACCCTGGCGGCACTGGATGCCACGCTGCATCTGTACCGTCGTCCGGAAAAACTGGCGCAGACACTGCCGTCACTGCGTTTGCTGACCCGGTCTGCTGACGATATTTATGATATGGCACAACGGCTTGTGCCGAAAATTCAGGCATATTACGGTGATGAATGGGTGATCCGCGCAGAGCCCTGCTCCTCGCAGATTGGCAGCGGATCACTGCCGGTGGAACGTCTGCCCGGCTGGGCAGTGACGTTTACCCCGCAAAACGGAAAAGGCAGCGCCTTAGCCACCCTGACGCACTCTCACCGTCAGCTGACCATTCCGGTGATCGGACGGGTAAGTGACGGGCGTCTGTGGTGGGATCTGCGTTGCCTTGAAGATGAAAACCGACTTTTACAGGCACTGTTACCATGATTTTTGCTACCGCCGGCCATGTTGACCACGGAAAAACAGCACTTATCCGGGCCGTCACCGGTGTGGATACCACCCATCTGCCGGAAGAAAAAAAACGCGGAATGACCATCGACCTGGGCTATGCCTACTGGCCGCAGGATGATGATACCGTTATCGGTTTTGTGGATGTGCCGGGCCACGAAAAGTTTCTCGGCAATATGCTGGCGGGTATCGGCGGTATCCGCCATGTGCTGCTGATTATAGCCTGTGATGACGGGGTGATGGCACAAACCCGCGAGCATCTGGCAATTCTGCGCCTGGCGGGGCGTCCGCAAATCTCGGTGGTGCTGACCAAAGCGGATCGTGTTCCGGCGGAACGGACTGAAGAAGTCCGGCAGCAAATCACAGAACTGCTGTTATCTGACGGCTGGCCGGAAAGCCCGGTATTTATCACGTCATCCCACAGCGGTGAAGGGCTGGATGCATTGCGGGCACATCTGCGTCTGCATCATCAGCAGCAATCGTCAGACAGCCGGACAGAAAAACGGTTCCGGATGGCGATTGACCGTGTTTTCAGTGTCAAAGGGGCAGGGCTGGTGGTAACCGGTACCGCGCTGGCCGGACGGGTCAGCACCGGTGACACATTATGGGTGACCGGCAGTGACAAATCTGTCCGTGTGCGCGGTATTCATGCCCAGAACCGCCAGCAGGAACAGGCTCAGGCCGGTGACCGCGTGGCGATCAACCTGAGCGGGGATGTCAGTAAAGAGACTGTTTCCCGTGGTGACTGGCTGCTGAGTGAAAAACCGGTGCAGTCTGCACACCGCATTCTGGCTGAACTTGAAACGGACGAAGGTCTGAAAAGCTGGCAGCCGGTGCATATTCACCACGGTGCCAGCCATATTACCGGCCGCGTATCTCTCCTGAATGACGATAACAGCTATCCGCTGCTGGCGGAAATTACCCTCGATACCCCGCTCTGGCTGGCGGAAGAAGACCGGCTGATCCTGCGCGATATCAGTGCGCAGCGCACAGTAGCGGGGGCACGGGTACTGAATTTATCCTCCCCGCGCCGCGGAAAACGCCGTCCGGAGTTTCTGGCGTGGTTATCAGAACGGGCTGCGGCACAGGATGACCGGGCGGTTTTATGTTGTGAATTACCGCGCGGAGAGGTATCCCTGCCGGTATTTGCCTGGGCGCGGCAACTGACAGCGGAAAAACTGACGGAATGCACTGACGGTCTGAGTCTGCTGATCAACGATGGTTACGCTCTTTCTGCACAACGGGTTGAAACGGCAAAAGCTGTTCTGCTGGCCACGCTGGCGGATTACCACCAGTCACACAGCGATCAGATGGGCGTCGGGCGTGACAGACTGAAACGGATGGCATTACCGGTGCTTTCTGATGCCATTGTGTTTCCGGTTATTGCACAATTACTGGATGAAAAGCAGATTGTCAGAACCCGCGGCTGGCTGCATCTGCCGGACCACGGGCTGGCGTTTGATCCGGCTCAGAGCGCGCTCTGGCTGAGTGCAGAACCGCTGTTTCAGCAGGAACCGTGGTGGGTGCGGGATCTGGCTGTAAAACTCGGTACCGATGAAACAACCGCCCGTCAGTTTCTGAAAAAAGCCGCGCAGCTTGGTCATATTATGGCGATTGTGCCGGACCGCTATTATCACCGGTCACAACTCACGGAATTTGCGCAGGTGATCCGTGAATATAACCGGTCACATGAAGAAGGTATCGGCGCGGCACAATTCAGGGATAAATATGGCATGGGGCGTAAGCTGGCTGTACAGATTCTGGAGTTTTTTGACAGGACCGGTTTTACCCGCCGCAGAGGGGACAAACATATTTTGCGGGATGAGGGATTATTTTAATTTTCTTCAAAAAGGATTTCAGGTATGAAGATTGATTTGGACAGCTTTGTCAGTGAATTTAATAGAGATAAATTCCCGAGCTATTATGTTAAAAGTGCAAAAATATATAGCTGGGAAATCGCCTTTGTGGAAATTGAAACCGGGGCATTTAAAGTCGCACTCGATGTCGATTTAAGGGGTAATATCTGGCTGGCATTCAGGAATTATGAATCTTTAGGTCTTTTCAGGAAGTATCTCAAACGTGATTTTGATTTAAAAACATTAATTTATGATGGCAAGAATAAAAAATATGAATTCAGCCGGGTCCCGCTGGATGAAACGGATACTATCTCAATTGTCCGCGGGATAGCCAATGAAATTATCGGTTTTTATAATGACATTGCAGTTGATTTCTATGCTGAAAAACAGCATGAACTAAGCAAAAAGATTGAATCGCATTTATACCAGAGTCGGGTAGCGAAAGTACTGGATGATACGTACCATTTCTTCAAAGGAAAACGGTTATCCGTTCTGGAAACGGTGAGATGGATGAAAGAAAATAAATGCGGGGTCAGCCGGTTTGGTGATGGTGAGCTGATGCTGATGCTGGAACACGGTATTTATTATCAGAGTCCGGATAAAAAACTGATGTATGAATTGCGGAGTATTTGTTCCGGAAAGCGTAATACACTTATTTGTATGCCTGATTATGGATCAGAAGTCAGCTTCTGGCAGGATTTCTGGGTGAACTACTGGTTTATCTGTAAATTTTTTATTGATCAGCCTGTATATGGTGACACGGCTATCAGTCGTCCGGAGGGATTTTATCAGTGTGGTGAAGAACTGGCTGATGCCTGGATGGAATTATGGGAAGGAAAAAATGTGTGTATTGTGACGGGCAAAGATTCACGTCTGAATACCGAACACTACTTGCTGTCTAATATAAAGAATAAACATGTTATCTGGGCAAAAAACACGGATGCTTATGACGATATAGACCAGTTAACTGAACAGTGCCTGATGAAAGAGAACATTGATCTGTTCTTAATCGCATTAGGCCCAACCGGTACCGTACTGTCTGCGAGACTGACTGATAAAGAAAAGATTGCATACGATATCGGTCATCTGACTAACAGCTACGATACAGTCTTTTCAGGGGCAGCCGCACCGGAGCAACTGCCTTTCTGATTATAAAACAGTTTGTTCACAAGATAATGCTGGTCAGTTAAGAAACTGGCCAGCTTGTTATACGGCTTTCTGTCATCAGGCTTTAGTGGCTAAAATGACGCTGGAGGCTTTTATCAGTGCGACAATTTCATTACCTTCATGTAATTCCATTTCATCGCGGCTTTCATTGGTAATAACTGCTGTCAGCGGCAGCCCTTTCTCGGTTCTCAGATGAATCGTGCTGTTGACCGCACCGTTCACCATTTTGCTGATTTTACCGCGGAACTGGTTACGGGCGGAAAAACGCAGACCGCAATCCGGATTTGCCAGGACCACCCACGGCGCTTTAATAATCGCAACAGCTTCTTTTCCTTCGCGGATCCCTAATACGTCACAACTCTCTTTGGTGATGACGGTTGTCAGAATTTCACCATGCTCAAGTGTTAATTCCACTTCATTATTAACAGCACCGGTAACAATACGGGAAACTTTACCGGTGAGCTGGTTACGGGCGGAAATTTTCATTGTGTGACCTCTTTCCTTTCAGTGATTAGCCGGAATGGTTAATCTTCCTGTTGTATCACACGATATACGCAGCGGCGAGAACCCGTCAGTAAATATTCGACCCGTTCCACATTTGCATCCAAAACGGTCTGAAACAGTTCGAGTTCAGCACGGCAGAATCCCTGACACATACGGGCGGCGGAGCAGATAGGGCAGTGATTTTCAATAATCAGCCAGCTCCCTTCCGGTTCTTTTTCCCACTGTGCCATATAGCCTTCCTCTGTGCGGATAGCAACGAGGCGGATAATGCGTTCTTCCAGGGTTTCCGCACCCTGAAGTTTATCAAAATAGTCGCGGCGGGCTTCGTTCTCACGGGCGGTAATAATTTTGCCGATAGCATCCTCACCGAGTTCGCGGCGGATGGTGGTCAGGATTTTGACCGTCAGCTCAGCGTGACAATCCGGAAAGCGTTTGTTGCCCAGCGCGGTCAGATGCCAGCGCTGCACCGGACGGCCGACACCCCGGCATTCGGAATGTGCCTCAACCATGCCGTCCCGGGCCAGCTTGGTAAACTGCTGACGGGCAGCTTCCCCGGTGGTGCCCAGGTGTTCCCCGGCCTCGGATGCCTGCATCGGGCCATGCTTTTTCAGGAGAATAAGCAATTTTTCTCCGACCGATTGTGCGGAACTGAGGTTGCTTTCCAGGTTAGTTCTTGACATATTCTCGTGCCCGGTATCTATTTATCCAAGTTAATTCTTGTTTAATTTATCGTATTCAGCAAAGTATCACAAGACTAAAGGATGGTTCTATGTTGCCTGATGACAGCCGCTGGCGTGATCTCTTCTCAGGGAAAAACGCTGCGATTTCAGTCGCTCTCTCGTTCGGTGTTGTTATCCACGCCGTTAATATTTTAATGGCAACCACCATTTTGCCATCTGTGGTTGCCGATATCGGCGGCCTGAATCTGTACGCCTGGAACACCACACTGTTTGTGGCAGCATCCATTATCGGCTCAGTACTTTCTGCCCGCATGCTGGCCGTATATGGTGCCCGCATCGCCTATCTTCTTTCTGTCGTTGCCTTTTTTGCCGGCAGCCTGGCCTGCGCCCTGGCTCCCCGGATGGAAATTATGTTGCTGGGGCGCGCCATTCAGGGCTTCGGCGGCGGTGTTATGTTCGCATTGTCTTATGCCATGATCAATTTAGTGTATGTTCCGGCATTGTGGCCGAGAGCCATGGCACTGATTTCCGGGATGTGGGGAGTTGCCACATTAGTCGGTCCGGCTGTCGGAGGTATTTTTGCCCAGTTAAATGCCTGGCGTTATGCTTTTGGTGTGATGTTGCCGCTGATGGTCGTTTATGGGCTCTTTTTGCTTACGATTATGCCTAAAAAGCAGAATAATGACGGTAACCGGCCACATCTTCCCCTGATCCAGCTGACATTACTGACCGCTGCGGTACTGGTGGTTTCCGCCGGCAGTCTCAGCCCTGATGTATTCCTGAATGTGGGCGGCGTGGTGGTTTCCCTTCTGCTGCTGATTGTACTTGCGGTGATTGAGCAGCGCAGCAGTACCCGGTTATTACCGGAGAATACTTTCCGGCGCGGCAGTCATCATGCCGCGCTGTATGTCACTATCTCTCTGCTGGCTATAGGAATGACCTGTGAAGTGTTCGTGCCGTATTTCCTGCAACGTCTGCACGGCCAGTCACCGCTGGCATCCGGTTATATGAGTGCACTGATGGCGCTGGGCTGGACAGTCAGTGAGATCATCAGTGCGGGATGGAAAGGAGCGAAAATGCGGGCCAGTATTCTGCTCGGGCCGGTCTTTGTGCTGGCGGGGCTGGTATTGCTGGCACTGACACTCTCTGTACCGTCTGCCGGAACATGGGCCATTATGTCGCCGATCCTGCTGGGATTATCGCTGGTCGGGTTCGGGATCGGATTCGGCTGGCCGCATCTGCTGACCCGGATTTTACAGGTCGCGGCACCTGCGGATAAAGAGATTGCCGCCGCTTCCATCACCACAGTACAGCTCTTTGCCACGGCGCTGGGTGCCGCTCTGGCCGGTATGATTGTGAACGTCAATGGTTTCAATGACGGAACACTGACGGGCGTGATGTCTTCAGCCTACTGGCTGATGATGTTACTGGCGATTGCCCCGCTGATTGCGATTTTCACCGCCCGCCGCTGTGCGGCCATTTCTTACGGCTGATTATCCCGTTTCTGATAATAGTGTATGCCGGAATGAGGACTGTATCCCGTTCCGGCCTTTTTTTACACTGACCGGATGTTTTCTGTCAGGGTAATGTCCGTTATGTCTCAGTATCATCTCGAATTTGAAAGGCCAATCATTGAGCTGGAAGAAAAAATTGCTGCATTACAGTCATTTAAAGAGCGCAGCAGTGATTTGGGGTTTGATCCGGATGATGAAATCGCCTGTCTGCGGAAAAAATGCGAAAAGCTGACGCAGTCGATTTATGCTGATCTCGGCGCATGGGAAATTGTCCGGCTGGCCCGCCACCCGCTGCGGCCCTATACCCTGGATTATATCAGTCTTATTTTTACCGATTTTCAGGCGCTGGCCGGTGATCGTGCCTTTGCGGATGATAAAGCCATTGTCGGCGGGCTGGCACGCTTTGAGGGGCGCCCGGTGATGGTTATCGGTCACCAGAAAGGGCGTGATACCAAAGAAAAGTTACTGCGCAATTTTGGTATGCCCTCACCGGAGGGGTACCGCAAGGCGCTGAGACTGATGAAAATGGCCGAACGTTTTCATATGCCGGTGCTGATGTTTATTGATTCCGCCGGTGCCTATCCCGGCGTGGGCGCGGAAGAGCGCGGACAGGCGGAGGCGATTGCCCGTAACCTGCTTGAGCTGTCGCGGCTGAAAACCCCGGTGATCTGCACTATCACCGGCGAGGGCTGTTCCGGCGGTGCGCTGGGGATTGGTGTCGGTGATCGTATCAATATGCTGCAATACAGTACCTATGCGGCAATCTCGCCGGAGGGGTGTGCCTCTATCCTGTGGAAAAGTGCGGATAAAGCACCGCTGGCTGCCGAAGCCATGGGGATGACCGCGCCGCGCCTGAAAGCACTGGGTATTATCGATACCATTATTCCCGAGCCGGCGGGCGGTGCTCACCGCAACTATCAGCAGGCGGCGGATAATCTGCGTGAACAGCTGTTGCAGGATCTGGCAGTATTATCAGCGTTGCCGGAAGACGAACTTCTGGCGCAGCGCTATCAGAAATTAATGTCTTTTGGCCATTGCTGAAGACAGATTAACCTGTTTGTGATAACAATAGAGCCGGATATCTCTCACAACGGGGACGCTGTCATGGCGGTCGATCTTAATTTGCTGCCGGTTTTTCTGGCTGTGGCGGAACAGGGCAGTTTTACCGGTGCGGCCACCCGGCTGGGGATGCCGTCGTCTAATGTCAGCCGGGCCATCAGACAGCTGGAAACCCAGACCGGCTGCCGTCTTATCGAGCGGACAACCCGGCGTATGCGCCTGACGGCACAGGGACAGCAGTTGTATCAGTGCGCCGGAAAAACGGACGCCATGCTGCGGGAAACCTTTTCACAGATCCGTAATGATGATGTGCTGACCGGCTGTTTCCGGCTGACGGTACCCGGTGAAGGCGTCGGGGAAATGCTGGCGCCGGTGCTGGCCCGTTTTGCCGCACTGCATCCGGATTTGCAGATCCGGTGTGATACCCGGCTGACCCCGGCGGATATTATCAGTGATGATATCGATCTGCTGCTGACCTATCAGCGCGGGGAGATGGCAGACAGCAGTTATCACAGCCGTCTGATTCAGTCATGGTCGTGTGTGGTGGTGGCCGCGCCGTCATTACTGGCCCGGACCGGCGTCCCGGTTTCTGCCGCTGAGCTGACCCGGCTGCCCTGTATTTCCAGTCTGAGTGCCCTGAACGGCCAGCCGTGGGTTTTCCGCAAACCGGACGGCGGATGGCTGACAGTGCGCATCAGCAGCCGCTATCAGGTTAACGGCGCGGCACTGGCCGCCGCCGCCGCCATTGAAGGGCTAGGTTTTGCGATTCTGACCGGGCATTTGTGTCAGCAGGCTTTCCGTGACGGCACATTGCAGGCTGTCCGGCTGAATGAAGAACCGGCTCCCATTGAACTGAGAGCCGTCTATGCCAGCCGCCGTGAATTATCACCGGTTGTCGACAAATTCCTGCATTTTCTCGAAAGTTCGCTGCGGAATCAGACCGAAAATCAGTAGCTGCGGAATACCGTCTGTTTTCCGTCCGCATCATACGCGATCACATCATACGGCTCTTTCATATCCTTATATTCCATGCCGAGGCTGCCGACCGGCATTCCCGGAACAGAAATCCCTTTGGCACTTTCCGGCAGCGTATTAATCGCATCCAGGCTGTCAGCCGGGACGTGGCCAATCACATATTTACCGTTCAGTGTGGCGAGGTGACAGCTCATCAGATTCGCGGAGGCACCGGAATCGAGCATCATTTTCTCCAGCTGTGCCTGCGGAATAATATTGGTTTCCACATCATAACCGGCTTTTTCCACACCCTCCGCCCACTGGCCGCAACAGCCGCAGGTCGGGGATTTGTATACGGTGACTATCCCTTTCGCCGCCATAGCACCGGCAGATAATGTGGTTAGTAATAAAGATAACGCCCAGACGGATTTTTTCATCGGTATTCCCTGTAATGAGTCGGATAATAATGATGAGATTAATGGTTTACCTTAGGGGAAGGTCAATACAGGGAACGTATAGTTATACAGAGAAGTGTAAAGGTTCCGGCGCGGGAAATTGCCGGAACCGGGGAATACTATTTTATACGGATAACTATTTTACCGAACGGACCGTGCTGAAGATGCGCAAAAGCCGCCGGAACATCACTGAAAGGATAGACAGTATCGATAACCGGTTTGATTTGATACTGCTCAGTGGCGGCACAAAGCCGTTCCAGTGCCCGGCGGTGACCGACAGTGATCCCCTGAAGAGTTGCCTGTTTCAGCATCAGCGGAACGGCAGGCATCACCAGTTCTTCGCTCTGCATAAAACCAATCTGTGCAATGTGTCCGCCCGGTGCCAGTGCTGCCACGGACTGACGCAGATTTTCCCCGCCGATAACTTCCAGAATATGATCTGCGCCGTGACCGCCGGTCAGTGACATTACGGCATCAGCCCATACCGGTGTTGCCCCGGTGTCAATAATACGGGTTACACCCAGTGCATTCAGACGGGCGATTTTTTCTGCGGAACGGGTCAGCACAACGGGTTCAGCCCCCATTGCCAGTGCTATCTGTAACCCTGCCAGTGATACACCACCGGTACCCTGGAGTAATACAGTCTGTCCGGGTTGCAGATCCCCGCTTTCTTTCAGGGCAAACCAGGCGGTCAGCCCGGTGACCGGCAGTGTGGAGGCTTCTTCGTCAGTCAATGACGGCGGAACCGCAACCAGCGTTTCCTCATTCAGTACAATATACTCTGCCAGTACACCGGGCAGCGGGCCGCCGAGTGACATCCCGTGATGTGCCATTTCTGCCGGCGGGGCGTTATCTGTCCACTGTGTCCAGAAATTGCCGATCACCCGTTCACCGGTATGAAACCGGGTGACCTTTTCCCCGGCAGCGACAATCTCTCCGGCCATATCCGAGGCCGGTGTAAACGGCATTTCCGGCAGCTCCGGTAATAATTTTCCGTCAATAACCAGCAGATCGCGGTAGTTCAGGGAGACTGCGGATACGCGGATCAGTACCTCATGATCTCCCGGTACAGGTACCGGGACATCTGCAAAGGTCAGGTTATTCAGTCCGGTGCCGGTCAGTTGCCAGCGTTTCATCATTTTTTGCATAAAAAGCTCCTTTTAATCTGTTCTGCTATTTTATTGGTAACTTTTTTGCGTGTATGCTGATGTTTTGGTGTATCAATGACTCCTGAAAGTAGACAATCATGGCGAATCTGAATCTGTATTCACAATTGCAAAATATGGCGGCATTCGTGCATACCGTAGAAACCGGCAGCTTTACGGCGGCAGCGGTGCGGATGGGAGTATCCAAATCCGCGACCGGCAAAAGTGTGGCAAAACTGGAGGAACGCCTGGGAGTACGGTTGCTGCACCGGACAACGCGGAGTGTCAGTCTGACGGAAGAAGGACAGATTTATTATCAGAGCTGTTTATCTGTGCTGGATGAGCTGCATCAGGCGGAATCACTGCTATCTTCCCGCCGTCAGACAGTTTCCGGCACATTGCGGATCAGTCTGCCGGTTTCCTACGGACGGCTGTATGTGATGCCGGTACTGACACAACTGACAAAATTACATCCGGAATTAAAACTGATAGTCAGTTTTACTGACCGCCGGGTGGATCTGATAGAAGAAAATACGGATATTGCGGTCCGCCTCGGGTATCCGCAGGACAGCACAACACTGGTTGCCCGCCGTCTGGGAACACAGCATGCCGTGATTTGCGCATCACCGGATTATCTTGCCCGTCGTGGTATACCACAGACGGCGGAAGCCCTGGCAGAGCATGATTGCCTGGGATTTATATCCCGGGGGCAGATTCTGCCGTGGCCGGTGATGAACAAAGACGGCACCGTTAACCGGCTGACTATCCGCCCGAAACATATTATCAGTAACGGCGAAGCTTTGCGTGACGCGGCAGCGGACGGAATGGGGATCGCGTATCTGACCACCTGGCTGGCAGCACGGGATATTGAACAGGGGCGGCTGCAGGTACTGCCGGTTGCCACCCCGGAAGATGATGCGCCTGCACCGGTTTTTGCGGTATGGCCGCGCTCACGTGATCTCTCCCCGCGTATCCGCGTAGTGGTGGACGCTTTGCTTGCGGCACACAATCCTGACCCGGAGGTAACAGTATGACTCACCTGACATTACAGATAACAGCAACAGAAACGCGGATTTTTTCTGCGGAGGCTGATGTGCGGCTTCCGCTCGGTGACAGTGTGATTGACGGATTTGTTTTTCAGCATTCGCCGGTGACCGCGTATGAAGCGGAAGTGGCGATTGAACATATTGAAAACCGGATTATCCCGGCGCGGGCCTTATTACCGGCAGGAGAGCTTATTTTGCATTGTCCGGACCTGCGGCTAAACTATTTACTTGCCGGTGATAAAACGGATTTCTTATCTACAGAGGAAATAGAACGCGGGTTTAATGAGATCGTGAATGTTATCAGCGGCAGCCCGGTCTCATCAACATCGCTCCCCTCAGACAAACAATTTACGGCTTTTTTACTGATTATCCGTGAAATTACCCATCACTGGGGGCTGGCAGGGCTGATTCCGGAAATGACCGGAAAAAATGATGTGATGTAACATGTATACAAAATGACTCTTATCAAAATAAATTATAAAATTTGTACTATTATTTAGTTCCCGTACACCTGTACCGGGAATGATAGGACGACAGAGCTGAACAGATATGAGCATTGCACTGATAAATAAGATTAAATCCGTTTCTTCCCGGTTTTCAGCCGGGTATTTCGGCATGGTTCTCGGGCTTATCGGCACCGGGATGGCGTGGCGCTATGCCGCGGCTGAGCAGGGATATCCGGCATTCATCGGTGAGGTGATTATCGGTGCCGGTTGCGCGGTCTGGCTGGTGCTGATATCCCTGTTTATTATCCGCAGTTTCTGTTTCCCGGAAAAAATGACCGATGAGTTCCGTCATCCGGTAGCCAGTGGGTTTTCCAGCCTGTTACCGGCAACCACCGTACTGGTGGCGATGGGGCTGACGCCTTATTTTCCGCTGTTTTCCACCGGATTGTTTGCCCTTGGTGCAGTAGCGCAGCTCTCTTATGCCGCGTGGCTGGTCGGCTCCCAGTGGAAAGGGGAGTACCCGAAAGCAGCAACCACCCCGGTACTTTATCTGCCGACCGTCGCTAATAATTTTATCTGTGCCATGGCATGTGGTGCGCTCGGGTTTACTGACCTTGGTATTCTCTTTTTCGGCGCCGGGGTTTTCTCCTGGCTGAGCCTGGAACCGGCGATCCTGAAACGTATCCGCAGTGACGGGCTGATGGATGAAAAATCACGTCTCTCTTTCGGTATTCAGCTGGCACCGGCACTGGTGGCATGCAGCGCCTATCTGGCAGTGAATCAGAATCATATTGATTTCTTTGCCAAGATGCTGCTCGGCTACGGGTTACTGCAACTGGTATTTATGATCAGGCTGATCCCCTGGTTTACCCGGCAGGCATTTACCTTATCATTCTGGAGTTTTTCATTCGGCGTATCAGCACTGGCAAAATCCTCTCTGAATATCAGCATGTCTTCAGATAGTGAATTTATCCACCTTCTGGCATTCACTCTGTTTATCTTTTCCAACGCCTTTATTCTGCTGCTGGTGGTGAATTCATTACGTCTGCTGGTCAGAAAACAAATCACCCGCGCCCGTATCCGCGGGGAAAACTGATATTCAGCCGCCGGTTACCGGCGGTTATCAATTTGATTGTTTATTAATCATCATTCTCATAATGATATCTGCACTGAAAATCACCGGCATCCTGATGTCATCAGTACAAATAGTGAACAATTTCACAAAGTGATCAAAAACTCCGTTATTAATCACATTTTATAACCCTTTTCTCCGTTTATACCCTCTCCTGGTGTGGTTATTGCTTTATCTGTTGATACAGATTGCATGACAGCCGTCTGTTCTCCACAAGAATCTTAAATAAAAACAGATAGTTATTAACAGAGTCAGATAGTCAAATTCACGTACAGGAGAGAAGAGATGTCTGATCAACAAAACACAGCATCTGATCTTATTTACCAGCTCGAGGATAAACCCCCGTTTTTACAGGCGATTATTGGTGCCGTGACCCATCTGCTGGCGATTTTTGTCCCGATGGTCACACCGGCGCTGATTGTCGGTACGGCCTTACAGTTATCGCCTGAGACCAATGCGTATCTTGTTTCCATGGCCATGATTGCCTCCGGTGTCGGCACCTGGCTGCAGGTAAACCGCTACGGCATGGTCGGCTCGGGGTTATTATCGATTCAGTCCGTTAACTTTTCATTTGTGACAGTGATGATTGCCATCGGAACCAGCATGCGGGCTGATGGTGTTGATGAGGAACTGTTACTGTCCACTATCTTCGGTATCTCGTTTGCCGGTGCGTTCTTAGTTGTGGGATCGTCTTTTATCCTGCCCTATCTGCGCCGGGTGATTACGCCGACAGTCAGCGGTATTGTGGTTCTGATGATCGGGCTGAGCCTGATAAAAGTCGGGATTATTGATTTCGGCGGCGGCTTCTCCGCCAAGTCGTCCGGCACTTTCGGAGATTATCAGAATATCGGTGTCGGGTTGCTGGTTCTACTGGTGGTTATCGGGTTTAACTGCTGCAAAAGCCCGCTGCTGCGCATGGGCGGGATCGCGATCGGGCTGATTGTCGGCTATGTCTGCGCCCTGTTTCTGGGGATGGTCGATTTCAGTCAGATGAGCAAAGCCGCGTTTATCACGATCCCGGTGCCGTTCAAATATGGTTTCTCGTTTAACTTCGCCCATTTCCTGGTCGTCGCCATTATTTATCTGCTCAGTGTGCTGGAGGCGGTCGGTGACCTGACGGCAACCGCACTGGTGTCCGGGCAGAAAATTCAGGGGCCGGAATTTCAGTCCCGTCTGAAAGGCGGTGTGATGGCGGACGGTCTGGTGTCTGTGGCGGCATCCGCGATGAGTTCACTGCCGCTGACTACATTTGCCCAGAATAACGGGGTCATTCAGATGACCGGAGTGGCTTCCCGCCATGTCGGGAAAATCATTGCGGTTATCTTGGTGATTCTGGGACTGTTTCCGGGGATCGGCTGGTTTTTTACAACGATTCCGGCACCGGTGCTGGGTGGCGCTATGACACTGATGTTCTCTATGATTGCCATTGCGGGGATACGCATCATTCTGTCGAATGGTCTGCGCCGCCGCGAAACCCTGATTGTGGCGACCTCGCTGGGGCTTGGACTGGGTGTTTCTTATGACCCGGCGGTTTTCCACGTCCTGCCGACATCCCTTTACGCATTGGCAGAAAACCCGATCTGTATGGGTGGTGTGACAGCTATTATTCTGAATTTAATTATTCCGATCAGTAAAGAAAAAGAACCGGATGATATTGAAGAATCTGTGAGGGAAGAGGAAGTTTAATTAAAGTCATCTGACAGCCCGCGTATTTCAGCGGGCTGTGAGTATTATGTATTACTCAATATTCTGGATCTGCTCACGCATCTGCTCAATCAGCACTTTCAGTTCAATGGCGGAACTGGTGATACCGGCATTGATGGATTTTGAAGCGAGGGTGTTCGATTCGCGGTTGAATTCCTGCATCATAAAGTCCAGACGGCGGCCGACAGCCTCTTTTTTCTTCAGGATATTATGGGTTTCTTTTACATGCGCATCGAGACGATCTAACTCTTCCGCCACGTCAATACGCTGTGCCAGCAGGATCAGTTCCTGTTCCAGACGGTTCGGATCCACCTGAATCTGTGCGTCATCCAGTTTGCTTTGCAGGCGCTCACGCTGCCATAACAGGATATCCGGCATCTGTGCGCGGACTTTGCGGACTTCTTCTGTCACACCGTCAAGGCGCTGCTCGATTAAGGTTTTCAGTGCCGCCCCTTCACGCTCGCGGGCATCAATAAAGGCCGTGATGGTATCATCGAGTGCTGCCAGCAGTTCTTCACTGATGGTATCCAGATCCTGCTCCTGTGCAGACATCACGCCCGGCCAGCGCAGAATTTCCAGCGGGTTGATTTCCCCTTCGTGACTGTAGTTTTTAACCCAGTTTGCTGCCGCGACCAGCTGTTTTGCCAGCTCTTCATTCATATTCAGCCCGCTTTGCGCGTTGCTGCTCAGGTCAAAACGGAGGTTACACTCCACTTTGCCGCGGGTCAGACGCTGACGCAGACGCTCACGGATCACCGGCTCCAGGCTGCGGAGCTGTTCCGGCAGGCGGATGTAGGTTTCAAGGTAGCGCTGGTTAACAGAGCGGAGTTCCCATGAGGCGGTGCCCCACGGGCGTTTGACTTCCTGACGGGCAAACGCGGTCATACTACGGATCATAATATCTGTCCTGTGATGGATTTATTGCTCTGATTATAGCGCTGTTATGGTGTTAAGGCATAGGCATTCACCGGTTTAAGCCGTATAATGCGCCCCCAACAGTTAACTGAACCGGAGAATCGCTATGAGTCAGTCATCACGTCCCGCTGGCCGGGGAACAGACCAGGTGCGTCCTATTACTATCACCCGTCATTATACCAAACATGCCGAAGGCTCTGTGCTGGTGGAGTTCGGTGACACTAAAGTGTTATGTAATGCCTCCGTTGAAGAAGGTGTGCCGCGTTTCCTGAAAGGTCAGGGACAGGGCTGGATCACTGCCGAATACGGCATGCTGCCGCGCGCAACCAATTCCCGTAATGCCCGTGAAGCTGCCCGTGGTAAACAGACCGGCCGCACAATGGAAATCCAGCGCCTGATCGCGCGTTCGCTGCGCGCTGCGGTTGATCTGACCAAACTGGGCGAATTCACCATCACTCTCGACTGTGATGTTATCCAGGCTGACGGCGGTACCCGTACTGCTGCTATCAGTGGTGCCTGTGTGGCGCTGGCTGATGCACTGAATCAGATGGTCGCAAAAGGCCAGCTGAAAGCCAGCCCGCTGAAATCCATGGTTGCCGCCGTTTCTGTCGGTATCGTGGACGGCGAGCCGCGCTGTGATCTGGAATATGTCGAGGATTCTGCGGCAGAAACCGATATGAATGTGGTCATGATTGATGACGGACGGATGATTGAAGTCCAGGGCACGGCAGAAGGTGCGCCGTTCAGTCATGATGAGTTGCTGTCGTTACTGGCCCTTGCAAGGGGCGGGCTGGAAACCATTTTTTCCGCCCAGAAGGCGGTATTAGAAAATTAATCAGAAGGCGACGTGATAGTCGCCTTTTTTATGCCTGTGATTCAGGCGCGTTATCCGTAAATCAGAATCAGGAGATCCCGATGAAAGCTTATCAGCGCGAATTTATTGAACTTGCGATGAAAAAACAGGTACTTAAATTTGGTGAATTTACGCTGAAGTCCGGCCGGAAAAGCCCGTATTTCTTTAATGCCGGGTTATTTAATACCGGACGGGATTTGGCGCTGCTCGGACGCTTTTATGCTGCGGCATTGTGTGACAGTGGTGTGCAATATGATGTCCTGTTCGGACCGGCCTATAAAGGCATTCCGATTGCAACGACGACCGCGGTTGCACTGGCGGAGCATCATGATCTTGATATGCCATACTGTTTTAACCGTAAAGAAGCCAAAGACCACGGGGAAGGCGGAACACTGGTCGGCAGCCCGCTGAATGGCCGGATTGTGGTGGTAGATGACGTGATCACCGCCGGGACGGCAATTCGTGAATCGATGGAAATCATCAGACAAAATAATGCAACACTTGCCGGTGTAATGCTGAGTCTTGATCGTCAGGAAAAAGGCAAAGGCGAGTTATCAGCGGTTCAGGAAGTGGAACGTGATTACGGTTGTCAGGTATTCTCCATCATCACACTGAATGATTTAATCAGTTATCTGGCGGAAGATCCGCAGATGGATACCCATTTACAGGCTGTACGGGCTTACCGTGAGCAGTACGGTATTGAAATCTGAGCGTAACAGCAGGTAAAAAAAAGCCCTCGCCCAATAAAACGGGCGGGGTGAGTAGTTTAACTAAAAACGGTGTTACTGAAGTTGTGCAAGGATCAGCGGCCAGCGGGCTTCAAATTCCTGTGTCGGCCGGTATTTAAATTCTGAGCGAACAAAACGGGACAGCATGCCTTCGCAAAAGGCGAGTAGCTGAGATGCTAACAGGCTTTCGTCATAAGTAAAACCGCTGCCGTCACGGATTCGCTTTTCTTTTAAGACCTGGCGCAACTGAGCTTCGATTCGTTCATACAACTGATTAATTCTGCTCTGTAATTTATCCTGTTCAAACATCAGCGCATGACCGGTCATGATACGGGTCAGGCCCGGATTTTTTTCCGAGAACCCCAGGAGGAGCATCAGAATCAGTTTTATCCGCGAAATGGTTTCTTTCTCATCCTGAAGGATAAGGTTTATCCGCGAAATCAGTGAGTCCTCAATAAATACAATCAGGCTGTCGAACATTTTTGTTTTACTGGAAAAATGACGATAGAGCGCTGCTTCTGAAACCCCTACGCTGGCGGCAAGCTTAGCGGTTGTTATACGCTGACTGCCGTCGCTGGACTCAAGCATCTGCGCAAGCGCCTGCAGGATCTCCTCGCGCCTGTTCTTCTTTTTTGTACTTTCTGCCATGTCAGATAAAACCCCTGCGTTAAAGCAAACACACATCTGCCTGCTGACAGCAGTACAACAGTACCACTGTCAGAAAAGTGACGGAGATAACGGCGTTATTAGTATTATTGACGGCCTGAATGGCCAAATCCGCCGGCTCCGCGTTCACTTTCGGTAAATTCTTCAACAATATTGAATTCAGCCTGAACAACAGGAACGATAATCATCTGTGCAATACGTTCGCCCGGTTCAATCGTGAAAGTGGTGTCGCCCCGGTTCCAGACAGATACCATCAGCTGTCCCTGGTAGTCAGAGTCGATTAAGCCCACCAGATTGCCGAGAACCACGCCATGTTTGTGGCCGAGCCCGGAGCGCGGCAGCACCATTGCCGCCAGAGACGGGTCTGCAATATGGACGGCAAGACCGGTCGGCAGTAACAGCGTTTGCCCCGGTTTCAGTTCGGTGGTTTCATCCAGACAGGCACGTAAGTCGAGACCCGCAGAGCCCGGTGTGGCGTAGGCCGGTAACGGAAATTCCCCGCCGATACGCGGATCAAGAATCTTAATGTCGATTTTTTTGGTCATAGTGTTTCAGTATTTCGTCCAGTAAATGGTGGCTGAGCTCTGATTTGCTCATGTTCGGTAAGCTGATATCGCCGGTATGCCAGTACAGATGCAGGGCGTTGTTGTCACTGTTAAACCCTTGGTTTTCAACAGAAACGTCATTGGCGCAAATCATATCGAGCTGCTTTTTCACCAACTTGCCGCGCGCGTATTCTTCCACATTTTGGGTTTCAGCTGCAAATCCAATCACAAACGGACGGTTTTTTTCCAGAGCGCCGACACCGGCGATCACATCCGGGTTTTTCACCATTGTGAAAGTGATTTCGTCACCCTGTTTTTTAATTTTCTCAGGTGCAACCGCTTTGGCGCGGTAATCGGCCACAGCAGCACAGCCGATAAAAATGTCCTGCTGCGGGGCTGTCAGCTGTGCGGCATCATTCATTTCACAGGCACTGCTGACATCAATACGTTTAACACCCGGTGGTGTCGGTAATGTGACAGGCCCGGCTATCAGAGTGACATCCGCACCACGTGCTGCGGCAGTGGCAGCAATGGCAAAGCCCATTTTACCGGAGCTGTGATTGCTGATGAAACGTACCGGGTCGAGTGCTTCGCGTGTCGGCCCTGCGGTGATGGCCAGACGGATGCCGGTCATGTCCTGTTTTTTGCGGAAGTGCTGTTCTGCCCGTGAGACTATCTCTGACGGGTCCAGCATGCGTCCCGGGCCGGTGTCACCACATGCCTGACTGCCGCTGTCCGGTCCCCAGACGGCAAAACCGAGCTGTTCCAGATGCGCGAGGTTCTCCTGAGTGGTCTGCGCTCTGTACATCTGCTGGTTCATGGCCGGTGAAACGGCAATGGCGGCATCTGATGCCAGGCAAATAGTGGTGACCAGGTCATTGGCCATACCGGCACTCAGGCGGGCAATCAGATCAGCGGTGGCGGGCGCGAGAATAATGAGATCAGCCCATTTCCCCAGTTCAATATGGCCCATTGCCGCCTCAGCTGCCGGGTCAAGCACACTTTCCGCAACCGGGAAGCCGGAAACGGCCTGAAGTGTGAGCGGGGTGATAAATGCGGTTGCAGCAGGTGTCATGGCGACACGGACAATTGCCCCCCGGTCACGCAGACGGCGGACAATCTCAGGGGTTTTATAGGCTGCGATACCACCACTGATACCCAGAACTATCTGTTTTCCTGTCAGTTCGGACATTGTGTTTTATCCAGTTATTTTTCGGAGACAGGCGATTTTACCACAACACTGCCGTATGGGTAGGGTGCTGTGTATTTATCCAGCTAAATAATGTTTTTTCTTCGGCGTGCCTCGCAAAAATAGGGGGTTTTATGCGGAAAAACAGCCGGAGCTGACATACTTTTTCCGGTAAAACAGGAAAGAAACGGAGAAAAAATGGACAACATAACCGGAAATACGGCATTGATGCCGAGAGAGAAACTGATCGCATACGGGGCATCGGTACTGAGTGATTCAGAGTTGCTGGCGATTTTTTTACGTACCGGCACCCGGGATCGGCCGGTCAGGCAGTTTGCTGAGTATCTGCTGGAGGTTTTCGGATCACTTCACCGGTTGCTGACAGCCGGTTATGAGGAATTCAAACCCCTGAACGGTATCGGGGACAGTAAATTTTGTCAGATGCAGGCGATTGTGGAATTGTCCCGGCGCTATTTCAGCAGCCAGTTTCAGGAAACACAATTTCTCAGCAGCGCCTGTACCGTAAAGGCATATCTTAATCAGCGGCTGGCCGGGCAGGAGCGGGAAGTGTTTGTTGTGCTTTTTCTCAACAATCAGAACCAGCTTATCCGTTATGAAGAGATGTTTTCCGGTACGGTAAACTGTGTGGAAGTGCATCCCAGAGAGATTTTGCGCCTGGCGCTCAAAGTGAATGCAGTTTCTGTGATTCTGGCGCATAATCACCCCTCCGGTAACGAAAACCCCAGCCGGGCTGACCGTCTGCTGACAAAAAAAATTGTTCAGGCATGTGAGCTGGTGGGGATTAACGTATTGGATCACCTGATTGTCGGGAAATTCAATACGTTTTCGTTTGCAGAACACGAGCTGATCTGAGCAGTTTTTTTCGCAGAAACACACGATCTTTACTGTTCGGGTCTTGAGCGTTTGCGCCGGAAAGCGTATACTACGCCACCTTTGAGGATCTTGGGTTTGGCGAGAAGAGCCTATCTCAGCATATTTTTGCTGGTTGACAGAGCAATTTCCCGGCGAGTCAAAAGTAAGCTGAGATGGGCTCCTAAGCCTGACGAGGCAGCCTCACCCAATACAAAGCTCGAGCTGATTAGATTTTTGGAGAATAGACATGTCCCGAGTCTGCCAAGTTACTGGCAAGCGTCCGATGAGCGGTAACAACCGTTCTCACGCATTAAATGCGACCAAACGTCGTTTTCTGCCGAACCTGCACTCTCACCGTTTCTGGGTTGAGTCTGAAAAACGTTTCGTGACTCTGCGTGTATCTGCTAAAGGTATGCGTATCATTGATAAAAAGGGTATCGAGGCTGTTTTAGCTGATTTACGTACCCGCGGTGAGAAGTACTAAGGAGCTGAAAAATGGCTAAAGGTATTCGCGAAAAGATCAAACTGGTTTCTTCTGAAGGTACAGGTCACTTCTATACCACTACGAAGAACAAACGTACTATGCCTGAAAAACTGGAAATGAAAAAATTCGATCCGGTTGTTCGCAAGCATGTAATGTACAAAGAAGCAAAAATTAAGTAATTTCTGCTTTCTGATTGAAAAAACCCGGCTTCGGCCGGGTTTTTTATTGCCTGTTATCCGGCGGAGGAGAGCTGACAAAGGGTTATCTTTTCATCTGTACTCATTCTTTGAGTCAGGTAGTGCAATTTGCTGGTATTTTACAAATTATTAGTGTTTTTATATAAAATGGTATCATTTTTAATGTTAATTGAAGATAAAATCATAGATAAATCGTATACTTATCTTAAATACTGATTGTAAGAGTATTAAAATATTATGATTACTGTATCATTTACGGGTAGTATTGCTTTATCAGAACATACAACGACAAAAGCTGATTTATTTATTATTTTTATATAATTTTTATATGATTACGGAGTTGGCGTGTCAGTAGCCGCCAGAATCTGAATCAGTTTACTTCGCAGACCAAAACGAATGTTGGAATATGATATGGGTAACCCGGTTATTTCGGTCATGATTGCAGTACATAATGCGGAGTCATCAATTCTGGCCGCATTAGAGAGTCTGGATAATGCCCTGAATGAGAATGGTTCTCCGGAGAGGGTTGAAGCGATCATTATTAATGATGGCTCAACAGACAAATCATTAGATATTATCAGTCATTATCAGCCGCGGAATTTTATTAAAGTTGTTGAAACTGTTAATTTTTCTAATGTCGGTAAAGTCCGGCATTATGCGTATTCATTGTCCCGTGGCGAATATATCACAGCATTAGACAGTGATGATGTACTGAAAAACGGTGCACTGACCCTGGTTATGGATATTATACGGGAGCATCCGTTTGATTTACTGATAACCCGCCTGGATGAACATCATGACCGCAATCCGGTATTAGTGATTGAGGATAAACCGGTTATATCAATCACTCAGGACAGACTGAAAGAATTATATCTGGAACATAAGACGGTAAAAGGCCATTTACTCGGCAGATTTATCCGCCGGGATATCCTGACGGATGATATGTTTCCTGAGATTTTTTGCTATGAAGATGTGGTGATTACCGCAAATGTTATTTGTGCGGCTCAGAATATCCTGATCACTGACACTCAGATCTATTGTTACTATAAGCATCGCGGCAGTTTATCCACAGAGAAAAGTATGAATAAAACCGTCCTTTTCCTGCAGATTGTTTTATCGATGGAAAGTTTTTTCGTTAAAAATTCAAATGAAAAAGTGATGTTTGAAGGGCTGTTTGTTAAAGTCTGTTCTGATTATTTATCACGAAATAATAAACGTAAGCTTCCGCGTTTTGTTATGGAACGGTTCAATGATATCAAAGTATTTCGGTTTTTGTTCAGTTCAAAAGTAAGATTAAGCAGAAAAATAATGTTTTTAAAAATAAAGTCATCGGGAGCATTTTAAATGGTAATGAACAGAACATTACCAATTATTATTGGTATGTTAATGGCATTCTCGATGGTTATTGCTTCTTTTGCAGATACGTGGTCACGGGATTCTTATTTTATATTGAGTTATTTGTCTGTCATCGTGACAATCTGGCTGGTTTTTTTCAGAAAGATATCACTTTTCCGTGACCGTGCAGCCCTGCTTGTTGCTGCCTCATTTCTGTTGTTTGGTATCTCCCGGGTTGCGTGGTCATTTTTGATGAATGATGACGGGCCGGGTATTTATAAAAGTTATTCTCCGACAGCATCAAGAATTATACTCGGCGCCTTTATCTTTTGTGTTTGTATTTTATTAAAGAATGAACTGAGAAAATTTTTCAGTAATATATATGTATCAGGCGTCATCAAGGTACTGCCGCTTTATATTTTATTGTATGCACTTTATGATATTTTTGTTTTAAATAAAGACAGGGTGGAATTAGATACAAACCGGGCAACAGTTACTGCATATTTGGTCAGCGCAATTTTTTTTGTCAGTCTTAATTTTTGTGCTCAGGTGAAAAATAAATTAAATATTTCATTGTTTTTCACTAATCTGATAGTTTCAAATGCGATCATCATACTGACACAGACCCGTGCGGCAATCGCTGTCTACCTTCTGCTTTCTGTTTTTTATACCGCCATTGTTTTCCGCAAGAGCCTGAGTATTAAAAAGGTCAGTATTGTGGTTGTGCTTCTGCTGATTTTTGCAGGAACATCATATGAGTTCTTATATAAGTCCCGTATTAATGAGGCGATTACGGAAACTCAGGGTTATGATGTGACAAAACCGGGAGGGTCACTGGGCGACCGCTATACCATGTGGTACGCCGGGCTGTCTGCGTTTAAGCACGCACCGTTCGGACAATCTTTTCAGGCTCGTAATGACTTTATTTCAGAAAAAATAGCGGCCGGTAATATCAGTGATTCAATAGTTATTTATCTCACCGTACACCTGCACAGTGAGCTGATTGAGGTTCTGTCATTACAGGGGATCATCGGTGGTGTGCTGCTGGTGCTGATTTATCTCTCGCTGTTGTACGCCGGTATCCGGAATAAGAACCTCTTACTGATTATGATTACATTGTGCCTGGGTGGTTATGGCCTGACTGATGTCTTGTTCTTCAGCCGTGAGAGTATTACAGTTTATCTCCTGTGTATTGCCGTGGCGCTGGTGACCGGCGGTAAAGAAGATACCGCAGGGCAGCCACAGCCGATGAATCGCTGAGGAGTTATCTGTGCCTGAATTACCCGAGGTTGAAACCAGCCGGCGCGGCATTGAGCCGCATCTTGTTGGCAATACTATACGTTATGTTGAGGTCCGCAACCGGCGGCTGCGCTGGCCGGTGTCAGAGCAAATTGAGCGTCTGAGTGACCGGCCTGTGCTCAGTGTGCAGCGCCGCGCCAAATATCTGCTGGTTGAACTGCCGGAAGGGTGGATTATCATTCACCTGGGAATGTCCGGCAGCTTGCGTATTCTTTTGGAGGAAACACCGGAAGAGAAACACGATCATGTGGATATGGTACTGGGTGACGGCAAAATCCTGCGTTATACCGACCCGCGCCGTTTTGGTGCCTGGCTATGGGCAGATGATTTGGCAACCTGTCCGGTGCTGGCCAATCTGGGGCCGGAACCGCTGAGTGATGATTTTGACGCCGCTTATCTGTTCGCCAAATCCCGCAAACGGAATACACCGGTCAAAAGCTGGCTGATGGATAATAAGATAGTGGTGGGTGTCGGGAATATCTACGCCAATGAATCCCTCTATTTATCCCGTATTCATCCGCTGCGCCCCGCCAAAGATCTGACTGAGGATGAAGTTATCCGCCTGGTTGCCACCATTAAACAGGTACTGACGGAATCCATTAAACAGGGCGGTACCACGCTGAAGGATTTTTTACAGTCAGATGGTAAACCCGGTTATTTTGCCCAGGAACTGTTTGTGTACGGAAAACAGGGAGAGAACTGCCCGAACTGCGGACAGAAGATAGAAGTGGTGAAAGTCGGTCAGCGGAGCACGTTTTTCTGCCCCGCCTGTCAGCACTGATTACGACTTACCGAGTTTTTGCATCATCGCCTGTGCGACGGACTCCGGCAGAAATGCCGAGACGTCGCCGTCGTGCAGAGCCACATCTTTGATCAGGGATGAGGAAACAAAAGAGAGGTTCTGCGACGGCAGAAGGAAAACACTTTCCAGATCCTGCGCAAAATGGCGGTTCATATTCGCCAGCTGCCATTCATATTCAAAATCAGCAACAGACCTGACACCCCGGATCAGCACATTGGCGTTCTGCTTTTTGGCAAAATTCGCCATCAGCTCAGAAAACCCCAGCACTTCCACATTCGGGATGTGCGCACACACATCTTTGGCCAGCGCCACCCGCTCATCGAGAGTAAACATCGGATTTTTACGGCTGCTGTTGGCGATCGCCAGCAGGATGTGATCAAACATTTTTGAGGCGCGCTCAAGAATATCGATATGTCCGCAGGTAATGGGATCAAAAGTGCCGGGATAGATTGCGCGTGTTTTCATGATGCTGACTCATCGTTGTTGCTCAGGGACCACAGGGTGGCATATTTATTAAAGGTATATTGTGCATTCACAAATGCAAGGATAAGCCCCTGTTTACCGTCAAGGAATCCGGCTCTCAGCAGCCAGGTTTTGCAGAATGCACCGGCAGTGTGAGTCAGGACGGAGAGAAAAGAGCAGCGTTTACCGGCCAGATGGCGGGCTTTTGCCCAGTCAGCGGCATAACGCAGCTGTTTTTGCTGAAACTCCGGTAAGTCGCGGCAGGTCAGGTGCAAAACATCACCTTTCAGTGTGATGACATTGGCACCCTGTGTTTCCAGTGATTCATGAACCGCATTACTGTTGTACTGATATTGCTCCCGCGGATATAACCGCAGAACATGATTAGGGTACCAGCCGCTGTGTTTCATAAAACGCCCGAGAAACAGATTACGGCGGGCGAAACGATACACGGTATTTTTCTGTGGTGCGGCAAGTACCTGCTCAACGGCGTGTTTCAGCTCCGGGGTAACCCGTTCATCGGTATCCAGCATCAGGATATAATCCCCGGTGGCATATTGCTGGGCAATCTGCCGCTGGCGGCCGAAGCCCGGCCAGTCGCGATTTTCATACACCTGTGCGCCGGCATCGCGGGCAATGGTCAGCGTGTCGTCCTGACTGCCGGAATCGAGCACAATGATCTCATCTGCCAGGCCCTGAACGGAGTTCAGGCAATCACCGATAACATCGGCATTGTTTTTGCTGATCATCACAACAGAAAGGCGTTTTTTCTCTGTCATCAGTGGCTCCGCGGCGGCAGATATGGCCCGAGCAATTGCATCAGACGGTGCAGTGCGCCCTGATTTTCATGAAGTACCTCAGCGGCATGCCGTCCGCAGTACAGCCGGTAATCCTCATCATTAAGCAGATTACTGACTGCATCACTCAGACTTTGTTCATCCGTAACGGTCAGCAGGGCATCGGCCTGCTGTAATTTACCGCAGATGTTTTTGAAATTGAACGTGTGCGGTCCCATCAGTACCGGCAGTGCGTGTGCAGCGGCTTCCAGCGGATTATGCCCGCCGCGCTCAACCAGGCTGCCGCCGACAAACGCGATATCCGCCAGTCCGTACAGCAGCATCAGTTCGCCCATAGTATCCCCGACCACGACCTGTGTTTCCGGTGACGGAATGGTATTACTGCTGCGCATCACATAGGTCAGACCGGCTTTTTCGGTCAGTTCCCGTGCTTTGGCAAACCGTTCCGGATGGCGCGGTACCAGGATCAGCAGAAGATTCGGAAAGCGGTTCAGCAGGGTTTTATGGGCACTGAGGATAATTTCTTCCTCGCCTTCATGGGTGCTGGTTGCGATCCAGACCGGGCGGCGGGCGGCCCACTGACGGCGCAGGGTAACGGCTTTGGCGGCCAGTTCCGGCGTGACAGAAATATCGAATTTCAGGCTGCCGGTCACATGCAGTTGCTGGCGGCGCAGCCCGAGTTCAATAAAGCGTTCCCCGTCTTCCTGATTCTGCGCGGCGACCAGTGTGATCCGGTTCAGGATGGTTTTCACGAAACTGCCCGCTTTTTTATAACCGGCAGCCGAGCGCGCGGAGAGGCGGGCATTGGCAATCACCAGCGGAATTTTCCGGCGGTGAAGTTCGGTTATCATGTTCGGCCACAGTTCCGTTTCCATTACGATCACCAGTTTCGGCTGAACCGTATTGAAAAACCGTTTCATCGAACCCGGTAAGTCATAAGGCAGATAGACGTGGTAAACATCATCCCCTAATGCGGATAAAACACGCTCTGAACCGGTGGGGGTCATCGTGGTGACAGTGATAGGTAACGTCGGATAATGGTGGCGTAACGCACGAACCAGCGGTACTGCGGCGAGTGTTTCGCCGACAGAAACTGAGTGCAGAATGATGCCGCCGGTGCCGGTTTTCCCTTTACAGAAACCATAACGTTCACCCCAGCGTCTGCGGTAGGCCGGGGAGCGGCGGCTGCGCCATAACAGACGTAACCAGATAAGAGGTTGGATCAGGTAAAGCAGAGCCTGGTATACACGCAGTAACATTTTATCAGTTTCGCAGATAAGATTGCGGCAATAGTAGCATAAAACTAACACGAATAGCGCATTAAAAAGCATAAACCCGGTGGTGCCGGGGGCGGAATTACGGTTGTCCGGCACAACACACTGCGCTATCTGTTAATACTGCCGGGAACGATTTATGGTAATCTGTGCCTCAGATATTGATACCTGGTATTCTTTGATTTTTGTCTGATCTTAAATGGAACTCTTATGCAAACAGCATCCGCGCCGGTACAGCGTATTCTGGTAATAAAACTCCGTCATCACGGCGATATGCTGCTGATAACACCAGTGATTAATACACTGAAAGCGAATTACCCGGATGCTGAGGTGGATGTTCTCCTGTATCAGGAAACGGCACCAATGCTCAGCCGTCATCCCGGTATCAGCCATATTTTTGCCATGGACAGAGCCTGGCGTAAAGAAGGAACCTGTAAACGTATCGGGCATGAGTGGCGTTTACTGAAATCCCTGCGTCAGCGCCGTTATGATCTGGTGGTGAATCTGGCCGATCAGTGGTACAGCGCGATCGTGACCCGTTTTACCGGTGCCCGCATCCGTGTCGGGCTCGATCTGTGGAAACGGCAGAGTATTTTCTGGAAAAAATGTTACACCCTGCTGGCGGATACCTCACAGGAACTGACCACACATACGGTGGAGCAAAATCTTAACGGGTTAGCGCCGCTGAATCTGCCGGTGACTGTCAGTCATGTCACGATGGCGTATTCAGAGGAAGACCGGCAGAAGACAGAGCAGCTTTTGCAGCATAAACAGGTGACCGGTGAGTATATTGTGGTGCAGCCGACGTCCCGCTGGTTCTACAAATGCTGGGATGACGACAAAATGAGTGATGTTATCCGCACCCTGGCGGATGAAGGGCATCAGATTATCCTCAGCAGCGGGCCGGATGCGCGTGAAAAAGAGATGGTGGCATCCATCCTGGCGCGGTGTCAGCAGGCGGTGGCAGACGGCCGGATTGTCTCCGTTGCCGGGGAACTGACCCTGCCTCAGCTTGCGGCTCTGATTGATCGCGCAAAACTGTATATTGGTGTGGATTCTGTTCCGATGCATATGGCCGCCGCTCTGAAAACCCCCATGATAGCCCTGTTCGGCCCGACAAAACTGGTGTTCTGGTCGCCGTGGCAGGCAACCGGTGAGATCATTAAAGCATCAGACTACGGCGAACAGCCGGACCCGGATGATGTGGATACCGGGACGGATGAACGTTACCTGAGTCCGATCCCGGCAGAAGCAGTGATTGCAGCGGCACGGAGATATTTATGAAAGAGATGCGTCTGGCGATTGTCCGTCAGAAATACCGTCCGGACGGCGGCGCGGAGCGTTTTGTATCCCGGGCACTGGAGGCTCTGGATAATCAAAATCTGGAGCTGAATGTCATCACCCGCTCCTGGCAGGGCGCAGCTGCACCCGGCTGGCATATTCATGTGGTGAATCCGCCGAAATGGGGCCGGATCAGCCGTGAACGGGGATTCGCGAATGCAGCCCGTACCTGCTGGCAAAAAGAAAAATTTGATATTGTGCAGAGCCATGAGCGTATTGCCGGCTGTGATATTTACCGGGCCGGTGATGGTGTGCACCGCCGCTGGCTGTTGCAGCGGGCGCGGGTACTGCCTGCCTGGCGGGCAAAACTGTTATTTGCCTCACCGTACCACCGTTATGTGATGAAGGCGGAGCAGGAGATGTACCATGATCCGCACTTTAAGCAGGTGATTTGTAATTCAGTGATGGTAAAAAAAGAGGTGATGGAAGACTTTGGTTTGTCAGAGTCACAGATAACCGTCATCTATAACGGGATTGATTCTGAGAAATTTCATCCGTTACCGGAAGCTGAGCGCCTTGCGCTGCGGCAGACTTATCAAATCCCGGCAGCGGCAAAATGTCTGGTGTATGTCGGTTCCGGATTTGAACGCAAAGGGCTTGCGGCCGCGATTGCTGCTGTCAGCCGCAATGACGCGTATCTGCTGGTAATCGGTCAGGATAAGGCAGAAAAAAAATATCGTCAGTTAGCCGTGTCTCTGGGGTGTGCTGATCGTATCCGCTTTGCGGGCATGCAGAAACAGACACTGCCGTTTTATCAGATGAGTGACGGGCTGCTGCTGCCGACGCTGTATGATCCGTTCCCGAATGTGGTACCGGAGGCGATGGCCTGCGCACTGCCGGTGATCACCAGCACCACCTGCGGCGGAGCGGAGTTTATCACGCAGGGTGAAGAGGGGTTTGTCTGTGATGCGCTCGATATTGACGGGCTGGCAGAGGCGGTATCACAACTCCCTTGTGATCACCTCAGCAGCCGGATGTCGGAATGTGCCCGGCAGCGGGTTTTACCTTATACACCGGCGGCGTTATCACAGCAGCTTATCGATCTTTACGGGCGGGTCCTGGCATAATGAAACAGCATATCTTATTTATTATTGACGGTTTACCGGGCGGCGGCGCTGAACGGGTGGTTCTGAGCCTGAGCCACGGACTGGTTCTGGCCGGTTATGATGTGACGCTGTTATCACTCAGTAATACCCGTGATTATGACATTCCGGAAGGTGTGGATTATCAGGTATCCGCAGACACATACCGGGGATTGTTCCGTCGTCAGACTGAAATCCGGCGTCGTGCCGGAAAGATGGACACTTTTTTATCCGGCCTGTTCGCCCGCAAAGGTAAACCGGTACTGGTGGTGTCCAATCTGCACAAAACCGACCGTATTGTCGCCGCATCACAGGCGCTGGCCGGACTGAATATCTGGTTCTGTCTTCACGGTATGTTTTCGGCCAGTTATCTGGGGAATAAAACCGGTCTGCGCCGCCGCGTGAAACAGGCGAAAATCCGCAGTGTGTATAACGGACGGAATATTATCGGGGTTTCCGGTGCGGTGTGCCGGGATTTATGTGAAAACGTCGGGGTGACTCCGCAGCAGTGTGTGACTATTTATAACCCGTTTGATGTTGCGGATATTCAGCGCCAGTCGCTGAAAGGTAATCCGTATCAGGGGCAGGATTATATGGTGCATCTCGGGCGTTTTCATGAGGTAAAACGGCAGGATAGATTACTGACCGCATTTGCGCTGGCTAATCTGCCGTGCAAACTGCTGCTGGCGGGGCAGGGCAGTGAGTCGTTTACACAGACACTGAAAAGCCAGGTGGCCGAACTGGGGCTGGAAGACAGAGTGGAATTTATCGGCTTTCAGTCAAAACCGATGCCGATCATCCGTGGTGCGAAAGCGGTGGTTCTGAGTTCTGACAGCGAGGGACTTTCTTCTGTTCTGATCGAATCGCTGATCTGCGGTACACCGGTTGTCAGTACCCGCTGTCCGGGCGGGATCAGTGAAATTATGACCGGTGAACTTACCGCCTATTTATCCGACCTGACCCCTGTCAGCCTGGCGGAGAAAATCCGCCTGGTTTATGAACATCCGCCGGTGATCACCCCGGAGATGTATCATAAGTTTGAGCAGCAGACGATAGTCAGTCAGTACTGCGACCTGATTCAGCCAGTCCCGTCAACACACGCGTGAGGAGCACAACCATGGCGAAACCCGCTTTTATCATCACCCTTGATACGGAAGGGGATAACCTCTGGGAATCCGGTCCGGCGATCACCACGCAGAACACCCGGTTTTTACCGCGTTTTCAGACACTGTGTGAGAAGTTCAGCTTTAAGCCGGTCTGGCTGACCAATTATGAAATGGCAACCGATGATGCCTATATTGAATTTGCGCAGGATGTGATTGCCCGGCAGACCGGAGAGATCGGCATGCATCTGCATGCCTGGAACAGTCCGCCGCTGAAAGCACTGACAGCGGATGATGATCGCTTCCAGCCCTATCTGATTGAGTACCCTGACGATGTGATGAAAGAAAAAATTAATGTCATGACATCGCTGCTGGAAGATAAATTACAGACCAAAATGGTCAGTCACCGTGCAGGCCGCTGGGCATTCAATGAAAAATACGCCCGCTTACTGGCGGAGTTTGGTTATCAGACCGATTGTTCCGTGACACCACGGGTGAACTGGGCATATACCCCCGGAGCACCGGCACCCATCGGTAACGGCGGCACCAATTACCTGAACTTTCCGTCTGACGCCTATTTTATGGATCTGAATGATATCCGCCGTGCCGGGGATTCTTCTCTGTTACAGGTGCCGATGAGTGTTCAGTTCCGCCATTCCCCGCTGATGAACGGTCTGAAACAGTTTTACGACACGTTACGCGGCAAAAAGCGTTCGCCGTCCGTAAACTGGCTGCGGCCGAAAGGCGGGAATCTGGCGCAGATGCAGCAGGTGGTTGATGCCTGTCTGGCTCAGGGAAACGATCACATTGAATTTATGCTGCATTCATCTGAGTTTATGCCGGGCGGAAGCCCGACATTCAGGGATGAGGCGGCGATTGATGCACTGTATGATGATCTGGAACAGCTGTTTGCGTATATCGCTCAGCGTGCGGAAGGGATGACGCTGGCGGAGTTTTATCAGCGGAAACTCGCACAGCGTAACGCATCGTAATCTTAACGCGGCATGTGCTCTGCCATTGCGGCGAGCACATCATCCGCACTGACCGATGACAAATCCCCGTCTTTTGCTGTCAGGGCAAACTGTCCTTTACCGTAACCGCCGATAAGTCCCGGATCAGTCGGGCCGTACAGGGTGATATTGGGTTTATCCAGTGCCGCCGTCAGGTGGCTCAGTCCGGTATCCACTGAAATCACGCCCTCCGCACCGGCAATTTCTGCCGCCACACCGGCCAGTGATAATTTCGGTAACACATGCACATGTGTAAATCCGGCAGCCAGACGCTGCGCCCGCTCCTGTTCATGCGGTGCACCCCACGGCAGACGGATATGCAGACCACTGTCAGACAGCTGTGCAAACAGCGCCCGCCAGTGTGACTCCGGCCAGTGTTTGGCATCGCGGGTGGTGGCGTGCAGGCAGACCAGATACGGCGTGGTCTCTGCCGGTGTGGTGCGGTTATTCAGAAAATGGGCGGCAATCGCATAATCGCCCGGTATCTGCGGTTTTTCATAGCCGAGACTCAGGGAAAAAAGCTGACGGATGCGCTCAACGGCATGCTGTGTCTTACTGACAGCGTGTTTTTCATCATAGAAAAAACTTGCCAGCGGTTCGCGGATACTGTGCCGGTCATAGCCGTGTTTGCGGCCGTGAGCCAGCCGGGTGACCAGCAGTGCGCTTTTAATCAGCCCCTGTGCATCAATTACTGCATCATAAGTCTGTGATTGTACGGTTTCGCGGAACTGACTGCGCTCACTGCGGATATCACGGCGGAACCAGTTTTTCCGCCAGCGGCGGATAGCGACCGGGATGACGCGATCAACCGCAGAGTGCCAGCCCGGGATCTGGGCGAAGCCCTCTTCAACCACCCAGTCAAAGGTGATATCCGGGAATACCTGCACGGCGTCAGTCAGTGCGGGCAGCGTATGCAGCACATCGCCCATCGACGAGGTTTTGACGATTAACACACGGCGCATGGCGGGGAACTCTTCAGCAAATCATCCAGTTCAGACAGAACACGTTCCGGCTGAATATCAATCAGGCTCTGGTGATAGCCCTCATGCGCATCCCCTTTGCGGACTTTGTGATAACCGGTGATCAGGCGGATAACGCGGGCCTTATCTGACAGCGGTGGTGTGAAATCCGGGCTGCTCGGGCCGTATAAGGCGACCAGCGGACGATCCAGTGCGGCGGCCACATGCATCAGACCGGAATCGTTGGTGATAATGGCATGACAACCGGCAATCAGGTTTACCGCCTGTTCCAGTGAGGTTTTTCCGGCCAGATTCAGGCAGTTTTCACGCTGCTCATCACTGAGCATGGTGAGAATATCCTCTCCGGCGGCGTGATCTTTTTCCGAGCCGAACAGGATTATCTGAAAATCACGCTCATCAATCAGTTTCTTCGCTAATTCACCGTAGTGATAATGCGGCCAGCGTTTGGCCGGGCCAAACTCAGCCCCCGGACAAAAACCGATGACCGGACGGTGATCGCTGATATTAAACGCCGCCATACTTTCGGCGATATCCTCATCCCGCACCACCAGCTTCGGCCACAACAGAGGTTGCGGCAGGGCGGTGGCGGCAGGGACATCCGCTTTATCATACGCGAGGGCAACATAGCGCTGCACCATCAGCGGAAAAGCGGCTTTGTCGAGTTTCCGGTGATCGTTGAGCAGACCATAACGCATCTCGCCCAGCCAGCCGGTACGCACCGGGATCTTCGCAAAAAACGGCACCAGCGCCGATTTTAACGAGTTCGGCAGCACATAAGCACGATCATACTTATTATCACGCAGGGAATGCCCCAGACGGCGGCGCTCACCGAGCGCCAGCGCGCCGTGGCCGAGCGGCATGGCGATGGCGTCATCCACTTCCGGCATTTTTGCCAGCAGCGGACGGCACCACGCGGGGGCCATCACATCAATCGTTGCCTGCGGATAACGTGTTTTCAGGGTACGGTAAAGGCTTTGTGACATCATCATGTCACCGACCCACGACGGCCCGATCACCAGAATTTTCATGTGTGTTTAATTAATTTCCCTGATTTAACCAAGCCATATATTCACGAACACCTTCGGCGACCGTTTTGAATTCGCCCGGATAACCCGCTGCACGCAGATTGGTCAGGTCAGCCTGGGTATAAGCCTGATAGCGGCCTTTCAGTTTTTCCGGGAACGGGATGTAATCGAGCGCGCACTGACGCTCGCTGTGGAAACCGGTCACGGCATCGGCGACCGCCCGGAAAGATTCCGCACGGCCGGTGCCGCAGTTGAAAATACCGGATTTGGCATTTTTCCAGAACCACAGGTTCACATCAGCCACATCACCCACATAGATGAAATCGCGCAGGAAGTTTTCGCTGCCGGAGAATAATTTCGGGTTTTCGCCGTTTAAAATCTGGTTATTCAGATGGAAAGCGACACTGGCCATGCTGCCTTTATGGCCTTCACGCGGGCCGTACACATTGAAATAACGGAAACCGCAGATCTGAGATTCTGCTTCCGGCAGGATTTCGCGGACATACTGATCAAACAGGAATTTCGAATAACCATACACATTTAATGGTTTTTCATACTGCCGATCTTCAATAAAGTTATCACTGCGCCCGCCGTAGGTGGCGGCAGAAGAGGCATACAGGAACGGGATCCGGCGATCCAGACAATAATGCAGCAGTTCTTTGGAGTACTGATAGTTATTATCCATCATGTACTTGCCGTCCCACTCGGTCGTGGAAGAACAGGCACCTTCATGGAAAACCGCCTCGACATCTCCGAAATCATCCCCGGCCACAATACCGGCGATAAAATCTTCTTTATCTATGTAATCGGCGATATTCAGATCCACCAGATTGACAAACTTGGTACCGTCTTTCAGGTTATCCACGACTAAAATATCAGTGTAGCCGTCATCATTCAGTGCTTTTACAATATTGCTGCCGATAAATCCGGCGCCGCCGGTGACAATAATCATCACGCATTCCTCTGTTCGGTTCATTTAAGAAAATGAAAAAATCACTGTTTTCATCATAGCATTGATGGGTGTCTGACGTGGATGAAAAAATTGCGGCGGCAGGAAGATCCCATGTGCCACCAGGTTGTTTTCCGCCGGTGATCTGTTATACCGTGGATATTATTTATTATGTTATCCGGCCGGACAGTGTCTCCGGACTTTAAAGGAATATGCATGAATACAACCACAGTTTTCCGGTTACCGTTATTATTTGTACTGGCCTATGCTCTTATCCTGAGTGGTTCGCTGATCCTGGTCTCTTATCCGAATATCAGTGCCTATTCCCCTGAATTATCACTGGCAGCCTATTTGTCGAAAATATTTGCATCTCAGCTGATTCAGCTGACCGGGCTTTTCACGCTGACATCCTTATTTTTTTATCATTACCGGATAACACAGCTGAACCGGAAAACCGTGTTGGGTGTTATTGGTCTCACTATTTTTCTGTATGCGGTGAACAGTATTCTCGGCGGACTGAAAATGGAGTGGCTCGGCTATCTGCTGGGGAAAATGCAAAATAATGATCTGGATTTTTCTGATATTGCCCTGATGATGAAAACCACAGATATTTTTCTGTATCTGGCTTCATTTATCTTACTGGGCATAGCAACCCGCCTGGTGGCACATTATTATATTAAAGTCAGCCAGCCGGCGGTTATTCCGGACGGAAATTTACCGGATATTTATGCATTATTGTTCAGTACCGGGATGGTATACCTGATGTGGATGATCACATTATTCCTGGCGGCACTGATACCGGTCTATTTCCCCGGAGGACTGCCGGATCCGGTATCTGAACATGCTTATACCACTGCGGTGAGTCTGATTATTTCGTGCGCTGTTATTTTTTTCGTTGTCCGTTCCCGTTTCCCGGTTGCGGGAGGCACACTGAAAATCAGACCGCTGGTCATTTCCATTCTGCTCAGCACGGTGCTCAGTTTTCTGGTGATGGTGGCTGTCACGGCCGGTACTATTTATATGGTATTAGTCACTGATAATTTCCGCTACTTCGGAGAAGCATGGATATGGATCATAACGGCGGTCTGTGTCGTGCTGACACTGTGGATAAGCCGTGCGGTCACCGGCGCGATGTTCCGCCGGTGATAATCTGACATAAAAGGAGCCAGTCATGCAGGAAGCATCATCCGCAGATAACACATCATTTTTCCGGCTGCCGATGTTATTTGTCGTTGTGTTTTTCGCAGCAGAAATGACGTTATTTTTTATTCCGGAGTTTATGGTCAAAACAGCGGCACCACTGTTCAGAGACAGAATTTTATGGACGCTGAACAGAGTGGTGACCCATCTGGTCTTACTGTTCCCGGTGATTTCTCTTATTTTTTACCGGCAGTGTCTGAACCGGGTGTCCGGAAAAACTGTTATTTTTGTGATAATCGCAGCGCTTCTTTATACCGCAGGATACCGCAGGAAAAACAGCGGCAGATATCTCCGTAATATCTTTCATATATGATCTTAAAAAGGCGGGAACCCTCACCAATAACGATCAGATATTTTGGGTGCTCTGGCCGGGAAGATACTTGTCTTGTATTTTACTGCTTGGCGGATTATCGCTGCTGATTTATTCTTTGCGCCGGTTTTTAACCGGAGACGCTCCCCGTTTTGTGATGACAGCACTCAACACCCGCCGGGTTTATACCGTACTGACAGCCGCCGGAATGACATTCTTATTACAGATGATGCCGCTGTTTATGCAGTTAACCGTCATCAGCCGGGAATGGGCGATACCGGTGAGCGATAACGCCGGTAATGTGATCCCGGGGTTTATCATTATCGCGGTTATTGCCATTTTCACATTCAGGCCGGTATTTACTTTTTACGGGGAAAAACTGCATACAGGCCGGTTGCTTGTCCTGATTCTGCTGAACAGCATTATTATGTTCAGCAGTACGTTGATACTGATGGTCTTCTGGCTTATCCCGGTGCTGGAATCATCCATGACATCCGGCGATACGCAGATCATACTGACGGTTGGGCTGGTTATCTCGGTTCTGCTGTCACTGAGTCTCTGCCGCCGGTTCAGCCGGTACTTTTTCCGCAGCTTTCAGGTTCGTGCTGACTGATTCTTTTACCGCAGGCGGTGTTACATCCGGCTGCGGCAGCGCCATACGGATGGAAGACAGGACTTCTGCCACGTTACCGTTCAGCTGATCTTTCATAACGGCTTCGGCCAGCAGATTGATATAGCGGACGTAAAACTCTCCGCCGATTTCCGCTTGACCCGCGCACTGCTCTGTCATTGGTGTCAGCCATGGTTTTTCCTGCTCTGCGGGTTTAACCGGCACGACCGGTTTCTCCGGCTGTGGTTTCACGGAGGACGGCTTACCGGCATGTGTCAGCATATACCCCGGAGACACCAGCTGAATATCCGGCGGCAGTTGCGGGATAAGCTTATGCAGGGCGCGGACCGTCGACGGATGCGGGTGCCCGATGGCGATCACCGATCCCTGCTTGCGGGCAAGCGCAACGGCGCGGTTCAGTTGTTTGCTGGTTTCTTCCTCTGTCTGCACGTTATCCAGAAAAACCTGGCGGCGCAGCACGCGGACCGGTGTTCCCTGTGCGGCCTGTGTGACTTTGGTGCTGCCGATGGTCACACTGTCGAGAAAGTAAAAACCGGAGCCGGAAAGCGACGTCATCACATGCTGCATGGCGGTCAGATCAGAGGTCATCGCACTGCCCATATGGTTATTCATCCCGGTGGCATACGGCACCCTGGCAATCGCGGCTTTAATCAGGGTATCAATTTCTGCGGCACTCATGGACGGGCGCAGGGTATCGCGTTCCAGCGGTTGCTTGCTGATCGGTGCCATCGGCATATGGATCAGAATTTCACGGCCCTGGCGGTGTGCTTTCTCCGCCATCTCTTTGCCGAACGGGGAGTTCGGCAGGATAGCGATCGAGACCTGCGGCGGCAGTTCCAGGATACGGTTATCATCCTGTTTGCGGTAACCGAAATCATCGATCACAATAGCGAGCTGTGCAGCCGCGGCAGAAAACGTTATCAGTGACGAAGTGATAAAAATTAACGAAGTCAGTAAGATATTTTTGGTTTTCTGCCGGTAAGTCACTGTGTGCTATCTCCCCAGCCAGGGCTGCGGGTTAACCGTCCGTCCCTGGCGCCGGATTTCAAAATAGAGGCCCGGTCTTTCCTGACCTCCGCTGTTGCCCACCAGTGCAACCGGCTGACCGGCTTTCACCTGATCACCCACATTCACCAGTGCGCTCTGGTTATATCCGTAAAGGCTCATATCCCCTTTACCATGCTCAACCACCACAACCAGACCATACCCCTGCAGCCAGTCAGCGAGCAGGACACGGCCATCGGCCACGGCTTTTACCTGTGTGCCTTCCGGTGCGCCGATCACCATACCTTTCCAGCGCAGCTCACCGGAGATGCTGTCACCGAACCGGTGCAGCAGCGGACCGCGGACCGGCCAGACAGCCTGACCGGCAGGGCGGCCCAGTCCCCCGGTACGGGACATCAGCGAGCGCTCGTCCTGTGTCGGCGTATAGGTGGAGCCTTTTTTCTTCGCCTGCGCCTGCTTTTCGCGGATACGGGCGGCTTCACGGGCTTCGCGTTCCGCACGGGCTTTGGCCTCGCGCTCCGCTTTGGCTATCTTATTACGCAGCTGGCTTTCGTTTTCCCGCATCACCAGCAAATCTTTCTGATCGGCTTTCAGTGAGCGCTCCAGCTCGGTCAGCGTGGATTTCCGCGCAACCCGGGCACTGTCCAGTTTTTTCTTTTCTGTCTGCTGCTTACCGAGCAGATTTTTCTGCTCTGAACGTTTCTGCTGCTCAGTCTGGCGGCGGGCGTGCAGCTGCTGAGTGGTCTCTTCCAGCTCCGCGATGGTTTTTTCCCGCGCGGCACCGATATAGGTGTAATAGGCGAGGATACGCTCATCGCGCTGACCTTCCTCACCTTTGAAAATCAGTTCAACGCCCTGATGGCGTCCCTGACGGAATGCGGCATCGAGTTGTTTTGACAGGAGTTCACGCTGGGCTTTCTGCTTCGAATCCAGCTGTTTGATTTCCGTGCTCAGCGTCGCGATTTCATTCTCGAGCTGTTTCAGGGTTTTCTGAGTGGAATAGAGTTCACGGCCGGCAGCGGCGATATCTTTTTCCTGATTTTTCAGCTGGGTTAACAGACTGGCGCGTTTTCCCTGCTGCTCTTTGACGCTTTTTTCCTTCTCCGCAATATTCAGCTGGAGATTCTTCAGTTCATTTTTGCTGGCATCCGCAGTGGTTGTATTGGCGGCAGAAACAGCAAAAGAGACCGGTAACAGCAGTGCTGCCAGCAATGTGCGGACACCGGGAGATACCCGGCGTGAATGTGTGCGGAAAACGTGCTTATGCGCCAATTTATCTGACCCTGCCGTTGCGCCAAAGAAACGATCGTATTTAACTATTCTAAACTACAATTATTCCATGCCATTTAAAGCGTTACCAGCCCTGTTATCCGGGATTTACACTTCGGGACAATCCGGCGGCGGAGATTCACGGTGAATTTGTTGCGTTTGTTTTTTACCTTAACCGTGAATCAATGGTAAATTAACCCCTCTGTCTGACGGAAAAATGAATTTTCGCGGCATACGCCGCAAAATTATGATGAAAACAGCCGTAACCCGGGCAAGACCGGCTGTATTTGAACCGGCACACAGGTATACTTCTGCCCTTTGATCTTTGTTATTAACCAACGGGAGTTATTGTCCCCCATGCTGCAAGAAATTATGCCATTTGTCAGTAAGCACCCTATTATCAGCCTTGTCTGGGTTGCGTTACTGATTTCAGTCATCGTACTGACTGTTAAAGGACTGTTTTCAAAAGTGAAAACGATTCCGCGTTCCACGGCTATCGCACTGATGAATAAAGAAGAAGCGATTGTTGTGGATACCCGTACCCGGGACGATTTCCGCCGTGGTCATATCATTGACGCGGTCAATCTGACACCGTCAGAAATTAAAGACAACAATCTCGGTGAAGTGGAAAAGCACAAAAACCGTCCTGTTATCCTGGTTTCCGCCAACGGTATGGAACTGGTTAAACCGGCTGAAAGCCTGCTCAAAGCGGGTTTTGAACGTGTATTTGTGCTGAAAGACGGCCTCTCCGGCTGGACCGGTGATAACCTGCCGCTTTCCCGCAGCAAAAAGTAATCCGGCAAAGGATGATTGGAACATCCCCTTTGTAACTCACACTCTTTATATGGATATCAAAAGGTAACACTATGTCAGAACAACAAAACACAGAAATGTCTTTCAACATTCAGCGCGTTTACACCAAAGATATTTCTTTTGAAGCGCCGAATGCACCTGCCGTTTTCCAGCAGGAGTGGCAGCCGGAAGTGAAGATGGATCTGGACACCGGTTCAACCAAACTGGCAGATGACGTTTATGAAATCGTTCTGCGCGTCACTGTGACCGCGACCATGGGCGAAGAAACCGCATTTCTGTGTGAAGTTCAGCAGGCCGGTATTTTCACCATCGGTGGTCTGGAAGGAACCCAGCTGGCACACTGCCTGGGTGCATACTGCCCGAATATCCTGTTCCCGTATGCCCGTGAGTGCATCGCCGGTCTGGTCGGCCGTGGTACATTCCCGCAGCTGAACCTGGCACCGGTTAACTTCGATGCATTGTTCATGAACTATCTGCAGCAGCAGGAACAACAGCAGGCTGCGCAGGAAGATACACAGGAAGCATAATGACAGACGCTTCTATGACTGTACTCGGTGCCGGTTCATACGGCACCGCTTTAGCGATCACACTGGCCCGTAACGGGCACCGTGTGGTGCTGTGGGGACATGACCCGGAACATATCCGTCAGCTTGAAGCGGATCGCGCCAACCAGGCATTTCTGCCGGATGTGCCGTTCCCGGATACCCTGATCCCTGAAGCTTCCCTTGAAAAAGCCCTCGCGGCCAGCCGTAATATCCTGCTGGTGGTACCGAGCCATGTGTTCGGGGACGTGCTCAAGCGCGTCAAACCACTACTGCGGCCGGATGCCCGGATTATCTGGGCGACCAAAGGTCTGGAAGCGGAAACCGGGCGTCTGCTGGGCGAAGTGGTGCGTGAAGTCCTCGGGGATAAAATCCCGTTGGCCATGATTTCCGGTCCCTCTTTTGCCAAAGAGCTGGCTGCCGGCCTGCCGACGGCGATTGCTGTCGCGGCGACAGAACCTGCCTTTGCGGATGAGGTTCAGCAGCTTTTCCACTGCGGCAAAAGCTTCCGTGTCTATAAAAACCCGGATTTTATCGGGATCCAGCTCGGCGGTGCCGTGAAAAACGTCATTGCGATTGGGGCGGGGATCTCTGACGGAATGGGGTTTGGTGCCAATGCGCGAACCGCGCTTATCACCCGTGGTCTGGCAGAAATGACCCGCCTGGGCGTGGCATTAGGCGCAGATCCGTCTACCTTTATGGGAATGGCCGGTCTGGGTGACCTGGTGCTGACCTGTACCGACAACCAGTCCCGTAACCGCCGTTTCGGCATGATGATGGGGCAGGGCGTGAGTGTTGATGAAGCACAGGAACGCATTGGCCAGGTTGTGGAAGGATACCGTAATACCAAAGAAGTCCGTGCGCTGGCAGAGCGTGCAGGTGTGGAAATGCCTATCACCGAGCAAATCTATCAAATACTCTACTGCAATAAAGATGTGCTCGAAGCTGCCCGTGCCCTGTTGGGGCGTGCCACCAAAGAAGAAGGTGAGCACTTTTAATCCCGTTTTTTATCCGAAGTCTGTGAGGTAATTATGTCCTACGAAGAACTGGAAGAAGTCTGGAGCTATATAAAGCAGGAAGCACGGGACTTTGCTGATTGCGAGCCGATGCTGGCCAGTTTTTTCCATGCGACATTACTCAAGCATGAAAACCTGGGCAGCGCGCTCAGTTTCATGCTGGCCAATAAACTGGCAACCCCGACCATGCCGGCGATTTCTGTCCGTGAAGTGGTGGAAGATGCCTATCACAACGATCCGCAGATGATTAAATCTGCTGCAATGGATATCAAAGCTGTTCGCCTGCGCGACCCGGCAGTGGATAAATACTCCACACCATTACTGTACCTGAAAGGTTTTCATGCCTTACAGGCTTACCGCATCGCTAACTGGCTGTGGAATCAGAACCGCCGTGCGCTGGCAACGTATCTCCAGAACCAGGTTTCAGTGACATTTGGTGTGGATATCCATCCGGCCGCAAAAATCGGCCACGGCATTATGTTTGACCACGCAACCGGTATTGTCATCGGCGAAACGGCCGTAGTGGAAAACGATGTCTCCATCCTGCAATCCGTTACCCTCGGCGGTACCGGCAAAACCGGCGGCGACCGCCACCCGAAAGTCCGCGAAGGCGTGATGATTGGCGCAGGTGCGAAGATCCTCGGTAATATCGAAATCGGACGCGGTGCCAAAATCGGCGCAGGCTCCGTGGTTCTGCACCCGGTTCCGGCACACACCACCGTTGCAGGCGTACCGGCAAAGATAGTCGGTAAACCGGGGTGCGAAAAACCCTCTCTGGATATGGATCAGCACTTTAACGGGTGTGAGGGGATTTAGTTTCCTGTAATGTAATATATTTAAAATATCTCTGACAGCCTAACTCTTTGTTACAGGGTTATTTAGGCTGTCAGGTAGACTACTGTAAAAATTTATTCAGCAGCTTATTCCCAACCAATTCTGCACCATAAATAGAAAGATGGGCATCATCAGAATAAATTGGATATCCATCATCATCAATCAAGCGACATTTGTTGTTTTGACATAGAGCGTCATAGGGGTCAATGAATATAACATTAGGATTAGCCTCCAATTTATTCTTTAATGCTAAGTTAATCTCATTACTATTAGCTGTAAATGAAGTAGGACACTCTGTATTTGTAACTAACCTATTTATAGGTAATGATTTTCTTGCCATACATTGGTAATAAGAATAACTTTCAGCCTTAGGTGGCAATCCAATAATTATATATTTTCTTTCTTTTCCTCCTTTGCTAACAATTTCCGAAATAATTTCTCCAGATAGTTCTGAAGAATTCATAATATTTCCGTTAGATTTATTTTTTAATACATATGCATCCCAATTCTGCGAGTAGATTACATTAGCAGTAGGGTTTTTATCCATTTCTATAATAAAATTGTTATATCTATCCTGGCATACAGTTTTATGGTGAGCATCTCCCTGGCTACTTAAGTAGCCGTCAGAGGAGAAGCACCCATCTGTAAATATAGTAGTAAGTGAAATATTCTTATGAGAAAGATAATTTGAGTATTGTCTTGAAAAGCTATCACCAGAAATTATAAATTTATTCTTATTTGTTTCATTGTAATTATAGGGTAACCCATCACCAATATAGCCAGTTCCTCCATAAAATTTATTATGGTAATCAGATGGGCTATATTGAAATTGAGATGGAACACGGAATCCAGCACCATTAAGTGAGACAAGGTAGGAAATAATTAAAAGGACACTGTAATATAGTGTGTATTTTTTTCCAAAGGTACGTTTAGATTCAATTGAATTAAATAGAATAGCAGAGAGTATGAATGTGATTATAAAATAATAAAAAAAGCCAATACGTGTATTAAAGATATTTAATATAACAAGAAATGGCCAATGTACTAAATAGATAGAATAAGAGTACTTTCCCAAAATTTGTAAGGGCGGTAACGAAAAGAGAGAGTCTTTACCTGATAGGATACATAAATAAGTACCGATAACAGGAAGTAGTGCCATATATCCAGGCCAAGAAGTTTCATAATTTATAGTAAAAAATGAAATAAGTATTAGTGATAGACCTAAGATGGTCAGCGTGTATCTTAATTTATTTCCATATTTTATAGGGTAAATGAAGGCTAAACCACCAATAACCAATTCCCAAACCCGTGATGTCAAAATAAAATAAGAAAATGATGGAGTATGGAAAGAAAAATACAGAGATAAAATAAAAGATATTAAGAATATAACTATACAAAAAAACTTTACTACATGAAGCGAGAAGAGTCGATTTAAAACTAACAATACAAGTGGGTAAATCATGTAGAATTGCCATTCTACAGATAATGACCAAGTGTGCAAAAGAAATTTATTATTTGAATTAACATCAAAATAACCGGATTCCAGCCAATATACTATATTTGATGAAAATAATAAACTGTAAAATGAATGTTTACCAAGAGAAAGATAACTCATTGGTTCCAAAAAAAGAAACCCAAATAAAATTAATATGCTAATTATACACATCAATGCTGGGATTATTCTTTTCACTCTGGAGTATAGAAATTGTGTGTAGCTAAAATTATTATTTAGTAATCCCCTGAATATAATTGATGTCATAAGAAACCCAGAGATAACAAAAAATATATCAACACCAATGAATCCACCTGGGAGATAATCCCTGTTGAAATGGAAAATAACAACAGATAAGACAGCAAGTGCTCTTAGTCCATTAATGTCTTTTCTAAAATAGGTTTTCTGCATTAATTGTAATCTTTTAAATTGAAAGAAAATTAGATCAGGATAAGTGAGGGGCCGATTTTTCAACTTTAATTATATGTGCGAGCTATGGTTTTTGTATGCCATTTAGTGCAATAAATTATCTATTTTTATATGATAATTTGAATTTTTCCTCTATATAATGATAAGAAAAAATGGCCAATGCTAAATTAATCACCCCGGCAGATAAAAAAACAAAACCTTTATTATAATGAGAGAGGAAATGATGATATTTATCAATGACCATTAATACTGGTAATTGCATTAAGTAGAATGAATAACTGATTTTTCCAAGATAAATGAATGGATGTAGGTATTTTTTATTATCAATATTAATGGTGGATAAAAAATAAACAACTGAGAGGGTCGAACCAACTGTTAGAAGGTTATTGTACATATAAATACTATTTCGAATAGGGCATATTAAAACTAATGAAAAAATAGAGATAAAAAAAGAAAAGTACCGTACTTTGTTTTTTATTTGTAAATTTTTATTAGTTACTAGCACACCAAGTGCTACTCCTGAAATAAATTCAGGTAATCTATATATAGGGCCAACATAATACGTAGGAAATATATAATCTTTACTGTATACATAGACTAAAGGAATTAATGCGCCAGAAATGGTAATCGATAGAAATAATGATTTATAAGGATTGGATAATATTATAGGTAAGAAAAAAGGAAATAAAATATAAAAAGATAATTCTGTTGAAACTGACCATGAACCACCAAAATTCCATGTAGAAAAAGTTTGTGGTATCCAGGACTGAATATTTAATAAAAAAATAACTATTGAAGCAAAGGATTTTTGAATATTTAGGTCATAGAGAAATGGGAGTGTCAGCAGCCCCATAAATAGATAGGCTGGATATATTCTTGCGAATCTGGCTTTATAATAATTAGAACGCAGGCCTCGTTGTGCAGACCAAGCCATAACAAATCCGGAAAGGACAAAAAAGAATGTCATTCCAATAGCACCATTTCCTATGAATCTAGTTAGCCATAAAGGTCCTTCAAAAGGAAAGCGTAGATGACAGTGGAAAATAAATACATAGAATGCTGCGACAAATCTAAAGATAGTTAGTCCATGTAGTGTTGTATTGGCAGGAGTCATACGAAATTTCTATAGATTCTGAGTTATTGTCAGTCGACCAGTAGCCTAAATTAATCTTGAATGAAAGCACCCACATAGTTCAATTGGCGCCAGGCTTCAAAAATAACAACTGCGACAGAATTAGATAAGTTCATGCTGCGACTACCTGGTAGCATCGGCACTCGGATTTTCTGATTCACAGGTATATTATCCAGTACATGAGGTGGTAGCCCGCGGGTCTCCGGCCCGAATAGCAGATAATCCCCAGCTTGATAGCTGACATTACTGTGACGCAGTGTACCTTTTGTTGTCATCGCAAATACACGATTGCCGGTAGGAGATTGTACATTATCCGGATTTAGCCTTTCACTTTCGAGAAAGGCATAATAATCATGGTGATGCTTGATATCCACAAACTCACTGTAATCCAGCCCAGCTCGGCGCAGCCGTTTATCATCCCAGGTAAATCCCAGCGGATGAATCAGATGCAACCGAAAACCAGTATTGGCACATAGTCGGATGATATTACCGGTATTAGGTGGTATTTCAGGTTCGTATAAAACTATATTAAGCATGTTAAATATCTTAAATTAATATCTGTAAAGAGTTCAATGAAATAGTGTTGCTTTTAATTGCTTTTAATTGCTTTTAATTGCTATTAATTGCTATTAATTGCTATTAATTGCTATTTGTTATTACATTTAATAAAATAATATCAAGATCATGAAAATCCTTATTGTATTTCTCATCAAGATAAATTTGGGTCATATCCCAGCAGTTTAACTCTATTCTTTTATTATTTATATAGGTGTTTATAAATTTTGAAAGTATAAGTTCAGTATGTCCACAATCAAATGTAACACCGGATATGTTGTATTTATTTATGTCATTAATAACTTCATTATAATACTCATTTGGCTGGTTTTTAAGATCGTATCTTAAGTAGTACCCTGTTCTCCAACCATTTTTTGAAAACAATTGTAATGCACTTGGATATCTACTTTCTATTAATACGCGACCCTTGATTTTATATTTATCGTCAAGAAATTTTAGTTCATCATAAATAAATTTTGAATTTTGGGGATTAAGATCTTTTAGATCTAGCCATATAAATGAAAAATCCGGTATCTCTTTATTAATAAAATCAAAATATTCACGTAAATTAAGGCCTGATGAATTTAATTCATCATGCCCGACAATTAACTCATTTTTATGATTAATGAAGATGTCAATCTCGATGTTTTTTATATTAGAATATTTAAGTTCCCTTAATCTATCTTTCGAGTTTACCCGGTGAGATGCAAAAGTATTCCGCTTATTATAGTCAGCGATAGCATGATAAGCATTCATTTCCTTGATAGGGAGGGGAGTGCTTGGAGCAGGTCGAAATATACTATATAAGGTAATAATTATTAATACTATCGATAGTGCGATTATGTAGAGACGTATACTTTTTTTCATAAAATACTTTAGTCAGGGAATGTAAATTAATTATTTGGAAATGTCTATGGCTGGATCTAACACGGTTGAAATGTTGTTAATTCTATCCTTTAAGCCATAATCATCCGGGTCATCATGGCAGTCAAATAAGCTATATGTAGGGTTTAATTTTGCATTGCTTATCCCGATCCAATTAGCAATACCATTTGTAAAATTAAGACCAGATTTAAAAGAACTGCAAGTTCTTTTACTATAGCTGTCTGATGCTATCAAAAATAAAGGAATATCAAAATGTAATTTGCTTGCACTACTATTATTTAAATATATGGTATCGCCAATTTTATTATGGATCAAACCATGATCAGAAAAATATAGAATTGAAAATGATTTTTTATTCGTTAGATAATTATCATTCATTATTGAGTAAACACCCCGAATGAAATCATCAGTTTTATTTATTGATGATATATAACAAGAAATATAGTTATATAGTGGCTTACTAGCTTCTATGGTTTTATTATAGTCTTCAATTCGGTCACAAGCGTTAGGATGAGAACCGTATAGATGTAAAACTATTAGATTTTTTTTATTTCCGTGATTGTTTATCGTATTTTTTAGTATATCTAATAATAAGAAATCGCTTGTATTTTTTGATGCAAAATCTCCATATTTTAAGAAAGACTTATAATGGCTTCTTTTTGCGATAGCAGAAATAGGAGTATCAAACTCACTAAAATAACCTTGATTAGAAATCCAATGAGTTTCAATGTCGGCAGAATTTGCCAGGTCAATAAAATTTAATGAATAATCAGGTTCCCATGTGTCTTTATCAGGCAAAGTCAACATTAATCTTAATGATGAAATTGTATTTGTTCCCCCAGATGTTAGGCCATCAACAAGTAAACCATTAGATGAACTCATAAAAGGAGTGTTATTGATTGGATAGCCATAAGAGTGATGATAGTCTTTTCTGCCACTTTCACCAATAATGAGAATATAATTATCATAGGTTGAATTCTCATTTAATGATGCACTTCCCCATTCATCTTCTTTTAGCAACTTATTCAGTGCAATGATTTCATTTTTTACTGCTATAGTTGATTTAGTTACATCTTTCAGAAAATAGAATGGAGACTGATTAAACATTGCAAAAAATATCATCAGACAAAGAATGGTTTTATTTCTATAGAGATGAATGTTATATTTAGAAGTTATGAATCTAAATGATATTAGGCCTAGGATTATTAATAAACTATAAAGGTAATTGGTTAAAGGTATTTGCCCTATAAATTCCTTACTTTCAAGAAAATCAGTGGCTAATACAGATGCCATATAATGGTAGGTCGGTTTTCCAAAAATCAGACCTATAGGAATATAAAGGGAGTAAATAATTCCGATAGGGAATATTATAAACCAAAATGCTTTTTTAGAAGAGCTAAATAGTATAATAAAAATGCTTAATAATATACTGTTTGCAATAGAGCTGCCATATCCGGTACCAAATAGCATTAATTTTGATACAAAATATATTATTATTAATGAAATGCCCGCTAATAATAACTTTAGGTAATCTTTTTTATATTTCTTCATTTTTATTCTGTACATATCAGATGAAATTACAAATTAATATTTTATTTTTTCATGAACTCATATAAAACAGTATTTGCAATACCTTTTTCTAATGAAACAGGAGGCTTAAAATCTGTTTTATTTATATTATCAGACTTAAATTGGGTTCGTGCACAAAATTTCTTTATACGTATACTACTAATAGGAAACTCTTTACCCGATATTTTTGCTAAAAAATCAAAAAAATATCCACCCAGCAAACCTAAAGCATAAGGAATGTGAATGTTAGATTTCTTTTTATTCATAGCATTACAGATAATATCAGTTAGATTATCCATATTATAATCTGGCTTATCAACATAGTTAAAAACATGACGGCCAGAGCTAAGGGTTGTTGAAAAATTGATAAATGATGCAATATTTTCAACATAAGCCATAGATTTTTGATTTTTCCCATTACCAATCATTAAAAAACGACCTGAAGCAATTTGGCGAAATAAATTAAAGACATTACCTCGATTATTTTCACCAAAAACAACAGTCGGGCGGATGGTAACTAGTGTGCGATCTGAGCCATTTAGTTGCCATGCATCATAAATATACTCTGCTTCTAATTTAGATTTTCCATAATCATTAAAAGGTTTATATTGTCCATCTTCACCTGTCTCTTTTTCAACAAATCCATAAACAGCAACAGAGGATGTAAATACAATATACTTAACACCTGCTTTAGTGGCTGCATCACAAATATGTCTTGCACCTTCAACATTTACATCATAGTAAAGACTAGTTGGATATACGTTATCTTTATGTTTGGCAGCAAGATTGATTATAATATCTGAATCTTCCAGGGGCTTGATTAAAGATTCTGGGTCAGTAACATCACCATAAAACCAGTGGTCAGGGAAAGCAGAACTTTTTTCAATATCTATAATTTTAAACGGAATATTACTTTCTTTTAATTGATTTGATAAGCGAGTGCCGATAAAACCAGAACCACCAATAATTGCGAGCATAAATATTTATCCTTGGATTAATTTAATATAATCATCAGCTGTAGATTTGATATCGAATTGATATCTTAATTTTTGTGCAGCATCATAATAATTGGAATAATGACTAGATATCATTGTTAGTGAACTTACGATATTCTCGATATTATTAGTTACAAGCAAGCCATTCTGTTGGTTATCAAATGAATATATTAACTCAGAACATCCGCCCACATTACTCAACAGCAGGGGTAAGCCAGCAGAACCGGCCTCAATCGCTGACATTGGTAATCCTTCGCTGTCAGAACAAAGTACAAAAATATCAAAGTCACAATAGGAATTAAAATTCTCAACCTCACCCAGAAAGAATATATTATCGTCATAACCTAGGCAGGATGTTCTTAACTCTCGAATTAATGGCCCACTACCAACTAAGTAAAAATCCATGTGAGGTATTTTTTTTGCTGCCTCAATAAATAAATCTGCTCTTTTAGGATGAGTCATTCGACCAACAAAAAGGGCTTTTAGCCGTTTATTTATAGTAACTTTCTTAGGTAATGGCGAAATTTTATTTTTTATTACAGTAATTTTATCATTTTTTATTCCTATAAATTCAATTGCATTCTTTCTATCATTCTCAGATATACATAATATTTCGTCAGATAAAAAGGACAGTATTTTTTCAATTAAGCAAAATAATTTTTTAAATTTACCGCCATTGTAAATACAAGACCATCCATGAGAGACGTATATATTTTTATGCGGCTTAATAATCTTTGATAGACGAGAGTATAAACCAGCATTGGCAGAGTTAGAAATAACAATATCTATATCATTTTTCTTTAATATAGATGATATTTTAAAAATACAAGATGGATTTTTTATACTGGCTAAGCTTGGTACAATATAAATTTTTTCGTCAGGGAAATGATCCGTTAGCCATCCCTTATCTGATGTAATAAGTATGATATTGAAATATGAATCTAATATTCTATACAGTTCCATAACCCATGTTTGGGCTCCACCAATTTCAGACTTAGTAATTATAATGGCAATATTATTTTTCATTTTTTTTTATAAGATATGTATATAGGTCTATCCATTGTTGACTTATTTTTTCTAATGAGAAATTATCAAAAATATAATTTCGTGCATTTAGTCCAATAGTATATCTTTCTTCATTAGTTAATGATAAGCACCTTTCTATAGCCGCTGTTAGTGCTACTGGGTTCTCGGGGGGAATGATAAAGCCATGCTTATTGATAACCTCGCTAACACCACCAGAATTAGTACCTATAACTGGACGTTCACAAGCCATTGCTTCAGCTACAACTAAGCCAAAACCTTCCCAAGCAGATGAGAGAACAAAAATATCACAAGCTGACATCCATTCTGAAACATCATAACGTTGACCTAGCCATATGATGTTAGATGATATATTAAGATTATCTGCAAGCTGTAATAAAGAATTTTTTTCTTCACCATCACCAATAATAACAAGTTTTGGTTGGGTAGGAGTATTTATTCTTGAGAATGCATATAGCAAATTAGAGTAATCTTTTGCTGGTGTTAATCTACCGACAGCCAATATGATAGATGTTTTTTCGCTGATATTTATTTCTTTTCGTTTAATATTTCTGGCAATTGGGTTATAACAAAAAGTAGACATATCGATTCCATTATAAAATGGGATCATTCTTCCTTTCTTGGTGGCGTTTTTAGTGATGAACGAGTCTACAGCTTCTTGGCTTACATTTGTTGAAATTGTTGCTAATGAGTCAGTTATTCTGTAGAGAAACATCCTAAGCTTCCCTCCTTCATTTTTGCTATGTGCAGTACATACTAATATAGTTTTTCGTATAAATAATTTTAATATTCGAGATAGTATATTTGCATGAAACATATGGCTATGAATTATGTTGGGGCTGTACTCATTTATATACTTTATAATCTTTATTGGTGTAAGTATGAGAGACAAAAAGTTTTTTTTAATTTCATAAGAATGAATTGTAATATTTTTATTTTTAGGGGTAATTTGAATCGAGGATTGGCTGGATAAGTTAATAATAACAACCTTATGATTATTGGCTAATTTGTCAGCCAAGGAACAAATTTGATTTTCTGCTCCCCCCATCCCAAGGCCAGTAGTAATTATTAGTATGTTCATTTATTTTCCAGTCAATCTTTTGTTTAGATATTTTTTAGGAAAAAATAACTTAGCTATAGTGACTAATGTCTGGCGACGAAGGGCAAATTTTTTGTTTTTAAAAATACAGTATAGTAAATATTTTAATGTTTTAATTTTATTGAAAGTAACAGATTCATAAGCGATGGTATATTTTAGCTCTAATTTTGCGTGATCATAATAAATAGAATTTGCAAATAGATCCAATATTTTTTTTCTATCTTGATGTAGGCGAGGTGAAAGAAGCGATGTATTACTTGAATGGCGGCGATAGCAGATTAATACATCAGGCAAAGCTATTAAGTAACCAGTTTTTTCTGTTAATTTTAAATTCATATACCAATCTTCCAGTAAGATATCGGTCCTGTATAACCCAGCTTCTTTTATTTTTAAAGATCGATACATGGCGCTTGGTGAGAATAACTGATAGTTATTTGTTATAATATCTTTAAAGTAATATTTTTTATTGCTTCCATTTCTGATTACTAAAAGTTCTCCATTTTCTTTAATTACATCTGCGCCTGAAAATACGCCAACACATTCTATGTTGCTATTTAAATAATTTACCTGTGCTAATGTCTTGTCTTTTTTCATTACATCATCAGATGCAATTATCGAAATATATTCACCTGATGATATTTTGATTGCTTCATTTAATGTTGCACATAATCCCTTGTTGTTTCGATGGATGAAAGTATACTTCTTAAGTTTTGATTGGCATTCTGACTCATAACTATTAATAACTGCAATTGAGTTATCGATTGAGCCATCATCTATAATAATTAACTCTATTTCGGTATAGGTTTGTAATAAGACACTTTTTATAGTTTTTCCGATATATCTCGAATGATTATAGCTTGGGATTATTATGGTTACGAGTTTAGTCATGATTGGGTACTTTAATTTTAGTAATGCATGTTTTTATTAGCATTTTTATTAGGATAACAGGGGTTATTGATGCTATAAAAATGTAGATGAATCTAAAAGAGGAATATGTATATATTCCGTTAGTTAAGGTTAATGATGACAGGAGTGTCCACAGTATTGGCTGATAGAACGGTTTTCCTAGGAATTTTGATGCTATCTTGATAACAAAGAATGAGAGCTTTATAATAAAATATCCTAAAAATGGCATTACTATAATAGAGGGAATTAAACCGAGAACTCTATGCGTTTCTGCTCCGATAAATGTATTTTTCATTTGATTGGTAGCCGTTATTCCCTCAGTGTAATTCATTAGGTCTCGTGCATAATTAATATTGCCATCAAAAATAAAACTTGAAAGAGGAATCCATGATTTCCAATATTCAACATCGCTTGTGAAGTATTCAAACTCTTGATAAAACCCGTGCAATTGACCAAGGAATAGTCTATTTAAAAATTCAAACGTAATATTACTGTTAGATGGGATAGAGTTTTTATATATATAAAATAGTAAGATCGAGAGGATTAGGATTATTGCAATATTTTTGTATATAAAAATAAGATTGGTTTTTTTATCTTTAATTGAATAAAAATAGAATCCCAAAAGAGATAGTATTATGCTTGATTTATGCCCAAACCAAGATAAACCAAAAATACCTAATAATAAATAAAATATATAATGTTTTTTTTCATTTTTTAATGCTGCAGAGGTATATATCAACAGCCAGGATAGTATGAGAGTTAGTGTGTGTAATATTGAATATATACCAGTTAATTGTTTCCCAACTTGTGCTCTTTCAATTGCAAGGTTTCCACCATGAATAGCTGAAAACAATGGAATGGTTGAAACTTTTATTAATATAATCGAAAGTAATATGAGCATTGTTAGTACAAGAGCATATTGAGATGATTTATCATTTTTAAATGAAGCGGGGCTATTTATTGTAAAGTAAGATTTACTGATGCCAAAGCAAAAACCAACTAATAGTAATATAAATTGAATATAAAATATTATACTATTACTAATTACACCTAAGTAACTCGTTCCTTTCATTTGATATACATTGATAGCTTCAGGGTAGGTAATAATTATAATAGGAGCAAATATTACTAAAAAGGATTCTAGTAATATCAATTTCCATAGCGGCCCAGGATTAAAAATATTACTATTTGTTTTTTTTAATAAAAAAATTATCGTAAAAATAGAAATAATAAATAATATATAGTTAATTGCTATCATGTCTATACTTTTGGTTATTGTTTTGAAGTTAGTTAATTAATCTTAGATATAGTTTCATTATAATTATCTTTAATAGTTGTTTTGGTTTTTTATTATAACTATTACATTTGTAGTAATTTAATGCAGATCTAATAGATTCTTTCCAAGATTTTTTATCAATAGATGATCTCCATTTTACATAGCGTAAAAAAACACCCCATGTCGTTCTATTTAATAAGTCAATGCTTTTTATTATATATCTATCAATGTTGATGTCACTATTTTTTATTAATTGATTGAGTATTATTGAATTAAATATAATATAGTGATAGTTATTATTTATTTTTTTTGTTGTTGAGTTTGTATTTCTATAATAATAGTATTTTCCGCTAGATAACGAAATGTATCGAGAGTGTAAAAAACATAGCCGTGTTATTATTTCATCATTATTTATATAATTTACGTTATTATTATTTATAGAGGTATATTTTTTATATGCACCTAACAGGATGCTTTTTTTTATAATTCCGCAGCCATGTAGCCCCCATGAATTTATAGAATTAAAGAAACCGTCGTGACCTGTGATTTTCTTTTCATTGGTGTAATATATAAATCGAGATATTTTTTTTACTTCTTGGTTTTTTTTCTCTACAAAATAAAGATCAAATAATGATAAATCAATGCTGTCATCTTTGAATTTACGCATTGCTAAAAGTATTGAATCTTCATTTAACCAGTCATCACAGTCTAAAAAAACAATATAGTTACTATTTGTAAGGTTGATTCCATTAAATCGGGCGTTAGCGGCACCACTATTTTTTTGATATATATATTTAATATTCAGGTTATTATTTTCAGTTATAAAATTGTTAATTAGTAGTGCTGAGTTATCTGTGGAACCATCGTCAATAAATATCACTTCTATATTATTATACTTTTGTTTTTTGATGCTATCAAAACATGTTTTTAGGTTATTACTCTCATTATATACAGGTATTATTATAGAGCATGGTAGGTTCATTGAGGAAGCCTTCTTATGTGCCATATATAGATAAAAGCAACTAAGGTAAGATATATTATGTAGTTTACTAGGTAGGCTAATGATGGTGTTATAAAGCCATATTTATTAATAAATATGTATGTAAGAGTCGGAAATAATAAACTAAACGTAATTTCTAATATTGCATTTAACTTAAAATAACCCTTGGCTAATAAAATAGTAGCAAAGAGCCAACTTACTATTCTAAGAAAGTCACCGATGTTTTGATATAAAAATAATGATTGCGCTACTTTAAATTCATTGGTAAATAATATGGATAAAATGAATTCTCTAAGAAAATATATACTGGCTGACAATGTAATCGCCATTGGGACTATCAAGGTAATCCCCTTTTTTAATATTATTAGGTGTTCTATCTTAGTCTTGGCGATCGCTGTTTTGGGAAAATAATAAACAGTCATTGCAGTGGTCAATACTGCTAAATAAGCTTCAGATATTCTTAAAGTTGCTTGCCAGTAGCCCGCGTCATCTACAGAGAGATAAGAGGAAATAATGTTCCTTACCATTATAATAGATATCGGCCCTGTTAAAGCGCCAATAATACCCATGTAAAAATAGTTTCTTATATTTCTATAAGCATCTTTATCGATAGGGCCTAGCCAATATTCTATTTTTAACCATGGCTCATTTTTGATAATAAATAGGGAATATAATCCTGCGATAGCGTTGTTTAGTGCTGCGGAAATGAGTGCTCCAGTTTTCCCTAGTACTAATACAAACAAGAGCATGCTGATTAAAAATAAAAATACTGATATCGCGTTTGCCAGGAAATATTTTTTATAGTTAGAAGTTCCATTTAGAACTGCTAGGATAATACTGTTACATATATTTAATGGCACTACTGAGAGAGCCAGTATTATTATCCAGTAATAATCATGGTTAAGAAATAAAAATGTTGATATTCGTGATGAAAATAATATACCAATAGTTATAATTAGACATCCTGCAATACAGGATAATCGTAATGCAGCTCTCCAGTATTTAGCGGCGCTAAAATAGTTAGTGTTATTCTCAGCAGTATACCTTGTAACTCCTTGTGAGACTTGTGAAGATACAAACCCATTAATAAGGGCTACAAAACTTTGTAATTGCCCTAACGCAGCTACACCAGATGGGCCTGTATACATAGCAACAATTTTAGAAATTATGAAACCACAAATTAATCTAAGTAAAGTTAAGAGGCCACTAAGAAAGGTTACTTTAAAGAAATTCAAATCACCACCATATTTATATCAGCACTGAATGGAAAATGTATTACAAGCTTTAATGACAGCTTGAATATCTTTTTCTGTCATTATTGGGCTAATAGGGATACTTAACACTTCAGTATGGATTTTTTCTGTTACAGGTAATGATAATGAATTATACTGTGGGTAAGCTTGTTGCTTGTGAGGTGGTGTTGGATAATGAATTAAAGTTTGCACACCACAATCAGAAAGGTGTTGCTTTAATTCTTCACGGTATTGACAAGATATGACAAATAAATGCCAAACATGCGTTTGTATTTTTTGTCTATATGTTTCCGGGTTTACAGGCAATTTAATTAATGGATTACTAATATTATCAAGATACAACTGAGCTATGGATTGTCGGGTCTGTGTTTCACGTGGAAGATACTTTAGCTTAACATCTAACATAGCCGCCTGAATTTCGTCTAAACGACTATTGACACCCTGATATAAATTTAGATATTTTTGGTGAGAACCATAATTTTGTAATGCAAAAATTACATTAGCTAATTCATCGTCACTAGTTGTAATTACTCCGGCATCCCCTAGTGCTCCTAGGTTCTTTCCGGGATAAAAGCTAAAGCCGGCAGCGTGTCCCCAGTTTCCGGCTTTTTTTCCACCAATAGATGCGCCGTGGGATTGTGCACAGTCTTCAAGTACAAGTAGGTTAAATTCATCAGCTATTGCCATTATTTCTGGCATGGGTGAAATTTGACCGTATAAATGCACTGGTAATATGGCTTTGGTTTTATTTGTAATTGCTTTTCTGATATTTTCCACAGATAAATTGTATGTATTTGGGTTTGGTTCAATAAAAACAGGTACTAAATCATTTTCAGTAATTGCTAATACTGAAGCAATATATGTATTAGCTTGTACGAGAACCTCATCACCTGGTTTAAGTTTATTCAGTTCTTTCCAGGCTCTCAGTACTAAGGTTAATGCATCTAAACCATTAGCAACACCAATGCAATACTTAGTGTCAATATATTTAGAAAAGTTATTCTCGAAGTTTTTTAATTCATTTCCCATGATATACCAGCCAGAATCAATTACACGGGAACAAACATTTTTTAATTCTGTTTCGTATTGTTTATTAATAGACTGTAAGTCAAGGAACTTTATCATTTTATTTATCTTCTTCTAAGAAACGAATGATTTTTGCTGGGTTACCAAATACAATAGCGTAATCGGGTACATCTTTTGTGACAACACTACCAGCACCTACCATACATTTTTTCCCTAATGTAACGCCGGGTAAAATAGTAGAGTTTGCACCAAGAGATGCACCTTCACGGATATATATCTTAGGGAATTCAGATGGATATATTTTCGAGCGTGGATATTTGTCATTGGCAAAGGTAACTGCTGGGCCAATGAAGACATTATCTTCGATTCTAATTCCGTCCCATAGGTAGACACCGGATTTTATAGTTACGTTGTTTCCTATGATTACATCATTTTCGATAAATGTATGAGCACAAATATTGCAATTTTCACCTATCGTCGCATTGGCTAAAATAACGCTAAATTGCCATATTTTAGTATTTTTACCAATATTTTCTGATTGAGTATCACTTAATGGATGAATATACATTTTGGCATGCCATCATAAAGTCATCATAATTTCGAATATAATCTGATTCTAAATAAAAATCACTTGCCAATACAATCAAAACACAATCAGGAGAAAAATCATGCATTTCTCTCCACATATAGTTACTAATATATAACCCTTTATCTGGTGAGTTCAGAATAATATCTTCTCTTTTTTCACCATTGTCTAAAACAAAGCGGCAACTACCACTGAGACATACAGCTACTTGTTGCAGATTTTTATGTGCATGAAATCCACGGGAAACATTTTCTTTTGTGCCAAAAATATAATAGATACGTTTTATTTCAAAAGGAATGTTTTTATTCTGTTCTAATGAAATCAGAGAGCCACGGTCATCTCCAAGCGTCTTAAATTCAATTAAATTTATCAGGCTCATTCTTTATTCTCGATTAATTTAAAAAGATACTGGCCGTATCCATTCTTTTTTGATTTTTCAGCGGCATCTAATACTTGCTTTTCAGTCAGCCACCCCTGCCGGTAAGCAATTTCTTCCAGACAAGCAACCTTAAAACCCTGCCGTTTTTCAATGGTTTCAACAAAACTGGCTGCATCAAGCAGGCTGTCGTGTGTGCCGGTATCTAACCAGGCAAATCCGCGTCCAAGCAATTCGACTTTTAATTTATTATTTTTCAGGTAAATTTGGTTAACTGTTGTGATTTCCAGTTCACCACGCTCGGACGGTTTTATATTTTTAGCGATTTCAATAACATCGTTATCGTAAAAGTATAAACCGGTTACAGCATATTTTGATTTCGGTTTAATCGGTTTTTCTTCAATTGATACAGCATTATAGTGCTCGTCGAACTCGACTACGCCAAATCGTTCCGGGTCCTGTACTTCATAACCGAAGACAACTGCACCTTCTTCTAAAGAGGCGGCTTTAAGCAGTTTAGGTGAGAAACCCTGTCCCCAGAAAATGTTATCTCCGAGTACCAGGCACACCGAGTCATCACCAATAAATGTCTCACCAATGATAAAGGCTTGTGCAAGACCTTCCGGTTCAGGTTGTACGGCATATTCCAGAGAAATGCCAAAATCGCTGCCATCACCTAATAAACGCTGAAAGCCCGATTGATCTTCCGGTGTTGTAATAATTAATACTTCCCGGATTCCTGCCAGCATTAATACAGAAAGCGGGTAATAAATCATCGGTTTATCATAAATAGGTAATAGTTGTTTTGAAATTCCTAATGTAATAGGAAATAAACGTGTACCAGAACCGCCTGCTAAAATAATACCTTTCACAGTAAACCTTGTTGATTAATATAATGATTGTATTCTTTCGGCCATAGCTACCGCACTGGGTTACCGCTCCCAGAGTGCGCTATTGCGAGTTTATCTTACTGATTCTATTGAGGAATCGAGTCAGTAAGAGTTGTGGTGTGTTGCAGAGGGCTGATTTTTCAATATGTTGGGAGGTGATTTATACCCAATCAATCAGCGCCGTTTATATTTGCTGCCAAAGGCTAGTCCGATTACCCGGACAGGTCAAGCATGATAACACTCGCGCGTCTTTCATTAAACGAACTTTATCCGGTTTAATCAGGGATTTTTTTTCTTTAAATCTGCTGTTTTTGTGTTAGCAGCAGAAAAAGTGTTACTTTAAGCCATAGCTATGGTTTATTACTTTTTCTAATCGATATATGCATAATCACAGCAGAAATATTTTATTACATCATATTGATGTTACTTGTTATTTCTGCTTAAGAAAGAATAGTTACCGGGGCGGGTTCCCCGGTAACTACAGAGCGTTTCAGCGCGGGTGCAGAGGCAGCCAGATTTCCAGCCTCAGTCCGCCGAGCGGGCTGTCATTGGCAGTAACTTTGCCGTTGTGCTGGCTGATCGCCGTGCTGACAATCGCAAGCCCCAGCCCGGTGCCGCCGGATTCCCGGTCGCGGGCTTCGTCAGTGCGGTAGAACGGCCGGAAGATATGTTCGCGATCTTCCGGGCTGACGCCCGGGCCGTCATCATCTACCACAATGCTGATGCCTTTGGTGTCGGCACTGAATGCCACCTGGATGTGCTGGTTTGAGTAACGCAGCGCGTTACGGACAATGTTCTCAAATGCGCTGCCGAGTGCGGACGGGTTGCAGTAAATCGTCCACGGGCCCGGCGGGGAGGTGATCTCCAGCGTTTTATGGCGCTGTTCCGCCTCAAACTTCGCATTGTCGAGAATGTCATCCCACAGCTCATTGGCCTTGATGTTCTGACGCAGCAGCTCATTTTTGTGCTGACTGCGGGAGAGCACGAGCAGATCGTTGATCATACCGTCCAGGCGGTGGGTTTCGGTTTCGATACGTTCCAGTTCTTTACTCTCACCATGACGGCGGCGCAGCAGTGCCGTGGCCAGCTGGAGCCGGGTGAGCGGGGTGCGCAGTTCATGGGAGATGTCGGATATCAGCCGCTGCTGTGCATTGACCATACGTTCAAGCGCGCTGATCATCTGGTTAAAGCTGTTACCCGCCGCAAGGAACTCCTGCGGGCCGGCTTCCAGTTCCGGATGCTGGCGCAAATTACCTTTGGCAACATCATCCGCCGCGTTTTTCAGTTTTCGTGCCGGTTTTGCCAGGCTCCACGCCAGCCAGAGCAGCAGCGGGGTGCTGATCAGCATCGTGGCGGCCAGTAACAGGAACGGGCGGTCGATCAGGAAGTTGATAAAGTCTGACTGCGCGGTGTTTGCCGGACGGATAAGGTAAAGCTGATAGCGGTCTTCGCCGTCACGAACCTCAAACGGGCCGAGCAGCTCAATGCGGCCATAACGCTTCTTTTTCGGGTTGTCAGTGTTATCTGACTGGCCCATAAAGTTGCGGATGACCTGGGAATCATTGCGGATAGGCCCGATGATCCGGCCTTCCGTGGTAACAATAATCAGGCGCTTGTCCGGCGGTGTCCATTTTACCAGGGCGCGGGTCAGCCGCCGCCACCAGAGCAGGTCATTGGCCGGGTCTTGTGCGAGATCAGATTCAATATGTTGCTGCAGCATCATCCCCTGCCGGTACTCGCTCTCCTGGAGCGGCATCAGCTGCCGGGAGTCGAGTTTCGGTACCATAAGCACCAGTAACAGCACCAGTGCCAGGGTAAACCAGAAGATGGCGAAGATACGCGCCGTCAGGCTGCTTATCATGTTGCAGATACCATTAAGTAACCACGGCCGCGTAAGGTTTTAAACCACGGCAGGCCGTCTGTGCGCTCCGGTAATTTACGGCGCAGGTTGGAAATGTGCATATCAATGGCGCGGTCAAACGGGGTCAGGCGTTTGCCCAGCACTTCCTGGCTTAAGTGTTCACGGCTGACCACCTGGCCGAGATGCTGTGCCAGCAGGTAAAGCAGGGTGAACTCGGTTCCGGTCAGATCCAGTACTTCGTCACCGAAGCTGGCTTCCTGGCGGCCCGGGTTAAGCTGGAGTTTATCCACCATCACCACGGACGAGTTGCTGCCGCTGTCGCTCTGCTGCTGTTGCTCACTCCAGTTGGAGCGGCGCAGAATCGCGCGTATACGCGCCACCAGCTCGCGATCGTTAAACGGTTTAGGCAGATAGTCATCTGCGCCGAGTTCGAGTCCCAGAACGCGGTCAAGGTCGCTGCCGCGCGCGGTCAGCATAATCACCGGGGTCTGGTAGTTCTGGCGCAGTTCTTTCAGGGTTTCAATCCCGTTTTTGCGCGGCATCATAATGTCGAGCAATAACAAGTCTATGGAATCGTCAAGGAGGGTCAGTGCCTGCTCGCCGTCATGTGCAATGACAACGTTGAACCCTTCCATATCGAGTAATTCTTTTAACAGCGAGGTTAATTCGCGGTCATCATCAACAAGCAGTATTTTATTCATTATTCACGTCCTCCACGTGCAAAATACGACAACAAACGTTTCTATTCCATGACTTTACGTTCTTTTACATGCTCTGACGCATGTTTGCAGCCGGGTGCGTATAGTTAATTCCAACGGGTCAGGTGACGCAGACTCAGAAGTTTAAGGAGTTACTATGGGTAAGATAGCAACAATCACTTTAGCGTCAATGTTTGTGATGCAAAGTGCGCCCGGACTGGCGCAGGACTCGGAAAGTGATAGCTGCGTTGCCCCGGTGCAGAGTCACAGTCAGTATAAAGGTATAACGACATCAGGGGGAGATGGTTATACCTCTATGTTGACCGGTATCCGGTTAACGGAAGAACAACGGATGCAGTTGCGGGATCTGATGCACAATTATCGTGATCAGTTACGGAATGTCCGTAATCTCGCAGAAGATGATATCGCGCTGTATGAGCTGGTAAAGGCCGAAAAGTTTGATGAAACGGCGGTACGTAACCAGCTGGAGAAGGACATGCGCAAGCGGCTGGATTACCAGGTTGAGATGATACGGGTTCACCATCAGATGTATCAGTTACTCAACCCGGAGCAGAAAATGCAGCTGGATGCCAATTTTGAACCGGAGAGTATCCATACTTCATCCGCCTCATCCGCGCAAAATACGCCGGAATGAATTTGTCAGAAGTCATTTGTCAGAGTAGTGAAGTCAGTAGAGTCGTTAAGTAGCACCCAAGAAGTTTTTCCTTGCCATAGACACCATCCCTGTCTTTTACAGCCCCTCTCGAGGGGCTTTTTTTTTAGCTGAATTTCAGGGCAATGAGGTCTGCCGCCAGCCGGGATTCTGAGGAAACAGCCAGGGTGAGTGTTAAGGCGTCTTTTTCTGATAAGGTTTCAGTGGTGCTGAAATGGGTTACACGTATTCCTTTCATCGTAATGTCGTTCTGATAACACGCGGCTTCCTGATTTGTACTGCGTAAAATAAAGTCAGCTTCCGATGTTATCTGGTAATCACCCGGTGACAGTTGCTGAATAGTCATTTTTCCTTTACTGCCACCCGGCGCGATAAACAAGATGTCATCGGTATCATTTTGGGATTTCAGCAGCTCAGTGAAACGGATATTCGCCATGCTGGCATGTCCCTGATGCGCAATTTTTGAGATTTCAGTGGCGTCAGTAAAGCCAATCTCCGAAAAAAAACGACTGATTTTTTCGTTGCTGTTCAGCGGGGTGCTTTCTCCGTTGCCGGAGATGTAATGATATGTCATACGTCCGTATTCTTGATCGCCGGAAGGCGGTTGCGGATAACCGGAGTCAGCACAAAACGTGTAACAAAGGCCGATAGTCTTTTTCTGTTCAGTCATGCTGCAATCCGTACCATCTGATGAAGGATGGTGACCGGGCGGAATATAAAATGGTGTTCCGGTCAGCTCTGTATCACTGCCGGACGGAATATAACGTTCTGTGTTTTCTGACCATGTGTATTGTGTCCGTGCTTCAGAGTCACCGTATATTACGGCCGGATGAATATTGTCAGGTATCCTGAAGTAGTGAGAGAGAGTCGTGAGTCCGTGGTGTGTTTCCGGCTTATGAGGCACGGGTTCGGAACTGTTTACGGCGCACTGCAAAAAACGCAGGAGCGACTTGAAGATACTGCACTTATTAGGTTCCGGTTTCGGAGTTGTTTCTGATGTACGGGGAAGGTTTTTAATCTCTGGGATCATAGTGTATTTTCCGGAAGTGAAAACAGGTATTTTACCGGGAGGGCAGGAAAATAATTGCAGAAAACAATTTACGGGTCTGTATTGCTGCATTATTTGTGAAAAAAGTGTTTCGGATACGCTAATTATTTTTCGGGTATCCTTAACGGAAGCCTGATTGCGGAAGCGTGATAACAACGTGCGGGAAATCGCGATTGAAAATTTGTCAGAAATAATTTGTCAGAGTAGTGAAGTCAGCAGAGTCGTTAAGCAGCACCCGGGAAGTTTTTCCTTGTCTTACAGTCCCTCCCGGGGGGCTTTTTTGTCTTCTGAATCCCCGATGTGAAAAAAGATGAAAAAAAAGCGGCCTTGCGGCCGCTGTAAATGAATCACAACGAGAGATTAAAAGTTATAGCGAACGCCGATATTGCCGTGTACAGGCGATTCTGTTTTGTCGCCGTTACGGTAATCAATTTCCGCATATGCCTGAATCTGCGGGGTGAAACGGACAGTTAACCCGCCGCCGGCTTTCAGGCTGTCACCGGAGAAATCCGTATCAAAGGTATTGCGCTGGTTAATAGTCACATCATTATTGCTGATAAACTCATGCTGCCAGGCCAGTGTTGCATAAGGGGTGATAATCACCTGATTGTTCAGGGTGAAATCTTTACCCGCATGCAGGCCGAGCTCTGATTGCAGGGATTGCTGTGCATCAAATTTTGCCTGCATATTATTATTCAGGTGAACTGATTTACTGTCTGCACGCATATAGCTCAGGCGGGCATACGGTTCTGCCCAGAAGGCTTCCGGCAGGTCAAATGAGTAACCGGCTTCAGCGGATGCCCCGTACGCATTTTGAGAATAATCCCCGCGGATGCTGCTGCGGTTGGTGGAAACTGCACGTAACTCATTGTTGAAATGGTTATATTTCAGTACACCATCGATATACCAGCCGTTGTCCGAAAGCCAGGTGGCGTAACCGCCGGCAGTGATACTGTCGATGCTGCTTTCGCCGCCGCGCTGATGTTTCAGTTTGACATCGTTATAGCCGGTAAAGACGCCGAGCCACAGTTTGCCGTTTTCCAGCGGAACGGATTTATCCGCACCCAGCTCAAAACCAGCCTGGTTCAGTTTAAAGTGCGTGTGTCCGGTACCTGCACGGGTTCTGTCACCGGTCAGTCGTACCCAGACACCCGCATCGCCCTGATTATCCCGTAATTCACCACGGCGGAACCGCAGGTTGTCGAGTTCATGATTAAAAATCAGCTGTGGCGCGGCCGCCATGGATAACATGGCATCGGTGGATGGCGTGGTTTTGTCGTCCGGTACGACCGGCGGAACCGGTTTTTCTGGTTCGCCCGGTTCACCGGTGCTGTCATCTTTCGGTGCGGCCAGATACCAGATTTTACCGTCCTGTTCATCACGCTCGTACAGTGAGTACATATAGGTACCGCCGTCTACCGCATTGATATTGGTGCCGTCGAGGGCACTCAGACTGAACTGTGCATTGCTGCTCTCGTCTGTGATCAGGTCAAGACGTGATTCATCCGGACGGGTAATTTCAGCCCCGGAATCCTGAATATTCAGTGCATGATCACCACTGCCGTTACGGATGGTGAGGTAATCACCCTGTTGTTCCGCAATCGCCGTGTTCATATGAAATGTCTGGCTGCCGGAGAGATTATCAATGGTCAGATGGCTGTATCCGGCGTTGACCGGTGCGACAAACCGCACATGCCCCTGTCCGCTGAGAGAACCGGCAAATGCGGCATTCCCGGTATCACCGGTGATCACCAGCAGGGAGCTGTCCGGGCCGGATAAGATAACGTTTTCTGCATAAGCCCCGGCATCCGCAGCCAGTCTGTCTTCCGCACCGGCGGTGAGTTGCACCTGAGACTGCTGATTAACCGTGGTGACGCCGAGGAGCTGAGCCCCTGCTGCCAGCCAGCTTTTGGCACTGTCATTCAGTGTGGTGTCAGTGGCGGAGGAGCCGCTGTAGATACTTTGCACTGAGGTATCATATAATTCGTTATCAATGGCTTGTCCGCCACCTCTGATGATCTGGGCGCCGCCATTTTTTATCTGGTTGAATTCCGCAATACCGGCAGTGGCTGCGGCATCCTGACTGAAAATATATTGCTGTCCGCCGTCAACCGTTGTATTGGTTGCTTTGGAGTCATCAACAACATATTGCCGTGCCCCGGCATTCACCAGGGTATTATCTGCGAAACCACTGTTATGCAGTTGTTGTAATCCGCCGTCATTAATAATGGTGCTGTCAGCAAATCCGCCGGATCTCAGCATCTGGAAGCCGCCGTTATTCACAACCGTATTCAGGGATTTACCGTCCTGCTGAACATATTCATAACCGCCTTCATTAACCAGAGTACCGGTCGATTCTCCGCCCAGGTAAATAAATAATTTTCCGCCGCTGTTGACGGTATTATTTTCAGATTTACCCGTATCATCGGCTTTTCCGGTATTACTGACATAGACGGTTCCGCCGTTGAGTTCGGAATCTTTTAATGTTCCGCCGTCCAGAACACGAACTAAGGCACCACTCTGAATATCAATATTACTGCCGGTTGCAGGTGCTCCCGGATGGTAACCGTTTACTGCAATTTGTGTGGTTTTACTGATCCAGACTTCTGCACCACTCTGAACCTGTGAATTCTCAAAAAGACCGATAACGCTAAGTTTGCTGCCGCTCAGCATTGTGAGATTTTCCGCAATGCCGACAAAATCCGATGGCAGCCCTTCTACTATGGCGCCTATTTCGTAACATTCATCAGCTGTCATTTCACCGGTCAGCGGCGGAGTACCCGCCAGACCGACATGAAGCTGACCATCACAAAATGTGGCTGCCGTGACGAATGACGGCACTGATGAACATAGGACTGCAAGAACAGAAAGATGCAGAATCTTCTTTTTTGTTTTCATTAGATTAGTTATTCCCTGGTGTCGGTAAATATAAAGACAGCCATTTCGTCAGTTTGAAATGACAAATTCTTAAGTGGTAATTTTTATTTATGAGAGAAGTATCTTATTTAGGATTTGTTTAAGCAATGGGGGGCAAAATGCATATTTAAGTGAGTTTTTTAATATTCTCAGATGGTGAGGAATAGTTGTTCATGCTGTAAATAAAGATAATCTGATGGTTTATTTATTTATTTAGTCAGGATAAAACTCTTAATTTACATATTATATTGGTAAATCAATTATCTAAGCTCCATATTTGATTTGAGCAGGCCAATGGAGATACCCGTGTCACGAGTAATAATGGCGATGTAATAAATATTGGTCAGATATGTCAGAATGTTACTGATACTCTTCGTTTGAAATTCCCCATAAGTTAAATTAAATAATTTCAAAAATATATTATATAAATTTCTATTGTATTATTTATGTCACAATATGATTTCAGAAATAAATAGTTACTATTTGTTTTTATTAATTACATAATGTACGGGAAATCCGGATATATATTTTCACCCGGATATGATTTTAATTTCAGATCCCGCCTTTGATACCTGATGTTCCTGTTACGCATTATTTGTGAAAAAAATGTTTCAGATACGCTAATTATTTTTTGTTTTTCGGGTATCCTTAACGGGGATGCCGGGTAATATTCCGGTCGCAGAGATTCTGTGTTCCCGGAGTCTCAAAATGACAAAAAAATCCGCAAAAGGTAGGTGCATCCGGCGGAACCTTATCTTACTATAGGATTAGGTGAATCAATTCAGCTATAGGTTACAGCAGTGAATTCCCGAAGCCTGATCGTGGAAGCGTGATAACATGCCGCTCAGGTTTACATATATTACATCTGCAAATCAGAGGTCATCATGAGCAAGAAGATCAAACGAATCGGTGTGCTGACAAGCGGCGGTGATGCGCCGGGCATGAATGCCGCAATCCGCGGTGTTGTCCGCGCGGCGCTGTCAGAAGGGCTGGAGGTTATCGGGATTTATGACGGCTATCTCGGGCTGTATGAAAACCGGATGAAACAGCTCGACCGCTTCAGTGTCTCTGATGTGATCAACCGCGGCGGTACGTTCCTCGGGTCGGCGCGTTTCCCTGAATTCCGTGATGACAAAGTGCGGGAAACCGCGATTGAAAATATGCGCAAAAATGGTATCGACGCGCTGGTGGTTATCGGCGGGGACGGTTCCTATCTCGGTGCCAAAAAACTGACAGAAGCAGGTTTCCCGTGCATCGGCCTGCCGGGCACGATCGATAACGACGTGGCGGGAACCGATTACACCATCGGCTATTTTACTGCGCTGGAAACCGTGGTTGAAGCTATCGACCGCCTGCGTGATACCTCCACATCCCATAAACGTATTTCTATTGTCGAAGTGATGGGGCGCTATTGCGGTGACCTGACACTGTCCGCTGCTATCGCCGGGGGCTGTGAATTTATCGTTCTGCCGCCGAATGAAGTGGAATACAGCAGTGATGAACTGATTGCAGAAATCAAAGCCGGGATTGATAAAGGCAAACGTCATGCGATTGTGGCGATCACCGAACATGTCACCGATGTGTATGAGCTGGCACGGCAGATTGAGGCAACAACACATCACGAAACCCGTGCAACAGTACTGGGGCATATTCAGCGCGGCGGTTCGCCGGTAGCGTATGACCGCATCCTTGCATCCCGTATGGGCGCGTATTCTATTCAGTTACTGCTGGAAGGTTACGGCGGCCGCTGTGTCGGTATCCAGAATGAAAAACTGGTTCATCACGATATTATTGATGCGGTGATGAATATGAAGCGGGTGTTTAAGAAAGACTGGTATGAGACTGCGAAGAAACTCTACTAAAAAATCCTCGTTATCCTTCAGCTGATACAGCAGCAGACACAAAAAAAGCGGCGATTTCGCCGCTTTTTGCTGTCCGGAGGCCGGGAATTATTTTGCAGCTTTCGCTGCCGCTGCGGCTTTGACGATCACGCCGAAAGCATCAGCTTTCAGTGATGCGCCGCCGACTAATGCACCGTCGATATCCGGCTGAGTGAACAGCTCTGCGGCATTCTTATCATTCACAGAACCGCCGTACTGGATAATAACCTGCTCTGCCACTTTCGCATCTTTCTTCGCGATATGGCTGCGGATAAATTTGTGGACTGCCTGTGCCTGTGCAGGGGTGGCGGATTTGCCGGTGCCGATAGCCCAGATAGGCTCATAGGCAATGACCGCGCCGAGGAAGGCGTCTGCACCCTGAGTGTTCAGAACGGCATCAATTTGGCGTGCACAGACTTCTTCGGTTTTACCCGCTTCATTTTCCGCTTCGGATTCACCGATGCACAGTACCGGGGTCAGACCCAGTTTTTTCAGGACAGCAAATTTCTCTGCCACTAATTCATCACTTTCACCGTGGTAAGTACGGCGTTCGGAGTGGCCGATAATGATGTAGTGTGCGCCGATGTCTTTCAGCATCTCAGGAGATGTTTCGCCGGTGAACGCGCCGGAGAGATTCAGACCGGTATCCTGGGCACCCAGTACAATGGAAGAGCCCGCCAGAACCTGTTTGGCCTGAGAGAGATAAATTGCCGGTGGTGCGATCGCAACATCACACCCGGTGACATTACCGATTTCATGACGCAGAGCGGTGATCAGCTCGTGAACCATTTTACTGCTGCCGTTCAGCTTCCAGTTACCCATGACTAAGGGATGTCGCATTGTATTTCCTCCTGCCGGAATAAGTTAAATGACTTAAGCTTTATTACCATTGTCCGCGCAGAGCGGCGAACAGGCAAACAGAGAGACAGTATAGTGAAACCGGCGCGAAATAGCTTTGCTTTTCGGCCACTGTTTACTGTGTCGTATCACTATTAGATAGCGAAAGCTTAATCGGTTCAATAGCGAAAGTTACCCCATTTATCTCATCAACTACCAGAAGATAGCGTAATGCACCGAATTGAGAGGCATAAGTCCCGGTTTTGAAATCCGTTGCCAGCGCTCTGCTCAGGGCGGCATCAATATTGCTTTGATTAAGTGTCGGTTCAAACTGAATAATCAGCGCCTTAATATAGGCCAGCATCAGAGCACGGTTGGCTTTTTCCGCTGTACTGTCAGCGCCCGGCAACAGGGTCAGCTGGAGGCTTTTGATTTTTTCACTGTCGCGTTCGAGAACGGCAGAGGAGTAAATATAAGGGCTGATGCGGGTTGCCGCCCGCAGATAGCTGGCGGTAATGTCGTTTGAGGCCACGACTTTGTATTCCCGTAATGGCAGCGACGGGTTGTTGCGGTTAAACTGTTCGCGCATAACGGGGATGGTGATGCCGAAGGCCGGTGCATCCGCCTGAAGCCAGAGTGTTTCCGGTGAGCAGGGGATGGGGATAAGTACCGCGTCACCTGCCGCAGCCGGTATGGCGGGCAGCAGTGTACATCCTGCTGTCAGGGCGGTCAGTACGGTTTTTTTGACTGCGTTCATAGCGACTCCCTGTGGTCCGTCTGCAATATAACCAGTGTACACGATTAGGAAAGAGAAATGACACTACAACAATGGGCGTTTTCGTTTCACGGGCGGATCGGCCGCAAAGCATTTTGGGCGGGGATCGGCGTGTGCGGCGCAGTGCTGTTTCTCCTGATGTCATTGCAGGGGCTGTTTCAGTTACCTGTTGAAGTGATTATGGTGCCGGTGCTGGTGGTGATGTATCCCGCCGCCGCGATTTTTACCAAACGCCTGCATGACCGCAACAAGCGCGGCGGCTGGGCATTAATGCTGGTGATGGCGTGGGCACTTACCACACCGGACTGGAGCCCCGCCGGTGATTTCTGGCAGTGGGGACTGGGGCGTTTTCTGCCGATCTTTATCGTGATGATAATGGTGCTCGACTGCGGTGTGTTTAAAAGCCTTGATGAGGGCAACCGCTTCGGGGAGAGCACGCAGCCGGTGGATAAAATCGACAGCCTCTGAAGCAGAGACAGCGGGAGAACCCGCTGTCACAGGCTCACCAGTATTGCTCGCTGGTGATATGACCGGGCTTGCGGCGCAGGTGTTTGCGCATCTCCCGCTCTGTTTTCAGCAGATTCTGTGTATCTTTTACCATTTCCGGGTTACCGCACAGCATCACATGGCTGTTGCCGGCGGTCAGCGGTAATCCGGCTGCCGCTTCCAGTTCACCGGTGCGTATCAGCGCCGGTACCCGGCCATGCAGTGAGCTTTCCGCATGCTCCCGGCTGACGACCGTCACAATCCGCAGTTTGTCACTCCCGATTTTTTTCTGTAATTCCTGCATCAGCGGCAGATAGCTCAGGTCGGCGGCATAACGCACGGCATGTACCAGCACAATATGACGGAACCGCTCCAGATCCCTGCCGTATTGCAGAATGGATAAAAACGGGCCGATGGCGGTGCCGGTGGAGAGCATCCAGAGGGTATCGCAGTCCGGTACCTCATCAAGCACAAAAAATCCGGATGCTTCATCGGTGATGAGCAGTTCATCTCCCGGGGTCAGTGCTGCCAGACGCGGGCTGAGTTTACCGTCGCCGACGGTGACCAGGTAAAATTCAAGATCATCATTATCCGGTGCATTAACATAAGAATAAGCGCGCTGTATGCGTTCACCGCTGATTTCCAGGCCGAGTTTGGCAAATTGTCCCGCGGTAAACGGGCGGACAGGTGCCTGAACATGCAGGCTGAATAAAGTGTCAGTCCAATGTGTGACACGTGTGACACGTCCTGTGATCCAGTTTGACATGCATAACCTCCGTCAGTCGCAGAGTCATCGTTATTAATATGTAAACCAGTGTAATGAGCCGGCGGGGAAAAATGTATCGATTAAATGCGTCAGAGGATCCTGTCGCATGAATACGATAAATCAGGATGAAGTGTACAGTTTAGTTGCCGGAAACAGCATAAAAACGGTCGTTTGGTAACAAAAATAAATGTGTGAACTATCTCCCAAAATTTTTTTAATTTGCTATTTTATACAGTATCGCAAGAATGACTGATTCCGGCCGTAATTATCACTGCCGGAATTGTGCTGTGCCCTCCCGGTAACAATGTAAAGACTGACAATAAAAATGAAAAAACTGGAAAACTTTCATCTGCTGGTAATGCTGATTGCGCTGATTGCTGTCGGGCAAATGACGCAAACGGTGTATGTGCCGGTAATAACCGATATTGCGCTGGATTTCGGTGAACCTGCGGGTGCCGTTCAGAGCGTGATGGCAGCGTATTTATTTACCTATGGCGCATCCCAGCTTATTTACGGGCCGATCTCAGATAAAATCGGCCGTCGTCCGGTGATCCTCACCGGATTATTTATTTATGTACTCTCCACGACCGTCGCGCTGTTTTCGCCGAACCTGACCATGCTGATCATTGCCAGCGGATTACAGGGGCTGGGCACCGGTGTGGCCGGGGTGATGGCGCGGACCATGCCGCGTGATTTATATACCGGGATTTCCCTGCGTTATGCCAACAGCCTGCTGAATATGGGGATTCTGGTCAGCCCGCTGATCGCTCCGATGCTCGGCGGTGCGCTTGCGTTTTTCTTCGGCTGGCGCGCCTGTTATGCGTTTCTGCTGCTGCTCGGCCTGGCAGTGGGCTACAACATGTGGCATAAACTGCCGGAAACCCGTCCGCCGATGAAAGAGAAACCCAAAATGTGGGCCTCTTTCCGTCTGCTGCTGACCAACCGGACATTTGTGCCGTATCTGGCGATGCTGATTTGCGGTCTGGCCGGGGTGGCGGTGTTTGAGGCATCCAGCGGCGTGCTGATGCGTGACGGCCTGGGCCTGAGCAGTATGGCGGTGAGTATTCTGTTTATTCTGCCGATTCCTGCGGCATTTTTCGGTGCCTGGTTTGCCGGACGGGACAGTAAATCGTTCAGCTTTCTGGTGTGGTGTGCCGTGATTTGCTGCCTGGCAGCCGGGGCACTGATGTGGATACCCGGGCTGATGGGGGTGATGAATGTCTGGACATTACTGATCCCTGCGGCACTGTTCTTCTTCGGGGCGGGGATGCTGTTCCCGCTGGCAACCACGGCGGCCATGGAGCCGTTCCCGTATCTGGCGGGGGCAGCCGGTGCGCTGGTGGGCGGATTACAGAATGTGGGTTCCGGTGTCGCCACCTGGATTTCGGCGATGATGCCGCAGGGCGGGCAGGGCAGTGTCGGCCTGCTGATGCTGGCGGTGTCTGTAATTATGATGTTGTGCTGGCTGCCGCTGGCTCACCGGTTGCAGAATCAGCAGCCGATGGCATCCTGAGTCAGACTTCTGATAATAAGAAAACGGGCACCGCGGTGCCCGTTGTTCTGTTTCGCAACAGAGTAGTGATCACTGATGCAGTTTATGTTTTTGCAGAAACTGTACGCCTTTGTCCGGAAAATCAGTAAATAACCCTTCTGCTCCGGCCTGAATATAAATAGCATCGAATAACTGTTCAGTGTTCTCCGCATACGGCGGCAAGGCATCCGCGCGGACAGTAAACGGATGGATCATCAGTTGCGAAGCGTGTGCCTCTTTTGCCATCGGCGTCAGAGTGATGTGGCCCGGTGTGGACTCTTTGCTGATGAGCATATGATAATCAGGCCCGATACCATCAGCATATGCTGCGATTTTACTCATCGCACCGGGAGCCATCATCCAGTCATAGTTATAGTTGACCCATTTGCCTTCCGCATTCTGTTCAAAGGTTTCCTGCCAGTCGGTGTAAGCGATCAGCTGTATCAGCATCAGATCCATCTTCATTTCCGGCATCAGTTCATTTTTGATGCGCTTTAATTCATTCGGATCGAAACACTGAAGAAATACCCCGGAATCTTTAGTCTGGTAGCCGTAGGCTTTCAGCACTTCCAGGGTTTTACGGGTGATATCTTTACCTTCCTGACGGTGGAACCACGGCGCTTTGATTTCCGGGTAAATCCCGGTGTTTTTTCCGGTGGAATGATTCAGACCCTGAATGAACTCAAGTTCTTCCTGAAAGGTATGAATACGGAAATCTGATTTTCCCATCGGAAAACGACCCGGATATTTTTGTACCGCTTTACCGTTTTCGATTTCAAACCCCTCAGTAAATTTCAGGGATTTAATTTCCGCGAGGGTAAAATCGATGGCATAGTAACGGCCATCTTTACGCGCGCGATCCGGAAAGCGTTTTGCCACATCGGTAACACGGTCGAGATAATGATCATGCAGGACGATGAGTTCATCATCTTTGGTCATCACCAGATCCTGCTCCAGATAATCAGCACCCTGCGCATATGCCATCGCTTTGGCCGGCAGGGTATGCTCCGGCAGATAGCCGCTGGCACCGCGGTGTGCAATCACAATCTTATTGTCTGCCGCAAAAGCGGCAGAGCCGCAGAGCATGGCACCCGCGAGGGCACTGACAAGATAAAACTGACGGGATATATTCATCTGTCTGTCTCCGCTTAGGCTTTATTGCTGGCGATTTCATCGTGATGTTTTTTCTCACCACGCATCACCACAACTAACAGGATCACAGCGAGCACACTGCCGCCAATCATGACACCGAAACCGCCATCCCAGCCGAAATAATCCACAGTAAAGCCGACGATGGCACTTGCTGCCACTGAGCCGCCGAGGTAGCCGAATAACCCGGTGAATCCCGCGGCTGTACCGGCTGCTTTCTTCGGTGCAAGCTCCAGGGCGTGCAGGCCGATCAGCATGACCGAGCCGTAAATCAGAAAGCCGATGGTGATCATACACGCCATATCAATAGCCGGATTTCCCGGCGGGTTGAGCCAGAAGACCACAGTGGCGATAGTCACCAGTGTCATAAAGAACACCCCGGTTGCGCCCCGGTTTCCTTTAAAGACTTTATCTGACATCCAGCCGCACAGCAGCGTGCCCGGTATCCCGGCCCATTCATACAGGAAATAGGCAAAAGAATAGCCTTTGATATCGAAATGTTTGACCTCCTGGAGATAGGTCGGTGACCAGTCCAGCACGCCGTAACGCAGCAGATAAACAAAGACGTTAGCAAAAGCGATGTACCACAGTAATTTATTCGGCAGAATGTACTGCATAAAGATCTGTTTTGCCGTCAGTTCAACTTCACTGTTCTCTGTATAATCATCAGGATAGTCGTTTTTGTACTCTTCAATTGGCGGCAGGCCACAGGATTGCGGAGTGTCCCGCATCAGGGCAAATGCGATGATTGCCACCAGGATGGCTGCAAATGCCGGCATATAAAACGCCGCTTTCCAGTCACCGAACCAATACATCCCCAGCAGCATCAGCATCGGCGGTAAGCCGCCGCCGACGTTATGGGCGCAGTTCCAGATTGATACAATCCCGCCGCGTTCTTTCTGTGACCACCAGTGAACCATGGTGCGTCCGCACGGCGGCCAGCCCATCCCCTGGAACCATCCGCAGATAAACAGGAGGATAGCCATCATCCAGACGGAAGAGGTTGCCCAGTCGCAAAAGCCCATGATTAGCATGACAGCGGAGGCAAGGATAAGTCCGGTCGGGAGAAAATAGCGCGGGTTAGCCCGGTCAGAAAACGATCCCATGATAAATTTGGAAAGACCGTAAGCAATGGAGATCGCAGATAATGCCGTACCCAGCTCGCCTCTGGAGAATCCCTGCTCCATCAGGTTGGGGAAGGCTAGGGCAAAATTTTTCCGGACCAGGTAATAAGCGGCATAACCGAAAAAGATACCCATAAAGATTTGCCAGCGCAGACGGCGGTATACCGGATCAATTTGGTCAGCACTGAGCCGCTGAATATGTGGTGCGGGTTTAAACAGGCTTAGCATAGACATCTCCCTCGCTAAGTATTTGTCAGTATTTGATGGCGAAGTTTACCGGAATGGCAGCGGTTACCTTCATGTGTTTTCCTTTGCGCTCACAGAATATTCGTTTTGATTCGTTATTACTGTGAATTTCAGCACAGGCAGTTACATTTTGATTACAGTTAGTGGTTTTTTGTGATCACCAACTGCTTTCCGGGAATTTAGTCTGCGGATAGGTATATTTACCGGGTCGGGTGGTTCTTTGTTCTGATGCTGATTGTTATTTTCGCGCATAAAAAACCGCCGGTATTAATCGGCGGCAGAGTGTTAAAACGAAAGGGGAAAGGGAATCAGTTATGATCTTCCCAGTCCTGTGCGCGGGTAACGGCTTTCTTCCAGCCGCTGTAACGGACATTCCGTTCTGTTGTTTCAATGCCCGGACGGAACGTTTTCTCGATGGTGGATTTGGCTTTGATTTCTTCCGGGTCCTGCCAGAATCCGGTGGATAACCCGGCCAGCAGTGCCGCACCCAGTGCAGTACTTTCGCGGATCAGCGGGCGCTCTACGGGCGTGCCCAGAATATCGGACTGGAATTGCATCAGGAAATTGTTGGCCACCGCGCCGCCGTCCACACGCAGTGCTTTCAGGCGGGTACCGGCATCGGCCTGCATGGCTTCCAGCACGTCGCGGGTCTGATAAGCGATAGACTCCAGGGTGGCGCGGATCAGGTGATTGCTGTTCACACCCCGTGTCAGGCCGAAAATCGCACCGCGTGCATACGGGTCCCAGTATGGGGCGCCCAGACCGGTAAATGCAGGAACCACATACACACCGTTACTGTCTTTGACTTTGGTGGCGAAGTATTCGGAATCCGTGGCATCGGCAATGATTTTCATCTCATCGCGCAGCCACTGAATGGACGCTCCGGCGACAAATACCGCGCCCTCAAGAGCATAATTCACTTCACCGCGCGGGCCGCAGGCAATGGTCGTCAGCAGGCCGTGTTCAGACAGCACCGCTTCTTTGCCGGTGTTCATCAGCAGGAAGCAGCCGGTACCGTAGGTGTTTTTCGCCATACCCGGCTGAACACACATCTGACCGAACAACGCTGCCTGCTGGTCACCGGCAATACCGGCGATAGGAATACGGGTGCCGCCTTTTCCGCCGATGTTGGTTTTGCCGTAGATCTCCGATGAAGCTTTCACTTCCGGCAGCATGGCACGCGGGATACCGAACAGGTCGAGGATTTTCTGATCCCATTCCAGCTTACGGATGTTATACAGCATGGTGCGCGACGCATTGGTGTGATCGGTGACGTGCACACGTCCCTGAGTCATGCGCCAGACCAGCCAGGTATCGACGGTACCGAACAGTAATTCGCCTTTCTCTGCTTTCTCCCGGGCACCCTCGACATTATCGAGGATCCACTTCACTTTGGTGCCGGAGAAATACGGGTCAACCACCAGACCGGTGTTTTCCCGGATATAGCGGACCATCTCTTCATCTTGTTTGAGGCCGGTGCAGTAATCTGATGTCCGGCGGCACTGCCAGACAATCGCATTGTAAACCGGTTTGCCGCTCTCTTTTTCCCAGACGATGGTGGTTTCGCGCTGGTTAGTGATACCGATAGCGGAAACTTCGTCCGGGTGCACGTCTGTTTTGGCGAGCACTTCTGTTAAGACGGAGCTTTGTGTTGCCCAGATTTCCATCGGGTCATGCTCCACCCAGCCCGGTTTCGGGTAGATCTGGGTGAATTCGCGCTGCGCGATATCGACAATATCAGCATTACGATCAAAAAGTACCGCCCGTGAACTGGTGGTTCCCTGATCCAGTGCGACGATATACTTTTTCTCACGAGTGATTGTTTCTGTTGTCATAATTAAACCTGTTTTATTTCTGAGTGAACAAACACGCGATAACGTAAGAGTACGCGATTCGCTGCGGTGTTATTTTTCTTCCCTGACATCACACACTTCACACGGCAGATGACGGCCGATCAGTTTGCGGTAACCAAATGCACCGAGTAATCCGCCGACGATCGGCGCAAACATCGGCACCAGGAAATACGGGATATCACGCCCGCCGGTGAAGGCAATATCTCCCCAGCCTGCAAGGTATGCAACGACTTTCGGGCCGAAGTCACGGGCAGGGTTAAGGGCGAAGCCGGTCAGCGGACCAAAGGAGCCGCCGATGACCGCAATCAGCAGACCAATCAGCAGTGGTGCCAGCGGACCACGCGGCACACCGTTGCCGTCATCGGTCAGCGCCAGGATAAGGCAGACGAGGATAGCGGCGATCACCACTTCGATAAAGAATGCCTGACCCACGCTGACCGGTGCTGCCGGATAAGTGGAGAAAACACCGGCGGTAAAGAGGCTTTCCTGTGAGCCGCGCACAATATGATGCACCTGATCATAATCGAGGAACACATTGTAATACATAGCATAAACGAGAGCAGCAGCGGCAAAACCGCCGAGGAATTGTGCCACGATATACGGGAGCACTTTGCGGCGATCAAAGCAGGCAAACAGCCAGAGTGCGAGTGTCACGGCCGGGTTAAGGTGTGCGCCTGAGATCCCGGCTGTCAGATACACCGCCAGTGCCACACCCAGACCCCAGATAACACTGACTTCCCATAATCCCAGTTGTGCACCGGCGATACGGACCGCGGCCACACAACCTAAACCAAAGAAGACCAGCAGTGCTGTACCCAGGAATTCGGAGAGACATTGTCCGAAGAGGGTCGGAGATTTTATTAGACTCATAGTATCAATCCTGATAGTGCAAAATTAGGGTGAAATAAGTGCAAATTATTAACAAATGATGTTCTTCGTGTATCAGACGTATGTCTTAGTGTGAATTTATCGTTAATGAGCGGAAACGAGAAATAACGAAATCAAAAACTGTGCATTCCGTCAACAAATTGAGCGATTTCGCTTATTTTATAACAAGCAATCAACATTCAGACTGATAACAGCCGGATTCTGTTCTGCTGCATTATGGGGAATACACGGGATGTGACTGGACACATGGATAACACCTACTTACAATCAGAGCATCGCTTACAAGGAGGACGCAAGATGTCATTTGAAGTATTTGAAAAGCTGGAAGCAAAAGTCCAGCAGGCTATCGACACCATCACCCTGTTACAGATGGAAATCGACGAATTAAAAGAAACGAACAACAACCTGAACCGTGAAGTACAGAATGCTGCCGGTGCACGTGAGTCGCTGGTGCGTGAAAACGAACAGCTGAAGCAGGAGCAGGCAGGCTGGCAGGAGCGTCTGCGGGCGTTGCTCGGAAAAATGGACGACGTCCAGTAATTACGCGTCATCCTTCGCCCTGTGGCTGTGTTGGTTTCGCTCAGCTCCCCGGTCACATACTGATGTATGCTCCCGGGGCTCTTCGCTTTACCGCCTTGCCACAGAACGAATGATTTAGCGTAATCACGGTTTTGATGCTGTGGCTGTGTTGGTTTCGCTCAGTTCCCCGGTCACATACTGGTGTATGCTCCCGGGGCTCTTCGCTTTACCGCCTTGCCACAGAACGAATGATTTAGCGTAATACAGATGTTGTTGCACGGCGGCGTTGGCTTTGTTCGTCCGCCCCGGTCACATACTGGTGTATGCTCCCGGGGTCGTCCTCACTTCGCCGCCTTGCTGCAAACGAATGATTTAGTGTAATGCGCGGTTTTTGCATTGCGTTATAACGACAAAAGGGCGGATATTCCGCCCTTTTTGCTGTCTGTGTGTCTGATGAGGATTACGCTTCAGTCAGCGCGTCTTCATCGTCATCATCTTCGTCTTCGTCCGGAAGTGTCAGCGGGATATCTGACAGAATGATCCCGGTATTATCGGCATACAGATAATCACCGGAGAAGAATGTCACACCGCCGAAATTGACGCGGATATCGCTGTCACCGATGCCTTCTGAACCGCATCCGGCCGGAATGGCAGCCATCGCCTGGATTCCGATATCCATCTCTGCGAGGTCATCCACCTGACGCACCGCGCCGTACACCACAATACCTTCCCAGCCGTTCTGCACAGCCAGTGCCGCGAGTTCCGCATCAATCAGCGCACGGCGGACTGACCCGCCCCCGTCAATGAGGAGAATACGGCCCTCTCCCTCTTCTTCCAGGAGATCAAAAAGTACGCCGTTATCTTCAAAGCATTTTACGGTGGTGATTTGCCCCGCAAATGATGAACAGCCCCCGAAGTTGGAAAACAGGGGTTCGACGACATTCACATTTTCCTGGTAAATGTCACAAAGTTCGGAGGTGTCGAAGGTATCATTTTTCATAGGATTTTACGTCTGGTTGCTGCCGGATGTAATCAGTATAGCCCTTTCGCACGGTTGTTTGCAAAATCAACAGCGGACCGCTTTCCGATCTGAATCAAGAAAGCGGCAGATTCCGCAATAATCCGGGTTACAGACGCTGGCAGATGAGCCCCGCAGAAAACAGGATATTAACCAGCAGTGCGGCTTTCACCATCTGTTCCAGCAGCGGACGCATACCCGCTGCTGTCATATCGCCCAGCACACGTCTGATATGCATAAACAGAACCGGAGCCGCGAGCAGGAACAGCCAGCTGTACCAGCCGTGCAGATAGAGCAGGGTGAAAAGAATCAGGCACAGGAAGGCAACGGTGATCACCGCCGCATGATAATAGCGGGATTTCAGCGGGCCGAGGCGGACAGCCAGGGTGTTCTTCCCGGTGAGGATATCATTTTCGATATCGCGCATATTATTGATATTCAGCACGGCAACAGACAGCAGTCCGCAGGCGGTCGCCGGCAGAATGGTCAGCGGGCTGAAAAAACCGGCCTGAAGGTAATAGGTGCCTATCACACTCAGCCAGCCGAAAAAGATCAGAACAGAAATATCCCCCAGCCCGAGGTAGCCGTAAGGTTTTTTGCCGACGGTATAAGTGATCGCAGCGATAATGGCCGCCACACCTAATCCCAGAAAACCGACAATATCTTCCGGCTTCTCGCAGGCGACAATAATCAGCGCCAGCCCGGACAGACAGGCAAGGGTAACGGTCAGAATCAGCGCTTTTTTCATCTGGGCTGCGGTGATCACACCTTTTTGCATACCACGTAGCGGCCCGAGGCGTGCGTCGGTATCGGTGCCTTTTACCGCATCGCCGTAGTCATTTGCCAGATTCGACAGGATCTGCAAAATCCCGGTAGTGATAAGGGCGAGCAGGGCAACAGGGAATTTAAAGTGGCCGGTCCAGTAAGCCAGCGCGGAACCGGTAATAATTGCGATCACCCCGAGAGGTAATGTTTTGGGCCGCAGGCTTTCCAGCCAGGCTTGGGTACGGCTGATGGCCGGTGAAGGGGTGACTGACATTGAAACTCGCTTACTTTTCAGAATGTAATAATAATGACAAAAATAATAACGCAGACTGACGGGTAGCATACACCCGTACAGTCTGAATAATATTATGTCTGATTATTATCGAATTACAGAATAAAGCGACTTAAATCTTCATCTGCGACCAGCTGATCCAGATGATCTTTCACATATTCCGCATTAATCTCAACGGATTGCCCCTGTTTTTCACTGGCATCGTAGGAAATTTCTTCCATTAATCGTTCCAGCACCGTATGTAAACGACGGGCACCGATATTTTCGGTGGTTTCGTTGACCTGCCACGCGGATTCAGCAATTTTACGGATACCGTCCGGTGTAAAGGTGATATCCACACCTTCGGTGGCCATCAGTGCTTTGTACTGAACAGTCAGTGACGCATTCGGTTCAGTCAGGATGCGCTCGAAATCTTCAGTGGTCAGTGCCTGTAATTCCACACGGATAGGCAGACGGCCCTGTAATTCCGGGATCAGATCTGACGGGCTGGAAACCTGGAATGCGCCGGAGGCGATAAACAGGATATGATCGGTTTTCACCATGCCGTGCTTGGTGGAGACAGTACAGCCTTCAATCAGCGGCAGCAGGTCACGCTGAACCCCTTCGCGGGAGACATCAGGCCCGGAGGACTGGCCGCCGCGCTTACAGATTTTATCGAACTCATCGATAAACACGATACCGTGCTGTTCAACGGCTTCGATGGCCTGCTCTTTCAGCTCTTCCGGATTCACCAGTTTGGCGGCTTCTTCCTCAATCAGCAGTTTGAAGGCCTCTTTGATCTTCATCTTGCGCGGTTTTTGTTTCTGTCCGGCCAGATTCTGGAACATCGACTGTAACTGGCTGGTCATCTCTTCCATGCCCGGAGGCGCCATGATTTCCACACCCATCGGTGCGGCAGACACTTCGATTTCAATGTCTTTATCATCCAGCTGCCCTTCGCGCAGTTTTTTACGGAATGCCTGACGGGCCGCAGACGGCTCAGCCTGAGTATCAGCCTGACCCCAGCTGTTTTTTGCCGGCGGGATCAGCACATCGAGAATGCGTTCTTCAGCCATTTCCTCTGCACGGAAACGGTTTTTTTCGATAGATTGCAGACGCACCATTTTGACAGCGGAATCGGTCAGATCGCGGATGATAGAATCCACTTCTTTACCGACATAACCCACTTCGGTAAATTTGGTGGCTTCCACTTTGATAAATGGCGCATTGGCCAGTTTGGCAAGACGACGGGCAATTTCGGTTTTACCGACACCGGTCGGGCCAATCATCAGAATATTTTTCGGGGTGACCTCGTGACGCAGCTCTTCATTGAGCTGCATACGGCGCCAGCGGTTACGCAGTGCGATAGCAACAGCACGTTTGGCTTTATCCTGGCCGATAATATGGTTATCGAGTTCGCTGACAATTTCGCGTGGAGTCATTTCGGACATAACGTCGATCCTTATGCTTTTGAAGATAATTCTTCAAAATTCAGATTGTGGTTGGTGTAGATACAGATATCACCGGCAATAGTCAGTGCGCGCTCCGCGATTTCCCTGGCACTCAGATCGGTGGTTTCCAGCATGGCGCGGGCTGCTGCCTGGGCGTACGGGCCGCCGGAACCAATGGCAATCAGGTCATTTTCAGGCTGAACGACATCACCCTGGCCGGTGATAATCAGCGATGCGGTTTCATCGGCAACGGCCAGCAGTGCTTCCAGTTTGCGCAGCATGCGGTCGGTACGCCAGTCTTTGGCGAGCTCAACGGCGGCTTTTGTCAGGTGTCCCTGATGGAGTTCAAGTTTGCGTTCAAACAGTTCAAAGAGGGTAAAGGCATCCGCGGTACCACCGGCGAAACCGGCAATGACTTTGTCGTGATAGAGGCGGCGGACTTTGCGGACATTACCTTTCATGACGGTATTACCCATTGTCGCCTGCCCATCACCACCAATTACGACCTGGCCATTACGGCGAACACTTACGATTGTTGTCATGAATCAGCCCCTGGTTATGCTAAAGGATAGAGAAAGGCCGCCGGGTATATTCCCGGCAGCACAGAATTAACTTCAGATATGGGGGGAGGGCTGAAGGATTTCAACCCCCGGCAGCGCGAAGAATACAATTTGTTACGCCGGCATCAGCGGCACGGCTTTTCACGGATTGTGCAGCGGATTTCTCATACGGACCGAGCATCACACGATACCAGCCGCCGCCCTGTGAGACCCGGCTTTCGATACCGGAGAAGGCAAGACCGGCACGGACTTCTTCTGCCTGGCCGCTTTCACGGAATGAGCCGCACTGGATTAACCAGCGCTCAGGTGCAGCCTGCGGTTTTTCCTGCACAGGTTTTGGTTTCTCCGCCGGTTTTTCAGCCGGTTGCGGTGCCGGACGGGTTTCCGGCTGCATACGCAGCTGCGGAGCCTGACCTGTGACCACCACCTGAGAGCGCGGAACCGCACCGTTTGCCGGGACTTCCTGTAACTGAACCGGAGCCTGCTGCATATCAGACTGCATCTGTTCCAGCAGTTGTCGCTGTTCCTCCGTCAGTTTTGCACCCGGATCAATACGGTTGGCCGGTGCCTGCGGGTTGGAGTAATACTGCTCCGGTACCCCGGCTTCCCGGTTTTCCAGTTCTTTGATATAGCGCCAGCGTTCCTCCGGGATCGGCGGGAGCCCGTTACCGGTACTCTGCTGATGCGCAGGGGGAACAATGCTGTCAGCGGTGGTCTGACTTTTTTTGTTATAGACCAGATAGAACAGGCCGCCGACAAAAAGAACCACCAGTGCCACGGCGATCACCAATGTGGTGAACGGCAGGCCTTTCGCCTGACTTTTCTTCCGTGATTTACTTTTTTTACGCGGCGCAGAGCGGCCGCGTCCCACATAATCTCGTTGTGCCACTGTTTCAATTCACTAATGAGTCGGTTAAGGAGACATATTATTCAGCGTTACATGTTACTTAACCTTATGGTCTTTGCCTAGCTTTTAGGCGCGCAGGCACTCTCTCTGATGATTAAATCAGAATCCAGCAGGCGTGAACCTTTTGCCACGGTGTGTCCCTGTAACTGTTCCAGCAGCAGTAAAAAAGACTGGCGGCCGATTTCATAACGGGGTTGTGCGATAGTCGTCAGCGTCGGTGAACAGTATTGTGCAGCCGGTAAATCATCAAAACCGACAACCGAGAGATCCTGCGGCAGCGTCAGCCCCTGTTTTCTGGCCGCCCAGATCGCGCCGATAGCCATGATATCGTTATGACAGAAAACAGCCGTTGGCGGTTCCGGCAGAGCCAGCAGCTGTGCGGCACACTCAGCCCCGCTTTCGTGGGTGAAATCGCCGCGCACCAGATACTCTTCCCGTACCGGCATGCCCATGCGGCGCATCGCCTGAATATAGCCTTCGATGCGGTACTTACACAGCGGCAGCTCTTCCGGCCCGGAAATACAGGCGATCCGGGTGTGTCCCAGTGACTGTAAATAATGCGTGGCATTAAAGGCGGCGGTCAGGTTATCAATATTTACCGTCGGCAGTTCCAGCTCCGGGGCAAATTCGTTGGCCATCACCATCGGCGGGAAGTGACGTTGTTCATCATGACGGCTGTCAAACGGCACATCGGAACCGAGCAGCACCATGCCGTCGATTTGTTTGGTGATAATCAGATTCAGAAAAGTATGTTCCGGCTTGTGCTGATACCGGCAGTCGCCGATCAATACCAGATAGCCGTGTTTGGCGGCAATCTCTTCGATACCGACGATGATATCGGTAAAAAACGGGTCACCGATGTCCGGTACAATCACCAGAATGGTTCGGGACTCATTACGCTTCATACCACGGGACAGATTGTGCGGGTAATATCCCACTTCCAGGACGGCATTTTCCACTTTCTGCCGGGTCTGCACGGATACTTTTTCCGGATTCATCAGTGTCCGCGACACGGTTGCGGTTGAGACGCCCGCGGCTCTGGCAACATCTTTCATTGTCGCGCCGGTATCGTTGCGGCGTGGTTCCATCATTAATTCCTTTGGTTACCCTGTAAGTGTATCGATTGCGCGGTTTTTGTGATCATTATGGTCCGCTGTATTTTTCACATACGTGCTTTTCACATACCTGTGAAAAACCGCCTGAGCTTCTTAAGTGAAATTCAGACGGTTTATTAATCATTCTATTAACGGCTATTCTAAGCCCTTTGTAAAATTAATCTGTTACCTGGTTTGCATAAAACTGTGAGATATCTCAATTTTTTGAGATAGCGCACGCACGGTAAGGCCTCAGACTCAGCCGTCAGTCGGATCGACATCCACATTCCAGCGGACTTTCCGGCTCTCCGGCATCTGCTGAATATAAGGGATAGCCTGTGCGACAATTTTCTGTAACTGACTGCGTGACGGATGCTGTAACAGCAACTGCCAGCGGAAACGTCCGCCGCGTTTGGCCTGAATAGCAGGCAGCGGCCCCATCAGCCAGAAATGCTCATCCCGCAGCGGATGGGATTCGAACAACTGCCGCACGGTTTGCAGAAATGCATTTGCCCGCTGGTTATTCTGATCTTCAGCACGGATCATCACCTGGCTGGTGTAAGGCGGCAGGCAGACACTTTGCCGCTCATTCAGCGCCTGTGAGGCAAAGGCGGCGTAGCCTTTTTCCAGCAGCACCGTCAGCAGCGGGTGCTCCGGATGGTGAGTCTGCAAAATCACCTCACCGCGTTTACCTGCACGTCCCGCCCGGCCGGAGACCTGAGTGTAGAGTTGTGCAAAACGCTCCGCCGCACGGAAGTCGCCGGAGAACAGCGCGCCGTCCACATCCAGCAGGGCGACCAGGGTAACATCCGGGAAGTGGTGGCCTTTGGCCAGCATCTGGGTGCCGATCAGGATACGGGCACCGCCCTGATGCACATCCGCGAGGTGCTGCTCCAGTTCGCCTTTGCGGCTGGTGGTATCGCGATCCAGCCGTGTAACCGGCACATCCGGAAACAGCGGAGCGATGCTCTCTTCAAGCTGTTCAGTACCCAGTCCGACCGGCACCAGTTGCGTGGATCCGCACTGCGGACACTGTTTCGGTACCGGACGCTGGCTGTCGCACTGATGGCAGCGCAGCATGCGGTGGTTCTGGTGCAGGGTGTAAAAATGGTCGCAGCGCGGGCACTCTGCTATCCAGCCGCACTCGTGGCACAGCATCGCCGGGGAAAAACCGCGCCGGTTGAGGAACAAAATGACCTGATTATCCGCTGCCAGATGATGGCGGATACGTTTGATCAGCGGCGGCGACAGCCCGGCAGTGAGCGGGAGCCCTTTCAGATCGAGCAGATGCTGATCGGCAAGCTGCGCATTTCCCGCCCGCTGCGTCAGCGGCAGCACTTTGTATTTTTTCTGCCGGACATTAAACAGGGTTTCCAGTGACGGGGTCGCGGTGCCCATCACAATCGGAATATCATTTTTCTTGGCGCGGAATACCGCGAGGTCGCGGGCATGGTAGCGCCAGCCATCCTGCTGTTTATAGGAGCCGTCGTGCTCCTCATCAATAATAATGATGCCGAGCAAGGTAAACGGCGTGAACAGCGCGGAGCGGGTACCGATAACAATTGCCGTTTCCCCGCGTTTCGCCCGCAGCCAGACCGCCAGCCGTTCGCTGTCATTCATGCCGGAGTGAAGAATATCCACCGGTGCCTGAAAACGTGCGCGGAAGCGGGCGATGGTCTGGGGGGTCAGGCCGATTTCCGGCACCAGTACCAGTGCCTGACGGCCTTCGGCCAGCACATTTTCCAGCACACTGAGATACACCTCGGTTTTCCCTGAACCGGTCACACCGTCCAGCAGCCAGGGGGAAAACTGATGCTGTTCTGCACGGATCGCCCCCACGGCAGTGGCCTGTTCAGTATTGAGTTTCAGGCGTTCACCGGTGACCGCAAATCCCGGCTGCCAGGGTTTGTTGTCCGGCTGCACATCGTTCAGGGTGATCAGGTTTTTCTTTTTCAGTCCCTGTAATGCGCTGTCGCTGAGCTCAAATTCTGCGGTCTGATGGCGGTAAACCGGCTGACGGCGCAGGCAGGCCAGTGCCTGCTGCTGTTTCGGGGAGCGTTTGAGTGTGTGGATATCAATCTCACGTCCTTCCGGGGTAACCTCCCAGCGCCACAGCGGTGCAAAGGCCGCTTCTTTACCCTGGCGCAGCAGGATCGGCATGGCATGAAACAGCACTTCGCCCAACGGGTAGTGATAATACTGTGCCGCCCAGTTCAGCAGCGGCCATAAATCGCCCGGAAACAGGGTATCGTCATCCGGACAGGCAATGACCGGCTTGAGTTTCTCCGGGCTGAAGGTACTGGTTTCGGCCAGTTCAGCCACAATACCGACGGCCTGTTTCTGCCGTCCGAACGGCACGATCACCCGCGCCCCCGGCACCGGGCGGGGCATATCATCAGGCAGTAAATAATCAAATGTTTGTGTCAGTGGTACTGGTAATATCACCCGGACGACTGTCATTATAATGTCCATCATCGGCAGAGCGCCGGCGCGTAAAAAATACACAGCGGCGAAAAAGGTACAAAAGTGTCTGAATAATCACCGGATTTCAGCTTTTCCCCGGTAAAAACAGGGAAATTATCCGTAAAACAGAACTCAGAATACCACGAAAAGACAGCGGATTTCATTGCATGGTTCCGGGATTTTCTGTATGATCCGCCGCCTTTGGTAATTAAAATACCAGCGATAACTTATCATCAACACGACGTGTGGTGTCCGGCAAAAAGGCCCGGATAGCGACACGGCCTTAACCGAGGTTTTCCCCATGAAAAAAGGTATTCATCCTAACTACGCAGAAGTCACTGCAACCTGCTCTTGCGGCAACGTAATGAAAATTAACTCAACCGCAGGGCACGACTTTAACCTGGACGTCTGTGGCGAATGCCACCCGTTCTACACCGGTAAACAGCGTGACGTTGCAAGCGGCGGCCGTGTTGATCGCTTCAACAAACGCTTCAGCGTTCCTTCTGCGAAGAAATAATGGCACAGCGCGGCATGCCGCGCTCTGTTCCATAAAAAACGCCCTGAATGAAAATATTTCACAGGGCGTTTTTTTATGTCTGTTTCCGGGGGGATAAGTCGTATAACACGCGGATAAAACTCAATATTCCCACGTATCCGGGTCGACCCCATGCTGGCGCATAATTTCTTTCGCCACTTCCGGGATTTCATCGCTGCGTTCTTTGCGCAGGTCATCATCATCGGGCAGTGGCTGTCCGGTAAAAGCATGCAGAAATGCTTCACATAACAGTTCGCTATTGGTGGCATGACGCAGGTTATTCACCTGGCGGCGTGTGCGCTCATCCGTTAAAATTTTAAGCACTTTCAACGGGATAGAAACTGTAATCTTCTTTACCTGCTCACTTTTTTTGCCATGCTCAGCATAAGGGCTGATATATTCGCCGTTCCATTCAGCCATGGATTACCTTGTTATCTTAGTCAGTTTGAGGAGGGTCGGGCGCAGAATTGTGCCAGACAGATATCGGTATTATCCCACTTGTATATATAACCGTAAAGCAGGATGGATGTCCAGACATATTGACGTCTAAATAAACCGCGGATATGCTGATAACTCGTTCGGTTACTGACAGGGAAAGAGGTATGGCACGCAAACCCGCGACAGCGGCAATTCATAACGGACTTAATGAAGAGAACCAATTCGGCTGTGTCATACCGCCGGTGTATCTCTCGTCGACTTACAATTTTCCGGCTTTCGGCAGCCCGCGTGAACATGACTATTCACGGCGCGGCAATCCCGGCCGGGATATCACCGGCCGCACACTGGCTGAGCTGGAAGGCGGTGCCGGGGCGGTGGTCACCAGCAGCGGGATGTCAGCACTGCATCTGCTGTTCACGGTATTTTTATCACCCGGGGATGTGATTGTGGCGCCGCATGACTGTTACGGCGGTACTTACCGGCTGCTCGACAGCTGTCAGCAGCGCGGCCACTTTATTGTCCGTTTTGCGGATATGAACGATGAGGCGTCACTCAGTGCCGCACTGGCAGAAAAGCCGAAACTGGTGCTGATTGAAACGCCGGGCAATCCGCTGCTGCGGATCACGGATATCGCGGCGGTCAGTGAAAAAGCACATCAGGCCGGGGCACTGGTGGCGGCAGATAACACATTTCTCAGTCCGGCATTACAGCAGCCGCTGGCGCTGGGCGCGGATTTTGTCATTCATTCCTGCACCAAATACCTGAACGGACATTCTGATGTGGTGGCCGGTGTGGTGATCGCCGCAGATGCGGAACACTGTGAAACGCTGGCGTGGTGGGCGAATAATATCGGTGTGACGCTGGGGGCGTTTGACAGCTATCTGCTGTTGCGCGGTATCCGCACCCTGATCCCGAGAATCACCTTACAGGAAAAAAATGCCCGCATCCTGGCGGATTATCTGGTGCGTCAGCCGCTGGTGAAGAAAGTGTATTATCCGGGACTGGAGACGCATCCCGGACATGAACTGGCCGCAAAGCAGCAGAAAGGATTCGGTGCAATGCTCAGTTTTGAAATTAATGGTGATGAAGCTGCAATTTCCCGCTTTTTATCTCACCTGTCTCTCTTTACACTAGCAGAGTCATTGGGCGGGGTGGAAACACTGATTTCCCATGCCGCGACGATGACACATGCGGGAATGCCGGAGCAGGCACGGCATGCAGCGGGAATTTCAGACAGCTTATTACGTATTTCTGCGGGGATTGAGGACAGCAGTGATTTGATTGCTGATCTGGATCGCGCATTTCAGTCAGTGACTAAGGGGTAAGGGTAATCATGAGTGCGTTGGCGATTGATGAATCAGTAAAAGGGCGTCAGTTACATAAATTCGGCGGCAGCAGCCTGGCAGATGCAAAATGTTATCTGCGGGTGGCGAATATTATGGCGAACTACAGTGAGCCGGATGACCTGATGGTTGTATCTGCCGCGGGCAGTACCACCAACCAGCTGATTAACTGGGTCAAACTGAGTCAGAGTGATCGTGCTGCCGCAGAACAGGCGCGGCAGACCCTGCAACGCTATCAGACAACCCTTATCAGTGACTTACTGCCGGAAGTTCAGGCTAATGTCCTGATCTTTCAGTTTAATGATGATATTCAGCGCCTGGCGAAATTGCTGGAAAATCCGCTGAATGATGTGATTTACGCGGAAGTGACCGGTCACGGGGAAATCTGGTCTGCCCGTCTGATGGCTCAGGTACTTCAGGAGCAGGGTATGGCCGCACAGTGGCTGGATGCCCGGACATTCCTGTGTGCGGAACGGGCGGCGCAGCCGGAAGTGGATACCGCGCGGTCGCAGCCGCTGCTGGCAGAACTGCTGGCGCTGCATCCGGGTAAACGTCTGGTGGTGACCGGGTTTATCTCCCGTAACGCTGCCGGGGAAACCGTGCTGCTCGGCCGTAACGGCAGTGACTATTCCGCCACCCAGGTCGGGGCACTGGCCGGAGTGAAAAAAGTCACCATCTGGAGCGATGTTGCCGGGGTGTACAGCTCCGACCCGCGCAAAGTCAAAGATGCCTGTCTGCTGCCGCTGCTGCGTCTGGATGAAGCCAGTGAACTGGCACGTCTCGCCGCACCGGTGCTGCATACCCGCACATTACAGCCGGTGTCCGTCAGTGATATCGATTTACAGCTGCGCTGCAGCTATCAGCCTGAACAGGGTTCGACAAAAATTGAGCGTGTGCTGGCATCCGGTACCGGGGCGAAAATCGTGACAAACCATGATGAGGTTTGCCTGATTGATATCCGCCTGCCGGCCGGGGATGACGCCAAAGCACGTTATAAAAGTATTGATCTGCTGCTTAAACGCAGCCAGATCCGCCCGCTGGCCGTTGGTCTGCATAATGATGACAATCTCATTCAGCTCAGTTATACCGCTGAAGTGGCGGACAGCGCTCTGCATGTGCTGGAAAGCGCCGGTCTGCCGGGCACTCTGACCCTGCGTGACGGCTTCTCGCTGGTGGCGCTGGTCGGGGCCGGGGTCTGTAAAAATTTGCTGCATTATCATCGTTTTTATCAGCAGCTCAAAGATCAGCCGGTGGAATTTATCTGGCAGGCGGAGGACGGCATCAGCCTCGTGGCGATTCTGCGTACCCGCCAGACCGGACATGTGATTCAGGGTCTGCACCAGAGCCTGTTCCGTGCGGAAAAACAAATCGGTCTGATGGTCTTCGGCAAAGGGAATATCGGCAGCCGCTGGCTGGAGCTGTTCGCGCGTGAGCAGAGCAATCTCTCTGCCCGCAGCGGGTTTGAATTTATCCTGGCCGGTGTGGCGGACAGCGAACGGGCACTGCTCAGCTATGACGGGCTTGATCCGAGCCGTGCACTGGCTTTCTTTAATGAAGAAGCGGAGCCGGTGGCAGATGAAGACACGCTGTATCTGTGGATGCGTAACCATCCGTTTGATGACCTGGTCATTATCGACCTGACCGCCAGCAAAGCACTGGCGGAAAGCTACGCCGATTTTGCCGCGTACGGTTTCCATGTTATCAGTGCCAACAAAATTGCCGGGGCGGCCAAAACCCGGGATTACCGTCAGATCCGCGATGCTTTCCGTAAAACCGGGCGTCACTGGCTGTACAATGCCACTGTCGGTGCCGGACTGCCGATCAACCATTGTGTGCGCGATCTGCATGAAAGCGGTGACAGCATCCTGGCGATCAGCGGGATCTTCTCCGGTACACTTTCCTGGCTGTTCCTGCAATTCGACGGTACCGTACCGTTCAGCGAGCTGGTGGAGCAGGCCTGGCAGCAGGGACTGACCGAGCCGGACCCGCGTATTGATTTGTCCGGCCAGGACGTAATGCGCAAGCTGATTATTCTTGCCCGCGAAGCCGGATATGAAATTGAGCCGGAAGATGTCCGTGTGGAATCCCTGGTGCCGGAAGCGGCACAGGAAGGCACCACCGATCACTTCTTTGAGAATGTCACGGCACTGAATGAACAGATGGCCTGCCGGCTGGAAGCCGCCCGCGAAATGGGCATGGTGCTGCGCTACGTGGCCCGCTTTGATGCTAACGGCAAGGCACGGGTCGGCGTGGAAGCGGTCCGGCCTGAACATCCGCTGGCGTCATTACAACCGGGTGATAACCTTTTTGCGGTGGAAAGCCGCTGGTACCGTGATAATCCGCTGGTGATCCGCGGGCCGGGTGCCGGACGGGATGTCACCGCCGGGGCGATCCTGTCAGATTTAAACCGTCTGGCACAGTTACTGTAATTCGTCGGATTGTGATAACTAACGGGGTTAAATAATCTTAAATATCCTGCAGGCAGAACAAAAGATGACTATAACGGGAATTATCTTATTACGTTAAAGATACAGGATTGATATAAATAACGCATGGTGATGTTTCATAACGGACATATAACCATTATGGATGATGGCTGTGACAGGATGTCATGGTAAGGATATGCACCGGATGTGCTTCTTCTGACAGGATGTCAGTCTGAGGACAGAAACAACCCCGGCGGGATGCAATTAACGGATTTAATTGCATCCCGTTACTATTTTCACTTCCCTGCTGTTTTCCCGCTGACATTAAACGTTTCTGCTGATTTTTTTCCCGCCGGACTGAGGATTTTTGCTCAGGCTGAATCGTTACTATTTTTGCCTTAATTCGCGATATCTGTCTGTAACGCTTGTTTTTCCATTTCATTATGCTGCCGGGACGGATTTTTACCCGATAATGCGGTGACAGCCGGTGTGCCGCATGATGTCTGTGCGGCAATTAAATCTGATAAAGTCCTTTCAAAGCGCGTTTTTTTTGATATGAATATAGGGCAGAGATAAATGCAAGGGAACGGCGTCACAAAATAAGAATTAATCCGTCGTATGAAATCACTAAGATGTACAGGACAGAGAACTGCCGGCTGAAAGTTCCTCACCGGCGGTCATAGGATTCTGCCGTCAATAAGGGTCAGGGGTCGTATGAATCAACAATATTCCGCAATGCGCAGTAACGTCAGTATGCTGGGAAAACTTCTCGGAGACACGATCAAAGAGGCCCAGGGTGAACATATTCTCGAAAAAGTAGAATCCATCCGTAAGTTATCCAAAGCATCACAGGCAGGGAATGAAATCCAGCGGCAGAAGCTGCTGATGACACTGCAAAATCTATCCAATGAAGAACTGCTGCCGGTTGCCCGTGCATTTAACCAGTTCCTGAATTTAACCAACGTGGCGGAGCAGTATCACAGCATTTCGCCGCATGGTGAGGCGGCCAGCAATCCGGTCGCTCTGGCGGCGCTGTTTGATCAGCTGAAAGCCAAAAACTTTACCAATGAAGAGATGCGCAAGGCCGTGGATGAGCTTTCCATTGAGCTGGTGCTGACCGCGCATCCGACAGAAATTGCCCGCCGTACGCTGATCCATAAACTGGTGGCGGTGAATACCTGCCTTGCACAGCTGGATCACGATGATCTGGCTGACTATGAGCATGATCGCATTATGCGCCGTCTGCGTCAGCTGGTGGCACAGGCCTGGCATACCGATGAAATCCGCAAAGACCGTCCGACACCGCTTGATGAAGCGAAGTGGGGCTTTGCTGTGGTGGAAAACAGTCTGTGGGAAGGTGTCCCGGCGTTTCTGCGCGAATTTAATGAGCAGCTTGAGGCGTCACTGGACTATAACCTGTCCGTGGAAGCCACGCCGATCCGCTTTACCTCCTGGATGGGCGGTGACCGCGATGGTAACCCGAATGTGACCGCAGATATCACCCGGCGCGTGCTGACTCTCAGCCGCTGGAAGGCCGCCGATCTGTTCTATAATGACATTCAGGTGCTGGTTTCCGAGCTTTCCATGAGTGAATGCACGCCGGAGCTGCGTGAGCGCGTGGGTGAGGATGCAGCCGAGCCGTATCGTGTGATCACCAAACAGCTGCGCGCCCGTCTGAAAAGCACACTGGACTATCTGGAGCGTTGTCTGGCCGGTGAACCGGCTATCAAACCGGACAACCTGCTGACGGATAACGAAGAGTTATGGGAGCCGCTGTATCTCTGCTACCGCTCGCTGGTTGAGTGCGGCATGAAGATTATTGCCAACGGCCAGCTGCTGGATACATTGCGCCGTATCCGCTGCTTTGGTCTGCAACTGGTGCGTATTGATGTGCGTCAGGAAAGCACCCGTCACACAGAAGCACTGTCTGAACTGACACAGTACCTCGGCCTCGGGAATTATGCTGACTGGCCGGAAGAGGAAAAGCAGGAGTTCCTGCTGCGTGAATTGCAGTCAAAACGCCCGCTGGTACCGCAGAACTGGCAGTGCAGTAATGAAACACGTGAAGTCTTTGATACCTGCCGGGTGATTGCCGAATCACCGGAAAATTCTGTCGCTTCCTATGTGATTTCGATGGCGAAAGTGCCGTCAGATGTTCTGGCGGTTAAACTGCTGCTGAAAGAATCCGGCAGCCCGGTCACACTGCCGGTCGCACCGCTGTTTGAAACTCTGGATGACCTCAATAATGCAGAGAGTGTCATCACCCGTCTGCTGAGCATCGACTGGTACCGTAACCTGATTAGTGATCGCCAGATGGTGATGATAGGTTACTCCGACTCCGCCAAAGATGCCGGGGTAATGGCGGCGTCCTGGGCACAGTACCGCGCCCAGGATGCACTGATTAAAGTCTGTGCCCGCGAAGGTGTGACACTGACTCTGTTCCACGGCCGCGGCGGCACCATCGGCCGCGGGGGCGCACCGGCACATGCCGCACTGCTCTCACAACCGCCGGGAAGCCTGAAAGGCGGCCTGCGTGTGACAGAGCAGGGTGAGATGATCCGCTTTAAATTTGGTCTGCCGCAGGTCACTATCAGCAGCCTGGCGATGTATGCCAGCGCCAGCCTGGAAGCGAATCTGCTGCCGCCGCCGGAGCCGAAACCGGAATGGGCCGCGGTGATGGATCGCCTGTCTGAAGTGTCCTGTGAAATGTATCGTGACTATGTCCGTGAACAGCCGGATTTTGTCCCGTATTTCCGCGCGGCCACCCCGGAGCAGGAACTGGGCAAATTACCACTGGGCTCCCGTCCGGCAAAACGCCGTCCGACCGGCGGCGTGGAAACACTCCGTGCGATCCCGTGGATTTTTGCCTGGTCACAAAACCGTCTGATGCTGCCGGCCTGGCTGGGTGCGGGCGCGGCACTGAAAACAGCCGTGGATGAAGGCAACCGGGCCATGCTGGAAGTGATGTATTACCAGTGGCCATTCTTCAGAACCCGTATCGGTATGCTGGAAATGGTGTTCGCCAAGGTTGATTTATGGCTGGCGGAATACTATGACCAGCGCCTGGTCGAGCCGCGTCTGTGGCCGCTGGGGGCAAAACTGCGCGAACAGTTATCAGAGGATATTAAGAGTGTCCTGATGATTTCCAAAGATGAGCAGTTAATGGCTGACCTGCCGTGGATTGCGGAATCTATCGCTTTGCGTAACGTGTATACCGATCCGCTCAACGTCTTACAGGCTGAACTGCTGCACCGCTCACGAGAATGTGATCAGTCTGACCCGCAGGTGGAACAGGCACTGATGGTGACTATCGCAGGTATTGCTGCCGGTATGCGTAACACCGGCTGATATTATCAGTACGTCTTTTTTACCCCGGATGGCCGCTTTTATCAGCGGCCATTTTTTTGACATTTTCCTGCCGGAAAAGGGTTGTATGTTATCTGATTTAATATTATATAATAATATATATTATTGATACCTATAATTGAGGTGACAAATGTCCTACTACAAAGATGTGATCAAAGATATCGCCGGCAACATGCAGGAATTACACAAAAATATTCCGGATGTGATGGGCGCGTTTATGACCATCATGCAAAGCAGCACGGCTGACGGCGTACTGGATAAAAAAACCAAAGAGCTGATTGCCGTGGCGATTGCCGTTGCCAACCGGTGTGACGGTTGTATTGGTTTTCACACTAAAACACTGGTTGAACTGGGGGTTACAGAACAGGAGTTATCTGAAGCACTGGGTATTGCTATCGGTATGGGCGGCGGGCCATCCGTGATGTATGCGGCGAATACGCTGAAGGCATTTAAAGAGTTCTCATAAAGATATCGTTCTTTTGATACGGGTTACAGGCGAAAGTGTGTAACCCGTATTTTTTACCGGGAGAAAATGGGGGTTTCTTAAAATACGGTAACCGGTTCATTCCTTACTATCTGTTTGTTTTTAATTCAATAAGGAAAGGAATCATGTCAGTAAGTGCAATCGCTCAGCAACCGGTTCGTGAGACACCGATTACAGGGGAAAGCCGGAATATTTTTCAGACGATAGCGGATAAGTTTGTCGCGCTTGTGAACAGCCGCAAGACATTCTCCACGGGATGCAGCACACAGCAAGATCATAATATACAAAAAGCGTGTGAAAGGCTGGCTGCTCTGACGCTGGTTGAACCGGAGCGCTATACAACAGATGCTATGGCGCGGGGTGCAGAAAAACTCGGTATGGCATTGCCGGATAGTAAGGTTTCTGTCGGCATTAAAGCGGATATCTCTGGTGCTGCGCCTATCGGTAAATTATCTGTCCTGAAAACAACAGAGTATTCCGCACAGGAATTGCATGACATGCTCAGCAAACATTTGGATCAACCCGGAGCTTCGCAGGAGATGCGTGGAAAAATACAGACGACACTGAATATGGTTAATATAGGTATCAGCAGTGATGACATCAAAGATAAAGCATACTCTGACATGGTTGAACGTGGAGTGAATAAACTGAAGAGTGTTATCAGCACCGATATACTGAAGGAACATCGCAGGAGTGAAATTGGCGGTGGTAAAGTATTAGATCATGACATCGTTAAAGAACTTGAAAAAATGAGCAATAGTTTATCTTCGTAATAAGAGAATTAAACAGGATACTGATATTCTGATACTTACTGATTAAGTACCGGAAAGGCCGGAACATATATAGTTTCGGTCTTTCCTTCATTGCTTCATATTTTTTCACTCTGAGAAAATGGCGCTTTTTTAAAATACGGCAACAGTTTCATTCCTTATTATTTATTTTTTTTTAATTAAATAGGGAAGAAATCATGCAATTAAAAGGAATAGTGCAGCAAATAATGGGTGAAAAATCTGTAAATCAGGTTACAGAGCAAGTCCGCGGTACTTTTCAAAAGGCAGAGGATGAGTTTGTCTCAGTTGTTAACAGTTGCAAGATATTCTCCACGGGATGCAGCACACAGAAAGATCATAATATTATGAAAGCGTGTGGTGCATTACTGGCGAAAACGCTGGTGAAACAGGAATACTATACAGAGGGATTCACCGGTAGCTGCGTAAAAAAACTGGGTATGACGTTGCCTGATAAGATTTTAGCCAGAAGTAAAACGGGTGTACCCGGCAGTGCGTCTATTAGCAGATTATCTGTGCTGAAAGCATCAGAGTGCTCCGCACAGGAACTGTATGATATGTTGAGCAAACAACTGAAGAAACCGGACACTGCACCAGAGATGCAGAAAAAAATACGGGCGGTACTGGGGATGGCAGAAAATTACTCAGGCAGTATATATATCAGGGAAACAGAGGTCGTTAAGCGCTATGTGGATGAAATAAAAAAAGGCGTTATTTCTGACATATTGGTGGCACATGATATTAATCATATTGAACACAACCCTGTATTAGATGCATATGATGTTGCCACGTTAGAGTCGATGCAAAATAGTTGATGAAATAAGCACTGACCTATACTTTTTTACTGTCTTAAAGCGCCCGGTGAAATCACCCGGGCGTTTTATTGAGTGCGGTGTTATCAGAAACGCACCCGGAACCCGAGATCAGCACTCACCGGTGTTTCACTCTTATTACCGTTCAGATAATTAATTTCTGTATAGAATGCGGCCTGCGGAGTGATCTGTGCATCCAGTCCCAGACCGTATTTACCGGTGCTGCCGGAGAAATCGTTGCTGAAGGTATTGGCGCGGTTGATGGTCACATCATTCTCTTTGGTGAATTCATGAACCACTGCCAGGCGGACATACGGTTTCAGTACCGCACTGCTGACATCAAAGGATGTGGAAGCCAGAGCCCCGGCTTCACCCTGAAAACTGTCCGCACTGTGAATATCAGCACGCATACCGTTACTCAGTTCATAATCCGCGCTGCCGATCCGGGCATATTGCAGTCTGCCGTATGGCTGTACGGTCAGGGCAGGCAGGATTTCATAGTTAAATCCGCTTTCGATAGTGGCAGTAAAGGCATTCTGATGATAATCGCCACGGGCGGCACTACTGTTTTTCATCCGGCCGTTATTGCTGTTATCCAGACGGTTGCCTTTGAGCATAGTATCTGCGTAGAAACCGCTGTCGTGCAGATATGTGGCATAAAGACCACCGTGCCAGCTTTCAACCGTACCGTTGCCGTAATCAGAGGTGCTGACTTTACTGCGGCTGAAGCCGGTGAACACACCAACCAGTACGGTGGCATCATTCAGGCGGAGTGGTTTATCCACACCGATCTGCATGCCGTCGAGTTTATTTTTAAACGCAGTATCGTTTTTGTCATTCAGGCGGGTATTGTCATGCAGATAACGGGTCCATAATCCGTAGCTGTGCTGCGGGTTACTGTAGTAATTCCCCAGACGCTGCTGCAGGGAAACGGATTCAGTCTGTAATACCTGACGCGGCGCTGCCGCCATTGCCATCACATTTTTGGCGCTGTAACTCAGGACGGGTTTGGTGCCGCCGTTATTGCCGCCGGTATTACCGTTATTACCGTTGTCGGTATCTTTATCGCCTTTGAGCTTGCCCTGTAAGTACCACTCTGTGCTTTCGCCGGATTGGGTTTTCTTCAGGGAATACTGATAAGCACCGATTTCAGCAGTCTCATCTTTATTCAGCTGACGGAACGCGGCATCACCGCTGTTAACGGACACAACCGTGTGGCGGGTGGCGCTTTTCGGCTCTTTGCCGGAGTCCGCAAATTCAATACCGAAATTACCGGTGGCTTTATTGCTGACAGTAATATGATCGCCCCAGCCGTCCGCCATCTGGGTGGAGATATAAAAATCCCCCTGTCCGGTTAATGTACCGATCTTCAGGTGATTTTGCTGAGCCGCCGGAGAATAAGCTTCCAGGGCAACCATGCCGCCCTTCATATTCAGGGTATTAATGGTGGTGACCAAATCCGCACCTAATTTATCCGGCATCGGGGCAAAATCGTCGACATCCGCACCGCCGGTCCAGGCCGGGCCGATTTCCAGTAATCCGGCATTATCAACGGTTTCAAATATCACATTTCCCGGTACGGCAGGGTTGTTTGTTGTGACATCAATGGCAAATTCATTGGTATTGCCGGCAAAAGCTTCCGCACCTTTTTCAATCACCAGTGTGCCTGTTGAGCGGGTATCTTCGCTGAAACTGACATCACCACCGGATTTGATCACTGCGCCGTTCAGGACACTGGTTGCATTCAGTGAAAGCTGCCCGCCGTTTTCAATGATGAAATCTGTTCCGGTCACGTTGCGGCTTAAATGGAAATGCAGGCCGTCCGGAACAACAATACCGGTGCTGTCTTGGGTGATGATTTTATTCCTGTCTTCATTGGCGTCCGCCAGTGCCCCGGCAGAATAGCCCGCAATTATGGCTTCAATTAAACAAACTAATACTAATTTTTTCATGTGGTTCTGACCTGCTGATACCCGTGACGATTCTGTCACGCTGAGAGAGTGTGAAATATAAAAACTTTCTTATGAATTGACCGGGTATTTTCAGCTGTTCAGACAGACAGGAGAATGCGGATTTTTACGTAAAAAGCAGCAATAAAAGATAAAAAGTAATATATGTTATGGCAGGTGCATTGTGCGGTTGTTTCAGGTGCGGGGATGAAAAAAACAGGAGTAATGCAAAATAATTTAACGATACCACTGATTACTCAATGATATCGTTATCTTTTCTATGCCACACAGGCCGCCGGGCGGACACCCAGGGTGTGGCAGATAGCGTAAGTCAGTTCCGCGCGGTTCAGGGTATAAAAATGGAAGTCTTTCACACCCTCACGGCTGAGCAGTTTCACCATCTCCATCGCCACGGAAGCACCGACCAGTTTGCGGGACTCCGGGTCATCATCCAGTCCCTCAAACATGGTACCGAGCCAGCCCGGGATGCGGACATTGGTCATACCGGCGAAGCGCTGTAACTGTTTAAAGTTAGAGACCGGCAGAATGCCCGGTACAATCTCCACATCAATCCCTGCTGCTGCACAGCGGTCACGGAAGCGCAGATAGGTGCTGACATCAAAGAAAAACTGCGTGATAGCGCGATCTGCACCGGCATCAATTTTCTTTTTCAGACTAATCAGATCCGCCTGCGCACTGCGGGCTTCCGGGTGCACTTCCGGATAAGCGGCGACGGAAATATCAAAATCGGCGACTGATTTTAACAAACCGACCAGGTCAGCGGCATACATATCCGGTTTGCTGCTGCTGTCAGGCAGATCACCGCGCAGTGCCACAATATGGCGGATACCGTTATCCCAGTAATCTTTGGCGATGGTTTTCAGCTCATCGCGGGTGGCATCAATACAGGTGAGATGCGGAACCGCAATCAGTCCGGTTTTCTCTTTGATATTTTTAATCACCGAATGCGTGCGATCCCGTTCACCGGAGTTCGCCCCGTAAGTGACGGAGACAAATTTTGGTTTCAGTACACTGAGGCGTTCGATGGACTGCCACAGGGTCTTTTCCATTTCCGGTGTGCCCGGCGGAAAGAATTCAAAGGATACGGCCACACGACCGGCCAGTTCTGCCAGGTTCTGATTCAGTGCTTCGTGCTGGTCTATATGTAAAAAACTCATCGCTGCCCCCCGCAGTCGTCCGTGGCGCAAATACCCTTATTCATTCAAACTGCAGGTTCGTTGGCTGCATCCTGAATGACGTTGGGTATATATCCCGGCACGTCATTGTTTAAGTGTCTATACGTTTAGACGTCTGGATGTAGATTACGGGATGAGTTGGTTAAACGTCAACCACTAATTGTCACAGTGCGGGTGAGGTTTTCTCACGCACTGTATGAAAGTTCGTCATGATGAGGGAAAAGCAGCGGACAGGCAGGCTGTCCGCTGAGAAGGTTATGCCGGGTCTTTACAGCAGAAATGGGTAACAAGCTGGGTCAGCAGCTCGCGGGTCGGCTCAATAAAGCGGGTTTCGAGAAACTCATCCGGCTGATGCGCCTGTTCAATTGAACCGGGGCCGAGTACCAGCGTCGGGCACAGATCCTGAATAAACGGCGCTTCCGTACAGTAATTCACGGTCTGTGCTTTTTCACCGAGCAGATTTTCAATCACACCGACCATTTTGTGGTCGGTCGGGCAGGCGTAACCCGGAATCGGCGCGTGCAGTGCCTCAATGGCCAGACGCCCCGGCCAGCGTTGTTTCACCGGTTCCAGCGTTGCATTGAGCATATCATCGATATCACTGAGGGTCATTCCGGGCAGCGGGCGGATATCCATATGTAATTCACAGCAGCCGCAGATACGGTTTGCTGCATCACCACCGTGAATATGACCGAAATTCATGGTCGGATACGGAATGACAAACGCCGGATTATTGAATTTTTCCTTCAGCTCATTACGCAGTGACATCAGGTGAGTGATCGACTCATTCATCAGCTCAATCGCATTCACGCCGCGCTCCGGATCACTGGAGTGACCGGACTGGCCGGTGATACGGATAGCATTGGAGAGATGACCTTTGTGCGCCCGCACCGGTTGTAACGACGTGGGTTCACCGATAATGGCAAAAGACGGGCGGATAGCAGCATTGGCGGCAAAATAGCGCGCTCCGGCCATGGTGGTTTCTTCATCCGCCGTGGCGAGGATATAGAGCGGGTGCTGCAAATCTTTCACGCTGATATCGCGCAGCGCATCGAGGATAAAGGCGAAGAAACCTTTCATATCCGCCGTTCCCAGCCCGTACAGCTTGTTGTTCTGCTCGGTCAGTGTGAAAGGATCTTTGCTCCAGCGTCCTTCATCAAACGGTACGGTATCGGTGTGGCCGCACAGCAGCAGACCGCCGTCACCGTCGCCGAGACTGGCAAGCAGATTGAATTTGCCGCGTGTTTCCGGAACGGGTTGTACTTCGACATCAAATCCCAGGGTTTCAAACCAGGTCGCCAGCAGATTGATCACAGTTTCATTGCTCTGATCCGATTCCGCTTCCGTGGAACTGATGGAGGGTGCCGCGATGAGCTGACGATAAATCTCAATAAATGCAGGTAATTTAATATTCACTGTTGACAGCCTTTAGTCATAATAGTATCAATATTCATGCAGTTTATATGAATAAAAATACACTGTTTGTGTTTCAGGTACAAGGTGAAGATAACTTATGTTGAAAACGCTGATTATCGGTGCCAGCGGATATACCGGAGCGGAACTCGCGGCTTATATCCAACGCCACCCGCAGACGGAGCTGACCGGCCTGATGGTATCCGCCAACAGTGCGGATGCCGGAAAATATTTTTCGGATCTGCATCCGCAGTTCAGAGGTCTGGTGGATTTACCGCTGGAGCCGCTGACCGACCCGGCTGCCGTTGCACAAAATACGGATGTGGTATTCCTGGCCACCGCTCATGAAGTCAGTCATGACCTTGTGCCGGTTTTCCTTGCGGCAGGTTGCACGGTATTTGATCTTTCAGGTGCTTACCGTGTTCAGCAGGATAATTTTTACCCACAATACTACGGATTTGAACACAAACATACCGCCTTATTGGCACAGGCGGTGTACGGGCTGGCGGAATGGCAGCATGACAAAATCCGCACCGCGCAGCTGATTGCGGTGCCGGGCTGTTATCCGACGGTCTCCCAGCTGGCACTGAAACCGCTGCTGGATAATGACTTACTGGATCTGACCCAATGGCCGGTTATCAATGCCACCAGCGGCGTGAGCGGCGCCGGGCGTAAAGCCGCACTGAATAACAGTTTTTGTGAGGTGAGTCTGCAGCCCTACGGGCTGTTTACTCACCGGCACCAGCCGGAAATTTCTGCACATCTCGGCACACCGGTGATCTTTACCCCGCATCTCGGCAATTTTAAGCGCGGAATTCTGGCAACTATCACCTGCAAACTGAAAAGCGGTGTGACCGCAGAACAGGTCAGCGCGGTTTATCACAAAGCCTATGACGACAAGCCGCTGGTAAGAGTCTACGACAGCGGCGTACCGGCACTGAAAGCGGTCACCGGCCAGCCGTTCTGCGACCTGGGCTTTGCCGTGCAGGGAGAGCATCTGATTGTCGTTGGTGCAGAGGATAACCTGCTCAAAGGCGCTGCGGCTCAGGCGGTTCAGTGCATGAATATTCGTTTTGGCTTTAATGAAACGCTGTCACTGCTGCCACAGTAAGCAGACAGCACGACTTACTCTTTTATCTGACGGAAAACGGAAATGGAACCATTAGTCATCAAATTAGGCGGTGTGTTACTGGACAGCGAAGAAGCGCTGGGGCGTCTGTTCACCGCACTGGCCGCATACCGGGCGTCGAATGATCGCCGCATTGTCATCGTTCACGGCGGCGGCTGCGTGGTGGATGAACTGATGGCGAAATTACAGTTACCGGTAGTGAAAAAACAGGGACTGCGGGTCACCCCGGCGGATCAGATCGACATTATCACCGGGGCGCTGGCGGGTAGTGCCAACAAAACACTGCTGGCGTGGGCGACCCGTTATCAGCTTAACGGCACCGGTTTGTGTCTCGGCGATGGCCAGAGTGTGAAAGTCACACCATTAAACGACGAACTGGGCCATGTCGGCAAAGCGGCACCGGGCAATCCGGTACTGCTGAACCTGTTACTGAGCAACGGTTTTCTGCCGGTCGTCAGTTCCATCGGTATCACGGAAGACGGGCTGCTGATGAACGTGAATGCTGACCAGGCGGCCACCGCCATTGCGGAAACGCTGGGCGCGGATCTGGTACTGCTGTCGGATGTCAGCGGTATCCTGGACGGCAAAGGGCAGAAAATTAAGGCACTCGATGGCGTACATGCACAGAAACTGATCGACGACGGCATTATCACCGACGGCATGATTGTGAAAGTGAATGCGGCGCTGGAAGCGGCAGCCACATTGGGGCGTCCGGTGGATATCGCCTCCTGGCGTCACGCGGATCAGCTGCATTTATTATTTGATGGCGAAGCCATCGGCACGCGGATTTCCGCGTAATCCGGATTATCAGCACATTGGCAGAATCACTCCGCTGCGGCGGATAACATTTACTGAAAGGACAGGGTTATGACAGAGGCAAAAAAGACAGGCATTAAAAAAATCGTACTGGCTTACTCCGGCGGTCTGGATACATCGGCCATTATTCCGTGGCTGAAAGAGCATTATGATAACTGTGAAGTGGTGGCATTTGTTGCCAATATCGGTCAGAGCGCGGAAGATCTCGACGGTGTCGAGCAGAAAGCGCTGAACTCCGGGGCATCTTCCTGCTATGTCGTCGATCTGCGCGAAGAATTTATCAAAGACTTTGTCTATCCGGTGCTGAAAAGCGGCGCACTGTATGAAGGTAAATATCTGCTGGGCACCTCCATGGCGCGGCCGATTATCGCCAAAGCACAGGTTGAGCTGGCACTGAAAGTCGGTGCGGATGCCCTGGCACACGGTGCGACCGGCAAAGGCAATGACCAGGTACGTTTTGAGGGAACCTACACCGCCCTGGCACCGCAACTGAAAGTGATTGCACCGTGGCGCGAGTGGGATCTGCGTTCCCGTGAGGCGCTGCTGGATTACCTGAAAGTCCGTAATATTCCGACCACCGCATCTCTGGAAAAAATCTACAGCCGTGATGAAAACGCATGGCATATCTCCACCGAAGGTGGCGTGCTGGAAAGCCCGTGGAATCAGTCCAATGCGGATTGCTGGGTATGGACTGCTGATCCGCAGGAAGCGCCGGATCAGCCGGAACTGGTCACTGTCACCATTAAGGCCGGTGAAGTCACCGGGGTGAACGGCAAAGCGCTGTCCCCGTATAACTGCCTGAATGCCCTGAATGAACTGGGCGCGAAACACGGCATCGGCCGGATCGATATTGTGGAAAACCGGCTGGTGGGGATGAAATCCCGCGGCTGTTATGAAACCCCGGGGGGCACCATCATGATGGCGGCACTGCGCGGACTGGAAGAGATCATTCTCGATCGCGACAGCTTCAAATGGCGTCAGCAGATCGGACTCGAAATGTCCTATGTGGTGTATGACGGCCGCTGGTTTGCCCCGCTGCGTAAATCTATTCAGGCAGCAGCAGATTCTCTGGCGGAAGAGGTCAGCGGCGAAGTGGTGCTGAAACTCTATAAAGGGCAGGTTACGGCGATTCAGAAACAGTCTGCCAACAGCCTTTACTCTGAAGAATTCGCCACATTCGGTGAAGATGACGTGTATGACCACAGCCATGCGGGCGGCTTTATCCGTCTGTATTCACTCTCCTCGCGGATCCGTGCGCTGAAAGCACAGAAATAACCGGCGGGAGACAGGGAGATTATGCACAGGGACGTGCATCAGACTGATTTATCATTAAAAACAGAAAGAAAGGGAAAAAGTATGGCACTGTGGGGCGGACGCTTCAGTCAGGAAGCAGATCAACGGTTCAAACAATTCAACGACTCGCTGAGATTCGATTATCGTCTGGCGGAGCAGGATATCACCGGCTCTGTGGCCTGGTCGAAAGCACTGGTGACTGTCAATGTGCTGACCGCACAGGAGCAGGCGGCACTGGAGCAGGCACTGAATGAGCTGCTGGCGGAAGTACAGGCCGACCCGCGGGCTATTTTGCGCAGTGATGCGGAAGATATTCACAGTTGGGTGGAAGGCAAACTTATCGCTAAAGTCGGCGATCTGGGGAAAAAACTCCACACCGGGCGCAGCCGTAACGACCAGGTGGCCACGGATTTAAAACTGTGGTGCAAAGAGGCGGTCAGCCAGATCCTCGCGGCATTGCAGGAATTACAGCAGGCACTGGTGCTGACAGCAGAACAGAATCAGGATGCGGTGATGCCGGGCTACACCCACTTACAGCGGGCGCAGCCGGTGACCTTTGCCCACTGGTGTCTGGTATACAGTGAAATGCTGGCGCGGGATGAAAGCCGTGTTCGTGATGCGCTGGCGCGCTTTGATTACAGCCCGCTCGGTTCGGGCGCACTGGCCGGAACCGCGTATGCTATCGACCGGGAACAGCTGGCCGGCTGGCTGGGATTCGCGGGTGTGACCCGTAACAGCCTCGACAGTGTGTCTGACCGTGATCATGTACTGGAACTGCTCAGCGATGCGGCGATCAGCATGGTGCATCTCTCCCGTTTTGCTGAAGACATGATTTTCTTCAACAGCGGTGAAGCTGCGTTTATTGAATTATCTGACCGCGTCACTTCCGGCTCCTCCCTGATGCCGCAGAAAAAGAACCCGGATGCCCTTGAGCTTATCCGCGGTAAATGCGGACGGGTACAGGGCGCGCTGACCGGCATGATGATGACACTCAAAGGCCTGCCGCTCGCTTATAACAAAGATATGCAGGAAGACAAAGAAGGGCTGTTTGATGCTCTCGATACCTGGCTGGACTGCCTGCATATGGCAGCGCTGGTGCTGGAAGGTATTCAGGTAAAACGTCCGCGCTGTGAGGAAGCGGCCAAACAGGGCTATGCCAATGCGACAGAACTGGCGGATTACCTGGTGGCAAAAGGCGTTCCGTTCCGCGAGGCGCATCATATTGTCGGTGAAGTGGTGGTCGGTGCGATAGCAAAAGGTGTGGCACTGGAAGAAATGCCGCTGACAGAATTACAGGAATTCAGCCCGGTGATTGCACTGGATGTGTATGACATCCTGTCACTCCAGTCTTGTCTGGAAAAACGCTGCGCGAAAGGTGGTGTCTCACCGGAGCAGGTGGCCGCAGCTATCAGTGAAGCTAAAATCCGGCTGAAGTTAGTGTAATACTATGGATTAGTAATACCATGGATTGTCCCCGGATCACCTGCTGTTGCCCGTGATCCGGGGTTTTTATTTATTGTCATCAGTATATTTTTTGCATATAACGCGAAGGCCATATTTCAGCCGGTGATACATTCAGGAAATCCGCAATAATCTTTTCGCCTTTCGGCCAGCGCCGGGCAAGGGCATTATTCAGTGTTGCCGACCGCAATCCGGCATTACGCGAGAGTGCCGACAATGACGTTCCTCTTTTTTTGATGGCGGCAATAATATCCGCCGGATGCCAGTCTTGTGCTTTATTCATATTTATACCTTTATTAATTAATCTGACTAAATTTGGTGAGTATTTAATATCATGCTAATTAGTGATATTAATGCCGAAATTAAAGAGTAGATTAAATTATAAATTTTAAAATACGAGTAAATTGAGGGGTTGAAATTTCATTTCACTATGCTAAACATTAAAGTGATTTAACCAATACTTACTTGCACAGGGAATAATATGAATATTCAAAGTATCGCAATGGAAGAATTATGTAATCGTCTGACAAATGACTTTTCTCAGTATTTTGATTGGAATGATATGGGGATTAATTATTCCAGAGTTAACCTTTCGGATAAATCAGTCAATGTGTTATCCAGTGACTATGACTGGCTGCTGACATTCTGGGGGGATGATATGGATTTACGTATCGGAGAACGCCTGAGTGCAGGCATTCAGTATTGGAGTAACTACAGTGATGAGTACAAAACTGTTTTACAGAAAGGAAGAAACAGTACTTTTAAAGTAGATTTTTGTACAAAACATGGTGATTTATTCGAGATTGTGTCTATTAACTCAGGAAAGAAATTATCTGTCGCAGATATGATGGCTATTTATAAATGGAAACCCACTATTTCTGATTATGCAGATCGGCTCTGGCAAAAAAAAGAAGATTTAATTTTGCCATTACGGGCAGAGGTAAATAAATCAGTTAATGAAAGTGAATTAGTAAATAATGATTCCACTGATATTTTAGATATCCACCAGTATATGCGCTTCGGTAATATCCGTTTTACCCGTAAAGAAGTTCTGACTATCCGGTTATTATTATCTCATCGTAAAGTAAAAGAGATCAGTGCAGTGCAGGGATGTTCAGAAGCATCGGAGCATAAACGTATTCAGCGGATAAAAGAAAAACTGGGCTGCCCGCATGCATCGTCCGGCGGGGTATTTAATGCGCTGAAAGAAAACGGGATCACACTGGCGTGTCTGGATACGCTGGTAAGTCTGCCGTAAGTCATCTGTACAAATAACAACGCAACAGAGCGGGCTGCCGGGCAGCCCGTGAGATTGCAGACAAAGCAGGATAAAACGTGGTTTTTCCTGCTTTGTGTTATCAGCCGAAAATCAATAAATTGATTTTCCTGGTTTATTTTTACAACCACTGTCGGTCGTCGCCAACCCCTGCGGGTTTGTCAACGGCCTGACGGGCTGCCGGGCAGCCCGTCTTTATCAGGATCAAAGGGAATTGAGAATGAAATGGAGATACCGGCTGGGTGCCGTGGCAGGGAATGCACTGGAGTATTACGATATCGCAGTTTTTGCGGCAATATCCGTATATCTCAGCGCTGAGCTTGAAAGACTGGGTTATGAATCAGCAACTGAAATGGTCTGGGGAATATTTGCATTACGTTTTCTGGCACGTCCGATCGGCGGCTATATTATCGGACGTTATGCGGACAGGGCGGGGAAAAAGGCGGCATTGGTTTTAACCAGCCAGATTACCGGCGTTGCGACATTATGTATGGCATTATTACCAGTTCATTTACTGGGCTCTTATACACCGGTTGCTATTCTGTTGTTGCAAATGGTGTTGTCTTTCAGCTTTGCCGGGGAAAACCCGTCGCTGATGACATATTTATTCAGTGATGCAAAGAGAAATGAATATGCCAGAATTTCCGCTCTGATTGTCGGCAGCTCTGTTACCGGGGTTATCGTATCTCTCGGGTTGGTGTTATTACTGGAGAGCATGCTGTCACCGGAGATGATGCAAACTGTCGGCTGGCGGATCCCGCTGCTGGTCGGGGTGCTTAATATTATTATGAGTTTCTGGTTCCGCACCAGGTTACCTGCACTGCCGGTGCAATCTGTTATCACAAAGCGTGTTGACGGCCTGCGGGCATTACTGATTTTCCTGATGACCGTGCCGGGGTCTGCGGTATTCTATTCTTATAATATGTCTTCTTCACTTGTACGGGATCATATCGGAGCTGAATCCCTGAAAAGCAGTTATGCAATTTTTTCATCCTGTTTATATCTGTGTTGTATTCTGACCTGCGGGTGGCTGACGGATAAATACAGCTCGGCAGAAAAAGTGTTTAAAAGCGCATCAGCGGCACTGGTCATTTTTTCTGTCCCGCTTTATTTCTTACTCAGCAGCGAACAAACCGGCCTGGTCATTACTGCTCAGTTGATCCTGACCATTAATGCATCCTGTATCTCCTGCACACTGGCATCGGTGATTGCCGGTATTTCCCGTGGTCACACCACCACCTTAAGCCTGGGATATAACCTTGCATCCACCCTGATCGGCGGATTTACCCCATTAATTATCGGCTGGCTGGTAGCATATGACCTGACATATGCCGGTGTGTATATCGCCGCCTCCGGCCTGACCGTCATGCTTTCTTACCGGTTAATGCGGAAAGGTGATGTAAAAGCCTGTGCTTACCGGTAACGCTATCGGTTTTCTGTCTGTTTCCGGCCTGTGATTTAAGCTCGACTAACAATGCAGTTGCGTTATGATAGTTATCAATTGATTTTATCTATTAATCGCAGACGGAGACACAGGCATGAATATCCGGGATTTGGAATATCTGGTGGCACTTTCTGAGCATAATCACTTTCGCCGTGCGGCGGATGCCTGCCATGTCAGCCAGCCGACACTGAGCGGGCAGATCCGCAAGCTTGAGGATGAGCTGGGAGTGATGCTGCTGGAGCGGACCAGCCGTAAGGTCCTGTTTACCCAGCAGGGTATGCTGCTGGTGGATCAGGCCCGGACCATCCTGCGTGAAGTGAAAATCCTTGAGGAAATGGCCTCTCTTCAGGGGGAAAGCATGGCGGGACCGCTGCATATCGGTCTGATCCCGACCATCGCCCCGTATCTGCTGCCGCATATCATTCCGGAACTGCACCGGTTATGGCCGAAACTCGAGATGTATCTGCATGAAGCTCAGACACATCAGTTGCTGGCGCAACTGGACAGCGGCAAACTCGACTGCGCGATTCTGGCGCGGGTAAAAGAAACCGGCAGCTTTATTGAAGAACCGCTGTTTAATGAGCCGATGAAACTGGCGATTTATGATGAGCATCCGTGGGCATCACGTCAGGAAGTGGAAATGCACGAGCTGGCCGGTGAAAAACTGCTGATGCTGGAAGACGGACACTGTCTGCGTGACCAGGCGATGGGATTCTGTTTCCAGGCGGGCGCGCGGGAAGATACTCACTTCCGTGCGACCAGTATGGAAACGCTGCGTAATATGGTGGCTGCGGGCAGCGGTATCACGTTACTGCCGGATCTGGCGATTCCGCCGGAGCACAAACGCGATGGTGTGTGCTATCTCTCCTGCACCAATCCGGAACCGTTCCGTGAAGTGATTCTGGTTTATCGCCCGGGATCACCTCTGCGCAGCCGTTACAGTCAGCTGGCAGAGGCTATCCGTGCAAAAATGAGTGCTTATTACCAGCAGGAACCCGCTGTTTAAAATAAGCGGTTGAGCCCGTTCAGTGCGGCAACCCGGTAAGCTTCGGCCATGGTCGGGTAGTTGAAGGTGGTATTGACGAAATAATCGATGGTATTACCTTCACCTTTTTGTTCCATAATCGCCTGGCCGATATGGATAATCTCAGCCGCACGCTCGCCGAAGCAGTGGATGCCCAGAATCTGCCGTGTTTCACGGTGGAACAGAATTTTCAGACTGCCGGCATCCAGCCCGGCGATTTGCGCCCGCGCCAGATGTTTGAATTGTGCCCGGCCCACTTCATACGGAACCTTCATCGCGGTCAGCTGCTGCTCTGTCTTGCCGACTGAGCTTATCTCCGGAATGGTGTAAATTCCGGTCGGGATATCCTCAATCAGATGCAGCGGGGCATCGCCGTCATGGGTGATGGCCCGGGCGGCAATCCGTCCCTGGTCATAGGCCGCCGAGGCGAGGCTCGGATAGCCGATAACATCCCCGACCGCATAAATCGCCGGATTGCTGGTCTGGTAGGTATCATTAACACTGATAAGACCGCGGCTGTCTGCGGTGATCCCGACATGCTCAAGGCCGAGATTATCGGTGTTACCGGTGCGGCCGTTGGCAAAGAGCAGACAGTCTGCTTTTACTTTTTTTCCGGAGCGGAAGTGAATAATCACGCCGTCACCGGTGCCCTCAATCCGCTCATACTCTTCATTCTGGCGGATAACCACGCCGTTATTCCAGAAGTGATAGGTGAGTGCGTCCGACATCTCCTGGTCGAGAAATGCCAGTAACCGGTCGCGGGTGTTAATTAAATCCACTTTGACACTCAGACCGCGGAAAATCGAGGCATATTCACAGCCGATAACCCCGGCACCATAAATGATGACATGGCGGGGTTCGTGCGTCAGTGACAGAATGGTATCGCTGTTATAGATACGGGAGTGGCTGAAATCGACATCCGGCGGGCAGTACGGCCGGGAGCCGGTGGCGATAACCACATTATCCGCACGGAGAATATCGCAGCTGCCGTCGCTGTAGCGCACACAGACATCACCTTCTTCGGTGAATTTTGCTTCGCCGCAGAACATTGTGCAGCCGTTACGCTCGTAAAAGCCGCGCCGCATGCCGGTCTGCTGGGTAATGACCCGCCCGGCGTGTGCCAGGATCTCTGAAAATGACGATTTCAGAATCCGGGAGTTATCACTGTACAGCGGATTCTGGTTAAATTCGATAATACGGCTGACGGCGTGGCGCAGCGCTTTGGAAGGAATCGTTCCCCAGTGGGTACAGCCGCCGCCGACGTCGTTATAACGCTCAATCACGGCAACCCGTTTTCCCTGCTTCACAAGTCCCATTGCCACACCTTCGCCACCCGGGCCGGAGCCGATGACAATGGCGTCAAACTGGTTCTGTTGCATATGAGAAATAACCTGTTTATACATAAATTAACAACATCATCTTAACATCAGATGCAAAATCAGCCTATGATTAGTAAGGTTTACAGGTCACAGTTCGGAAAATCTTTTTTTCAGGAATTTCACCGGCCATAAGCTAATCATCACTGAAAAAAGTATTAAGTTTGTTATATTGATCCGTCTGAATAAATTGAGAGTCTGAATTCCGTGAGTAACGTGATTGGTGTAAGAGCAAAACAAAAAGAAAAAACCCGCCGGGCCCTGATTGAAGCGGCTTTCAGTCAGCTGAGCGCCGAGCGCAGCTTCACCAGTCTGAGCCTGCGTGAGGTCGCCCGCGAGGCCGGAATCGCTCCGACGTCTTTTTACCGTCATTTCAAAGATGTGGATGAACTGGGGCTGACCATGGTGGACGAGAGCGGACTGATGCTGCGCCAGCTGATGCGTCAGGCACGGCAGCGTATCGCCAAAGGCGGGAGTGTGATCCGGACATCAGTTGCGACATTTATGGAGTTTATCGGTAATAACCCCAACGCTTTCAGGTTATTATTACGTGAGCGCTCCGGGACATCCTCAGAATTCCGCGCGGCAGTCGCACGGGAAATCCAGCATTTTATTGCAGAGCTGGCAGACTATCTGGAACTGGAAAGTAAAATGCCGCGTCAGTTTACTGAATTGCAGGCAGAATCGATGGTAACCATCGTATTCAGCGCCGGTGCGGAAGCTCTGGATATTGATTTGGAAAAGCGGGCGTACCTGGAAGAGCGGCTGGTATTACAGCTGCGGATGATCGCCAGAGGCGCGTATTACTGGTATCGCCGCGAACAAGAGAAAATGCATGACCCCGATTATACCCCTTTAATTTAGCACACATCACCAAGGAGAACGTTATGACGGAACAGTATCGCCGTGACAAAGGAACCTTACTGCTCGCTTTTATTGTCGGGCTTTCAGTACACGGTACTTTTTCAGCACTTTTTAATTCCGCAGTCCATTTTTCGGTTTTTCCGGTTCTGGCATTGTGTCTTGCGGTCTATTGTTTCCATCAGCGCTACCTCAACCAGATGCTGCCGGAAGGCATGCCCAAGCTGGTGACCGGCACGTTCTTCCTGGGTCTGTTCGCCTATAACGCCCTGATGCGTGCGGAATATCCGGAAGCCGGATCAAACTACTTTTCTGCCGTCTTTATTGTGATTATCGCATTGTGGCTCTACCGGGCGATGAAACAGCGCCGTGCCACCGGACAGGATGAAGTAACGGAGTAATCGCGTCAGAAAGATAAAGATGCAGAAGAAGCCGGTCACTTTTGAAGTGACCGGTTTTTTTGTGTCCGTGTCAGGCCCGGCAGGGAAACGGGATTACGCGGTGCGCCATCCGCTGTGTAAACTGCTGATTATGAGAGGCAACAATCATCGGCAGATTCAGCTGTGTGAGAATATCTTCCAGCCGCTGAATATTTTTCTCATTCAGACCGTTGGTCGGTTCATCCAGCAGGAGAACTGACGGTGACATTGCCAGTACACCGGCCAGTGCGGTAAAGTTTTTTTCACCGCCGGAAATTTCAGTCACAGCGCGGTCTTTCAGCCGGACAATATCCAGCATCTCCAGGCACTGTAAGGCGCGTTCCCTTGCTGCCTCCTGTGTCATTCCCATATTCAGCGGGCCGAACATTACATCATCCAGCACACCCGGACCGAACAACTGATCATCAGGATGCTGAAACAGCAATCCCAGCGGGCCGCGAACCTCTGTGAAGTCGTCCTCAGAGTGACGGGACTTGCCGAAAACCGAAATATTCCCGGTAAACGGGATAAAACCTAACAGAGTGTGCAGCAGAGTAGATTTCCCGCTGCCGATATCACCGCACAGAAAAAGCCGTTCTCCGGCGTTCAGTTCAAAGTTCAGATCCTGAATTATGGGTACATTGTTGCGGCTGACAACCAGATTGCTGACCTGAATCAGGGGATTTTGGGACGTCATTAACAGACCTTTTTGTATTAACAGAAGACGGGCGTGCGTAAAAACCCCGGGCTTTCAGCGCCATTTCAGTGGTTTCCGCTTTGTGCATCGCTTTGATCAGCAGCAGGGCGACCAATTGGGACAACATGGTAAATGTCCGTTTATTCATCCCTTTACGGAATCCCCGTGCTTTCATGGCAGTTTCAAGCTGTTGTTTGGTCTCACTGAAAATCGCGATATAGCGGATCGTCAGAATAAACAGCTTAATCAGCTTGTCGGGCAGGGGATAACGCTTCACGGCACATGCCAGATCGATATCTGTCATGTTTGTCAGCATCGCAGAGACAAACAGCAGAATCGCATTCATTTTCAGCGTGATTTGCAGGGCGAGAAACACGCCTGCCGGTGACTGCACGATCCCCTGGCTCTCAATTTTCCACGGCAGTGTCAGCCAGACAAACAGAATAAAAATATTCAGCTTCAGCACGGTCAGCAGTGAACGGCTTAACTGACGGCGGTGGCAGACAACAAACAGCAGAAAAGCACCCGACAGACCGGCAATAAGCCAGTCGGTCTGCCGGATACCGCTGAGCAGAAAAGCCCAGAGAACCGCAAGAAGCAGGCGCCGGTGAGGAGGCAGCCAGTTATCCATAGGTATGTTGCCCGTGCTGATTAACCATCAGGGCGGCCGGACGCATTTTTGCCAGCGCCAGCAGGATCCCCACACTGATCAGGGAGTCGGTGACAAAAATCGGCAGGTGCCCGATAAACAGGAGCCAGACCAGATCGATATAAGATTTACCGCTGTCCAGTACCAGTGCCAGTGAGGTCAGGCATACTGTACCCAGCGTACCGATAACCCCGGCCATCACACCGAGATATACCAGACGCCCCTGACTCAGCCCCGGACGCAGGGAATTCCGGAACAGGTAATAGACCAGCAGCGCCGGAATGGAAATATTACACAGGTTAACCCCGAGAACCGCGAATCCGCCGAAGGAGAAAAACAGTACCTGCAGCGCGAGGGCAATCAGGAATGCCGGGAAAACCGCCCAGCCGAGGAACAATCCCGCAAGCCCGTTTAAGATCAGATGCACACTGCTGACCCCTATCGGCACATGAATAGTTCCGGCGACAAAAAACGCAGCCCCGAACAGGGCTGCCAGTGACAGACGCGAAGTATCCAGCTGACGGATGCCGATAGCAACCCCGGCGGCCGCGACCACACCGGCTCCGGCCAGTACAGGAAGATGTAATACGCCTTCAGATAAATGCATGATCTTCCTCCTGTTATGCGGCGTTTTTAGCGGCCTGCTTAGTTAACTCACGGGCACGGAAGAATGCGATCACACCGAAAATACCCACGATATAACCCACACCACCGAGAATATTCTGCAGATAAATTTTATTCTTCAGCTGATCAATATCCTGGCGGATCTGAATATAGCCGGAAGAAGAATCACTGCTGCCGGTGCCGGCTGTTGCGGAAATAACCGGGACTTCCGTTTCCACTTTGTGCCCTTCATCACCTTCAACATAGAGAATATAATCGCCGGTTGCCGGTACTTCGATTTTGAAATAGCCTTTCTCATCGGTCTTACCGGATATTTCATCATCTTCATGGCCTTTCAGATAAGTACCGACATAGGTATCTTTTGCCGGAGACATATCAGAATAATAAGACTGCCCGCTGATAACATTACCTTCCAGCTGTGCAACCACATGCATGGAATGAGCTTGTGCTGTTGTTGCCAACAGCACCCCGTTAATCAGTAAAATGGCAAATAAATAAACAGATTTCATAACGTTTAATTACTCAGCGTCAAAAGATAAAACATATTCCAGCTGCTGGAATCCGTACTCTTTATTATCCGGAGTATCCAGTTTGTATTCGGCGTAAACTTTATTGGCGCCTTTTTCAGCTTTGAATTTTGCCAGACCGTCTTTATTGGTTAACACACCCGGATCTTCTTCACTTTTGGCAATCTTCATGCCTTCCAGCGGCTGACCATCTTTCAGAGCTTTGATTTCAAACTCCTGACCGGCGACAGGTTTGGTCATCGGTACCAGTTCATATGGGGTGTTAAAGACTTTTGTGGCATTATCATCCCACTTCACGATGTTTTTACTGAATTTAATCGGATTTTTGCTGAATTCCGCGTCCGGTACTTCAATTTTATTTTTTTCGACGGTACGGCCGTTCTTTAATTTACTCCAGACGCCGTTGTCGTAGCCTAATAAGATAATCGACGCATTCTCAGGCATGACGAAGTAAGCTTCACCATCTTTATACGTCGTACTGACTGTTTCAACTTTACCATCCTGCATAACAGCCTGAACCGGTTTTAATTTATTTTCCGGATAGGTTTCTGTCGGGTTGTGACCAAAGCGGACAACATAATCAGAGCCGTCAGTTTGTTCTATCCAGATATTATGTGCACTTGCCTGAAAACTGCCAAATAACAGAGCGGCTGAAATTAACGTTATTTTCTTCAGAGACATAAAAATACCTTTCGATTAAGTTACGGGATTATTTACGGCCGAGTATAGAGCAGTGAAAATAAAAATAAGACCTTAAATTCAGAAGAATAATTAATATCAGGAGCGGCTCACAGTAAATTGTTAAATATTTATTTACCGCAAACGTATTTTTTAATAGGACAGGGCAGGTTGTTAATTTATTGCATGAGGGTTATTTTTTGTCTTTGAAATGTTATGAGTGTAATGAATATTAGTTGAATGAATATTTACAGAATTTAAATATCACTTTATGACGTATTTTTCGTCATCAGGGGCCGGGCTCAGCAGATCATTCTGACGGAGAAAGAAAATCGTGAAAACTGCAGGTGATCATAAAGGAATTAGTGCGTTAAACTCATAAAGTAAAAAAGTTCCTGATCATTGATCAAGAACTTTTCGGAGAAACGCGTAACAACTTATCTGCGCCGGATCAACAAAACACCGCTTTCCATGTGCGGGGTGTACGGAAACTGATCAAACAGCGCCAGCCGTACGACATCATGTGTCTGGTTCAGTGTTTCCAGATTTTCACATAATGTTTCCGGATTACAGGAAATATACAGAATCCGCTCGTAGCCCTGAACCAGTTTAACGGTTTCGGCATCCAGCCCGCTGCGCGGCGGATCGACAAAAATGGTATTGCATTCATAAGAAGACAAATCAATTCCGGCAAGACGGTTAAACTCACGCACTCCCTGCATCGCCTGTGTGAAATCTTCTGCGGACATACGGATAATCTGCACATTATCAATATGGTTAGCATCGATATTATATTGTGCGGCAGCGACGGACGGTTTGGCGATTTCCGTTGCCAGTACGCGGCGGAAATTACGCGCCAGCGCCAGTGAAAAATTACCGTTACCACAATACAGCTCCAGTAAATCGCCCTGTGATCCTTCTGTTGCCGAAAGTGCCCACTCCAGCATATGAATATTGACCGCCGCATTCGGCTGCGTGAAGCTGTTTTCCACCTGACGGTAAATCATCTCTTTACCTGCGACCGGCAGAACTTCATCAACATAATCATTATCCAGCATGATTTTTGTTTTTGATGCGCGGCCTATCAGCTGTAAATCAAATCCCTGTGACTGTAATTGTGCCCGCAGTGTTTTGGCGGCTTCTGCCCAGCTGTCATCAAGTTTTTTATGATAGAGCAGGGAGACAATAATTTTGTTGCTTCGTGTCGACAGATAATCAATCTGAAAAAGTTTGTGGCGCAGCAGATGAGTTTGTTTCAGTAACGGCAAAATAGCCTGCATCATGTCATTAATCAGCTGACTCGCGGCAGGGAAGGTATCTATCCGGATACGTTGTTTGGTCTGCTGATCAAACATGATATGCCAGAGGTCATCCCCTTCATGCCAGATACGGAATTCGGCCCGCATCCGGTAGTGTGAAACCGGTGACGCAAATACGTGAGCATCCGGCGCCTGAAAAGGTTGCATCATTTTTTGCAGGCTTCTTGCCTTCTCTGCAAGTTGTTCTTCATAATTTTCAATGGGTAACGTATTATGCATGGCGCGTTGATCCGTTTTGCTGATCACAAAAAATGTTCGTGTCTTAGTGATTAAAGTGTTCCGCCCGACAATTCAGACATCTTATTCTGGACAGATTTTAAGGCCGGATCGTAGCATGATAATTCGGTTTCTTCATAAGAATGAAAAGGGAATCCGGTGAAATTCCGGAACTGGCGCGCAGCGGTAATGGTAAAGCAACACGATGACACTGTTATAAATGACGGGAAGTCGTTGCAGGGAATTGAGAAATACCCTCCTGAGTCCGAAGACCTGCCGAAGATTTGTCGTCCGTCCTGCTGACGCTACAAAGCAGACGGGTGGCATCCTCTTTATATATATGTGGGTGCTCAGGAAAAATGAAAATGACCTCGCCTTATGCGCTGTCCGCTGTCGGACTGGCCGTGTTTTCCGCATTGTCTTTTAGCGCTTCTGCTAATACTAATGATGATCAGATAATTGTTTCCGCTAACCGTTTTCAGCAGCCGGTTTCGTCCGTGCTGGCTCCGGTAACCGTTGTGACCCGTGAAGAGATAGATAAGTGGCAGTCGAATTCTGTTGTCGATATTCTGCGTCGTTTGCCGGGTGTGGATGTGACTCAGAGTGGCGGATTAGGTCAGAACAGTACCGTATCGGTACGCGGGACAGATGCAAAACATTTGCTGGTATTAATAGATGGTGTCCGTCTGAATAATGCCGGTATTTCCGGTCAGCCGGATCTGAATCAGTTCCCGGTGGCACTGGTACAGCGGGTTGAGTATATCCGTGGTGCACGTTCTGCGGTATATGGTTCGGATGCTATCGGCGGTGTGCTGAATATCATTACTATCCGGGATGATATCGGTTCAAATATCACAGCGGGTATTGGTTCTCACGGCTACCAGAATTATACCGGAACCACCCAGCAACAGATTGGCGAAAATACCCGGGTAACAGCCGCAGCGGCGTATACCTATTCTAAAGGATTTGATATCCGCCGTGATTATGACGGTTATGCCACACCAAGCGGCCGTGACTATGGCTTTATGAATAAAACCTACTGGCTGGATGTGCACCACAAACTGGATGATCGGTTTGCAGTATACGGACGTGCATATGGTTATGATAACCGCAGTAAATATTTCGGATTTAAATCTGAGATGTGGTCGTTACCTGCTGATCCGGCAAGTGACCGCCGTGAGTTAGAAAACCGGACATATGATGCAGGTCTCACATTTAATCAGGGGGATTATTCTTCTCAGCTGATCATGAGCTACAGCCGGGTTAAAGACTATAACTATGATAACCGTTATGGCCGTTATGGTGATGGCGCAACCCTGGACAACTCGAAACAGTATTCTGCACAGTGGGGCAATAATTACCGTGTCGGATATGGCAGCATCAATGCCGGTATTGATTATCAGAAACAGGAAATGGAACCCGGTACGGCAATGATAGCTGACAGTAAATCCATTTCTGATACCGGTTTCTATCTGACAGGACAGCAGGAAATAGATAAAGTTATTCTTGAGGCTGCGGTCCGCTCTGACCATCATTCGGAATTTAACTGGCATACCACCTGGCAGACCAGTGCCGGATGGGAGTTTGTCGATGGTTACCGGGTTATCGGTTCTTATGCAACAGGATTTAAAGCACCAACACTGGGGCAGTTATATGCCAATACGACATTTGACTGGGGAACCATCGTTGGTAATAAGGATTTAAAACCGGAGGAAAGTGAGCAATGGGAATTAGGACTGGAAGGAAATACCGGGCCACTTTCCTGGCAACTGACCGGCTACCATAATGATATTAAAAATCTGATCGATTACGAGATGGGCTCACCGAATACCTATATAAACCGCAGTAAAGCTAAAATCAAAGGTGCCGAGTGGGTGGGGGAATTTGATACCTGGATTTTCCATCATCAGATGACCTATCAATACCTGGATGCAAAAGATAAAGATACCAATAAGCGTCTGGCGCGCCGTGCGCAGCAGCAGGTTAAGTATCAGCTGGATTGGACGGTGTCGGATGTTGATATGGGACTGACGTATCAGTATATCGGTAAACGTTATGATGATGCGGCGAATAAGCAAAAACTCGGCGGCGTCAGTATTTTTGATATCACCGCCGCATATCCGATCACTGACCATCTGACAATTCGTGGTAAAGTAGCTAACCTGTTTGATAAAGACTACGAGACTGCGTATGGCTATCGAACCGCTGGCCGCGAATACTTCCTCACAGGAAGCTACAACTTCTGATCTGAAAACCCGCCCGACAGTGCTGCTGTTTGATTCCGGCATGGGCGGTTTATCTGTTTATCAGGAAGTAAGAAAGTTACTTCCTGATCTCCACTATATCTATGCATTCGATAATGAGGCATTTCCTTATGGTGAAAAAACCGAAGCTTTTATTGTCGATCGTGTGACTAAGATTGTCCGTCAGATTGCTCAGCAGCATCCGCTGGCAGTGATTGTCATTGCCTGTAATACCGCCAGCACCATTACACTGCCTGCGCTGCGTGCAATGTCCGATATTCCGGTGGTCGGTGTGGTTCCGGCGATCAAACCGGCGGCAAAACTGACACGTAACGGCCTGGTCGGGCTGCTGGCAACACGGGCTACGGTAAAACGGGCTTACACCCGGGAGCTGATTGACCGGTTTGCCTCTGAGTGCCGGGTATCACTATTAGGATCGGCGGAGCTGGTCGAACTCGCGGAACGCAAGCTGTACGGTGAGGCAATTCCGGCAGGCGCTCTGGAAACTATTCTTGCGCCGTGGCGGAATATGAAAGAGCCGCCGGATACGGTGGTATTAGGATGTACGCACTTCCCGCTGATCGCCGAAGAGCTGAAATCCGCATTACCGGACGGCACCCGGCTGGTGGATTCCGGTGCGGCGATTGCCCGCCGCGTGCAGTGGTTAATCAATAATAGTGAAAAACCTCATTACTTAACGGATGAAGAAAATGTGGCGTATTGTCTGCGGGATGATGAAACCACACAGAAATTACAGCCTGTTTTGCAGCAATTGGGACTTGAATCGCTGAAAAAACTGACAATTACAGGGTGATTTGCTGTAATAATCAGCAGTCAGCACATTTTTATAAATTACCCCTTGCGGTCAGATGAAAACTCCCTATAATTCGCATCCGTTGTCACGGCACAGGACGCTGAGTCCGCTGAGATAACAAGGTGAAAAGTCTGAAATAAATACTTGACACCGAATGAGGAAAGCGTAATATACGCAGCCTCGCAACAACGCAGAAGACCGGCAACGGCAGCGAATGTTGCAACTGCTCTTTAACAATTTATCAGACAATCTGTGTGGGCACTCGCAGGACATATCACAAAAAATATATTTTTGAGAAGTCTTGAAGAGTGACCAATACAGCAGCTTAGAAATAAGCAGCAGTAAACAGTTTAATTCTTTGAGCATCAGACACTTTTAATTGAAGAGTTTGA
>NZ_JBCPSQ010000008.1:0-160843 GCF_051129855.1 Morganella sp. Je.2.23
TTACGCTTTCCTCATTCGGTGTCAAGTATTTATTTCAGACTTTTCACCTTGTTATCTCAGCGGACTCAGCGTCCTGTGCCGTGACAACGGATGCGAATTATAGGGAGTTTTCATCTGACCGCAAGGGTTAATTTCAATTTTTTTTCCGTTCGCAGATAAAACACCCAATCAGGTTATTTTTTAGGTGATTTTGCGCTTTTTTGTACGGGTTTCAGCAGTGCAGGCAGATCCGCAATACTGTTAATCACAATATCTGCCGCCGCTTCAGCGTCTTCTGTTACCGGTTTTCCGGTGCGTACCAATACGGTTGTACCCACTTCAGCTGCACGTCCGGCCAGCATATCGTCAAGTTTATCTCCTACCATATAAGAGTTACCCATATCGATCTTCAGGTGTTTCTGCGCATCCAGCAGCATACCCGGTGCCGGTTTGCGGCAGTTACATACCTGACGAAACTTTTCAACTGTGCCTTCAGGATGATGAGGACAATAATAGATACCATCCAGATCAACGCCGCGATCCGCCAGAGACCAGTCCATCCACTCGGTCAGATGCATAAACTGATCTTCGGTAAACATACCCCGGGCGATACCTGACTGGTTTGTGACTATGATTAAGGCATAGCCCATCTGTTTGATGGCCTGCATTGCTTCAATCGCGTTTTCGATAAACCGGAAATCATCAATCTCATGGAGATAGCCGGTGTCTGCGTTAATGGTGCCGTCTCTGTCCAGAAATACTGCGGGGATACCCATGGTTACACTCTTAGTCCGTCATCAATAATGTATTTAGTATCGCTTATTTGATGAGGAATGAGAATGCGGCCTGATAACTAAATCCTGTTGACTTAGCCGTCCAGACATCTTAACATCCGAAAATCATCTGGTGAACAACCAGTTTCACGTAACAAGGTAATAATAATTACATGATAAAGCTGACGAATATAAATAAGGTTTTTCAGCAGGGTCATCGCGAAATACAGGCACTTTCTGATATTAACCTGCACGTCCCGCAAGGGCAGATTTACGGAGTGATCGGTGCTTCCGGCGCCGGAAAAAGTACGCTTATACGCTGTGTGAACATGCTGGAACGGCCGACATCCGGACAAGTACTCGTCGGCGACCGTGATCTCACTAAGATGAACGATAAAGAGTTAACCCGTGCCCGTCGCAGCATCGGTATGATTTTTCAGCATTTTAATCTGTTATCTTCCCGCACCGTGTTCGGGAACATCGCTCTGCCGCTGGAACTTGATCGCGTCCCGGCTGCGGAAATTGAAAAGCGGGTTGTGAAACTGCTTGATCTGGTCGGCCTGACCGACAAGCGGGATGCTTACCCGGCGAATCTGTCCGGTGGTCAGAAGCAGCGTGTTGCCATCGCCCGTGCGCTGGCAAATGAACCTGAGGTTTTGCTGTGTGATGAAGCCACCAGCGCACTGGATCCGGCAACCACCCGTTCGATTCTGGAGCTGCTGAAAGATATCAACCGCCGGCTGGAGTTAACTATCCTGCTGATCACCCATGAAATGGATGTGGTAAAACGCATTTGTGACCAGGTGGCGGTTATCAGCGGCGGGCAGCTGATTGAACAAAATACGGTGAGTGAAGTGTTCTCTCATCCGAAAACCCCGGTGGCGCAGGCATTTATTGAGTCTACTCTGCACCTGGATGTACCGGAAGATTATCTGGCACGTCTGAAACCGGAACCGGCGGAAGGACTGGGACCACTGCTGAAACTGGAGTTTGGTGGTCAGTCCGTTGATGCGCCGCTGATCTCGATTGCGTCACGCAAGTTCAATATTGATATCAGCATCCTGAGCTCTCAGATGGATTATGCGGGCGGTGTGAAATTTGGTGTCATGCTGGCAGAGCTGGACGGCAACAGCCCGCAGGATGTTGAAGCGGCCATTGATTTTCTGAAAGAACACCACGTAAAAACAGAGGTTCTCGGTTATGTCTGAAGGAATGATTTTACTGTTAATTAAAGGCATCTGGGAAACCCTGGTCATGACATTTGCATCCGGTTTCCTGGGATTTTTAATCGGCCTGCCGGTGGGGGTACTGTTATATATCACCCGTTCGGGTCAGATTGCAGATAATAAAAGCCTGTACCGGATACTGTCCGTACTGGTCAATATTTTCCGTGCGATCCCGTTCATTATCTTACTGGTGTGGATGATTCCGTTTACCCGGTTAGTTGTTGGTACATCTATCGGGTTACAAGCGGCGATTGTTCCTCTGACTGTCGGTGCGGCACCGTTTATTGCCCGCATGGTGGAAAACGCCCTGCTGGAGATACCGTCAGGTCTGATCGAAGCATCCCGCTCAATGGGTGCCACACCACTGCAGATTGTCAGCAAGATCCTGCTGCCGGAAGCGTTACCGGGACTGATTAACGCAGCGACTATTACGCTGATCACACTCGTGGGTTACTCTGCGATGGGTGGTGCAGTTGGTGCCGGCGGGTTAGGTCAGATTGGTTATCAGTATGGTTATGTCGGATATAACGCTGTTGTTATGAATACGGTATTGGCATTGCTGGTTGTTTTGGTCTTTATTATTCAGGTATGTGGTGATCGCCTGGTTAAAGCGGTAACCCACAAGTAAAACACTCTCCGCGCCGCACTGACTGCGAACGCGTATTACACAGAACGAGGAAAAAAAAGATGGCTTTTAAATTAAAATCGCTTGTCGTTGCCGGGGCTTTGCTGGGTTCATTAGTACTGGCGGGTTGCGGACAGAATGAAAAAGATCCGAAAAGTGTCAAAGTCGGCGTGATTGTCGGTGCTGAACAGCAGGTGGCGGAAGTGGCGAAGAAAGTTGCCAAAGACAAATACGGTCTGAATGTCGAGCTGGTTACTTTCAATGACTATGTCATGCCGAATGAAGCGCTCAGCCGTGGTGATATCGACCTGAACGCATTCCAGCATAAGCCGTACCTGGATCAGCAGATTAAAGATCGTAACTATAAGTTAACCACTGTAGGTAATACCTTTGTTTATCCGATTGCCGGTTATTCAAAGAAAATCAAATCACTGGATGAATTACAGGACGGTGCTCAAATCGCCCTGCCGAATGACCCGACCAACCTCGGCCGTTCACTGCTGTTATTACAGAAGCAGGGATTGATCAAACTGAAAGAAGGCACCGGTCTGCTGCCGACCGTTCTTGATGTGGCTGAAAACCCGAAAGGTCTGAAACTGATTGAGCTGGAAGCCCCGCAGCTGCCACGTTCACTGGATGATAATAAGATCGACCTGGCCGTGATCAACACGACCTACGCCAGCCAGATCAATTTAACCCCAGCTAAAGACGGCTTATTTGTCGAGGATAAAGATTCACCTTACGTCAACATTATTGTCTCCCGTGAAGATAATAAAGACAGCGAAGCTGTGAAACAATTTGTTCAGGCGTATCAGTCAGATGAAGTCTTTAACGAAGCAGATAAAGTCTTCAACGGCGGTGCGGTGAAAGGCTGGTAAAAGACAGGGAATTCAGAATAACCTCTAAATCCTTTTCTCTTTAATCAAAGAATATTACACTGAGGGTGAACAATTGTTCACCCTTTTTGTTTTGCTATGAACATTAAATGCTCTCTTATAAATAATAATACTTCATCTTCTCTTACTTTTCTGTTTTGTACAGCCAGAGGATTTCTTTCCATGCGAGTGCTTATTATCAGCCTGCTTGCTCTTCTTATGGCGGGATGTTCTTTCCGTCAGAGTCATTCTGAGCAGGAACAAGCGCAATATGCCGATATGCGGCTGAAAAAACCGGCCGGTAAAAAAGCCAAATCAACATCCGCAGCATCACGCGTCAAACTCTATACCCGCCCGGAAGAATTGCTGGGTAAACCTTTCCGTGACCTTGGCGTGGTTTTGGGTCAGAATTGCCCGGAAGCGGCAAAATCTGCACAGTCCGGTATTCCGGCAGCCCGGAAGCAAATGCTCTACCGGGCCGGAAAACTGAAAGCAGATGCCGTGTTACTCCATCAGTGTGCCGTGACACCCGCGCAGGGTTGTAAGCAACTGACGGTATGTGAAGGTACTGCGATTAAGGTTGATGATGTCTGAGTTTTCATTTTCCCCCGTGGGTTTTATCCGCTCACCGTGGCAGGAAAAATTTGCGATCCCGCGCCAGCCCGGGCTGGTTGAAGACGGAACAGGGGAGCTGCACTTTGTTGCACCCTATAATCACGCCGATTGCGTGCGCGGACTGGAACAATTCAGTCACGTGTGGGTTATCTTTGTCTTCCATGATATTCCGGCAGGCAGCTGGCGTCCGCTCGTACGTCCGCCGCGCCTTGGCGGTAATGCCAAAATGGGCGTGTTTGCCACCCGCTCCACTTTCCGCCCGAATCCGGTCGGAATGTCGCTGGTTGAACTGAAAGAAGTCTGTTACGACGGCGATACCGCCTACCTTTCTCTCGGTAGTCTGGATCTGCTTAACGGCACACCCGTGCTGGATATCAAACCCTATCTGCCTTATGCTGAATCCGTCCCCGGAGCACTGGCCGGTTTTGCTCAGGAAGAGCCCCCGGCGGATATGCCGGTCGTATTCAGTACTGCGGCACAGCAATTCATAACGGCTCAGGCCGCACAATATCCTGATCTGGCCCGTTTTATCACTCAGGTACTGGCGCAGGACCCGCGCCCGGCGTATAAAAAACAACAGGCTGACGATAAAATCTATGCCGTCCACCTGCTGGATTTAAATGTCCGCTGGCATATCCGTGATGGCGTAACCGAAGTCATCAGTCTGGAAAAACGCTAAAACGCGATTCCCCTCTTTTGGGGCGCGGCAGTCACTGGTAAACTGTCAGGCTTAATTTCACTTCTGCGCAGAATACCTCTGCGATAAGACATGTTTGTCGTTCTAATGGAACCTAAATAATGCGTACTACCCAATATCTGCTCTCTACTCTGAAAGAGACCCCTGCTGACGCCGAAGTGGTCAGTCATCAGCTGATGCTGCGCGCCGGGATGATCCGTAAACTTGCCTCAGGTCTGTACAACTGGATGCCGACCGGTGTCCGCGTATTACGCAAAGTTGAGAAGATCGTGCGTGAAGAGATGGAAAATGCCGGTTCGCTGGAAATTTCCATGCCGGTCGTTCAGCCCGCAGATTTATGGCTGGAGAGCGGACGCTGGGAACAGTACGGTCCGGAGCTGCTCCGTATCACCGATCGCGGCGATCGCCAGTTTGTACTGGGTCCTACGCACGAAGAAGTGGTCACGGATATTATCCGTAACGAAGTGACATCTTATAAACAGCTGCCGCTGAATGTGTTCCAGATCCAGACTAAATTCCGTGATGAAGTTCGTCCGCGTTTTGGCGTGATGCGCTCCCGTGAATTTATCATGAAAGATGCGTACTCTTTCCACCTGACCCAGGATTCACTGCAGGAAACGTACGATACGATGTATCAGGCGTACAGCAAGATCTTCAACCGTATCGGGCTGGATTTCCGTGCGGTAATGGCAGATACCGGCTCTATCGGCGGAAGTGCATCCCACGAATTCCAGGTACTGGCGCAGAGCGGTGAAGATGATGTTATTTTCTCTTCTGAATCAGATTACGCAGCCAATATTGAGCTGGCAGAAGCGGTCTGCAATATCACTGAGCGCCCTGCGCCGCAGAAAGCGATGGAACTGGTTGATACACCAAACGCGAAAACTATCGCGGAGCTGGTTGAACAGTTTAATCTGCCGGTTGAAAAAACCGTCAAAACCCTGATCGTTCACGGTAGTAAAGAGAGCGGTCACAAACTGGTTGCACTGCTGGTGCGCGGCGATCACGAACTCAACGAAGTGAAAGCGGAAAAACACCCGCTGGTTGCCGCTCCGCTGGAATTTGCAACCGAAGAAGAGATCCGCACAGCCCTGAATGCCGGTCCGGGTTCACTGGGACCGGTTAATCTGCCGCTGCCGGTGGTGGCTGACCGTACCGTTGCCATGATGAGTGATTTCGGTGCCGGTGCAAATATCGACGGCAAACACTATTTCGGTATCAACTGGGAGCGTGATGCCGCTCTGCCGGAAGTCGCTGATATCCGTAATGTGGTCGCCGGTGACCCGAGCCCGGACGGCAAAGGCACACTGATGATCAAACGCGGGATTGAAGTCGGTCATATCTTCCAGCTCGGTAAAAAATATTCCGAAGCACTGAAAGCGACAGTTCAGAATGAAGCCGGTCACAATGAAGTCGTCTTTATGGGTTGTTACGGCATCGGGGTGACCCGTATTGTCGCGGCAGCGATTGAGCAGAACTTCGATGATCGCGGTATTATCTGGCCGGATGCCATTGCTCCGTTCCAGGTTGCGCTGCTGCCGATGAATATGCACAAGTCTTACCGCGTGAAAGAAGTGGCGGAGAAACTCTACGCAGACCTGACCGCTCAGGGTATTGAAGTGATCTTTGATGACCGTAAAGAGCGTCCGGGTGTGATGTTTGCGGATATGGAACTGATGGGTATCCCGCATACTATCGTTATCGGCGATCGTAACCTCGACAGCGGTGTGGTGGAATACAAATACCGCCGCAGCGAAGATAAATCCCTGATCGCACTGGATGATATTGTCAGTGTGCTGAAAGAGAAAATCATTACTGCCTGATTATCAGCGCGGTGAATGCAAAAAGGCTGAACATTTGTTCAGCCTTTTTTATTTCTGCCGGATTCCGGAGAACTTACTGACAGCTGCGTGATTTATCCAGTACAGATTTACCGGTCTGAATCAGCGCCTGATCAAACTGACCGTCTTCCATGGACGGACGGATGGTGTAATACCCTTCCACTTCCAGATAGACCGGTTTGCCGCCTTCGACACCCAGCTTACCGTAGCCCTGCTCTAAACCAATATTGCCCGGCACCGAGTAAACCACGCCGGTCTGACAATCTTTAAAGGTTGCCGCATCGGCCATATAGCGGTATTCGCCTTTCAGCTGTAATGGTTTCACCATTTTCAGGGTGTAGTTCATGTCTGATTTGACCGGATTGCCGTCAATATCCAGCATCACCAGCGATTTATCCTGCGGATCATAATAGGCACGCTGCCCGGCGGTATCGGTCAGACGCAGTTTTTCACCGTCTTTCGCCCAGGTGCCGGTTTCAAAGAAGGTCTGGTTGCCATCACGGGTTTGCAGATAAGTGCGCTGCATAACATAAGTGCCGTCACCTTCCAGTAAAACGGTCACATCCATGCCGGAGCAATCCGCACACGGAACCACGCCGTTATACGCACGATCAAGAACATGGACTTCCGGTGCCGGTGGCACAACGACTGTCGAACTACAGGCCGTAATGCTGAAAATACCTGCTGCCAATAAGAGTTTTGTTAGATTTTTCATGTATTCCCCCTGAACATCTGATGAGGTAATGTTAGCAAAAGGATTGTCAGTTTTTGTATATTCATACGTTTTCAGACAATTACGCATTTTTATTTTTAAATTGGCAATGATTTTATCCAAAACAGTGATAAACAGTATGTTTTGCTGATAATAAAATGTAATCAGTAATAGCCAATATGATAACTATGATATAGTCTTCCCGGAGCGATGAGGCTATTTGAATAACCATCCGCGGATGATACCGCGAGCGAAAGTATGGTGAGGGAATATGTCTGCAGAAAATGAATATCAACCAATTAATTGTGATGACTATGACAACCTCGAACTGGCCTGCCAGCATCATATGGTACTGGAAGTGACCTTACAGGGGGGCGATGTTCTGACAGGAAAAGCGACCGATTTGGTGCTCCGGAAGAAAGTGGAATACCTTGTTGTCACGATTGACAACGAATTACGGGAGCTTCGTCTGGACGCCATTGTCAGCTTCAGTCATCCCGACCTGGGAACAGTGGTTATTGATCACTCACCGTCCTGAATAACTCTGCAACCCCGTCCGCGGGGTTGTTTTTTTCCTGCATAATCATCAGTTCTGCCTCATCCGCTTCCCCCTCTTTCGTCACAAAGACCCCGACCGCCGCAATCAGCGTATCGTTATACCAGAGAAGCGGTGTACGTTCGCGCAGCCAGGGGGCAACACCGGATTCCTGCCACAGCTTTTTGGCGGAACGCCCGCGATCACGTCCGCTGATATGATAATGCCCCTGCAAACCGAACCGGACAGTCACCTGCTCATCCGGGCGCGGCGGGCGCACCACAGATACCACATCCTGCGGATTGAGCGTTTCCGCCACCCGCAAAATTCCGGCATCATCCGGCAATGACAAAGCAGAATGAAGATCCCACGGCAGGCAATATGCGGATAACCCTGCGGTTTTCTCCGTCACATACAGTTTGTTCTGATAGCGGCGGATAGTGACCGGTTTCAGACAGTACCCCGGTTCGGCATCCGGTTTTGCCAGTGCCACTTCCTGCCAGAGTAACGTCAGCTGGTGTTGTGACGGCATCTGCACACCACAGTGTTTCAGCCAGCGGCGCAGTACCGCGTTGCGTTTTGCCGTTCCGGCACTGAGCAGCGGGATAAAAGACAGGCCATTATCAGAACCGGTTAACTGCGTGAGTTCCGGTTGCAGAAGTTCATCCAGCAGGGCTTCCTGTTCGCCGCAAAGCGCAGCACTGCGGGATACCACCTGCGCGAAATGCGGCCAGCGGGCATTCAGTTGCGGTAATACCTCATGACGCAGGAAATTGCGGTCATAGCGGATATCCTGATTGCTGTCATCTTCCACCCGGGAAAGGTGATGATACGCCGCATACTGTTCGAGCTGAGCGCGGCTGAAGGTAAGTAACGGGCGGATCAGCAGATTACGGCCAAATGGCATCTGTTCCGGCATGGCGGACAAACCGGCAGGGCCGCTGCCGCGTTTTAAGGCGAGGAAAAAGGTTTCGCTCTGATCGTCCAGATGCTGGGCAGTCACCAGCACCTCATCCGGGGCGATCACATCACGGAATGCCTGATAACGGGCATCTCTGGCGGCGGCTTCAATCCCTTTTTTACGGGGATCCACCTGTACGCGGCACACCTGAAACGGAACAGACAGTGTCCCGCAGAATGTCCGGCAGTGCTCCGCCCAGCCATCCGCCAGCGGGTTTAATCCGTGATGAATGTGGACTGCCCGCAACCGCAGCGCAGGACGTTCAGCAGCCTGCCACTGCCGCAGAGCATGCAGCAGGACAACAGAATCAAGCCCGCCGCTCAGCCCCGCCAGTATTGCCTGCTGGGAGGCAAACACACGGCGGAACACGGCAGACAGTGACTCACAAAAGGCAGTATCCACAACCGGTTATCAGCAGTAGCCGTAGCTCATCAGGCGCTCATAGCGGCGATTCACCAGCGATTCACTGTCCAGTTTATCCAGCTCTGCCAGATCAGACAGGATCTGCGCTTTCAGGGATGCGGCAACCGCTTCATAATCACGGTGCGCGCCGCCCAGCGGCTCAGGGATCACATTGTCGATCAGTTTCAGTTCTTTCAGACGCGGAGCGGTGATCCCCATTGCTTCTGCCGCGATTGGCGCTTTATCCGCGCTTTTCCACAGAATAGAGGCACAGCCTTCCGGTGAAATCACAGAATATGTGCTGTATTGCAGCATATTCACTTTGTCACCGACAGCAATTGCCAGCGCGCCGCCGGAACCGCCTTCCCCGACCACAGTACAGACAGCCGGTACTTTCAGACGGGACATTTCACGCAGGTTGCGGGCGATCGCTTCAGACTGACCGCGTTCTTCCGCACCCACGCCCGGATAAGCGCCCGGGGTGTCGATAAAGGTGATCACCGGCAGATTAAAGCGTTCGGCCAGTTCCATCAGGCGCAGTGCCTTGCGGTAACCTTCCGGTGCCGGCATGCCGAAGTTACGACGAATTTTTTCTTTGGTTTCACGGCCTTTCTGATGGCCGATAATCATCACCGGACGACCGTCGAGACGGGCAATCCCGCCGACAATCGCTTTGTCATCCGCATATGCGCGGTCGCCTGCCAGTTCCTGAAAATCGGTAAAGATCAGTTTGACGTAATCCAGGGTATACGGACGACGCGGATGGCGTGCCAGCTGAGCTATCTGCCATGCACCCAGGTCAGCGAAAATCTTACGTGTCAGTTCCAGACTCTTCGCCCGTAAGCGTTCAACTTCTTCGTCAAGATTGATATCGAGTGATTCATCCTGGCGGCTGACCGCGGTCAGCGAATCAATTTTCGCCTCTAACTCGGCAATCGGCTGTTCAAAATCCAGAAAATTAAGACTCATAATGTTCCTATTTTAGTCAAATTCTAATTCTACCTGCTCATTACCCAGCAGAGTCCGCAGATCTGTCAGAAGGGTATCGGTCGGAGTAACCCGCCAGGTGGCACCGAAACGCATCCGCGCTCTGGCATCGTCCTTCTGGTAATAAAGGTGAACCGGTATTGTCCCAGAGCGGTGCGGTTCAAGTGCACCGCGCAACCGGTGCAGCAGTTGTTCGTCAATTTGCCTGTCCGTAAGCGAGATAGCAAGCCCGCGTGCATATTTTTCGCGTGCTTCACTGATATCCAGCAGTTCCCTGACCACCATTTTAAGCCCGCCGCTGAAATCATCAAAGCTGACCTGCCCGGAGGCGATCAGAATGCGATCCTGTTCAAGCAGGTGCTGGTAACGTTCCAGTGCATCGGAAAATAGCATAATTTCCAGCCGGCCGGAACGATCATCGAGGGTACAGACACCAATCCGGTTTCCCCGTTTGGTGGTAATCACCTTGGAAGCCAGCACCAGACCAACCACCGTGGTCATCTGACCGCGGGGCGTCGGGTTAACATCTTTCAGGCGCAAACCATGAGTATAGCGCTCAATTTCTTTCAGATAACGGTTTATCGGGTGTCCGGTAAGATACAACCCGAGCGTTTCCCGCTCTCCTTCGAGGATAATTTCTTCCTGCCATTTCGGAATATTGGCATAAGAACGTTCCACCTGTTCCGGCGCCTCCGCCAGTACCCCGAACATATCCGCCTGACCGGTGGCTTCCGCTTTGGCGTGCTGATCCGCTGCTTTCAGCGCATCCTCCAGCGAGGACATCAGCGCGGCACGATGCGGGCCCAGCCGGTCAAACGCGCCGGACATAATGAGTTTTTCCATTACACGGCGGTTCAGTTTTTTGATGTCAGTGCGGGCACACAAATCAAAGATATCCTTGAAATGTCCGTCTTTACGGGCTTCCAGAATCGCTTCAATCGGCCCTTCACCGACACCTTTAATCGCGCCGATACCATAGACTATCTCACCTTCATCATTGACATGGAAGTGATACAGTCCGCTGTTGATATCCGGCGGCAATACTTTCAGCCCCATCCGCCAGCATTCGTCCACCAGCCCGACAACTTTTTCCGTATTATCCATATCCGCTGTCATTACAGCGGCCATAAATTCAGCCGGATAGTGCGCCTTGAGCCACAGTGTCTGATAGGAAACCAGTGCGTAAGCGGCGGAGTGAGATTTGTTAAACCCGTAACCGGCGAATTTTTCCACCAGGTCAAAGATCTTCATGGACAGTTCGGCATCCACGCCGTTTTTCACTGCGCCCTCTTCAAATACCGAGCGCTGTTTTGCCATCTCTTCCGGCTTTTTCTTACCCATCGCACGACGCAGCATATCCGCGCCGCCCAGCGTATAGCCCGCCAGCACCTGGGCAATCTGCATCACCTGTTCCTGATACAGAATAATACCGTACGTCGGTTCCAGTACCGGTTGCAGGGACTCATGCTGCCATTCCACATCCGGGTAAGAGATAGCCTCCCGTCCGTGTTTACGGTCGATAAAGTTATCCACCATGCCCGACTGCAGCGGGCCGGGACGGAATAGCGCCACCAGGGCTATCATATCTTCAAAGCTGTCCGGACGCAGACGTTTGATCAGATCTTTCATGCCGCGGGATTCAAGCTGGAAAACCGCAGTGGTTTCCGAGCGTTGCAGCATATCAAAGCTTTTCTGGTCATCGAGCGGGATAGCCGCGATATCAACCGGCGGCTTACCTTTTTTCTCGTTGCGCGGGTTAATCATCCCCAGCGCCCAGTCGATAATCGTCAGCGTACGCAGGCCGAGGAAGTCGAATTTCACCAGACCGGCATATTCCACGTCGTTTTTATCAAACTGAGTGACCGGGTTATTCCCCTCCGGGTCGCAGTAAAGCGGCGCGAAATCCGTAATTTTTGTCGGTGCGATCACCACACCACCGGCGTGTTTACCGGCGTTACGCGTTACCCCTTCCAGGATACGCGCCATGTCGATCAGCGCCCTGACTTCTTCATCGGCTTCATACACTTCGCCGAGCTGCGGCTCTGCCGCAAAGGCTTTTTCCAGTGTCATGCCCGGATCAGGCGGCACCAGTTTAGAGATCCTGTCGACAAACCCGTACGGATGCCCCAGTACACGACCGACATCGCGGATCACCGCTTTTGCGGCCATGGTACCGAAAGTAATGATCTGAGAAACCGCATCACGACCGTACATTTCTGCCACGTGATCAATCACGCGGTCACGTTTTTCCATACAGAAGTCGACGTCGAAGTCAGGCATGGAAACACGTTCCGGGTTCAGGAACCGTTCGAACAGGAGGTCGAACTCCAGCGGGTCCAGATCGGTGATTTTCAGGGAGTACGCCACCAGTGAACCGGCACCGGAACCACGTCCCGGACCTACCGGCACATTGTTATCCTTCGACCACTGGATAAACTCCATCACGATCAGGAAGTAGCCGGGGAAGCCCATCTGGTTGATCACTTTCAGTTCAATATCCAGACGCTCGTCATATTCCGGGCGGCGCTGCGCGCGCACTTCCGGGTCAGGGAACAGGAACGCCAGGCGCTCCTCCAGTCCCTCTTTCGAGCGTTTGACCAGATAATCTTCCGTGCTCATATCCCCGGTCGGGAACTGCGGCAGGAAATACTCGCCGAGACGGATAGTGACGTTACAACGCTTAGCAATTTCGACGCTGTTCTGCAGTGCTTCCGGGATATCGGCGAATAACTCGCACATCTCGTCCTCACTGCGCAGATATTGCTGAGGGCTGTAGAGTTTCGGACGTTTCGGGTCCGCTAATGTATAACCATCGTGAATAGCAACGCGGATTTCATGGGCGTCAAAATCTTCACTGCTGATAAAGCGGACATCATTGGTCGCTACCACCGGCAGGGATTTCTCTGTCGCCAGCTGTACAGCGGCATGCAGATAGCTTTCCTCATCCTGGCGGCCGGTGCGGATAAGCTCCAGATAGAAGCTGTCCGGGAAATGGGTCTGCCAGAATTCCAGCGCCTGATCCACCAGCACGCTGTTACCGCGCAGCAGAAATTTACCGACATCCCCTTTACGTCCGCCGGAGAGAATAATCAACCCGTCTTTGTGATTAACCAGCCAGTCGCGCTGAATGGTCGGCCCCTGCGCACCGTAGCCATTCTGGTAGGCTTCTGAGATAAGCAGGGTCAGGTTCTGATAACCGGTGTTATTGCGTGCCAGAATCGTGAGCGAAGCCAGTTCGTCACCCAGCAGTTCGCTTTCCATCAGGAAATCCGCGCCGACAATCGGTTTCACCCCGGCGCCGTGCGCACTGCCATAAAATTTCACCAGCCCGCACAGGTTGGTAAAATCCGTAATCGCCATCGCCGGCATATTCATCGACGCCACTTTTTTGACCAGCGGCCCGGTTTTCGCCAGCCCGTCGATCATGGAATAGTCGCTGTGAATATTAAGATGAATAAAACGCGGTTCCGCCATTACGCCATCCTCACTGACTGATACCGGCCAGCGCACGGCGGACCGGGCCGAAACTGGTTCGGTGATGCTCTGTCACGCCATACTGCGCCAGCATCTCAAGATGCAGCGCCGTCGGGTAACCTTTGTGTTTTGCAAATCCGTACTGCGGAAATAGTTTATCCAGCTCCGCCATTTCACGATCCCGCGTGACTTTTGCCAGTATCGATGCCGCACTGATTTCCGGTACCAGTCCGTCACCTTTGATCACCGCCTGAGCGGGAACACCGAAATCCGGCGCTTTATTACCATCCACCAGCACAAATCCCGGACGCACCGGTAATCCGGCCACCGCCCGCTGCATGGCCAGGAATGTGGCCTGCAGGATATTGATCTGATCAATTTCAGCGGCTTCCGCACGGCCGATACTCCAGTACAGTGCTTTTTGCTGAATTTCAGCAAACAGCCGCTCACGTTTCTTTTCGGTGAGTTTTTTGGAGTCCGCCAGACCTACAACCGGGTTTTGCGGATCAAGGATAACGGCGGCGGTCACCACCGCGCCGACCAGCGGCCCGCGGCCGACTTCATCGACACCGGCAATCAGTGCCGCGTCAGGATAAACAAAATCCATTAATTACTCGCTATATCTGATACGGCTTGTGCGGCCTGATTATCCGCATCAAGACGGATTTTCTGATGTAATTCCAGGAAGGTTTCTCTGAGTTTATCCACTGCCTCTCCGCCCTGCAACAGCGGCAGCAGTGCATCTGCCAGCAGATCGCTGCGGCACTCATCCTGTAAAAGTTCCGGTACAATTTCGCGTCCGGCCAGCAGGTTAGGCAGCGACACATACGGGGTTTTGACCAGCCGTTTTGCCAGCCAGAACGTAAACGGCTTCATACGGTAGCCCACCACCATCGGGCATTTCGCCAGCATGCACTCCAGTGCCGCCGTACCTGATGCCAGCAGTGCGGCATCCGAGGCAATCATCGCGTCACGGGCTCGGCCGTCAAGCAGATGCACATCCAGTTCCGGTGCGATTTCCTGTTTGATAGCTTCAAATTCGGCACGGCGTTTCGCATTCACCAGCGGCACCACAATCTGTAAATCCGGCAGTGATTGCCGCAGCAGTTGCGCGGTTTTCAGGAAATCACCGCTGAGCATCGAGACTTCCGCATGGCGGCTGCCCGGCAGCATTGCCAGACACGGCGCGGACGGATCCAACCCCAGTGCATCACGGGCAGCGGTTTTATCCGGCTGTAACGGCAGTGCATCTGCCATGGTATGCCCGATAAAACGGCACGGCACATTGTATTTATCGTAAAACGCTTTTTCGAACGGCAGGAAAGCCAGCACCAGATTGGTCGCTTTGGCAATCTTAAAGACCCGGTTTTGCCGCCACGCCCAGACAGACGGGCTGACATAGTGGATCGTTTTGATCCCGGAAGATTTTAACCGCCCTTCCAGGGTGATATTAAAATCCGGCGCATCAATGCCGACAAAGACATCCGGTTTGAGTTCACGGAAACGCCGGGTGAGATCACGACGGATGGAGAGCAGGCGCGGCAGGCGGCCAAGCACCTCCACGATACCCATCACCGCCAGTTCTTCCATTTCATACCAGGTTTCACAGCCTTCCGCCTGCATCAGCGGACCGGCAACCCCCATGAAACGAACATCCGGATATTTTTCTTTCAGTGCACGCATTAACCCTGCACCGAGAATGTCACCGGAGGTTTCTCCGGCGACAATACCTATCGTGAGCGGACGAGGTGATACCGACATGGCAGCCCCCGCAATTACGGACGGATGATCCCGCGTTCAGCGGTATCCAGGAAGTCAGCGAACGCTTTTACGTGGACGTTTTCTTTCGCCAGTTCAGCTAACTGTACTTTGGCTTCTGCCAGCGTCAGATTACTGCGGTACAGAACCTTATACGCATTCTGTAACGCACTGATATCATCTTTATCAAAACCACGGCGTTTAAGGCCGATAGCATTGAGTCCGAAAGCGGTCACATGGTTACCCTGCGCGATTAAGAACGGCGGGATATCCTGTGCCACACCGGAACAGCCGCCGACCATTACGTGGGCACCGATACGGCAGAACTGATGAACAGCCGATAAACCACCCAGGATAACATAGTCATCCAGAGTGACATGACCCGCCAGGGTTCCGTTGTTGGCAATGATACAATGGTTGCCGATCACACAGTCGTGAGCAACATGCGCATTGATCATCAGCAGGTTGTCGTTACCGATACGGGTAACGCCGGTGTCCTGCGCGGTGCCGCGATGAATAGTCACACTTTCGCGGATACGGTTACGATCACCGATTTCGACGCGGGTCGGTTCACCATTGTATTTCAGATCCTGGTTTATCTCACCAATGGAGGCAAACTGGAAAATCTGGTTATCACGACCAATTTTGGTATGACCATTAATCACAACATGGGACTTAATTTCAGTCCCTTCACCGATCTCAACATCCGCACCAATACAGCAGAAAGGACCGATGGTGACATTGGCACCAATAACGGCACCGTCTTCGATAATGGAAGACGGGTGAATCCGGGCGGTTTTATCGATCATTTATTACCCCTCACGGCGGCGTGCACACATCATGGTAGCTTCGCAGGCAACTTCTCCGTCAACTTTCGCAACACCCGTGAAACGGGCAACGCCGCGGCGTTCCTTATGGAAAGTCACTTCGAGGATCATCTGGTCTCCCGGCAGTACCGGGCGTTTAAAGCGACAGTCATCAATGGCGGCAAAATAATACAGTTCACCCGGCTCTAATTTACCCAGGCTTTTGAACGCCAGAATGCCGGTGGCCTGAGCCATCGCTTCCAGAATAAGAACGCCCGGAAAAATCGGTTTGCCCGGGAAGTGCCCCTGGAAAAACGGCTCATTAAACGATACGTTTTTCACGGCACGTAAAAATTTACCTTCTTCAAAATCCAGCACGCGATCCACTAATAAAAAAGGATACCGGTGCGGAAGAAGCTCTAAAATTTCATCAATTTTGAGAGTATGGTTGTCACTCATCAGAATACTCTTCCTGTCTCTTTGTCATATGTCTTATTAATAACACGGCCTGCTATACCCGTCACGCGGTTAGCAGGCCGCAAAAATACCGCAAAATGCGTTGTTATTTATCGTCGTTATCCAGCTGCCGCTCGACCGCCTTGAGGCGTTTATTCATTTCGCTGATATTCATCACCAGCGCGGCAGTTTTACGCCATGTTTTGTTTGGCTGTAACGGAATACCGGAGGAGTATACACCCGGTTCGGTGATAGGCCGCATTACCATGCCCATGCCTGTCACAACGACGCGATCGCAGATTTCCATATGACCATTAATGACGCTTGCTCCGCCAATCATACAGTTGCGGCCGATTTTCAGGCTCCCGGCCATAATCACGCCACCGGCTACTGCGGTGTTGTCGCCGATTATGACGTTATGGGCAATCTGGCACTGATTATCAATGATAACACCGTTACCGATCACCGTGTTTTCTAATGCACCACGGTCGATAGTGGTACAGGAGCCGATTTCAACCCGGTCGCCGATAATGACGGAACCCAGCTGAGGGATTTTTACCCACTGACCGCGATCGTTGGCATATCCGAATCCGTCCGCACCGATAACGGTGTTGGAGTGAACCAGGCAGCCTTCACCCATCACAATCCCGTGGTATACAGTGACATTTGCCCAGATGCGGGTTTTGGCACCGATTTTGGTATTTTTGCCGACAAACGAACCTGCGCCGATGATGACATCGTCACCCAGGACAACGCCGGACTCAATCACAGCATTCGCACCGACTGACACATTCGCCCCGAGTGAGGCTGACGGATCAATCACCGCAGACGGATGAATACTGTCAGCCGGAGCCGGTGTGGTATCCATAATCTGCGCCATGTGCGCATACGCCAGGTACGGATCTTTGACCACAAGGGCCGCAACCTGACAAAACGGTAAATCGTCTTCACGCAATACCACAGCACCCGCCTGACAACCGGCCAGTTTTTCCCGGTAACGGGCATCAGACAGAAAGGTAATTTGCCCGCTGTTTGCTGAATGCATAGGCGCGATACCGGTGATGACGAGATCGCCATCACCGTGTAACGTTGCATTCAACTGCTGAGCGAGATCAGCTAATCGAATGGAAGACATTAATTATTTAACCTGTTTCAGAACATCGGCAGTGATATCAATGCCGGAAACGGAATATGCAACCGCGTTAGCATCGATCACAACATCATATCCGCCTTTTGAAGCAACAGATTTCACTGCATCTTCAACACGTTTCATGACTTTGTTACGCTCTTCCATCTGACGGCGCTGGAAGTCCTGATCAAATGACTGGGCTTTTTTCGCGAAGTCAGCACGTTTGGTATCGAATTCACCGGCCAGTTTCTGACGCTCGCTGTCTTTCATAGTCGCGCCGTCTTTCTGGAGTTTCTGAGCACGGGTCTGCAGATCTTTTTCTAAGCTCTGCAGTTCAGTACCACGGCTTTTGAATTCGTTTTCCAGTTGTTTTGCTGCCGCTTCACGGCCCGGCATTTTCTGGACAACTTCACCGATATTGACAACCGCGATCTTGTCAGCAGCCTGAGCAGCACCGGCAGACATCGCTAATACCATACCTACGCTGGCAGCAGTTAATAACTTTTTCACAATAAAACCCCTTAAACACCATTTACTGGTTGGATATTAAACCCAATGGTAAAGATTCCCTTTGCACACTGAGCGTACTGGTTATTACGTATGGTAACCCTGTACCGCAATTACCAGGTCTTACCGATATTAAACTGGAACTGTTCTGTCCGGTCACCCTGGTAGTCTTTGATTGGCTTCGCATACGAGAAGACCAATGGTCCGAGCGGAGAAATCCACTGGAACGCGACACCGGCGGAGACACGGATGTTCCCTGCTTTACTGTAATCAGGAATACCATACTTCTGCATGAGCTCAGTATTGTCCCAGTTGGTATCCCACACTGTACCGGCATCCATAAAGAGTGATGTGCGGACAGAATTCGTGTATTTTTCGTCGATAAACGGTGTCGGTGTGATCAGTTCCATACTGGCCACCGCCATTGCGTTACCCCCGATAGCATCACGGGACGGGCTGTCATTGCGTAACTTATCGGATGCTCCGTCATAATAGACCGCTTTCGGACCGATAGTATTGGAACGGAAACCGCGGACAGTACCGGAACCACCTGCATAGAAGTTCTCATAGAACGGCAGTTCTTTGCCGCCGAGACCATCACCGAAGCCTAAACGACCGCGGCCCATCACAACCCAGCTGCCGTTTTCGTCAATCGGGTAGTAACCGGTGGTATCTGCGATCAGTTTATAGTATTCGTTATCAGAGCCCGGAATCGTGACTTTCGCACTCACGGTGGATTTCACACCAGAGGTCGGGAAGTAACCGCGGTCAAGGTTGTTATAAACCCAGGCGGTTGTAAACGTGAAGTCATCGGCACGGAATTCTGCACGATCTTTATAGTTCGGATCTTCACCCATTGAGTGCAGATAACGCCACATATTAACCTGTGGTTCCATACGCGACAGGGTGTTATGCACATAACCCAGACCTAAACGGAAAGAGTTATTTTCGTTGATCGGGAAGCCGAGCGTACCATCCACACCATAGGTTTTGTTGGTGTAACCGGACAGATCCGCATCATCAGCACGGAAGTCGTTATAGAAAATACGACCGCCGAGACTCACACCATCTACGGTGAAGAACGGGTCAGTCAGTGACAGTTCCGCGTAAGTGGAGTAGTCGTTTTTACTGGCGTTAGCACCGACCTGATAACCGGTACCTAACCAGTTATCCTGGGTGACACCCACCTGGAAGCTGACGCCGCTTTCAGTACCGAAGCCCACACCAAAGTTCAGGGAACCGGTGTTACGCTCTTTGACTTTATAGACAACATCGACCTGATCCGGCACACCCGGTACACGCTGGGTTTCCACCTCAACAGTTTCAAAGTAACCGGTACGGTTCAGACGCTCTTTACCGGCCTCGACCAGATCGTTACCTAACCATGCCCCTTCCATCTGACGCATTTCACGGCGCAGAACGGAGTCTTTACTCACGTCGTTACCGGCGAAACGGATCTGGCGGACATAGAAACGGTTACCGGCATCCACGTTCACATGCAGAACCACGGTTTTGTCGGCTTCATTAATTTCCGGCTGGGTCATGACGCGCGGATATGCGTAACCATAGCGGCCGAGCATATTTTTGACATCATTCTCCATTTTGGTGACCTGCGCACCGTTATAGAGTGAACCTGGCTCAATCGCAGTCAGCTCAGTAATTTCAGCGGAGTGACCTGCGGTTTCACCCGCAACCTGAACACCGGCAATCTGATACTGATCGCCTTCGGTCACGTTGATGGTGATATAGATACCTTTTTTATCCGGCGTCAGGCTGACCTGAGTCGAATCGATATTGAATTTCGCGTAACCGCGATCCAGATAGAAGCTGCGCAGGGTTTCGAGATCACCGGCCAGTTTCTGTTTCTGGTATTTCTGGTCAGCCGCCAGGTTCCACCACGGCACATCATCGCGCAGCTGGAAACGGTTAACCAGTTCAGCGGTGGTAAACTGTGTGTTACCAACGATATTGATCTGCTGAATAGTTGCGGAAACCCCTTCCGCAAAGACGAATTTCACGTCAATACGGTTGCGCGGCAGTGGTGTGACAACAGCTTTTACTGTTGCGTTGTATTTACCGACGCTGTGATAGAAGTCTTCCAGTCCCTTTTCAATGTTTGACAGCATCGTCCGGTCAAGGGCTTCCCCGACGCGGATACGGGATGCTTCCAGGTTCTGTTTGAGCATGTCGTCCTTCACGGATTTGTTACCCGAGAAGGTGATATTTGCAATGGTCGGACGTTCCTTCACCTGAACCAGCAGTACATTACCATCACGCAGGACGCGGACATCCTCAAAGTTACCGGTCGCGAACAGTGCGCGAATGGTACGTCCGATATCCTCATCGCTTGCCGTGTCACCGACACGGACAGGCATGTTCAGTAATGCAGCACCAACGGCGACGCGCTGAAGACCTTCAAACTGAATGTCCTGAACCACGAATCCGTCTGAACCGTATGCAGTGAAGCTGCCAAGCAGCAGCGACGCTATGAGCAACTTTTTCATCGCCATCGTTGTTATGCGTTTTCCTTACCGGTCCCGGTCTTCCTTAATCAGAAGCGGGAGAAATCATTGAAAAGTGCAAGCCCCATCAACAGTACCAGTGCCATTACACCAATACGATAACTGAAGTCTTGTACACGCTCGGACACCGGCCCGCCTTTTATCTTTTCGATAAGCAGGAATAACAGGTGTCCACCATCTAAAACTGGCAGCGGGAACAGATTAATGATCCCTAAATTGACGCTGATGAGCGCCAGAAACATCAGATAATACACTAAGCCGGAATCGGCGGAAATACCGGCACCTTTCGCAATCGATACCGGACCGCTGAGATTATTCAGTTTTACGTCACCGGTCACCAGCTTACCGATCATCTTCACGGTCAGATTCATTAACTGCCAGGTTTTCCCGGTTGCCTCGGCAACCGCTTCCACCGGCCCGTACTGATGCTCAGTAATATATTGCGGGTCGAGCGGAATCACCTTTAATTCGACACCGGCAAAACCAATTTGTTTACTGCCGCCGCTGTTTTTTATCTCTGTCGTGAGAGGAACATGAATATGTTCTCCGCCCCGCTCTATCAGTAAATCGAGTGTTTTTCCGGGACTATTACGTACAAAAAGCGTAAACGGCTGCCAGACGGTCAGCGGTTCCCCGCCTACTTTAACGATCCTGTCCCCCGGTTGTAAACCGGCTTTTTCGGCAGGCCCTCCCGGCGTCAGGACATTAATTTCATTACTGACCTGTGCAGATACCGGCATGATACCCAGAGACAGAACAGCGTCCTGTTTTTCCGGATCAAATTTCCAGCGGGTGAGGTCCAGACGTTTTTCCGCAGGCGCTGAGCCCGGTTCCGGAATCACATTCAGAACCGTGAAATCGTCGCCGATTTTACTGATCATCGCCAGACGCACACTGCTCCAGTCAGGCGTTTCGATACCGTCAACGGCATTTAGTTCCATCCCGGGCAAAATATTTGCCTGTTCTGCGACCGATCCCGCGCGGATATCCGCCACCACCGGGCGAACGGCCGGAACCCCGATCATAAAGACAATCCAGTACGCCACGATGGCTAACAGGAAGTTAGCAATCGGCCCTGCACTGACCACTGCCGCCCGCTGGCCGACCGTTTTGTTATTAAACGCCTGATGACGACGCTCCGGTGCAACCGGCTCCACGCGCTCATCCAGCATTTTGACATAACCGCCGAGCGGAATTACCGCGATGACAAATTCTGTTCCGTGTCTGTCTGTGCGGCGCCAGAGCGCTTTGCCGAAACCGACGGAAAATCGTTCGACAAAAATACCGCAGCGCCGGGCCACCCAAAAGTGCCCGAACTCATGTACGGTAACCAAAATTCCCAGCGCAATAATAAAAGCGGCTGAGTTCCAGATAAAAGTCATCATGCGTTTTCTGTCTGCTCCCGGTGTGCTTAAAAGCCGGAGAATACTAACAGGATCAGACCGGCAAATACCGGTACTGCCGCGGTCAGGCTGTCAATGCGATCCATTACGCCGCCATGCCCCGGGATCAGCTGACTGCTGTCCTTCACGCCGGACTGACGTTTAAACATACTTTCGGTCAGATCACCGAATACAGAAATCAGCACCACAATCACTGACACAATAATCAGATTTTCCGGCAGTGTCTGTAACGGCGAATAGTGACTGAATAACCAGGAAACCAGCCCGGCCGTGATCAGACCGCCTGCCAGACCTTCCAGGGTTTTGCCCGGTGAGACGCGCGGTGCCATTTTGTGTTTGCCCAGCAGACGGCCGAATGCATACGCACCGGAGTCCGCCGCCCAGACCAGCAGCATGACATACAGCAGCCACCAGGCGCCCTGATACACATCACCGCCCGCATAGCCCTGAGTGCGCAGCACCATCATACCGCTGTAAAACGGAACAATGGTCACCACACCGAAGATAAGGCGGATAATCACGGAATCTTTCCACAACGCGGCTGATTTCGGGAAACTGATCACCAGAAGCACTGCGCATACCCACCAGACCAGTGACGCCCACAGACTGCCCTGCACCGCAGCATCGGCCATCAGGTTAGTCATATCCAGTGTCAGTTGCCAGGCCGTCAGACCGGCTGCAAACACCACACCGGTGATAATACGCTGTCCGGCACCTTTCAGACCCGCAAATTGCGCCCATTCCCAGCCGGCCAGCCCGCATACGGCGATCACCACCCAGCCGAAATGTGCCGGCGCGAGCATAAACATCGCCAGCAGTACCAGCGGAATTAAAATAATGGCAGTAATAAGACGGTACTTAAGCAACATTTCCTCCCGGAGCCTGCTCAGACTGATCATCAGGTGTGGTTCCGCCGAAACGGCGCTCACGCTGTGTAAACGATGTTATTGCATTACTGAAAGCGTTTTCATCAAAGTCAGGCCACAGCACTTCTGTAAAATAAAATTCGGCATACGCAACCTGCCAGAGCAGGAAATTGCTGATGCGATGCTCGCCGCCGGTCCGGATCACGAGATCAATCGGCGGCTGATCATGAAGAGAGATATGACGGCTGATATCCTGTTCGCTGACATCTTCAGCGGATAATTCACCGCGCTGTACTTGTGCAATCACCTGTTTAACACTGTGGGTGATATCCCAGCGTCCGCCGTAGTTGGCGGCGATATTCAGTTGTAAACCGGTATTATTGGCAGTCAGCACCTGACCGCGGCGGATACGCTCCTGCAGACGCGGGCTGAACCGGCTCACATCACCGATAACGGATAATCTGACATTATGTTTGTGCAGACTTTTGACTTCGTTATCCAGCGCAAAGACAAACAACTCCATCAGTGAGTGAACTTCCTGTTCAGGACGGTTCCAGTTCTCACTGCTGAAGGCATAAAGTGTCAGAGATTTTATCTGGTTTTTGATGGCAAAACTGACCGAACTGCGGACCGATTTGATCCCTGCGCGATGGCCGGAAACCCGCAATTTTCCGCGTTTTTTTGCCCAGCGGCCGTTGCCGTCCATAATAATGGCGACATGCTGAGGTCCCGGCTTTTCTGAGGCATTTTCACTGGATACTGTCACGCAAGTTAATCCTTTGAGGTATCGGTTAATACATGGCGTCAGACACAAAAACACCGTGCAGGTTCACGGTGTTGTCTCTGTTTGTCAGTGATAACGTCATAGTGTCGTTAACCGGTCATTAAAAGTCTGATTTACAGAAATCGTAACGCTGAACTATATCACTTGCGCTATTCACCGACAAACGCAACCCGTTAATATAAATTAATTACTTCGCGATTTTTCCGATTGATTTACGGGTCAGTTCCCGCGTTTGTTTATCAATAATAAGGACATCGTCAATCGACTGAGGTTCCGTAAACCGGTGATTTTCCACTACCATCCGGTTTATTTGCGCGATATCTGTGAAACGGATTTTATTTTGCAGAAATGCCTGTACAGTTTCTTCATTGGCCGCGTTCATCGCGGTTGTGGCCGCCTGCCCGTCATCACAGGCTTCAATCGCCAGTTTCAGGCACGGATAACGGTTATAATCCGGCTCTTCAAAGGTCAGGCCGCCCATACGGGTAAAATCAAGGCGTTCAGCCCCGGCGGTGATACGTCCGGGATAACTCATTGAATAGCTTATGGGTGTGCGCATATCCGGCGTCCCCAGCTGCGCAATAATACTGCCGTCAGTATAGCGGACCATCGAATGAATCACCGACTGCGGGTGCACAATAACTTCCATTTGTTTTGCTGATGCATTAAAGAAATAACGTGCCTCAATATATTCAAGGCCCTTATTCATCATCGTGGCGGAATCCACGGAAATTTTGCGTCCCATTGACCAGTTCGGGTGTGCACAGGCCTGATCCGGTGTCATATTCACCAGTTCAGATAAGGGTGTTTCACGGAACGGGCCGCCGGAGCCGGTCAGGATAACGGAATCAACACCTGCGGCATTCAGGTCAGCATGTCCCAGCGACAACTGCACGGCAGACGGCAGGGACTGAAAAATCGCGTTATGTTCGCTGTCGATAGGAAACAGTTCGGCACGGCTTGTGCTCATGGCAGCAAAAAACAGGCGTCCGCTGGTGATCAGAGCTTCTTTGTTTGCCAGCAGAATACGTTTATCCGCGCGGATCGCCGCAAGAGTCGGCAGCAGACCGGCCACACCGGTAATTGCCGCCATAACCTGATCCACCTCATCCAGCTGAACCAGCTCGCAAATAGCGGCACTGCCGCTGAGCACTTCTGTTGCACTGCCGTGGAGTTTCAGCTGAATTCGCAATTCACCGGCGGCCACTTCATCGGATAACACCGCATAGCGGGGTTTAAATTCCAGACACTGTTCAAACATCGTCTGAACATTTTTTCCGGCTGCCAGAACCACGGCACGGAATAAATCCGGATGCTGACGAATGACGGAAAGTGTATTTTTACCGATAGATCCCGTGGAACCGAGAATTGCCAAACCTTTCATGATAAATACTCAATATTACTTTATCGTTATTTCGAATCGCAAAAGTATAGCACTTTGGTGAACGGAGAGTGAGAAGTCATTTCCGCGACTGATAAGTAAAAAAATAGTGCCGTCAGGCACTATTTCTGTATGTTCTGTTCAGCACAGCATCCGGATCAGAATTCCATCAGCTCTTTTTCTTTTGCTGCCAGTGCATCGTCGATTTTTTTGATAAACAGGTCAGTCATTTTCTGAACGTCGTCCTGAGAACGATGGTCATCATCTTCACTGATTTCTTTGTCTTTCAGCAGTGCTTTGACTTTATCGTTCGCATCACGGCGGACGTTACGTACCGCAATACGGCCCTGCTCTGCATCACCACGGACTACTTTGATCAGGTCTTTACGACGCTCTTCGGTCAGCGCAGGAAGCGGAACACGGATAACTGTACCGGCAGATGACGGGTTTAAACCAAGGTCAGAGGCCATAATCGCTTTTTCGATAGCCGGTGACATTGAACGGTCAAACACGGTGATAGCCAGGGTGCGTGAATCTTCCGCAACCACGTTAGCTAACTGGCGCAGCGGAGTCGGTGTACCGTAATATTCAACAACGATACCGTCCAGCAGGCTCGGGGAAGCACGGCCTGTGCGCACTTTACTGATTTGGGATTTCAGCGACTCGACGCATTTTTCCATGCGTTCCTGCGCGTCTTTCTGGATTTCATTAATCACGTTATGAGTCCTTGGAAACGGGTAATTTTTCAGACCGTGCCTGTCGCGCGGCCCGCATATAATTTTGGCGAATCGATGTTTAAATGATACCGTCAAATTCCGCCGGTGTCCCGGCGTTTAGTCACGCGAAATCAAGGTACCTTCGTTCTCGCCCATCACGACGCGGCGTAATGCGCCGGGCTTATTCATGTTGAAAACACGGATTGGCAGGTTATGGTCACGGGCCAGGGTAAAGGCCGCCAGATCCATCACTTTCAGTTCGCGTTCCAGCACATCCTGATAGTTGAGTTTTTCATACAGCACTGCATCCGGGTCTTTTGCCGGATCGGCTGAGTAAACGCCATCCACTTTTGTGGCTTTCAGAACCACATCCGCTTCAATTTCGATCCCGCGCAGACAGGCCGCAGAATCCGTGGTAAAGAATGGGTTGCCTGTTCCGGCAGAGAAAATAACCACCCGGCCGTGACGTAACAGACTGATCCCTTCAGCCCAGCTGTAGTTATCACAAACGCCGTTGAGCGGAATTGCAGACATCAGCCGTGCATTCACATAGGCGCGGTGAAGTGCATCACGCATTGCCAGGCCGTTCATCACGGTTGCCAGCATACCCATATGGTCACCGACAACACGGTTCATACCGGCTTCGGCCAGCCCTGCGCCGCGAAACAGATTGCCCCCGCCAATAACGACACCGACCTGAATCTGCAGTTCAACCAGTTCCTTAATTTCCTGCGCCATACGGTCAAGTACAGTCGCATCAATTCCGAAACCTTCATTCCCTTGTAAAGCCTCGCCACTGAGCTTCAGCAGAATACGTTGATAAACAGGTTTTGCATTGGTAGCCATGGTGTTCTGTCCTAAACAGATGAATTTATTGCCAGAGATACCCGGACGAAAGCCCGGATGATAAACAGGGGTACAACAGATAAAACAGAACCGCCTTCCGGCGGCTCTGATATGCAATGATTATTTGCTCATTGCCGCGACTTCTGCAGCGAAGTCAGCTTCAGCTTTCTCGATACCTTCACCCACTTCGAAACGGATGAATGCAGTCACGTCTGCTTTGTTTTCTTTCAGCAGGTCGCCGACAGATTTGCTTGGGTCCATAACGAACGGCTGACCGGTCAGAGAGATTTCGCCGGTGAATTTGTTCATACGGCCGGTAACCATTTTCTCTGCGATTTCCTGAGGTTTACCAGACTGCATTGCGATATCCAGCTGGATTTGTTTCTCGTGAGCAACAACATCAGCAGGAACATCTTCAGGTTTGGTATATTCAGGTTTGCTTGCAGCAACGTGCATAGCAATGTGTTTGATCAGTTCTTCGTTTGCACCGGTAGCAGCAACCAGAACACCGATACGTGCGCCGTGCATGTAAGAACCAACCATGTCGCCTTCTAAGATAGCAGCACGACGGAAGCTGATGTTTTCACCGATTTTAGCAACCAGAGTAACACGCTGTTCTTCGAATTTGGCAACGATAGCTTCTGCATCCGCAGTTTTCTCAGCCATAACGAAGTTCAGGATATCCTGTGCGAATGCCAGGAAACCGGTATCTTTTGCAACGAAGTCTGTTTCACAGTTAACTTCGATCAGTGCACCGAATTTAGCATCTGCGCTGATCGCAGATAAGATAACGCCTTCAGCAGCAACACGGCCTGCTTTTTTCGCTGCTTTTGCCTGGCCGGATTTACGCATGTTATCGATAGCTAATTCGATATCACCGTTTGCTTCAACCAGTGCTTTTTTACATTCCATCATACCTGCGCCGGTACGTTCACGCAGTTCTTTTACCAATGCAGCGGTAATTCCAGACATGTTATTTCCTCGATGAGCTCGCAGAAACTGTTTCTGCGGGGAGTTGTTCATATATCAGATGCGTATAGGGAGCCATGACGGCTCCCTAACCATTTGCAGCAATACCTGGTTAATAAGAGCGCTCAGAGAGCAGACTCAGATTATTCAGCGGCTAATTCTTCAGCCTGAACAGCCAGATCCTGTGAACGGCCTTCGCGGACAGAAGTCGCGACTGCGCCCAGGTACAGCTTGATTGCACGGATTGCATCGTCGTTACCGGGGATGATGAAATCAACACCGTCCGGATCAGAGTTAGTATCAACGATAGCAAATACAGGGATACCCAGGTTGTTTGCTTCTTTGATTGCAATGTGTTCGTGCTCAGCATCGATAACAAACAGAGCGTCAGGTAAACCGCCCATGTCTTTGATACCACCCAGGCTATTTTCTAACTTACCAAGTTCACGGGTACGCATCAGCGCTTCTTTCTTGGTCAGTTTGTCAAAAGTACCGTCCTGAGACTGTGCTTCCAAATCTTTCAGGCGTTTGATTGACTGACGAACTGTTTTCCAGTTAGTCAGCATACCGCCTAACCAGCGGTGGTTCACGAAGAACTGGTCACAGCTGATTGCAGCTTCCTGTACCGCTTCGCTTGCAGCACGTTTAGTACCTACGAACAGGATTTTACCTTTACGTGAAGCGATTTTGTTCAGTTCAGCTAACGCGTCGTTGAACATCGGAACAGTTTTTTCCAGGTTGATGATATGCACTTTGTTACGGGCACCAAAGATGAATGGTTTCATTTTCGGGTTCCAGTAACGAGTCTGGTGACCGAAGTGAACGCCCGCCTGGAGCATATCGCGCATGGAAACAGTAGCCATTTTAAACCTCTGTAAATAATAAGTTGGGGTTATGCCTCCACGAATCCCATGCTTCCGACTCCCTGTCAGCGTAAAGCTTCGGAGCACCCCGGCGCATGTGCCGATTCGTGTGTGTTATAACAGTTGAGTTAATTTAAGTTTCCGGCAACCGGGCAAAATACACGGAATGCCGGCGCGCTTTATACCATAAAAGCAGCAGCGATACCACATTTTCTTCAGTTTTCATGCCGGCGGCGGCCTGCCGTCCGCCGGGTTTCCGCGCAATGATTGGCATCTTTTTCTCCGGCTGATAACATACCGCGACTCAGTACCAGTTTCCTAAGTAAAGCAACGGGGTATTCCCGGTTCGGATATCAATAATTATGGCAATCACAATCAAAACAGAAGACGACATCGCGAAGATGCGTGTCGCCGGTCGTCTTGCGGCCGAAGTGCTCGAAATTATCGCCCCGCATGTTGTGCCGGGTGTCAGTACCGGTGAACTCGACCGCATCTGCCACGAGCATATTACCGAAAAACAGCAGGCCATTTCCGCCTGTCTCGGTTATCACGGCTTCCCGAAATCTGTCTGTATCTCCGTCAATGATGTGGTCTGCCACGGCATTCCGAGCGAAGATAAAATCTTAAAAAACGGCGATATTGTGAATATCGATGTCACCGTTATCAAAGACGGTTTCCACGGTGACACCTCCGCTATGTTTATCGCCGGGAAACCGACGATTCAGGGCGAACGTCTGTGCCGCGTAACGCAGGAAAGCCTCTATCTGGCCCTGCGTATGGTAAAACCGGGTATCCGTCTGCGGACTCTCGGTGCCGCCATCCAGAAATTTGCGGAAGGCCATGATTACTCTGTCGTCCGTGATTACTGCGGCCACGGTATCGGTGAAGGTTTCCATGAAGAACCTCAGGTGCTGCACTATGACGGCGACGACGGCGGTGTGGTGCTGAAAAAAGGCATGGCATTTACCATCGAACCGATGCTGAATACCGGGGATTACCGGATCCGTACCATGAAAGACGGCTGGACCGTCAAAACCAAAGATCGCGGTTTATCCGCACAATATGAGCACACGCTGGTTGTCACCGATGACGGCTGTGAGATTATGACACTGCGCAAGGATGAAGAAGGCGCACTTTCCCGCATTCTCGTTGCACAGTAACAGCCCTGTTTCATGTCCGGCACACAGGCCGGGCATGATACCTCCCCGCCCGCCGGGACGCTGAGGAACGAACGGAATGACAACATCCCCCCGGAAATCTGCCGGTATCATTATCGCTGTTACCGCACTGATTCTGCTTATCATGCTGCTGCCGCTCTATTTTCTGACCAAATCATCCGGCTGGTGGCAGAAAGAATTTGTCGCGCGCGGGTATGCTGTCGGTGTGCTGATCCATCAGAATGTTTATGAACTGAATCTGTTTGATCTGGCCTTTACCAAACCGGCGTTTGATCACCAGTCCGTGTATGTTCCGGCCGGCAGTCTCAGTTCCTACTTCACACTGATTACCTTGTCTCAGCAGGTATTTCCGAACGCGAAAGACATTCTGCTGCCGACAGAAAATCCTTATTTCAGCGGACGGATCAGCATCTCAGCCCTGAATATTGATACTGCCGCACTGGCGACCGGGAGCAGACAATACCTGAATGCCGGAGAAAGCTACCGCATCACCCGTCTTACCGCACCGCCTGACCGGTCGCTGTTCAGCTTCAGTACCGATGATAACGCACCGGAAATATTGCACTCCTCCCCGTATCTGAAAGATATCGTCAATCAGGGCATGTGCCGCACGGACGGACAAAGTAACGGCTGCGGGATTGCTGAAGATACTTATATTAATCTGAGTGATGTCCTGCATAATTACTTCCGCAGTAATCTGATCTACCGTGTGGATGACGAAAACAAACGCATTATTTTACAGTTTGTTCCGATCCCCGGCCCGGTACTGATATAACCCCGCCCGCCCGGCAAAGAACTGGTTATTTCCCCGCTGACGAAGTACCCTTGCAGCAGAACGCCTCTGCCACAAGGACTCCGTATGGACAATGCCCGGAATACCGCATCAGCCCTGAAACCCGCCTCACCGTTATCCTTTACCGATGATGATTTGCAGCTGCCGGTGCTGCGGGAACACCTGGAGCATTACCGCCGCTGGCAGGCCGGCGCCTTCCGTGAAGGTCATCCGGTTCATACCCTGCTGCTGACCCGCAGTGATTATATCGATCAGTTGCTGATCCGCCTGTGGCAGTTTTTCAGTTTTGATGATGTTCCGGATTTTGCCCTCGTCGCCGTCGGCGGTTACGGGCGCCGTGAACTGCATCCGCTGTCAGATATCGATATTCTGCTGCTGAGCAGAACACCGCTGCCGGAGGCACTCACACCGAAAATCGGTGAGTTTATTGCCGTGCTGTGGGATCTGAAACTGACCGTCGGGCACAGTGTCCGCACCCTGGATGACTGTATCCGTGAAGGGCTGGGTGATCTGACCGTCGCAACCAATCTGATTGAATCCCGCCTTATCTGCGGCACATTACCCCTGTTTCTGCAATTACAGCGGCAGATCTTTGATGACAGCTTCTGGCCGTCACCGCGCTTTTTTGCCGCCAAACTGGCGGAACAGAAGGAGCGCCACGACCGCTATCACAGCACCAGTTATAATCTGGAGCCGGATATCAAAAGCAGCCCGGGCGGGCTGCGCGATATTCACACGCTTCTCTGGGTGGCACGCCGCCATTTCGGCGCGACCTCCCTGTATGAAATGGCCGGTTCCGGTTTCCTGACCGATGCCGAACGGGAAGAACTGAATGAGTGTCTGGATATGCTCTGGCGTATCCGTTTTGCCCTGCATCTGTCCCTGAGCCGTTATGATAACCGCCTGCTGTTTGACCGTCAGCTCAGTGTGGCGGAACAGCTCGGCTATGACGGTGAACGCAATCAGCCGGTCGAACGGATGATGAAAGCGTATTATCGTGTCACCCGCCGGGTATCCGAGCTCAATGAGATGCTGCTGCAACTGTTCGACGAAGCGATTTTACATGCCGGACACCACGACACACCCAAACCCCTTGATACCGATTTTCAGCTGTACGGCCACCGCATCGGGCTTATCCGCGATTCGCTGTTCAGTGAGGATCCCGCCGCCATTATGCGGATGTTTTACCGGATGGCCTGTGATGACACCATCACCGGTATTCATTCCGGCACATTGCGCCGGCTGCGCCTCGCCCGCCGTCACCTCAGCCGCCCGCTGATGGAGTACCCGGAAGCCCGGAAGCTGTTTATTGCGATTCTCCGCCATCCGCGCGGTGTGAGTGCTGCTTTTGTCCCGATGCACCGCCATGGCGTGCTGGGGGCGTATATGCCGCTGTGGGGTAATATCGTCGGGCAGATGCAGTTTGATCTGTTCCATGCCTATACCGTGGATGAGCATACGCTGCGGGTACTTGGAAAAATCGATACATTCGGGCGGGAATCCGAACGGGTGAATCATCCGGTGTGTGTGGATGTTTATCCGGAACTTCCGCAGCCGGAATTGCTGCGACTGGCGGCACTGTTCCACGATATTGCCAAGGGCAGACAGGGCGATCATGCCGTTCTTGGTGCCGCAGATGCGCGGGAGTTTTGTGAATATCACGGCCTGAATGAAAAAGATACGGATTTGGTCAGCTGGCTGGTGGAGAAACATCTGCTGATGTCTGTGACCGCGCAGCGCCGCGATATTCAGGACCCGGAAGTTATCCGTACGTTTGCCGCTGAAGTGCAGAGTACAGAGCGGCTCCGTTACCTTATCTGCCTGACCGTTGCCGATATATGGGCAACCAATGCCTCTTTGTGGAACGGCTGGCGGCGCAGTCTGCTGCGTGAACTGTTTATCAGCACAGAGAACCAGTTACTGCGCGGTGTGCACAATAAACCCAATCTGCGCCAGCGTATCCGCCACCACCGTGACCGCGCGCTGGCCCTGCTGCGCCAGGACGGGGCTGATGAGCAAAAACTGAATCAGTTATGGTCGCGCTGTCACGCGGACTATTTTCTGCGTCATACCCCGGAACAACTTGCCTGGCATGCCGGCGCACTGCTGAAAAATGATATGGCATCCCCGCTGATCCTAATCAGTAATCAGCGCAGTCACGGCGGCAGTGAAATTTTTATCTGGTGTGACGACCGCCCGTCCCTGTTTGCCTCTGTGGTCAGCGAGCTGGATCGCCGCAATCTCAGTGTGCAGAATGCGCAGATTTTTACCAACCGCGACAATATGGCGATGGATTCCTTTGTGGTGCTGGAACCGGACGGCAAACCGCTCGCTGCTGACCGCCATAATACTATCCGTAAATCGCTGGCCGGGGCGGTCACCACCGATTATGTGCCGAATCACCGTACCCGGACAGCACCGGCCAAACTGCGCCATTTTGATGTGCCGACACGGGTAAAATTTATCCACAATAAACGCGGCCTGCGCAGTTACATGGAATTATATGCTTTGGATAAACCCGGACTGCTGGCGCAGGTCGGTCAGATTTTTGCCGGACTCGGGCTTCAGCTGCACGGTGCACGCATCACCACAACCGGCGAAAAAGTCGAAGATATTTTTATTCTGACGGATAAGGATAATAAAGCGCTGGATAAAAATATTCAGGAAGAACTGACTGAACGGTTGACAAAAGCCCTCAATTCAAAGGATAAAACAGAGTAAATTCATCAAAGCACCAGATAAAAGGAAACAAACACCGATGCAGCAATTACAGGCCATTATTGAATCCGCCTTTGAAGATCGCGCCGCCGTTACACCAGCCACCGCCACGCCGGCACTGCGTGATGCAGTTAATCAGGTGATTGAGTTACTGGACAGCGGAAAACTGCGGGTCGCTGAAAAAATCGGCGGCACCTGGGTGACACATCAGTGGCTGAAAAAAGCGGTGCTGCTCTCTTTCCGTATCAGTGACAATCAGGTGATGGACGGGGCTGAGTCCCGTTACTTTGATAAAGTCCCGATGAAATTCGCGGATTACGACCAGGCGCGTTTTGAGCGCGAAGGGTTTCGTGTGGTACCGCCTGCGGCAGCCCGCCGGGGTGCATTTATCGCCCGCAATACCGTGCTGATGCCGTCTTATGTCAACATCGGTGCCTATGTGGATGAAGGCACGATGGTCGATACCTGGGCGACAGTCGGCTCCTGCGCGCAGATCGGGAAAAATGTGCATCTCTCCGGCGGTGTCGGCATCGGCGGGGTATTAGAGCCGTTACAGGCCAATCCGACCATTATTGAGGACAACTGCTTTATCGGCGCACGCTCCGAAGTGGTGGAAGGGGTGATTGTGGAAACCGGCTCCGTGATTTCCATGGGCGTGTATATCGGTCAGAGCACCAAAATCTATGATCGCGAAACCGGCGAAATTCACTACGGCCGCGTCCCGGCAGGCTCCGTTGTTGTCTCCGGCAATCTGCCGTCAAAAGATGGCCGTTACAGCCTCTATTGTGCGGTGATCGTCAAGAAAGTGGATGAAAAAACGCGCGGCAAGGTCGGAATTAATGAATTGTTACGCACCATAGACTAATCTCAGAAATAGCGGATAATAACTCCGCTATTTTTTTATCCGTGCATCTTATCTTCCGTCATTTCCGGCGGAAACAGGACAGAATAACAATCAATAGGTGGCGCACATGTATGACAATTTAAAAAGTCTGGGAATTACGCATCCTGAAGATATTGATCGCTACACACTTCGTCAGGAAGCGAACAATGACATTCTGAAAATCTATTTCCGCAAGGATAAAGGTGAATTTTTTGCCAAAAGCGTGAAGTTCAAGTATCCGCGTCAGCGTAAAACGATTCAGGATGCACAGGGTTTCAAAGAGATTAACGAGATCAACAGCAACCTGCGTTATGTCATCGAAGAGCTGGATACCATTTGCCAGCAGACAGAAAGCGCAATGCCGGAAATCGATCTGAAGCGTAAGATCCTGGACGATCTCCGCCATCTGGAGCACGTGGTGTCCAATAAGATCGCTGAAATTGAAAGTGATCTGGAAAAACTGACCCGCAAGTAACCGGATGAAACAATGCCGCAGTGCTGTCAGGCTGCTGCGGCGTTATTTTCCGTCATCAGCTGACCAGCGCCGCCCAGGCCGTCAGCCACGGCTGAGCGAACTCTTCCGGTGCGTCAACCTCCGTGCCGTCAATTACCAGCATCTCCCCGATGCGCTGTGCCTGCTGCTCCTGCAATAACTCATCGAACTGACGGCCGCCGCCGGCAAAATGATCATAACTGCTGTCGCCCAGTGCGATAATGCCGTAGCGCAGTGACGGCTGATAACCGATGTCATCCCGCAGACCGGCAAACAGTTCGCGGATATTATCCGGCAGATCGCCCTGCCCGGTGGTGGAGGTGATCACCAGCGCCACATCCGTGAGATAATCTTTCCACTGTGACAGTTCCGGTTCATCAAATAACACCACTTCATGACCGGCCTGCTCCAGAATAGCCTGTGCTTCTTCACCCACAGCCAGCGAGTTGCCGTAAACTGTGCCGATAAAAATACCGATACGTGCCATTATCCGTCCTTTTTAATCAGTAAAATCAAATTATTAGCAAATCAGGGTAATGTCCAGCCCAGCTGTTTTGCCACCTGCTGCCAGGCGTCATCAAATCCCGCACGCAGCACCAGTGGTTCTCCGCTGACCGGATGTGTCAGCGCCAGCTCCGATGCGTGCAGCATCAGCCTGCGGCTGCCGAAATGTTCCGTGAATCCCCGGTTCTGACGCAGATCGCCGTGGGCGGTATCACCGATAATCGGATGCCGCAAATGCCGCATATGTCGGCGCAGCTGATGTTTACGTCCGGTTTCCGGTTTCAGTTCCGTCAGGGTAAAACGGGATGTGGAATAACGCCCGATAGCCACCGGACACTCCACTTTCGCCAGCGGGCGGTAGTGTGTCACCGCCGGTTGCGCCGGTTTTTCCGCCGCAAACTTATCAGCAATTTTATCCAGCTCCTCCACCAGCGGGTAATCCAGCGTGGCCGCTTCTTCGATCCAGCCGCGTACCACCGCATGGTAAGTTTTCTGCATTTCATGCCGCTCAAGCTGTTGTGACAGCAGCCGCGCCACATCAGACGACAGCCCCATCAGCAGGACGCCGGAAGTCGGCCTGTCCAGACGGTGAACCGGAAAAACATGCTGGCCGATCTGGTCACGCAGAGTCTGCATCACAAAGACCGTTTCATGGCGGTCAAGCCAGCTGCGGTGAACCAGCCATCCGGCGGGTTTATTCACCGCGATGATATGTTCATCCTGATAACAGATTTCCAGTAATGGTTTTTCCGGTAATAGCTTTTCCGGTAGTGACTTTTCCGGTAATGACGTGTCCTGCAATGATCGTGTCACGCGAAAATCCCGTCCAGTGCCCGTAAATGGTTAAGCAGCACCAGATAGCGTGCAGCCTGTTCATCCCCGCTGTAATGCTCTTCAAAATACGGGGCTATCTGAAAGGCAGACGGCAGTGCAGCGCCCTGCTCAATCATGGCGTACAGACGCGGGATAAGGATCCACTGTAACCACTCGTGGGCGTTCATGGTATCCACTGCAAACGGCAGTTCACTCTCAAATGCTTCTGCTGCCGGAGGCTGCCCCTGCCACAGATCGACGGCGCGCATTTCATTTTCAATGTCCGTCAGGATCGCAGTAATCTGCTGATGTTTTGTCATAACCGAAACCTGTTTACGCTGTAAAATTTATTTTTCCGCAGCCGGTGCCGCTGATATCTGTAGCGTAACATTGAGGTCAGATAAGTAAAAATCAATTCCTGTCCGGAAGACATAAAAAGGCATAACGGGGATTTGCGGGGGGATTAAAAACGAGGGGGAAAAAATCCCCCTCGTTTCTAATAAAATAACATCCTGTCTCTGCTGAAAATACTTCCGTGTATTTTCGTCCGCTTCCTTACGAACGCAGACAGCATGCCGCAGACGGCAGTGACAGGCAATAATACCGGCGGTAAATCACGATGATAACGCAGAGTTAATTATCTGAATTTACTTATCATTTTCAGTAATCCGGGAATTTCCGGCAAACCGTATTACAGTCATTGCCGGTAAAATCCCACACCGCTGTCAGTGATATTTATGCCGGGCATACCGCTGTCAGCTGTGACAGAAACGATGCGGTATCCGCTGCCAGCACCCGCCGCTTTGTGGTACCAAACGTTTCGAGGATCACTTCACCGCTCAGATTACAGACTGAAATCATATCGAATTCCGATTCCAGCGTGGCGATAAACTGTGTCGGCGGCAGTTTCAGACGGCGCTGCGTGACCAGATGGCCAATCAGGTTTTCCTGTAAGCGGATAAAATCGTCCTCACTCCAGACCTGTACCAGACTGAGCTGAATATCCTCAAAAACGGCCTGCATATCCCCGGCAAACTGCTGCGTGTAAAATTCACTGATATCCGGATGCAGCTGAATATCCAGCGCTTTTTCAACCGGCTGCAACTGTTTGTCTGCGGTGAATTCCGCCGGTTCCCAATATACACATTCATCACCGGTGCGGATAATACACGGGGAAGGAATACCATAAAGATCGTGACTGATCGGCGGTAAACCTGTTTTTTCCTGCCATAAACCGACATAATGCCGGGTAAACTGATGTAACGCCTGAGAAACTGTGCGGGTCATATCGCAAAACCTGTTAAACATAAAAGTATCATGCCGCTATAGTAACGTATGACAGACTGTATTGGCGACAGGCGGTACTATTTTTCACCTGATGTAAAAGGGTTATTTATGTCTCTGTATGAAGGAAAGGCGGAACTGGCGTCACTGACGCTCGGTAAAAAAACCGGTTATGAGCAGCATTACAATCCCGCCCTGTTACAGGGTGTGCCGCGCAGCCTCAACCGGGATGCACTGCATCTGCATGCGGATAATCTGCCTTTTCGCGGTGCGGATCTGTGGACACTCTATGAGCTCTCCTGGTTACAGCCGAACGGCGTGCCCTGCATTGCACTCGGCTATGTCTCCCTGGATGCCGCCGGTCTGAATCTGATCGAATCCAAGAGCTTCAAACTCTACCTCAACAGCTTTAACCAGACTGTTTTTGCTTCTGCGGATGATGTCCGCCGTACCCTGGAACAGGATTTAAGCGCCTGTGCACAGGGAAACGTCACGGTGCAGCTGCTGCGTCCTGATCAGTTCGCGGAACAAAAAATCATTGATTTTACCGGTGAGTGTATCGATTATCAGGATATTACGATTACGGATTATCAGTTCAGCAGTGATTATCTTATTGATGCCGTCAATGAAAATGACGATGTCGTTGAGGAAACGTTAGTCAGCCACCTGCTAAAATCAAACTGCCTGATTACACAGCAGCCTGACTGGGGCTCGGTTGCCATACAGTATCACGGCCCCAAAATTGATCGCGAAAAATTGCTGCGGTATCTGGTGTCATTCCGCAATCATAACGAGTTTCATGAGCAGTGCGTTGAACGGATCTTTACCGATCTGAACACACATTGCCGCCCGGTTGCCCTGACTGTCTATGCCCGTTATACACGGCGCGGCGGACTGGATATCAATCCGTGGCGCACCAATACGGACTTTACTCCGTCTGCGGATCGTCTCGCCCGCCAGTAAGGCAAACAGCGCGCAACCTGTACGACTACAATTTATCCACGGGATAACAAGGAGTTTTACTTGATCACACATATCAGCCCGTTAGGCTCTATGGATCTGCTTTCCCAGCTCGAAGTTGATGTTCTGAAACGGACAGCAAGCAGTCACCTGTATCGTCTGTACCGCAACTGCTCACTGGCGGTACTGAATTCCGGCAGTAAAATGGATAACAGTCATGAGTTACTGTCCCGTTTTCCGGATTTTGACATTAACGTGCTGCGCCGTGAGCGCGGAGTAAAACTCGAACTGGTAAACCCGCCGCAGAATGCATTTGTTGACGGTAAAATTATCCGCTCACTCCAGGCCAACCTGTTTGCTGTGCTGCGCGATATCCTGTTCGTACAGACCCAGATCACCGATGCGGAACGCTGCCGCGGCCTGAATCTGGATAACAGCGCGCATATCACCAACCTGATCTTCTTTATCCTGCGTAATGCCCGCGCCCTGCATATTGATGAAGATCCGAATATGATCGTCTGCTGGGGCGGCCACTCCATCAATGAAACCGAATACCTCTACGGACGTAAAGTCGGTAACGAGCTGGGGCTGCGTGAACTGAATATCTGTACCGGCTGCGGGCCGGGTGCAATGGAAGCGCCGATGAAAGGTGCTGCTGTCGGCCATGCCCAGCAGGGGTACAAAAACAGCCGTTTTATCGGTCTGACCGAACCGTCTATTATTGCTGCCGAGCCGCCTAACCCGCTGGTGAACGAACTTATCATCATGCCGGATATCGAAAAACGGCTGGAGAGTTTTGTCCGCCTGGCACACGGGATCATCATCTTCCCGGGCGGGGTCGGTACAGCCGAAGAGCTGCTCTATCTGCTGGGGATTCTGATGCATCCGGATAACAAGGACCAGGTCCTGCCGCTGGTGCTGACCGGGCCGAAAGAGAGCGCCGATTATTTCCGCGTGCTCAATGATTTCGTGGTCAACACCCTGGGTGAAGAAGCCACCCGCCACTATCAGATCATTATTGATGATCCGGTGGAAGTTGCCCGCGTGATGAAGCGCGCCATGCCTGAAGTGAAGGATAACCGCCGCAGCACCGGGGATGCCTACAGCTTCAACTGGTCAATTAAAATCGCCGGTGATTTGCAGCATCCGTTTGAGCCGACACATGAAAATATGGCTGCGCTGAACCTGTACCGCAATCAGGAGCCGGAAAAACTGGCGGCAGATCTGCGCCGCGCCTTCTCCGGCATCGTCGCCGGTAACGTGAAAGAAAACGGCATGCAGGCCATCGCACAACACGGGCCGTTCAAAATCCACGGCGAAGAAGCCATTATGCAGCGGATGGATGTGATGCTGCGCGGGTTTGTTGAGCAGCACCGGATGAAGTTACCGGGTGGCACCGCTTACGAGCCATGCTACGAAATCATCCGCTGATACTTTTTCTCTGAACTGTTTCCCCGCCGCCGGCGGGGAAATTATATATAGCGACTATGATCCATTTACTGATTATCGATGCAATGAATCTGATCCGCCGGATCTACGCCGTGCAGAGCCAGTCCGGTCTGCTGGTCTGTGAACAGGCGCTGATGCAGATCCTGGGTCATGCACAACCCACACATGCCGTCACGGTCTTTGATGAAGACGACCGAAGCCACAGCTGGCGTCATCAGCTGCTGCCGGGTTACAAAGCCGGACGCAGTGAAATGCCGGAGGTTGTCCGGCAGGAATTGCCGCTGCTGCGGGAGATGTTTGCCCGTCACGGTATCCGGGCATGGCATTCCGAGGGGGATGAAGCGGATGATCTCGCAGCCACACTGGCGCACAAAGTCGGTCAGGCGGGACACAGGGTAACCATTGTCTCCACCGATAAAGGCTACTGCCAGCTGCTTTCCCCGCAGATTCAGATCCGCGACTATTTCCAGAAACGCTGGCTCGACATGCCGTTTATTGCAGCGGAATTTGGCGTTACCGCACAGCAATTGCCGGATTTCTGGGGCTTAAGCGGTATCAGCAGCAGCAAAATTCCGGGGATAACCGGTATCGGTCCGAAAACTGCGGCCACACTGCTCGGCACCTTTGCTGATCTGGACTCACTCTACAGTAATATTGACCAGGTGCCGGAAAAATGGCGTCAGAAACTGATCGGCGGAAAAGCAATGGCTTACAGCTGCCGTGATGTCGCCACCCTGAAACGGGACTTGCACTTACAGGGTAATCTCAGCCAGTTACGGCTGCCGGCGGGTAATATCTCTTAAACCAGACAAACGGAGTGCCTGTGTTTACGAAAGTGCGCATTATTTTCGGGATTTTTGCTGTTACCGGGCTGCTGTTGCTGACGGGCGGCAGTTACTTATACCTTTCCGGTTATTCGCAGGAAAAAAACGGAATCGTAACCACCGGAGAAATCATCGATCTGTCGGTGCACCGGTCGGATAACGGCATCTCATACTGCCCGGTGGTGAAATACACAGACGGACAGGACGCGTATGTCATGGAGTCCTCCTATTGCAGCAGCGGCTACCGCAATGCATCGGGTGACAACATTGAGGTTATTTATCCGCCCGGCATCCCGGCTGACGCGGTTATCCGTTCCTTCGGCGGCCTGTACGGCGGTGCCGTGATCCTTCTCGGGATGGGAGTGATATTTGCACTGGTTGGCACGCTGCCGCTGATTATCATGTATCTGCGGGGGAAATCTGCTCAGCGTCTGCTGCGCGAGGGCATACCGGTTAAAGCCGGAATCACCGGCACAGACATGAACACGATGATCAGTATCAACGGCCGCTGCCCGTACCGGATTGTGGCGCAGGTGCACAACAGTGCCGAAAACACCGTAAAACGGTATTACAGCCGCAATATTGAGTTTGATCCTGCACCGTTTATTCATCAGGAATTTGTCACGGTTTATGTGGACACGAAAAATCCTGATAACTATTTCATGGATATCTCGTTCCTGCCGGCAGTAAAGTGATAAAAAAATCCCGGCAATCTGAACCGCCGGGATTTTAACGATATTTACCGCTGACAGACGTAAATCAGAATACCCGATCCGGGTTATACGCTCCCCACACGCGCTGAACATGTACCGTAATTTCCTCACGGTCATGATACAGATGCTTCGCATGGATCAGCGCATTTACGCCCTGCTCTTTCATTTCAGCTGCCATTTTTTCGAGGATATGCGATACCTCTTCATAGCGTTTTTTCATCGGCAGTTTGAGGTTGAAAATCATCTCACGGCACCAGCCGTTAACCATCCAGGTGGTCATCAGCGCAGCCACTTTTGCCGGTTTTTCCACCATATCGCAGACCAGCCAGGTAATATTTTTGGAGGTCGGCACAAACCTGAAACCATCCTCGCGGAGATGACGTACCTGCCCGGTATCCATCAGACTTTCTGCCATCGGGCCGTTATCGACCGCCTGAACACGCATACTGTGCTTCACCAGCTGATACGTCCAGCCGCCCGGGCATGCACCCAGATCCACCGCCTGTAATCCGCCTTCCAGACGCTCTTCCCACTCGTCATACGGAATAAACATGTGGAACGCTTCTTCCAGCTTAAGCGTGGAGCGGCTCGGTGCATCTGACGGGAATTTCAGACGCGGGATGCCCATGTAGAACATCGAGTTATTATTTGAATACGAATAACCGACATAGCAGCAGCCGGGAGCGATAAAGAAGACATGGATAACCGGACGTCCCCGGTTCTCTTTCGCCAGCAGCAGTTTTTCCTGACGCAATGCCGAGCGCAGCGGCACCGTAAATTTACGGCAGAACTTCATCAGCTCTTTGGCTTCGTTGGTATCAGGCACTTCGACGCGCAAATCACCGGCACGCTCAACCACACCGGTCAGCATCCCCATGATCGGTGTGATCCGGTCGTTTTCAGGTAAATTTTTCAGCAGTTCGCCGATAACGATCATCTGGCGGGCAAAAATCAGTTCTTTAAACGGGATCTCTTTTGCAATGCGATCGGCATCATCCGGCTGATAACATTCAAAAATGACATAACCGCTGTTCTCTTTAACCCGCGGGAAACCAAAAATCTCAAGACGACCGGCTTTATCCGTAATCTCTGCCGCACACTCTTTTTCAAAACCCGGGCGGCAATATAATGCTATTTTATTCATGGCCGGAAGCCACTTTCCTTAGACGCAATGCGCCAATTAATACACAAAACCAGCCTAACAGGAAACTTACCCCGCCAACCGGCGTAAAATAGGCAAAATATTTCATCTGTAACAGCGCCATACAATACAAGCTGCCGGAGAACAGCAAAATGCCGATCCCGAAAAACAGTCCGCTCCAGTAAAACCACAAGACCACTTTGCGCATCAGCACAGCGGCAAGACCGATCAAAGCGAGTGTGTGTGAGATCTGGTACTGGAGACCCAGATTAATCCAGTCCATCTGGTGCTTTGCCAGTAACGGCGTTAAAAGGTGCGATCCGATCGCGCCGAATGCAACATAAAAAAAGCCGCTGAAACCGGCAAAAATTAACATCAACCGACTATTCATTTGCCATACCTTATGTGATGTTCAGGTTAATCCTGCTCACTTGTCATCCAACCTAGTTTTTCCTGTTCACTCGCCGCCTGCGCCATAATCCACTGACGGAATGCTGCGATTTTACCGGAATCAGCCTGACTGTCCTGACACACCAGATAAAACGCATTTTTACTGACCAGAATATCTTTAAACGGGCACACCAGGCGACCGGCATCCAGTTCATTTTTTGCCATAACATTATTGACCAGTGCCACGCCCTGTCCGTGTACTGCGGCCTGAATCACCATCGCACTGTGGCTGAAAATCGGCCCGTGCTGCACATTGACCTGCTGCTGTAAATCCGCCTGGCGGATATACGCCTGCCAGTCACGGCGGGATGAATCATGCAGAAGTGTATGATACGACAAATCGGTCAGCGTTTTGAGCGGTCGTTCACCGGTCATCAGTGACGGCGCGCACACCGGTATAAGATACTCCGCATACAGCCGGTCTGTCCGCAGACCCGGCCAGTTACCTTTGCCGTAAAAAATCGCCACATCCACATCATCGGCCAGTTTATCTTCTTCGCGGTCGACCGCCTGGATACGCACATCAATCCCCGGATAGGCCTGATGGAAACCGGAAAGACGCGGCACCAGCCACTGGATAGCGAAACTCGGTGACAGGCTGACGGTCAGCGCTCCTTTGGCACTGCGTGCCTGAAGTTTGCGCGTGGCATCATTTATCGCTGAGAAGATCTCCTTAATATCGAGATAATAACTCTGCCCCTCTTCCGTCAGCAACAACGAACGGTTCCGGCGGCGGAATAATTTCAGCCCGAGGAAATCTTCCAGGCTTTTCATCTGATGGCTCACGGCGGCCTGAGTCACAAAAAGTTCTTCCGCCGCCTTAGTAAAACTTAAATGGCGGGCGGCAGCATCGAAGACACGCAAAGCATTGAGCGGAGGCAATCGTTTGGACATTTTCTGGTTTTTCTGTCTGATCCGGATACCGGTAACGTAAGTTTAGTCTGGATTAGTTTTTGTAATCCGAAGCATTATAAATTGTCCCTTGATGATACACCAGCAAATACCTATAGTATGCCCACTTCCTAAGCCGGAACGAAAAGTTGAACGGTAGCGATACTGCAAAACTTTTGGCTATGTGGTTGTGATGTTGTGTTTGCAAGTTGTCCGGGAGTTCCGGACATAGTAGCTTAAGCTACTGTTTTTTTCACTTCCTGTACATTTACCCTGTCTGTCCATAGTGATTTTTTGAATGCACCGCCGATTGCGGTGCTTTTTTTTGCCTTCCGCCCGCAGATACCTTTTCCCCGTCTGGAAAGCTGCCACGATGTTGATTATAGTAAACCGTCGCTGACGGTGCTACCGCTGCGATCCGGCCGGTCACCGGCAGGCTGCCGCCTCTGATGTACCGGATACCGCACTTTTTGCATAAGTTCTGTTTATCTCAGACAGCTGTTGGTTACACTGATGAAAACCTTCTCTCCCGATACATTCCGCCGCGCCTTTCCCGTGACTTCCGGTGACACTGTCTTTCTCGACAGCGCAGCCACTGCGCTTAAACCGGATGTGATGATACAGGCAACCGCCCGCTATTATCAGAATAACAGCGGCGCGACTGTTCACCGCAGCCATCACCGGCAGGCCAGAGCCGTCACTGAGCAGTTTGAGCAGGCACGCGAAGCCGTACGGCAACTGATTCAGGCGGAGGATGCCCGCAGCTGTATCTGGACAAAAGGCACGACCGAATCCCTTAATCTCGCAGCTCAGGGCTTTTTCCGCCCGCGTCTGCAACCGGGGGATGAAATCATTGTCAGTGAATTTGAGCACCACTCCAACCTGATCCCGTGGATCATGCTGGCACAGCAGACCGGGGCAAAACTGGTGAAATGGCCGCTGACGGCGGTCAGAACTCTTTGCTGCGATCAGCTGGCAGCCCTGCTGTCACCGCGCACCCGGCTGGTGGCTATCACGCAGATGTCTAATGTTACCGGATACCGGCCGGATATCGCCCGCGCGGCACAACTGGCGCATCAGCACGGTGCGCTGATTGTCGCTGACGGTGCTCAGGGCGTGGTTCATCATCCGCTGAATGTCACGCTCTGTGATGTCGATTTCTATGCATTTTCAGCCCATAAGCTCTATGGCCCGAACGGGCTGGGTGTTCTGTACGGCCGCCCGGAACTGCTCAGTGATATGCAGCCGTGGCAGGGCGGCGGCAAGATGCTGACAGACACCGATTTTTTCAGCTTTACCCCCGCGCCGGTTCCCGCCCGTTTTGAAGCCGGCACACCAAACGTTGCCGGTGTCACTGCATTCGGGGAAACGCTGCGCTGGCTGGATACAATCGATCTCACCGCCGCCCATGATTACACCATTGCACTGTGTGACAGTGCGGAGCAGCAGCTCGCGTCACTGCCCGGTTTCCGCAGTTACCGCAGCCCCGGCAGCCCGCTGCTGGCCTTTAATATCGATGGTATTCATCACAGTGATATCGCCACACTGCTGGCGGAGAAAAATATCGCCCTGCGCCACGGACAGCATTGTGCACAGCCGCTGTGTCAGGCACTGGATACGGAAGGCTGCCTGCGGGCCTCCTTTATGCCGTATAATCAGCCGGATGATATCCGCCTGCTGGTTCAGGCCGTGCAATTTGCCCTTGAAATCCTGGCTGACGACTGAGAGAAAAAAATGACACACACATTTCCGGCACATCCGTTCGGCTACACTATCCGCCGTGAGCAGCTTGCGGAAACCTTTTCCGCCTGCCGCTCGTGGGAAGAAAAATACCGTCAGCTGGTGATGCTGGCACGTCAGTTACCGGCGCTGCCGCCGGAAAATAAACGTGAAGAAACTGAAATTAAAGGCTGTGAAAACCGTGTCTGGCTGGATGGTGCACTCAGCAGCAACGGCACGCTGCATTTTTGGGGTGACAGCGACGGGCGGATTGTCAAAGGTCTTCTGGCGGTATTACTGACTGAAGCGGAAGGGCTGACACCGGAGGCGCTGCTGTCCGCTGATTTATCAGCAGCGTATGAGCAGTACGGACTGAGCGCGCAGCTCAGCCAGTCCAGACAGAACGGAATTCAGGCACTGATTGATGCCGCACGTGCTGTCGCGCAGCGTTTCAGCGCCTGACCGGCTTATTCCGCGGCGGCACGCTCTGCTTTTGCCACCAGTTTTTTCAGTGCGTGAGAAACCGCCACAAAACCAAAGGATGCCGTCACCACGGTCGCAGCACCAAACCCGGCGGCACAATCCATCCGCATACTGCCTTCCGCGCTGTTTTTCATCCCGCAGGCCGCGCTGCCGTCCGCCTGCGGATACCGCAGCGGCTCTGTCGAAAAGACACAATCGATCCCGAGACGTCCTTTACCATTTTTGCGCACACCGTAGTCTGATTTCAGACGCTCACGCAGTTTTGCCGCCAGCGGGTCCTGCAAGGTTTTGGCCAGATCCGCGACCTGAATCTGTGTCGGATCAATCTGCCCGCCCGCACCGCCGGTGGTCACCAGCGGAATTTTGTTGCGCCGGCAATAGGCCAGCAGAGCCGCTTTCGGGCGGACGCTGTCGATAGCATCAATCACATAATCAAATCCGGGGCTCATCATTTCCGCGACATTCTCCGGGGTGACGAAATCATCCGTGCAATGCACCTCACACTCCGGATTAATCGCCAGAATCCGCTCCCGCATCACCTCAATTTTCGGCTGCCCGACGGTTCCCTGCATCGCATGGATCTGCCGGTTGGTATTGGTCACACACACATCATCCATATCAATCAGTGTAATAGCACCGATTCCGGTTCTCGCCAGCGCTTCCGCTGCCCACGAGCCGACACCGCCGATGCCGACAACACAAAAATGAGAGCGGGCAAATAAACGGAGTGCCTGCTGACCATAAAGACGCCCGATACCGGCAAAACGCTGCAGATAAGCATCAGATAAAAGGGTTTGCATAATACAGAAACCTGCGGTGAAAAATGACAGAAATGACGGAGAAATAATGCGGGTGCATACTTCGTCGCAAAGTATACACCCCGGGAATAAAAGACTACAGTGCCGGGTTCAGGATCGGCGGGATACCTTTTTTCAGTACCCAGACCCGGCCGTAATGGTTGTAGAATCCGGCCATCAGCCCGGCATCGTGGCCGATACCGTGATAAATATCGAAGTGATGTCCTTTGATAGCCCCGCCGACATCCAGCGCGATCATCAGGCGCATATCATAACGGCCGGTAAAATTACCCTGATTATCCAGCACCGGGACTTCTGCCAGCAGCGTTGTGCCCGGCGGGATCAGCGTTTTATCCGACGCCACCGACGCTTTGGCAATCAGCGGTACCGCACTCGCTCCTTTCACCGGCGCATACTGTTTCGGTGTGAAAAAGACAAAAGAGGCGTTTTGCTCCAGTAATTCCTGCACTTCCTGCGGCGAGTGATTGTCAGCCCACTGACGGATTGCCAGCATCGACATATCTTTCTTCTCTACTTCTCCGCGTTCGATCAGAACACGGCCGATACTGGTATAGCCGTGCCCGTTCTTCCCGGAATACGCAAAAAAGTTCAGCTCCGAACCATCACCAAAATCGATATAGGCACTGCCCTGAACATCCATCAGGAAGTTATCCATCAGTGAATTGCTGTAGGCGAGAACATAGTTATCACTCAGCGCACCGCGATAGATCTGAGCACGGCTCGGCAGGCGGCTGCCTTTTTTCGGCGGCATACGGTAGATGGGGTACTGAAATTCGCCCTGACGGGTATGACGGGCCTGAACAACCGGAGTGTAATAACCGGTGAACTGCACGTTTCCGTAGTTATCTTTGCCTTCCATCTGATATGTGTGCAGATTGAACTGCCGCAGTTGTGCGGTATCCGCACCGGAGCGCAGCCAGTTTTCAACCGCACGGAAATTTTCGCTGTACTGATTGTACAGACGCGGTGAGGTTGTCCGGATGGCATCCACCTGCTTCAGAAAGTCCGGGCCGTTGACCGGCACGCCGGGACTGTTGACGTTAGCCACTTCCTGTAAATTCTGCGTCAGGTGCCCGTCTTTATACTGCTGACCTTTGTCCGTCGGGCGTGATTCACAGCCAACCAATAACGAAAACAATGCACCGCACAACAAATACCTGCCGGTTTTGCTCATACCCATCCGCCAACCAATAATTTGAATTAATACAATATGTATGCGAACGATATCAAATCGCTTTCATTATGCAACCGGTTTCATTTTTTCCTCTGAACAATCATCCGGCTGAATGAACAAAAAAACGGCGATAAGCCGGATAATTAACCAAATCAGGGGGCAGGATAGCTTTTTATCGAGAAAAAACTTGCATCAGCTCTCATCCTGAGTATAGTGGGCGCCTCACAGACGCGGGATGGAGCAGCCTGGTAGCTCGTCGGGCTCATAACCCGAAGGTCGTCGGTTCAAATCCGGCTCCCGCAACCAATCTTTTGTGATGTGCGACGTTTGTGAAATATGATGTTTGTGAAGTATCGTATTTGTGAAGTGCTAAGTTAATGATATTCGGACGCGGGATGGAGCAGTCTGGTAGCTCGTCGGGCTCATAACCCGAAGGTCGTCGGTTCAAATCCGGCTCCCGCAACCAACCTTCTTATCATTAACAAAATCGGACGCGGGGTGGAGCAGCCTGGTAGCTCGTCGGGCTCATAACCCGAAGGTCGTCGGTTCAAATCCGGCCCCCGCAACCATTCTTCTGACAGACTCTCCTGTCACTTTTCCTGAAAAAACACAAAAATTTATCCCTGAAATACGATTATTTCAGTGCATAACTATGTCTGTGCTATATCTGCGCTGTATCTGCCCGTTTCACACCACATCCTTGTGATGTCTGTCTTTGTCATATTCTCAGTTGCGCCGTGCGACAGCACCACCGTTGGCAAAATAGGCCTTAATCCCCTGAAAAATAGAATTTGCCATTCCCTGCTGGAATTTGGCCGTTTTCAGGAGACGCTCTTCCTCAAGGTTACTGATAAAGGCGGTTTCCACCAGAATTGACGGAATATCCGGTGCTTTCAGTACCGCAAACCCGGCCTGATCAACCGTGCGTTTATGCAGTTTGTTCACATTCCCCATCCGTTTCAGCACTTCTGAACCGAATTTGAGGCTGTCTTTGATACTCGCGCTCTGCACCATATCAAACATGGTCTGGTCGAGGTATTTGTCGCCGCTTTTGCTGACGCCCCCGATTTTATCCGCATCGTTCTGGGTCTGTGCCAGGAATTTTGCAGTATTACTGGTCGCGCCCCGTGTCGACAGCGCAAAAACAGACGAACCTCTGGCAGATCGGTTGGTGAACGCATCCGCATGGATCGAGACAAACAGATCCGCCCGCATTTTACGGGCTTTGGCCACACGCACCGACAGCGGGATAAACACATCCTCATTACGCGTCATATAAGCGCGCATACCCGGCTCACGATCGATCAGCGATTTCAGACGGCGGGCAATTTGCAGCACCACATCTTTTTCGCGTGTTTTGTATTTCCCGATAGCCCCCGGGTCTTCCCCGCCATGGCCCGGGTCAATCATAATAACAACCGGCCTGTCCTGACCGGCTTTACCCGGTTTCGGCGTTTCACGCGGCAGACTCTCTTCCAGGTCACCGCGGTTGTAATCTTCCAGCAGCGCCAGCAGCGGATCATCTTCCGTTGCCGCACCATTTTTCGGATAAAAATCCAGTACCAGACGGTTTTTAAATTCGGCAACCGGCGTCAGCTCCAGTACCTGCGGGCTCATCGCCTGTTTCACTTCAAATACCAGACGGACAGTCTGCGGGTCGTTCTGACCGACACGGATCAGCTTCAGATGCGGATCGCGATCCTGCACCTGTTTATCCATTCCTTTCAGCACACTGTTGAGATGCACATTTTTCAGATCAACAACAATACGTTCCGGGTTTTGCAGTGAAAACTGCTTATATTTCAGCGGATGATCTGACTCGATAGTCACACGGGTATAACTGGATGCCGGCCAGATACGCACCGCCACAATCTGTGGCGACGCCGCAAAGCCGAACGGGCTGATACTCAGCAGACAAAACGCCGCAGCTCCTTTCAGTAACAGACGGCGTGACGCATCATGTTCAGAATGACTCATGAAAAAATATCCATAGCGTAAATCAAATCAACAATAACCGGCGCAGGTGGTGAAAACCGGAAAATTAAAGAAACAGAACAATTTATTCCGTAAATAATTTAAACGGCACTTTATCTAATCATTTGCGCCCTGTCATTATGCATTTTTGGCTTATATGGCGATAACACCACATAAAACCCGGCGAAATCCTGACCGGCGACTAAAATTTGCGCTTGCTATTCCCGCCCAAAAAGAATAAAAATACATAAATTACGAATAATAATTCACTTGCGAGGGTGTTATGAAAGAGCGCAGTATCGAACTGGTGGACGGATTCCGTCAGTCAGTTCCTTATATTAATGCTCACCATGGCAAAACATTTGTGGTGATGCTGGGCGGCGAAGCTATCGAGCATGAAAATTTTCCCGGTATTGTCAATGATATCGGTTTGCTGCACAGCCTGGGTATACGTCTGATTGTCGTGTACGGCGCCCGCCCGCAAATTGAAAAAAATCTGCTGGCCCATCAGTGTGAGCCGGTTTATCACAAAAACACCCGTGTGACGGACGCCCGTACCCTTGAACTGGTCAAACAGGCAGCCGGTCAGTTACAACTGGATATCACCGCCCGTCTGTCGATGTGTCTGAGTAACACACCGTTGCAGGGTGCGCATATCAATGTGGTCAGCGGAAACTTTGTGATAGCCCAGCCGCTGGGAATCGATGATGGCATTGATTACTGCCACAGCGGGCGTATCCGCCGTATCGATGAGGATGCTATCAACCGTCAGCTTAATAACGGCGGTATTGTACTGATAGGCCCGGTCGCTGTTTCAGTCACCGGGGAAAGCTTTAACCTGACGTCTGAGGAAATTGCCACACAGATTGCGATCAAACTGAAAGCGGAAAAACTGATTGGTTTCTGCTCTGCACAAGGTGTGGTGGCAGACGACGGCGGAATTATCTCCGAGATGCACCCGAATGATGCGGAACATTATGTGCACGCAATGGAAGGCAGCGGTGATTACTATTCCGGAACAGTCCGTTTCCTGCGCGGTGCCGTTAAAGCCTGCCGCCGGGGCGTAAAACGCAGCCATCTGCTCAGTTATCAGGAAGACGGAGCGCTCATCCAGGAACTCTTCTCCCGTGATGGTATCGGAACACAGATTGTGATGGAGAGTTCAGAGCAGACACGCCGCGCCAATATCAACGATATCGGCGGGATACTCGAACTTATCCGCCCGCTGGAACAGCAGGGCATTCTGGTGCGCCGCTCCCGCGAACAACTGGAAATGGAGATAGACAAATTCACCATTATTGAACGCGATAACACCACCATCGCCTGTGCCGCACTCTATCCTTATCCGGAAGAAAAAATCGGTGAAATGGCCTGCGTGGCAGTGCATCCCGATTACCGCAGCTCGGCACGCGGCGAGGAATTACTGCACCGGGTCACACAGCAGGCAAAACAGATCGGACTGGAAAAACTGTTTGTACTCACCACCCGCAGTATTCACTGGTTTCAGGAACGCGGCTTTGTACCGGCAGAAATTGAAAATCTGCCGGTCAAAAAACAGGCGCTGTATAACTACCAGCGGCGCTCCAAAATCCTGATCCTCGGCTTTCAGTAGTTCTTCCGGCTAACGTAAACGCTCACTCAGCCCGCTGTACCGCTGAGTGGGGGTTTTCACGGCCCGCTTAACGCACTCTTCCCGGCTGTAAATTGTCAGAAACTTTTTCGCCCGCGTCAGTGCCGTATACAGCAACTCACGACTGACCAGCGGCGAAGGCTGCACCGGCAATACCAGTGCGGTATGGGCAAACTCAGAACCCTGCGATTTGTGTACCGTCATCACATAAGCGGTTTCGTGTGCCGGAAGACGGTTCGGGCGGATGCTCTTTATGGTACCGTCCGGCAGCCGGAAAAAGACCCGCAGCTCATAGTTTTCATCCGTCAGCATGATCCCGATATCACCATTAAACAGCCCCAGCGGGCTGTCATTGCGGCTTATCATCACCGGTTTACCGTGATACGCGCGATGCCGGTGTATCTGCGGACGGCGGATATGCCCCTGCTGATGCAGCAGCCGCTCAATACGCTCATTCAGTCCTTCCACACCGAACGGCCCCTCACGCAGGGCGCACAGCAGCCGGAACTGACTGAAAGCCTCAAGTATTGCAGCCGGGTCGGCATGCTGTTTTACCAGTGATAAAAACGGCTGATAGGCATTCATGGTATCCGTCAGTACCTGCGCATACCCGTCTTCATCTTCCAGCGGCACATAACGCACATCCGGCCGCTGTCCGCTGAGAACTGCCATCGTTTCCCGGACATTACCATGGTTAACGGCAGTGGCCAGCTGTCCGATACCGGAAGCCGCATCAAAGCGGAAACTTTTGCGCAGCAGACAGAGATGATCCTGCACACTGACCGGGTTTTCCGGACATTTATCCGGCAGCACGCAGCCGGTCATTGCCTCCAGCATTTCCCTCCGCTGCGGTGTATAACCGGCTTCAGCAAAGCGGCAGATATCCCCCAGCACGGCTCCCGCTTCCACTGACGCCAGCTGGTCTTTATCCCCCAGCAGGATCAGTATTGCTTTCTCCGGCAGTGCCTCAATAAGAGCCGCCATCATCGGTAAATCGACCATGGATGCTTCATCCACAATCAGCACGTCTGACATCAGCGGATTTTTCCGGTGATGACGTAACCGGCGGCTGTCCGGCTGAGCGCCCAGCAGACGATGCAGTGTTTTGGCCTGATCCGGCATCATTGCCCGCTGAACATCTGTCAGGTCGAGCTGTGCAATTGCGTCTCCCAGTGATTCTGTCAGGCGGGCTGCCGCTTTACCGGTCGGTGCCGCCAGTTCAATCAGCAGCGGCTCCGCCGCGGATTGCACCAGAGCCGCCAGAATACGGGCAACGGTTGTGGTTTTACCGGTACCGGGCCCGCCGGAAATAACGGCAGTCCGGCTGCTGACCGCCACAGCGGCGGCAATTTTCTGCCAGTCTTCCTGCTCTTCCGTACCGAACAATGCATCCAGAACCGGGCGCAGTTTCTCCGCGTCTGCCGCAACAGCCTGCGGCCGGGAGAAAAATTCAGCCACACGGCACTCATACTGCCACATCCGGTGCAGATACAAATTCGCGTCTGACAGCACGACCGGTGCCGGAAGTGAGCCATCACTAACCGCATCCGACGCAGACAGCGCTGCTTTTATCTCAGGCAGTCCCGGATCACCCAGTGACCGCCAGACTGACAGCATGATCTCAGCATGCCGTCCGCCTTGTTCCGGCTGAGGAAGAATCCGCGACAGCGGCAGACAGACATGTCCGCCGCCGGTTTGTGTACTGAGCAGAGCAAACACGAGTTGCAGCAGCGGATCAGTGTCCGGTGCCAGCATCGCCGCAAACTGACAGTCCAGGGGACGCAGGATCTGCTCTGCGCACAAGGTTTGTAAGTGAGTATTCATTAACCTTCCTCCCCGTTAAACAGGACATCCAGCTGCTCAGTGAATGCCTGCTCCGGACGATAAAACCAGATCCCCTGACCGGGGTATTCCGGTGTCATGCCGCGCAGGAAAAGGTAATACACGCCGCCGAAGTGCGTCTGATAGTCATAATCCGGCAGCCGGTGACGCAGATAGCGGTGCAGCGCCAGCGTATACAGCTGATACTGCAAATCATAGCGGTGTTCCAGCATAGCCTGAGCCAGAGCCTCCGGCTGATAATCTGCCGGACTGTCTCCCAGGTAGTTTGATTTATAGTCAGCGATGTAATATTTACCCTCGTGATAAAACACAAGGTCGATAAAGCCTTTCAGCATGCCCGTCACCGCAGCAAAATCCAGCGGTGCGGCCTGCGCTGACAGCGGATCATATTGCCGCGTCAGTGCATCCAGTTTTTGCGCAGTCAGGTCGCCGTCTATCGGCAGGAAAAACTGCATTTCATCCTGTTTGTAACGCACCGGGATCGCACTGAGCACCGGCCCTTCTGCTGACAGTGGTGTATTCACCAGATCCGTAAACCAGGTTTGCAGAAACGGCGCCCACTCCGCTGAAAATCCGTATGACAACAACTGTTCAGTGAGCCACTCAAGTGAGGGCTCACTATCAAATTCAAGCTCTTCAAATAAACTGTGCAGGAATGTCCCCGCCAGTGCACCACGCGGGAAGGTATAAGCCGTCTGCTGCGTTACCGTTTCGTCCTGTACTTCTCCGAGGGTATCGGTGTCCAGTGACGGGCTGAGAGAGCGGATCATCGCCATCATCTCTTCCTGCCTGTCCTGTGTATATACGCTGCCACCGGATGATGCGCCGTAACTCAGGCCGCTGTAACTGGTTACCCGCCAGCGGCTGCTGACAGTCCGGGTAAACGGCTTCACCGCCAGGGACGGCGGCAGTGAAACGCCGGGCTGCCACAGTTGCAGCTGCGGTTCTGTTATCCGGGTAACGGCAGCCGCGCTGTCGCTCCGGCAAAAGGCATCCAGCCGCTCCGCCAGTGCAGTGCTGTCACACGCCTGTCCGTTCTGAAGCAGATACCCCAGCCCGTTAAGATGCAAATCGGTATTGCCCGTTTTTTTACGGTTCCCTTTGATAATGGGCGCAACCCCGAGACTGCAATGATAAACCGCCCGAGTCACCGCCACATACAGCAGGCGCAAATCCTCTGCCAGACGTTCTTTATCCGCCAGCGCAACCTGAGTTTCATCCGGTGACAGTGTCAGACAGGGCTCAAAGGTGGTTTCGTCATGGTAAAGACGCTGGCCGCCTGCCTGAAAATTACAGATAAACGGCAGCCACACCAGCGGGTATTCCAGCCCTTTGGATTTGTGGATCGTGCAGATCTGAACCAGATGCTGATCGCTTTCCAGCCGCATCTGCTGACTTTCCGATTGCGCATCCGGCCGTAATACCTGCTGTGCAAGCCAGCGCACCAGTGCATGTTCATTTTCCAGCGTCAGGGATGTTTCCTGAAGTAATTCGCTGATATGCATAATATCGGTTAAGCGCCGTTCGCCGTCCGGCCCCGCCAGCAGGTTTTCAGCTATTTTGCGCTGGCTGAGTACCCGGCGCAGCATCGGCAGAACGCCCTGCTGCTGCCAGATCTGCCCGTAACCGGCGAATTCATCCACCAGCCTGTCGCGGGCGGCTTCATCCTGATTGAGCGCATCAATCTCCGCCGCGTTCAGGCCAAACAGCCCGGAAGCCAGCGCACTGCGCAGCAGCCGTTCTTTTTCCGGATTCAGCACCGCCTGGAGCAGCCACAACAGTTCACGGGCTTCCGGCGTTTCAAATACACTATCGCGGTTTGAAAGAAAAACGGACGGGATCGCCCGCTGATTGAGCGCATCTTTTATCAGTTGAGCTTCCCGGCGGCTGCGCACCAGTACGGTGATATCCGCCGCACTGACCGGACGTTGTTTCCCGGGGGGGCCAATCAGGGCTGTACCGTTTTGTCCGGCATCCAGCCAGTCACGGATCTGTCCGGCGCACACGCCGGCCATTGTCCGTTCATAATCACCGCTGCTGACGCCCTCCGCGGCCTGCCACCAGAACTGCACTGCCGGTTGTGTTTTTCCGGCAATAATAAAAGCGGCATCATCATTTGCAGGTGCGGAACTGACCGGCTGAAACGGGATCTGTTTAAAGCAGAAAGGCTCATCCGCCTGTAAAAACAGCTTGTTGACGCTGTCGACCATCGTCTTTGCGGAACGGAAGTTAGTCCCGAGGGTATAATGCGCACTGACATCCCGGCGCGCTTTGATATAAGTGAAAATATCCGCCCCCCGGAAAGCATAAATCGCCTGTTTCGGGTCACCGATAAACAACAGTCCGTACGGCTCTGCCGGAGTGCCGTTATCACCGGCCGTCTCCTGATACGCCGTTTCCTGATAAATAGTGCGGAAGATCCGGTATTGCTGGGGGTCGGTATCCTGGAATTCATCAATCATCGCCACCGGAAAACGTCTGCGCAGTGTCTGTGCCAGCAGTGCCCCGTTTTCCTGACGCAGCGCATTATCCAGCCGGGTCAGCAGGTCATCAAACCCCATTTCACCCCGGGCCTGTTTTTCCTCTGTGATGGTCTGACGGATCTCGTATACCGCACGGGTAAACAGGACATCTTCCAGCGTCAGTGCCTGCTCCGTCAGTGCTTCAATTGCAGAAAATACCGGATGTGACGGCGGCGTGCCGCCCTTTTTGGTTTTTTCATCCAGCACCGCCTGACTGAAACGCTCCAGATTTTTCGGCAGTGCGTAATGTGTGGTTTCCTCTTCCTCCGCCCAGTCATTAATCCCGGCAATCCATCCGGGCACCAGATTGGCGCGGTAACTGCTTTTATTCAGATCAGAGTTCTGAATAAGGCTGACAAAATCAACATCACTTTTCCGCCAGCACTGTTTAACCTCATCAATCGCGGCAATAATCTGCTCATGGCGGGACAGCAATGTTTCATCGGATTCCGGTGCATCGGTAATTCCGGGTAATTCGCCCTGCAGCCAGGGGTAAATATCCCGCAGCAGCGCCTCAGGATCAGACCAGAGCTGTTTAATGGCTCTGGCCAGCTCTACGGGCAGCGGATAACAATGACGCCGCCAGAAGTCCTCACAGGCCTGCTTACGGACAGGGTGCTCATCCTGAATCAGTGTCTGTTCAAAAAGTACGCCGGATTCAAAAGCGTTGTGAGTCAGCATTCGCTGACAAAAACCGTGGATGGTAAAAATGGCGGCTTCATCCATCTGCCGTTCAGCCAGCAGCAGGCGATGAGCCGCACTCTGTTTATCTTCAATCAGATCCAGAAGCGGACCAAACCCGTCATCATCCGCCGGTTCCCCGCCTTCCTCATGACGCAGGCAGGCTATCCGCAGCTGATGAATATTCTCACGGATACGCCCGCGCAGCTCATTCGTTGCGGCTTCGGTAAAGGTCACCACCAGGATTTCTTCCGCCGATAACGGCCGGACAAAGGCCCCGTCACCGATTCCGAGCAGCAGACGCAGATAGAGCCGTGCCAGCGTATAGGTTTTTCCTGTACCGGCAGATGCCTCAATTAACCGCTGCCCCTGCAGCGGTATTGTCATCGGGTTTAAAGATTCAGCCGCCATTGCCTTACCGTATTTCTTCTTTGACAGGTAACAGCGACTGGAACGCCGTTACGGACGGATAAGTGGTCCATCCGGCCGGTTTTGCGTAATCATCCGCTTTACCGCCGGTTCCGGTCACCTGAGAGTAAAGCGCCAGACCATTTTTCGACATCACCGCGTTCTCATAGAAGGTCACCACATCCTGTTTGGTCATTTTTTTCACCGCAGCGATAGTTTGCTCGCGGGTATTGAAATCAAAGTAATTATTTTTGAAATCAAATGAATAACGGGAGGCCTCTTCCTCAAAGGTTTCCGGCGGCTGTGTCATTTCAGTCAGGAGCGCATTACGGTATTTATCGAATTCCGCATTATCCAGTGCTTTCAGGCGTTTCTCCGCATTAATATAAAAATCATCAAAGCGCTGTGACAGGTACGCCGGGTTCTTTTCATTGCTTTGCAGCAGGAAACCGATCCCCCACTGGCGGCCGAAATTCGGGTTAAATGCAAACAAGGCATAGCCCAGCTGCTCCTGTGTCCGCAACTGATCATAGAACCACGGATGCAGAATTTTCGACAGCACAGACGAGAATGCCGCGCCTTCCGTCCGTGAATACCCGGTCGGAATAAAGATATTGGCCAGCGCGTTATCGGTACTGTTGGCTTTTTCGTCGAAGTTTGGTTTCAGGGCTTTATCAATCACATAGTAATCCCCCACCCACCATTCCGTCCCCTGAGAGCCAAGTTGCGCCTGAGCTTTCGATGCAATCTGCTCTGCCTGAGGTGCCGTCAGATTACCGAACACAAACATCTGAAGCGCCCCTTCACGGATAAGACGGTCACGGAACTGTGTGATGTCGCTTTCCGTAATGGTATCCAGTGCGGCGAGGCGCTCTTTATCTTCAAAATACGGTACCGCTTTCAGGCGGCTGAACGGACGCATTGCCATCTCATACGCTTTGCCGTTATCCGATACCGCGACCTGCTCACGATACCAGGATTTCGCCTGTGCCAGCTCAGATGCGGTCGGGGTAAAGGACTGATATTCAGTCACCGCCGTGGTCAGTAATTCCGGCAGATGCTGGGAATAGCCGCTGACGCTGATATTCAGTCCGTCATCCTCACTGATGCTGATGCCCATTCCTGCCACACCGGCCTGATAGCTGAGCTGATTCAGTCTCAGCTCACTGACATAACTGAGCAGCGAACCGGTCACAAAATCTTTGGCTGTTCTGCCGGTATTCCGGTTGCGCAGTTCCAGCGCAATAATGGCTTTTGGTTCGTCAGAAAAATAACGGCTCGGCATATAGAACAGACGCAGTTTTGCCGAATCGGTCAGTTGTACCGGCTTAGTCTGTTCCTGCTGCTTAATCAGATCAAAATTATCCGGAATAAACGGGTTCAGTGCCGGCAGAGAGAAACGGAAATCACCTTCAGATTTGCGCCATTTATCCAGCTGCGCGGCAGTCACCGCATCCACCTGATAAGGGGCATCAACAAAATAGGCTTTTTTGTTGCTTGGTTCCTGCGGGCTGGTATACCAGACGCGGGCTTTTTCCGGTGTTAAATCCGCAAGACGGGCTTTGATCGCAGCCGGGTCCCAGTCATCGGCCAGATAACCGGCATTCAGGATATTTTTTACCGGATAATCCATCATAGTGTTTGCCAGTGATTCAACATAGTTCATATCACGGACAACCGAGTTGTAACGAAACGCCAGCATATTTACACGGGCAATTTCATCAAAGTAATCTTTATTAATCCCTTTTTCTTTAATCAGATTCAGGTACGCAAAAACAGCAGCAGTAATCTCATCCCGTTTTGCCATACCCTCATCTGTCAGCGACACAGAGATAATAAACACGCCCTGGTTACGCGCCAGTGAAGAAGATGCCGATGCACTGACATTCTCCGCCAGCCCGTTTGAGATCAGCCAGTTCGCCAGAGTACCTTCACTGCGGCTTCCCAGAAGATACGCAATGTAGGTATCTGTCTGCTTGCGGAAATCTTTGCTGTTGTTGTCGATAACAAACTCAAAATCCAGCGATTTCTGTGGTTGTGCCGGTACATAGTGAATAATTTTTTGCTGTTCGGCTGCCGTGATCAGCGGTACGGTAATCTCCGGAATTGCCGCATGACGATCCGGAATCGTACCGAACGTATCATTTGCCAGCTGAGCCAGCTCTTCCGCAGACTCCGGTCCGTAGATCACGGCTTTCATCAGGTTGGATGAGTAGTATGTATTGTAAAATTTCAGCAGCTCTTCATGCAGGATACTGCCGGGTTTATCCCTCAGCGTTTCCAGGTTTCCGCCGGAAAAACGGGAGATCGGATGTGCCGGGTTCCAGGTTTCCGCCCGTACCTGATACATGCGGTGCCCGTCGCGGGAACGCGCCATGGTCAGTTCAGCGTTGACCGCGTTACGTTCTTTATCGGCATTCACCGGGTCCAGCAGCGGCTCTGCCAGCGCATCCGCCAGCCGTTCTGTTGCACCTTTCAGGGCATTATTTTCAACTTCAAAATAGAAATCGGTATAGTTGGAGCCGGTGCTGGCGTTATGGCTTCCGCCGTGCTTCGCCAGATAGTCACTGAAGTTCCCGGGTTCCGGGAAGCGTTTCGAGCCCATCAGCACCATATGCTCCAGATAGTGCGCAAGACCCGCCTGGCTCTTCGGCTCATCCATACTGCCGATAGCCAGACTGACTGCCGCCGCTGATTTACGGGCGGTTTTATCTGAAATCAGCAGAACCGTCATATTATTTTTCAGGGTGATAGCCTGATACTGACGCGGATCGTTGGCGCTTTTCTCAATTTCTCCGGGCAGAACCTGCCAGTTGTTCTGGGCAAGTGCATTGGCACCGGTAAAAAAGAAAAGCAGCATAAAAATAAACTGCACTAGTTGTTTAGGCATCAGCCTCATTCTCCCTGTTTTTCTGATGTTGAAACATCGGCAAAAAGAGTTGTTGTGAAAATTGCTTTATTGCGTCCATAAGTGTTTCATCAAAATGGCGGAATGCACGGACAACATAATCGTCCTCCGCCTCGCCGGTAAACTGGTATCCCCCCTGCAATGTCTGCAGCAGCAGTAAACCGGCTTTATGTTGGAGTCCCTCATCATCAGAGAGTTCACCGGTGTTTTCATCCGCCAGTGTGGTCAGCCATGCCCAGCCGCTTTTGACAAAGATTGGCAGCGGCTCATTCAGCCCGCGGACAAACACATCCAGCAGCGGGCGCAGATAATCCCGGGCCTGCTCCGCCGTCAGCGGTTCAAAGATCCACACCGTATCTCCCCGCCCGTACATCCGGCTGTATTGCTGCCGTCCGCTCAGGCTGTAAGTCAGGTGTTCAATCCACAAACGCAGGCCGTCCGCCGCGGTCAGTGCTGCCGGGCGCCAGCGGAGTAATCCGTTTTCCTGAACACCCGCCAGTTGCCCGCTGTAAGTATAAGGCCCGATAACATCATGAAATGACTCAGTATCAGACGCCATCCGTGCATTGCGGATTTTCTCCGCCAGAACATCCATTTCCTGTAATTGTTCTTCCCAGTAAACCTGTGCAAACGCCCCGGCCGGCAGTTCCCCTGCCGCTTTCAGCAGCCGGAAGACTTTCTCTTCCGGCTCACCGTCCACCAGCGTATCAAGCAACCTGGTGTTAAATCCGTAACGCTGTAAATTATCGACACTGAACGGCTCTTCCTCCGGCAGTGCCACATCTTCAATCTCAAAATGCACATTCAGACGCTGCTGAAAAAATGCCCTGACCGGATGCCGGTAAAAGCGCAGTAACTGATCAATCGTGATGCCGGTCACCACTTCTGACTGAACAGAGACATTAAATGCACCCTGCGCTTCCCCCTGCCGCAATGCAGCCGGTAACCACTGGGGTGCAAAACTCTGAAACTCAGCACCTTCTCTGTAGTTGTCTGCTGCAAACGGTACGCGGGTATGCCGGACAATCAGATGATTTTCCAGTGATTTCCGGCTGGTATCCAGATCGGCAAAGCGATTTTTCTCCAGACAGAAGCTGAGCCCTGCATATTCCAGCAGTTCACTGACCAGTACTGACGGGTTACGCTCTTCGTTATCTCTGATAGATCGGCCGATATAGCTGATATATAAATATTCTTTTGCTGACCCCAGCGCTTCGAGGAAAAGATAACGGTCATCATCGCGGCGTTTACGATCACCCCGGCGGCTTTTTTCTGCCATCAGGTCAAATCCCAGCGGCGGAATTGTTCTCGGATAGACACCATCATTCATACCCAGCAGACAAATCACCTTAAACGGAACAGAACGCATCGGCATCAGTGTGCAGAAATTGACAGCACCGGATAAAAAACGCTGGCTGATTTTTTCGTCATCCAGCCGCAGAGAGAGTTCATCACGGATCAGTGAAAGCGGAACATCCCCGTCATAACAGGCTTTAACGCCTTGTTCCAGCACCTGCTGCCACTGCTGAAGTACCATACTGAGTACCGGTTCGGTATCCGGTGTCGTCATAAAAAATGCGGACAACAACTCAGAACCGGTTTCACGCCACTGTGCCGGTGTACGCTGTTCACTCAGTTTTTTCTGCCACTGCCGCAAAGTATCAATAAATGCAGCCAGCTGCCCGACCCGGTCCGCAGACATGCCGGAAACTTCATCATAAGGCAGGATCCCGCGCCAGGTGCCTTCATCCTCTGCCATTGCATAGCCCAGCAGCATGCGCTCCAGTCCGAATTTCCAGGTATTCTGGCCAAAAACCGGCAGTGAGAAAGATTCGATATTTTGATCATCCAGCCCCCAGCGGACACCCGATCCGCTGACCCAGCGGCGCAGAAGCGGCAGGTCGCTCTCATCCAGCCCGAACTGCTGTGCCACAGCCGGGACTTCCAACAAACTGAGAACATGTTCTGAAGTGAAGCGGCTCTGCGGTAATTCCAGCAAAGTCAGTACCGCCTGTAATACCGGATGTGCCTGCCGGGCTTTGCGGTCTGAAATCGCAAACGGAAGATAACGGTTTTCGTTCCCCTGCCCGAAAACCGCCTGAATATAGGGGGAATAACTGTCGATATCCGCCACCATGACAATAATATCGCGGGGAGTCAGTGACGGGTCGTTTTCCAGCAGATTCAGTAAATAGTCCTGCAGAATCTCCACTTCCCGTTGCGGGCTGTGGCAGGAGTGAAATGTCAGAGAACGGTCATTATCCGCAATCACCCGCCGCCCTTCGCTGGTGGCAAATTCCTCTTTGTTTTTTCCCACCACGCTGCCGTCTTCCAGGTTCAGGATATCCTGCTGAACAGCGGACAGCAGTGTATCTGCCGGACGATCGACAAAGGCTTTAATCGCATGGATTTCTTCAATATCTTCCAGAAAAAACAGGTTATCCCGGCCGGGACGTCCCCATGACGCCAGCAGCGGGTTACCGGTATTCTGCTCTCCGTCAGCCTCAAAATCGAACAGTGACGGTGCATCCTCATCCGATTTAAACCAGCTGACGGCTTTTTTATCCCAATAGCTTTGCGGCTTGCGTGCCAGCATACGCCGGAGTGCTGACGGGCTCTGTAAATCGCCCCAGTAATACTGGCAGGGATTGGTAAACATCAGATGGATATGGGTATGCTGTCCGAGCGCCCGCAACGCCTGAAGATAGACAGGCGGTAACGCAGAGATACCGCAGATAAACAGGCGTGGCGGCAGATTGGCAACCACCGCCGGATCACCTTCATTGAGTACGTCAATAAAACGCTGGTAAAGATTGGCACGGTGCCATTCCGGCTGACCCAGGCTGCGGGTCAGAGTCTGGAGATCCCGCCACAGGCATTTCTGCCAGGACTGATTCTGACTCAGCCCGTCAATCAGCTCATTATTTTCCCACGCAGTCAGCCAGTCCGGCCTGTAGACAAGATACTGGTCAAATAAATCCGCAATACGGCCGGACAACTGATGCAGCTTGCGTTTATCGCCGTCATCATCAAGGTAATGGCGCAGCGGGGAAAAATCCGGATCATCCAGACGCTGCGGAAGCAGTGACATCAGTTTCCAGGTCATCGCCCCTTTACTGAAAGCACTTTCTTTCGGAATACCCGGCAAGACGCGGGTAAACATATCCCAGATAAACGTTGCGGGCAGCGGAAACGTAATATTTGCGGCAATCCCCAGTTTTTCCGCCAGACTGATTTGCAGCCACTGAGACATGCCGGGGCTTTGCACCAGCACGGTTTCAGGGCAAAAAGGATCATTGATTTTATCATTATCAATAATATGGCATATCAGGTCTTTCAGCAGATCCAGATCATTGGAGTGATAAACCGTAAACATTGTCCTGTCCTTACATACATTGCCATCTTCCGGCGGTTAACCGGCGCTCTCCCGGGGAGACCAGCCCGATAGTAACGGAAATACAGCCCGGTGACACATTTTCCTGTTCACTTTCCCATTTCTGCCGGGCAGACAAATGTACCTGCATCATCTGCCGTAATACCCCGGGATCGGTGGTAAAGCGCATCATCTGATGCAGATGACGTACCGTACTGACATCCGTGTACTGCCTGTGTTTTCCGCTGTGCAGCAGCTGATAATAGCGTAATAATCCGGTAATCAGAATCGCAAAGATAAAGGCACAAAGCATCACTTCCGGTAACGACATTCCGCGCTCATTCATTATTTTCTCCTGTATCCCTGTGCCGGTTACAACCGGGTTTTAAATCCGGCGGGCAAAAATCACTCCAGCCCTGCGGCAGAGCCGTTAATATCATTCTGTCGCCTTCTTCCCCGGCGCTGACCAACTGATAATGCGTGATATTTTGTGCAAACCGGGAAGAAAACCGGCTGCCCTGCAATAACAGCTTATTTGCTCTCAGCCGCCGCAAACAACTTTTCAGCGCCGGGTCCGGTGCTGTCCGGCAGTAAAACGACGTTTCATTCAATATTTTCCGCGACCAGTCCTGCGTCAGTCCCCACTCCAGAGCAGACGCCGCACCGGCATCCGCACGGTAAAATTCAATTTCATCCTGACTGTTACGCCACTCTGTCTGATAAAAGCGATGCAAAACAGATAACATCATCAGTGAGATCCCCAGCAGCAGCATTATCATCAGCAGCAACGTATTTCCCGCTGAGCGATCCGCTTTTTCCCTGCGGGGATTACAGGTGGTAATTCGGCATAACAATCAGGCTTTCTCCGGTTCGCTGTATTAAAGGCATATCCAGCCCGGTAAGTGTCAGGGTTAAGCGCAGACCATTTTTTCCGTACAATTTCACCGGTGTGACCAAAAACCGGGAAACAGCCACATAGCGGTTATCGGTGACTTTTTCCCAGCCGGATTCCCGGCAACTGAGGGCATTACGTGTCCATTCAATTGCCTGTTTATTCAGACGGTAACCAAAATGCTCTCCGGTTTTCCGGACATTACGTTCCCAGCGGCCATTATGATTGAGATCGTAAGCAACTATAATGCAACTGCTCTTTGTCTCGCCCGGCTTCGCCGCAATCTGCAGCGGATTGCCCTGACAATGCCCCCGGCAGAAGGCTGTCCGCCGGAGATCTTTTTCCAGCCTCAGAAGCGTTTCCCGCATAATGGTATCCAGCTTATATTGCCGGTATGTATTCAGTACATCCTGCCCCAGAGCCGGAAAAAACCGGGCTGCCGTGACCAGGATAATCGTACTGACAGCCATCGCCGCCAGCATTTCAAATAACAGGAATCCCTGCTCCCGTATTTTATTCAGCATGACGGCACACCGGATAGCCGCCCCGGTGTACACAACCGGATACGGCCGGGAGCCGAGATAATCAGTTTTATCTGTCCCTGCGGATTTTCCAGTACAAAACCGGCGGCAGAGGCGGTATGCCGGGTTCCCCAGAACTGCACCGTATCCGTGGTGCCGGAAACAATACGGACGCCCGGTGCAGGAATGAACGCTTCTGTATCACTATCGCACTGCGCTGCGGATACCTGATGACAGGCCCGGCTTTTTTCACCGAAAATAACGGCTATTTTCCGGGTTTCATTCAGATACGTTGCTTTCAGTTTATGGCTGCTGAGATACTGATGAAACAATGCCGCTGTTTCTGTCAGATAACGCCGTTCTCTGTAGCTTTCCCATGACATATGAACAAATGAAACTGGTAATGCCATAATAAATAAAACAATAATGACTTCCATCAGCGATATCCCCCGCTCTTTTCGCATGTATTTCTGCATGTGGTCATCCGTTTCCTTTCCCTGCTGAAAAAATAACGCGTTTACCACTTCCGCAAAGGCAGAACCTGAAAATATGCGATACAACAGGAAAAAATATCTGCATGGCACTGCAAATACACATCCGTTCTTCCTGTTATGCAGAAAAAAATCATCTTCCTGAAAAAAAGTCTGGTGTGAAAAAAACGAAGACGCTAAAAAGAGCAGATATCGCTGCTCTTTAACAATCCGGATATTACCCAATATAAAAACCGATCACCGGCACTGTATTTAAGACAGCTCACCCTCAGTGCCGGTGACCCGGATATTATTGTTACCCCGTATCTTTTAATATAAATAATCACTTATTATAAAATAAAGTTAATACATATTTATCATTAATTAAATTAATAAAAATAATAAAAATCATTTTAATAAAACCAACGAAATATTATTTTATATGAAATGAATAAAAACAGTGCTATAATATTGAGATCATATACTGCGTCAACAGGAAAACAAAAGTGGAACAATATTTAGACATTGCAAAGCGGATTCTGGAGGAAGGGAAATGGATTGAAAATAAGCGGACAGGTAAAAGATGTCTGACAATTATTAATGCCGATTTCACTTACCACGTTGACAAAAATGAGTTCCCGCTGGTAACCACCCGCAAAGCATTCTGGAAAGCTGCTATTGCGGAAATGCTGGGTTACTTACGCGGATATGACAATGCCTCACAGTTCAGAGACATCGGCTGTAATACCTGGAACGCCAACGCAAATGAAAACGCCGACTGGCTGGCAAACCCGAACCGTAAAGGTGAGGATGATATGGGCCGTGTTTATGGTGTTCAGGGACGTCAGCTGAAAATATCCCCGACAGACGCACAATATGATTTATTATTATCATTAAGTGATGCCGGAGACAAAGAAGGCGTTAATAACCTGATTAATGAACTGAGAAAAAATACCTTCGATCAACTTCGCAAAGTATATGATAATTTAAAAAAAGGAATTGATGACCGCGGTGAAATTATCTCTTTCTGGAATCCGGGTGAATTTGATCAGGGTTGCCTGAGACCATGTATGTTTATGCATCATTTCTCTGTTCTTGACGGAACATTATATTTAAACAGTTATCAGAGAAGTTGTGATTATGCACTGGGTTATGTTTTCAATGCACCGCAATGTTATTTCCTGCTTGCCATTATGGCTCAGATAACCGGACTGAAATGCGGCAAGGTTTATCACAAAGTGGTTAATCTGCATTTATATGAAGATCAATTAGAATTAATGCGTGATGTACAAATTGCACGTAAACCGTTTGCATCACCGAAACTTCATATTAATCCTGAGATTAAAACACTGGATGATCTGATGACATGGGTTACCACCGATGACTTTACGGTGACAGATTACCAGCACCACGATCCGATTAAATATCCGTTTTCTGTCTGAGCAAACAGTTAAACGGCTCCGGATACAAAAACTGCATCGGTTACGATGCAGTTTTTTTGTCACTCACTAAAGTCAGATCTATTCCGGCGCGTTCTGTTTTCCGCTGTCACTCCGTGTTTTATTACCCGGGCATTTGTATGCCCATACCATCATCAGCACACCCACAATAATCATCGGTACAGACAGAATCTGCCCCATACTGATCCCGCTGAATAAACCGAGCTGGGCATCCGGCTGGCGGAAGAATTCCACAATAATACGGAACAGACCGTAACCGATCAGGAACAGTCCGGACACGCTTCCCATCGGCCGGGATTTGCGGACAAACACATTCAGAATGATAAAGAGGACAATCCCCTCAAGCAGCATTTCATACAATTGCGACGGGTGTCTCGGCAACACACCATACTGCTCGAGTACCGGCATCAGAGAAGGGTCAGCCGCAGCCAGTTTCACATCTTCGCTGTAAGAGGTCGGGAACAGAATGGCCCATGGCGTATCGAGTGTCACACGCCCCCACAATTCGCCGTTAATAAAGTTACCGATACGCCCCATACCAAGGCCAAACGGAATAAGTGGTGCCACAAAGTCAGCGACCTGTAAGAAATGGCGCTTCGTGCGGCGGGCAAACCACCACATTGCGATAATAACGCCCATCAGGCCGCCGTGGAATGACATACCGCCGTCCCAGACTTTCAGCAGATACAGCGGGTTTTCCGCAAACAGCGGGAAGTTATAAAACAGAACATAACCGATACGGCCGCCCAGGAAAACCCCGACAAATCCGGCATATAACAGTGTTTCAACTTCACTGCGTTTCCAGCCGCTGCCCGGTTTATCTGCCCGCCGGTTGGCCAGCCACATGGCAAACACAAACCCGACAAGATACATCAGCCCGTACCAGCGTAACGCCACCGGCCCCACAGAAAAAATAACAGGATCAAAATCCGGAAATGCCAGATAAGTGTTACTCATCGTACCTCACACTGTGTGTTGTATCCGGCCGCAGGCGTTGCTCTGCCCGCCGCAGACCGGGATATATGACTATAAGGACGGAACCGCCTTATTACGCGGGATGTGCGGTTAAGCACTGCCGCGGATAAGCTGTTCCAGTCCCTTGCTCTCAATAAACAGTTCCGATTTTTCACGGATCTCAGCCGCTGTCTGTGCATCCAGCAATGATGCCATCAGCGGCTCCAGCGCTGCGGCATCCAGATGCCGCAACAGATACTTAATACGCGGGATACTCCGCCCGTTCATACTCAGCCGGCGATATCCTAAACCAATAAGGATCATTGCACCTAACGGATTTGCTGCCATTTCCCCGCAGACAGAGACCGGAATTCCCAGCCGTGTGGTTTCTGTCCGGACAAAATGCAGCATACGCAATACCGCCGGATGGAGCGAGTCATAGAGTGGCGCAACATGCGTATTATTCCGGTCAACCGCCAGCAGATACTGCGTTAAATCATTCGTGCCGACAGAAATAAAATCAATATACTGTTTCAGTTCCGGCAGCATAAATAACAATGACGGTACTTCCAGCATCACGCCCACCGGCGGACGTTTCACCGTTTCCCCGGTCAGTGCCGAGACTTCCTCACAGGCGCGGTCAAGCAGGCGGATAGCCTCTTCAACCTCGGCGAGCCCGGAAATCATCGGGAATAATATCTTCAGATTATTCAGCCCGATATTAGCCCGCAGCATAGCACGCAGCTGGATAAGAAAAATCTCCGGCTGATCCAGCATCACACGGATGCCGCGCCAGCCCAGACACGGATTTTCCTCACTGATAGGCATGTACGGCAGTTGTTTATCCGCACCGATATCCAGTGTCCGCAATACAACCGGTTTCCCGGCAAAGAGTTGCAGCATATCCTGATAGCGGATTTTCTGCTCTTCTTCTGACGGAAAACCATTATGCACCAGAAACGGTATTTCCGTGCGGTACAGGCCAATACCGTCAATACTTTTGACGATTTTCTGCTCATATTTCAGACTGAGCCCGGCATTCAGCTGAACAGAGATCCGTTCACCGCTTTTCAGTGCGGCGGAACGGCTGAGTTCATCTTCAGCCAGTTGGCTGATAACCTGCTCCTGTTCAATAATCTGACGGAATTCCTGCGCTATCAGCGGCTCCGGTTCGATATACACCACGCCCCGGTAGCCATCGAGGATCAACAGGCGGTTGTGCAGCAGTTCCGGCTGAATATCTGCGCCCATGATTACCGGAATTCCCATTGCCCTGACCAGAATAGCGGAATGAGAATGTGTTGCCCCGTCACGTACCACCACACCGGCAAGCTGTTCCTGCGGCAGTTCCGCCAGCAGGCTGGCACTCAGTTCATCGGCCACCAGCACAAAACGTTCCGGCCACTGGTTGCTGCCGGTAAAATTATCATCCAGATGGAACAACAGCCGCTGACCGAGCGCACGCAAATCCGCGGCCCGCTCCCGCATATAGCTGTCCTGGAGCCCGGCAAACCGGGCCGCAAATTGTTCAATAACCGTTTTAACGGCCCATTCCGCCACAAAGCCCTGCTCCACCATGCTGTACAACCCCTTTTTCAGTTGCAGGTCGTTCAGCAGATGGGAGTAGAGGTCGAAAATCGCCGCACTCTCTTTTTGTGATGCAGCATTAAAACGCTTGCTGATACGACGGCACTCCGCCGTGGCATCCTCCAGCGCTTTATTCAGGCGGGCACGTTCCTGTACGCGATCCAGCGCCGATGCCTCCGAAACATGTTCCAGCACAGGCTGCGAGCGATCTTCCCAGCCATAGGCCATCACAATCCCGGAGGAAACCGGGATAGCCTGTATCCGTGTCTGACGGAACTGCCCGAACAGTCCTTTGGTCTGAGCCTGCGCCAGCAATACCGCCAGCTGCATCGCCAGGGTGACAATAAAGGATTCTTCCGTTTCACTGAACAGGCGCTTTTCTCTCTGCTGGACCACCAGCACGCCCAGTAACTGACGGCGGTAAACCACCGGCACACCGAGAAATGCACGCAGATTGTCTTCTTTTACCTGAGGGAGATATTTAAAACCGGGGTGTTCGCGGACATCCGCAATATTGATAAGCTCGGCGCGGCGGCCGACATGACCGACGACACCTTCACCGAAAGCAAGACTGACAGCACGGCCGCGGGGCTTTTTCAGCCCCTGCGTTGCCATCAGATAAAAACATTGATGCTGGTTATCTGCCAGGTAGATAGAACAGACATCTGTTCCCATCGCCTGACAGGTTTCTTTAACCAGAAGCTCCAGCGCTTCCGCGAGATCAGCGGCGGCAGCCACTTTTTCAATCACTTCACGTAAACGCGTCAGCATCCGTTCCCCCTAATTCTGGCGCCGGCGACGATAGGGAAACGGTGCCCGGACAGCCGTCGCTTCGCTGTTGGCAGGCATCACAACGGAAGAAAACTCTTTCATGACGCGGCGGTACACATCGCGTTTGAAAGAGACCACCTGACGAACAGGATACCAGTAGGTGACCCAGCGCCAGCCGTCAAATTCCGGCGACTTGCTGCGGGTCACATTGACCTCTTTGTCCTCGCAGAGCAGCTGCAGTAAAAACCAGCGCTGCTTCTGGCCGATACAAACCGGTTTGGTATCCCAACGCACCAAACGTTTGGGTAATTTGTAGCGCAGCCAGTTGCGGGTTACCGCCAGGATACGCACATCTTTACGCGTTAAACCAACTTCCTCATACAACTCACGGTACATGGCCTGTTCCGGTGACTCGCCGGGATTAATACCTCCCTGAGGAAACTGCCACGAGTGCTGTCCGTAGCGGCGGGCCCATAAAACCTGGCCTTCCTTATTACAAATTACAATCCCGACATTCGGGCGGTAGCCATCATCATCAATCACTCGACTACCTCAGAAAAAAACTGAAAGATAGCCAATTGTTTCACACTCCCATCATGGGGTAAACCTCTGCACTCAAAATCCTTCAGCCCGCCGCATTTCCGGCTCTGACGGATGAAAAGCAACATACGGTATTAACGGTTGCGGGCGGTGGCAAATTCCCGGGAAAAACACTACACTATTCCTCTCTCAACGGGGTGCAGCAACGGCTTTCCGGCCGGTGTTGCTGAGATAACACCCGAGGAACCTGATCCGGTTAATACCGGCGTAGGGATTTGAGCCGCCACTGCTGACAGCACAGTCTGTTACCATCACGCTGCACTCAGATCCTTTGCCAATCCTTCTCTTACAGGAGCGCAAAGTGTTACATAAACTGACCAGACACATTATTGCAGGCGGTCTTACCGCACTGTTCTCTTTCCAGGCGGCGGCAGATAACAGCAAGCCGGTTCTGACTGTCTATACCTATGACTCATTTGTGGCTGAGTGGGGGCCGGGGCCGGAAATTAAGAAAAACTTTGAGGCACAATGCGACTGTGAATTAAAACTCGTCGGTCTGAGTGACGGCGTGACACTGCTGAACCGTCTGCGGATGGAAGGTAAAAAATCACAGGCAGATATCATCTTAGGACTGGATAACAACCTGATGCAGGCCGCACTGGATACCGGTCTGTTTAAAGAAAGCAATGTTGATCAGTCAAAACTGGTGCTGCCGGTCAAATGGGACAGCAAAACCTTTATTCCTTATGATTACGGCTGGTTTGCTTTTATCTACAACAAAGACACACTGCCTAACCCGCCGAAAAGCATGAAAGAGCTGCTTAACAGCGATCAGAAGCTGACCATTATTTATCAGGACCCGCGCACCAGCACACCGGGGCTGGGATTACTGCTGTGGATGGAAAATCTCTACGGAGATGATGTGGCAGCGCAGTGGGCTAAAATGGCGAAAAAAACCCTGACGGTCACCAAAGGCTGGAGTGAATCCTACGGTCTGTTCCTGAAGGGGGAAGCGGATTTGGTGCTGAGTTACACCTCGTCGCCGGGTTATCACATGCTGGCGGATAACAAAGACAATTATGCCGCGGCACTGTTTGAGGAAGGACATTACCTTCAGGTGGAAATGGCCGGTGTACTGGCCTCCTCAAAACACCCGGCACTGGCGGAGCAGTTTATGCAGTTTATGCTGACCCCGGATTTCCAGAAAACCCTGCCGACCACCAACTGGATGTATCCTGTGATTGATATGCCGCTGCCGCCGGTTTACGACAAAATGCCGAAACCGGTCAAAACGCTGGAATTTGACGCCAAAGAAGTGGCGAAAGAGCGCAATCAGTGGATACGGATATGGCAAAACGCAGTCAGTCGCTGATTGGCGCATATCTGATACCGGGCGCACTGGCGTCCGGTCTCCTGCTGGTTGTTGCGGTCAGTGCCTTCGGGGCGCTGTGGTTTAACACACCGGATACGGACTGGCAGCAGATTTGGGATGACAGCTACCTGTGGCATGTTGTCCGCTTTACCTTTTGGCAGGCTTTTTTATCTGCCCTGTTGTCTGTTATTCCGGCTGTTTTTCTGGCCCGGGCACTCTGGCGCCGCCGTTTTCCGGGGCGGGGCGTTTTTCTGCGGTTGTGCGCAATGACCCTGGTGCTGCCTGTGCTGGTGGCTGTATTCGGTATTTTATCGGTTTACGGACGCAACGGCTGGCTGGCACATATTTCCGGTTTTCTGGATCTGGACTATTCCTTCTCCCCGTACGGATTACAGGGCATTCTGCTGGCGCATATCTTCTTTAATATGCCGCTTGCCACCCGGATGCTGTATCAGCAGCTCGATAATATAGCCACGGAACAGAGACAGCTCGCCGCTCAGCTCAATATGAATGAATGGCAGCATTTCCGGATTGTGGAATGGCCTTATCTGCGGCGTCAGTTACTGCCGACCGCCGCGCTGATTTTTATGCTCTGTTTTGCCAGTTTTGCCACAGTGCTTGCACTCGGCGGCGGCCCTGCGGCCACCACTATTGAACTGGCCATTTATCAGGCACTGAATTATGACTTTGATATCGGCCGTGCTGCGCTGCTGGCACTGATTCAGCTGGTATGCTGCATCGGGCTGGTACTGCTGAGCCAGCGTCTTTCCGGCCACTTTTCTGTCGGCTTTACCCAATCACTGCAATGGCGCAATCCGCAGGACACGCTGCCGCGCAGACTGGCTGATGGCCTGATTATCCTCTGTGCCCTGCTGTTTCTGCTGCCGCCGTTTTTTGCCATTGTCGCTGACGGCCTGAACCCGGGATTATTGCCGGTATTGCAGCAACCGGCGCTGTGGCGGGCATTTTTCACCTCACTCGGTATTGCGCTGGCCTCGGGGTTTATCTGTGTGCTGCTCACCATGATGCTGCTGTGGAGCAGCCGTGAATTACGGCTGCGGCAGGCAGTCAGAGCGGGACAAGCTATGGAGCTCTCCGGGCTGGTGATCCTCGCGATGCCGGGAATTGTGCTGGCCACCGGCTTTTTCCTGCTGCTCAACAGTACGACCGGCACCACAGATTTGGGGGCTCTCCCTTACGGGCTGGTCATTCTGACCAATGCGCTGATGGCTGTTCCTTATGCACTGAAAGTACTGGATAATCCGATGCGCGACCTGGCTGAGCGCTATAACCCGCTTTGTCTCTCTCTGAATATCACAGGATTTAACCGGCTGAAACTGATTGAACTGCGGGCGCTGCGTAACCCGCTGGCACAGGCGGTCGCATTTGCCAGTGTACTGTCTGTCGGGGATTTTGGTGTGATAGCCCTGTTCGGTAATGAAGATTTCCGCACACTGCCGTTCTATCTTTATCAGCAGATCGGCGCTTACCGCAATGCGGATGCCGCTGTCACCGCACTGATCCTGTTTTTACTCTGTTTCGGGCTGTTTACCATTCTGGAACGTCTGCCGGGGAAACGCCCATGATTTATTTTGATCATATTCATTACCGCTATCAGCAACAGACAATGAATTTTGATTTCTCAGTTACTGCCGGAGAGAAAATTGCCATCCTCGGCCCGAGCGGGGCAGGTAAAAGTACACTGCTGTCACTGATTGCCGGCTTTCAGTTTGCCGAAAGCGGCACTATCCGGCTCAATGGCGAAGATCACACCCGGACACCGCCCGCCCGGCGTCCGGTATCTATGCTGTTTCAGGAAAATAATCTGTTTGCTCACCTGACCGCAGAGCAGAATATCGCTCTCGGTTTTCATCCCGGAATGAAACTGAATGCGGCGCAGAAAGTACAACTGGAACACATCGCTGAACAGGTTTCACTGACACCACTGCTCCGGCGTCTGCCGTCACAGCTTTCCGGCGGCCAGCGTCAGCGGGTGGCGCTGGCACGGTGCCTGGTGCGCTCCCAACCGGTTTTACTGCTGGATGAGCCCTTTTCCGCACTGGACCCGGCGCTGCGCAATGAAATGCTGACACTGCTGGAAACCATCTGCGAAGAACGGCAGCTGACACTGATGATGGTATCCCACAATACCGATGACGCGGCCAGAATTGCCCCCCGTGCAATGGTCGTGGATAACGGCACCATTGCGTTTGACGGCAGTACCGCCGCACTGGTCAGCGGTAACGTTCCGCAGGCACAAATCCTCGGTATCCGCCCGCAAACCGCACCTTAAATACTGTATATATCCACACCATTCTGCTATAGTTATTTTTTCTCAGCGGAACGGACAACAATGATGGCAGGGCACAACAGTTTCCCCTCCCGTCAGGTGGCAGCACCGGCGGAAGCCGGTTTTATTCTGACCCGTCACTGGTCTGATACCCCGCGCGGTATTGCGGTCAGTTACTGGCTGGCGACGGATAACGGGCCACGGCATGTCTCTGTTCCGCTGCAACAGGCTGTCGGGTTTGTCCCGCACCGGGAACTGGCGGAAAGCCGTCCGCTGATTAATAACATCCCCGGCGCCACACTGGCAGCGCGTCCGCTGCGTGATTTTCATCAGGATGATGTCAGCGCCGTTTACTGTCGTCAGTACCGCCAGTTACAACAGCTGGAAAAACAACTCGGCGAACAGCATCTCCGCCTTTATGAAGCGGATATCCGCCCCTGTGAGCGCTACCTGATGGAGCGATTTATCACCGCTGCTGTCTGGGTACAGCCGCAGGCGGATGGCCATGTTCTGATGAAGCCGCATCCGGATTACCGCCCGCCGCTGAAAATCGTGTCTCTGGATATTGAAACCACTGAATTCGGTGATCTTTACTCGATCGGGCTCTCCGGTTGCGGAGCTGACACTGTTTTTATGCTCGGCCCGGAAAACGGCACACCGCTGACCAATCCGGATTTCACGCTGGAATATGTCCCGCGCCGCCCGGATCTGCTTCACCGCCTGAATCAGTGGCTGGCAGAGCATGATCCGGACATGATAATCGGCTGGAGCCTGATCCAGTTTGATCTGCGCATTTTACAGCGCCATGCAGAGAAGTATCAGATCCCGCTGATTTTCGGCCGTAACAACGCCCCGCTCTCCTGGCGGGAGCATGGTTTCAAACCCGGACAATTTTTTGCCGGAGCGCCCGGCCGGCTGATTATTGACGGCATCGATGCGCTGAAAGCAGCCACCTGGCAGTTCCCGTCCTTCAGTCTGGAAGCGGTATCTCAGGCACTGCTCGGTGAGGGCAAAGACAGTGATTCTCCGTATGACCGCATGGATGAGATCAACCGCCGTTTCCGCGAAGATAAACCGGCACTGGCGCGCTATAACCTGCAGGACTGCCGTCTGGTCACCAGGATTTTTGAGCACACCCATCTGACAGAATTCCTGCTGGCACGGGCAGCGGTAACCGGCCTGGCGCCGGATCGCATGGGAGGATCTGTCGCGGCCTTCACTCATCTTTATCTGCCGCCGATGCACCGTAAAGGCTATGTCGCACCTGATCCCGGCGAAAAACCCGGAGAACCGATTCCGGGCGGTTTTGTGATGGATTCCGCCCCGGGACTATATGACTCTGTGGTGGTACTGGATTTCAAAAGCCTGTATCCCTCCATTATCCGCACCTTTCTGATTGACCCGGTTGGTATGATCGAAGGTCTTTCCGCGCCGGAACAGGCGGTTCCGGGATTTAAAGGCGCGTATTTTTCGCGGGAAATAAATTGTCTGCCGGATATCGTCAACCGCATCTGGCATGAGCGGGATATGGCGAAACTGGCCGGGGATAAACCGCTGTCACAGGCACTGAAAATCATTATGAATGCCTTTTGCGGTGTACTGGGGGCTGCGGGATGCCGTTTTTATGATCCGCGCCTGACGTCCTCCGTCACCATGCGCGGGCACGATATCATGCGCAAAACCCGCACCATTATTGAATCCCTGGGTTATCAGGTCATTTACGGCGATACGGATTCCACCTTTGTCTGGCTGAAAAGTGCTCACACTGAAGCGGATGCGCAACGTATCGGACGCTGGCTGGTAGAAGAGATCAATCAGTGGTGGCAGACGCATTTACAGGATGAATACGGGCTGGCCTCAGCTCTGGAAATCGAGTACGAAACCCACTACCGCCGTTTTCTGATGCCGACGATCCGCGGAACAGACCTCGGCAGCAAAAAACGGTATGCAGGGCTTTCCGGGGATAAAATGGTCTTTCGCGGGCTGGAAACGGTCCGCAGTGACTGGACACCACTGGCACAGCATTTCCAGCAAACCCTGTACCGGCTGATTTTCGATAAATTGCCGTATCAGCAGTTTATCCGCGATTATGTCCGTGACACACTCGCCGGCCGCTACGACGACCGGCTGGTTTACCGCAAACGCCTGCGCCGCCCGCTGGCGGATTATCAGCGTAATGTGCCGCCTCATGTCAAAGCAGCCAGGATGGCGGACGAGTATAATGTCCGCATGAAGCGTCCGCCACAGTATCAGCGCGGGGCCGGGATAAGCTATATCATTACCCGCGCCGGACCGCAGCCGCTGGAGATTCTGACAGCACCACCGGACTATGAGCATTACATTAATAAACAGCTGATGCCGATTGCCGATGCCATTCTGCCCTTCCTGGAGGATGACTTCACCACATTGCTGACCGGGCAATTATTGATGCCGTTTTAATTTTGCCATTTTACAGGTGACGATGCGGATCTTATGGATTAACATAGCGCCCCTTTACTGCTTTTAACACCGGAGCAGGATGATGCAGCTGACGCTGCTGTTCTGACTGGCGGTGTTTTTTTCCGGTGAATACAACGCCGTTTTTGTATCACCGGTAATGATATCCACAGCATTTGTCTAATTAGCCCTGAATAACAGAATCGAGCCAAAAATATGCCGTTTACTCTTGGTCAACGCTGGATAAGCGATACTGAAAGCGAGCTGGGATTAGGTACAGTTGTATCTGTCGACGCCCGGATGATCACCCTTCTTTTCCCTGCTACCGGTGAAAACCGTCTCTATGCCGCAGCCGATGCTCCTATCACCCGTGTGATGTTTAACGAAGGAGATACCGTCACCAGTCACGAAGGCTGGCAGCTCAGTGTGACCGCCGTTGAAGAGAGCGACGGATTATTAACCTATATCGGACAACGTACTGATACCGGTGAAGATAATGTCCGCCTGCGCGAAGTGTTTCTCGACAGCAAACTGACTTTCAATAAACCTCAGGATCGTCTGTTTGCCGGTCAGATTGACCGCATGGATCGTTTTGCGCTGCGCTATCGTGCCCGCAAATTTCTGAGCGAAGAATACCGCCGTGCCACCAGCGGCCTGCGCGGCATCCGCGCCAGCCTGATCCCGCATCAGCTGTTTATTGCCAATGAAGTCGGCAAACGCCACGCGCCGCGTGTTCTGCTGGCGGACGAAGTCGGTCTGGGTAAAACCATTGAAGCCGGGATGATTATCCATCAGCAGTTAATGGCCGGACGTGCCGAGCGTGTCCTGGTTGTCGTACCGGAAAGCCTCCAGTACCAGTGGCTGGTGGAAATGCTGCGCCGCTTCAATCTGCGTTTTTCGCTGTTCGATGACAGCCGTTATACCGAAGCGCAGCATGAGAGTGACAATCCGTTTGAAACCGAACAGCTGGTATTGTGCTCACTGGATTTTGTCCGCAAAAGCAAGCCGCGTTTTGAGCACCTTGCTGAAGCCGGATGGGATATGCTGGTGGTGGATGAAGCACACCATCTGGTCTGGAGTGAAGACGCACCAAGCCGCGAATATCAGGTGATTGAAACCCTGGCGGAAAGCATTCCGTCTGTACTGCTGCTGACCGCCACCCCGGAACAGCTGGGCATGGAGAGTCACTTTGCACGCCTGCGTCTGCTGGACCCGAACCGTTTCCATGACTTTGAAACCTTTGTTGATGAACAGCAGAAATATCAGCCGGTTGCCGATGCTGTCACGCTGCTGCTCGACCGCGCACCGCTGACCAAAGACCAGCAGAATGCTGTTCACGATCTGATCGCCGAACAGGATATTGAGCCGCTGCTGAAAGCCGCCAATACAGATACTGAAGATGGTGAAAATGCCCGCCGTGAGCTTATCAGCATGCTGATGGACAGACACGGCACCAGCCGCCTGCTGTTCCGTAACACCCGTAATGGTGTGAAAGGCTTCCCGCGCCGCGAACTGAAAGCGATTAAAATGCCGCTGCCGGCACAGTACCAGACCGCGATTAAAGTGGCCGGGATCATGGGCAGCAAGAAAACCACCGAGATCAAAGCCCGTGAGATGCTCTATCCGGAGCAGATTTATCAGGAATTTGAAGGCGAAAATGCCACCTGGTGGAACTTCGACCCGCGTGTCGAATGGCTGCTCGGCTTCCTGCTGGCAAACCGCAATGAAAAAGTACTGGTAATTTGCGCCCAGGCCGCAACCGCCCTGCAACTGGAACAGGTGTTGCGTGAGCGTGAAGGTATTCATGCTGCTGTTTTCCATGAAAATATGTCTTTGCTGGAACGCGACCGGGCAGCGGCCTACTTTGCCTCCGAAGAGGAAGGCGCGCAGGTACTGCTTTGTTCCGAGATCGGCTCTGAAGGCCGTAACTTCCAGTTTGCCAACCAGCTGGTGATGTTCGACCTGCCGTTTAACCCGGATCTGCTGGAGCAGCGTATCGGGCGTCTCGACCGTATCGGTCAGAAACGTGATATTCAGATCAGTATTCCGTATCTGGAAAATACCGCGCAGGCTGTGCTGCTGCGCTGGTTCCATGAAGGTCTGGAAGCCTTTGAGTATACCTGCCCGACCGGCCGCACCATCTATGACCGCTATTACGACAAACTGATTAACCTGATGGCAAATCCGGCTGATCTCAGTGGTTTTGATGAGTTTATCGCCGAATGCCGTAAAACCCATGATGCTCTGAAACAGGAACTGGAACAGGGTCGTGACCGCCTGCTGGAAATGCATTCCAACGGCGGCGAAGCCGGTAATGAGCTGGCCGCTGAAATCGCGGATCAGGATGAAGATACCGAACTGGTGACCTTTGCCCTGAATCTGTTTGATATTGTCGGTATCAATCAGGATGACCGCAGCGATAACATGATTGCCCTGACACCGTCTGATCATATGCTGGTACCGGACTTTCCTGGTCTGCCGGAAGACGGCTGCACCATCACCTTTAAACGTGAGCAGGCGTTGTCCCGCGAAGACACTCAGTTTATCAGCTGGGAACATCCGATTATCCGCAACGGTCTGGATCTGATTCTGTCCGGCGATACCGGCAGTTGCGCGGTCTCCGTGCTGAAAAATAAAGCCCTGCCGGTCGGCACGCTGCTGACAGAGCTGATTTATGTGGTGGAAGCCCAGGCGCCGAAAAACCTGCAGCTGACCCGCTTCCTGCCGCCGACACCGGTGCGCCTGCTGATGGACGTAAAAGGCAATAACCTGGCATCGCAGGTGGAATTTGAGAGCTTTAACCGTCAGCTGAATGCCGTGAACCGCCATACCGGCAGTAAGTTTGTCAATGCGGTACAAAACGAAGTGCATCAGGTTCTGCGTCTGTCCGAAGATGTCGTTGCCGGTGAAGCCCGTGAGCGGATTACCGCAGCGAAAGCGATGGCAGATCAGCACCTTACTCAGGAGCACAACCGTCTGCTGGCACTGAAATCGGTTAACCCGAACATCCGTGATGATGAGCTTGATGCCATTGAAGAAGAACGTCAGCAGATCCTGTCACATCTGGATGATGCTAACTGGCGCCTTGATGCTATCCGCCTGATTGTCGTTTCGCATCAGTAACCTGTATCCCGGCAGATACCGTCTGCCGGGTCTCTGATTTGGTGATCCCCATGTTAATGGAACCCTACAACCCTCCCGCCGATCCCTGGCTGAATATCCTCTGGCAGGATGAAAGTATCATTGTGGTGAATAAACCAAGCGGACTGCTTTCCGTTCCCGGCCGGGCACCGGAACACAAAGACAGTGTGATGACACGCATTCAGCGTGACTATCCTTCTGCCGAATCTGTTCATCGCCTTGATATGGCCACCAGCGGTATTATTGTGGTTGCACTGACCAAAGCGGCTGAGCGGGAGCTTAAACGGCAGTTCCGTGAACGGGAGCCGAAAAAAACCTATGTCGCCCGTGTATGGGGGCGGCTGGAGCCGGAAACCGGCATGGTGGATTTACCGCTGATTTGTGACTGGCCGAACCGGCCGAAGCAGAAAGTGTGTTTTGAAACCGGCAAACCGGCACAGACAGGTTATGAAGTACTGGAATATGAGGAAAATGCCACTCGGGTAAGGCTGTTTCCGGTCACCGGACGCTCTCATCAGTTGCGGGTGCATATGCTGGCACTGGAACATCCGATTCTTGGTGACCGTTTTTATGCCCATGATGAGGCAAGAGCCGCAGCGCCCCGGCTGCAGCTTCATGCAGAGGCGCTGTCTGTCACACATCCGGCAAACGGCAGGCCGATGCATTTTACTTGTAAATCAGATTTTTAGTGGATTAACACGGTCACCGAATTCATTGAGGCAAGAATCAGGCAAAGTGCTAATCCCGCTACTCCGATAAGAACACGGGTATTGGCCATGGATCATATCCTTAACATATTTAATAAAATATTTACGTAATTTTTCAACTGCATTTATATTTTATAGCAATTATATGAAAAGAATATGATCCGCCCTGCACTTTCCCTGCAACATGTTTTACACCTTAAAAACCGTTTTATACCGGATTATTTAAAGCCTTTCTCTTTTTTAATGAGATCATATGCTGCCTGAATAGACTGCGCTTTCTCTTTCGCCAGTTCCATCATTTCCGGTGGTAACCCTTTCGCCACCAGTTTATCCGGGTGATGTTCACTCATCATCTTGCGGTAGGCGCGTTTAATGACGGTACTGTCATCGCTTTCATTCACGCCCAGCACCCGGTAAGCGGCGGCGAGATCGGCGGTCTGATCACGGTAATAGCCCTGCTGAGACTGCTGCTGCCAATTGCCGCTTTGTGCCCCGCCGTGCATCTGCGCCTGCATCATTGCCAGCACATTTTCAAACTGATGACGCGGAATACCCAGCTCTTCGGCGATCACCAGGAGTACCTGCCGCTCGTTCGGATGCAGTTCGCCGTCACCGAATGCCGCCTGGATCTGGATTTCCAGAAACATACGCAGCAAATCCGCCCGCCCGTAGCAGGCACGGCGTAACTGACGTAATGCATCACGCAGCGGGAAACCGGCCGCTTTACCTTCACGGAACGCATTCTGAGCCTGCGTCCGCGCACTGCCGTGCAGCTGCATGCGATCCATCAGCGCAGTAGCCAGATAGATATCCGATTCTGTCACACGACCTTTTGACTTGGTCAGATGCCCGAGGATCTGAAAAGTGGTAGTGAAAAAGAGTGCCTGTCTGGACTGATTGTTGCTGAATGAGCCACCCAATTGCTGACTGCGGACTTTATCAATCGCATGACCAATAAGAAAACCGAGAAAAATGCCCCAAAAACCGGCCCCGGATGCCATACCTAATAAAATTCCGATGATTTTTCCCAAATAGTGCATATACTCCTCAATTCAACAATGCCCCTGGCGCAATTTTGCATTATCATACTACCCATTCTGTACGATGCCTAACGCCATTTGGATACGTGAACGTGTTTCACGCACGCTCTTTTTTCGTGTAAATTAGGCTTTTGGCGTTCGGGCAATGTGCTACCGAGGACGGAATTGCAGACATACTTATGAAGAAGAGTTATCCAACCCTGCTGGCCACCATTATCTGGGCAGCGCTATACAGTCAGGCTGCACAAGCCGCCACTCTTGCCGAGCAATGTATGCTGGGCGTTCCGGTGTATGACGAGCCGGTTGTTGACGGGGAAGCCGGTGATTTTCCTGTCAATATCACTGCAGAAGGTATGTCAGGCGAATATCCGCGTGCGGTAAAATATACCGGTGGTGTCGATATCCGCTCAGGTAACCAGAATCTGAAAGCGAATGAAGTGGAAGTCACTCAGAGCGGCGAAGAAACTGATCCTGTGCGCATTGCGACAGCGACCGGTGATGTCCGCTATTCTGATCCGCAAATTCGTCTGAAAGGCCCTGAAGCCCGGATGAATCTCAACAATAACGATGCTGATGTTGAGAAAGGCGATTATCAGATGGTCGGCCGCCAGGGTCGCGGTGATGCCGACAAAATGAAACTCCGCGGCGACAACCGTTATACCATCCTCGAAAACGGGGTCTTTACCTCCTGTCTGCCGGGCAATGACAGCTGGAGCGTCAAAGGCTCTGAAGTCATTATTGACCGGGAAGAGCAGGTTGCGGAAATCTGGAATGCCCGCTTCCGCGTCGCCAATATTCCGGTATTTTACAGCCCGTATCTCCAGTTACCGATCGGTGATAAACGCCGCTCCGGTTTTCTGATCCCGAACGGCAGCTATTCCAAATCATCCGGCCTGGAATTTACCCTGCCGTATTACTGGAATATTGCCCCGAATTATGACGCCACTTTCACACCGCATTACTTCAGTAAACGTGGTCTGAAAATGGATAACGAATTCCGTTACCTGACTCAGTTCGGTTCAGGCACACTGGCATTCGATTTCCTGCTGGATGATGAACAGTACAAGAAAGATAAAAACGCCGGTGGTAATGCAGAATGGGCGAAACGTGATTCGAATGACCGCTGGTTATTCTACTGGGGTCACAACGGCTCATTCGCACAGGACTGGTGGTTCTCTTCTGACTACACCAAGGTCAGCGATTCGCGCTATTTTACTGACTTTACATCCGCTTACGGTAACTCCACTGACGGCTATGCCACACAGAAACTGGCAGTAGGTATCCGCAAGTCAAACTGGAATGCCACCGTTACGGCCAAACAATTCCAGATCCTGACCAATAATGATAACGCGACATCCTACCGTGCCGAACCGCAGCTGGATCTCAACTATTATAAAAACAACCTCGGTGTGTTTGATTTCCGCGCCTATGGTCAGGTCGCCCGCTTTACCAGCGTGGGTAAAAATAATCCGGATGCCACCCGTCTGCATGCGGAACCAACCCTTAATCTGCCGCTGTCTAACGGCTGGGCCAGCTTCAATACCGAAGCGAAGCTGATGGCGACCCATTATGATCAGGACATTCCTGATACACCGAATAACGCCGGGCTGGAAAAAAATGTTACCCGTGTGCTGCCGCAATTTAAAGCTGATGCGAAGATGATCTTCGAGCGGCCTATGTTCTTTAATGAGAGCTTCACCCAGACATTAGAGCCGCGTGCGCAGTACCTGTATGTCCCGTATAAAAACCAGGATAACATCAATAACTTCGACTCAACCCTGATGCAGTCCAGCTACAGCGGCCTGTTCCGTGACCGTATGTACAGTGGTCTGGATCGTATTGCCTCTGCCAACCAGGTGACCACCGGGGTAACCAGCCGGATTTATGATGATGAATTAGTTGAACGATTTAATGTTTCTGTGGGTCAAATCTACTACTTTGAACGTCCGCGTACCGGTGATTCTCAAAAAACGGTTGTGGATGAAAAAGATGAAACCGGCTCGATGGTCTGGGCCGGAGATGCCATGTGGCGTTATAACGACAACTGGGGTCTGAAAGGCGGTATCCAGTATGACCGCCGCCTGGGCAGTGTCTCCATGTCGAATGCCACGATGGAGTACCGCCAGGATGCAGAGCGTCTGATTCAGCTGAACTACCGCTATGTGGACCGTGACTATATTCAGGCAATGCGCCAGCATACTCAGTATGGCGGAGGTTATGTTACGCCCCCGAACCAGAAAGGTATCTCTCAGGTCGGTATCGTCGCCAGCTGGCCGGTTGCCGAGCAGTGGGCCTTTGTCGGTCAGTATTACTATGACACCAAAGAGAGCCAGCCGGCCAGCCAGTTAGTCGGTCTGCAATATAATACCTGCTGCTGGGCGGCAAACGTCGGTTACGAACGTAAGATTATCGACTGGAAAAATGATGCCAGTGAATACGACAATAAAATCACGTTTAATATCGAATTACGCGGTATGAGCAGCAATTACAGTCTGGGCAGTCAGAAAATGCTTGAACGTGGTATTCTGCCGTATGTCCCGGCATTTTAACCGCCTGAGCTGACACAATTTTCACATGCCGTACCGGTGGTACGGCGATACGAAACATGATGGGATACTTATGAAAAACTGGAGAACACTCATTCTCAGCCTGATGTTCACGGCAAGCACAGCATCATTTGCAGCACCGCAGCAGCTTGATAAAGTCGCGGCAGTGGTCAATAACGGTGTGGTTCTGGAGAGTGATGTCAACAATATGCTTCAGACTGTCACGATGAATGCCCGCAATGCCGGTCAGCAGATTCCTGATCAGGCAACATTACGTCAGCAGATTCTTGAACGTCTTATCATGGACAACATCGTGATGCAGATGGCCGGACAGATGCAAATCACTATCCCTGACCAGGCTGTTGATGGTGCTATCGAAGATATCGCCCGTCAGAACAATATGACGACGGCCCAGATGAAAGAGCGTCTGCAGCGCGACGGTATGAGCTACGACAAATACCGCAGCGATATCCGTAAAGAAATGATGATGGCGGAAGTCCGTAATAATGAAGTCCGCCGTCGTGTGGTAATTCTGCCTCAGGAAGTTGAGTCCCTGGCAAACCTGATCAGTACCCAGAATGCTGCGGATACTGAGCTGAACATCAGCCACATCCTGATCCCGCTGCCGGAAAATCCGACAGAAGCGCAGATGAATACCGCGAAAGAAAAAGTCACCACCATTATGAATGAACTTCAGCGTGGCGCGGACTTCGGTAAACTGGCGATTACCTATTCTGCCGATCCGCAGGCGCTGAAAGGCGGTAACATGGGCTGGAGCCGTTTACAGGAACTGCCGGGTCTGTTTGCTGAACGTCTTCAGTCTGCCAAAAGCGGTGAAATTGTCGGGCCGGTACGTTCCGGTGTCGGTTTCCATATTCTGCGTGTGAATGAAGTCCGCGGAAACAATCAGCCGATTTCTGTGACTGAAGTAAAAGCCCGCCATATTCTGATCAAAGCGTCACCGATAGTGACCGATGAGCAGGCACGCAGCAAACTGCAGCAGATTGCTTCTGATGTGAAAAGCGGTAAAACCACCTTTGATGCTGCGGCAAAACAATTCTCAGAAGATCCGGGTTCTGCCCTGCGTGGTGGTGAATTGGGCTGGTCAATGCCTGATATCTACGACCCTGCTTTCCGTGATGCACTGATGAAACTGAAAAAAGGCGAACTGAGTCAGCCTGTCCGTTCATCTTTCGGCTGGCATCTGATCCAGCTTGAAGATACCCGCAACGTGGATAAGACCGAAGCGGCTCAGAAAGATCGCGCCTACCGTATGCTGTTTAACCGTAAATTCAGTGAAGAATTACAAAGCTGGATGCAGGAACAGCGCGCCGGCGCTTACGTGGAAATTTCAGATGGCAGTAACAAATAAGCTGAAACCTGTCGTTATTACCCCCGGCGAACCTGCCGGGGTTGGTCCTGACCTGACAGTCGCGCTGGCACAGCGCGACTGGCCGGTAAAACTGGTAGTTTGTGCCGACCCGCAACTGATGCAGCAACGCGCACACGCCCTGTCACTGCCGCTCACCCTTGAACCTTATTCACCGGATACCGCCTGTCAGCCGCAGCGCGCCGGGACACTGACCATTCTGCCTGCTGAACTGAAAGCCCCGGCGGTTGCCGGTGAGCTGAATGTGGCAAATGCGGCTTATGTAACAGAAACTCTGGCACGCGCCTGTGACGGCTGTCTGCAGGGTGAATTTGGTGCACTGATCACCGGACCGGTGCACAAAGGCATTATTAACGATGCCGGGATCCCGTTTATCGGACACACTGAATTTTTCGCCGACCGCAGCCACTGTAAGCGGGTGGTGATGATGCTGGCCACGGAAGAAATGCGGGTGGCACTGGCCACCACACATCTGCCAATCCTGCAGGTTCCGGCGGCGGTTGACCGCACCTGCCTGCATGAAGTGATCACCATCCTCAATCATGACCTGCGCACCAAATTCGGTATTGCGCAGCCGCATATCATCGTCTGTGGTCTGAACCCGCATGCGGGGGAAGGCGGTCATATGGGACATGAAGAGATCGACACCATTATCCCGGCACTGGATGAGCTGCGGGCACAGGGTATTTCCCTGGAAGGTCCGCTGCCGGCAGACACCCTGTTCCAGCCGAAATACCTGGAGCGCGCGGATGCCGTGCTCGCCATGTATCACGATCAGGGCCTTCCTGTGCTAAAATATCAGGGATTCGGCCGTGCCGTGAATATCACGCTGGGACTGCCGTTTATCCGGACCTCTGTCGACCACGGCACAGCCCTGGAACTGGCAGGTACCGGCAAAGCAGATGCGGGTAGTTTTATCACCGCATTAAATTTAGCGATTACAATGATTAAAAACAGTCAATGAATACACGAGTCCATCAGGGGCATTTTGCCCGTAAACGTTTCGGGCAGAACTTCTTAACCGATCAATTTATTATCGACAGCATTGTCGCGTCGATTAACCCGCAACCCGGCCAGGCGATTGTTGAAATCGGGCCGGGACTGGCTGCACTGACTGAGCCGGTCGCCGATCGCATGGACAAAATGACGGTCATTGAAATTGACCGTGATCTGGCCGCCCGTCTGGCCAGCCATCCGTTTTTGCAAAGCAAACTGACCATTATTCAGCAGGATGCCATGACCGTGGATTTCACGGCGCTGGCACAGGAGCGCGGTCAGCCGCTGCGTGTGTTCGGTAACCTGCCGTACAATATTTCCACGCCGCTGATGTTTCATCTGTTCACTTTCACTAACGCAATCAGTGATATGAACTTTATGCTGCAAAAAGAAGTGGTTAACCGTCTGGTTGCCGGTCCGGGCAGCAAAACATACGGCCGTCTGAGTGTTATGGCGCAGTACTACTGCCAGGTCGTACCGGTTCTGGATGTGCCGCCGACGGCATTCCGCCCGGCACCGAAAGTTGATTCAGCCGTTGTCCGCCTGATCCCGCACCGCGAAAATCCGTATGTACTGAAAGATGTCGCACTGCTCAGCCGGGTGACCACTCAGGCCTTTAACCAGCGCCGTAAAACGATCCGCAACAGCTTAGGTGATCTGTTCAGTCCGGAAACCCTGACTGAACTGGGTATTGATCCGGCCACCCGTGCAGAGAATATCAGTGTTGCGCAATACTGTCTGATGGCCAATTACCTGGCGGAACATCCCGCCTCATAGGGGATTCATCATGAATAACGACCCGAGAATTTGTATTCAGGTTCAGAGTGTCTATATCGAAAGTCAGTCTGAACCGGATGCGGAACGCTATGTTTTTGCGTATACCGTTTCTATCCGCAACCTGGGTCGTGATCCTGTGCAGCTTATCAGCCGCTACTGGCGTATAACCAACAGTGAAGGCCGCCAGACAGAAGTTCAGGGGGAAGGTGTCATCGGTGAACAACCGGTGATCCGGCCCGGTGAAGAGTATCGTTATACCAGCGGCACAGTCCTGGAAACACCGCTGGGCACCATGGAAGGTTACTACACTATGGTAGATCACGAGGGTGCGGATTTCATCAGCGAAATCCCTGTTTTCCGGCTCGCAATACCAACCTTTATTCACTGATTCTCTATGGCAACCTATCTTATCGGCGATGTTCACGGCTGTTACCGTGAACTTCGCGCATTACTGGCTCAGGCTGATTTTGATCCGCAGGCTGACACTCTGTGGCTGACCGGTGATCTGGTCGCCCGCGGCCCGGATTCACTGGATGTTCTCCGTTATGTCAAAAGCCTGGGAGACTGTGTCAGGCTGGTGCTCGGCAATCATGATCTTCACCTGCTGGGGATCTACGCAGGGATCAGCCGTAACAAACCGCGCGATCATCTGAATAAACTGCTCAGCGCACCGGATCTGGATGAACTGATCAACTGGCTGCGCCGCCAGCCGATGTTACAGGTCGATCATGAGAAAAAACTGATCATGGCTCACGCCGGGATCACCCCGCAGTGGGATCTGGAAACCGCTGTCACCTGTGCGCGTGAAGTGGAAGCCGTTCTCAGCAGTGATACCTACCCGCTGTTTATTAATGCCATGTATGGTGATTTGCCGAATGACTGGTCACCTTCCCTGACGGGCCTGCCGCGTCTGCGTTTTTCCACCAATGCACTGACCCGGATGCGCTACTGCTTCCCCGGCGGACAACTGGATATGGTCTGCAAGGATAAACCGGATCAGGTTTCCGCACCGCTGAAACCGTGGTTTGCCCTGCCGTCAAAACTGCCGGAAGGCTACAGTGTGGCCTTTGGTCACTGGGCGTCACTGGAAGGCAAAGGCGCGCCACGCGGTATTTATGCGCTGGATACCGGTTGTTGCTGGGGCGGACAGCTGACTATGCTGCGCTGGGAAGATCGCTGCTATTTCTGGCAGGAATCTTTTGCCGTGCGGGATGACGATGATGACTGACCGGGTATCCGGCACAGACAAGAAAAAAGCAGAGCCGGTGGCTCTGCTTTTTTGTATTAATATTATTTATGAAATAATACGAATCAACTGATTAATCAGCTCTTGCGGCGCTCTAAGATTTCAAAGCAGAAACCGTGAGAGTTTGCTTCATCCGCATCATGATATTCCATAAACACGGAGTCCCACTCATCCGGCTCATAGTCCGGGAAGTAAGTATCTCCGCTGACTTCCGCATCAACATGTGTCAGGTATAAACGGTCTGCCAGCGGCAGGAATTGTCCGTAAACTTTACCGCCACCCATCACCATGATTTCGCCGTCAGTTTCTTTCTGTGCAATTGCCAGTGCTTCTTCCACAGACTTAGCCCAGACCACGCGATCATCGTCGCCCGGCGTACGGCTGAGCACGATATTGAGGCGATCCGGCAAAGGACGGCCGATAGATTCATAAGTCACACGACCCATGATCACCGGTTTATTGACCGTATTACGTTTAAACCATGCCAGGTCTTCCGGCAGTGTCCATGGCATCGCATTTTCCATGCCAATAACCCGATCCATAGCTAAAGCAGCGATCAAGCTAATGTTCATTCATTTCACCTTAGGGCTGAGAGAAATTTTGTCGTCACTATACGTAAACTACTCAATTCCGTCGACTGAATTCAGTGTTTCATCAATACAAATAATTTATTTGTCTTCACTCTTGAATGTGGGTCATACTTTTACTCTGCTTTCAGGTCTTTTTCGGCAAGGATATAGCACATGTATGACGCCACACTGATGGTTACCACCATCGCCGCGCTCGGTATGATCTCACCGGGCCCTGACTTCTTTCTGATTGTGAAAAACGCAGCCCGCTATCAGCGCGCTGCCGCAATGATGACCGCACTGGGTGTGCTGTCCGCGATCGCCGTTCACATGACCTACTGCGTGGCGGGGCTTGCGGTGATCATTACCACAACGCCGTGGCTGTTCATGATCCTCAAATATGCCGGCGCGGCTTATCTTATATGGATAGGGATCAACAGCCTTCTGGCCCGGGCCGGACATACTCTTGATGCCGGAGACGGCTCACATCAGCACGTCTCCTTTAAGAAAGCCTTTATGCAGGGATTTCTCTGTAATTTGCTGAACCCGAAAGCGACGCTGTTTTTCCTTGCTATTTTTACTCAGGTACTGGATATCCATTCCGGATTTGGTGAAAAACTCTGGTATGCTGCTATTGTAATGGGACTGGCAGTGGTTTACTGGCCATCTCTGGTGCTGCTGATTCAGAGTGCCCCGGTACGCCGCGGATTGGCGAGGATTCAGAAATATATCGATAAAGTACTTGGCGTCGTCCTGATTGGCTTTGGCGTCCGGGTTGCAATGAGCTGATGATAATGATAATGAAAACAGATAAATACACTTTTCAGCCGGAATTTCAGGACGTCATACAGGATGCAATACACTCCCTGTGCACCGCTCTGCCGGGCGTGCTGCACAGTATCTATGTTTACGGCAGTGTGGCGGAAGGCCGCGCTGTTCCGGGCCGTTCTGATCTGGATTTGACTCTGGTTCTGCACCGGCCACTCAGTGCGGCTGAAAAAACCATTCTCCGTTGTCTTGATAAAGCGCTGACCAGCCGACACAGCAGTGTATCAAAAATAGGATTTGATACCGGCCTGCTGTCAGAAGCCACGTCCGCGGAAGAGCAACCGGTCTGGTCTTACTGGCTGGCGCATTTTTGTCTGCCGGTCTGGGGTGATGACCTGACTCTGAAACTGCCGGTCGTGACACTTAATCGTGAGATTATTCATGGTATTAACGGGGATTTTCCGGTACTGGTCCGCACCAATCTGATGCAGTTACAGAAAAGCCCGCCGCTGGCTGAAATCCGCCGGATCAAACGTGAAACAGCGCGGCGTCTGCTGCGTGCCACGGCACTGGTGTGGAATGATTATGAAACCTGCACTTACCCGCTGCCGCTGCCGCAGATGGCCGGAAAAGCCATTGCGCTGTATCCGGGAAAACGCCACGCGATCACCTTCCTGCTGGGACAGACCGAAGAACCGGATACCGGGATTATTCAGTTTATCGCCGTTGCCGGCACCTTCTCCCGCTGGCTGCGGGATGAAGAAAAACGGCTGCTGAGCCGCTGAAAAACCAAATAAAAAAGGCTGAATAAATATTCAGCCTTTTTTTATTTATCGTCATTTAATACTGAGAGGATTGCTCAATTTCCAGTTGCCCGACAACCCCTCTGTCAGCCTGTTCCAGGAACTGGCTGTAATAGAAGAACGGGAAGTGGGAATAAGACGGCTGCATCATCTGCACCAGTAATTCACTTCGCCCGTCAACCCAGACCGTGTCTTTCCAGCCGTAATCCTGCGGCTGCGGAGACTGGCCGTTATGGTTGATCACCTTAAAGCGGACACCACTGATATGGAACGGCTGCGGTGTATCGGTTGTGACAACCCAGCGCTCCCAGTTACCCTGCTGCGTACGGATATCGGTGCGGCTCATATCCCACATCGCACCGTTAATGCCCGGCGGTGACAAACTGAGTGCCACATCGCGGTTACGGACACCGGTTGTGATTTGTGTCGGGTCCTGAATCAGCGTGGCCGGTAAATTATCTGTCACCAGCGAAATCAGGCCGGTGGCACGAATCGTCAGGACATTGGTATTCACCAGCGTGTCTGATGTCTCAAACAGGCTTTTAAAACGCTCTGTCAGGGTGGCGGATTCCCCGGCTGTGATTGTCAGCGTTTCTGTTTTTGACATATCGATCAGTACTTCGCGCCGTTCACCCGGCGACAGGGACAGCACTTCAACTGCCACCGGTGACGGCAGCAGGCCCTGATCAGAAGCGATCATATAGAACGGACGGCCGTCACTGAGTTTCAGCTCAAAGCGGCGCGCGTTGGCAGCATTAACCATGCGCAGCCGGATCCAGCCTTTTGACACTTCCAGATACGGATCTTCCGCTCCGTTGACGATCAGCCGGTCACCGGTAAACATACCGCCATCTTCTGTGCGGTACTCCGGAGAACCGAAGGAATCCAGACGCTTATCCTGAATGATCAGCGGGAAATCATTAACACCGTATTCTTTTGGTAACGGCAGACTGCGGCTTTCCTCATCATCCACAATCCACATCCCGGCAAGCCCGTTATAGACATGCGGAGCCATCCGGTTCGGGGTATTCGCGTGATACCAGCAGGTTGCTGCCGGCTGGCGTACCGGGATCACCGGTGACCACTCAGTATTCGGTGAAATCAGACGTGCGGCGCCTCCGGCGACGGTTCCCGGCACCAGCAGTCCGCTGACATTGACCGATACCGGTTCAGACAGGCGGTTGCTGTATATCATTTTGATATCATCGCCATTGCGGACACGCACGGTCGGCCCGAGATAACGGCCGTTAAACCCCCAGACACTGACCTGGTTTTTACCGTTAAATGACCAGTGTGTACGCTGCATCGTCAGAAACAGCGGCTGCCCGTTGCGGCTTTCCAGCAACGGCGGAACAGGCAACGGCTGGCTGCCGCCCTCGTCTTCCGAACGGACAGACAGAGGCAGTGAACCTAAACACACAGCTAAGCCGGATGCTTGAATAAACCGGCGCCGACTCAGTGTCATAGCATCTCCGAAAAAAACGTTTTCATGATTTTTATGATTTGTGCCGAACACCCGTATGCCGGGGAGCAGACAGAGACATCCGTGTTATCTTTAATGAAAGGCATACGCTTAACAACGGAGTGTTAAGCGTATGATATAGCGGATGAAGAGCAATTCCTAAACTTATCTATGATAAGTTGCAAAATAATAAGGCCAGTATTGTATGCATGACGTAATAATCACGGGGATTAAGCGCCTTTGCGGCCTTTTTGTTTTTCCATTTCAATCACTTCCTTATCCAGCTCTGCGATACGTTTGATCATCATCTGGCGGCAGTCCTCTGCCAGTTCACGCACCTGTTCGCGGGTGTATTTTGACGTATCGACCGGCGGCAGCATTTCCACAATCACCACACCGTTATTCCGGCGGTTCAGCTTAATGCGCCCCTCAGTGGTGGATACACACACCGGCACTACCGGCACACCGGCTGCCATCGCCGCATGGAAAGCACCGGTTTTGAACGGCAGCATTCCGCGCCCGCGGCTGCGTGTGCCTTCCGGGAACATCCAGACAGAGATATTACGCTTTTTAATCTGATCCGCCACCTGGGTAATCGTGTTATGTGCTTTGCTGCGGTTACCCCGGTCAATCAGGATATTTCCCGAAATCCAGTACAGCTGACCAAAGAACGGTATCCAGATCAGGCTGCGTTTACCGACAGTCACCGTGCGCGGCTGTACCGCATTGGACATGGTGATCATGTCATAGTTGTTCTGGTGATTACCCACATATACACAGGAGCCGTAATGCTTCGCTTCTTCCGGAATGCGGTACACCATTTTAATACCGAAAACATGGGAAAGCTTGCCGTACATGCGGCCGAAAGTCATCACATGCTTCGGGTTACGCGGGCTGGTCAGACAGATAAGAATGCCGGCCAGACTGCCGAAAATACAATAAAAAATAACGATGATAATACGTAAAATGGCTAACATGCGTCCCCCGCAAAATGGCCTTTTAAGAAAAGCGGGGCAATCATTGCCCCGTGAATAGTATCGCTGTTAATGCCGGAGATTACACCTTCGGCTCCGGCTCAGAAATATCAATCCGTTCGATCTTTTTCTGCATACCGCGCGGCAGTGCTGTACCGCGGCGTCCGCGCTCAGCACGGAATTTCTGCAGATCTTCCGGACGCAGCGTCAGTTTACGCTTGCCGAAATGCAGTGTCACACTGGCATCCGGCCGGATCACAAACAGATGCGCCAGACCATCTTCACCGGCGGCGGCCGCAGCAGAGGTAATGGAGATAATCTTGTTCCCCTTCCCTTTTGACAACTGAGGCAGATCACCGACAGGGAACAGCAGCATCCGTCCTTCCTGCGATACCGCCAGCAGAAGATCGTTTTCCTCGTCATTCACCTCAATCGGCGTCATCGCTTTCGCATTATCCGGCAGCGTGATCAGCAGTTTCCCGGCTTTATTTTTCGCCACCAGGTCACTGAAGGTACAAATAAACCCGTAACCGGCATCCGAAGCCATGAGGTACTTCTGATTTTCATCATTCATCAGCACCTGTTCAAAAACAGCTCCCGGCGGCGGTGTCAGTTTACCGGTCAGCGGTTCACCCTGACCACGGGCTCCCGGCAGTTCCAGCGGATCGAGCGAGTAACTGCGCCCTGTGGAATCCAGGAACACCACCGGCTGATTACTTTTACCCCGTGCCGCGCCGAGGAAGCTGTCACCCGCTTTGTAGTTCATACCGGCGGGGTCGATATCATGACCTTTGGCGCTCCGCACCCAGCCCATCTGCGACAGCACAACCGTCACCGGCTCAGACGGCAGAATGTCATGTTCGCTCATGGCTTTCGCCTCTTCGCGCTCATTGAGCGGGGAGCGGCGATCATCACCGAACTGTTTCGCGTCTTCTTCGAGTTCTTTTTTCAGCAGCGTATTCATACGACGCTCAGAGCCGAGGATTGCCTGTAATTTATCGCGCTCTTTGGCCAGTTCATCCTGCTCGCCGCGGATTTTCATCTCTTCGAGTTTGGCCAAATGACGTAATTTCAGCTCCAGGATCGCTTCCGCCTGAGTATCACTCAGCCCGAAGCGGTCCATCAGCACCGGTTTCGGTTCATCTTCTGAACGGATAATATCAATCACTTCATCAATATTGAGATACGCAAGCAGTAAACCGTCGAGGATATGCAGACGGCGCAGCACTTTTTCCAGCCGGTGGTTCAGGCGGCGGCGCACCGTTTCGCGGCGGTAAACCAGCCACTCATTGAGGATCTCAATCAGCCCTTTGACCGCCGGACGTCCGTCCAGACCGATCATATTCAGGTTGATACGGTAGCTTCTTTCCAGATCCGTGGTGGCAAACAGATGTGTCATCACCTGCTCAAGATCGATCCGGTTACTGCGCGGCACAACCACCAGCCGTGTCGGGTTTTCATGATCTGATTCATCGCGCAGATCTTCCACCATCGGCAGTTTTTTTGCCAGCATCTGTGCGGCTATCTGTTCCAGCACTTTCGCCCCGGACACCTGATGCGGTAATGCGGTGATCACCGCATTACCGTCTTCCGTTGTCCATACCGCACGCATACGAACAGAGCCGCGGCCGGATTTATAGATCTTACGGATATCTTCCTGTCCGGTGATGATTTCCGCTTCTGTCGGATAATCCGGGCCCGGGATAAACGTCATCGCCTCCTCAAGAGACAGTGATGGTTTGTCGATCAGTGCCAGCAGTGCACCCGTGACTTCGCGGGCATTATGCGGCGGAATATCGGTTGCCATACCGACCGCAATCCCGGTAGTACCGTTGAGCAGGATATTCGGCAGGCGTGCCGGTAACATTTTCGGCTCCTGCATCGTACCGTCAAAGTTCGGCACCCAGTCTGCGGTGCCGTGTCCCAGTTCACTGAGCAGCACTTCCGCATATTTCGACAGGCGCGATTCGGTATAACGCATGGCCGCGAAGGATTTCGGATCATCCGGCGCCCCCCAGTTCCCCTGTCCGTCCACCAGCGGGTAACGGTAAGAGAACGGCTGCGCCATCAGTACCATCGCCTCATAACAGGCGCTGTCGCCGTGCGGATGGTATTTACCCAGCACGTCACCGACGGTACGGGCAGATTTTTTGTATTTGGCGGAGTTGCTTAACCCCAGTTCAGACATGGCATACACAATACGCCGCTGAACCGGTTTTAAGCCGTCACCGATAAAAGGGAGTGCCCTGTCCATGATGACGTACATGGAATAGTTGAGGTAGGCATTCTCTGTAAAATTATGAAGCGGCTGGCGCTCCACACCGTCATGAGTAATTTCACTCATTTACTCTGTTCCTCTGACCTTTTGTGCCGTCACGGGTGACATCACACATCCAATTCCACCCGATCGCCTTTTTCCTGCAACCAGTTCCGGCGATCTTCCGCACGTTTCTTCCCGAGGAGCATATCCATCACCGACATCGTTTCCTGATAGTTTTCCTCATTAATAGTGAGCTGTACCAGACGACGCGTATTCGGATTCAGGGTCGTTTCACGCAACTGACCCGGGTTCATTTCCCCCAGCCCTTTAAAACGCTGCACATTCGGTTTACCGCGTTTGCGGCTTAATTTATCCAGAATCGCATTTTTTTCGCTCTCATCAAGGGCATAATGCACTTCCTTGCCAAGATCAATACGATAGAGAGGCGGCATTGCCATGTAAACATGGCCGGCTTTTACCAGCGCCGGGAAGTGACGCACAAACAGCGCGCACAGCAGCGTGGCAATATGCAGTCCGTCCGAGTCCGCATCCGCGAGGATACAGATTTTACCGTAACGCAGAGTGCTTAAATCGTCGCTGTCCGGGTCGATACCAATAGCCACAGAAATATTATGCACTTCCTGAGAGGCCAGTACTTCATCCGACGACACTTCCCAGGTATTCAGTATTTTACCGCGCAGCGGCATAATCGCCTGGAATTCCCGGTCTCGCGCCTGTTTGGCTGAGCCGCCTGCCGAATCTCCTTCCACCAGAAACAGTTCAGTCTGGTTCAGATCCTGGGATGAGCAGTCCGCCAGTTTGCCGGGCAGTGCCGGGCCTGATGTCAGTTTTTTGCGCACCACTTTTTTCGCGGCACGCAGACGGCGCTGGGCGCTGGCAATCGCCAGTTCCGCCAGCTGTTCCGCAGCCTGCACGTTCTGATTGAGCCACAGACTGAAAGCATCTTTTACCACGCCGCTGACAAACGCCGCGCACTGACGTGATGACAGGCGTTCTTTAGTCTGCCCTGCGAACTGCGGATCCTGCATTTTCACGGAGAGCACATAGGCACAGCGCTCCCAGATATCGTCAGCGGATAACTTCACGCCGCGCGGCAGGATATTGCGGAATTCGCAGAACTCGCGGATGCCGTCGAGCAGCCCCTGGCGCAGACCATTGGCATGGGTTCCGCCCAGCGGGGTCGGGATCAGGTTGACGTAGCTTTCGGTCAGCAGTTCACCGCCTTCCGGCAGCCACAGCAGTGCCCAGTCCACCTGTTCATTATCCCCGGCATGTTTACCGGTAAACGGTGCTTCCGGCAGGGTCACCAGACCGTTGACGTTCTCCATCAGGTAATCGGTCAGACCATCCTGATAGCACCAGCGCTGTTCGGTGTCGTTCACATTATCTTTGAAAAGGATCTCAACACCCGGGCACAGCACGGCTTTGGCTTTCAGCAGGTGTGTCAGCCGGGAGACAGAGAAGCGCGGACTGTCAAAAAACTGCTCATCCGGCCAGAAATGTACACTGGTGCCGGTATTGCGTTTGCCGCACTGCCCGATGACAGCCAGTTCACTGACTTTGTCACCATTTTCAAAGGCAATCTGATAAACCTGTCCGTCACGGCGGACAGTCACTTCAGTGCGTTTTGACAACGCATTGACCACGGAAATACCTACCCCGTGAAGACCACCGGAAAACTGATAGTTTTTATTGGAGAACTTCCCCCCCGCATGCAGGCGGGTCATGATCAGTTCGACCGCAGACACTTTCTCTTCCGGGTGGATATCCACCGGCATGCCGCGCCCGTTGTCAATGACTTCAACAGACTGATCTTTATGTAAAATAACTTCGACAGATTTAGCGTGACCGGCTAAAGCCTCATCGACGCTGTTGTCGATAACTTCCTGAGCAAGGTGATTCGGGCGCGTCGTGTCCGTGTACATACCCGGACGGCGGCGGACAGGCTCCAAACCACTGAGGACTTCAATATCCTCTGCGTTATATGATGATTGCGTCATGTTGGATTATCGGTTTTTCGCTAAAAAATAAACAAAATACGTGAATGATACTGGCGATAATACCAGTCCCTGATAAATTTAAATACGATTTTTCATTGGCGGGTAAGGCCGAGGAACTCAACTATCTGCGGAAAAAAACGCTGAAATCCGGTAAATGCGTGGTTTCCGCCGGATTCAATCGTCTGTTTACATGCCACCAGACGGGTGACAGCCTGACGGTAATCCAGCACTTCATCGCCGGTCTGCTGTAACAACCAGATCAAATCCGGTGATTCAACAGGATCGGCAAAAATCGCCCGTAAATCCTGCATATGATGCGGTTCGAGCGTATAACGCTCACCGGTATAGGGGTTTTCATTTTCCCCGAGATAGTCCTGAAGCAAATCAAACGGATACACCGCCGGATTAACCACCACCGCGGGAACATCAAACGCCTGCGACAGCCAGATGGCAAAATACCCGCCCAGCGACGACCCGACAATACCGGTATTCTCACCGGCCAGCGAGTTCATCAGATCCTCCAGAAACAGTGCGGCTTCATCCGGATAGCAGGGAATTTGCGGCTGTAACATCCGGATCTCCGGATAGTGTTCCGCCAGCCACGTTTTCAGCATTGTCCCTTTCTCTGACAACGGAGAACTGTTGAAGCCGTGCAGATAAAGGAGCGTCGCCATCAGTAACCGTCCGAACCCAGATCGGGGCTGAATTCGTCTGTTTCCAGCCGGAACAGCTGTGTACTCAGGGACGGATTGTCACCGGTGGTCAGTTCCAGATAACGCCAGCCCGGAGCGGCGGTGTCCAGCGTGAAATTAGTGCAGTGCGGTTTAAACTGGACACAGGTTGACGGCGTGGCCAGTATGCGGATGCCGTTCCACATGACATCCATATCCTGGTGAATATGCCCGCACAGGATAGCATCAATATTCTGATAGCGGGTCAGAACCTCTGCCAGCATATGTGAGTTGCGCAGACTGTGCTGATCAAGCCAGGTACAGCCGGAGGCCAGAGGATGGTGATGCAGCATCACAACAGTATGACGGCCCGGCTGCTGCGCCAGGCAGTTATCCAGCCAGATAAGCTGGTCATCGCTCAGTTCGCCGTGCGGTACGCCCTGAACCTGACTGTCGAGCAGCAGGATCTGCCACTGTTCACCGAGCAGCACCTGTTTGGAGGAAGAGATCCCCGCGGCGGCCAGTTCCTTTGCCATGGACGGCTGATAATCGTGATTCCCCGGCAGCCAGACACACGGCGCCGGTAAACGGGCGATACCGTCCGTAAACCGCTGATAGGCCCGGGTGGTCTGATCCTGAACCAGATCACCGGTGGCTGCAATCAGGTCAGCCGGTAACTGCTGTTTTGCGATAGCATCCAGTACGGCGTGGTAACTGTTCAGGGTATTAATTCCCAGCAGCGTGTCTGTTTCGCCGGCAAAAAGGTGCGTATCGGTAATCTGTAAAATTCTGACCGCAGCGCCGTCAGCTACGGGCAAGTGCAACGGGATTTCCAATCGATATCCTTGTGATTTTAACAACTAACATATAATGATAAGTGTTTCGGCGAAGAAGATCTGCAATCCCGCACACAATTCCCCGGTTGCACATAAAAAAATCCGGATTATTTGTCCCGCCACGTTGTGCGTATGCGTTCATAATGCAATGTAAGCCACTGAATTGCAATGACAGTTGCTGCGTTATCGATCACACCTTCTTCAACCCACTGATACGCCTGTTCACGGCTGACCACATGAACACGGATGTCCTCGTTCTCCTGTGCCAGCCCGTGTACCCCGCCCGCTGAGGTGGTATCCGCCTCACCGATATACACATACATCCGTTCGGATGTGCCCCCCGGACTTGAAAGATAACTCAGCGCAAAGGTACAGCGGCCGATTTTCAGCCCGGCTTCTTCTTCCGCCTCACGACGCACCACATCTTCGGCGGATTCCCCGCTTTTATCGATCATCCCGGCGACCGCCTCCAGCAGCCACGGAGTCTGACTGCTTTCGATTGCCGGTAAACGGATTTGTTCAATCAGTACGATTTCATCACGGATCGGGTCATACGGCAAAATCACACCGGCATTTCCCCGCTCAAACACCTCACGGCGGATTTCCGGGCTCCAGCCGCCCTCAAACAACCGGTGCCGGAAGCGATATTCATTAATCTTAAAAAATCCGGAAAACAGAGTTTTCTGACTGATTATCTCCACGTCATCACAACTGAACGTAAAAGGAAATCCGGATGTGTGTTTCATACTATTTTCTCCGCCGGTAAATCAATTCTGTATGATAAAGGCATTTTTCATCATTTGAGATAAAGAAATTTTCTGCCCGTTGAGGTAAAGTTAAGCTAATTTAACGCAGAAGGCACAAACGGCTACCTTTATTAGCGAGCGGACTCTGCTAGAATTAGAGCCATTTGGTGCTTCCCGTGAGGCAACTGACAGATTAGCGCTGTGCAAAAAGGAATCCTAATGAAGAAACTGCTTTCTCTTCTCATTGCTGTGAGTGTGGCAGGTTTCAGCTCTGTCACCCAGGCTGAAGACCTCCTGCAGGTTTATCAAAAAGCGAAAGAGACCAACCCGACCCTCCGTCAGATTCAGGCGGAACGTAACCAGGCTTTTGAAAAAATTAACGAAGCCCGCAGTCCGTTACTGCCGCAGTTAGGTTTAGGCGGAGGTTATGACTATACCAGCGGTTATCGCGACAACAATAACCAGGACAGTAATGCACTAAATGCACAGCTGAAACTGACCCAGACCATTTTTGACATGAGTAAATGGCGTCAGCTGAATCTGCAGGAACAAACTGCCGGGATCAGCGACATCACATTTCAGAGTGCCCAGCAACAACTGATTCTGGATACTTCCGTTGCCTATTTTAACGTGCTGCGTGCGCTGGATACCCTGTCATACGTACAGGCACAGAAAGAAGCAGTCTACCGCCAGCTGGATCAGACCACTCAGCGTTTCAACGTCGGTCTGGTAGCCATTACTGACGTGCAGAACGCCCGTGCCAACTACGACAGCGTTCTGGCGCAGGAAGTGGCCGGCCGTAACGATGTCGAAAACGCCATCGAAGCGCTGCGTCAGGTGAGCGGTATTTATTACAGCGAATTATCGTCCCTGGATGTGAACCGCTTTAAAACCAATGCCCCGGATGCTATCGAAGCCCTGCTGAAAGAAGCACAGGAACGTAACCTGAACCTGCTGAGTGCCACACTGAACCGTAACCTCGCAAAAGAGCAGATCAGTCTGGCAGAATCCGGTCACTATCCGACCGTGGGTCTGACAGCCAGTACCGGAGTCACCAACACAGACTACAGCGGCAACGGCTATCCTAACGGCCGTCCGAATAACAGCTATGCAGGCCAGAGCTCCATCGGTGTGAACGTCAGTATTCCGCTGTACACCGGCGGCAGTGTCTCATCACAGGTTGATCAGGCACAATACGGTTACACTGCTGCGAGTGAAAAACTGGAAGCCACACTGCGTCAGGTTATTCAGACCACCCGTTCTTCGTACAACAACATCAACGCCTCAATCAGCAGCGTGAACGCCTATAAACAGGTCGTAACCTCTGCGGAAAGCTCACTGGATGCAACCGAAGCCGGTTATCAGGTGGGTACGCGTACGATTGTGGATGTGCTGAATGCCACCACCACGTTGTATGATGCGAAGAAAAGCCTGTCCAACGCCCGTTATGACTATCTGATTAACCAGCTTTATATCAGCCAGGCACGCGGCACACTGAATGAAGACGATATCCTGCGCCTTAACCAGGTGCTGGGCAAAGCAATTTCCACATCGCCGGCGTCAGTGACAAACACTGCCCGCTGATCTTCATACGATATGACGATAAACCCGCTCCGGCGGGTTTTTTTATGCTTTTACTGTGTATAAGGACAATATTTCTGCCGGGCAGTGAAATATCAGGTTATATCGCGTAATCCGCAATATAATTACGCCTGACGGACACATTTTGTCGGTAAAAATACCGCGATACCGGTATCTTTTTTTTCTGTTAAACCGATTTAATTCACATCAGATGCAAAAAGCAGATTATTGCTTTAATTTCACACAGTTTTCCCCTATCCTAGACAGTTATTACCTCTCCATGAAACCGTTTCCGGATATTACAACGATGACAATGAAACGCACCAAGAATATTAACCGCGACGCTTTCCGCAAAACCTGGCGTCAATACCGCCTGGCACCTGTTGCGGCTGCTGTCGGCGCTGTTCTGATGTTAACCGCCTGCGATGAAGCCGATGAAACCGTTGCGCTCTACACCACTGCAGAGCAGTGCTCCGCCGCTAACCCGTCACAGGCCGGTGAATGCACCACTGCTTATAACAACGCACTGGAAGAAGCGGCAAAAACCGCCCCGAAATATGCCACCCGTGAAGACTGTGTGGCGGAATTCGGTGAAGCCCAGTGTACTCAGGCACCCACTGAGCTGGCAAACAACAGCCAGCAGCAACAGCCTGCCCAGGCTTCCGGCAGCTTCTGGATGCCGCTGATGGCCGGTTATATGATGGGCCGTATGATGGGCGGTGGTGCAGCAGCCTCACAGCCGCTGTTTACCTCCCGTAACCCGGCAAGCCCGGCTAACGGTAAATTTGTTGATGCCACCGGCAAGAACTACGGTTCCGCCACCGGCGGGCGCAGCATGACCGTGCCGAAAACTGCCATGGCACCAAAACCGGCCACCACAACCACCACCACGCGTGGCGGGTTCGGTGACAGCGTGGCGAAACAAAACACGATGCAGCGCTCATCCGGCAGCAGTTCATCTTCCCGTTCAATGGGCGGCTGATTTGCATGAAACGCGTACCGATTAGCGAGCGCCCTGACTGGCGCGGGAAAGCCGGGGAATTCGGCTTTCATTTTCATACCATGTACGGCGAACCGTACTGGTCAGAAGATGCCTGTTACCAGTTCACTCTGGCACAAATCGATGAAATCGAGGAAGTGACTAACGAACTGCATCAGATGTGTCTTCAGGTGGTGGATAAAGTCACTCAAAGTGACGAGCTGATGGCCCGTTTTCAAATCCCGAAACATTGTTGGGATTTCGTGCGTGAGTCATGGGCAACCCGTCAGCCGTCGCTCTATTCCCGCCTGGATCTGGCTTATGACGGCGTTAACCCGCCGAAGTTACTGGAAAACAATGCGGATACACCAACGTCGCTGTACGAATCCGCTTTTTTCCAGTGGATCTGGCTGGAAGACCAGATCGCCGCAGGAAACCTGCCGGAGAATGCCGATCAGTTCAACGGTATTCAGGAAAAGCTGATTGAGCGTTTCGGTGTACTGGCGGAAGAGTACGGGTTCCGTTATCTGCATATGGCCTGCTGTCAGGATTCTGTGGAAGATCGCGGCACCATCCAGTATTTACAGGATTGTGCGCAGGAAGCCGGTGTCACCACTGATTTTCTGTTTATTGAAGATATCGGGCTGGGCGATCGCGGTGAGTTTACTGATCTTCAGGATCAGATTATCAGCAATATGTTTAAACTCTATCCGTGGGAATTTATGATGCGGGAGATTTTCTCCACCAAGCTGACGGATGCCGGTGTACGCTGGCTGGAACCGGCCTGGAAGAGCATTATCTCCAACAAAGCCCTGCTGCCTATGTTGTGGGAAATGTTCCCGGATCACCCGAACCTGCTGCCAGCCTATTTTGCGGATAAACCGTATCCGGAAATGGAAAGCTACGTTATCAAGCCGTTGTTCTCCCGCGAAGGTGCCAACATCCGTATTATCGAAAACGGCAAAGAAATTGCCGCAGCGGACGGCCCTTACGGTGAAGAGGGTATGATTGTCCAGCAGTTCCATCCCCTGCCGAAATTCGGCGACAGCTATACCCTCGTGGGCAGCTGGCTGGTGAATGATGAATCTGCCGGGATCTGTATCCGTGAAGATAAAGAGCTTATCACCCAGGATCTCTCCCGTTTCTATCCGCATGTCATTATTGACTGACGAATAGTCTCTGGCTGATACAAAAATCCCCGCGATATCCGGTATCGCGGGGATTTTTTATAACGAAAAGAAATCGTCAGCCGACTTTGACTGTCAGCATACTCAGTGAGCCGGATTCAATACCATCCACCGGTACAGTAACCGGTTCACTGCCCTGCCGCAGACCCAGGATATAGAGCAGCGGCAGATAATGTTCCGGCGACGGATTCGACCGTTTACCGTCTTCGCGCTCAAGTGCATTCACCAGCGGATGCGGCCGGGTGTCGCTCTCCAGGTTATCACGCACGAAATTATTAAAACTCACTGCCCACGGATACGGTTCGGCCTGCGCATTCTGCCAGTCCATCTCACGCAGATTATGCACCACATTACCGCTGCCGAGCACCAGTATCCCTTCATCACGCAGCGCAGCCAGCTTACGGCCGGTATCGTAATGCCATTGCGCCGGTTTGCTGCCGTCGAGGCTGAGCTGTACCACCGGGATATCCGCTTCCGGATACATTTTAACTAAGATCCCCCAGCTGCCGTGATCTAACCCCCACTCACCGTGATCTTCCCCGATATTGTCATCATTCAGCAGATCTTTCACCCGCGCTACCAGCGCCGCTGAGCCGGGAGCCGGATATTCCGTTTCATGCAGTGCCTGCGGGAAACCGCGAAAATCATGGATAGTGCGCGGATGCGCAGCCGATGTCAGCCACGTCCCCTGCGTATACCAGTGTGCGGAAATCACCAGAATGGCGGACGGGCGCGGCATCTGTTCTCCCAGTTGCCGCCAGGTTTCAGTATAACGGTTGGTTTCCAGGACATTCATCGGGCTGCCGTGACCTGCAAACAGAGCCGGTAATCGTTTCATTGCTGACCTCACACAAAAAATTGTTCACTGAGATCAGTGTATGCCATTCCGGGATTTATCACGCAGGGTAATCATGATGAAGTTGTTCAAAAAATATGACGGGTACGCAGATACAAAAATGCCGCTGTGTCAGCAGCGGCATTCTCAGGATTTCAGTCTGTTCAGTTACTGACCCTGTCAGTGATTTCAGCCCGCTTTCGCCATTAACTGTTCGCGGTACTGAACCAGGTCATCAATCGTCACGACCGGCATATCATGTTGTTTTGCAAACACGATAACTTCCGGTGCACGGGCCATTGAGCCGTCGTCGTTGGTCAGTTCACACAGCACACCGTACGGCTTCAGACCGGCGAGGGTCGCCAGGTCAACAGACGCTTCGGTATGACCGCGGCGGGTTAATACTCCGCCATTCTGCGCACGCAGCGGGAACACATGCCCCGGACGGTTCAGATCCGCCGGTACAGCGCCATCCGCGACTGCGGCACGGATTGTGGTGATGCGGTCTGCCGCAGAAACCCCGGTGGTCACACCGTGAGCGGCTTCAATCGTCACCGTAAAGCCGGTTTTGAACTGGCTGGAGTTGTTCTCCACCATCATCGGCAGGTCAAGCTGCTGACGGCGTTCGTCAGTCAGGCACAGGCACACAATACCGCTGCCGTGACGGATGGTCAGTGCCATCTGCTCAACGGTCATGGTTTCGGCGGCGAACACCATGTCGCCTTCGTTTTCGCGGTTTTCATCATCGAGTACCATAACGCCCCGTCCCTGACGGATAGCTGCAATGGCACGTTCTGCACGTTCAATCGGATTGCCGTAATCTGATAACAGCGTCTGATTCATGGTAAATAAACCTCATCGTAATTAAAAATGATTACCAGAACCAGGGCATCTTAGGAGTTGCATACATATCATAAAGCCATGTCATAAAACCATGCCGCAGCAGGTTTTTACCAGCACAGATAATTGATGATATGCGATCGGACGGGCGGATTTCGCCCGGCTGATGCTGACTCTCTCCCATCCGGACTATAACCGTCGGCCCCGGAATTACACCGGATCTGCTGACCTTCACCTGGGTGAAGCGCTCGCGGGCTTCATTCGCACTGGAATGTTTACCGCCGGTGGGGACTTTCACCCCGCCCTGAGATAGCGTGATCACTATACCCCCGATAAATCATCCCGGCCAGTAGTTATTTTTACCGGGGGCTCAAAATGAGAACTCAGACTGGTTCAGAATCCCGTAACAGGTTACTATTTGCGGCATAACGATCCTCCGGCTCAGAAAGGAAAAATCATGATTGACCCGAAAAAAATTGAACAGATTGCCACACAGCTGCAAAGCGCGCTGCCGAAAGGTGTGCGGGAGATCGGAGCGGATATCGATAAAAAGATGCGGGCTGTTTTACAATCACAGCTCGGTAAGCTGGATTTAGTCAACCGCGAAGAGTTTGATGTGCAGACACAGGTGCTGCTGCGTACCCGTGAAAAGCTGTCGCAGATGGAAAAACGTCTGGCGGAGCTGGAAGCACGCCTGGCAGAAAAAGGCGGCGAGTAACACCAACAGGAGATACGCAATGCGTATCTCCTGAATAATCAGTCTGTTACTTTGATTTATTGATAGTATTGATGATATTGGTGGTGGAAATGCCATCCTCAAAATTGAGAACTTTCACTTCGCCGCCAGCAGCCCACACTTCCTCACTGCCGGCAATCTCTTCCGGACGGTAATCCCCGCCCTTTACCAGCACATCCGGCAGGACAGAGGCAATCAGACGCTGCGGCGTATCTTCCTCAAACGGTACCACCCAATCCACAGCACCCAGTGCGCCGAGCACAATCATGCGCTGATCCAGCGGGTTAACCGGACGGCTTTCGCCTTTCAGGCGTTTTGTGGAAGCGTCACTATTCACCGCCACAATCAGGCGATCTCCCAGTTTGCGGGCATTGGCAAGATAAGAAACATGTCCGGCGTGCAGAATATCAAAGCAGCCGTTGGTCATCACCACTTTCTCGCCGCGCTGGCGGGCATCCACCACGGCCTGATGCAACTCTTCTTCGGTCATCACACCAAAGCCGTTATCACTGCGGCCGCGTACGGCATTTTCCAGCTCAACCGGTGAAACCGTGGACGTCCCCAGCTTACCGACCACGACACCCGCCGCCGCATTCGCCAGCGCACAGGATTCATCCAGGGTTTTCCCGGCCGCCAGCGAGGTTGCCAGCACACCGATTACCGTATCCCCGGCACCGGTCACATCAAAGACTTCCTGAGCCAGTGTCGGCAAATGCAGAGCCGGTTGTCCCGGACGCAGCAGGCTCATGCCCTGCTCGGAGCGGGTCACCAGCAGTGCCTGTAAATCAAAATCACGGATAACTTTCAGGCCTTTTTCTTCGATATCGGCATTATCGGTACATTTTCCGGCCACGGCTTCAAACTCTGACATATTCGGTGTCAGCAGGGTTGCGCCGCGATAACGGGCAAAATCGGTGCCTTTCGGGTCGATCAGGATCGGCACGCCGGATTTACGGGCCAGTGCGATCATCTCTTCCACATGCGCCAACGCGCCTTTGGCATAATCAGACAGCACCAGTGCGCCGATGTGCGGCAGCGCCTGTGCGATACGTTCGAGCATCGGCTGCGGATCGACATCCGAAAAACCTTCTTCAAAATCCAGGCGGATCAGCTGCTGGCTGCGGGATAACACGCGCAGCTTGGTGATCGTCGGGTGTGTCGGCAGGCCGACAAAATCACAGCGGACTTTGACATCATTCAGGCGCTCGGTCAGTGCGCGGGCGGCGTCATCAATACCGGTCAGACCCACGAGGCGGGAATTCGCTCCCAGAGAGGCGATGTTCATAGCCACGTTTGCCGCGCCGCCGGGACGCTCTTCAATTTCAGTGACTTTAACCACCGGCACCGGGGCTTCCGGGGAGATCCGGCTGGTCGGCCCGTGCCAGTAACGATCTAACATCACATCACCGACAACTAAAACTGCGGCATTCTGAAAATCCGGGAGTGTTACTTTCATTCCCTGCTCCACCTTATGAATAACGAAATTATTGCTGATAATATCACAAACCGGCCACCGGACAGAAAATCCGCGTACGGCCGCCGGTATTTATTCCCCGAGCCAGTGCAGCCAGCGGGCACGGACAAATTCGCGCTCTGCGGCAAATTCGGTCAGCGGTACCACACCGGACTTATCCTGCAACGAGAGATGATGCAGCCTGTCGCGCATCATAATATAAGCTGCGGTCAGCCGCAGAGATTCCTCTTCCGGCATCACATCATAGTTTGCCATCAGTTCAAAAATCCGGACATTATCAGACCAGCGGATCAGCGCCTTATTTTCCGGCGCAAAACGCAGAACCAGATACTGGGCAATAAATTCAATATCCGTGATCCCGCCCGGATCAGTTTTGATGTTAAATACACTGTCGTCACGGCTGCCGAGATGCTGATACATTTTTTCGCGCATCTCACGGACATCCTGTTTCAGTTGCGCGTTATCACGCTGACGGCACAGAATATCACGGCGGATGCCGTCAAAACGGGCGGCAATCGCCTCATCGCCATACACCTGGCGGGCACGGATCAGAGCCTGATGTTCCCATGTCCAGGCGCTGTTCTGCTGGTAATCCGCGAATGCCTCCAAAGTGCTGACCAGCATCCCGGCCTCCCCGGACGGACGCAGACGGGCATCCACCTCATACAGCACACCGGATGACGTACGGGTGCTGAACAGATGCATAATGCGCTGCGCCAGACGCAGATAGAACTGCCGCGCGTCGATTTCACGCGGGCCGGTAGTTTGTGTGCCTTCCGGACAATCCAGCAGGAACACCAGGTCGAGATCCGAACTGTAACCCAGTTCCCAGCCGCCCAGCTTGCCATAGCCGATCACCGCAAAACCTTTATCCCCGCCGCGGGTCAGATGTGCGGGTTCTCCGTAGCGTCTGACCATCTGCCCCCACGCCTGCTGCACCACTGCGGCGATCATCGCTTCCGCCAGCCAGGTCAGGTGATCACTCACTTTCATCACCGGCAGTACGCCGGTGATATCTTCTGCCGCGATCCGCAGCAGCTGCGCCTGTTTAAACTGGCGGAGTGCTTCAAGCTGCTGTTCCTCATCCTCCTCCGGAACCCGCATCAGATACTGACGCAGCTCATCACGGTACGCATTCAGCGGTAACGGCTGATAGAGCGATGCCGGGTCCAGCAGTTCATCAAGCAGCAGCGGATGGCGTGCCAGTTGCACAGCTATCATCGGGGATGCCGCACACAACCGCACCACGTGCGTCAGCACCACATCAGATTCCAGCAGCAGCTCCAGATAGGTTGTCCGGCTGACAATACTGAGCAGCAGCGGCGTCAGACGCTGTAACACCCGTTGCGCATCCGGTTGTGATACCAGTTTCGCCAGCAGTTTGGGCAGCAGCTGATCGAGCACATCCCGCCCGCGCGGCCCGATGGTCCGCTTACCGAGATCCTGACGGAACCCCTGTAAACCGGTCAGAAACTGTGCGGCATCGTCTTCGTTCAGCTGAAACAGTGAGGTAATATCACTCAGTTCCGGCTCACTCTCCCACAACGAGATAAAAGGTTGTAACGCGGTTTCATCGTCACTTTCCTCATCATCCTCGCCGATAAGATCAGTAAAAATCTGATGTACTGCCGCCATTTTGCTGTTCAGCACCGTTTCCAGATCCGCCCACGAAGCGGCATCCATTCCCTGAGCCAGCCGCGCCTGATCAACAGGCGAGTCCGGCAGCGTCTGTGTCTGGCTGTCATTAATGGCCTGCAACAGGTTTTCCAGCCGCCGCAGATAAGCATAGGCATCCAGCAACTGCACGACCTGTTCCTCACCAAGCAGCCCCAGCCGGGCAATTTCTGCCAGCGCCGCATGCAGGGATTGTGTCTGTAACCCCGGTTCACGTCCGCCGCGGATCAGCTGAAAGACCTGGGTGATAAACTCTATTTCCCTGATCCCCCCGGCACCGAGCTTGATATTGTTTGTCAGCCCGCGCCGCCGGACTTCGCGGCCAATCATGCCTTTCATATTACGCAGCGACTGGATCACACTGAAATCGATATAACGGCGGTAGACAAACGGACGCAGCATCCGGCGCAGCGTTTCACTGTAAGCAGAATCATCACGACCGAGAATGCGCGCTTTGACCATCGCATAGCGCTCCCAGTCGCGCCCCTGTTCCTGATAGTAATCTTCGAGAGCGGAAAAACTGAATACCAGCGGCCCGCTGTCGCCGAACGGCCGCAGACGCATATCCACGCGGTAAACAAAACCGTCCGCCGTCGTGTGATCCAGCATTCTGATAATTTTTTGTCCCAGGCGGGTAAAGAACTGCGCATTTTCCAGTTCACGGCGGCCCCCCTGTGTGACACCGTTTTCCGGATAAGCAAAAATGAGGTCAATATCGGAGGAGAAATTCAGCTCACCGCCGCCCAGTTTTCCCATTCCGAGGATCAGCAGCGGCATCGCACTGCCGTCCGGCGAACAGGGCGTGCCCCAGTCCGCACAACAACGCTGATAAAGCCAGTCGCGGGCGGCGATAATCAGAACTTCCGCCAGCTCGCTGATCTGGCGCAGCGTCTCTTCTGTCGTACTCCGGCGCAGGAGCTGCATCACCGCAATACGCATCAGCATCTGATAACGAAACAGACGCAGCACCCGCATCACATCCTCTTCCTGCGTGGCATCCGTCATCATCTCCGCCAGCCGGGCGGCATAATTGCGCCATTCATCCGGTTGCGGCGGGGTGTTGCGCAAAGCAGATAACCAGTCCGGATGGCGGATACACTGCTCCGCCACAAAATCACTGCCGGCAAAAATTATCTCTTCCTGTTCAGAGTACGGCGCCGTGCCGGTATCAAGCCGGGTGGTTACCCGCTCAGCAATCTGGCGGAGTATCGGGGTCAGCGGCAGCATCAATGTTCCTTTTGTTATCAGATTCACATTGCAGTTCAAAACCCGGTTATGGCATGGCGGGAGCCGCCATCCACAGTGCAAAAACCCATTGCGTGAAAGCCAGTTTACACTGCAACCATAGCGGACTGAAACAGACATCCTCAGGTTTTGCATCCGCTGATGCCAGTGCGGCGGCGACGTCAGGCAGCGGGCAGTCACGGACAAAATCAGGCACCGCGCCGGGATACCGGTCAGCCATTGTCAGCAGCAGGGAAATCGTCTGCCGCAGCGCCGGTAACGCACCGTCCGCATTCAGCAGCCAGGCTTCTTCAAGGCTCTGCCACTGTTTGATCAGGCGGACGACCACATCCGTCAGGGGAGTCTGCGGCTCCCAATCCGTAAACAGCTCCGGTAATACCGGTACCGGGGCGCCCTGTGCCAGCCAGTAACCGCGCGCGGCTTTGCTGCGCCCGGCAAGGCGCAGTCCGGGTAATTCCGCCAGCGCTTTTGCCGCCGTCAGTAGATCAGCAGCAGAGCCCGCTTTCAGCTCCATCTCAAATTCACAAATCGGGCATTCCGCCTCTCCGGCAACCACACTGCCCTGATCCAGCACGGCTTCCACCACACTGTTATTCACCGTCAGCAGCCACTTTTCACGGGCAAAATCTGTGGTAAAGCGGGCACGCAGTGATGATTGCAGCGCCGCAACATCCGTTTCCGGCGGCCAGACTTCCGCAGGCAGTGCGGCTAAATCCAGTTCCGGCCGGGACAGCGGAATATTATATTCAGGACGCTGATGTAACCCGCCGATATCATTACCGGCTGTTTTCAGGGTCATTTCATATTCAGTATCACATCCCCGGATACGCAGGCCCATATCCCACTTCCGCAACGTATCATCCGCTGTTTCAAAATAGCTGTTAGTCAGGCGGACAGCACGGAAATGCTGATGAGGAAAGGCTGTCAGTCCGGTGATAACGGCGGCAATCGCCTCCGGTTTTACTGCAAATTTCAGTTCTGTTTCGTAATCGCTCATAGACATTCCCGCCATCCTGTACTGTTATTTATCATCAGCCCGGCCTTGCTTTCGTCATAAAAATGACCCTGATTTGTTATCACCAGCCGGATTTTTCGCTGTTTATCCACTTTATCCCGTCATTTATTCCGCGGTTAAGAGTAATCTCATGGCTGTTTAACGTTTGCACCCGCACACTTAACTCATTAGTATGATATTCATAACCAACGATTGATAAAGCTGATGACGATGAAAAAACTCGCCTTACTCCCTTTGCTGTTTGCAGCAACTGTCAGCATTACCGCACATGCTGAAGAAACCCGTTACGTCTCCGACGATCTCTCCACCTATGTTCACAGCGGCCCGAGCAACCGCTACCGCATCGCCGGCTCACTCAATTCCGGTGAAAAAGTCACGATGCTTGATGTCAATAATGAAACCGGCTTTGTCCGGGTCCGTGACAGCAAAAACCGCGATGTCTGGTTACCGAAAGAGCTGCTGAGCACCACACCCAGCCTGAAAGAGCGCGTTCCTGCCATGGAAGAAGAGATTCAGACACTGCGCGGCAAACTCGCCAATATCGACGGCACCTGGAACGACAAAACGGCAGATATGCAAAACCGCGTGGCTGCCAGTGATGATATCATCAATAACCTGAAAAAAGAGAATGACAGCCTGCGTAATCAGGTTGTGGTCGCAAAGAAAAAACTGGATGCCATCAGTGTGCAGTTAGATGATAAACAGCGCGATATTATTCTGCAGTGGTTTATGTACGGCGGCGGTGTGGCCGGTGCCGGTCTGTTGCTGGGTCTGCTGCTGCCGCATATGATTCCGCGCCGGAAGAAAAAAGATCGCTGGATGAACTGAGACTCACAGTAAGCGCAGTACGGAGAAAAATGTGGATATCTATCTGGTCGGCGGCGCAGTCCGCGATGCACTGCTGGGTCTGCCTGTCTCGGACAGAGACTGGGTGGTTGTCGGCGCGACTCCTGACATCATGCTGGAACGCGGCTATCAGCAGGTAGGGCGCGATTTTCCTGTTTTTCTCCATCCCGGTACCCGTGAGGAGTATGCCCTTGCACGGACAGAGCGGAAAACCGGCGCCGGATACACCGGTTTTGCCTGTTACAGTGCGCCGGATGTCACGCTGGAAGATGATTTGCAGCGCCGTGATCTGACCATCAATGCCATGGCGCAATCGGCTGACGGTACACTGTATGACCCGTATCACGGGGCGGATGATCTGAAAAACCGTATTCTCCGCCATGTTTCTGAGGCGTTCACGGAAGATCCGCTGCGTGTCCTGCGGGTAGCGCGCTTTGCTGCCCGTTTTGCACCGCAGGGATTTGTGATTGCACCGGAAACCCTTGAGCTGATGTCTGCCATCACACAACAGGGAGAGCTTGCACACCTGACGGCAGAACGGGTCTGGAAAGAGACCGAAAAAGCCCTCAGCAGCGCGTGTCCGGATATCTACTTTTCTGTACTGCGCCGTTGCGGTGCACTGACTGTACTGTTTCCGGAACTGGAAACCCTGTTCTGTGCCACTGACGGCCAGACCGGTTATGACATCCTGACAGCCGGACTTCTGCGCCGGACAGTGTTTTTGACAAACAGCACCGATATCCGCTTTGCCGCATTGTGTCTTTATCTGAGCTGCCACAGTACCGGAGAGGGAACGTCTGCCATTCAGCAACTGTCAGAGCGCCTGCGGGTGCCGAACCCGGCACGGGATCTGGCTCTGCTTGCCACCTGTCATTACCGGACGGTTCATGATATCGGTCAGCTGACCGCAGACGATATTATTGCTTTGTTTGATTCCCTGGATGCCTGGCGTAAACCGGAACGCATCACACAGCTGGCTGTCCTTTGTGAAGCAGATTACCGCAGCCGGATAGCACCGGAAGCAACAGATTACCCGCAGGGGCATATACTGGCGGAGGCCTTCACTCTTGCACAGAACGTTGCCGTCAAACCGGTTATTGAGGTCGGCTTCAAAGGTGCGGATATCAAAGCGGAGCTCACCCGCCGCCGTGCAGAGGCCGTCGGAGAGTGGCAACAAAAAAGCCGTTCATGATGAACGGCTTTTTTATTTCAGGCTGATCAGTCTGCGGCTATTTCTCCGCAGACTCCATACCCACTAACCCGACTTTCAGATATCCCGCTTTACGCAGAGCATCCATAATGCCCATCAGCGTTTCATAATCGACCGTTTTATCTGCCTGGAAGAAGATCGTGGTTTCCTTATTGGATTCCGTGGTCTGATCCAGGATCTGAGCCAGTGTTTCTTTTGTGACTTCCTGTTCGCCCACCAGCAGCTGGTTATCCGCTTTCACCGTCAGGAAGACCGGTTTTTCCGGACGCGGCTGTGGTTTTGCCGTTGAGGCCGGCAGGTTCACTTTGATATCAACGGTCGCCAGCGGTGCTGCCACCATAAAGATGATCAGCAGAACCAACATCACATCAATAAAGGGTGTGACGTTAATTTCATGCAATTCGCCGCTGTCATCCAACTCTTCGTTAAGACGCATTGCCATCAGATATTACCCTGCTTTGCTGTCTGCCAGGTCGAGATCACGGCCCAGCCATAAAATAGTGTGTGCTGCGGTATCCCCCAGATCCCCGCGGTAAGCAGAAATCATACGGGCAAAGATGTTGTAGATCACCACAGCCGGAATTGCCGCAACCAGGCCTAATGCCGTTGCCAGCAGTGCTTCTGCGATCCCCGGTGCCACCACCGCGAGGTTGGTGGTCTGCGAGTGGGCGATACCGATGAAGCTGTTCATGATACCCCATACGGTACCAAACAGACCGACAAATGGTGAGATAGCCCCGATAGTCGCCAGATAGCCGTTACCGCGCCCCATATGACGGGCAACACCCGCCACGATGCGCTCCTGACGGAAGGTCACACGGTCTTTGATACCGCTCAGGTCACGGCTTTTTTCTGATGCAGTCCGCTCATTCACAGCATCAAGTATCAGCATCCGGGTAACACTCTTTTTCCCGAACGTATCGGCAATAGCCGCGGCTTCATCCAGCGAACGTGCGCCGCTTATTGCGTCGGCTTCACGGCGGATACGGCGGCGGGAAACGATAAGGTCAGCCCCCTTGGCAAAGAAAATAGCCCAGGTAATCACTGAAGCGATAATAAGGCCGATCATAACCGATTTAACGATCATATCTGCGCCCCGATACATGGAAATCACGGACAGTTCTGCCGCAAAACCACGGTTACCGTCTGCCGGAGCTGAACTGATTTCCTGAACAGGAACTTCTGCCGCAGTTGCAGGTACCGCCGGTTGTTCAGGTGTCTGAGCAGGCTGACCGGCTGTTGCTGCCGGCGCGGTGACAGGTGTTGTTGTCGCTGGTGTGACAGCAGCAGTGTTATCTGCAAATGCACTGCCGGTTAAACATAATGCCAATAGCACAGAAACGGTCAAATTACGCATCAGTTGGCCTTCAACTCTCTTTTGTTATGAACTTTTTCTCAGCAAAAAATAAATCGTGTTATTCATCGCTACCCAAAAACGAAACCCGCTGATCATATCAAACCCTGAGCAATTTGATAGTAATTATCATTAAGGTTTACCAAAAAAATGCCGTCCCGGAGGGAAATTCCACACAGATCGCTAAGTGTTTACCGTAAACCAACCGGCAAGATTACCGATAAAACGCATAAAAAATATACAGGCCGGTTTGATAATCCGCCCACCTTTATACCTTTCGTTAATCAGAAGAAAAACCCGATCAAATCAAACGGGTGAACAATTTTTGCGATACACTGTCTGTATCGTTGTTCCGGATCTCGTTTTACAGGAAATCTAATGTCTAGTTTATCAGAGATTGTGAGTGCACTCTGGTCTCACGATTTTACCACTCTCTCTAATCCCGAAGTCCTCTGGCTGGTTTACGCTATCCTCTTCACGGTTATTGTGCTGGAGAACGGCATTCTGCCCACCGCGTTTCTGCCCGGGGATACCCTGCTGATTTTATCAGGCGCACTGATTGCAAAGGGAGTGATGGATTTCCTGCCGACACTGGTGATTCTGACCGCCGCCGCCGGTATCGGCAGCTGGCTCGGTTTTATTCAGGGGCGCTGGCTGAGTGATACCAAAACCGTCAGGCGCTGGATGACGCAGATCCCGAAAAATTATCATCAGAAAGCCGAAGTGCTGTTTAACCGCCACGGCCTGTATGCGCTGCTGATCGGCCGCTTCCTCGGTTTCGTCCGTACTCTGCTGCCGATGCTGGCCGGACTCTCCACACTGCCGAACCGCCGTTTTCAGTTTTTTAACTGGCTGAGCGGTTTTCTCTGGGTGGCGATTATTACCACCTTCGGCTATGTGCTCAATCAGATTCCGTTTGTCAAAGCACACGAAAAAACGGTGATGACAGCCCTGCTGCTGATCCCGGTCTTTTTCCTGATTATCGGTATTATTGCGTCACTGTATCTGCTGTTCCGTCACTACCGCAGACGCCGGGCTCTGCTGAACCGCAGACGTCACCGCACTCATAAAAAATAAGATGATGGCTCCTTCGGGAGCTTTTTTCTGCCTGCCTGCCGGAAAGCACGATCCGGTTCGCTACCACACCCGCCCTGATTTACACTACACTTAATAGTTATCCGCTAATAGTTACCAGCTAAATGGTTATCAGCCGATTAGTTATCCGCTTCATTTTTCCTAATCTTAACCGGAGAAATAATGAACAACTTCACGCTTTTCACCCCGACCAAAATTCATTTCGGTAAAGGCCAAATCGCCAGACTGAGCAGTGAAATTCCGAAAGATGCCAAAGTATTAATATTGTACGGCGGCGGCAGTATCAAGCGTAACGGTGTTTACGATCAGGTACTGGCCGCTCTGGATGGCTATGAGGTTCATGAGTTTTCAGGAATCGAGCCGAACCCGGCCTATGAAACACTGGTAAAAGCTATCGCGTATATCCGTGAGCACGACATCAGTTACCTGCTGGCAGTCGGCGGCGGCTCCGTTATCGACGGCACCAAATTTATCGCCGCCGCGGTGGATTATCCGGGTGAGCCGTGGGATATCATCACCACCGGAGGCCGCAATATCCGGAGTGCACTGCCGATTGCCTGTGTACTGACACTCCCTGCCACCGGTTCTGAAACCAACTGTTTTTCTGTTGTCAGCCGCCGTGAAACCGGGGATAAACAATCCTTCGGTCACCCGCTGGTGCATCCGAAGTGCGCTATTCTTGATCCTCAGACCACTTACACACTGCCGCCGCGCCAGACCGCCAATGGTGTGGTCGATGCCTTTATTCACACCCTTGAGCAATACCTGACTTATCCGGTGAACGCCAAAATTCAGGACCGGTTTGCCGAAGGTATTCTGCTGACTCTGATTGAGGAAGGCCCGAAAGTACTGGCCAATCCTGAAGATTATGACAGCCGCGCCAATGTGATGTGGGCAGCGACCCAGGCACTGAGCGGGCTGATTGGTGCCGGTGTGCCGCAGGACTGGGCAACGCATGCACTGGGACATGAAATTACCGCACTGTACGGATTAGATCACGCACAAACCCTGGCTATTGTGTTACCGGCACTGCTGCGGGAAAAACGCAAAACCAAGCGGGAAAAATTATTGCAGTACGCTGAGCGTATCTGGCATCTGACAGACGGTTCGGAAGAGAGCCGGATTGAATGTGCTATTGAAGCGACCCGCATTTTCTTTGAAGAACTGGGTGTTAAAACCCGCTTTTCTGATTATCAGATTGATGACAGCCGTATTCCTGAGCTGGTTGCCAAACTCAGCGAACACGGTCAGACCGCACTGGGCGAGCAGAAGGACATAACGCCGGAAGTCAGCGAACGGATCTACCGGGCTGCCGTCTGATACCCCATGAATACTAACCGGAGGCCATATGAATAAACCCGCATTAGTTAACTTATCTGACGGACACTTAATGCCGCAACTGGGGCTGGGTGTCTGGAAAGCCGGGAACGACGTCGTCGGCTCTGCGGTGCAGAGTGCACTGGAAACCGGTTACCGGCTGATCGATACTGCTGCGATTTATCAGAACGAGGAAGGTGTCGGTGAGGCTCTGAAAGCCACCACCGTTCCCCGTGAAGAGTTGTTTGTCACCACTAAACTGTGGAACAGTGATCAGCAGCACGCCGGTAAAGCACTGGAAGAGAGCCTGAAAAAGTTACAGCTCGATTATGTGGATCTCTATCTGATCCACTGGCCTGCACCGGCAGACGATCACTATGTTTCCGCCTGGGAGCAACTTATTGAATTACAGAAAACCGGGCTGACCCGCAGTATCGGTGTCTGTAATTTTGATATCGGGCATTTGCAGCGCATTATCCACAAAACCGGTGTGAAACCGGTACTCAATCAGATTGAGTTACATCCGCTGCTGCAACAGCGTGAATTACAGGCCTGGAATGCCACTCATTCCATCCATACCGAGTCCTGGAGCCCGCTGGCACAAGGTGGTGAAGGTGTTTTTGATACCGATATTATTCAGGCGTTAGCCGCGAAATACCGGAAAACCCCGGCGCAGATAGTGATTCGCTGGCATCTGGATCGCGGGTTAATTGTGATCCCCAAATCTGTCACGCCTTCACGGATTCAGGAAAACTTTGATGTCTTTGATTTCCGTCTGGAGAAAGAAGAGCTTTCACAAATTCAGTTACTGGATTCCGGTACCCGTTTAGGGCCTGAGCCGAAAGAATTTAATTAATTTATTTTATTACCTGAAAGTCATCAGTATAAATCATACTGATGGCTTTTATTTATCTAACAGATTATTTCTTAAATAAATATATTTTGAATAAGTGCGCTATAAATAAACACTCTGTGAATAAATAAAAAAGGGGAAATACACGAACGCAATATGTATTCCCCAAAGTATGGCAAATATAGCAGGATTAATTATCTGTATTTCAGTGACTCTGTCATTCACATAATTAATTAACTACTCATTAAAATTAAAACGCCAATATGAAAGGAGGAGTATATGAAACATGACCTTTCAGTCACAATGACATGACATTACCACTCAAGGTTAACTGCCATGTTGTACATCACATCGTTCGAACCGGTGTATGCCATACCGGTCTTCACGGCGATGTTCTCGTTGAACCGGTAACCGGTTCCCACTGCCACAGCCTGAGTGGACTGATATCCGCCCACAGCCGCAGTGATATTCAGTTTGCCGACACCGTACGGCTGGAATAAACCATTCAGTGCTGCGCTGGCCGCCAGGCCGTTATCAAGACGCTCGTTGGTTTCACGTAAATCCTTTTCCAGGGAGCGCAGATCCTGGCGGTTTTTCAGGATATCCAGCGTGTTTTTCTCAACTTTCACTTTCTGCTGAGCAATATCCCGTGTGTTTTGATTGGCAATATTTGTGGTGGTATTTATTTTTTTTGATGCATTGCTGATACGGGTATTCAGTTTATCCACATCGCCTTCCAGCGCTAAGGTAGCGTCAGTAATAACGGAAGTCACGACTTTGGCAGATTCGAGCAATTTTTTGTTTTTTGCAATATCCCGGGACTGAGTACTAAGTTGATTCTTGTTCTCGCGAATATCTTTCTCACTGGTATACGCCGAATGTTTTGCAAAACCAGCCTGCAGCTCCACTGCCCGGACTTTATTTTTCAGTTTGTCAACGTCAGTTTCCAGCTCTTCTGTTGCACCAAGTAGTGCCTGAGTGACGACTTTTGTTGACGCTGCATTTCTTTTTTCTTCATGACTATTTATATCATTAAGATGAGATATATTTCTAAGGCGTTCAATCTGCGTATCAACATCACTCTGATGAGTCTCAAATTCCTGTTTTATCAGGACAGGAATTTCGTTGAATAACATAGTCATGCTATTTGTTTTTGTATTTATATCTTCTGTTTTATTCTCTAAAAATTCAGTCCGTGCTTCCAGCGGTGACAATTCACTTTTAATCGCATCCGGTAACATACGGTTAATGTGCTCAGGGACTATTTTTTTCCCCGCATCATCAATGAAGGTATCAACTAATTTTCTGGTGCTGGTTGCCACCTGATGCGTATGTGTTATTTTTTTCTCTAATATGTCGTCTTTCTCATCACTATTTTTTTTAATATCTTTAATAATTTCATTTGATTCGGTAAATCGCGTTCCTATATGTTCTGTTACCTGTTTTAATTCAGAAATTCCGACCTCACGATCACCAATAGATCTATCTGGCGAAAATTCAAATAATGGTTCACCAATCACATCGTTAGATGGAAGCGGTATAACATCTGTGCTTGCTGCATTTGCAGCATGAATAAACAATGGTGCAATAATTAAAGATAAGATGTTTTTTTTCATAAGATCGTCCTGATATTGGTTAAAATTAATCTGATGAAAATATACTGATAATCGCTGAAAAAAAGAATAAACAGAAATTAAACATAAGAAAAAACAAAAAAAATAATTAACTAAATAATTTTATTCCTTACTGTGAATTGCTTGTTTATTTGCAGGGTAAATAAAAAAATCCGCCGCAGCGGATTTTTTTATATTAATTAATTACCTTATTTATTAGTAATCAGGCTATGCATTTCCTGTACTGAAATAACCCTTTCTGTCGGGTCCATATTCAGAGACAGCGTGGTGGCAAAGCCGCCGTTCATCGTGGTGTCGTAATGCACTTTATATTGCAGGGCACTGCGGCGGATAACTTTGGAATCCTCAATCGCCTGACGTCCGGCGGTGGTATTCACAATGTAGTCGTATTCACCGTTTTTAATTCTGTCCTGAATGTGCGGACGACCTTCGTGCACCTTATTCACCAGACGCGGGTTAATTCCTGCTTCACCCAGCACAATCGCAGTGCCGTGTGTAGCATCCAGTTCAAAACCCTGTTTCAGCAGTTTTGCTGCCAGATCCACCACCCGGGCTTTGTCTCCTTCACGGACAGAGAGCAGCGCACGGCCTTTTTTCTTCAGTGAGGAAGAGCTGCCGAGCATCGCTTTGGCAAAGGCTTCCGCAAAAGTGCGTCCCACGCCCATCACTTCCCCGGTAGAGCGCATTTCCGGCCCTAAAATCGGGTCAACGCCCGGGAATTTGTTGAATGGCAGCACCACTTCTTTCACCGAGTAGTACGGCGGGATAACTTCTTTTGTCACACCCTGCTGCGCCAGAGTCTGTCCGGCCATCACGCGGGCAGCCACTTTCGCCAGCGGCACCCCGGTCGCTTTGGAGACAAACGGAACCGTACGCGCCGCACGCGGGTTGACTTCAATCAGATACACTTCGTTGTCTTTGACCGCAAACTGGGTGTTCATCAGGCCGCGTACACGCAGTTCCATCGCCAGTTTTCTCACCTGGTCGCGCATCACGTCCTGGATTTCCTGACTCAGCGTGTAAGCCGGTAACGAGCAGGCAGAATCGCCGGAGTGAACCCCCGCCTGTTCGATATGCTCCATAATGCCGCCAATCAGTACCTGCTCACCGTCGCAGATAGCATCGACATCCACTTCAATCGCATCGTCAAGGAAGCGGTCGAGCAGTACCGGTGCATCGTTGGATACGCTGACTGCATTCTGGAAGTAGCGGCGCAGGTCGGTTTCGTCATACACGATTTCCATCGCACGACCGCCCAGCACATAAGAAGGACGTACCACCAGCGGATAACCGATTTCTTTTGCCCGCTCAACCGCCTGCTCGATATTGGATACTGTGGCGTTTGCCGGTTGTTTCAGACCGAGGCGGACGACTGCCTGCTGGAAACGTTCGCGATCTTCCGCGCGGTCAATCGCGTCCGGGCTGGTTCCGATAACCGGCACACCGGCCGCTTCCAGGCTGCGCGCCAGTTTCAGCGGAGTCTGCCCGCCGTACTGGACAATTACACCCGCCGGTTTTTCGACACGCACGATTTCCAGCACATCTTCCAGTGTCACCGGTTCGAAGTAGAGGCGGTCAGAAGTGTCATAATCAGTGGAAACCGTTTCCGGGTTGCAGTTGACCATGATGGTTTCATAGCCGTCTTCACGCAGCGCCATCGCCGCATGCACACAGCAGTAGTCAAACTCAATGCCCTGACCGATACGGTTTGGTCCGCCGCCGAGTACCATAATTTTCGGTTTATCGTTGTTCGGCTGCGCTTCACACTCTTCTTCATAGGTGGAGTAGAGATACGCGGTGTCTGTCGCAAATTCTGCGGCACAGGTATCCACGCGCTTGTAAACCGGCCACAGCTGATAGCTGTCACGCAGTTTGCGGATTTCAGCTTCTGCTACGCCGACCAGTTTTGCCAGCCGCGCATCCGCGAAGCCTTTGCGTTTCAGCTGACGCAGGAATTCCGGGGTCAGGCCGTTGATACCGACATCTGCCACCTGCTCTTCCAGGCGTACCAGCTCTTCAATCTGCACCAGGAACCAGCGGTCAACGTTGGTCAGGTTAAATACGCCGTCAACAGACAGACCGGCGCGGAATGCATCCGCGATATACCAGATCCGCTCGCCGCCGGCTTCTTTCAGCTCACGGCGGATACGGGTCAGTGCATCCGGGTCATCCAAATTGACTTTCGGGTCAAAACCGGTTGCACCGACTTCCAGACCACGCAGAGCTTTTTGCAGGGATTCCTGCTGAGTGCGGCCGATAGCCATCACTTCACCGACAGATTTCATCTGTGTGGTCAGACGGTCATTGGTACCGGCAAATTTTTCGAAGTTAAAGCGCGGGATTTTTGTCACGACATAGTCGATAGACGGTTCAAAGGAGGCCGGTGTCAGGCCGCCGGTGATGTCGTTTGACAGTTCATCGAGGGTGTAACCGACCGCCAGTTTGGCGGCGATTTTGGCAATCGGGAACCCGGTCGCTTTGGAAGCCAGAGCGGAAGAGCGTGATACACGCGGGTTCATCTCGATAACAATCAGACGGCCGGTTTTCGGGTTGACCGAGAACTGTACGTTGGAGCCGCCGGTTTCCACGCCGATTTCACGCAGCACCGCCATCGAGGCGTTCCGCATGATTTGGTATTCTTTGTCCGTCAGGGTCTGCGCCGGGGCAACGGTGATAGAGTCACCGGTGTGGATACCCATAGCGTCGAAGTTTTCGATGGAGCAGACAATGATGCAGTTATCATTCTTGTCGCGCACCACTTCCATTTCGTACTCTTTCCAGCCAATCAGCGATTCATCAATCAGCAGTTCATTGGTCGGGGAGAGATCCAGGCCGCGGGTACAGATTTCCTCAAACTCTTCACGGTTATACGCGATACCACCGCCGGTGCCGCCCATAGTGAATGACGGGCGGATAATGCACGGGAAACCGACATCATCAGCGACCGCAAAGGCTTCTTCCATGGTATGTGCGATACCGGAACGCGCTGTATCCAGACCGATTTTTTTCATTGCGATATCAAAACGGCGGCGATCTTCTGCTTTATCAATCGCATCCGCTGTCGCACCAATCATTTCAACACCGAACTCGGCCAGCACGCCGTGACGCTCCAGGTCGAGCGCACAGTTCAGTGCGGTTTGTCCGCCCATCGTCGGCAGAACCGCATCAGGGCGCTCTTTTTCGATGATCTTGCGCACCACTTCCCAGTGAATAGGCTCGATGTAAGTCGCATCCGCCATTTCCGGGTCCGTCATAATGGTCGCCGGGTTGGAGTTAACGAGGATGACGCGGTAACCCTCTTCGCGCAGTGCTTTACACGCCTGGGCGCCTGAGTAGTCAAATTCACAGGCCTGGCCGATAACAATCGGACCGGCGCCTAAAATCAGGATGCTGCTGATATCTGTACGTTTTGCCATTTTCTTTGCTCCTGATTAGTGACGGGCGTTTTTCATCAGTTCAATAAAGTGGTCGAACAGCGGGGCGGCGTCGTGCGGGCCCGGGCTGGCTTCGGGGTGACCCTGGAAGCTGAATGCGGGTTTATCATTGCGGTGAATCCCCTGCAATGTGCCGTCAAACAGTGATTTATGCGTGACGCGCAGTGTGGCCGGCAGCGTCGCCTCATCCACCGCAAAACCGTGGTTCTGTGCGGTGATCATCACCACATTATTTTCAATATCTTTGACCGGATGGTTGCCGCCGTGGTGACCAAATTTCATTTTGATGGTCTTTGCACCGCTGGCAAGCGCCAGTAACTGGTGTCCCAGGCAGATACCGAACAGCGGGATATCGGTTTCCAGGAAGCGTGTGATTGCGTCAATCGCATAATCACACGGTGCCGGGTCCCCGGGGCCGTTGGAGAGGAAAATACCGTCCGGGGCCATTTTCAGTACGTCTTCTGCCGGGGTCTGCGCCGGTACAACGGTCAGGCGGCAGCCGCGATCAACCAGCATGCGCAGGATATTGCGCTTGGCACCGAAGTCATACGCCACCACATGAAACGGCAGTTCTTCCGCGGTTTTATCCGCCGGTAAGCCGCCGTCCAGTGTCCATGAACCCTGTGTCCAGCTGTATGGTTGCGCGGTCGTCACTTCTTTCGCCAAATCCAGCCCGTTCAGCCCGCTGAAGCTCTGTGCATTTTTCAGCGCCAGTGCCGCGTCCGGATGTTCACCGGCGATGATACAGCCGTTCTGAGCGCCTTTCTCACGCAGTAAGCGGGTCAGTTTGCGGGTATCAATATCGGCGATTGCCACGACGTTGCGGCGTTTCAGGTATTCAGAGAGGCTTTCTTCACTGCGGAAATTACTGGTGGTCAGCGGCAGGTCACGGATAACGAGGCCTTGCGCATACACATCCGGGGATTCTTCATCAGCACTGTTAGTGCCGGTATTACCAATATGGGGATAAGTGAGAGTGACTATCTGGCGGGAATAAGAGGGGTCGGTGAGAATTTCCTGATACCCCGTCATCGAGGTATTAAAAACGACTTCGCCGGTAACGGCACCCTCTGCGCCGATGGCGCGTCCGTGAAATGTGGTTCCGTCTTGCAGAACCAGGATTGCTGACTTAAACACAACACCCTCCGGAGGAATAATAAATCACAATTAGTGCATATTAATTCAGAATTGGGGCTATAAAGCAATGCCAAAATAAAAATTTAACCAATTTTTGACAAATTGCGGCGCATTCTAAAGATCGAACGGGCAGTTGTCCAGAAAAAATCGACTTTTTTATATTTTTTTACTCATCACGATCAAAACAGTCAGGAAGACAGCGATAAAACATCTTCATTATCAGATTTATGCTGAATTTATGATGAGATTACTGAAAAAAAGGCTCACAACCGGAAAAAGGGATGAAAAAGGAAAAAACAGAGATAAAAAAGCGCTGAAAATAGATGATGATACTTACAAATAACAATTATTGATAAAAAACAGAAAAAACAGAACCAAAAGCAGTGACAACTAAAAATATCACTGCTTTATCATCCTGTTATAATTTATATTTTATTATAAATTTTCCAGATCAAGCACATCCTTCATGGTGAATAAACCGTTATTTTTATCACTCAGCCATACCGCTGCCTTAACTGCACCATTTGCAAATGTCATCCGGCTTGAGGCCTTGTGACTGATTTCAACACGTTCGCCGATATCCGCAAACATCGCGGTGTGCTCACCCACAATATCTCCGGCGCGTACAGTGGCAAATCCGATAGTATTCCGCTCCCGTTCGCCGGTGTAACCTTCACGGCTGTAAACCGCGCAATCCTTAAGGTCACGCCCCAGTGCCCCGGCAATCGATTCTCCCATCGCCAGTGCTGTTCCGGACGGAGCATCCACTTTGTGACGATGGTGTGCTTCAATAATTTCAATATCAGTATAGTCGCCCATGACTTTGGCAGCCTTTTCCAGCAGTTTCAGCACCAGATTGACGCCAACACTGAAATTCGCCGCAAAAACCACAGGAATGTGTTGTGCGGCCTGTGCAATGGCGGCTTTTCCGGCGTCATCAAACCCGGTGGTGCCGATAATCATTCCCTTTCTGTTAGCGGTACAGAACGCCAGGTGTGTCAGCGTGCCTTCCGGGCGGGTGAAATCAATCAGGATATCAAAATTATCTTTCTCACTGTTCAGGTCAGCCGTCAGGAGCACACCATTGCGGCCAATACCAGCCAGCTCACCGGCATCGGTTCCGGTGAGTGAGGAGCCTTCGCGTTCAAATGCCGCCCCCAGCACCACATCATCATTCTGTGCAATTGCCTGAATCAGCTGGCGTCCCATGCGGCCACCTGCACCCGCTACCGCGAGCCGTAACTTACTCATATTTGTTATCCTCAGTTTTCTGTCTGTATGTCAGCAGATTAACGGCTGTCCGGCCGGATTACCAGTTACCCGCCGTTATCATCAGAAAATCACAATACAGCCCGCAGATTATCAGTAAAACTGTATTCACCGGGCAGCAGACAAAAAAAAGCAGAACCTCTGTTCTGCTTTTCGGTATCAGACCTCTTTGATATCCATCCGTAACTCTTTCGGGACTTCAAAGATAATATTTTCCTCACGCCCTTCAAGCTGGCTGATCTCATCCGCCCCCAGTTCCTGAAGACGGCTGATCACCTGCTGCACCAGCACATCCGGTGCGGATGCCCCGGCTGTCAGGCCGATAGTATCGACATCACGCAGCCAGACGGGATTGATGTCATCAGCAGAATCAATCAGATAAGAGGGTTTTCCGACCCGCTGCGCCAGTTCCGCCAGCCGGTTGGAGTTAGATGAGTTTTTAGAGCCGACCACCAGCACCAGATCCGCCTGACCGGCCAGATCGCGTACCGCTTCCTGACGGTTAGTCGTGGCATAACAGATATCATCTTTACGCGGACCGATGATTTTCGGGAAGCGGGCATTCAGCGCATCGATAACTTCCGATGTATCATCAACGGACAGTGTGGTTTGCGTCATAAAGCTGAGATTTTCCTCATCTTTGACTGTCAGTTTCCACACATCCTCCGGGGATTCCACCAGATACATGCCGCCTTCCGGGTTGTTGTACTGCCCCATCGTCCCTTCCACTTCCGGATGCCCGGCGTGGCCGATCAAAATGGCTTCTTTGCCTTTGCGGCTGGCGCGGGCGACTTCCATATGCACCTTGGTGACCAGCGGACAGGTGGCATCAAACAGCATAGTGAGGTTGCGGGAACGTGCTTCCTGACGGATCGCCTGCGAGACACCGTGAGCGGAGAAAATCAGAATGGCGTTATCCGGCACTTCCGAAATTTCCTCAATGAAAATCGCACCGCGCTCACGCAGATCATTGACCACATAGCGGTTGTGCACGACTTCATGACGGACGTAGATAGGCGCACCGTATAACTCCAGCGCCCGCTCCACAATACTGATTGCCCGGTCAACACCTGCACAGAACCCCCGCGGGTTAGCCAGTAAAATACGCACGTTCAGCCTCCAAACCATCGCCCGGACGGGCAGTAAAACAAAAATTCAACATTTGCGCGCTACTATACCAGAGCCATCCCCCGGACCGTAATGCTAATTATTGCTCTGTGTATCAGGCAGTGACGTCACGGACGCTGATATCAAACGTCACATCCTGCCCGCACAACGGATGGTTAAAATCCACTTCAACGGAGTCCTCTGTGACAGATTTGATAATTCCCGGCATTTCGCTGCCGTTCATTGCGGTAAACAGCATGATCGTGCCGGTTTCCGGCAAGCCGGCTTCCAGGAAATCGGAGGCGGAGAAAAACTGAATCAAATCCGGGCTAGGTTTGCCGAAAACCGCCTCACCGGGCAGTGTGAAGGTTTTTTTATCTCCGGCAGATAAACCGAGTAATTGCTGCTCCAGCGCCGCTGACAAACTGCCGTCACCGAGACGGAACAGTGCCGGTTTACCCTGCGCCTCAGTGGAATCCGCCACCGAGCCGTCAGACAGTTTCAGGGTGTAATCCAGTAATACGCTGTGATGTTCTGCAACCTGCATATGATTATTACTCTCTGTATCAGATAAAAAATATCCGCCCGGCGGCGGATATGAGATTGCTGACAAAGCAGGATAAAACGTGGTTTTTCCTGCTTTGTGTTATCTGCCGAAAATCAATAAATTGATTTTCCTGGTTTATTTTTACAACCTCTGTCGGCCGTTGCCAATCCCTGCAGGTTTGTCAACGACCGGATATCCGCCTGACGGCGGATATCCGGGTCATCAGTCTGATGATGCCTTGTTCTCTGGTTTGTCGCCTTTCTTACCGTCAGGGATAAAGCTTTCAATAATGATAAGCCCCGCCCCGATGATGATCCAGCTGTCCGCCAGGTTGAACGTCGGCCAGTGCCAGTCACCGACATAGAAGTCGATGTAATCCACCACAAAGCCGTGCATCAGGCGATCGAGCAGATTGCCGATCGCCCCGCCGATAATCAGTGCATACGCAATATTACTGAGTTTGTTGCGCGCACTGGTGCGGTACATCATCACTAATAATGTCACGGAGATACCGATAGCCACCGCTGTGAAGAACCAGCGCTGCCAGCCGCCCTGAGATGCGAGGAAGCTGAATGCGGCACCGTAATTCCGCACATAGGTCAGATTAAAGTACGGCATCAGAGATGTGGATTCATGCAGCCCGTAATTCGCTAAAATCAGCTGCTTTGAAATAGCATCCAGTACCAGTACCAGGACCGCCAGCCACAGCCAGCGTAATCCGGTCGAACACAGTGGTTTTTTCATTTATCAGGCAAACTTACGTTCTTCACCGTTTCCGGCTACGTTAGTCACACAGCGGCCGCACAGTTCAGGATGTTCACTGTCCTGACCGATGTCAGTCGTATAATGCCAGCAACGCGGGCACTTACTGCCTTCCGCTTTGCCGAAGCCGATACGCAGGCCGGCCAGCTCACTGTTTACCGCACTTTCCGGTGCCGCAGACAGTGGTTTCACATCAGCCTGAGAGGTCAGCAGTACGAAACGCAGTTCATTACCCAGGCTGTTCAGCTGTGCCGCCAGGGCATCATCCGCATACAGGGTAACGGCTGCTTCCAGCGAGCCGCCGATCAGTTTATCAGCACGGGCCTGTTCCAGTACCTTGTTAACTTCACCACGTACTGCCAGCAGGACTGCCCAGTAATCATCATTCATGCTTTCCTGTGCATTCAGCCCGAACAGGCCGTCATACCACTCTTCGGTGAAGACGTACTGCGGACGTTTGCCCGGCATCACATTCCAGATTTCATCTGCGGTGAAGGACATAATTGGTGCCATCCAGCGAACCAGTGCTTCCGCGATGTGGAACAGCGCGGTCTGACAGCTGCGGCGGGCCAGGCCATCACTTTTCGCGGTGTACTGACGATCTTTGATGATATCCAGATAGAACGACCCCATTTCCACTGAGCAGAACTGCATCAGACGCTGCACCACTTCATGGAAATCATAGGCTTCATAGGACTTCAGGATATCTGCCTGTGCAGCCTGTGCACGGCCGACAGCCCAGCGGTCTGCCACAATCATCTCTTCCGGTTTCACCATATCGGTTTCCGGATTGAAGCCATTGAGGTTGGCCAGCAGGAAACGCGCGGTGTTACGGATACGGCGGTAAGAATCCGCAGAGCGTTTCAGGATTTCATCCGAAACGGCGATTTCACCGGAGTAGTCAGTAGAAGCCACCCACAGACGCAGAATATCTGCACCGAGTTTGTTCATCACGTCCTGCGGACTGACGGTGTTACCCAGAGACTTAGACATTTTGCGGCCCTGACCATCCACGGTAAAGCCGTGAGTCAGCACTTCGCGGTACGGCGCTTTGCCTTTCATCGCGGTGGAAAGCATCAGTGAGGACATAAACCAGCCGCGGTGCTGGTCAGAACCTTCCAGATAGATATCCGCAGAATTGCCATGGAACTCCGGACGGGCATCCACTACCGCAGAATGGGTAGAACCGGAGTCAAACCAGACATCCAGCGTATCCGGCACTTTTTCATAGATATCGGCATCATCACCCAGCAGGTCGCGCGGGTCGAGATCCCACCACGCCTGAATACCGTGCTCTTCCACACGTTTGGCGACGTCTTCCATCAGTTCCAGCGTGCGCGGATGCAGCTCCTGAGTCTCTTTGTGAACAAACAGAGACATCGGTGTGCCCCAGGTGCGCTGACGGGAAATACACCAGTCCGGACGGTTTTCCACCATCGCGGTGATACGTGCTTCACCCCAGCCCGGAATCCATTTCACGCCTTTGATTTCATTCAGAGACTGCGAACGCAGGCCGTTCACATCCATTCCGATAAACCACTGCGGTGTGGCACGGAAGATGACCGGTGTTTTGTGACGCCAGCAGCACGGATAGCTGTGCGAGATATTTTCGCTGTGCAGCAGTGCACCTTTTTCTTTCAGCAGTTCCAGAATGATGTCATTGGCTTTCAGCACAAACACGCCATCCAGTGACGGATAGGTACCGCTGACATAGCAGCCGTTCGGACCGACCGGGTTAGCGGTTTCCAGACCGTATTTCTGGCCGATCACATAGTCGTCAGGACCGTGGCCCGGTGCGGTATGCACAGCACCGGTACCCGCATCCAGGGTGACGTGATCGCCGAGGATAGCCGGAACATCAAAGCCCATAAACGGATGATTAAAGCGCAGCAGTTCCAGGTCGCTGCCTTTGCAGTCCGCTTCAACAGTCCAGCTGGTGATACCGGCGCGTTTCATCACGCTTTCCACCAGATCGGCAGCCAGAATCAGGCGCTCGTCATTTACGCGGACTAACTGATAATCAAATTCCGGGTTCAGAGAAATAGCGCGGTTCGCCGGTAAGGTCCACGGCGTGGTGGTCCAGATAACCAGAGAGACCGGCAGACCGTCATTTTTCACGCCGAATTTGGCGCAGACGGCATCCGCATCAACGGCAGTGAAGCGCACGTCAATGGACGGAGAGGTTTTGTCGTAATATTCCACTTCCGCTTCCGCCAGGGAAGAGGCACAGGAGGTACACCAGTGAACCGGTTTCGCCCCTTTGACCAGATGGCCGTTGGCAATCACTTTTGCCAGTGCGCGGATAATGTGCGCTTCGGTTTTGAAGTCCATGGTCAGGTACGGATGATCCCAGTCACCCAGCACGCCCAGACGGATAAAGTCTTCCTTCTGGCCTTCAATCTGCTCTTTTGCGTATTCGCGGCAGGCGGCACGGAACTCAGCCGGCGTGACTTTGTCACCCGGTTTGCCAATCACCTGTTCTACTTTGTGTTCAATCGGTAAGCCATGGCAGTCCCAGCCCGGAATATACGGGGAATCGAAACCGGCCATGCCTTTGGATTTAATAATAATATCTTTGAGAATTTTATTGACTGAGTGACCAATGTGAATGCTGCCGTTTGCATACGGAGGACCGTCATGCAGGATAAAGGTTTTTTTACCGGTTTTGGCTTTACGGATCGCCTGATACAGACCTTCTTTGTACCAGCGTTTCAGCATGTCAGGTTCGCGCTTTGCTAAGTCCCCGCGCATAGGGAACCCTGTCTCCGGGAGATTCAGGGTATTTTTATAGTCACTCATTCGATTCTCAGTTCCAATATTATTCCGTTAAACACATAACGAGGGGTTGGATTGTAAAAATTCCCTTGCCGCAATCTCATCCCGCGCAATTTGCGCTTTCAGCTCATCAAGTGAGGCAAACCGCTGTTCATTTCGCAATTTCTTGCGCAGTACCACATCCGGATGCTGCCCGTATAAATCCATAGACGCATCAATCAGATGAACTTCCAGTTGCTGGCCCTTACCCTGTACTGTCGGGCGGGAGCCGATATTGGCCACACCCGGCAGCGGATGCGGCCCGAGGCCGTATACGTCCACGGCATACACACCGTGTACCGGTGCGGCCAGACGTTTCAGGGGGATATTGGCGGTCGGAAAGCCGATGGTACGCCCGAGCTCATTGCCGTGAACCACCCGTCCGCTGATGCGGTAAGGGTGACCGAGCAATGCTTCGGCCTGTGCCAGATCGTCATTTTCCAGCGCACGGCGGATGGCCGTACTGCTGATCCGTTTGCCGTTATCACAAAAACTTTCCGTGCTGCGGACCGTGAAACCATACTGTTTCCCCGCTTCACACAGCCCGTTAAAATCGCCCTGACGATTTTTTCCGAAACGAAAATCATCCCCGACCACCAGAAACTTCACCCCCAGCTGTTCAACCAGCAGGTGTGAGATAAAGGCATCCGGTGTCAGTGATGCGAATTGTTTACTGAATTTAACACACAATAAGTAGTCCACACCGTACTGCGCAAGATATTTTACCTTATCGCGCAGCCGGGTCAGGCGTGCCGGCGCTTTATCCGGTGCAAAAAATTCCAGCGGCTGCGGCTCGAAGATCATGACGACCGACGGCAGCCCCAGGCGTTTTCCTTCCTGCGCCAGATGTGACAGTAATGCCTGATGTCCGCGATGAACGCCATCAAAATTACCGATAGTCAGCACGCAACCATGGTGACGCGCACGAATATTGTGAGTACCGCGAATTAGCTCCATAGCCGGCTCAATACAGTCAAAATTAGTCTGATTATACCTTGTCCGCCGCGTCAGGTTAACCCACTAATGCGGCTGAATCGCGAATTCTCTGCACAAAAAGCGGGGCATCTCTCTGCGCGGAAAGTGAAAAATCATTTTTTTCGTCAGAATCTTACCATTCAGACGACTTTTTTCCGCGTAAGGGCTGTATTCCCGATGAGTAAACTGATAAAATCCCCGCCCATCACAACGTACATTTGCGTCGCTGTACAACGACGCATATTTGCACAAATCCATTGACAAAATAAAGCGGAGCAGGCATATTCCTCCACCTTTGTATTGTCCTCGAAGAATATATTTGGGAGTTGGACCTTGGCTAATATCAAATCAGCTAAGAAACGCGCCATTCAGTCTGAAAAACGTCGTCAGCATAACGCTAGCCGTCGTTCTATGGTGCGCACCTTTATCAAGAAGGTTTACGCTGCTATCGCTGCCGGCGACAAAGAAGCTGCTCAGAACGCATTTAATGACATGCAACCACTTGTGGATCGTCACGCTGCTAAAGGCCTGATCCATAAGAACAAGGCTGCCCGTCATAAGGCGAACCTGGCTGCTCAGATCAAAGCAATGTAATCTGATTGTGCAGACATAAAAAAACCGGCTCACGCCGGTTTTTTTATGTCCTTTTTCTGCCTCAGTCCGGCAGACCGATATCCGCGGCTGACTGCGAACCGCTGAACAGTGCAGAGAAATCCTTGTTACACACCCGCTGAACCGCCGGATGCTGGATCATGCGCTCAGCAAAAATCACATAATACTCTTCTTTGATAGTGTCCACCGTTCCCAGCTCGACAATATCACTGTCAGCAAAAATACCTTTCGTGTAGAGCGACGGCGCAACAAAAATCGCGTTGTGATACATACCGAATGCTTTCATCAGCGCCGCATCATCGAATTCACCCAGAATTTCCACTTCCAGGTTTTTATTGCGTATCCAGGTCAGTAACTGACGGCCGAGCATTGAGCGGCGGCCGGGAACCAGCAGACGGCGCTCTTCCAGACATTCCGGGAACGGCTTCTGCGGCGCGGGCTGGCGGCAGTAAAAACTCATACTGCACTCCCCGAGCTTCACGGAAAACAACCCTTCCTGCTGAGTGGAATCCACCGGACAGTCGGAGAGGATCATGTCCAGTTTGTGCTGGCTGAGCTGCTCGAGCAGCATTTCGTGAGTGGATTCAAAACAACGCAGATGGATTTGTTCATGCTCCATCACCGCCGTTTCCAGCACCTTGCTGACCAGACGTTTTGACAGCGCATCGGCGACCCCGACATCAAACAACAGATTGGATTCGCGGCTGTAAGTGACAATATCCAGCATTTCCTGGCTGAGCATAAACATCTTATCCGCATAGCGGAATACCAGCTGGCCCAGCTCCGACGGCACCAGGCCGCGTCCCTGGCGCTTAAACAGCTTGCCATCAAGGCGCTCTTCCAGTGCTTTGATTTGGCCGGTGATGGTTTGCGGGGTCAGATAGAGGGCTTCTGCCGCCCCCACCACCGAACCTTCTTTACAGACATGCCAGAAATAATAGAGGTGATTGTAGTTTAAATGGGAGACTCGCATAGTTTTTCCCGGACAGACCTTATCTTTTTTTGATGTTTAACTCGGAAATTCTGTTGTATTCACCGGCCGGGAAGGCCGGTGAATCACAGGTTACTGCCGGACTGTTTTCTTCGGTAACACGGAATGGAGCAGGAACAACCCGACAACTGCTGCCATCGTGGAACCAATCAGAATTCCCAGCTTGGAGTAGGTGTTAAATGCCTCAGGAAGTCCGGTAAATGCCAGTCCCGCGATAAAGATAGACATTGTAAAACCGATCCCGCATAACACCGATACGGCAAATATATGGTTAAGAGTAATCCTCTCCGGCAGTTTTGCAAAGCCCAGTTTTACCGAAATCAGACATGCGGTGAAAATCCCCAGCGGTTTCCCGATAAACAGGCCGAGCAGGATCCCCAGCGGCAGTGTTCCCATCAGTGCGTCGAATGAAATTCCCTGAATACTGACACCGGCATTAGCAAAGGCAAACAGCGGCAGGATCAGATACGCCACCCACGGATGCAGCACATGTTCCAGCTCCTCTGACGGTGAGTGCTCACCATCTTTGCTCCGCAGCGGGATCAGGAAGCCGACGATCACCCCGGCCAGTGTGGCATGTACGCCGGATTTAAGAATACACACCCACAATATCAGCCCCGCAATCATATAGGCGGCGGTATTACTGACGTTGCGCAGGTTCATCACACACAGTACAACCACCATCAGCGCAGCCAGCAGCAGTGCTGTCAGTGAGACAGTTTTGGTGTAAAACAGCGCGATAATGACGATAACCCCGAGGTCATCAATAATCGCCAGCGCCAGCAGAAAGACTTTCAGTTCTGTCGGCACCCGCTTGCCCAGTAAAGCCATCACGCCGAGTGCAAATGCAATGTCTGTCGCGGCCGGAATCGCCCAGCCCTGTGCGGCGGCGGCATCCCCGCCGTTAAACAGCAGATAGACCAGTGCCGGCGCGACCATACCGCCGAGTGCGGCAATCGCAGGAAACATCGCTTTATCGCGCCCGGCCAGAGAGCCGACCATCAGCTCCCTTTTTACTTCCAGCCCGACGACCAGGAAAAATATCGCCATCAGGGCGTCATTAATCCATAATAACAAGGGCTTATCAATTTCCAGTGCCGCAAATTTTACAGCAACAGGAATATCAAGAAACGACTGATACACCGCTGACAGCGGCGTATTCGCCATTACCAGCGCGATCAGTGCGGCAATAATCAGCAGTATGCCGCCTGCGGCTTCGAGTTTTAAGAACTGTCGGATAATTGCGGTCATGAGTTAACTCCTTTAAGACTGTCGGCGTTAATAATATGCAAACAATCAACTCGAAAAAAGCAGATTATTCAGCAATAATAACTCGGTTATTACTGATAACAAGAGGCTTATATCACGGAATTTCCTGACAAACCCGCTTAAATTAACCATATATTAACATTTTTATTTCTGTGAAATGCATTGTATAACCCCGCTTTCCGGCAGATATTCTGCTATCGTTACTGCCGTTCACTGAATAAAACGGGTTACCCCATGTCCGCCACGCTGTTTATTGCTGTTCTGTTTGCTGCTTTTTTTCATGCATCCTGGAATGCAGTGATTAAATTTGGTCAGGATCGCTTCCTGGGTATCGCAGTGATGACCATCTGGTCCGGTGCAGTCTCTGTTCCCGCCCTGTTCTGGTTGGGCCTGCCGGATCCGGCAGCCGTAAAGTGGCTGATACTGTCCGCCCTGTTTCATATCGGTTATGCCATCTGCCTGAGCAAAGCGTATTCAAAGGGTGATCTCAGCCAGATTTACCCCGTTTCCCGGGGTTGTGCCCCGCTGCTGACGACCCTGTTTGCGGTACTCCTGTTTGGTGAACACCTGCCCCTGCTCTCTCTGGCCGGTATTCTGCTGATTATTACCGGTGTGCTTCTTCCCGCCCTCAGACACAGAGCTTCCGGGCATATCCGCAGCGGGTTGATATATGCGGTTATCACCGCCTTTTTTACGGCCTGTTACACACTTTCCGACGGCTTCGGTGCCCGCAGCAGTACAGATTCACTGACTTATATTTTCTGGCTGTTCGCCCTGAACGGTCTGGTGATGGTCGTCATGGGTTTTGCCCGTTACCGCCACCACTTCACCCGTGATTTTCTGCGTTACAGCAAGCCCGGACTGACCGGCGGCATCCTGCAAATCTTCAGCTACGGCATTGTGATATGGGCGATGGGACAAGCACCGATCATGATTGTCGCGGCGTTACGGGAGACCAGTGTGCTGTTCGCACTACTGCTCTCCGCGTATTTCCTGAAAGAAAAACTGACACCCACCCGGATTCTGGCCGCCTGTATTATTGTGGCCGGAGTAATTGTGACAAAACTGGGCGGTTAGTCCGGTTTTTTATCATACGACCGGCTGAGGTACCGGCAACTCAACTGTACCGCTGGTCTGTATTGTAACTTGTGTACGTTTATCCGGATCGGCCAGATTTACCGGAGCACCATACTTTACGGCGCGCAGGCTTTTCTCAAGCACAAAAAGTCCCAGATCCTTATGTTTCCCCATAATCTCTTTGGTAGTATAAACCGCGGAATCCGGCAGTGTTGCGTCATGGAGCGATACCGGGGAACGGCTGCATTCCTTATTGATTTCAATAATTTTGGTGCATTGTTTCTGAATTTTATCCAGAACACGGCCTTTGAAGAAACGGCAGAAAGCTGACTGGCTTTCCCGGTACACCTTAATTTCATCCGAGATATTTTTGAAAGGAGTTATATCCCCAATGTCAGATGCGAACATATTCTTCAATACAACAAAGTTTCTGGTTCCTAATAGTTCAGCCCGCTCGAATGTATCGCCAAACAGTTGTTCCTGCGAATTTTTAATCTCTGAGATAAAACGACGAAGTCCGCCGTTTCCGAACTTTTCTGATGTATCCTTAATTAATTCTGTAACAGATACTGCCTGACCGGTGATTTTCATATTGTTTGCCTTAACGAATAAATGGTTAAAACAGAATAAAAAAACCGGCGCTGAATGCTTGTATAAAGCACACAAAAAAACCGGCCGGAAAAATTTTCCGGCCGGTTTTGATATAACTTATCTGACAGTGACTTATTTGGTCAGGTCATCAAAGAATTTCTTCACGCCGTCAAAGAAGCGTTTTGCTTTCGGGGTATTGTCCTGACCGCTCTGGCCATCAACGGATTCACCGAACTCACGTAACAGTTCTTTCTGTTTTTCGCTCAGTTTCACCGGAGTTTCCACCACGACACGGCACATCAGGTCACCCTGCATTCCGCCGCGCGCCGGTCTGACACCTTTGCCTTTCATACGGAACATTTTGCCGGTCTGGGTTTCTGCCGGGATCTTCAGCTTAACGCGTCCGTCGAGTGTCGGTACTTCAATCTCACCACCCAGCGCCGCAACAGTAAAGCCAATCGGCACTTCACAGTAGAGATTGCTGCCGTCACGTTCGAAGATATTGTGCTGACGGACATGAACCTCGACATACAGATCGCCTGCCGGAGCCCCCATTTCGCCTGCTTCACCTTCACCGGTCAGACGGATACGGTCGCCGCTGTCCATCCCGGCCGGAATTTTGACCGACAGGGTTTTATAGCGTTCAACACGTCCGTGACCATGACATTTGCTGCACGGGTCTTTGATGATTTTGCCGCGACCATGACAGGTCGGACACGCCTGCTGCACCGCAAAGAAGCCCTGGCGCATCTGCACCTGGCCCATACCGTGACAGGTCGGACACTCCTGCGGCTCAGTACCTTCTTTCGCCCCGCTGCCGTGACATTTATCACAGGTTTCCAGGGTCGGAATACGGATCTCTTTGGTCACACCACGAACCGCTTCTTCAAGGGTCAGTTCGATGTTGTAACGCAGGTCTGCTCCGCGTGCCGCGCGTTGCTGACGGCGACCACCACCAAAAATATCACCGAAGACGTCACCAAAGATATCACCGAAGTCAGCACCGCCGAAACCGCCGCCGCCAAATCCGCCGCCGCCGCCCATACCGCCCTGCTCAAATGCCGCGTGGCCGTACTGGTCATAAGCCGCACGTTTTTGTGCGTCGGTGAGGATTTCGTAAGCCTCTTTAACTTCTTTAAATTTATCTTCCGCGTCTTTATCGCCCTGATTACGGTCAGGGTGATATTTCATCGCAAGGCGTTTGTAGGCTTTTTTAATCTCTTTATCATCCGCAGATTTCGAGACGCCCAACACCTCATAGTAATCTTTTTTTGCCATCCGTTTTGTCCCTTAACACACAGACACGGGCGCAGAGTTTCCTCAACGCCCGTGCCGGTTTTCAGTGATTAATAACAGTCATCACCGCGCCCGCTAAGGGCCTTATTTTTTGTCTTTGCTGTCGTCAACTTCTTCGAATTCAGCATCAACAACATCATCATTTTTACCTGCATCCTGCGCGGCATCAGCACCTGCTGCACCTGCCTGCGCCTGCTGCTGGGCAATTTCCATCAGTTTGGCAGAGGCGTCGATCAGGGCTTTCGTTTTCTCTTCGATAGCCGCTTTATCTTCACCTTTGGCTGCGATTTCCAGCTCACTTACCGCCTGCTCGATTTTCACTTTATCGTCGCCCGGCAGTTTGTCACCCGCTTCTTCAATCTGTTTACGGGTGGCGTGAACCAGCTGATCAGCCTGGTTACGAACCTGTACCAGCTCTTCGAACTTACGGTCAGCTTCGGCGTTCGCTTCCGCGTCACGTACCATTTTCTGGATCTCTTCCTCGTTCAGACCGGAAGAGGCCTTGATGGTGATGTTCTGCTCACGGCCGCTGTTTTTGTCTTTCGCGGACACATGCAGGATACCGTCGGCGTCGATGTCAAAGGTGACTTCGATCTGCGGCATACCGCGTGGTGCTGCCTGAATACCATCCAGGTTAAACTGACCCAGCGATTTGTTGTCACCGGAACGTTTACGCTCACCCTGCAGAACATGGATAGTTACCGCAGACTGGTTGTCTTCCGCTGTGGAGAACACCTGGCTGTGTTTGGTCGGGATAGTGGTGTTCTTCGCGATCAGCGGAGTCATCACGCCGCCCATGGTTTCGATACCCAGAGACAGCGGGGTAACGTCCAGCAGCAGCACGTCTTTAACATCACCACCTAACACACCGCCCTGTACCGCAGCACCAACAGCCACAGCCTCGTCCGGGTTCACGTCTTTACGCGGTTCTTTACCGAAGAAATCAGCAACGGTTTTCTGAACCAGCGGCATACGGGTCTGACCACCTACCAGGATAACATCATTGATGTCATTCACTGACAGACCGGCATCCTGTAATGCAACTTTGACCGGGTCCATAGAGCGTTTAACCAGATCTTCAACCAGTGATTCCAGTTTTGCACGGGTCACTTTGATGTTCATGTGTTTAGGACCGGTCGCGTCCGCCGTGATATACGGCAGGTTAACGTCAGTCTGCTGTGCGGAAGAAAGCTCGATTTTTGCTTTCTCGGCAGCTTCTTTCAGACGCTGCATTGCCAGCGGGTCGTTACGCAGATCGATACCCTGTTCTTTCTTAAACTCTTCAACCAGATAGTTGATCATGCGGCTGTCGAAGTCTTCACCACCTAAGTGAGTGTCGCCGTTCGTTGCCAGCACTTCATAGGTTTTTTCGCCGTCAACTTCATCGATTTCGATGATAGAGATATCGAAAGTACCACCACCGAGGTCGAAGACCGCGATAGTACGGTTACCCACTTCACGATCCAGGCCGTAAGCCAGTGCCGCTGCAGTCGGTTCGTTGATAATACGTTTTACATCCAGACCTGCGATACGGCCGGCATCTTTGGTTGCCTGACGCTGAGCATCGTTAAAGTAAGCAGGTACGGTGATAACCGCTTCGGTTACCGGTTCGCCGAGATAATCTTCAGCGGTTTTCTTCATTTTTTTCAGGACTTCAGCAGAAACCTGTGGTGGTGCCATTTTCTGGCCTTTCGCTTCCACCCATGCGTCACCGTTATCAGCGCCGACAATTTTGTACGGCATGATGTTCATATCGCGGCGCACTTCTTCATCGTCAAAACGACGACCAATCAGACGTTTGATTGCAAACAGTGTGTTCTGCGGATTGGTAACAGCCTGACGTTTTGCCGGCTGACCGACCAGGATTTCACCATCCTGTGTATACGCGATGATTGACGGCGTTGTGCGGTCGCCTTCTGCGTTCTCCAGGACACGTGCCTGATTACCATCCATTACAGCAACACAAGAGTTGGTTGTACCTAAGTCGATACCAATAATTTTACCCATTTAAAGGCCTCCGAATAATTCTGTTCGTCTTACGCTACCGATGTATATGAGGTTCAATTTTCACTTTTCAAGAAAAAATTTTTACTCACCCGTCACCCGGAACATTTCCTGACGGTACCGGACATCCGCAGCGTTAAAGGGGATTCAACTGAGTTTCAGTTTCCGATGACAACTAGATGGGGCCATAAATGCATTCATCAAGGGGAAAATGAAAAAAAAACAGATTATTTAAAAGAAAATGATGAAACACTGAAAAATGCCGCGCTGACAGTCATATCAGCACGGCATTAAAACAGCATAATTGATACAGCATAAAAGCGGATGTTATCAGGAGCTGAACACCATCATCCGCTGACGCACCGCCGCTTTCCCCATATACAGCCCCAGCAGCAGGCCGATCAGAGAGAGCCCCAGCATGTAGTACGCCGGTGCCAGCGGGGTCCATTTCAGGAACAGCGTAACCACAACCGGTGTCAGTCCGCCGAAAATGGCATAAGAAAGATTGTAGGAAAACGAAATACCGCTGAAGCGGATCTCCGCCGGATAGCTGTTCACCATCACAAACGGCACTGCCCCCACCACGCCGACACTGAATCCGGCCAGTCCGTAGGTCAGTGACAGCGGCGTACCCGGCTCACCGGCGGTCAGATAAAAATAGCCGGTACAGACCGCCAGCAGCAGGCTGCCGAAGGTAAAGACCACTGACGCACCCAGTTTGTCACACAGATAACCGGCGACCAGACATCCGCCGCACAGCGCCAGAATCGCCGCCATATTAGCAACAGACACCACTGCTTTTGCCAGGCCGAACTCCGTCTGCAAATAGGCCGGTGTCAGCAGGATCACCACCACAACCCCGGCGGAGAGCAGCCAGGTCAGCAGCATGGAGATCACTATCGCTTCTTTGTGATTCACCACGACGGTTTTCAGCGGCAGCTCTTTCGCCAGTGCTTTTTGCTGTTTCATCTCCTGAAAGATCGGCGTTTCCGCCAGCCAGCGGCGCAGATAAAGTGCCACAAAGCCGAAAATCCCCCCGAGGAAGAACGGCACACGCCAGCCCCATGCCAGTTGCTGCGCTTCAGTAAAGAGTGTCGCCATCATCATCGCCACCAGCGAACCGAGCAGAATACCGACCGTCAGTCCCGCTGTCAGCGTGCCGCAGGCAATACCGATACGGTGCTTCGGCACATGTTCGGAGACAAATACCCAGGCACCGGGGACTTCCCCGCCAATCGCAGCCCCCTGCATGACCCTCATCAGCAGAAGCAGTAACGGCGCGGCGATACCGATAGATTCATAAGTCGGCAGCAGACCGATACAAAGTGTCGGCACCGCCATCAGCAGGATGCTGAGAGAGAACATTTTTTTACGGCCGACCAGATCACCGAAGTGAGCCATCACAATGCCGCCCAGCGGGCGCACCAGATAGCCGGCAGCAAAGATCCCGAAAGTCTGCATCTGCACCAGCCACGCAGGGATATCCGGCGGAAAGAACAGTTTGCCGATGGTAACGGCAAAGAAGATGAAAATAATAAAGTCGTAAAATTCGAGTGCGCCACCCAGGGCCGCGAGAGAGAGTGTTTTATAATCCTGCCGGTTGAGTGTCCGGGGAATGGTCTGTGCCATGGGTTCACCTTTCCTGTCTTTACATTACTGTTATCTTTACTTTACATAAACGGATAACCGCATCATAGGACAAGAAAGGTGCCCGGGGGAATACTTTTTATTTTATGCTGAAAACGCAGTATTACTGCGGCTTTATTGCTGATTTCGGACGAAATGCCGCGACAATTTCAGGATCGGTTTCAATGTAAGGTCCGTCAAGCAACTGTATACAATACGGTACACTTGCAAAAATACCGGAAACGATCACCTTACCGTTTTCATCTTTCAGCCCTTCCAGGGTTTCAGCAATGGCTTTCGGCTGCCCCGGCAGATTAAGGATCAGCGACTGATTGCGGATCACGCCCACCTGACGGGATAAGATTGCCGTCGGCACAAATTTCAGGCTGATCTGGCGCATCTGTTCGCCGAACCCCGGCATTTCGCGATCTGCCACCGCCAGTGTTGCATCCGGAGTCACATCACGCCGCGCCGGGCCGGTTCCGCCGGTTGTCAGCACCAGATGGCAGCCGAATTCATCCACCAGTTCGCACAGCGTCTGGCTGATCATCGCTTCTTCATCCGGGATCAGGCGGGTTTCTGTCTGAAAAGGCGTGGTGATAGTTTTTGCCAGCCATGCCTGTAAGGCCGGAATGCCTTTATCTTCATAAATACCACCGGATGCGCGGTCAGAAACCGAGACAAGACCGATGCGCAACACATTGTTCATAGTCACCTCAACGTCATTTTGACTCCGGGGCACAGCATAGCATTGCCGCCGGAAACAAAAAAGGCAGCCTCCCGGCTGCCTCCTGAATCTGACGTATTATAACGATTACAGCAGATCGGCGATCATTTTTTCCAGTTTGCCCTGGTCTACCGCAAACTTACGGATACCGTCCGCCAGTTTCTCGGTTGCCATCGCATCACTGTGGTGGCCCCAGTAGAACTCAGCTTCTGTCAGCGGTGCAGGACGCGCTTTCACTTCGCCTTTGTATTCCAGCTTGCGTTCAACCGCACCGGTCGCTTCTGACAGCTCTTTCAGCAGTGCAGGGGCGATGGTCAGGCGGTCACAGCCGGCCAGTTCCAGGATTTCACCTGAGTTACGGAAGCTTGCGCCCATAACCACGGTTTTGTAGCCGTGCTCTTTGTAGTAGTTGTAGATTTCAGTTACTGAAATCACGCCCGGATCTTCTGCCGGTGCGAACTCTTTCTTGTCGCTGTTTGCTTTGTACCAGTCGAGGATACGGCCGACGAACGGAGAAATCAGATACACACCTGCTTCCGCACAGGCACGCGCCTGAGCAAAGGAGAACAGCAGTGTCAGGTTACAGTTGATGCCTTCTTTTTCCAGCTGTTCCGCAGCACGGATACCCTGCCAGGTGGAGGCCAGTTTGATCAGGATACGATCGTTGCTGATACCGGCATCGTTATACAGTTTGATGAGACGTTTTGCTTTGGCGATACTTGCCTGCGTGTCATAAGAGAGACGGGCATCCACTTCGGTGGAGATACGACCCGGAATCAGTTTCAGGATTTCCAGACCGATATTCACCGCCAGTTTGTCACCGGCATCGATAATCTGCTGTTCACGTGAGTCGCTCTGTGCACGCGCCCAGGTTACCGCATCATCAATTAACTTACGGTATTCCGGAATCTGCGCCGCATTGAGGATCAGAGAAGGGTTGGTGGTGGCATCCTGTGGTTTATACAGTTTCATCGCTTCGATGTCACCGGTATCGGCCACGACCGTGGTCAGATTACGCAGGGAAGTTAATTTATCGGTCATTTTCGTCTCTCATCTTATGTCAGAAGATACCCGGAATAATTCGGGATGCCTGCCGGTGAACTTTGCGTAGTCAACACCCGGAAACCCTGAAGTATAACGAGTACAGATGGCAATATGCCGCAACTGCATTTGATAATATCACGGACAGCACGCCGCGCAAGCAGGGAAAATCCGGCGCATCCCCTTTACTCCGCCGTTATTCCGTTGTTATCCGGAGCGTTTCCTGTTTTGTGCGCCGCCACCGATTACAGTGATTTGCCCGTTATCCTCTTTTTTTTGTTAAAGTAACCGGAGAATGACAACATCAGACCGGAGCCGACTATGCTGCTGACTATTTCCCCTGCAAAAACCCTTGATTATGACAGCCCGTTAGCCACTGAGCGCCATACTCAGCCTGAGCTGCTGGCACAATCAGAAACCCTGATAGAAACCTGCCGCAAACTGACGCCGGCGGATATCGGCTCGCTGATGCATATCAGTGATAAGCTGGCCGGACTGAATGCCGCCCGTTTCGGGGAATGGCAGCCGGATTTCACGCCGGATAATGCCCGTCAGGCCATTCTGGCATTTAAAGGGGATGTGTATACCGGCATGCAGGCGGAGACCTTCAGTGAAGCCGATTTTGATTTCGCCCAGCAGCACCTGCGTATGCTTTCCGGTCTGTACGGCGTGCTGCGCCCGCTGGATTTGATGCAGCCTTACCGCCTGGAAATGGGAACAAAACTCGCCAATCCGCGCGGCAAAGATTTGTATACGTTCTGGGGGGATATTATTACGGATAATCTGAATCAGGCGCTGGCTGCACAGGGTGATAATGTACTGGTCAATCTGGCCTCTGATGAATACTTTAAAGCGGTAAATCCGAAGAAACTGAATGCGGTGATTATCAAACCGGTTTTCTTCGATGAGAAAAACGGCAAGTACAAAGTGATTAGTTTCTATGCCAAAAAAGCACGCGGGCTGATGAGCCGGTTTATTATTCAGAACCGCCTGACCCAGCCGTCTCAGCTGACGGAGTTTAATCTCGACGGTTACCGTTTTGATGAAAGTCAGTCCGGTGAACGGGAACTGGTGTTTACACGGCCGGAACACCACGCAGCATAACAGCCGGGTCATTCAGCTGCGCCATCCGTGGCGCAGTATGCTTTTTGTTCTCTTACCCGTTATCATCATGCTGGTGACAATTGACAGGAAGTTACGGTTTCACCGTCTTCAGCAGATAGTCCCGCAACGCCGCAAAATCAGCCGGTAATACCGCAGACAGCAGCGGCAAATCAGCCCGCTCAGCCAGTTCCGCCGGTAACGGCAGTTTCCTGTCCAGAATCGCTTCCACACTCTCCAGGAATTTGGCCGGATGCGCTGTGCCGAGGAAAATACCGTACTCGCCCGGCTGCAAATCACTGCGCAGCAGACGATAGGCGATCGCGGCATGCGGCTCGGAAATATACCCTTTCGCAGCCAGGTCACGCATGGTTTCGCGGGTTTCATCGTCGCTTACCGCGCCGGAACGCAGGTCTTTCAGTGACCAGCCTTTGCGTGCAAACAGTGCTTCAATACGCGGCCAGTTGTTCGGCTGGCTGACATCCATGGCATTGGATAACGTTGCCACGGTTGCCGCCGGTTTCCACTGCCCGTCCGTCAGATAGCGCGGCACCGTGTCGTTGGCATTGGTCGCGGCGATAAAGCGTTTTACCGGCAGCCCCATCGCTTTCGCCAGTACCCCGGCAGTCAGGTCACCGAAGTTGCCGCTCGGCACCGAGAACACCAGTTCACCGCGTTTTTCCGCCGGAACCTGTGCCACCGCTTCAAAGTAATAGCAGATTTGTGCCAGCAGACGGCTGATGTTAATGGAGTTTGCCGAGTTCAGATGCAGCGTCTGTTTCAGTTCCTCATCATCAAACGCCTGTTTCACCAGCGCCTGACAGGCATCGAAATCATCCTGCACCGCCACGGTGTGAATATTGCCGCCGAGGGTACAGAACAGTTTTTCCTGTAACGGGCTGATTTTTCCCTGCGGATAGAGGATCACCACCTGCACGTTTTTCAGGCCGTAAAAAGCATGAGCAACCGCTGCACCGGTATCGCCGGAGGTGGCGGTCAGAATGGTGACTGGCTTGTCACCGGCAACCGCTGCCAGCGCCTGCGCCATAAAACGCCCGCCGAAATCCTTGAAGGCCAGTGTCGGGCCGTGAAACAGCTCCAGACAGGCCACATCCGGCTCCACCGGACTGAGCGGTGCCGGAAAAGCAAAGGCGGCACGGACACGCGCTGCCAGCTCTGCTTCCGGAATCTCATCACCAATCAGTGCATGCAGAATGGCCGTGCTGCGGCTGACAAAATCCATAGCCAGCAGCTTATCCATTTCCGTTGCATCAAAGAACGGAATCTCACGCGGGAAGAACAGCCCCTGTCCGCGTCCCAGCCCCTGTTTTACCGCCTGTGCAAAACTGACTTTCTCACTCTCATCTTTTAAATTGTACAGTTCCATTTTTTACCTTTATGCACTTATCTGACGTGCGCCTTTGAGATCGAGACGGCACAGATGGACAAACCCTTCGCTGTTCTGCAAATACTGTGTGTTGAAGACATCCGCTGCCTGCTCTGCCGCTGATTTACTGTCGCAGACCGCAAACAGCGTCGGACCGGAGCCGGAGATACCGCATGCCTTCGCGCCGCGGGCAAGTACCTGCTCACGGACAGCATCAAAATTCGGCAGCAATTCACGGCGATACGGCTCCGCCACCACATCGCGGATCATGGCGGCGGCCAGATCGGCCTGTCCGGTGTGACAGGCGTGGATAAAACCGGCCAGGTTGCGCCCGTGGCTGACAATATCCGCCCGTGAATAGGTGGCCGGTAAAATCGCCCGTGCCTGCGCCGTGGAGACTTTAATGCCCGGATACGCCATCACCCAGTACCAGTGTTCAAAGCCCGGTACCGTCTGGCTGACGCTGTCGCCGGTTTCAATATTGAGCTGTAATCCGCCCAGGAAACAAGGTGCGACATTGTCATAATGCACACTGCCGGAGATGCGCCCTTCCATCTCGCCCATCAGGCGCAGCAGTGACATCTCATCCAGCGGCCTGCCGGTGTATTCATTCAGTGCCACAAGAGCGGCCACCACCGAGCAGGCGCTGGAGCCCAGCCCTGATCCCACCGGCATATTTTTCTCCAGCACCATGACAACCGGCAGATCGTCATTAATGATCTCACTGAACCGCTCATGGCACTGATATACAATATTGTGCTTCGGATTCACCGGCAGTTTACCGGCAAAATGACCGCTGTTTCTGAGTGAAAACGTCTCTGCTTTCGCGATGGACACACAGTCACCAAGCAGCGCCCCGCTGACCGGAGACACTGCCGCACCCAGCACATCGAACCCCACACTTACATTCCCGATTGACGCCGGTGCATAAATTTTTATCACGTTTTACACTCCCAGTTTCCATGACATTGTCCGCAGCACGTCCGCAAACACCCCTGCCGCTGTCACATCATTCCCCGCGCCGTAACCGCGCAGTACCAGCGGGATTGGCTGATAGTAGCGGGTATAAAACGCCAGGGCGTTTTCGCCGTTTTTCACTTTATACAGCGGATCATTGCCGTCTGCTTCCGTGATTTTCACCTGACAGCGGCCGTGATCGATAATGCCAACATAGCGTAAAACGCGCCCTGCTTCTGCGGCTTTCGCCACACGCGCAGCAAAGGCCGCATCCAGTGACGGCAGATTCGCCATAAAGGTGTTCACATCCCCGGAGGCATCAAAATCCGGCGGCAGCACAGAATCCACCTCAATATCCGCCAGCTCAAGAGAGAGTCCCGCTTCACGGGCGAGGATCAGCAGTTTACGCGCCACATCCATCCCGGAAAGATCATCACGCGGGTCCGGTTCGGTAAAGCCTTTGGCTTTAGCCGCCGCCGTTGCCTCAGACAGCGACATCCCCTCATCCAGCATGCCGAAAATAAAGGAGAGCGAGCCGGACAGAATGCCGCTGAACTGCACCAGTTCATCCCCTGCATTGAGCAGATTTTGCAGGTTTTCAATCACCGGCAGCCCGGCACCGACGTTAGTGTCGTAACGGAACTGACGTTTTGAGGATGCCGCCGCACGGCGCAATTCATGGTAATAATCCATGGACAGCGTGTTAGCTTTTTTATTCGGCGTCACCACGTTGAAACCGTCTTTCAGGAAATCCGCATATTGCAGGGCGATTTCCTCATTCGAGGTACAATCCACAATCACCGGATTGAGGAAGTGATATTCTTTTTCCAGACGGATCAGACGGCTGAGACTGAACGGCTCTTTGGCCTGCGACAGCGACTGACGCCAGTCCTGTAAATCAATGCCGCGCATATTGGTCAGCATCGCTTTGGAGTTGGCAATACCGCAGACCCGCAGATCGATGTTTCTGGCTTTCAGCCGTGCCTGCTGACGATGGATTTGTTCCAGCAGCGCACTGCCGACCCCGCCGGTCCCCACCACAAACACTTCCACAATGCGATCGGTGTTAAACAGCATCTGGTGGCACAGGCGGACTCCGGCAGCGGCAAGATCATTATCCACCACCGCAGAGATTGAGCGTTCGGACGAGCCCTGCGCGATAGCAATGATATTGATATTGGCGCGGGTCAGTGCCGAGAAGAACCGGGCGGAAATACCTTTGAGTGTCCGCATACCATCCCCGACCACGGAGACAATAGCCAGGTTATCCAGCACATCCAGCGGGTCGAGTACGCCCTCTTTCAGCTCCAGATAAAACTCCTCTTCCAGCGCCTGCTGAGTACGTGCCTTGTCTTTCTGCGCCACACAAAAACTGATGCTGTATTCGGAAGATGACTGTGTAATCAGCACGATGGAAATATTACGGCGGGACATCACGGTAAACACCCGTGCCGCCATCCCGACCATCCCTTTCATTCCCGGCCCGGAGACGTTAAACATCGCCATGTTATTCAGGTTGGTGATCCCCTTCACCGGCAGGCTGTCGTCACGCTGGCCGTCACCGATTAATGTGCCCGGCGCATCCGGATTGAGCGTGTTTTTAATCAGGCACGGGATCTGGAACTGCGCAATCGGCGCGATAGTGCGCGGATGCAGGACTTTTGCCCCGAAATAAGAAAGCTCCATCGCTTCCTGATACGACATGCCTTTCAGCAGACGGGCATCCGGCACAAAACGCGGATCACAGGTATACACACCGTCCACGTCAGTCCAGATCTCACAGCAGGAGGCGCGCAGACAGGCTGCCAGTACCGCGGCGGAATAGTCGGAACCGTTACGCCCCAGCACCACCAGTTCGCCGTTTTCATTACCGGCTGTGAATCCTGCCATCAGAATGATGTGATCCGACGGAATATTCAGTGCGGCAATACGTTTTGTTGATTCATGGATATCAACAGTGGATTCCAGATAACCGCCGACCGCCAGCAGATTCACCACCGGATCAATCACCGTAACCTTATGGCCGCGGGCTTTCAGCAGTGATGCCATCACGGCAATGGAAAAACGTTCGCCGCAGCTGATCATATTGGCATTGATGCTGTCCGGACACTGCCCCAGCAATGACACGCCATGCAGTACCTGACGGATCCGGCTGATTTCCTGCTCTGTTTCGTGCTTCAGCCGGTCGTATTCAAAGCCCGGCACGGCATCACGCAACCCGTCCAGAATCGCCCCGAGAACAGCTGCGGCATCGTGTACCAATGTGTTTGCTTCCTGCCCGCTGACGGTCTGCTCCACCATCGCCACTAAGTAATTAGTGATTTTCGCCGGTGCCGAAAGCACCATAGCGAGCTGTCCCTGCGCGAGTTTTTTCTCTGCGATTCCTGCGATGTTCAGTATACGATCCGCGTTTGCCACGGATGTTCCGCCAAATTTAAGTACACGCATGTGTTACCTGCTCCTGCCATTTTTAGTCCAAAAAAAAAGCCCGCACAGTCAATTGTGCGGGCTTTTTTCGTGATTTCAGATATGCGTCAGCCCGCACCGCCGGTGGTAATGGTGGTGGTCGTAATAATAATCATGGTCAGGCTGTGATTACGCATGGAGTTCCTGTCTGTCATTTATCTGGTTAACCCTATTACGGTTAAAGGAAAGGCAGTGTGATGTCAAATTATTCTTCATATTTGCCGTCAGAATCAGACAGTTTGAAGCTGATCACATATCAGAATAAAAAGAAATGACGGTAAATTAACGCGGGTATCGCCTCATCAACCGGCATTTAATTTTACAGAACCCTGAATTTCTGTATTTTTTCACTTTTATCGTGCAAGTTACGTTTTTCGCGGTTTATCCGGCAAAAAAATGTACAATAATCAGACAAGTCAGATATAATGCTTAACATTGTAGCTCTATTTATTTGACAATCATTAAAACCCGCAATTAACAATTGAAAATAGTGTTAACGTGCTACAATTGATTTTGATATGTATCAACAAAGGTTAGATTTCCGGATGGTAAATGATTGGGTTGCTGTTATATTGGTGTTAATAGACTAATATTGGTACGAATCGTTTCAATTCTTTACTTTTTGAATTGAGTGATTGTTAAAATGCGGTCTGAACAAGATTTTTTTCTGTTCGTGGTGATGTACCGGACATAACCACAACGATACCGGTACAGGTTACACGGACAGATAATCAGATTTCTTATTATTCTAAGTAATTTAGGTAGCGACTATGCAAACCCCGCATATTTTAATTGTTGAAGATGAGATCGTCACACGTAACACCCTGAAAAGTATTTTTGAAGCAGAGGGTTACGTGGTACATGAAGCCACTGACGGTGCAGAGATGCATAACGTGCTGTCAGACCATGATATCAATTTGGTTATCATGGACATCAACCTCCCGGGAAAAAATGGTCTGTTGCTGGCGCGTGAGCTCCGCGAACAGGCAAATGTGGCACTGATGTTCTTAACCGGCCGTGATAATGAAGTAGATAAAATCCTCGGTCTGGAAATCGGTGCTGATGACTATATCACCAAGCCGTTTAACCCGCGTGAACTGACTATCCGCGCGCGTAACTTACTGTCACGGACCATGAATCTGGCCGGTGGCAGCGAAGAGCGCCGCAGTGTGGAAAGTTACAAGTTCAACGGCTGGGAACTGGATATCAACAGCCGCTCATTAATCGGACCAACCGGCGAGCAGTACAAACTGCCGCGCAGTGAATTCCGTGCAATGCTGCATTTCTGTGAGAATCCGGGCAAGATTCAGACCCGTGCTGAACTGCTGAAGAAAATGACCGGCCGTGAACTGAAACCGCATGACCGTACTGTGGATGTCACCATCCGCCGTATCCGCAAGCATTTCGAGTCCACACCGGATACCCCGGAAATCATCGCCACCATTCACGGCGAAGGTTACCGGTTCTGCGGCGACCTCGAAGAGTAATCTTCCGCTGCGGTAACATCATACGATATTCCCGGTGCCGCTCAGCGTCACCGGGGATTTGTTGATCCTGCTATCCGCTTACTTTGTCCACGGCATAATCGGGACCGCACTCAGGGCATTCTTCGGTGAACCGTCGACCACTTTATCTGAATAGGTCAGATAAATCAGCGCGTGACGTTTCTCGTCATAGAAACGAACCACCTGTAACTTCTTGAATACCATAGATGTCCGTTTCTGGAATACCACCTGACCTTTATCTTTGCGGCCTTTTTTCACTTTGTCACTGACCGTGACCGGACCGACCTGCTGACAGGAAATCGCGGCATCAGAGGTATCTTCCGCCAGACCAAGCCCGCCTTTTATCCCCCCGGTTTTTGCCCGGCTCAGATAACAGGTAACATTTTCCACATCAGGATCATCAAAGGCTTCCACCACAATTTTGTGGTCCGGCCCCAAAATTTTGAATACGGTATCCACAGAGCCGATTTCTTCAGCATGGCTCAAAAAGGATAACGAACTCAATGAAATAGCTGTAATAATTCCCAGTATAGACTGGCGAGTCTGATTCATAATCTTAATAGCCCAAGAAAATCATTTGAAAATTGTATGATTTTAAAGATAATCCATGTTACCAGTTTATGATAGTCGCCCTGTTCTTAAAACATTTTTTCCGGCCAAAAGTAAGAATTGGTAAATGATTATCTCGTTGATAATCACTCAAGTTAGAATATAAATTCGTTATATCTCTTTCAGAACTTCATCAATCCAATAAGGGAGATGTATGGATCAGACCAGCATCATTCGCGATTTACTCCGTTGGTTAGATGAGCATTTAGATCAGCCACTTTCCCTCGATAACGTCGCTGCGAAGGCAGGCTACTCCAAGTGGCATTTACAACGTATGTTCAAGGACGTCACCGGTGAGGCCATCGGCGCATACATCCGTGCCCGCCGGTTGTCACGCGCAGCCATTGCGCTGCGGCTGACAGCCCGTCCTATTTTAGATATTGCACTACAGTATCGTTTTGACTCTCAGCAAACCTTTACCCGCGCATTCAAGAAACAGTTTAATAAAACACCGGCACTGTACCGCCGTCTTGACGAATGGTGCTCTGACGGTATTTGCTCTGCCATCCGGCTGGATGACACGCCACTGCCTGAACACGAGTTTGTCACACTGCCGGCGCGTACCGTAACCGGTATTGAACACAGTTGTTCACACCGTCTGGAGGACTGGGCAACCGCCTGTACGCATATGCGTCAGGAATTCTGGCTGCATCATATTTCCGTGGCGAAAACCATTCCGGATTATGTTTACGGGCTGTACAGCACAACGCGCAATCCGGATAAGGAAGATGAGCAGACGGTTACTTATACCACCGCTGTTGAGAGCGAGTTTGCCGCGTTCACCACAGAGGAAAATGTCAGGGAAATGGAAATGCCGGCCGGGGAATATCTCTGCTTTACCTTCAATGGCGTTCCTTACCGCGGGGCGATGCAGGAATTTCTGTTCACCATTTACGGTCAGTGTGTACCGCACCTGGGCATCACCCGCCGCCGCGGCTACGATATTGAGCGTTATAAGCTGAGAAAAGGGACTGACATCCGCTATCCGGATGTGGCAGATGTGGATGAATCCGATCCGCGCCATCATATCGAGGAATTTAAATACTATATTCCAGTCAGACGTGACCCGCAGTAACGACTCCCGCAGAACAAACACCGCCGCCGGTGGTGTCTTGTTCACCCGGCGGTGTCTGATATCACCGAATCACTCAGCGCTGCACTTCATCCAGCGACGGCAGGCTCAGATGAGTCGTATCACCGGCCGTTTCAACCACCCAGCCATCCGCCAGCCACGGGCTTTCCTGATATTCCAGAACGGATAATGAGCAGTTACGCAGACGCAGGCGGCGTTCCGCATAAGCCGGCAACCCGAGCACAGAGCCAATCAGGCATCCCAGCGCAATACCGTGACTGACCAGCAGGACTTTACTGCCTTCCGGCAGATCCAGCGTACTTTCCAGCGCCGCCCGCATCCGGCTTTCCAGCTCCGCGAGAGACTCACCTTCCGGAATACGCCCGTCTTCCGCACCGTTAAGCAGACTTTTACGCCAGCTCTCTTCTTCTGCGGTCAGGGTATGAATCTGACGTTTTTCCAGTACGCCCATATTGAGCTCACGCAGACGCGGGTCAGCAATCACCTCACAGCCGCAGGCATCCGCAATAAGTTTTGCGGTCTGTTGTGTTCGGCCCAGATCACTGGCGATAATGTGGGTGATACCTTCATTTTTCAGACGCGCGGCAACCTGCTTCGCCTGATCGATACCACTTTGGGTTAACGGACTGTCAGAATGACCCTGGATACGGCGCTGAACGTTCCATTCAGTTTCACCGTGACGGACAAGAAATACCTGTGACATAACTATCAATCTCTGCTTTTACTGTGTGAAAGTTTGATTACCCCGCTACCATACCGTAAAAACATTCCCGGGATCACGCTTTTCCCTGAAACAATTTCACTGCACAGCCATGTCTAAAAAAATCTGCGGAAAGCCGTCAATATTCGCTATACTGCGGCAAACAAAATTACGTGGATAGTTAATTATCATGTTTCATATCATCGCAGCGACGACTAATCCGGCCAAAATTCAGGCTATCCGTTCCGCTTTTGAAGTGGTACTGGGTAACGGCAATTTTGATATTGAAGATGTAAATGTGGACAGCAGTGTGCCGCAGCAGCCAATCGGGAATACCGAAACCCGTACCGGCGCCCGCCAGCGCGTCAATGCCGCCCGTCAGGTCCGACCGGAAGCAGATTTCTGGGTTGGTGTTGAGGCGGGTATTGAAGGCGATATGACGTTTGCCTGGATTGTGATTGAACACCGCCAGCTGCGCGGGGAATCCCGTTCCGCCAGTCTGATGCTGCCGGAAAAAATTCTTGCGGGGATCCGTGAAGGCCGTGAACTGGGTGATGAAATGGCTGACCTGACCGGGGTCGAAGATATCAGACAAAAAGGCGGGGCGATCGGTTTCTTCACCGGCGGTGCGCTGACCCGGACCAGTGTCTATGAGCAGGCGATTATCCTGGCGCTGGTGCCTATTCAGCATGAGATTTATAAATCCCTGAATACCAAAGAATCCTGATCTGAATAACCGGATCTGAATAACCGGACCGGTGATAACCGGCCCGGTGACCTTTCCGGCACCGTTACTGCTGTGCCAGCCACTCTTCCCGTGTAATACGGCTGATATGTTCAGTCCGGTAATCATTCAGGAACTGATTGAATTTATTTTCTTCCGTATGATGATGACGGAATCCGCATTTGGCCTGCGCACGATGCGACTGTTCATTGTTTTCAAAATAACCGCACCACAGCGCATCCAGCTCCAGCGTTTCAAATGCATGGCGCATCACCTCTCTGACCGCTTCCGGAATCAGCCCCTGCCCCCAGTACGACACACCAATCCAGTAGGCGATTTCGCCTTCCCGCTGACTGATATCAAAGTTGCTGTTTTCACCGATCAGAATCCCGATGCATCCCACCGCCTGTCCGCTCTCTTTCAGTTCTGTGGCATAAACCTCATCGAGGTTAAAGACGGTACGGATAATATCCGCACTTTCCGCAACGCAGCTGTGCGGCGGCCAGCCTGCTATCGGGCCGACACGGTCATCTTTTGCCACTTCATACAAATCTGCGGCATCGGTTTCTGCCCACGGGCGCAAAATCATACGTTCTGTTTCTAATTTCATACTGCTTACCTTACTTCAGTTATACATCCAGCCATACCGGCTCTCTCTGTGATGGCAGGCAGTGTAAACTGACGATGGTTATCCGGTAAGCAACAAACCTCCGCACTTTCGGTACTTTTGAAAACTATTGTGATAAATTTTCGCTTATATCTGTTTCAGGATGGCAAAAATGACAACTCATGACAGCGAACTGACAGAACTGGTTCCGGTATTAACAGAAGAAACAGACACGCTTCTGACAGGAGAGAGCACACTGGCGGATCATGGCGGAGTACCACTGACGTTCGGCAGCGCCTATCTTGCCCTGCTGATTTGCCGGGCGGGATACGCGAATATGACACTGAATTTTAAACCTCATGCCGTGAGGGCGGGGGATATTCTGGTGCTGGCGGAAGACACGATTGCGCTGCTGAAAAAACGCTCACGGGGTTTCCGGGTATTTTACTGTCTGATCCCGGCGACCTTTTCAGCCGAAATCGCCTATGTTCTGCCTAACCCGCTGTTTCTGTTTCTGCATGAATATCCGCGCTGTATTCCGTTACCGGCAGAAAAACCGCTGCTGTCGATGTGGCTGGCACAAATGCGTGACATCACCCGCAACAGTCCGGTTTACCGGCATATCATGCAGCGTAATCATTTACAGAATCTGTTTTTGCGGATAGCGGAAAGAATGCCGCCGGATGCCCTTGCCGCCACACAGAAATACAGCAGAAAAGAGACACTGTGCTGGCAGTTCTGGGAGCTTATCTGCCGCCACAGCCGGGAGCACCGGGATGTGCAGTTCTATGCGCGGCAGTTAAATATCACGCCGTTTTATCTGTCACAGCTGACTAAAACGTTTTTTAATCATTCGCCCAAATCACTGATCAACCGCCGGGTTGTTCCGGAGATCAAAACACTGCTGCGGTACAGCACGCTCTCTGCGGAGCAGATCGCAGATAAGCTGCATTTTAATGATCCGTCTTATCTGTGCCGCTATTTCAGGCGGGAGACCGGCGTTTCTCTGACCGCTTACCGGCGGCAGCATACCTGAACTATTTTTTACCGGAGAGCAGCTCCTGCTCCAGCCAGGCTTTTACCTCTTCCGGGGCATATTTCAGGCTGTTGGAGCCGCGGGTGATGGTTGCAATTCCGACGCCCAGCTCACTTTTCAGTTCACGCTGGCTCATCTTACCGCGCAGGAGTTCCTCGACGATCCGCACGCGTGTTCCGAGTGCCGTGCGCTCATCAGGGGTAAACAGCAGCTGAAAAAGATGGGATTCAATATCCTGTGAATAGGCGTTGCGCAGCAGGCTGACAAAGCGCTGCCAGTCACTGTCCTGAAGTTGGTCTGTTGTCATGTGTCACCCCATAGGATCGTGAGTACAAAAAGTACCCGTTAACTAGTACAGCCAGAATAACACAAGCCCGGTGCAGCTGTCTTCTGCTGAACCGGGCCGGAAAGGGACTATCAGTAACGCATGGATTGTTCAGAAGGGGTCAGTACATCCGCCGGGCGCTGCCCTTTCAGGAAGTTCTGATAAAAGACATCAAACGCCAGCACATTCTTCACATAACCCCGTGTTTCCGCAAACGGAATGGTTTCCACAAAGGCAACCGCATCCAGCCGTCCGCCGCTGTTGCTCAGCCAGCGGGTTACCCGGTTAGGACCCGCGTTATAAGCGGCACTCGCCAGGATACGGTTCTGACCAAACTGGTTATACACGCCGTTGAGATACGCCGTACCTATCTCAATATTTTTGCGCGGATTAACCAGTTGCGCGGTATTGCTGTAATCCGTAATGCCGTTGTCGCGGACAGTCTGGCTTGCCGTTGCCGGCATCAGCTGCATCAGCCCGGTCGCACCGACCGGTGAACGCGCCTGCGGGTTCCAGGCACTTTCCTGACGGGCTATCGCCATCGCATAGCTTTTGCTGATATTTTTATTCTGTGTGAATTCATCAAACTCACTCTGCCAGGCCAGCGGGAAACGTTCTTCCAGATGATCCCACAGCTTGCCGTTGATCGTTGCCTGCACACTCAGATCCGCCCAGCCCTGTTCCAGCGCATAACGCGCCAGCTGCGCTTTGCGTGCCGGTGTCTGGCTGCTGACCAGGTTCAGCCACTCGGTACGGGCCAGCCCTTCCATCTGCCAGTACAGCAGTTCACGGATACGCTGAATCTCCGGCAGATTACTGATCGTGTTGTCCGGTTTATCCGCTGCATTAACCATCATGACATACGGTTTGCCCAGACGCTGTGCCGCGACCATCGGATAGAACCCGCGTCCCTGTGTGATTTTTTCCAGAATGGCATCTGCAGCGGCTTTATTACCGCCTTTTTCCAGCAGCACGGCGCGCCAGTACTGCCACTCCTCTTTCTGCTGCGCATCAGCCGGTAACCGGGTCAGCCAGCGATCCAGATCGCGATCATCGGCGTTGCTCAGTGCCAGACGCACACGGCGTTCACGCAGCGTCACCGAATCCGTTTCCTGAATCACCTCATCACGCCAGGCAGCCTGCTCCGGAGTGACATCACTTCCCATATACTGCCATGCAATGGCATCTTTCAGTTGCTGCCGCTCGCTGTCATTCATTTTCTGGGCGCGCGCCACACTGTTCAGATCCGCGCGGGCGGCATCCGGTGATTTGCGGGCGTAAGCGGAAAATGCAGAAATGGTAGCCTGACGGGTAAAATCAGTCGGGCTCAGTTGTGCAAATGTCACTACCGATGCCGGATTTTTCTGTAAATTAATCAGACCATTACTGATGGTCTGATAAGAAGCAGGTAAACGTTTTGCCAGATAACTGACCAGAGAGGAATTGCCGTTTTTCAGCGCGAGACTGATACGTTCGAGGATACGCTCCGGTGTCAGCCCGCCCGACTGATCCCAGACATCAAATAACTTGTCGCAGGAGGACGGCAGAGAATTACCTGCCGGCCAGATCGATTTTGCCCCGTCGAGCGCAACCTGACGGTTTCCGGTCTGCCAGTTGGCATAATAGTAATCACACTTCGCACTGACCGGTTTCGGCACGGTGGTGCTGAAGCTGATCAACCCCTGCCAGTCATTGCGTTTGGCCAGTTCACTGATAAATTTATTTTTCAGGCTTGCCGCTGACGGCAGATTCGGATGGGTATCCGTAAAGGTTTTCACCTGACCGGCTGTCAGCAGGCTCATATCCTGTGTCAGCTCACGGTATTCCAGATAAGGATAGAGCGGATAGTCCCGCAGTGACGGCATCAGGCGTTCCACTTCCGCCATATTATTGGCATCCCACGCAGATTTGACATCCTGATAGCGCTGACGCTGCTCACTCAGTGAATCCGCTGACGCCAGTGCTGAAAACATCAGCATGCTGAGAGCCGCCACGCCCGGCCATGTACATTTCCTCATAATCTGCTCCTGTCTCCTTAATCCCGTTTATCTGTAGAATACTTCAGACCCTGATACACAGTGTAAGTGCCCTGCTCAGCAGACACAAATCATACCGTTGTACCGGATAACCAGACACTAAAAAATGATATTATTCAGAATATATGTCTGACTATTCATATTGTGTATTCCCTATGCCATAAATGATGGATTACCCGCCAATAAGTAGTTGTATAATCTGGCATCAGAGATTCAATTGATATATAATATTTTAAATTTAAAAATTATCATGATAACAATTTGAAATACTGCTTGCTGCGGTAAGCAGGAACCCGAACTCTATATCTATAAGAAGTGAAGATATTTAAGACGACTCCGGTCGTCTTTTTTTTTATAAAACCGCAGCTTCCGGCGCGGGGTATCACACCAGTTCCGTTCCGCTATGATACGGATCCCGCCTCCGGCACTATCATCGTGAGAATAAATCAGGCCAATGTTAGAATGCGTGATCTGCTGTACCCGCCGGTCACTGCCGGCAACCGGGCAATACTGACACCGGAGTGGCTTTAACTAAACGTAAAACTTAGTCATAATGCCCCGCAGATGCCCCATCAACGAAAAAAGGTAGACTACATTGGCTCAATACGTTTATTCGATGTTGAGCCATGTTTTAAACAGCCCGCACAGTTACGCACACTCTATATAAATCAACAAGTAAGAAGATTGTTTAAAATCACACACCCGCACATTCGTGCGCACTTGCGACAACTCTTTGCCCCACTGGTGCCCCATTAGCTTTTAACCACCGGCAACTGACTAAAATTTGTCGTGTATGCCGGTGACAACATTTCACGCTTCATCTTGTAACCGCTATCACTGCCTTTACCAGCGAACCACACACGGCCCATGCCGCTGTTATTGATCGTGTCGATGGTCTTCATCAGCTCATCACTGTTTTTGAATGGCTGCCGGGTGGCGAACATATCGAACTGAGTTACGGCTGAGTCCGTGAAGTCAGACAGGATAATGCCCGCCTTATAATACCGGTACCCGTCACACCAGATACTATCCAGTGCTCTCATGGCGGCATTGATGATGTCCCGCGTGTCACAGCTGGGATACTCGAGTGAAATGTTTGCACTGTTCGCATAGTCCGGCCCGTTGGCGTGTCTGCTGGTCTGCACAAAGAGCCCGATCATCCGGCAGCGTTGTTTTTCTTCCCGGAGTTTTTCGGCTGACCGCTCGGCATATTCACACACGGCCTTTCTCATGGTGACAATGTCTGTCACTTTGGTACCGAATGACCGGGAACAGAGGATCTGCTGTTTCACCTTTCTGACTTCTTCCAGCTCGATACAGGGTTCCCCGTTCAGTTCCCGCAGCGTGCGCTCAGTGACAACACCGAATGTTTTACGGATAGTCGCAGGTGCGGCGTTCGCCAAATCTAATGCAGTGCGGATCCCCATCGTGTTCAGTCTGGCCGATATGCGCCGGCCGATTCCCCATACCTCACCGACCGGTATCAAAGCCAGTAATTTACGCTGGCGCAGCGGATCCGAAATGTCTACAACTCCACCGGTTTTTTTCCATGTTTTTGCTGCGTGGTTGGCGATTTTTGCGAGTGTCTTTGTCGGTGCAATACCAACGCCGACCGGAAGGTGTGTTTTCTGCAGAATGGCAGCCTGTATCTCACGTCCGTAATCTTCCAGGCTGAATGTCCTGGTCATGCCGGTTAAATCGAGAAAGGCTTCATCGATAGAATAGATCTCTGTAGCGGGTGCGAAGGATGACAGTAACGTCATCACACGGCTGCTCATATCACCGTACAGCGCATAATTTGAACTGAATACTGTCACATTATTTTTGTTACAAAAAGCGCGGCATTCATAATACAGCGCCCCCATTTTGATGCCGAGGGCTTTTGCCTCTGCTGAACGGGCAATCACGCAGCCATCGTTATTACTCAGGACGATAACCGGTTTGCCTGTCAGGTCTGGCCGGAATACTCTTTCACAGCTGGCGTAAAAGCTGTTTACATCTACCAGCGCAAACATTACCGGGCCCTGTGGATGATATAGGTGACCACACCAAAAATCTGTAAATCCTGCTCACTGCTGATTGCAATAGGCTGGTAATCCGGATTCATCGGGATCAGCATGGGAGACGGTGACAGCTGTAATTTTTTGACAGTAAATTCTCCGTCAAAACTGGCAATCACAATATCACCTTCAGCCGCAGTTACCGCGCTGTCCACGATAACCACATCGCCGTCAAAGATGTTCGCATCTATCATCGAACTGCCTTCGACCCGTAGTAGATAGGTACTTTCCGGGTGCCGGATCAGTTCGCTGTTCAGGTTTATGCGGTCCTCGATATAGTCCGCTGCCGGTGACGGAAAACCAGCGGGGACATGCTCCAGGAACAAAGGCAATGTCAGAATTGTATCGTCGTTGATCTTGACAAGTTTCATTTCAGAACCTAATTTACTGTATAAATACACAGTAATAATAGGATGATTTATGCTTCGTATCAATGTACTTTTTGACAGAAAACTCAAAGATACTTTACCTGCTGGTATTTTCGACGCACTACGTGATGAAATTAAAAATCGTATTCCTCAAAAATATCAGGAATCTGATATACGAATAGCATGGGGATCAAATACTGCTTTTTCTGTGGACGGATTAAAGAAAGGTGACAAAAAAGAAGATCTGGAGACGCTTATGCAGGAGATTTGGGAGGATGACGGCTGGATGCCGGAAATGGAAAGTGTCTATGATGATGTAGAATATTTTGATAAGTAAGCGACAGCCGCGCCGGACGTCCACCAGCGCGGCTTTGTTTATTTACGCCGTGGCCGGAAAATACCGGTAAATAGTCGATACCCCCACACCATAAATAATTGCCAGCTGCTGCCGGGAATATCCTTTATCCAGCAGACGGCCGATTTGCTCCCGATCATTTTGTGTCAGTGCCGCTGGTCTTCCGCCGACTCTGCCCTGTGCTCTCGCTGCGGCCAGCCCTGCTAATGTCCGCTCTACTATCAGTTCGCGTTCCATTTCTGCCAGTGCTGACATGACGTGAAAGAAAAAGCGCCACATAGCCGTACTGGTGTCGATACTGTCCGTCAGTGAGCGGAAGTGTGCGCCGCGTTCGTGCAGATCAGATATCAGCGCTATCAGGTTTTTGACACTGCGCCCGAGCCTGTCCAGTTTCCACACTGCCAGTGTATCGCCCGGCTGAATGGCCTTTAATGCCCGTTTCAGTCCCGGCCTGACGGCGGTTTTACCGCTCATTTTGTCCTCAAAAATCTGATCGCAATTTATGCTGATGAGCGCGTTTCGCTGTAAATCGCTGTTTTGGTCAGTTGTTGATACGCGGATATAGCCGATGACAGCCATTGTTTCCCCTCATGTTTGCTGTAATGGCGGGATTATTACGGATTTATCCGGTTATGGCTGCATTCCCGGAAACCTTGGTTTACCGGAAAAGTATCAGGAGGTCGGTTATAGTTATTCAAAAACAGAGGTGGACAACAACTTCCAGCCAACGGGCAATTATCTGAATAAAGACTCGACGGCTGTTCAGGTTGTATCAGGTGA
>NZ_JBCPSQ010000009.1:0-99450 GCF_051129855.1 Morganella sp. Je.2.23
CAGCCAAATCAGTCACTGCTTTCTGACTCATCACACTTGTTGTTGATGTGCCAGTGCCCTGCGCGATATCACTTTTTGCCGCATCTCCTAAACCAAGGTTTTCGATAAACTTCGGTTTATTCGGAATATCTGCGCCGTTCTGGTCTTTGGCGAGCTTGCTGTTTACTTCTGTTTTTGTGGCGTAGTTACCGCCGGAGATTATTTTTTTGATCGCGTCCTTCAGCTGGTTATCATTATTTTTATCCTGCGCAATACCAGCCTCAATCAGAACGCCGAGAATTTCTCGCTGGACGGAATTAAGCCAGCCCGCTTCAAGGATGGTCGGTGCGATACCGGCGGCCACGTTGCCGTTTGTCCACTCGCCGTTTTTATCGGCGGTACTGGTGACATCACCAATTTTTTTCATAACAAAGCCTCACTCAGTGAAGGTGATAATTATTTGTTGATAATCAGGGTTTACTGGCCGTAACCGACCTGAAGGATCGTGTGAGAGGGAGAAATCTGGTTAAACTGGCACTCGAGGTAATGCTCACCCCACGAACGCAGCGGATCACCACAGTAACTGCCGCCGGCGACCGCGTATGTCACCTGCGTGTTTCCGGCATTGATGCGCCAGACAAACGGCCATTCATCACCGTTCAGTGCATCACCGCAGGCCGACAGCCCTGCCCTTGCCTGCCGGAATTCAGTAATGGTGATGGTGTACCCCATCTCGGCGGCCAGGCTGATGTAGTAGGGTTTTGACATCCCGCCGGTGCGCAGCAGTTTTGAAAGAACTGCGGATTGTCGTTTCGGAATGGTGTCCATCTCCCCGATCGCACAATCATCCGGCAGTCCGAGCGTTTTTTCCCACTCCGGCAATAACGTTGTGGCCGTCTTCGGAAATGCCCCCTCAAGCAGCTGAACAGCGTCAATATCCGAGGCCTCATAACCACGAGCCAGCGCCCGGAGAACAGCATGCATATTCGACCCCGGACGCCAGTCCCACGCCATACCCTGCGGAGCAAGTCCGATCATCGCCTGAGTGTAATCATCAGCGGTGTAATTCATGTGTATGACACCTCCCCGCGCTGCGCCAGCTCACCGGTGCTCAGAACTATATTTTCAGCCGGTTTTTTCAGGACAAAGCCGGTGGTGCCCGGGATATCAGCAATCGCATACTGCAGGTCAGAAAGGTAGATTTTTGCGCCGCCGGTCGGGTCACTGTCCCGGAAGAACACATCATCAATGGCTTTGGCTATCTGCTGATGTAATTCCGAGGTTGCCCGACTCAGCCCTTCAATTTCAAAATCTATCTTTTTCGCAATAGGTGAACAGACCCACACCAGCGCCGTTACCGTCTGCACATCCCAGATATGATCTGCAACACGCAACTGGTCACCGGTCGCATGAACTGAATAAGTTTCTTTGGTAGCCGGTCCGTCAGTTCCCAGCGGAAAGCCGCCGTTGCTGTTGCCGTCACACATAATGTAGATACCGACCGACCCGGCCCCCAGCAGGCGGCGTTTTACCCAGGCACGGGAAATACCGGGCACTTCTTTCGCCCAGCCCTCATAGTCTGTATCGCTGCCGCCCTGCGGTGGTTTCTGGTACGCATGCAGGACACGCTGACGGAAAGCCTCTTCGTTCTCAATATCACTGCCGCCGGTGATCGGGTCAACAGCGACGCATTCCGAAAATACTCCGGATATCGCTATCTCAAGCGTCAGTTTTGTCCCGGCCGGTGAGTTACCCGCCGCGCCGCCGCCGTAAATATTATCGTCAATGCCGGGCAGAATGGCTTCAACAGATGTGAAGCCTTTTCCGTCAGAATTAATATGGGCCTCAGTAACAGACTGGTACCGGTATCCATCCCCGCGGGTCATCGCCGTACCGGCCGGAATGATGCTGCCCGGCACGCCGTCAAACTGAACCTTTGTACCGGTAGCTTTGTTCGGTGGTTTGCGGTACACCCGTTTCAGCGCGCCCCAGCCTGCCAGATATTCATCCGTTGCGGTAAACGGTGTTGCCTGTTTTGCAATGTAATCCAGATAGGCATAATGCAGGTGCGCCATACCGGCATCCATATCCGCCAGTACCCGCATATTGGAATACCGTAGCAGCGCACCGGGCTCTTTCAGTTCATTGCGCAGGAAATTCTGGTTCTGCTCCCGCAGCTCCGTCAGTGTTTTACGCTTAAACGGCATTTATTGTTTCTCCCATACCCAGTAAAAACGCAGATCTTCCGCACCGGCGTCCGGCCGGTGATAGCGGATAACCATGTTCAGCCGCTGTGGCCACACTATTTGTGTCCGGATCTGAATATCAGATACGACCCCGTCAGTTATCAGCCAGGCCAGCGCCTCCCGGGCGTAATCTTCTGCTTTCTTTGCCACCTGCGTGATCAGTTTCTGACGCCTCAGCAGCCAGAGACGGGAACCGATAAACCCATCAGTTCCGGTATCGGCCCACCATCCCCGCCGGTACTCATCGTCGTAATCATCGTCACTGTGCGCCAGACGGTCCGTGAACAGACTGATCATAATCGCTGACTGCAAATCATCACCGGAAAGCAGGTCACCGTTTCCGGCTATCCAGTCGGCGCGCAGCGTGTCCGCGTTCCACCAGGAAGAAATATCAGACATCAGACTTTCTCCTTAATCGGGTTACTGGTTAGGGTGGCACTGCCCGGCTCGACATTTTTCACATCATGGTTGTGTGTGTTGTAACTGTCCCGCAGCGTTTTCAGTGTGGATTTATTGCTACCGTAGTTATCAATCACATCACCGGACACTTTCAGGATCGGCGTATTCAGCACCACTTCTGTTTTGGCGTTGACCGTCACCTTATCAGCGTTATTGATGGTCACATCTTTATCTTTGGCCTCAATCACAATGCCGTCCTCTGTCATGTGGATGTACATACCCCACAGGTTGTACATCACGCTTTCACCCGGTGAGAGGCCGGTATGCCGGGAACCGGGGTGATTGCTGCCGATAACTACGGCACTGGAACGGTTACCGCCTAGATAGGCAATCAGAACATCCGACCCCGGCGGCAGAGAGGAAGAAAAGCCAAATTCCGTCATACGGTAAGTGCCGTCACGGACTTCCAGTGCGGTGCTGTACTGGATGGTCTGTATCGCTCCGTCATCTTTGGTGATACTGGATTTACCGGCACCAATCATCATCGACATCCGGGTTTTTAAATCGCGGACCTGATCACTCATCGTCACACCCTTATTACCTGGTAAAATTCATACGGTTCAGCAATGAATGCTTCCGGCGGCATCAGCTGTAATGTCGCACGTGTCCCGCCGGCATCCCGCAGATAGGTCACATCCGACAGCGTCCAGAATTTATCCGTCACCCCAAGAACCGGAATATCTATCGGGATCATCGTGTTCGGCTCCCACAGTTTCCCGGAGGCATCCCGCCAGCTGTCCACCATCACACTCAGGATTTTTGAGCGTCCGTAACGGCGGTTCATTTCCCAGTCGATACTCTCCTGCTCCCGTTTAGCGGTGATCAGGGTGCTTTCGATGATGGTGATATAATTCCGGTACCGCATTTTCCCGGCCTCCGGATCCCGCGCCGAGGCGTTCTGTACCGCTGACACATCCCCGGCAAACGGGGTAACAGACAGCGACACACCGGTATAATCGGAATAGCGCTCTGCCATAGAATCCGAGAAATCAGCACTTTCGATATTTTTACCCTGCTCCACGCCGCTGGCCGCCACCTTGTCACTGACGCGGGTCAGCAGCAGGTTTCCGTCCGGCTGTTCGTAATACAGTAGTGCAGAGTACCGGCAGCAGCGTTCGATCACCTGCTGGCAAACTTCTCCCCAGTTCAGAGTGAATTGCGGAACAATCTGTAATTCACTATCAGGAATGGTACTCGTCACTTCTATTCCGTACCACTGCGCCAGTTTCTGTGCAATTTGCAGGGCGTTGGACTGGCTGATCACGTTGTTCGGCCATTTGGCTGAGCAGTCCACCAGGTCCTGACACTTCCCCCTGCCGGAGACACTTATCTGATGCTGATTTTTATTGATCTGCCCGTTCCACGTGTCGATATAACCGGTAATAACCCGATCCTGACCGAGGAACACCTCACAGGGGTCGCCCGGTTTAAACAGCTGTTTTTCATCCGTTGCCGGGTAGTAATCCATCAGGCTGATTTCAAAATCGTTCGGCAGCCGTTCAATACCACGGGTAACCCGGACACTGTCCCAGCCGGAAATACGCTTGCCGTTTATCACCAGGGATAATTCTTCGGTTTTTTTCGTCTCTTCCGTCATTTTTTCAGTGCCTTAAATCTCACCGGCATAAACGCCGGATGCCGTGGCTGAGTCTCCATCACCAGTTCGTCGCTGCGGGTTGCATCCTGATACAGGCGGTTGGCAATATTGAGAGACGGCAGCACCGACGGCAGAGCGTAAGACGACAGGCGGCCGCGTTCGGAGCCTTTATCAGTGAAGAAAATGACAACCTGTTCGCGCCGGTTCAGGAGGGTAAGATAGATGTCATCCAGCGCCAGATCCCCGGTGATAGTCATGGCATCATCGAGGGATTCACAGACTTCCCGCTGATATCCGGCGGCCCCGGTGCTGTTTGTCGGGTCAGACTGTCCGGCCACAACCGAAAGCGCCGATGCCGCCAGCACAACCAGCATCATTTCAGCCAGTGCGGCAATTCTTTTATCCTGCTCCGCCTGCTGATATTCCAGATTGCGGAAACGGGATAATGTATTCAGGATCTGCATCTTCTGGCCGGTGTCACCGTCCATTGTTATCAGGATGACAAACACCTGCTGTATCTGTGCGATCACATCTTCGGGGGTTTCAGCATCACTGACCGCGCTGAGTGTTTCATCCAGCCTTTGCCGGTCAATAATGGCCTGGTTCAGCGTTTTATCGATAATTTCACGGTCATCAGTATCACCCTGATGTATGCGCTTGCCGGTCGCACCGGACACCGCCCCGCCCGCGCTGCCTTTCTGATAGCGACCGTATTTATTGCTGCCGAACACACTGTTCAGCGAGTTACTGAGATTAGTGACCTCATCAACTGAACTGCTGACCATATTTACCCAAAAATCCGCAGTCTGTTTCAGCGTCTTCATCATCTGCGTGACAGACCTGACCTCACCTTTAATCATGGCGATCGTCTTCAGGGTGGTATGCGCTGCTTCTTTCAGCCACTGCCCGAATGTCAGTTCACCAGTTTTTTCACTGCCGGTGATGGCAAACACTTTCAGGCCGGACTCGATAACCACCAGCTCAAACTCAAACACCCGGCCGCTTTCTGCGTTTTCTGACACCCGCAGGCCGCTCTCAGTCACGCTGACGGTCATTTCTCCGAGTGTCGGGTGAACCAGCGTTCCGGCCTCACCAACTTCACAGGCGGCCACCAGATTGTAGCGCTGGGTGATAACATCCGGCGCGTCATAAACGAGACTGTCCTGAATCAGGAATCCTTTTATGGTGATCCGCCGGTTACTGCGCCCCATATCCTCTATCCAGGACTGATCGCGGTAGGCATATTCGTGAATGGCCTGGCGGCGACCGTAAACACTTTCACCGCTGATCACACCGAACGGCACACCACGGAATGAAGCCTGCTGCAGGTGTTCTGACCAATTCCAGTCCGGCTCAATGCCGAGTACATCAGATATGGCGTCTTTGATAATTGGCATGTGGGCTCCAACGGAAAAAACCGCAATTAAGCGGCATGATTATTTGTTTTGTAAGGCCATCCGTGGCCTGTGGGAATTACGCTACCTGCTGACCATGAATAATATGGCGAAGTGCTTTAATGCCTTCATCGTTATAGCGGAACGATTCAACCTGCTTTGCAGAGTGTGCCGATTTATCGAGGAAGAATTTACCGAACTCATCGGTTTTCAGTTCATGCTTGTTGGCGATCCGGCCTATCTTATTCGCAGACACTTCCAGCATTTCACCAACTTCACCGGCGGTATAATATTTCTGCTCAAGAACCGGCAGAGGAACAGCCTCAAACCCGACTATTGGATTCACGATATTCGCCGCTGCACACTGTTTTGCTTCCGGGCTAAGATTTGGCATCATGCCGAACAGATCACTGATAGCATCTACTGACATTTTTAGTGTCCGCGCCTGGCGATATTCAGGAAGCCCAGACTGACTTCTTCCGGATTTCTGTGCCGAAACATGCATCGATTCTAATTTATCCACCAGCACACGACGAACAGCTTTTGATTCACGGGCAGCAACGCGCAGCGCCTGCTTGATCTCCATTTCGATGATTTCAGACGATGTATTGTTTGGTTTTTGAACTACAAAAATTTTGTAGTGCTCCCCATCCAATTCGTCTTTTACCCGTTCAATCAATACGTTATTGCGGATTTGATTTTCACCGCACGACTTGCGAGCCATGTTGATCATGGAAAGCAGCTTTTGCGTATCGATTACTTTGCCCGTGACAACGCCAAAGCTATTTGATAAAGTCAATTCGTTCATTACAACTTTTCCTTTTGGTTAAGTTTGGAATCAGCCAGCAGCTTGCCCCTGTTGGCTTTTCTATTTCAGTTCTATCCACGGTTTTTCTCCTGCTGATAACCTCCTGTTTATGTCCTGCTTTAAGCGAGTGACGAAAGCATTTCCATCCTGAAACCGATCCGATAACCTTCCTGCCAGAGGAGAGCCAAGTAATTTCAGTGCCGGATAGATTTCTTCTTTCCAGGCTGAATAAAAAAATTCGTAGTGCCCGGCCAATGAGTTGATGTTATGTGCATCAATTTCTCTTTGCGTAGGTGACTTTGCTTTTAAATCCCGGACAGGCTGATGATCCAGGATATCCAGCACCCATTTTCTGAATAACTTTGCGACTTCTGTTTTGGCAAACATTGCCAGAAGATGCGCACCTCTGAGAGAAAAGATCCGGATTCTCTTTCTGTAATTTCCTGAGGTCATCACTTCGATGACCTGAGTCATTGCCGGCGTAAACTCATCCTCATTTCGTGAATACAGAGTACTGATTGATTTACTGCTTGAGTATTCCAGCGCTCTAGCCAACTCCGCCGAGGTCAGCCACACCTGCCCGTTTTCGGTTACAGGGTTAAATGTGAATTTCTGGAAAGTTAAGTCTGTTTTCGCTACACTGTTCATGTCATTTATTCCTGTCGTAAGGGTATTTGGCAACTGGCCTCAGTTGTTCGTGCAACTGGGGCTTTCTTTTAACCACGCATCCGATCTTCATTATTCAAGCTCCACACCAGACGTTGAATAATTGCTGAATTAAGTGACAACCCCTCCTCCCTTGCCTGTTTCTCCAAGCGCTCTTTTATGCGCTTTGGAAGTCTTAAGTTATATTTTTCTGTTGCTCGCTGGGTATAAAGCGCATCCATCAACATATCTCCTTTGCTATCATTGGGATTAAATTAATACCATGGGATTAATTTAACACCATTGCATGTGGTGTCAAGTTAATCCTACAATGTTTTTTTTGTATACATATTCAGGTGATGGTGATGGCAAAGTACCCAAGTCAGTTACAAGATAAATTCAACCTAAGACTTCCGGATGGGATGAAGGACGCCATTGCTGAGCGGGCAAAAGAAAACGGGCGGTCTATCAATTCAGAAATTGTACAAATACTTCAGGACGCACTCATTCGTGACGATATTAGCAATGTTGATGACTTCGATAAATCAACTCCGACTGAATTTAAGATTGCTGCCAGAAGAATGATACTGGCCTTGGAAGAATTTGAAGAACAGAAACGAAAATTATTTAACCTAAAGGATGAGGATTCTGGAATTAATTTATTGAATATTTCACCCAAAAAATAAGCCCCTTCCGGGGCTTTATTTATAATTTAATATCACATGCTTTTACGAATTTATTTACCTCTGCCGTAGACCTTGCAACATTCCCTGGGTGCGATATTTTATAATTATCGTCTGGATCAAAGCTGGAGCCTTTAATATTAACGCCTATAAGGTACTTACTGTTTGCGGATTTAAGCTCACTTAAAGCTTTGGTTATCTTTCCTTCATCGTAAGAGATTGCTTCTACAGACTTATTATTTTTCACTCTGAATTCCGCATCGAACTTAATGACGTTATTTCCATCCACTTTAAACAGAAGATCGGCTGGTCTACCTTTAAAATCGGCATCTTTAGTAAATTCAACATAAGAAAAAGATAATTTATCTCCCGAGCATCTGAATAATGATACCGCGTTGGAAACGTTTAACTGACCTACCAATAGAGCATCCTTTTCTCCAAAGATATTATCCTCAGAATTTGAGGTCCATGCAGCATTTACAGAATATGAGATTAATAATATAGGGATAGACAAAAGCAATTTTTTCATATTTTCAACCTTATGATTAACATTTTTTATATACTACGGCATATTCATCGCGGTTGTCACCCTGCCTTTAGGTTTTACGTTGACGCTGCTTTTTGTACCCGTATCCGAGTTAGTCAGAACTATTTCCAAGGTACCACCAGCTTTATTTTCATCCAACACTCGTGCCAGTTGTTCAGCAAAACCCATCAACACCTCAGCAGGATCCTTCTCCGTGTTAATAATAGGTGTTGCTTTTGATTCATCCTGATTATGTCGCATAGTCCACTGTTCACGCTGCTCTAAGAGTCGTTGTGGGTTTCTCTTTCCGGCCCATCGGGAACTATTCACCGCGTCATCTATTGAACCCATCATTTCATCATAAGAGTATGGTTGATATCCTGATTCCTTTTTTATGATACCGTTCATCATCTGAGCCAATATTTCAGGGTTATACATGTCTAATGGGGTATTTGGTGTCACCCCCATATGCTTTGTCAGATGCTGAATATAGCCGTTAGTATCATTATTATCCGCACCTGGTGCGTAATCATTCAGTATTCCATTGATCGTGTTATTGCCTCGGTCCATATATAATAATAACTGTCTGGCGAGAGCTGCACGTCCGTCATTTTCATCCTTTAAAATACCAAACCCTTTTTTGTTACCCTGAGCATCAACGCCTTCGCGATCTCTGCCAATCTCATTATTAGTCCACCGCACATTACCCGGGTTGTTATTACGGAACGCACGAACATTAGGATCATATCCGCTATCCTGTTTCCAGCCGTCCGGCGCATTGGCCTGTCGCTGTTTTTCTTCCTCTTTTTCCTGTGCTTTTCTTGCTGACTCCCGCTCTTTCGTCCACCCCTCATAGTTTTTACGGATATCGTCTGTCATAATACCGAAATCCACCATCGACTGATCCCACATGCCCAAATTACCGTAAAGCTCCGGCGTGTTATATGTGGTTCGCAAGATGTCAGAATCATTATCATGCAGGAAACCCATTGTTTGCATAAGTGCCACGTTATCAGGCCCGTATGTCAGTATCTGCTCTACACCATTCAGACCATCGATTACTGATCCATCTGAAAGTAACGCACCTGAAACCGCATCACCAGTTTTAGTTTTTGCTCCCTCGTATGCCGCTGAAATATTTTTAAGGGCCGCATCCATTTCACTGAGTTGCTCAACAACGGCATCTTTACGTGTATGCCCCATGCGATCTGATTTATCCAGCCGCCCCTGTAAATCTCCTTCCCGTAACAGGGCAATAAGCTCCGGTGGTAGCTTTAATTTATCCCTGAGCTCCCAGTTTCGATGTTCCGGCAGTACTTTAATCGTGGCTTCAAGACTCTTTAGTGTCTCAACCATATTAACGCTGCCGTCTTTATTGGTGGAAATTTCCGCACCAATACTGCGAATAGCAGCCCGTAAATCATTATCATCACCATTCTGAGCTCTGCTGAACTGTTCAAACTGATTTTCAATAATATTGCGGGCATCCTCCTCTGTAGACCCTTTTTGAATAAGCGTGCCCGTAAGACGCGTGCCTTCCTCAACGCTCATTCCCGTATTTTTGGCACTGGTTGAGACTTCTGTCGCTTTCTTGGCTTGTTCCGGTACCTGGCTGACCATTTGATACCCGGCGTAGCCAATGGCTCCGATGCCCCCAATTTTTTTAGCCATGTCCATATACTTACCGGACAACTCGCCGAAGTTTTTCAGTGGCGGGATCATATCTCCGATGCTTTGAGCGCCTTTTTTCGAAAAATCGGACATGTCACGAATTCTTTCGCCAACATCCCTTAATCCGGAAATTGATTCATCACCACCCATTTTAAGGCTTTCGCGCACATCCTTTAAAACAGGGCGAAGCTTATTTAACTCTGCTTCAATATTGGCAATTTCCTGACTGGCCTGATCATCAGCATTCAGTTCAAAATCAAAGGTATTTCCCGCCATAATTACTGCCTCATTTTGTTAATTCGGGCTGCCTGTGAAGCCCACCACAACAACCGGCTGGGGGCCATATTCCATGCATCACTCGGCCCCCACCGGAAAAAGTACGTTAAATCGGCACTTATTTGCTGATATTTTTGCCAGGCGTTAAAGTCAAAAAATCCATCAGGAAATCACGGCATTCCACAAAATCAGAAATTGCCATTCGCTTAACCGCCTGATCCGGCACCCCGCTGACCAGCACGATCAGCAGACGCATAGCCGGAAGAGAACCAATCGTTTTATCCATCTCGTTATAAAACTGTTCCACTTCGAACAGGCACGGCTCACGCAGGTTAACTTCCTCATAACGGACTTTGCCGTCATTGGATTCCAGCGGTTTACTCAGCTTGATAGTTTTTGTTGTTTCCACAATTAGTTCTCCGTTACCGAACGACCTTCAAAACGCACGTCAAACACGGCGTCTTCGCTGTTTACTTCCTGAGTCTGAACAACCCAGAGCCCCTGACCGATGATGGTTTTGCCGTTCGCCAGTTCAGCCACCACGTTCACATTGGTCATGCCGTTGAAATCCGCCACAGTGGTACCGCCGGAATCACGGACACGCATCGCGATAAAACCGGCAACCGGCTTTTCTTTGTAACCGTGGACATAGTCCATACCGGTCAGGGTTTCGCGGGTGACCGTGGACGGACTGTATTTAAAGTCCGCCGCCACCATAATTGACATACCGTTGACGGAGACGTGAGCCGTTCCCGCCAGACGGTTAGATGTATCGCCCATGATTTCTCCTTAGTTACCCGGCATCAGGCGGAACTGGTTAAGCAGCGCAAACACGCGCAGCTGGTTAATGAGGGTACCGGTCCACAGGACATCAACACGGTTCGGGTTCTGGCTGTTGCGCTCGACTTTCAGGCCTTTGGCAAACCCTTTCGCGTCCTGCACATGACCGTTAAATTCCAGGAAACCATATTGCGCGATCAGTTCTGCCCGGATGATATTCGGCGTGACGATTGCAGACCCCGGTGCGAAGCGGGTCCCGTCATCTGCCAGTTTCATACGTCCGAATTTACTGGTCACCTGGGTGCGCAGATAGCGGGAGACAAACATCAGCAGATACAGCGTTTCCACCTGCAGGTAACTGTCGTCATTATCGCCGTAGGCGTTTTTCTGGTAGGTCGTGATGATATTCTCAACCCGCACGGTACCGTCGTCATCCACGGTAAATGTGGAGATACCGCTGTGCAGCAGGTTATTGCGCTCAGTCAGTTCAAGAATCTTCGTGTCGTCCGGCGGCAGCACACCACTGATAACCAGCGTCTGTAACGGGCGGCCCGGATCATTACGCAGGCTCTGGGCAATAGCACCGGTATATGCTGCACTCCACTGATAATCCGGTGAGGGTGAACCATTCACTCCGAGCAGAGAGGCATGCTGATCGTTACGCTTTTCACCAAAATCAGCCAGCTGACCATAGGTGCCGGTGATCACTCCGTAGCTGTGGCCGTACAACTGTTTGTCCCACGCCCAGCGGTCTGCCAGAAAGGTTTTCACCACATCGAGAGACACCGTATCGGTATACGGGTTCACGATAAAATCAAAGGATCGGTCTTTCAGATTCGCCAGACCATTAAGCAGATCCGGAGCGCCGTTACCGCCGGACATCGCCGTGATGGTCATTTCAAAACCGGACGGTGCCAACTCGCCCCCGGTCAGCCCGAGGTAGTTCAGCCGGATATCAATCCCGTTACCGTGAGCGCCTTTGTTTTTGGCCGTCAGAGTAACCGTATCCGCCTCTGCTGCTGCTGTTACCGACAGGTTCGCATTGCGGTTAATCACTTTAGTCAGTCCGGTTGCGATAGCTTCCGCTGTGTCCGTAGCCACAACGGCCATCTGAACACGGATACCCGCGATATACAGTGAAATAACACCGGTATCATTAGCGGCACTGGTAATTTTCAGTTTACCGGCAGCTGCTGTCTGCGATTCAGCATCCGCCAGCGGTAACACCCACACTTCACCGGCTGTGTCATTACGGAAATACGCATCCGCTTCGGTGTGCAGCATAGATCCGCGACCAAAACGCTCTGCGGCCTGCGTCCCTGATGTTATACGCTCAGGAATGCTGTCTTTGCCCGCCGCACCTTCCAGCATCTGGCCGATTAACAGCGTGCGCTGCGTGGCAGTTGCTGTGTTGGCCATCGAGTTATCAAACTCAACGAAAAACAGCGGAGTCCGCAGATTCTGCGGAATAGTGGCAAATGGCACTGTCATGCTTTTTGCTCCTTCACTTTCTGAGGATTACCCGGCACGACATCCCCCTGATTCAGACGGGTGCGCCAGAAAACATTATCGGGGACGTCCTGCCCGGATTCAGGCAAAAGCTCCCCTTTGACCGGACAGCGGACGCTGCGGCCTTTTACGGGTTTTACAAACATGGTTACTCCTGATTAGTCAGGTCGATGGAGACGTGATGTTCCGGACTGCCGTCAGGCATCTGAACACTGATATCGATACCGGTAAGCGGATCCGCGTCAACCGGGTAAAACTCCTCCGGCCCCTGGTAATATTCGATATCCAGATCCATCAGCAATTGCGCCATATGACCTTCACCGGCGGCACTGATGTTTATCTGAGAGCGGATATTCAGGAACTGCTGGATTTGCCGGGTCAGCTCATAACTGTTAATTACCGCCCGTTCAATCTGTTCCCGCAGGGCTTCCAGTGCCAGCTCTGCTTTTATGGCGCCGTTCCGGTCTTCCTCATCGAACTCTTCCAGGCGGCCGGTGACGCGGACCGTGGTTACGGTGTTGAACTGCGGAACGTTACGGCCCAGGGAGTGTTTTTCATCAAACGGGGTCTGCACGATAATGCAGGGGTATTCCGCATTGGTGGTCGGCCGGTCCTGCGGGGAATACACGCGGTCTTCCGCGCCGGTTTTCCCCTTCAGGGCAGCAACAACCAGCTCGCGAACTCTGGCGGCATTCATTATTTCACCTTATTCAGGATCAGATGCGTCCCGCCGTGGCTGTCCGGCTGTACATCGGATACCACAAACAGGGTGCTGACGCTGTAGACAAATACCCGATCCCCTTTCGCCGGAGGCACAGTAAAAATAACATCGCGCACACCGAGGATCGGACGGGTGGTATTGATACCGCTTTCACCGTCCATGCTTTCGTAGTTCTGGAAATAGGCCCGGTCAAAAATGCCGTCGATGTCGTAAAATTCTGCGCCTTTGGCACTTTTCACCGGTTCCCAGCGCGCTTTTTCCGCAAAGACGTTGTGCAGCGGCCCCAGCAGGTGTTTATCCCAGTCAACGCCCATTGATGGTTACAGTGCCGGGCGGGTTGGCTTTCGCCAGTTTTTCCCGCACTGCCTCCAGGGACATCACCACGCCCAGATCAATCAGGCGGACAGCATCAGAATCATCCAGCGTGATTTGCTGGTTTTCCCGGTAAAACTCACCGTCATGCTGCACACTGCGGCCTTTGACCACCACATACACACCATCGGCTTCCGGGTCAGGTTCCGGAGTGAAATTCTGCGCTGATACGGTTTCGGTTACCGGTTCACTGCCGGCAGTCTCCGGATCCTTCACCGGATTAACCTGACCGGGAACCATCAGCTCGGGCGGCAGGCCGCCCGGCTCCTGTGGTTTCTCCGGCGTATTTTTTTTATTCGCCATCAAATCCCCCTGTTAAACCACAACGGCACACAGTGATGCGTTAACACGGCTCGGGATGACCAGCGGCGCAGACTGAACCATAATAAAACGCTGCGCCGGATCGTGCTGCAGCCAGGACTTCGGCGCATAGGCCATCGGGCCGTAATTGAATGCCGGGTCGATAATGGCACCAAATGCACGGGTCCCCATCAGGTCAGCGCCGGACATAATCACCGAGCCGTCAGCAATCATCGGTTTTTCTTTACCATCCAGCGGATCAATAAACCAGTCGTTGTATACCCACAGGTCATAATTACCCCAGCGGCCTTTGTATACAGCACCTGTTTTGATTTGCGTACCCGGGTTAATCTGGTTACCGAACGGAGAAAGCGCAGGGAAGGTAATGGCGCTATCCTTAACCGATGTGTCCAGACGGAAAGCTTTCCACGATTTGGTGGTGAACACGATATCGGTCGCCACCGCACCGGACTCCTTCAGCATGCGCTGCGCCCAGTCTTCGATGTCATCAGTCGGTTTGGTGTTGGTTTTTCCTGCTTCCACGGTTTCCGGCCATTTATCGGCACCGCTCAGGGCAATAGTCAGATCGGACGAACGCCCGAAATCCACCACCTGAGTTTCATAACCTTCACCGGTTACTGTCACCGTACCGGTCTGGAGTGCACTGGCCGCCATCCATTCCAGACGGCGGTTGATCATGTCAATCTGGTCAGTCAGTTCGAACTGCAGGTTCAGCATTTCACGTTCAGCGGCAGAATACTGACCGCCGATGCGCTCACCAATCTGACGGCGGATGGGTTTGCGCAGATCCGGTGCACGTTTGTCTTTGATATACGCCGGTTTAAAGCTGTTGGTCTGGAACTTACGGGATTCCACCAGCTTACCTTCCACCAGCGGCGAAACGAACGGCGCCAGACGGCGCAGGCCGACATCCACATCAATGGAAACCTCTTCGGTATCGGATTCCGTGATATTCGGGAAAAACTTATCCAGCAGCCAGTTCTGACTGGTCATCAGATTCGGAACAACCTGGATTAATACATTGGTATCGAAAATATTCATGCTTTTTCTCGTATAAAAGACGTCACAATGCCTGCCATAGCTGACATCAGGACGTCTGTATTAAAGGGAAGATCAGGCTTGTACGCTGTCGCGCAGGAAGATAGAGAACTGGCGCATTGCTGCTTTAAGATCGGCTGCGGTCCAGGTGTCATCATGGATAATGCGGTTCTGGTTAAATTCACCCATCAGATACAGGCCGCCGCTCACAGCATCAGTCGTGGTATCGACATCATCAACCAAAATTGCACTCGGCTTTTCACTGCCGTCTGTTGCATCTTTTTTGCTGATCACGTATTCCCCGGAGGCGGTGACCATACCGAGGATGGTGCCGCGCTTCAGAATACCGGCTTTGGCAATAATGCCGGTATCGGTAACAACCTGAAGCGGACCGGAGATCAGCTGATCCGGATTAAATACCGCCTGACGCACTCCCGGCTGAAACGGGTTTTGTGAGAACTGTTCCATTATTTCGCTCCCTTGTTGCTGTTATAAAGACTGGTCATCTGATGAACCAGCGCGGCGGCGGTACCCGCTGCCGGTGCCTGAGCATCCGGACTGATGCGTACCTGCTGCTCTGCCCGCATGCGGCTGTCGAGCGATGCGCGCTGTGTTGCGGGCTGTACCGCACCCATTGCCTTCAGGGTGCTGATCGCTTCGGATGAAGACATTCGGGTATTGAATGCCAGATGTGCAGCCATATCCGGACGACCGGCGGCAGCCTTGCTGCCAAAGATGCGGGCACAGCGTTTGCGTTCAGCGCGGCGGCCTTTTTTCACGTCTTTATTTTCATCGTCGTCTTCGGCGTCTTCGTCATCACCTTCCGCGTCTTCATCATCTTCGGCGTCAGGATCATCGTCGTCGCCTCCGGCTTTTTTAGCTTTACGGCCCTGCTTTTCGTCGTCCTGATCTTCTGCGCCTTCACGATCTTCATCGTCTTCCGCATCTTCGTCGCGCTCGTCCTCTTCCGCTTTGCCGCCTTTGGCTTTGCGCACTTTTTTATCTTCATCCTCTTCCGAGGCTCTGGCTTTTTTACCAAGGCCGATAAGGTGTGCAAAAGTAAACTTATTGTCTGCCATAGTTAAATTACTCCGGATTCTTTCATCAGTTCCTGAAATGCGACATCAGGACTGGCAACCACATCAGCCAGACCCATCTGTACGCCCTCGGCTGCCAGATAACAGGCGGCCTGTGTATTGCGGATCACTGTCTCAGACAGTCCGCGGTTACGGGAAACAGTGCTCACAAACAGACGCCCCATTTCATCGACATCGTGCTGAATGGCGGCTTTCGCCTCATCACTCAGCGCCACATACGGATTACTTTCCGCTTTGCGGTTCCCGTAGGTGATAATGGACACTTTCAGCCCGTCATCCTTGATGTGCTGTGACCAGTCGCAGTGAATGACGATCACCCCGACCGAACCGACACCGCCGGTACGCGGGACGTAAATTTTGTCCGCGGCGCTGGCAATGGCATAAGCAGCGGAAAAGGCATTTTCGGACAGAATGGCGTGAATGGGCTTTTTGCCGCGTTCGGCATAAATCAAATCAACCAGGTCAAAACAACCGGCCACTTCACCGCCGGGGGAGTCGATATCCAGACAGATACCCTTCACTTCCGGATCGTTAACGGCGGTCAGGAAGGCCCGGCGGATGCCGTCATAACCGGTCATGCCGCTATACGGCCGCAGTGTGCCGAGTTTCTGAACCAGTGTGCCGTAGACCGGGATAATCGCGATGCCCTCCAGCACGTCATACCCGCTGTCTTTCCGAGCTTTACGGCTGAAATATTCGTCATCGTCTTCCATCATGGCGCTGCGGATCTGCGTGATACCGAGCCGCTCTGTCAGTGATGACACAATCACTTCCGCTTTCTGCGGGTGTATGGCAAGAGGCGTGTTAAACAGCTTCTGTGCCAGGTGGGGTAAATTCACTTCGCCTCCTGTTTATTTTCGGGGTTTGGTGCAAAGGTATCTGCCACTGCCCAGCTGGGTGGCGGCAATCCGAGCTCTTCAAACCGCTGAAGTTCATAGCTGCGCTGATCGACCAACTCTTCCCAGTCCTCACCCATGTTTTCAGCCACTTCCATTTCCAGTGTTGAGAAACCGGCTTCCATACTGAGGATGGCGCCTTTTTTCTCTGCGACCGGATCCACCCAGCCGCGACCCGGCCCCATCCACCGCGCGCGGCAGTAGGATGCTGATGCGTCCATAAAGTCCGGGGCATCATTCGGTAACGGAACATCTTCCACATCGTGAATTTCTTCGGCAAAGGCCACCGCTATCGGTTGTGCGAAGCCGTTTGAGAAATCATCACGGCGGCGGGTCAGGGTTTTCCAGGCTTCCAGCATGGCGGCACGGGCTGAGGAATAGTTAACATCAGACCAGTCCTGCGTGACCTGCTGGGCTGACAGACCGGTGGCCGCAGAGATATTCCGCAGCACCGCACTTTCAAAGCCGTCAAAGTTACTGGTCGGCCGGGCAGCGGACAGTGTGACTATTTTTTCATTCGGGAACAGGTGCGGGATACGTGCGCCGTTCTGAAGATTGAGTCGCTTATCCTGATAGTATTCTGTCCGCTGTGTCTGGTAGGCACTGAGTTCATCACCGGTAAAATCGCCGGTATCCCCCAGGGCGGAAGCCACCATCTGCGCATCATACGGGGATTCGATATACGCCCCGAAAATGGCATTGAGGATTGCCGCCTCCAGTTCTGATTCATCGTACTTAATCAGCATTTTCAGCTTCTGAACGATGGGGGCCAGAATACCGATCCCCCGGTGCTGAGCACCGCGCTCCATATCAAAATCATGCACCACCACCGGACGACCCCATGACGTTTCACGCTGAATGCGTTTCCAGGTCATGGTTTTTTTACCGGCCCACCAGTCGCCCATATGGGCTTCACGGATGTGATAGGCTATCGGGGCACCGTCACCGTCAATCTCCACCCCGCCACGGATATTTGGCATGTCAAAATTCTGCTGCGGGTTGCTCAGGCGATCGGGGTCAACAATCTGAACTGTCGTCGCATAACGGGCCTTGCCGTGACCAAGCCGGTCAGGACGGTACTGCAGAACCGCCAGCGCGTCACCGTCCAGCAACTTGTGACGGAAAGCCAGCCGCAGCATCTGCGATACGGTCTGCTTGCGTTCAACATCACAGTACCGGCCTTTGTCATTCGCCCATGAGCGCCAGTGCGCGGTAATAAACCGGCTGTACTCGGCAGCCCACACCGCATCAAATGCCTTATTGCCGGTCAGTTGCCTGAGCATCCGGTAATCGGGTTTGAATACCGGCCGGTAACAGGCACCCACCGCATTATCCAGGACTCGGGTTATCGAGCCGGACGCCCAGCCGTCATTCCGTGCCAGATCACGCATACGTGACACAATGCGGTCACGGTAGATATTTATTTCATTATCCGGCGACCACAGCGCGGGCTGCCAGTTCGCCATCTGATCACTGAATGAATCCGCCGCGTCATACGGCACCCGGCCACTGCCGGACAGTGCCCCGTATTTCATTTTCGGGGCAGCCGGAGGCAGCGGGCGCCCGTCCGCTCCTAAGATTTGTACACTCATCAGTACCTCACCCTGATTGGACGCCTGCGGGAGATCCCCAGCATGGCCTGTATTGTCTGGATCAGCGCCAATAGGTCGCCAAGACTGGTCTGCTGATAGGACACCGATCGCGTCCCGTCACCCTGTGTATAGGAAAATGAAACGCCTTTGGCACCGGTTGACAGGTCGATATAGGCCTGCTGCGCCTGAACAAGCGCCTGCTTTAACTGCGCATCACTCATGCCGGTAAGCAGCGTGGTAATTCGTGACATTGACACTCCTTATGGCAAAAGCTGGGATATCCGCTTCCGCTGAGGCTTTTCATTGGTTTCCTCCGGGATGATCGCCCCCGGGAAGCGAAGGTTAACTTTGGTCTGAGTCTCTGCCGGCGGTTCAATAAGCCGTTCCGGATTACCGGCGACAGCGTCAGCCAGCGCATTAAGTTTCAGCCCCATATACATCAGGCCGCACAGCGCGGCATAGCTGTACACGCGGCAGTCCAGTGCTTCGTTTGCCCGCCCCGGTATCTGCTCCCAGACCCGGTACCGCTGACCGCCGGACACTTTAATTACTGACCGCTCTGCCAGAAGCTGACCAAAATACTGCAAATCACGATCAACCGGGAAATGCATATACGCCGGTGCCGGTTCGCCTGCTGCCGGTGGTTCCAGATGCAGACGACCGCGTACCGCATCTTTTGCCGCGTTCACACCGATAATTACCGGTTTAAATCCGGCTTTCGAACGGGATGTAATGCGTTTTGTCGGCCAGATCGGTGAGCGTTTACCGCCACGGGCGGATTCACCTTTGACAGCCCAAATCCTGCGACCGAGACGCGCTTTACAGAAATCATAAACGGCCTGGGTGTGGTGTCCTCCGGAGTCCATGCAGGCCGCCATAATGGCAAATCCGCGACCATCGGCACGCCGCCAGATTTGTTTCAGGTACGCATCGAGGCGCTCCCACGGCTCCGGTGTTTCCAGATCCCCTTCAATCACATCGTGGGCGACTGACCAGCTTTCCTCACTGCGGCCCCAGCCGACCACCTCAATCTCAAAGCGGTCATCCTGCGTATCAATACCGGCCGTCAGCAGCGTGACACCGTCCGGCACTTCCGCCGCCCACACTTCGCAGCGCTCCAGTAATTTCTGTTCGCTCAGGGCTTTTTCACCCCGGTCCTCATATGGTTCACCGAGTACCAGGTTGATAAAGGTCTGCCGCATCAGCGGATCATCTTTCACCCGCAGCCATTCTTTCACCAGATTCGGCCAGGCTGCGTTCGGGAACAGGCTGTACGCCGCCCAGATATGAAATCCTGCGTGACCGGTAAACGGCTTTTCAGCGCGCCATTCCCCGTTTTTAATCATCAGCGGTTTATCGCTGTCGTGAATAACACACCCGTTATGGCGGCAGACGTAATACGCGGTATCCGGCAACCCGTTACCGTCTTTGTCTTTATCCCACTTCATACCGTACGGCGTATCGGGTCCGCCCCATTCCAGAATCTGAAACTCACCACAGTGCGGACACGGTACCCAGTAGTGCCGCTGATCACTTTCGTTATAGGCTTTCTCGATACGGCTGACGTTCTTTACGGTCGGCGTTGAACCGAGGCCGATTTTCCGGTTCCAGAATGTCTCTGAGCGTTTGATACCCAGAGCAATCTGGTCACCCTCCGAACCGGCCCCGCCGGACGGATAACCGTCCACTTCATCAAACAGGATGATCCGGCAGGTGATACGACGAAACCCGCCGGGTGAGTTTGCGCCCACCAGCGTTAAATTGGCTCCGTTGGAAAACTGCTTTTTGAGGATGGTCTGGCCGCTGTCTTTAGCTTTGGCCTCACCGGCAATGGCTTTCAGTGCCGGGGTATCACGCAGCATCGGCGCAATTTCGGTCTTACTGTAGTCCTCCGCATCCTCCACTCGGGGCTGAACCACCAGGATCGGGGACGGGTCATGCGACAGGTAATAAGCAACGGCATGGTCGAGAATCTTGGTATACCCGACACGGGCAGATTTCATCACGGACACCTGAGTTACCGACTGATCGGTAAAGGCATCCATAATGCCATCCTGATATTTAAATGACCGGAACCGGCCGGTCTGTGCGGCGTTTTCTTTCGACAGCACCGCGTATTTGTTCGCCCACCCGCTCAGCGATAAGGCTTCCGGAGGTCTGACGACAGCGCGTTTCTGACTCAGTGCACGGGTGAATTGTTGCCATGCATTATCCCCCCTGTTCACTGTGGTCAAGGCTCAATTCCTCCATCGCCTCATGAATAATGTCCTGCAGCGCGGCCACAAACTCTGTATCAGAGGAAGTCAGTGCCAGCGACCGCAGGCGGGGGCCGTGTTCAGGGGCTATCGCAATCAGGCGGGTGCGCATAGCATGATATTCCTCGCCCACCTTGTCGATCATGTCCTGCCACGGCAGCACCATGCCGGATTTCTCTTCGTACTCCAGCCGGGCCAGCTCTGCAAAGTAGTGCTCTTTGATGGCTCTGGACTTTTCCAGATCACGGACTTCCTCTTCGCCGGAAACCAGCTCTGCATACACAGATTCGGCACGCTGCTGAAAACTGCTTTTTTCTTTTGCTGGTTTTTTCTCCGGAGCGTCAGATTTTTTCGCCGCATTCTTTGTGCGCGGGTCTTTACTGTCCCGGTACTTTTTCAGATTCCGGTCGCTGGCCTCCACGTCGATTTCATCCCCGGCCATCACGATATATTTTCCGGCCTTTATCCACCGGGTGATCGTCTTGCGGTTCACATCCGCATGCTTCGCATAGTCGGAAATATTCATCGTGGTCATGGGACATTTTCCTGCTGACGTGGGACATCGGGGCACATGGGACATTGCGCGGGACATGTCCCACATTTCATGGGACACAAAACTCAGAATTTTTTTACGTAACTTACTGAATCAGAAATGAAAGCACCTGACCGCTGTCATGGGACATGGGACACAAAATCAAAATTTCACAGCTAGACGCAGAACGCGGCGCGCAATGCCCGTGTAATATCAAAGACTTAGGAAGGACCCAAAAAATTCTGAGCACCATCCCACCCCAGTCATCCGTAAACTTGCAATAAATATCGACGTTTTCTTTTTCCTGTAACCGCATACTGACTGCTCTTTCCATTAATACGGAGCAACCTAATGCCAAGTAAAGAAATCATCCGAAGTCATACCGTGGATTTAGGGACATTAAGGCGCCAACTTAGCCATTACCCGGATAATACCCGCGTATCTTTCAGCGGACTGGATTTTCGCTGTGTAAATAAAACGGATGAGGATGTTGTTCAGATTAAGTTTGAACAGTCGGTTTATCGGACTTCTGAAGATGTCTTGGTGGTTCAAGATCATTCAGAATAGCTGATGCATACACATTAGCTTTGCCTCTGCTGACGGGCGCGTAGTCATAATCTATGCGCCCGTTTGTTACCCGACTGAACCATACGTCATCACTACCCACCTGAACAATCCACACAACCGGACGTTTTTCACAACCTCTGGCCCTGTCCAGTATTGCTTGTTCAGCAAGGTTCATCTCTTTCTGTGCAGGATACAGTGGTGGTATAAATGCCGGATGTGCTCTCAATTCTTCTGCAATCTCTTTCAGTTGTTCATCTGAGAGTGTCAGGCAAGCCTCACCCACCGGACAGGACAATGACATTTCGCCGTTAGCCTGCGTCAGTGCAGTGATCAGGGCGGTAACAATCTTCTGCTGTGTACCGTCTGTCAGATATCCGCGTGATGTCATACCAGTACCACTCTCGCTGTCACGGCACCAAATGGTTTTGCCGTTATGCTCTACTTTTACTTTCATTATTCACCTCGCCGTTCGTATCGCCTCTGCTATTGCCCAGTTAATCTCCTGAGGCAACAGCGCCTGTGTCATCTTCATTGCTCTGTCCTGATATCCCAGCACGGGTTCAACAGGCAGTGCATCACCGAACCGGATTAACAGTTTCGGCATTGGTTGTTTCTTTCTGTCTCTGCGGGTTCCGTTAGGTGACCGCTGCAGACGCTTCCGGCCTTTCTTGCCCTTCTTTGCTTTCTTCCGTTGCCACACGCCATTAACACCACTGATATCACCGATGAAAGTGTTTTCTTTGCTCTTAAGACTGGAAAGCTTATTACGTGGGAGATTGCCGTATTTGTTCAGCTTGATGTCTTTGGGGTTCAGCAGTGCAGACCCGTTGAGTTTATGCACCCCGCCGGTTTCAAACGGTTCAAGGTATGCAGCAGCGGTATTCATCACGAACACTTTCGCTTTCAGGTCACTTTTTCTGGCACCGCGGCTTTTAACGCTTTTCACCGTGAATGGTGTCGGATTATCCAGATTGCGCTGCATTGCCACTTTCTGCGCGTCTTCAATCTTTCTGACAACAGCTGTCATAGCCTGAGCGGTAGCAAAGGGTAGCTGCTTCCGCAGAGTTCGGAGCTGGTTGCTCAGGTCTGTGAGATTTGCCATAGACACCCCTGTTTTATATTCCGCTCACCACTCGTAAATAATGATCGGAATATCGCCGTCTCTCCGGCTGTCACGCCATACTGCTCTGGCAGCTGACGTTGCTGCCTACCTCGGTAGTAGCTGACCGTAGATTCGTTGTTTTTGATTCTTCCCGCGCACTCACCGCATAAGGTGACGGGTCATAGTTAACGCAGGGAGACAGCGACAACGCCGCGCATTAAAAAGCCCACTCAGTGAGCAGGCTTTGTGAAGTGTTACTACTTTCGACTATCCAGGCGCTTTTGCAGTCTGTCATTGGCATCCTGCATTTGTTTGATGATGCGCTCAGCCTCTTTTGTATGCTTGCGGTAGACCAGCGCACCGGCTATGAAGCCAGCTAATACCGCAATCACTGCGATGATGATTTCAGTCATGAAATCCTCCACACTTCGTTACATTTGTAATGTGATATTCATCACGATTATTTAGGTTTTGTTTAAATATCCACCTGTATTATCTGCGCCACAAAGAAACCCAGTTTTCAGGCCAACACCAGGGCCTTTTACCTCTACCCTCATGGGCTGGGTAGAGGCTTTTTGATGGCAGTATGATCAGCTCCTGCACACAGCCAGGAGCTTTTTTTTGCCTGAAAAAGTATCTTTGTTTTTATATTTGTATGACGTAGATCTTATATCCCAATAATTCCATTTGATACCGGGCAATGCTCCAACTTAAGATAAATATGCTGAGTTTTCATAAAAGAAAATTATTCGTGTAGCTTTATTTAGCCCTGTCACTCGGGGCTATTTTTTTGCCCTCTCCGCTTCAATCTCCCGTATTGCCCGCTTATCGTGATTACAGCCCGCTATCGACTTCATTGCATCGGCCAACAACAGGATTGCGCCGCCGTATGTCAGTTCATCCGGAATAACCGGCAGCGGACAATCAGCCGTCAGTTGTGGCGGGATCGGCACCACCGGCACGGGCACGAATGTCTCTTTCGTATTGCTGCAACTTCCCAACAATGCCAGGGGAAACAGGAGTAACAGCGCACTCACTGTCTTTAAACTCCGTTCTAATAACGGTTTTAACTTTGACATTCTCCGTGCCCTCCGTTTCTTTGGCTTTGATGTTGTCGAGTGCGGCACGGTGTCTGATAGCAACGGCTGAAAGCGTGATGGTGTTTATCGTCTGCTGTGCTGACAATTGCCCGGACAATGTTGTGTTATTCACCTTCAGCTGCTGGTTATCACGGTAGGTGTCATATACCCACCAGGCGGCAGCAATAAACAGCGCGGCAATTACCGCCTCTTTCCAGTTCATGGCGCTTCACACTCATAATGGATCACACCATCCAGAGGATTACCCGGCTGCGGCTTACAGTGATTTGTCAGCGAATACAGATAAAGCCCGGCAACGGATATCAGGGCGATAAAAACAGAAACAGCCAAGACGGTCAGCATCTCTTTCATAGGATGATCACCCCGACAAAAAGGAACCATCCCCATCCGCCATACCCATTTGCAGCAATAAATCCGGCCGATGCGAACAATGTCGCCGCTGCTAAATATTTCATCGCGGCTCTCCGTTGCATACAATTTCCTCTATCTCCCGGCGGGTCATCAGCCCTTTCCACGGCTTGCCGCCGGCGAAAACCCAGCGTTTTATTTCGCCACAAGCTCCGGCTCTGTCACCGGCATTCAGTTTTCTGAGCAAAGTTGACCGAGAGAATGCCCCCACACCTGTGTTATATACAAATGAGTAGAGTGCCCCTCTGGTATAGACAGGAATATCAACACGGATAAGCCTGTCTACCCCTTTCGCCACGATAGCAAGGTCTTTTTCCAGCAGCGCATCACATTCTGCCTGCGTGTAAATCTTATCCCGCTGAATATCCGGCCCTGTATGCCCGGCACACACTGTCCATACTCCGGCGACATCCTGATAAGGTTTATACCTCATACCTTCGAACGCCGGGATCAGAACCATCGCAACAGCAATCGCACCACCGCTGACAGCAGCCATTGCTTTTTTAACCAGACCGTTATTCATCCTGTGGTTCCTCTTTGCAGCGGCGCTTGTACTCGCGGTGTCTGAAATACAGGTTGGTCAGAAAGGTCAGGAAAGCGAACAGTAAGCTGCCCAGTACGCCGATTGCTGCCCACTGTTCCGGAGAGAAACCGTCCAGCAGCTGCTTCATCCAGTACAGGGCTCCGGCCCCGGACGTGCCGTATGAAATGCCGGTTGTGATTTTGTCCATTTGCATACCAAAACCCCGTTTATTTAAGGGGATAGAGTTAATTATTAATAAAATAAATGACGATAATCATGTAAGCTGGTCAGTTATGTCTGGCGAAACTTTTATGTAGCTCTTCCCTGGCTTTGCAAATTGCTTTTGTCGCAACTGATAGCTCGGAAAAATAACCAACACTTTTTTTCTTTCCGTCAAACATGAGTGCCGCTCGCCACTTTCTCTTCTCCCTGTCCCAATAAACACCTTTAACACCAGATGTATTTGTTTTTGGCATCTTTCTGTTTCTCATGTTTTCAGCATGAGTGGCCACCCTTAAATTTACAATTCTGTTGTCTGATGTATTACCGTTAATATGGTCAATGTCTCCATCAGGGAGATGCCCGTAAACATAAGCCCAGGCTAAGCGGTGTGCTTTATAAATTTTATTGCGAAACACTATTTGAATATAACCAAACCTATTAGTGGTTCCCGCTATCGTACCCGCCTTTATTCTTTTTGTTATGTTAACTTTCCAGACAAATATCCCGGTACCTGGTGTGTATGAAAGCGCAGCTCTAATATCATCGGCTGTTAATGTATTCATTATTCCACCGTTTTATTTTCAGCAACATATCCACCCCCTGCGGAGTGTTCCGTATGTTGAGTGATAGGGAAATGCCGCAACCGGGTTATATGTTTTAAACAGGTTAAAGTGAGGTGGCTGCGGCATTATTCGGAATCCCACCAGCGGCGGGAAAGCAATAAAAAGAGCACTGTGGTCGAATACGGATTAGGTAATGAGCCTGTCGTATTCCAATGCTCTTATTGTTGCTGTAGTGGTGGCGCAACTCCACCTTATGCGCTATTACCGATTTCTCTGCATGAGATACAGATAAATTATTGGAATACTGCCCGCCAGTACGCCTTATACTTTGATCTGGTGATGAAGTAATGGAATGACCAGGCTATCGCTAACTGCTCATGAGTTTTACCTGATAACTTCAGGCATATTTTTGTAATTACGCTTTTCATATTTTCTCCAACAAAAAAGGCCGCACAAGGCGACCTTTGGAATGCTGGACTCGCATAGCGAATCCGTACGCGCAATGTACTCGTGGCACATGCGTTATGTGAACTATCCGGAAATTCCGGAGAGTTGAACCTGTAAGTAACTCTTACAAGTTGGATTTCAGGCAATAAAAAACCCCGCTATTGCGAGGTTTATATACAGTTATGACAACATATCAAATTACCATCAAATATGGCTCAAATTATTCACTTTTGCAAGTTTTAGCTGCATTTTTGCGCCAGATTTCCGCCCTGTTGTTTTTCATTTTTCGTAATGCCCTACAGTCCAAGGTTTTACAAATCAATCGCAGTTCCTGCCAGTGCTTTTCATAGTGCATATTCCAGTTATTCCGCTCGACACCAACCAGCTCGGCCAGTTCAGACTGATAGTAATACCCGTCTTTGTTCAGGGTGTAATCCTGCACTGCCAGCCATACCAGCGCCCTGAGTCGTTCTTTTACTTTCTTTGACACCCGGCGGCCTTTAATCCGTTCCTGCATTTCGCTCCATACATAGGCGGTGATAGTCGTCTGGTGTGAGAACTTCAATTCTTTACCATAGCAATACAACAGCCAGGACTGCTCTGCCTCATCCAATTCCATAATTGCCCGCCGCCAGGAACAGTTCTGATAGTCCACCCGGTCAATAGGTGGCATCGGTAATACGGAATAGTGTGTTGACCAGCAGGATACCGCCTCGGTTTCCCGGCTTACCTTTCTGCCGTTCACGGTAATATCACGGGGCTTTTTACGTGGGTAGCGCGTTGTGTTTCCCAATACAAATCCCTCAAATGCTTCAAGCTGGCCTTTGGTTCTGCTGCTGTGGTCAGTCATTGCGATAGTCGCCATATCCCGCAGGTACTGCAAATCGTGCTCAATCATCGTTTATCTCTCCGCGCTCCGTACAGCGCATTAACCAAAAACGCCGATCCCGTATGACCGGTTCATAAACTTAAATAACAACTCCAGCTGACTGCCGTGCTTTTCTTCCCATGCTGCCGGATCCCGGTGTAACTCGTCGTGGTGAACCCGGCACAACGGGATAGTAAAAATGTCGTGTGCTTTTGTACCTGTGCCGCCGGTACCGTGACCGATGATGTGATGCGGGTCGTCCGCCTGCTGGCCGCACACACAACACGGCTGGCTTTTGACCCACTGCAGGTATTTCAGACACTCCCAGCGCTTTAACTTCGGGATCCGCATAAAACTTGCTGGCGGCTCCGGCTCTATATCAGGAACAACGACCGGTTTTATCTGCTCCACGATGTCCTGAACAATCCGGCTGTGTGAGCGCGGTTGATGGACAATAGAATGCTCTGTCATGGTGCCGGTTATCTCTTCCTCCGGTTTCTGCATCAGAATGTAGGAACTGATAAAGGCCGGAAGATGATCACTGACGCGGCGCATCACCGACCAGGTGAACAAATCGGAAGGATTAAGAAGATGACCGGCCGGCAGCCGCAGATCGGTAAAGATGCTGCGTGCCACAAACGCCCGTTGGTTGTGTAACAGAATTTCGTCCGCCTGCTGCTGGTGGACATCACTCGCCCGCAGGATGTTGTCATGATGCCAGCATGTCCGGATAAAACCATCTTTGTGGCGGGTCATGGTCAGTTCGTGGTGGTGGTAAGGGTTTTCCGGATCGTTAATCTGGCAGTAGCCAACTGATTTAACGTAGTGACGGGCTCCGGATAGTCCGCCGGCGGCTTTTATCACGGCGGGATTATCCAGGAAACGAAGCACCCGCTCATCTGTCAGCAGCGGCTGCGCATCTGCCGGAACGCGGCCGGACGGAATGCCATCCATTGAACGGGGAGCTGCACTCACAACATAACGGGCGCCATTCAGGAAATTGCCGATCTCCGCGCCCGGATTAAACATCAGTATCCGGGCATCTTTCTGGACAAAGCCGGTTAACAGGTAATTCATCAGGAAACAGCTCCTTCAACCTGAGAGGTTCCCCACAGCCCAGCAATCCACTTCACGCCCTTCGGTGTAAACCGAGCCTGTGAAAATGAATGGTTATTCGTCTGGCTGGTACCGGTTTTAATCTCAAGCCTCCCCGCGTCAATATGGCACTGGTATGCAGACCACGACCCGCCCAGGCGGTACATGATTTTTTTCTCCTGCAGGAACAGCCGGAATTCAGCCTCTTTCACCTTCAGCAGCTTGCATACCTGGCGGAATGTCATTGAGCCGGTGGTTTCGACATACCGATCGACGAACTCTGCTTTCGGGGCGGCCAGTTCCAGGGCGCGGGATTTTTCTTCAAGTTGTTCATTCAGATCTGCCGCCAGGCGTAAAGCCTCGGTGTAGGACTGCGGAATTTTAGGCTGAAGCTCCTCTTCCAGCTCCTGCCACCGATCGACAATCTTTGCGGTGAACTCCGGGGAAAGTCTGGCCACCAGCACCAGAGAATCACGTTTATTGAAACGGTACTCGGTATAGGTATTACCGTTATGCTCAAAGGGGAACTCATCCAACGGATAGGTTAAAATACCGGCGACGACCAGCCGCTCTGCCGACCGCTTAACATTTGCATGGAGACTCCCGGTTAAACCGGCAATCTCACGGCTCGACATCGTTACCGCCTGATTGTGCATCACAGGCGAAATACTGACACCGTGGGTAATCTGCTGCATATTTATCTCTCCACTCATTAAGCGCAGCCGTATACTGCGCGTTTTACATAGGGGCTGATCGTCACCACGGATTTACCACCAGCGACTTTTTCACCCCATTCAATATCAAGATGCTTTACCTGGCTGTCGTCATTCCAGATACCGGCATGTGTCAGTGCGTCCTGTATCGCCTTGATGAAGTTATCCAGATCCCGGCGGTGATTCGATGGCGGGAACAGCACCAGCTTCAGGCTGATATCACCGGTGACCGGTTTCGGTGTCCGGCCGTTAAAATGATCCAGGATGTCAGCAATAACATTCAGACGGAACCGGCGGCCGTTTTCGCTGATCAGTACCCGGCCTTTTAAGGCTCCCCGCGATGGGGATCGCCAGTAGGTGTTCATGCTGGGCGGGAACGGGAGGGTCAGAGTTAAAGATGTCATGCAACACCCCGCTTAATTGCCTTTTTCGCTTCCCGGCGTAATGCAATTCCAAGTCTCTCAAGCCAGTCTGCATACTTCAGTACCGCCTCGATTTCATTATCGAAACGCGGGAAATCGTCCATAGCTATTTCAACTTTGAAGCCACGGCTAAAAAACAAATCACAGGTAACGCTAAGCTCCTGCTCCAATTTTGTTTTTCCGTTATCGTGGCTCACCATGTACTTTTTTGACTTTTTATCTTTGCCTTTTTCGTAATGGATTAATTCCATTTTGGTTTGTTTAGTCTTCACGCCATCACCCCGCAGCTCTGTTTCATCTCCCGGCGCTTTGCCGCCAGCGCCATAAACAACCGGTTATGTGCAGATACAAAATCGCGCTCTTCCCTGTCGTAAGGGCTCCCTTTGACTACCCGTACCGCCCTGCAGGTATTTCCCGCAAGCACGCGGCACATCCTCACATGTTCACCGTATGCCGCGATTTTTTCCGAAGCTCCGGGCAGAACCGTATAGACTATTTTGATACCGTTCCTCCGCTCGCCCGCACTGACAATCCCGGCAGCCTCCAGTGATCTGATTGCCGACTGGCTTGTACTGCGTGACACTTTGTATTTGTCCATGATGTAGCGGGTCGTGATTGCAGTACCCGCCGGGATATCAGTTGCAATTTTGAGGTAGAGAATCATGCAGATACCTCCGCCAGATACTGATTCCCGATCGCTTCCAGCTCCTGTTTCAGCACGAAAGAAGACAACCGGCGCGGGGTGATAAACGGACGCCAGATAAGAAACATGGAGCCCTTGCTGTTACCCTTTTTTTCCTCGCCGGTGACGGGATTAACGAAATTGATACGTCCACCGGTAATAACCCGCACTTCATCAACCGTTTTCAGTGCCTCCAGAAACCAGCCAACAGACATGTCTTCAGGTACCAGCATTACGACCGGCTGATTCTGTATGCGGGATTGTTCGGCTGCTTTTTCCACCCACGGACGGATATTGCTGAATGGCGGGTTACACCAGATAGCACCATGGCTGAGCCACTCCGATTTGAGTGCGTCATCCTGCTCAGTCAGGTACCGGGAACAAAGTGCATTGATGTCACTCGCTGCGGCATCCAGATAGAATCCGAACTCCAGATCCAGCGCAGTGAAAAGCCACTCCGGAGTTTGCCAACTGTCTTTATGCTCAGGGGCTGTTTTGCTTGCATATCCGGCCATCAGATAACCCCCTTGTGCTGGTAGCGTTTAGCTGTGGCGCGGGTCATGAAATACTGCCGCTCGATGTTCTGAAACCGGATATGTTCATCCCATCCACGACTGCGGCAAATGCGGATTACCTTATGGCGGCTGTTCCAGTGGTCTTTCAGGTCACGCAGCACCCACCACCGGCGGATCTGATGCAGGACGGCCAGCACCGGGAACACACTCACGCCGTAAATCTCTTTGCTTTCTGAGCGCATGTTCATGCTGCCTCCCGTTCTTTGGCGGCCTGCTCTGTAGCCTGTGACCAGATACCAACCCATGCACGGCGGGCATCAAATTCCTTCATTCCGCGCAACCCTGCCTTGCCTGCCAAATCGCGGGCAATTTCTTCAGTTCTGGTCTGTGGTTTTGAGCGACTGCAGATAATGCGGGTATATGCGTTCTCGCGGGCCACGATATCGACAGACGGTTTTAATTGCTGTGTTTCGGCCAGGCGAAGGGTTAAATCATCCCAGCTGTCACGGAGTGAACGGGTACTCTGAATATTCTTACGCCAGAAATTATCAGCAGCCACACGCTTGTACAGGGCGCAAATTTCACGGTACGAATGCCCGTCAATCTGACGCATGAGGCGGACATCATTCGCCCATTCGGTAAAATTAGGCTCTTTTGGTTCTTTCAGTCCGAGCTCTGCGAATACCCCTTTGCGGCGCTCAGAAATCCATTTTGCGCAGTCCAGATCATCCTGTGTCCCCCATTTCTGACCATTAGCGCTGTAGATAGCGGCATCAGGATTACGTGTTAAAAAATCATTAAGAGGGTTGTCGCTGGATTCGCCAGAATTCTGCGACGAAGAGTCAGTATTGATCTGTAAGTTATGATCTGTTTTAAGATCTGTATAAAGATAGGAAACCTCACTTTCGACGTTTCCAGGAACCTGCATTTCTGCGTTTTCCATTCCGCAGTTTCGACGTTTGGATTCCGCACTTTCGACGTTTCCATTCGTCGATTTCGACGTTTCGGTTTTATCAGGGAATATTTTCAGTAAAAGGGCTTCCCCATCAATACGATAGTGCGTTACCGGGGTGCCGTTAACTTTCTTTGCTTTCGTCTCGATAATGCCCGGAAAATATTTCGTGCGCAGCTTATTAACCAGGCGACGGGCCTGTTCTTCTCCGGATAATCCCTTAATTTCATCAGCCAGCTCCTCATGACTTTTGTAGAACCAGCCATCACCGGCACTGGAAGAAACGCCGGACCAGAACACCAGCTGATTCAGGACAGCACCTAATGCATGGGCCTGCTGATCACCGGCAAAAAACTCCAGGAACGGCACCGGTATCACAATAACGTTTTTCTGACCGGACATTGCCTGAACGATTTCAAACACACTTTTCATGGTTTCACCTCATCCACGCGTGTATACCGCTCCTGAAAGGTTTTCAGAGGTTCAAAGCACGGATGTTCATAGCCGTCACGCATGAAAATCACCCGGCTGTTTTGCCGGTCAAACCGAACAACGTGGACTTTCCGCCCGCGGCTGTCGGTGTAATACCGATCAAGATTGTCAGCTGTTTCTTTAGGCATCCCGTCCTCCGCTGCGGTAATAGTATTTTGACCAGTATTCTTTCAGCTCTGCCCGTTCTACCATTTCCGGTGCTTCCCGGTAGTTGTCCGCTATGCCACCAGCAGGTATGCTTTCAACATAACGAAACGGTTCATTACCAATGACGAGGCATTTAAATTGCTTTTCTGGTTCTGAATGAGTTAATCTGCTCATGCGTTTATCTCTTCACACAAATTGATATAGCGCGACCGAAGCCGGAGGCCGTATACCTTCGGCTTCACCCTTTCTGGTTACCTGAATCATTTCCCACCCCGTAAACCACATTCAGTGACGCAATAAACCCACGGGCGTATGCGAACACTTTGTTCATTTTTTTGTGGATAGCCGTCATTTCCTCTTCCGTCAGAACATCATCTTCCAGGCTCTTTTTGATTAACTCGGAAAGCTGCCCCTGATGTGCGCTGAGGTTTGTCTGGATTTTGAATAATTCCACTTCGTCGATATTTTCAGATTCGATCGTTTCCATCGGCGTAATGTCGTGCCGGTCCATGTGGTACTCGACCAGGTGACGGGTTTTGGTCAGGTCTTCCATCGCTTCCAGCTCGTCATTGTCGAAAAACCGGCAGCCGTTCTTCTCGTACAGGTTGTTGTTGAATGTCGTCAGTGACATACCCAGCGCCCCGGCCAGTGCTTCCCGCCCACCCGGCATGGCGCAGCACATTTTTTTTACGACTTCTTTCAGTGATTCATTCTTCATTGCCTACTCGCTTTCAGGTTGGATTGTAGTTAACCGTGCTTTTCTGTGCTGCTATGCTGTTGGTAAAGGGCTGAGGAATACTTTAATTTCCCTTTCGTGATGCGATCGATAATTAGTGCCTGCTTCTCTGGAATCACGCTTTTCCAGCGACACACTGCCGGGTGGCTTATATTTAGTGCCCTTGCCGTCTTTTGCACTCCGCCAAAAAAAATAAGAACGTCTTGTTTTAACATCTGTTGGCTCCTTGAATTTATGGTACGGACAAAGGTAACAAAAGGTACATTGATATGCAAACACATTTCACATCATTGTGATGTAACATTGGTTACATGAAAATAAACATGAACGAACGAATAAAAGCTCGCAGATTGCAGCTCAACATGACCCAGCAATCCCTTGCAAAAATTCTAGGGGTTTCGCGTGTGTCTATAACCAAGTGGGAAACCGGGGTGACAAAACCAGACGGAGAAAATCTCCATATGCTGGCTAAAACTCTTAACGTCTCCCCAGAATGGTTATTGTTTGGAGAAAATGAACCACTTTCCTCTGAATTGGTATCCACAAGAAAGCCCGTAACCGTCAGACAAATTCCTGTCATTTCGGCAGTCCAGGCTGGAGAATGGACATCGACTTACTCAGCAGCAACTATCGATGATGTGATGAGATGGGTTAACACCACAGCGAGAGTGTCAGATAGTGCTTTTGGCCTTGATGTTAAAGGTGATTCAATGACAAACCCAATGGGATCCCCTACCATCCCAGAAGGGTCAACCGTCATTGTTGAAACTGAATACGGATGCCACGATGATCTATATGGCAAAATTGTTGTTGCAATGCTTGATGGATCTTCGGAAGCAACCATAAAAAAACTAGTTTGGGATGCTCCATACACCTACCTCGTTCCACTAAACCCCAACTTCAAACCAATTATCGTAAACGGGAATTGCCGAATTATCGGCAGGGTCGTTCAGGTTATTCAAAATATCTAGCCCGCCAACCAAACAGGTAATGTAACTTTTTTCACATTACCTATTGACCACCAATGTAACATAAGGTACTTTTAGTTTCATACAACAGGTACCAATTATTACATGAGGTGACAAATGCAAACCGAACCAATCATCACCACTAACAACATGTCAGTAGACGATGTTGCCGCGTGGATCACCGAAAAAGCCCAGGCTTTTCACAAACTGCAATCACTCCGTACCGAACGCGAAAGAGCAATCCGCGATCACGAACGTGCTCTGGACCGCTTTGATGAAGACATTGCCAAGTGGGAAGATCGCTGTTCTTTAACAGTACAACCGCAGTAACGGCTGCGTATCTGAATAACTGTGTGAAGAGTATCAATTAGTGTGGGGAGATAGACGTTATGAAATTTGCTGAATTACCATCAGAAATGCAGAGAATAGCAGCTGACTGTGTATCGCAGCTTGTTGTTAACGGGGCAGAGCCAACAAAAGAATTAGCCCTGTCCGTTCGTGATGTATTTATTGCAATGTATGAAACTGTAGTGATTGAAGATGCGGGAATCACTCAGGCTTATCTTGCACGTTCAGAGCCTTAATTTTTGTTGCCAGTTTACTAAATGCTTCCTGTATTGTTGGATCTGGATTTTCACTGGCATGACGTTCAAGCGTGTAGATAACATCAGCTTTTGCATTTAGAGATGCTTTTTCGAGTGAGGCTAGAGTAACGAACATAGCTGTCTCAAGAGCAACCATTCTCCTTTCAAGGATGGCAAGATCGACAGGTTGAAAAGACATACATAATCCTTATTTCATCTGTTGTGGTGATTTAATAGTAACCAATTTCTGTCTGTTGTGGAACTACGGAAACCACCGCCGCCCGAGGTGGTTAAACAACCGGGCACGAATATTGTGAAGAGAGACGACCCCATAACAATAACCATGCAGCACTATTAGCGGCCGTGCATACCACGGTGCAGTCCACCAGCCGGCCGCCAATTTTTTACAAACATAAGTCCACTGGCGTAAATCGTCCTGCCGGATGAATACCTAGCCTAACCGCTGGTGGACTTATTTTTGTGTGAAGAGACAATGAAAGGAAAAACGCAATGAGCGAGAATAACCGTATGACCAGTGTACCGGACTTTCTCTCCGAGTTAGATGCCGGTGTGTTTGAAAACAAACTTTCTGCTGCACTGAATGAAGTCGCTTTCGGTACCAATAAGAACGGTGGTACCGGTGAAGTACATGTGATTTTTAAATTCACTCAGTCAGATGAAGACCGCGTGAAAATATCTCACAAACTGAAAATGGTTACCCCGACTAAGCGCGGTAAAAAATCGGAAGAGGATACAAGCGAAACACCGATGTGGGTCGGTAAAGGCGGGAAACTCACTATTCTGCCGGAAGATCAGGGGCAGTTATTTGGTATCGACGGCAGTATCGACGGGAAATTAAAAGCCATTAATTAATTTCTTTTTTTTAAAAACCACTCAATTTACTTTTTATGTTTTTAATTAAACAGGAGCCTTTGTATGTCTAATTTGGACGGAACTGCTATCTCACAGATTCAGAATATGGCTGTTGCTGCATTAAGTCTGGATGCTGTAGAAAAATCCCTCTGCCCTGCTGTGGTTTTACCGGGTGATTTCAATGTTAAAAGCCTGGAGCACTTACAGGAAGGCCGCTACCGCTTCCGTGGTGCGATGGATACAACCAGTATCACTGATTTTGTGAAGTATTCCCTGCAACACGGTGTTGATGAAGGTGTCAGCTGTTTTATTGATGCTGATGAGATGGCTGCTAAAACCATCTTTAATATCGGTACCATCGGTGAGCCGGGGCATGCTGATAACACCGCTATGGTATCACTGAAAAAGACATCACCATTTGAGTCACTTCTGCATATGAACGGCCGCCGCTGTGGTCAGAAAGAACTGGCTGAATGGCTGGAAGACTGGCGCGATAACCTGATGGCGTTTGATGCAGAAGGTAATGTTATCGATATTAAGCAGGCAATCAATGCTGTGCGCAAAATCACCATTGAAGCCAGCCGTTCCGCAGATCATGAAGATCGTGATTTTGGTGCCAGCCGCTCCGTAATGGAAAACGTGGAAGCGAAAAGCCGTGACGTCATGCCTGCAGTATTTCAGTTTACCTGTACGCCATACGATGAACTGTCTGAGCGTGCTATCAAACTGCGTTACAGCGTTCTGACCGGTGGTGATGTGCCTGCGCTGGTACTGCGTATTGTTCAGCTGGAAAAACTGGAAGAGCAAATCGCCCAGGAATTCCGTGATCTGCTGGCTGATAAATTCGAAGAAACTGAAATCCAGACGTATATCGGTAAATTCAAAGCTTAATTATTTTATGCCGCTTTAACCGGCGGCATTTTTATATTTCAGCACCAGGGAATTAATTACTTATAAAAAGTAACGGCTTTTTATTATCTAAATTGTGTGGAGAGATAAATGTCATATATAGCAACCAGTACCGGAAAGCATATTGATTTCGCCGATATCACTCCGGATCAGATTTGTATCGAAGATATCGCACGCGACCTGTCGAATGAATGCCGCTTTGCCGGGCAACTGGAGAGTTTCTATTCCGTGGCTCAGCACTCTGTATACGTCAGCCAGATTGTGCCGCCGGAATATGCACTGGAAGCCCTGCTGCACGATGCAGCTGAGGCGTATATCAAAGATATCCCCTCGCCGCTGAAAGCCATGCTGCCGGACTATAAAGCTGTGGAGAAACGCATTGAAGCGGTTATCCGTGAGAAGTTCGGCCTGCCGCCGATAATGACCGTTGATGTTCACTACGCCGATCTGGTCATGCTGGCGACCGAAAAGCGGGACTTTGAAATAGACCCCAGCAGCCACTGGCCGATGCTGGATTCAGCTCCGCCACATGATGACATCATTATCCAGCCACTGACACCACCGCAGGCATATCACCAGTTTATGGTACGGTTTAACTGTTTAACGCCTTTCAGATAAACAGCATTACAACGCACGGAACAAAAAATGCTATGAATGCAAATAATAACATCACTCTAAAGATAACCAAGAATAGCTTATCAAGGCTACAGGGAGTACTACTCATCATGCTCTCATTTCGAATTTTTTAGTTATGCAAGATGATAATTCTACATATTTACTTTAAAAATGTAACCAATTGCAAAGTATGGCAACGTATACACTCTCTAATAAGTGAACATTATTTGATTAAAATCAAACTAAAGTGATCGTTTTTTCAGCGTAAAATGCTATTCATGAGAAAACTTACATACATAACATAACGGGTAAATAATACATGGATAAATTCAAACACCTGATGATTGACCTTGAAACTATGGGTAACAAGCCGGATTCCGCTATCGTGGCTATTGCTGCTGTGCCGTTCGACATGGTTTCCGGTGTAACTGATGATGCACTTTTTTATGAAATTATCGACCTGCGCAGCAGCGAAAAATACGGCGGTAGTATCGACGCAGACACCGTGCTGTGGTGGCTGGGTAAAAGCGATAATGCCCGGAGTGAGATCATTAACAGCGAAAAAGCTATTGATCTGCCGGATGCGCTGACCCGCCTGAGTTCGTTTGCTTCAGAATTCTGTGAAGAACGAGTGCAGGTGTGGGGTAACGGAAGTAATTTCGATAATGTGATCCTGCGTACTGCATACGAAAACTGTGAGATAAATCCATTCTGGAGGCACTGGAATGACCGGGATGTGCGCACCATTGTCGAACTTGGTCGCAATGCCGACATCGACCCGAAAAAAGATTTCCCGTTTGTTGGTGAAGCACACAATGCACTGGATGATGCATTGCACCAGGTGAATTACGTGGTCGCAATCCACCAGCATTTATTTAAAAACCTCTAATCGTATACGGCGATGTGTGGAGAGAAAAAATCATGATTCAGTTAATAACTATTACCCCAAACGATTGGTTAACAGAGGAAAAGCTGGCGGATATCACTGGCTATTCAACCAGAAAAATTCGCAGTTTTCGGGAAAGATCATGGGTCCACGGCAGACAATGGATTTTTGTGGCCACTGATGGAACCCCGAAAGAAAACAGCGAAATTCTCTATAACCTCCCGAACATAAATAAATGGTTTGAATCACAGATTAAAAATCAGCCCCGGTATAAAAAACCGAAACCGGCTGATTACGCAAACCTCAAAGGAGAAAGCCGTGTCTAAATCTATCGTATACCCTGCAGGCGTTGAAAATCATGGCGGGTCACTCCGCATCTGGTTCATGTTTCAGGGTAAGCGGTACAGAGAGTCACTAAAACTGCCGGACACACCCAAAAACAGGAAATACGCGAGTGATGTCCGGCAATCGGTACTTTATGAGATAAGAACGGGAACATTTGATTATTACCGGCGGTTTCCGGAATCAAAGAATGCACTGAAATTCAGAACCGATGAAATAAAAGAAATAACCGTGAAGGGTATTATTCAGAAGTGGCTGGCACTGAAAACCCCGGAGATATCACTGAATACCCTTCGCAGGTATGCGTGCAAGCTGGAAACGTGCTGGACAATCCTTGGTGAAGACCGGCACTTAGAGTCATTAACCCGTGAAGACATCCTAGATCTGAGAAATACACTTTTAAACGGCCTCCACCGGCCAGCCAGGGGAAGAAAATTTATTTCCAGAGGTCGCACGGTGGCGACAGTGAACGATTACCTTGTCTGCTGTAAAGGTGTATTAAAATTTGCGTATGAAAACGGATACCTCGGTACAGATCTTACACTGGGTGTCAGTAAGCTGAAAAAATCACGGACAATTCCGGATCCATTTTCACAGGATGAGTTTAAAAGGCTCATTAATGCATGTACAAATCAGCAATCAGTTAACCTGTGGACGGTTGCTTTTTATACCGGGATACGCCACGGTGAATTATCTGCGCTTGCCTGGGAAGATGTAGATCTCGAAGCCGGAACTATCACGGTGAGAAGAAACTGGACCAGTGTTAAACTGTTTACCCTGCCAAAAACAGATGCAGGTACTGATCGGGTTATATCTCTGCTTGATCCGGCCAAAAATGCGCTACAATCGCAGCGGGAGCTGACGCTGCTGCGTCCGCCGGTAAAAGTCAGCGTACATCTCCGTGAGCATGGAAAAACACGAACGGATAAATGTACATTCGTTTTCGATCCTAATCTGTATGCTCGCGGGAAAACCGAAAAAACAAACTGTTACTCAGGCACATCCATCAGTGATATATGGAGCAGAGCAATACGTAAAGCAGGGCTGAGGCACCGCAATGCCTATCAGACACGGCATACTTATGCGTGCTGGATGCTGGCTGCCGGGGCAAACCCATCCTTTATTGCTTCGCAGATGGGCCACACATCAGCACAAATGATTTTTAGTGTTTACGGGAACTGGATGCAGGGCAACAATGAAACTCAGGTGGCTTTACTAAATGAGAAACTTAGTCATAATGCCCCACAGATGCCCCATAAACTAAAAGCTGTTAAATAAATCTCATATTTTTCAAAAGGTATACTACATTGGCTCAATACGTTTATTCGATGCACCGTGTCGGCAAAATTGTGCCGCCGAAGCGTCATATACTGAAAGATATCTCTCTGAGTTTCTTCCCGGGCGCCAAAATCGGTGTTCTCGGCCTGAATGGTGCCGGTAAATCAACCCTGCTGCGCATTATGGCAGGTGTGGATACCGATATTGAAGGTGAAGCACGCCCGCAGCCCGGCCTGAACATCGGTTATCTGCCGCAGGAACCAAAACTGAATCCGGAACACACTGTCCGTGAAGCAGTTGAAGAAGCGGTAGCTGAAGTGAAAAATGCCCTGACCCGTCTGGATGAGGTGTACGCACTGTACGCGGACCCGGATGCGGACTTTGACAAACTCGCCAAAGAACAGGGTGAACTGGAAGCAATTATCCAGTCTCATGACGGTCATAATCTGGAAAACCAGCTGGAACGTGCGGCAGACGCCCTGCGTTTACCGGCCTGGGATGCCAAAATCGGTAATCTTTCCGGGGGTGAGCGCCGCCGTGTGGCTATCTGCCGCCTGCTGCTGGAAAAACCGGATATGCTGTTGCTGGACGAACCAACCAACCACCTGGATGCGGAATCTGTTGCCTGGCTGGAACGCTTCCTGCACGACTACGAGGGCACCGTTGTGGCGATCACCCACGACCGTTACTTCCTCGATAATGTCGCCGGCTGGATCCTCGAACTCGACCGCGGTGAAGGTATTCCGTGGGAAGGCAACTACTCCAGCTGGCTGGAGCAGAAAGATGCCCGTCTGGCGCAGGAAGCCTCTTCTGAAGCTGCCCGCCGTAAGTCTATCGAGAAAGAGCTGGAGTGGATCCGTCAGAATCCGAAAGGCCGTCAGTCCAAAGGCAAAGCCCGTCTGGCCCGCTTTGAGGAACTGAACAGCGTCGAGTACCAGAAACGTAACGAGACTAACGAACTCTTTATTCCGCCTGGTCCGCGTCTGGGTGACAAAGTGCTGGAAGTGGAAAACCTGACCAAATCCTACGATGGCCGCACTCTGATTGATAATCTGAGTTTCTCTCTGCCGAAAGGCGCGATCGTCGGGATTATCGGGCCGAACGGTGCGGGTAAATCCACTCTGTTCCGCATGATCAGCGGTAAAGAACAGCCGGATTCCGGTACGATCACTCTCGGTGATACCGTCACTATCGCATCTGTCGATCAGTTCCGTGATGCGATGGATGATAAGAAAACCGTCTGGGAAGAAGTCTCCGGCGGGCAGGATATCATGCGTATCGGCACCACAGAGATCCCGAGCCGTGCTTATGTCGGGCGCTTTAACTTCAAAGGCGTTGATCAGGGCAAACGTGTCGGCGAATTATCCGGTGGTGAGCGTGGTCGTCTGCATCTGGCGAAACTGTTGCAGGTCGGCGGCAACATGCTGCTTCTCGATGAACCGACCAACGACCTGGATATCGAAACCCTGCGCGCACTGGAAAACGCCCTGCTGGAGTTCCCGGGCTGCGCGATGGTCATTTCCCATGACCGCTGGTTCCTTGACCGTATCGCTACCCATATCATCGACTATCAGGATGAGGGGAAAGTGGAGTTCTTCGAAGGTAACTTCAGTGAATATGAAGATTACAAGAAACGAACTCTCGGCGAGGCCGCACTGGAGCCGCACCGCATCAAGTACAAACGTATGACCAAGTAGGTCATATGACCAAAAAAGCCGCGTGGTGAAAATTACGCGGCTTTTTTGTACCCCCCGCACACATTGTACAATAACTTGTACCTGAAAGGCCGGTAAGCTATACTCTTCCTGTACAGAATTCGTACATGAGGAATCAAAATGAAAACATTAACATACAGTGAAGTACGGCAGAATCTCACCGCTGCGATGAATGAAACAGTGGATGACCGTATCCCTATTTTGATTACCCGGCAGAAAGGCACTGCATGTGTATTATTATCACTTGATGAATATCAGTCTCTGGAAGAGACCGCCTATTTAATGCGTTCACCTAATAACGCGCGACGTTTAATGGATTCCATTGATGAATTGAATGCCGGCAAGGGACTCAAAAAGGAAATCAATGAATGACATTGACGTTTTCGTCTCAGGCATGGGAAGACTATCTGTACTGGCAAAATACAGATAAAAAAACCCTCAGACGTATCAACGAATTAATTAAAGCTGCACAAAGAACGCCTTTCTCAGGTATAGGAAAGCCGGAACCACTGAAGAATAATCTCTCCGGCTGGTGGTCGCGGCGAATAACAGAAGAACACCGGTTAGTTTACCGTGTCACTAACCAGGGTGTTGAGGTGGCGGCCTGCCGGTATCATTACTGAAAATGCCGCGTGGTGAGGAACCGCGCGGCATTTTTGGTTGGATGGATAAAAGAGTGTTTTTTGTTACGGGTATTACATTGAACCTGGTACTTAAGGTACAACCGAAGCTGACTTACTACTTCATATTTACCGCTTTCTAACACTAAAACCGATCAACAAATCAATCAGTTAACACCATCAGTAAAGGGATCCTTTACTCTTCATCTTTCCTCCCTTTGTTGCCCTGAATTCTGCCGGACGCTGTGTGTTGTCCTTGTTCTTTCAGTATAGAAGAGAAAAATAATTTCTCCCGGAAATACCCCGATTAATTTTCAATTTTCTCTGTATTCTTTATTTTTGCTGATCCCCGTCACGAATTTCAGGGGTATCCAGCATCAGCAGATGCTGAACCAAATCCACACATTCAAGAAAACGGGTGTCATAGTCCCCTGATGTCACATGGACAAACTTAATGCCGTTTTCCCGCAGCATACTGATAAGCAGATCCTGAAACGCTTTACGGTCATTATCACTGCCGAGGCTGCGTAACCCGTCCGCCACCCACGGTGTGTTATTTTCCAGCAGGATCACCAGATCAAAGCGGTATTCGGCAATCAGCGCCTGCACAAACGGATGCTCTTTGCCTTCATAGCGTTTGCAAAACGCCTGTGTCGTGACAAAATCCGTATCCACAAAAGCAACTTTATTCGCATATTTTACTGCAAAATCAATGTACTGTGCATGTCCCAGTGCGATTTTGTCATAATCGGAATATTGCAGCGCCATTTCATCGCCGCCCAGATGGGAAAACACGTAATCACGCCCGTATTCCCAGGCACTGGTGGTATTGAACATATTCGCCAGTTTATTGACGAGTGTGGATTTACCGCTGGATTCCCCGCCGAGCACCGCCACAGTCCGCACAAAGAAAGGTTTTACCTCTGTCGGGATATAGTCCCAGTAGCGGAATGGCGCCTGACGGATCTGCCGTCCGCTGATATTCATAAAGGTGCGTTCCGGGTCGATAAGCACCGTTTCGATACCGAACGATTCACGGTAACGCGGCACATCCGCTTTCTCACCTGAATAGATAAAATCCGGCGTGATCCCTTTTTCCCGCATAAACTGGCACACGCCCTGACTCCAGTGTTCCCAGCCGTGCGGATACGGGTCATAGGCATGCTCATCAAATGAGTGAATACGGATATTTTTCTGATACTTAAACGTTTGCAGCAGCCAGCGCAGACGGTCACTGACTGTCGGCTGCTGAGACATAGAACTGTTGATAAATAACGCCTTATCACGCGGCTCGTCATGGCAGAGGATCACATGCAGCTCATCCACCTGGCTGCACGCGCGCTGGATCAGGTAGATATGCCCGGTATGCAGCGGATAAAACTTGCCGAACACCACTCCGACGCTTTTTTTCTTCAGCGGATAATCCAGCCCCAGCGCGCTGTGCAGACTGGCCAGTTTCTGACCGCCGGGACTTTTGATTTTGTTGTTAATCAGCTGGCTGAGATACCCTTTGGTCACCCCGCACTGATCCGCCAGTTGCTGAAGTGTCACACCAGCCTGTTTAATGGCTTGTTTCAGATAGGAAAAATCCGTCATTCTCTGCTGCCTCACTTATTCCAGTTCATCCAGTACAGACAGGGCATCCGATAATTTTTTCACACCAAACACCTGCATGCCCGGCGGCGGATTTTTCGGGCGGTTGGCATTCGGTACAATCGCCCGCTTAAAGCCGTGTTTGGCCGCTTCCGAGATCCGCTCCTGGCCGCTCGGTACCGGGCGGATCTCCCCCGCCAGTCCGACTTCACCGAAAATCACCACATCACGCGGGATCGGCCGGTCACGGAAACTGGACACCAGCGAGAGCAGTAATGCCAGATCCGCACTGGTTTCTGTCACTTTTACCCCGCCGACCACGTTGACGAACACATCCTGATCCGACATCTGCAATCCGCCGTGACGGTGCAGCACAGCCAGCAGGATCGCCAGCCGGTTCTGCTCCAGCCCGACCGCCACACGGCGCGGATTCGACATCATCGAGTGATCCACCAGCGCCTGGATTTCCACCAGCAGCGGACGTGTGCCTTCCCAGACCACCATCACTGAACTGCCGGACGTGATTTCATCCCCGCGGCTCAGGAAAATGGCGGACGGGTTGCTCACCTCGCGCAGCCCCTGCTCCGTCATGGCAAACACACCCAGCTCATTCACCGCACCAAAGCGGTTTTTATGGCTGCGCAGCGTACGGAAACGGGAATCGGCCTCGCCGTCGAGCATGACCGAGCAGTCAATACAGTGTTCGAGTACTTTCGGCCCGGCCAGAGAGCCGTCTTTGGTGACGTGGCCGACCATAATGATCGCCACACCCCGGGTTTTGGCAAAGCGGGTCAGATAGGCGGCGGTTTCGCGCACCTGTGCCACACTGCCCGGCGAAGACTGAATATCCGCCATGTGCATCACCTGGATGGAGTCAATCACCATCAGCTTCGGCTGCTCCTGCTCTGCGATCAGGCAAATCTGCTCAATCGCCGTTTCCGACAGCATATTGAGGTTGTCCATCGGCAGTCCGAGACGGTGCGCCCGCATCGCCACCTGCTGCAAGGATTCTTCCCCCGTGACATACAGGGTTTTCATCTGTGCGGCGAGCTGACACATGGTCTGTAACAGCAGAGTACTTTTCCCGGCGCCCGGATTACCGCCGATCAGAATGGCACTGCCAGGCACCACGCCGCCGCCCAGCACGCGGTCAAATTCTTTGAAACCGGTGGAGAAACGCGGCAGTTCCTCAAGACTGATTTCCGACAGCTTCTGCACTTTGCTGATGCCGCTCTGTCCGGCATAACCGCTGAGACGGTCACTGCGCGCCGCCGAAGATGAAACAGAAGCCAGCCGGACTTCCGTGATGGTATTCCACGCCTGACACGCGGTGCACTGCCCCTGCCAGCGGGGATAATCCGCCCCGCACTCATTACAGACAAAGGCGCGTTTTGCTGGTTTTGCCACTCGTGACCCCGTAATAACTGATAAATTAACGTTCTTCGTGTTTCAGACCACCGCTGAGGGTACACATGACCCCCATCAGATCGGCGTGGCGGATAGCCACTTTCGCCCGTGCATAGACTTTCGGTTTGGCATGGAATGCAATTCCAAGGCCTGCTTTTTTCAGCATTTTCAGGTCATTGGCACCATCACCGATAGCCACGGTCTGTTCTAACGGAATATTGAGAAATTCTGCCAGTTTCACCAGCGCCTGTGCTTTGTATTTGGCATCCACCACCGGGCCTTTGACTTTGCCGGTCAGTTTGCCGTCTTTAATTTCCAGCTGATTGGCATAGACAGCAATCAGGCGCAGAGAATCTTTTAAATGATTGGCGTAGAAAGTAAATCCGCCTGAGGCAATCGCGACATGCCAGTCCATCGCCTGGAGTTTCCGCACCAGGCTGGTCAGCCCCGGCATCAGCGGCAGCGTATCCAGCACCTGCTGTAAAATAGCGGCATCCGCCCCGGCCAGCAGGCCGACACGCGCTTTGAGGCTTTCGCTGAAATCCAGCTCGCCCTGCATTGCTCTTTCTGTCACGTCCGCAACTTCATCACCGACCCCGGCCAGCCGGGCAATTTCATCGATACATTCGATTTGGATCGCAGTGGAATCCATATCCATCATCAGTAGTCCGGGTGAACGCAATTTCGGAATATTTCCCAGCGGCACCACATCCATCTGAAATTCATCGGCCACACGCTTGATACGCCCGGTCAGGCTGCCCGCAATCCGGACCACCTGATAGTCATCAATCCGCCATGACGAGACCACCACAATTGCCGCTCCCAGACGGTGCTGGAAGTCGCTGATCCGCGCTTTATCCAGCCCGCGCCCGTACAGCAGCCAGCCGCTGTCGCCCGCCCGGTAGTCCAGCGGCATGACCTCATCACCGCTCAGGGAAAGAGGAAGACCCGGCCATTTATGGATTTCATTCGGCAAATAACAGTAGGTCAGACTCGTCGACATCAACAGATACTCCTATAATCCCTGATAATATTCATGATGGTAGCAGATAAAAATTGCCGCTTCTGGCAATATGGTGGCGACAACGGAAAAACGGATAAACAATGGCCAAAACGAAGTTAACATTCCGGCTGCACAAAACAGCCATTATTCTGATTTGTCTCGCCCTGATGGTGTGTCTGTTACAGGGCGTGTCTTATTTCAGCCGCGTACACCAGCAGTCGTCAATGGATCAGTTTAATGAACTGGCCTATTCACTGGCACAGCAGGTGGCGTTTAACCTTTCCGATGCTATAGACGATAACGGGAAAGTGCTCAATAAGAAACAGATTACGGCAAATTTAGAGCAACTGACCACCAACAGCCGTATTCTCGATGCCACAGTATATCAGGATGACGGGGTGCAGATAGCAGGCAGCGGCGAGAGTATTACTGTCCGTGACCGGCTGGCGCTGGACGGACAAAAAGCCGGCAGTTATTTTAACCATCAGATTGTCGCTGCTATCCCCGGAAAAAAAGGCCCGAAAGGCTTTCTGCGTCTGACCATTGATACTCACCGGCTGGCCACGGAATCCACTCAGGTGGATAACACCACGAACCTGCTGCGGGTAATGTTACTTCTCGCTCTCGGCATCGGTTTTGTCCTGGCTAATAATCTGCTGCAACTGACCCCGAGCCGCTGGCAGCAATCTCTGTATCTGCTGACCGCTAATCTGAAAAATGAAGATGAGAAGCAGGGAAGTAAAACGGAAGATAAAGAAAAGGGGGAATAATTTCCCCTTTCTTTTACCGGTGCTGCAACACCTGCCAGGTCAGCAGACCGAGCCAGGTCATCAGCAGGGAACTGATGACATGCAGGGCGATTTCGGCCATGCCGTGGTGGATGCGCCCGGCCTGAAAGGCCTGCACAATCTCCAGTGAGAACGTCGAGAATGTCGATAACGCACCGCAGAACCCGGTGACAATAAACAGCCGCCATTCCGCCGGGAGTGTCGGGTGCGAAGAGAAAAATGCCACAGCCAGGCCGATAATATAACCGGCAATAATATTGGCGAGATACGTTCCCAGCGGCATCATCGCCAGTACCGGATTGAATTTATTACTCAACACCCAGCGGCCGAGGCCGCCGAGTACTGATCCTGCGGAAATGCTGAGGATCACATTTAACATAGAAAAACCTTACGCCATTTTTATTTCAATGTTTCTGTGTTTATGCGCATTTCTTTAAAATGTCAATCTGAACAAGCCCGCACACTTCATCCAGCAGTTTGATAACCTCCACACTCATCCCGACCATCATGGCATCCGCCGAATTACTTTCCGGCTGTGCATTGATCTTCTGATGCAGCTCATGTGTGCTGGCACGCAGTGCCTGAAGCTTATCCATCGTGTCATCGTCTTTCCCCTGCACAAAGATATCAGAGAGAAGTTTCATAATTTCACTGTTACTTTTCTGTAACTGCACAATGTAAGGATTCTCGGTGTTCAGCGCGTGGGCGAAGTAGTTTTTACTGAAGGTGTCTGTCAGCAGTTCCAGTATCGCCACCAGCCGCCGGATGCGCCCGTGAATGGCAGTAAAAGTGGCCGCCGGGACATGGGTTTCTTTGACGGACGGCGCAATATAGGTATTACAGGCCAATAACGTCGATAACGTATCTTTCAGCTGATTATCCCATCGCTCCGGGTCTGTGCTGTTCAGTTTCATGATGTGCTCATCATATAATCTGGCGGTATCGCGCAGAATGGTACTGATATTCATCCGCCAGAACACAAACCCTTTCAGCGGCAGAATCGCCGAGAAGACCAGCGCCAGAATGGAGCCGCCCACGGTCTGCGCCGAACGGATAAGCGCGGAGTCCATATCCCCGACAGGTGCAGTGGCAACGATACTGATGGTCATCCCGATCAGCATCCCGACATACATGTTTTTGCCCAGCGCAATCAGGCCGCAGACAAACATTGCAATCGTTGCCAGCGCCAGCATCAGCGGAAAAGAGTGGGTTTCCGTGTACAGCAGCAGCATCCCTATCAGTGAGCCGATCACGGTGCCGAGCGTGCGCTGCATTGAACGTATCAGCACATTTCCCCAGTACGGCATCGGCATCAGGATAGAGATAAGTGTCATGATAATGTAATCGAGCTTATCGCTGTGTAATTCCCGGAACACCATAAACGTCAGTGTAAATGCCAGTGCAATGCGGATGCCGTGCAGCTGTTTAAACCGGGAATAAAAGAATGACTGAGCCCGGGTGATCCCGTGGCTCAGATTTATTTTTTTTTCTTTATGCTTCACAACCGGCCCTGCTTATGGCGCTTTGGCTAATAAGATGTCAGCCATGACGCTGTTATTGATGTTCTCGCCGCACAGCATTTTCATCAGCACTTCACTGCCGAGTTGTGACAGGGAGAAAGTCATATCCGCATGCAGCAGGCGCATTTTGTCGCGGTTCTCTTCCTGATTCACCACCGTCACGGTTTTCACACCCTCTCCGGCCAGCTGTTTTACCGCCAGCAGGGCAAAGGTGTTATCCGCATCATTATCACTGATGGCCATCACACAGCGGGCGTCTTTCACATTCGCTTCATTCAGGGTCACCGCATCCGCGCTGTCACCGGCAACGGCCACCGTACCATCAGGGAAATGCGCTTTTTCGTCATCAGAACAGATCACGACCACCTGCAAACCGCGTTTTTTCAGGCCCTTATAGATATTGACCGCCAGCGGATTCGCGCCGATAACAACATAATGCTCTTTCATGTGCAGCAACCTCTTTTTGACAATCTCGCGTGTGCCGCGCAGAACGACACCCACAATGTACACAATAGATGTGGTGAAAATAGTGATACCAAACACCACCACCGTCAGGGTAAACATCCGCGCTTCCACGCTGATCGGGATGATATCCCCGAAGCCGACGGTGGTCATACAGACCAGGGCAAAATAGAACGCTGCTGAGATGTCAGTAACATGCGGCTGGAACTCATTGCCGAGATACAGGGTGCCGAAAACGGAATACACCACCAGCAGGATAATACTGCTGACCGCCACCACGCCGGCACTGGTCAGGCTGTGATGCGGGAACTGCCGCCACAGACAGCCGCAGGCAATCAGCAGCGCCAGTGAGAACAGCCCCTGAAGTGTGTATTCATGTGCCAGCCCCAGATCCATCAGTACCATCGTGAGCAGGATAAACAGGGAGAACAGCCAGGCAATACGTGCACCTGTCATCATCAGCAGGGCCAGCAGCGCCAGCAGCAGCCCCAGCATAAAGCGGGGAATATCCAGTAATTTTATAAACCCGAGCGACTGTAACCACGCGGTGAAGCCGCCGTCCTGCCAGGCAATGTCTCCGGTATAGGAAAACAGAACCGGCGACAGAATCATCACCCCGTCAATAAACAGCAGCACCGACAGGATCACCCGCAAACTCAGTAACTTATGTAATCCTGTCTTCAGTAGATTACTCTGCATATCTCTCCCCTTTTACTGACGGTGTTCCGGCATGATGTCCTGATTCGGCACCAGGAACAGCCAGGAGGCCAGAACGAACGGCATGGTCAGTGTCGGAATGCCGAACGGCGATACCACCACATCCAGTGCGCCCTGGACAAACACCGTGAAAATCACACCCACAACGGTATACACCAGTACTTTGAAGCTCGGTTTGTTAAATGTGGAGCCCAGCGCAATCGCGGTTAACACGGCGCTGAATGAATAAAGCCCGGTATGGACACTGCCGAAATCGGCTTTCAGGAATGACGCCACACCAAAAGCCAGCAGTGAACCGAGCACCGCAAAGATCGCCGCCCATACAGAGCTGACCGCCAGACCGATCACAAACAGTATTCCGACAGTGATGCTGCTCAGCAGGAAGACTTCGGATACACCGCGGAATATATCCGGGATCAGATCGGAATACGGGATACCGGCGATCGGCGCCACATACTGATCCGGCAGTGCCGGTCCCGGCAGGCTGACGCCCTTGATGCCGAAGAAACTGTAACTGGCCAGCAGGATAGTCCAGGTCACCAGCACGAAAGGCGCGGTCAGTGCTGCCACTTTCCAGTTTTTCAGAAAATCGGTCAGTGAGATGGTGGCGATCACCGCCACGATACTGCCGAGCACAATAGCCGCCCACATAAACGCTGAATTTTCCAGGAAAGTCGGCAGTGCAACACCGACCAGACAGCCGTTATAGCCGTACAGCCCGGCACGCAGTGAGGTGACATCCATTTTGCTGACGTACGCGGTCAGCGTGGATACGACCGTACCGAGCAGACAGCCCCAGCCGACTGCCGGAATGCCTTCACTGTACGCACCAATAAAAATAGCCGCGAAGAAGAACAGCCCGGTCAGCGGGTTGTTCTGAAACATCACCTGTGCGCAGCCGCGCAGCGTGATATCAATAAAATGTATGACAGGATTGGATCCGGCCAGTTTATTCCAGCCGTTCTGACTGACTGTTGAAGTTGTCATTGTCTTTCCCCTGAAGGTGAACCAGACAAAGGGACTGATTATGCTGATAATAATCAGTCCCCTGAGTAACTACCGGTATCATCCTGCGGCGCATCAGCGCCACAGGAACGGTTTCTGCAATGTGATGCCGAGGATCTCTTCCCGGGCGATTTGCCAGAAATAACGGACAGCTTCTTTGGTTTTCGGGCTGTCGATTCCCAGCACTTTGAAGACCAGACCACATTCGTTCGGCAACTGCGTTGCCCCGAATGCAACCTCTTCATCCGTGTCATAACGGGCTTCCAGGCGTTCCAGAATACGGGCATGATGCTCTTTCGGTGTCAGTAAAATCACATTACCGAAGACATCAAACCCGCCCATCACGCCGACAACATTCAAGGCTTCTTTTTTCGGTTCCAGAATATATTTTTCAACAAATAACTCTTTCCCCTCACTGTCTTCCGCCCTGATCTTTGATGAGAAAATATCAAATCCGAATTGTTCGTCCGGGTGGTGATATTTCCGCCCTGACATCAGGATTTCGGAATAGATCATCGTGGCCGTCGGATCAATCGTTATCTGTGTATCCGTTAAAAACCGGGCATTACGGTGCGGAATAATCGGGTCCGGCATAAACTCCAGATAACCGCCCGCTTCCACCACCACGTTCTGGTACTGCGTGGCGTAGTTCGCCTCCATCATGTGGATTTTGGTGGCGGACTGTGTGGTGACATGGGCACATGCCCCTTCTTCCACAATCAGATCCAGCGCCTGGCGGTCGCCCTGTAACAGGCAGCCGGAAGTTGAAATCATGGTGACACACGGCATTTGCGGCATCAGTTCATCCCAGTACAGCGCACGCTGCACCAGAGAGGGTACCCGGCGCTCCATTTCCACCATTTCACTGCGGTATTCCCGTTTGGCAAACCGCAGTTTCAGATAGCCGCTTTTCCCGATGGCACCACTTTGCATCTGTTTTGGCTCATCCTGGTAAGGCGCCATTTCCGGCGCCTTTTCCCCTAAGAGATGAGCCCGGAGACGTGTCGGCGTCCCCGCAATCTCAGCCCTCAGTTGTGTCATGCTTTCGCTCCCGCCTGATGGGTGAACAGGAATTTATCCATGATCATATCCACCAGCTCAATCACACCTTCGCCGGTTTTGCAGTTGGTCATGACATACGGACGGTTGCCGCGCACCACTTTGGTGTCACTTTCCATGACTTCCAGGCTCGCGCCGACATACGGCGCCAGGTCGATTTTGTTGATCACCAGGATATCCGCCTGCACCAGGCCCGGTCCGTTTTTACGCGGGATTTTTTCCCCTTCCGCCACATCAATAACATAGATGTAGAAGTCAGCGAGTGCCGGACTGAAGGTCAGTGTCAGGTTGTCGCCGCCGCTTTCGATCATGATGACGTCACTGTCCGGGAAGCGCTCTTCCATATCTTCCACAGCGGCAATGTTCATACTCGGATCTTCGCGTACCGCGGTGTGCGGGCAGGCACCGGTTTCAACGCCGAGGATTTTCTCTTCGTCGAGGATACCTTTCAGGGTACGTTTGACCTGTTTCGCATCTTCGGTGGTCACGATGTCATTAGTGATGATTAACGGTTTGATCCCGCGTTCAATCAGAATCGGAGTGATCACCTCAATAATCGCCGTTTTACCTGAGCCAACAGGGCCGCCGATGCCGATCCGTGTCATTTTTTTCATCAATATACTCCCGGAAATAAGTCAGCCGCCTGTCAGTTCATAAACAGGCGGACAAAAGATTTGGTATGAACTGCCGCAAGGACGTCGATCACCGGCACATAGGAAGACATCTGTTCAATGTCGCCGCAGGCTGCAATATCGCAGAAGGTTTCAATGTCGTTGTTCAGCTCAAATAAAATGTGCTGTGTTTCAAAGTGCGTAATCCGCATCAGGCGCATGGCGGCGCTGAGGATCGTCATCGCGATCCCGTACTGATGCATGACCACCACTTCGCGCTCGCCGATACCCTGTACCGCCATCACAATGGCCTGAGTCACAGGCTGTGTGCCGGGGGTATCCCCGCTTTTAATCTGCGCCAGCCACCAGGCCACGAGCGGATCGTCAAAAATATGGACGGAAATCTCCGCCAGCTTTTTCCCCATCCGTGTTGCCATCAGACGGGCTTCTTCATTCAGTTTGCGGTTATTCACCGCCCGATCGACCCGCAGGATGGCATCATTGTCACCCGCCAGCACAGCTCGGTGTGCCGCGACAACGGCAATACCGTCACCACTGGCCGCCTGTTTCAGCGCAGTGCGGACAAACCCTTTCAGGGTTTCTGCATCATGTACCACGCCCGTCTGAATCGCCGATTCCACACCGTTTGAGAAAGTAAAGGCGCCGACGGGAAGTGCCGAATCACCAAACTGCATGATCCGGATAAGATCAGCCGCTTTCATCACACGTTCTCCCGTTCCGGTCTGTCAGTGTTTGTGGTCATGGTCGTGATCATGGTGGTGATCATGGCCGTGGTCGTGACTGTGGTCATGATCATGGCTGTGCCCGTGATCGTGGCCGTGTGAATGTGAGTGCCCGTGGTTATGTGCCACATGCACATGCGTATCGGTTTCTTCCGCGCCGCCGAACAGCAGACGGGATTCTGAGTTGGTCAGGATCGGCAGAATGGTTTCGCCTTTGACAAAAGCAAACGTATCATTGCCGAAACCGTGGGTGCGCATCACGGATTCCATCACTTTTTCACTGACGGTCAGCGGGACATACACCTTGTTTTCTTTGATCACTGCTTTCCAGTGCTGGTTACCGAGCGCATGGCCCAGTTCAAAACTGATGCGGATCTGCTCTTCCGGCGTGCTGCCCTGAAGACGTTTAAGATCAACAACCATGACATCACGCAGATCGATCTGGACGACAACCATCGTATTGGTGGCATCATCGGTATGGATCACATCTCCGTCAGACAACAGCACGTTGCGATCCAGCGCGATCCCGATATCCAGCCCGTTTTGGGTATGTTTGCGGCAGCGGCTTTTCTGGGCTTCCCGCTGATCGAGGATCAGCATATCCACCGTCATATCGTTCGCTTTATCAGCCCACGCCTGCTCTTTTCTGACGTTGCCGAGAATGTGCTCAATGAGGATCATGGAATTACCTTTTTGTTATGCCCGGCAGGCTGACTGCGCCCGCCGGGGAAGTCTGTTAATCCGGGACGTTCAGCCCCGAATTCTGTTAACCAAAGAAATAACGCTGGTTCATCGCCGCCACCGAGATTGGCTGGCAGGTTGCGTGTTCTCCGTTGACTTTCACCGCGAAGGTTTCCGGGTCCACTTCAATATCCGGCGTTTCGCCGTTACGGACCAGGTCACGTTTGGTGGTGGTGCGCATGCCCTGAACCGCAACAACCTGGCGCTCCAGACCGGCTTTCTCTTTCACACCATCTTCCAGTGCAGCCTGAGAAACGAAGGTCACACAGGTATCCTGGAGGGTTTTACCCATCGCACCAAACATCGGACGATAGAAGACCGGCTGCGGTGTCGGCAGGGAAGCGTTAGGATCACCCATCGCTGCCCAGTTGATCATGCCGCCTTTGATAACCAGTTTTGGTTTCGCACCGAAGAAACGCGGATCCCACAGGACCAGGTCCGCCATTTTGCCGACTTCGATTGATCCGAGCACATGGCTGATACCCTGGGCAATCGCCGGGTTGATGGTGATTTTTGCCACATAACGCAGAACACGGAAGTTATCGTTACCCGCCGCATCTTCCGGCAGTTTGCCGCGTGCTGCTTTCATGGCGTTGGCAGTCTGGATCACACGCAGCCAGTTCTCACCGACACGTCCCATCGCCTGGGAGTCACTGGAGAACATGGAGATAGCACCCATATCATGCAGCACGTTTTCCGCCGCAATGGTTTCCGGACGCACACGGCTTTCCGCGAAGGAAACGTCAGCCGGGACATTCGGGTTCAGGTTGTGACATACCATGATCATGTCGAACAGTTCTGCCTGGCTGTTGATACCGTACGGCAGGGTCGGGTTAGTGGAGCTCGGCAGCACGTTCGGCTGGCTGACCACTTTGATGATATCCGGCGCATGGCCACCGCCCGCACCTTCGGTGTGGTATGTGTGGATCGTGCGGCCTTCAAAGGCTTCGATGGTATCTTCCACATAGCCGCCTTCGTTCAGGCTGTCGGTGTGTACCGCAACCTGAATATCATAATCATCTGCCACACGCAGGGCATGACGGATGGCGTTGGAGGTTGCACCCCAGTCTTCGTGGACTTTCAGACCGGCAACACCGGCAATGATCTGTTCAACCAGCGGATCGCGGGCAAAAGAGTTACCTTTACCGAGCATACCGACGTTAACCGGTAAACCTTCCAGTGAACGCAGCATCGCGCGGATATTCCACGGACCGGCAGTAACCGTTGTACCGTTGGTGCCGTCTGTCGGCCCGATACCACCGCCGAAGAAGGTGGTGACACCGTTAGACAGCGCCGCATAAGCCTGCTGTGGTGAAATCAGGTGGATGTGGGTATCAATACCCGCCGCTGTCAGGATCAGATGTTCACCGGAGATAGCATCGGTCGATACACCGGCAACCATTCCCGGGGTGATTCCGTCCTGCAGGTTCGGGTTACCGCTCTTACCGATACCGACGATTTTACCGTCCTTCACACCCACGTCCGCTTTGATGACACCTAATTTGGCGTCCAGAATCGTAACGTTGGTGATAACCAGGTCGAGCACACCGTTATCGCTGGTCAGCGTGTTGTTCGCACCCATCCCGTCACGGAGGGATTTCCCGCCGCCGTAAACAGATTCTTCGCCGTAACCGCGTAAGTCTTTTTCAATTTCGATATAAAGATCAGTATCACCGAGACGGATTTTATCTCCGGTGGTCGGCCCGAACAGGCCGCAATATTCTTGTCTGGAAATCTGTGGCATAACGTGTTCCTTATTTCGTTCAGGATGCCTGAGCATCTCTGCCGGAAAATCGTATCAGGACGGAGAATTACTTCTTCGCTTCTGCTTTATGACTGAAACCGCGGGCAATCGCCTCATTCAGGGCAATCGCTTTTGCCGGACGTTCGCTGATGGCGACATTATTACCGGCCCAGCCGTCCACCAGGTTATTAAACCCGTACACTGTCTGTTTGCCGCCGTAAGGAATAAGAGAAACTTCCGTTTCATCACCCGGCTCAAAACGGATTGCGGTGGTGGATGAAATATTCAGGCGTTTGCCGTAAGCCGCTTCGCGGTCAAATTCCAGGGCATGGTTCACTTCAAAGAAGTGAAAATGCGAACCGATCTGAATCGGGCGATCCCCGGTATTACGGACTTTAATTTTGGTTTCCGGCTTACCGGTATTAAATTCAATCGGGGTATCCGCAAAAATGACTCCGCCTAACGGCGTGGGTTGTTTTGTATTACTCATAATCAGAACCTCACCTTTTTGCTGTACGTTTATTTGATTGGGTTATGAACCGTCACCAGACGGCTGCCGTCTGTGAAAATAGCCTCAACCTGCACATTCGGGATTAAATCATCCACCCCTTCCATCACGTCGGCTTTGGTCAGCACAGTAGCGGCTTCTTTCATCACATCTTCCACTGTTTTGCCGTCACGGGCGCCTTCCAGTGCTGTCACCGTGATAATCGCGACCGCTTCCGGGTAGTTCAGTTTTACCCCTCTGTCACGGCGTCGCTGCGCGACATCCGCCAGGGTGTATATCATCAGCTTTTCAACTTCTCTCGGGGTTAATTGCATAACGCCTCCACAATTGGATGAAAACAGAGTCATCAGACAGCAACCCGGATTATGATGGTTTCCGGATCACCGTGATTTCAGTTTTTATTTCAGTAACGTATCTGCTGAACAGCATGCACAATACGCCACCGGCCACCGGACATGCGCAGACGCACACCCGGAAATACAAAGCGTGAAAAAATGTAAGTGGCTAATCAGCCATAAAAAAATAAATCATTCACCGCTGTTCTCCTGAATAAGAAAACGATGTTCAGATCCTTTGATGACTATGCTGTGTTTCCGTTACCGCATATAGATGAATTAATATCTGCTACTGTGTTTAAATATAAAATCAATCACCATACTGATTTTCAGTAAATAAATAATAAATACTCAGATAAGGACGAAATAAAGCGGATTATCATCTGAGTTTATTCTGCCCGGATAAAAAACGATGCTCCGGCAGTGCATCCCACAGTGACTGCAGCCACGGACTGCCTTCTCCGTTCAGCAATGCCTGTGATGTCAGTGTTTCCTGTAAAACCCCGTGACGCAGCACCGCTATCCGGTCAGCAAAACGGGCCGCCATCGCCAGGTCATGCGTGACCCACAACACACCACGCCCGTCCGCACATAATACTTTCAGGTGCGCGAGTAATTGTGCGGCATGTTCATCATCCAGCCAGGATGTAATTTCATCCGCCAGGATATACTGCGCCCCGGTCAGGGTCGCCCCGCAGGTCAGCACCCGTTTTGCCATCCCGCCGGAGAGCCGGTTCGGAAAGGCGGCCGTCAGTTCCGGCCGGAGGTTATAACGTTGCAGCTGACGTGCCACATCATGCATCTTCACATGCATTCCGCTGAGCGTGGCTGCGCGTTCCAGCTGCGGCCCCACCCGCACCAGCGGATTGAGCGCACTGACCCCCTGCGGCACATAACACAGGGTATTGCCGCGATGCAGCTGTTTACTCTCTTCCGTCAGCGTTTCCCCCGCAAGCGAGATAGCACCGCGGCAGCGCATGTTGTCCGGCAGCAGACCCAGCGCACTTTGCAGCAGCAGGCTTTTGCCTTCTCCGCTGCTGCCGACCAGCGCCACCAGTTCACCGGGCTGAACCGCCAGGGAAATATCCGTCAGCAGCGGCTGCCAGCGTTTTTTCCGCAGCCAGCCGAACTGCGCGACATCAATGGCAAGCCGGTCAAATTTCAGCATTATGCGATCCTCAGCCAGAGCTGTTGTAACGCTTTCGCAAACTGATCAAACAGTAACACCAGTCCGACCAGCACCAGTCCCGGGAAAAATGCCAGCCACCAGGCGCCGGTACTGAGGTAACGCAGCGCATCTGACAGCAGTATCCCCAGAGATGCCTCATGCGGCGCAAGCCCGAAGCCCAGAAAACTGAGCGCCGCACTGTGCAGTACCGAATGCGGGAACATCAGCAGTGTGCCGACAATCCACTGCGGTAATAACATTGGCAGATAATGATGACGCCAGCAATACAACCGTGAATTTCCTATGCGCTGTGCCAGCATCACATAATCCGTTTCCCGTACCCGCAGAATTTCCGAGCGCAGGATCAGCGTCAGTTTCGGCCAGTGTGTCAGGGCTATCGCCCAGATCACGCCGGATTTTCCGCCGCCCAGGGTGAAACAGATTAAAATCAGCAGCAGCAGGTGCGGCAGCGCCAGCAGTGTATCAATCACCCCGCGCACCAGATAATCTGTCCCTTTGTTAATGGTGGATAACCCGGCCATGGTCAGTGCCACCAGCCCGCTGGTCAGGGCAGAAATCAGTCCGATTTGCAGACTGGTTGCCATGCCCTGAAAGGTGCGATCCCACAGATCACGCCCAAGGCTGTCAGTACCGAACCAGTGCGCGACAGAAGGTGCCTGCCGCCGCGCCAGGAAATCCATATCAATATCTGTGTGTGTGATCCAGATGGCATATACGCCCAGCAGGATCAGCATCAGTAATGTGCCCGTCAATTTTAACAGGGCGCGGTTCGGGTTATACGTCATGACTCGCGGATCACTCCCTGATTCACGCGGCGCAGTAAAATATCCGCCGTGCTGTTACCGATAAAAATCAGGATCGCGCAAAACATCACAATACCCATCAGCAGCGGGATATCCCCCCGCAGTCCCGCGTCTATCGTCGCCTGTCCCAGACCGGGATAGGCAAACACTTTCTCCGCCAGCAGTGAACCGCTCAGCAGTTCCCCCACCGAGGCAAACTGTAAACAGAGTGCCGGGGTAATAGCGTGACGCAGCACATGAAAATTAATCATCGGCCAGCCTTTATCCCCCTGCGCTCTGGCATAACGGATAAACTCTGTTCCCATCACTTCCGCCACTTTTGCCCGCGTATGCAGGGCAATGTTACCGACGCCGAGTAATCCCAGTGCCAGCACCGGCAGGATCAGGTGATGAATTTTCTCACCGAACGTGGCGGTATCCGCATCCTCACCCATCGGCCAGGCACAGCAGATCGGTGCCCAGTTCAGGGTGACCGCAAACAGTGACAGCAGCAGCAGCCCTATCCAAAATGTCGGTATCGAGGCCAGCAGATACGACAGCGCCGAAATTATTTTGTCCGGCCAGCGGTTCAGATACCGCCCTGCCACCAGCCCCAGCAGCAGCCCGGTAATTCCCGAGAAAAACCAGGCACTGATAAGAAGTGCCAGTGAAGGCCCGAGCCGCGCCGAAATCACTTCTGAAACCGGCGCGTTATACAGCATGGAGTAGCCGAGGTCACCGCGCAGCATCTGCGAGAACCAGATCCAGAACCGCTGCCACAGCGGCTGATCCAGTCCCCAGCGGGCGGCGATCGCCGGATACTGCTCCGGCGGCACATGCAGCAGATCATTTCCGATATAGGCTCTGATCGGGTCAACCGGCGAATAACTCAGGAGGATAAACACTCCCGCCGCCGTGACCGTCAGCAGACAAAAAAACCGCACGAAAAGGAACAGGGCACTGCGCATTATTTACAGGTCCAGGCCCAGTCATCCACACTGTTGAGCAGTGACCATGATCCGTGGATCTCCGGCGCGCCTTTGCCCAGGTCCACACAATCACTGACCACATAGGTATGCTGCACATTCAGCAGCCACGCCCAGGCAGCATCCCCTTTAATCCCTGTGCCGGTTTTACAGTTCCAGTCCACCTGCTGCCAGATTGGAATTGCAGCTTCCTGATCCGGCGCACTCACCGCTTTCTCAAGAATGGCATCCACCTGCGGATTTTTGTAATAGCCCGGGTTGTAGAACTCCACACCTGCCGCTTTGCTGCTGTAATGATGGACTAACTCCATCGGGTCAAGACTGCCCCAGCCGAACAGGGTCGGGTTTGCGTGCATATGGCGTTCGACGGTTTCCCAGCTGCCGGACTGTAAATCCAGTTCAATACCGATTGGTTTCAGGAATGCGCGGATAGCCTGTGCCAGGTCACGGCGGGTGGTATCCCCGCTGGTGTACCACAGCGTCAGTTTGGCGACTTTGCCGTCTTTCTCGCGCAGTCCGTCTTTATTCAGTTTCCAGCCTGCCTCTTCCAGGATCTGTTTGGCTTTTTCCGCATCACCATCTTTAAAAGCGGCTTCCGGATTGTTCCACGGCAGCCCGTGAACACCGGTAAAGGCCGGTACGGCATACCCTTCCATCACCTGCTCAGACAGTAATTTACGGTCAATGGCATAGTTGATGGCTTTACGGACAGCCACATCGGAGGTGATATCGTTACCGATCGGATTACCCTGTGCATCTTTTTCACCGGCTTTCGGAATCGGGAAGACAATACCGCGGTTTTCCACGCTGGCACGCTCTACCAGTTTCATCCCTTTGACATCACCGGCAGTCGCAGCGATCACCGGCGGAATGCGGACAACTTCAAGCTGACGGCTCTGCGCGGCTGCAAAAGCGGCATCTTCATCCAGGAAGACAAACACCAGCTTATTAAAGTCGTTTTTCGGCCCGGCGTAATACGGGTTCGCCTCAACAATCAGCTGCTGGCCCGGCTGGAAAGCCACCAGGCGGTATGGCCCGGCACCCACCGGTTTTTGGGCATACTCTCTGGCATCATATTTATCGGCGGACACAATCCCGAGAGAGCCGAGTACGTTAATAAAGGTACTTTGCGGTTCGGACAGGGTCATTTTCACGGTCAGCGGGTCAATGACCTCCGCTTTGGCAAAATTCCCCATGTCGATTTTACCGCCGCCGGCGGCGGCATTGTTATAGGTAAAAGCAACGTCTTTGGCGGTCAGCGGGGAGCCGTCCGAGAATTTCAGATCTTTTTTCAGTTTCAGCGTCCACTCTTTGCCGTCGGCATTGTGGTCGTAACTGTCCAGCATATAGCTGTGCCAGGAAAGATCGGCCTTTTGTTTGAGCAGCGGGCTGTGCAGTAATAAGTAACTGCCGTGGCTCCAGCCGAGCATCGGGTCAAATCCCTCTGTCGGTTCTGCGCCGATAGCCAGCCGTAATGTATGACCGGTATTTTCTGCCGCAGCCAGCGCTGAAGCACTAATAGCTGTACCTAATAGCAAAGAGACGAGTGTTCTTGCAAAAACAGACTTTTTAGTCATCACTTATCCTTACCTAACTAAAATTCACGATGTTTAATTTTGAGTTAATCTGGTATTACGCAAAATCACCTATAAAAAATTAATCTATCAAAGAAAACAGAGTTTATATCACTAAAGTCACGTCCGAAAATGATGCATACTAATGAATAGTGATAAAAATCGGATTTCTTATATATTAAATTCTTTTATTCAATCCTGCTGCTGAATAATAACATTATTACATATTTTCCTGATAATTCACGGATGAAATATTTTGTAACAATATACCCTTAAACAGACTAAAAATGATTATTTGCCAAGGCATTATATTGTCCATTCACCAGCTATCTGCCACAGTAAACACTACCATCGCCCGCTATTTTTTAGCAGTGTAACACACTATTTTCGATAATCACCGCCGGATATCCACCAGCAATACTTATTAATTAAATTAATTATTTTCATTTTGGTACTTTTATTACGACGGGTAATAACAGAATTTTATCCGTGCCGGAACCGGCTTTACTGTGCTTGTTGCGATATGAGTGACTGAAACTCATTTAAATAAATTATGAGAACCTATAGAAAAACCGAAATGTTAAGCAGGGAAAAAATAAACAAGGAAACAAAAAAGGGGAAAATACAGACAATTCCTGGTAATAAAAATGGTATTTCGGGAATTGTCTGCTGGTTACAGGTAAAAACCGATGGGGGTGACTATCTCAATATGGCCATTTTTGCTGCGCTCCTGTGGCGGCAGCGGGAAAGGTGATGCCCGTTGTACTGTGGCAAGCGCTTCTTTATCCAGCAGTTTTGTGCCCGATGAATTAACCAGTTCGGCAGAGACAACATTTCCCTGCATATTCAGCGTTACTCTCACATGAGAAACACCGGTGGATTTATAGCGCAGCAGTGCACGCGGATAGCGTTTATATTTCGCCAGATGCGAATGTACTGTGCTTTCCCAGCCGGTACTGCCGCTGACCGGCTGTGGTGCATGACTGGTGAAATCAGCACGGCTGGCAGAGCTGTCGCCCTGACGCGGTGCGGATGTGCTCTCGGCAAGTACCGGTGACGGGTTGTCCGTTTCCGGCATTTTAATCTCCGTTAGCGGCTTTTTCTCTGCTTTTTTCTTTGGTTTCTCCGCTTTTTTTGTCCAGGTGCCCTGATCAGATACCGCCAGTTTATCAACCGCAGATTCCCGCTCCGGTTCCGCCAGCGGCTGTGGTGCCGGTTGTGACATCACCTGCCTGACCCCTTCCGCTTTTTCCGGTGGTGCACTTTCCAGCTGATAAACGCCCGGCATCAGCACAAATGCCGGCGGCAGCATGCCTTTCGGTTCTTCCGCAGAAAACGTCAGCCAGCCCAGGAACAATGCCAGCAACAGTACGTGTGCGCCCACACTGGCAACCGTACCGCCGACTGAATATCGCCTGTTCTGATAACAGGCCGCAGCCACATTCAACATCACTCAACTCTCTTTTTTAATCGTTATTCACGTATTTCAATTTGTAAAATTACAGGCATAATGATAACGCAAATGATATTGCTTTTTATTATTAAATAATAATTCAAATAACAACAATGAGATTTTTTAGCTTTTTCTAAGCAATGCGTAATGACTCCTTCAATTACGACGACTTCGATACACACCAGAAAAATGACAACTGAAAAATCGGTAAGCAGGCTTATCGCCGGGGCTTATCACTCAACCTACCATCAGCTTGTCCGCTTCTTCCACAAGCGGCTGGGCAACAGTCAGGATGCACGGGATCTGTCGCAGGATGTGTTTGCCCGCTGGCTGAAAGGCGGCAACGATACTTCTGTTCAGGAAACCCGCGCGTTCCTGTTTAAGATCGCCAATAATGTGCTGACCGACCACTGGCGCTACAACCAGCGGAAGGGTCGTGACCGCGTCAGTGAGTGGGATGACTCGCTGACCGCGGAAGTGGCACAGGAGGAAGCCGATCCTCAGGTTCAGCTCGAACACCGCCAGCGGCTGGACAGGCTGTATCAGGTGCTGAATGAACTGCCGCCCCGTCAGCGGGAAGCTTTTGTGCTTTACCGGTTTGACGGACTCTCACAAAGTGACATTGCCGAACGGATGGATATCACTGTCAGTATGGTGGAAAAACATATCGCCCGTGCCCTGCTGCAATGCAAACGCGCCATGAATACCGAAGAACAGAAGGACGGGGAATGACTGACCGGCGTGAACAGGATGAACGGGAAGAAGCCGCCGCACTGTGGTTTACACGCTGGCACAGCCAGAGTATGACGGCGCAGCAGCAGCGTGACTTGCAGTCATGGCTGGCGGAATCTCCGGAAAACCGCCGGGCATTTGATGAGATGGCGCAGCTGTGGGGTGATATGTCGGCCCTGCCGCGTCCTGACGTCACAGCCCCGGCACCTGACCGGCCGTTTTCGGTATTGCGCCCGCTGCGCCATACCCTCGCCGGGCTGTTTATCCTGGTAATGCTGTTTTTACCCTACAGCCAGTTACCTGCTCTGCTGATGGATAACCTGACGCTCGCCACTGCCTCAGAGAGTAAATCTATGATCCTGCCGGACGGCAGCCGTATTTTTCTCAACCGTGACAGTGAAGCGGATATTGCCTATGAGCAGACACAACGCCGTATTACGCTGGTGCGCGGCAACGCTTTTTTTCAGGTGAAATCCAATCCGTGGCGGCCGTTTGTGATTCAGGCGGACGGCAGGGAGATAACGGTTGTCGGGACAGAATTTGATGTCAGCCGCCGGGGGACAGAAGTGGCTGTCTCTGTGGCGAACGGGATTGTCGCCCTGCGGGATGCCGCAGATAAAAAACCGGTTTATCTCCGTGCCGGGGATAACGCCGTCAGTCCCGCACCGGGGCACGCCCTGCTGCTCAGTCATATTCCGCCGGAACAGGCCGGAGAATGGCGTAACGGACAAATCACCCTCACCAATACCCCGCTGCACGATGTTGTTGCCCGCCTCGCACCTTACAGCAACCGCCCGGTGTCACTTGCCGCCAATGCGACGGATCTGACTGTCTCCGGCCGGGTCACCCTTTCTGAAACAGATGCTTTTTTCACGGCTCTGCCGCTGCTGTTACCGGTTGAAGTCACCGAACTGCATGACGGCAGTCTGCTGATTGTGAAGAAAAATAAAAATAAATGAAAAAAAGAATGATTATCAGGTGAGGATAGTTCTCATTTCCGCGTCTTCTGATACAGGGGATAACTATGACACTTCCGGAAATGATAAAAATGACAATAACACCATCACCATTCAGCATCAGGGCGGTCAGTTCTGCCATTGTGCTGGCGCTCGGACTGACAGCGGCTCCGGCAGGAGCGGCAGATCTCACTCTTGATCTGCCGGAACAGGCACTGAGCCGTTCACTGAATACTATCGCGCAACAGGGACAAATCCAGTTACTGTATGATGCCGGACAACTCGGCGCACTGCGTGCCCCGGCGCTTCACGGCAATTATTCAGCGCAGACCGCCATTCAGACACTGCTGGCAGGCTCCGGTCTGACACTGGTGCAGCAGGGCAGCAGTTATGTTATCCGCCCGCTGACCACCGAAGCGGAAACGATTTTAATCCCGGAAACTCGGGTTCAGGGCGAACTGGCTTACCATCCGGCCACCGATGTCATGTCTGCCCCGCAGTATATTACCGCGGAGGAGATCCGCCAGCGCAATACCGGTGACGGTAACGTCACAGAACTGCTGCGCACCAACCCTGCCGTACAGTTTGCCGGTAATGACAGTTCGTCCCTCAACCAGGGCGAAATCAAACCGTCACGGATCTCCATTCACGGCGCCTCCAGTTTCCAGAACGCCTATAAACTCGACGGCATCAGTTTTAATAACGATTTCGACCCGGCAAAAGATACGCTGGGCGAAACCTCCACGCGACTGGACAGCGGCGATCAGGGAATGTACATCGACAGCCGCCTGATCGACAGCGTGACCGTTTACGATAACAACATTCCGGTGGAATTCGGCGGCTTTACCGGCGGCAGTGTGGATGTCACCAGCCGCCGCTGGAACGGCGAAAACAGCGGCCATATGTATTACCGCACCACCCGCTCTTCCTGGAATCATCTGTTTGAGGATTCTTCGCAGCCGATTGATTCATCAAAAAATGATATCAGTCATCCGGCCCGTTTCCAGAATGAATATAACAAACACGATTTCGGCGGCTGGTTTGAAGTCGGTGTAACCGAAAACAGCGGCCTGACAGTATCGGCCTCCCGCCGCACCTCCACGATTCCGGCGAATACATCGGTACTGATGGCGGTGATGGAGGGTGAAGAGCTCGTCGGGTATGAGTTTGATAAGCGCAAACGTAACCAGAAACGTACCTCGGACAACCTGTTTGTGAAGTATGCGATGGATCTTTCGCCGGTGACCACCGCCGATATATCCCTGAATTACTCCGATTACAAAGCACGTTTATTCGCCTCCAATATTGCCAACTCCGGTTATGACAATAACCATAAAGGCTTAGGTGTGACCGGTGTTCTGAAACACCAGACCAGCCTGGCTGATCTGGAATTCACCCTGGGTTATCAGAAACTGAAAGATAACCGCGTGAATGATGAGCAGAATTTCTATGAAATGAAGGATAAGTTACCGGACGGCAAAACGGTCATTAACACCAAAATGGGCGGGCTGGGTGATCTGCAGACAGAGCAGGACAATATCACCACCAAAGCCGTTGCCCGTTTCCTGCCGTCAGAGGGCTTCGGGATGACACACCGCCCGACCCTCGGGATGGAAACCACCCATACCAAAGGCCGTTATATCCGCGATAAGTCGCATTACCACACCAGCGAAGACTATGTCAGCTACGCGGAATGGGGGATTGAGGACCCGGTTGTCAATGTGCACCGCTTCCTGCCGGGAACCGCCTCGGTCAGTTATAACAACTACTCCCTGTTTGCCGATGACAATATTGAAATCGGCCGGCTGACGCTGCGTCCGGGTGTCCGTGTTGACCGTGATGACTTTGTCCGGCAAACCAATATCGCCCCGCGTCTGGCCGCCACTTATGACCTGTTCGGTAATAAAGAGACATTACTGATTGCCGGTGCCAACCGCTATTACGGCCGCTCTATGCTGACTTACGCCCTGTACGGCGCGCAAAATGCCGGGCTGGAAAAATGTTATATGTGCGGCTTTATGGGAATGGAACCGACCTGGGATAAAACCAATGATTATGAAGGTCTGGATTCACTGAAAACCCCGTATAACGATGAGATTTCTCTCGGTCTGCAACAGGAAATCCTCAGCACCACCTGGCGTCTGACCTATGTTCACCGTGAAGGTTACGATGAAGTGCGCAGCCGCACCAAATACAACAACCTGACCGGGTCGGATAAATACTCCGATAAAGGCAAAATCCGTACCTTTGATAATGCCGGGCGCAGTAAACATGACTCCGTCACCCTGGCCGTCAGTAACAGTCAGCCGTGGGAATGGGGACAGGCAAGCCATGTCTTTACCTCCTCAATCGTCTGGCAGGATACCAAAACCAACTTCCCGTCTGACCAGGGCTATGCCTTCTTTGAACCGGGTACTGCCATTAACTCCGACAAAGTGATGTACGGCGGCAAAGTGATCGATGTCAGTGACCTGCCTGCCAGCAACTTTAACTCACCGCTGAAACTGAATGTCGAGCTGACCAGTGACTGGGATAACTACAACATCTCCTGGTACAACCGCCTGCAATGGTGGGGAGCCCGTAATCAGGCCGTCCGTCATGACAACGAAGTGGTCCGTGATCCGCAGTATGGTGAATTACGTGTTTATCAGAAAGAGCATTTCGCATCCAAATTCACCTGGGATACCCGCGTGAACTGGAAACCGGAGTTTGCTTACGGCGCATCCGTTTCACTGGAAGTGAATAACGTTCTGAATAACAAAAATGTCGCGGATACCTTTATCTATGCCGGTAACAAGGTGATTGCCTATGATCCGGGCCGTCAGTTCTGGTTACAGCTGAATTACGATTTTTAATCTGAGCATGTGAGCAATGTCTCTTAACGTTATGAATAATCAATGAAAACAATAAAACAATTTATCTGGCTGGTGAAGCCGTTCTGGGGGCGGCGTGCCGCCCTGTTTTGCTGGTTCTTACTGTTGTTGTCTCTCGGGCTGACACTCTCTTCCGTCTGGTTCAATATCCGCATGAACCAGTGGAACGGGGATTTTTATAATGCATTGCAAAAGCTGGACGGTGCGGCGCTGTATCAGCTGATCAAATTCTTTGTCGTGCTGGTCAGCGGACTGATTCTGGTGGTGGTACTCGGCACCTGGTTCCGGCAGAAACTGGCTATCCGCTGGCGGGAGGGGATGACAGAACAGATCCTCAGCCGCTGGCTGTCGCCGCAGAGCCGTCATTACCTGCTGCGCCTGACCGCGCAGGAGCCGGATAACCCGGATCAGCGGATTGCCGAGGATGTCCGCCTGCTGGTGGAATCCACCCTCAGCCTGCTGATCACGTTCCTGCACTCACTGCTGACCCTGATTTCTTTTGCCGCCATTCTCTGGCAGCTCTCCGGCAGTATTCTGCTCTCTGTTGCCGGGACGGACTGGCGGATCAACGGCTATATGTTCTGGGCCTGTATCGCTTACACCCTGGTTGGTATCGCGCTGACACAGCTTATCGGCGGGCCGCTGCGTAAACTGAATATGGAAAAACAGCAGCGTGAGGCGGATTACCGTGCGGCGCTGATCACCCGCAGACAGCATGGTGACGCCATCGCCGGACAGCGGGGAGAGTTGCAGGATAAACAGCAGTTGCTGACCCGTTTTGCCCGCGTGGCAGCCAACTGGAATCAGCTGATCCGCTGTGAGCGGAATCTGGCATTTTATACCGTGGGTTATCAGCAGGTTACCGCACTTGCGCCCATTCTGTTTGCACTGCCGAAATTCCTCGCCGGTGAACTGATGCTGGGCGGATTAATGCAGCTGCGTCAGGCATTTACCAGTGTCGCCACCTCTCTCGGCTGGTTTATTTTTGCCTATAAAGAAATTGCCGCCTGGCAGGCAACGGTAACCCGTCTGTACCATTTTGTCCGTCTTCTGGAAAATGATGCGGTGTCTGATGTCACTGAAACCCGTCAGTCGGCAGTACGCCTGGACGTTTCCGCCGATATTTTGCTGCCGGATAACCGCCCGCTGCTGGAAAATGTTTCTCTTTCCCTGCGTGCCGGGGAATTTGCCATTATCAGCGGCCGCTCCGGGCTGGGTAAATCCACCCTGCTGCGCGCGCTCAGCGGCCACTGGCCTTACTACCGCGGCAATATCAGCCGAGAACAGGATGTCATGTGGGTTCCGCAATCACTCTACCTGCCGTCAGGGACACTGAAATCCCTGCTGGCGTATCCGCATGCCGCATCACAGTTCACGACGGACGATTACCGTGATGTCCTCGGTGCCACCGGGCTTGCCGTACTCGCACCACAGCTGGATACCGATGCCGACTGGCGTCAGCGTCTGTCCGGCGGCGAACAGCAGCGCCTGCTGATAGCCCGTCTGCTGCTCAGTCAGCCGAAACTGATGCTGCTCGATGAAATTACCTCGGCACTGGATGATGACAATGCTGTCCGCATGATCCGCCTGCTCCGCAGCCGTCTGCCCGGCAGCACACTTCTGCTGGTCAGTCACCAGCGTTTTCTTCAGCAGGAGGCGGACCGTGTGATCGCCCTGTCCGCCCCTGCCGCCACCTGCACACCAGGAGTACGATATGCATTATAAACTGACCTTTGCCGGTGCGGTGCTGATCCTCACCGGCTGTACCGCAGCCGGCACCACGGGCACAGATAATCGTCCGCTGCCGCAGCGCAGTGATTTACAGCACATCCGCCTGGCAAACGGCATGAATGTGTATCTGCTGTCACGCCCGCAGCCCGGCGCGGAACTGCGGCTGCTGGTGGAAAGCGGCTCATTGCAGGAAACAGAGGAACAGCGCGGCCTCGCACATTTTACCGAGCATATGGCCTTTAAAGGCACCACCCATTTTCCGGATACACAGAGTTTTAAACAGCTGGAAAAACAGGGGCTGAACCTCGGCAGTCATGTCAATGCCGCCACCAGCCTCAATTCAACAGTCTATAAACTGTCACTGCCGCAGGCCACGCCGGAACAAATCCAGACCGGTTTACAGGTTCTCGCCGACTGGGCACAGGGCATGACGTTTGACCCGGATGCCTTTGATAAAGAACGCTCTGTCATTATTGAGGAGTGGCGGCTGCGCCAGGGTATCGGCTTCCGTATCAATAATGCTCTTGAGCAGCTGCGCTATGCAGGCAGTCTCTATGCGGAACGTGACCCGATCGGGTTATTGGATGTGATCCGCCACGCGCCGGTCAGCACGGCAAAAGACTACTATCAGACCTGGTATCAGCCGCAGCGTATGAGCCTGGTGGTTATCGGGCAGTTTAACCGCCACGATGTCAGCAATCTGGCGGAAGCGTATTTTAATCAGCCTGCCAAAAAAGATGCCGCACAAGATGATCCGGCCCGTCAGCGTTTTGCCCCTCAGCCGGGTCTGCTGGTAAAGCCGGTCTTTGATAAGGAGCAGGGACAGCGCATTATGCAGTTCGCGCTGCAGAGAGATATCCGTGCCCCGCTCAACACCCGTGACGGACAGTATGACGACCTGCTGGATAATCTCTGGGTAACAATTCTCAATCAGCGCCTGACTGCGCTGGTGGATAACGGACAGCTGCCTGCTGCCAGTATCAACCCGCAGGGGGCTATGCTGGACAGCCGCCGTCTTCAGCAACTGATGATAGTGCATCCTCAGGGCGGGGATTATCTCGGCAGCATCACCCTGTTGTGGACAGAGATTCAGCGCCTGGCGGTACAGCCGGTCACACAGGCAGAGCTGGATGATGCACGGCAGAGTCTGCTGGCAAAACTCAGTCAGCAGGCCGCCGGAGAATCCCGCTACGGCCATGATTATCTCGCGGATACCATCACCACTGCGCTGGAATACCGGATGCCGGTTCAGGACAAACGTCAGCAGCTTACTACTGCCTGGGAATTGCTCAAACCGGTTACGCCGGATACGCTGAAAACGCATGTGTCCGGATTCCTGAATCAGGCATCACCGCGTCTGGCGCTGCTCGGGCCGGACAGCGAACAAACACGTTTTACGGAAAAAGCGTTTACTGACCGCTGGCAGCAAATCCGCCAATCAGCCCCGGGACCGTTCTCCCTGACAGTGCGGCAGGTGGCGCTGAATGTCACCCCGGCGGCGGCCGGTACCATCGTGCAGGAACAATCACTGCCGCTGCCGTCCACAGAATCGTGGCAGTTATCCAATGGTCTGCGGGTGATTGTGCATCAGGATAAAAATCTGAAAGACAATATTCAGATCAACCTGCGCATCCCGGGCGGCCGTTCACTGGAACCCGCCGGACAGGAAGGTCTGACCGACTGGGCACTGAAACTGCCGGAAAGCAGCGGTTATGGCGAACTGAGTGCCCGTGAGCTGACATTATTCAGTAAGCAGCACAGCCTCACACTGCGGCCGTACAGTGAACTGCTGAATCACGGCTTCCGTGGTGAGGCACCGCCGGAAGAGCTGGATACGCTGCTGAAACTGCTGCATCTGAAGATCACACAGCCGCAGTTCAGCGGTGAGAAACTTCTCCGCAATCAGCAACTGATGCTGGAAAGCCTGAGCAGTACCCCGGTGGAGCGCCGTTTCCTGGATGCCATCAACCGCGAAAGCCATACTAACGGCGATCGTCTGGTGATCAGTGAAAACGGTGGCTGGCGTCAGTTTACGGCCGCACAGTTACAGAGCAACCACCGGCTTCTGCTCAGCCCGGTACAGGACATGACGTTAGTGATCAGTGGTGCGGCAGATAAAAAACCGATAAAACAGGCTGTTGAGAAATGGATTGCCACCCTGCCCGCTTCCGGGCAGCACCTGCAATGGCGGGACCCGGCCATTGCGCCGAAAATGACGTCTTTCAGCCGGACTTACCCGATCGCCAGTTCTGACAAGACCATGGGAAGTATTCAGTATGCCGCACCGGCACAGTGGTCACATAAAGAGAGCCTGACCCTGCAACTGGCTGACAGCATCATCAGTAAACAGCTGCGCACCGCACTGCGTGAACAAGCCGGCGGTATTTATGCCCTGAGTTTCTCCTCTATGCTGGCAAAACTGCCGGCACCGTACTACAGCGCCCGGCTGAATTTCACCACCGATCCTCAGCGCGCAGCAGAGATGACCGCATTAAGCCGGACTGTGCTGAAAAAACTGAAAGCAGAAGGTATCAGTGAAAATGCGCTGAAAGAAGCCAAAGCCAACTGGTTACTGGAAAAACAGCAAGTTTATCAGAGTGCTGCATTCTGGACAGAATCACTGGCTCAGATTGCCGGGGATGATAATGAATTTACCCGCATAGTAACGGAAGAGGCGTTAATCAATCAGATTACCGCAGAAGATATTAACCGTGCATTATCCCGCTACAGCGGTGAGAATGAAAAATTATTTATGCTCACTCCGCCATAATAATATAAAGCCGCTTAATAGCGGCTTTATTATTTCCGTTAACTGACAAAAATAACAATTATTGTATTAATGGATAGTGAGACTAATATTTTGTGATATATCTCCGCATTATCCCCCGAACGGGGGAGAGATAAAGAGAAACACAGTTGTTATATTTTCTGCGGGTGCCTGATTCTGTCCGGATCAGGCTATATATTCCCTGTTCCTGATAGAAGAAAGCCCCGATTACGTTTTTCAACATAAACCGGGGCCGAATCCCTACCAGACAATAGGGATTTTGCCTCCTTAAATTAAAGGAGTCAAGAGAAATGACCGAAAGATCAATAACAACATTAGCTATAGTTGCAGTGGTATTAATAATCGCTCTTACAATTTCTGATGTTGTAAATTCGTTACTCAATAATCATCGGGTATCCGATTTTTCATTGAAAGGCGGAGATATGCTGGTTGACGCAACATTGTCCTGTAGTGATAAATGATGCTGAGGGGGGAGAAATCCCCCCGTTTCTCTCTGTTGCAGGTAGCGGTTAATCAGGCACCTTATTTTACTTTCTTATTAACTTACTTATGTGTTCTTTTAATATGATAAAAATACCAGAATTACCCATAATTATTTTTAATTTTATAATATCCGCCGCAAGAATAATCAGCTTATCCTTTATGGTAGTATTATTGACGTTAATTATATTCATAGCCTATGCCAAAGTTCTCAATAAAACCTGTGATTTTAGTTTTAAAATTGCGATAGGAAATGGTGTTTCAGAAATTCATACCGGACCTGATAACAGTAAATAATAAAAAAACCGCTGCCGGAGAATAATACCGGCAGCGGTTTTTATAATGACTGAAATAAATTACTTCTTATCGCCCAGTAAAACAGATTCCAGTGCAATAGTGATCATTTCATTAAAAGTAGTCTGACGTTCTTCTGCCGGTAAGTTTTCACCGGTACGGATATGGTCAGAAACAGTACAGATAGTCAGCGCTTTCGCTCCGAATTCCGCCGCTACGCCATAAATACCGGCAGCTTCCATTTCCACGCCCAGGATGCCGTATTTTTCCATCACGTCAAACATTTGCGGGTCCGGCGTATAGAATAAATCGGCAGAGAAGATATTACCGACACGCGCCGGAATACCGGCAGTTTCAGCAGCTTCAACGGCATTGCGTACCAGGCCGAAATCCGCGATAGCCGCGAAGTCGTTATCCTTGAAACGCAGACGGTTCACTTTGGAGTCCGTACTCGCACCCATCCCGATGACCACATCACGCAGTTTGACATCACGGCTGATAGCCCCGCAGGAACCGACACGGATAATGGTTTTCACATCAAATTCGGTGATCAGCTCTTTGGCATAAATGGAGCAGGACGGGATACCCATACCGTGACCCATCACGGAAATACGGCGGCCTTTATAGGTTCCGGTAAAACCCAGCATGCCACGCACATTGTTAACCTGTTTAATATCTTCCAGAAAATTTTCTGCAATGTATTTTGCACGCAGCGGGTCGCCGGGCATCAGAACAACATCAGCAAAATCACCACGTTCAGCATTAATGTGAGGGGTAGCCATAAAAAAATCCTTTCAGTCAATCCAAAGGGAAAGGGCAGACTGACTGTCTGCCCGAAAAAAGAAACACATTACAGCATGTTTTTGCCGTAATCCATCGGGGATAAATTAAAATAGGACGCAACTGTCTGTCCGATATCCGCAAATGTTTCACGGTAGCCCAGTGAGCCCGGTTTGACTTTCGGTCCGTAAACCAATACCGGAATATGCTCGCGGGTATGATCGGTACCAGGCCAGGTCGGATCACAGCCGTGATCGGCGGTCAGGATCAGAATATCATCCTCTTTCACCAGCTTCAGCATTTCCGGCAGACGGCGGTCAAATAACTCCAGCGCTGCGGCATAACCGGCTACATCACGGCGGTGGCCGTAGGAGGAATCGAAATCAACAAAGTTGGTAAAGACGATAGTGTTATCGCCAGCCAGTTTCATCTCTTCCAGCGATGCGTCAAACAGCGCATCAATCCCGGTTGCTTTCACTTTTTTGGTGATACCCACATGGGCATAAATATCCGCGATTTTACCGATGGAGACCACTTCCCCCTGCTTTTCCTCCGCCAGCTTTTGCAGCATGGTGGCTGACGGCGGCTCTACCGCGTAGTCGTGACGGTTGCCGGTACGTTCAAATGAACCGGCTTTTTCGCCGGTAAACGGACGGGCAATCACACGGCCGATGTTGTAACCGCCTTTGGTCAGTTCTTCACGGGCAATTTCACACAGCTCATACAGTTTTTCCAGGCCGTATGTTTCTTCGTGGCAGGCAATCTGGAAAACGGAGTCCGCAGAGGTATAGAAAATCGGTTTGCCGGTTTTCATATGCTCTTCGCCGAGCTGATCTAAAATCACGGTGCCGGATGAGTGGCAGTTACCGAGATAGCCCGGCAGATTGGCGCGTTTAACGAGAATATCCAGTAATTCCTGCGGGAAGCTGTTTTCATGATCGCTGAAATAGCCCCAGTCAAACAGAACCGGTACGCCGGCAATTTCCCAGTGACCGGACGGGGTATCTTTACCGGAAGATAATTCCCCGGCGTAGCCGTATGCGCCGATGATCTCTGCATCTTTATCCAGACCTTCCGGGAAATGCCCGGTGGATTCTTCTGCGGCTTTACCCAGTCCCAGACGGGACAGATTCGGCAGATGCAGCGGCCCTTTACGGCCTTTATCTGCTTCACCGCGGGCACAGGCCTGTGCGATATGACCTAACGTGTCAGCACCGGTGTCGCCGAAATCAGCGGCATCATGTGCTGCGCCGATACCGAATGAATCCAGCACCATAATAAATGTACGTTTCATACTTCTCTCCTGTGTCAGATCACGTCAGGATGCAGGGCTCCGCGTGAATAACAAAATTGTTCTTATTCGCTGATCCGGCGGTAAATCAGCGGGGTATCAGTAACCGGGTGTTCACTCAGTGTGATGGCCTGACGTACTGCCTGAGCCGCTTCATTCCACGCTTCTTCATTATTGGCATGGATCATCGCCAGCGGCATCTGTCCGTCCGCAATACTGTTGATCGGCGCAATATCACTTAACCCGACGCTGTAGTCAATCGGATCGCTGGCTTTACGGCGTCCGCCGCCCAGTGCAACAACCGCCATGCCCAGTGCGCGGGTATCCATCGCGGTGACAATGCCTTCAGTTTCAGCATAGACCGGTTTGCTGAGTACTGCCGATGGCAGATAGTGCGAATAGCGTTCGATAAAATCAGCCGGTCCGCTCTGTGCGGCTACCATCCGGCCGAAAATTTCCGCCGCTTTGCCATTATCCAGCACACGCTGCAGTTTTTCTTCCGCCTCTGTGCGGTCAGCCGCCAGTCCGCCGGAGACCAGCATCTCTTTGCACAGTGCCATGGTAACGTCATACAGACGCGGATTGCGGTACTCACCGGTCAGGAAACGCACCGCTTCACGCACTTCCACCGCATTACCGGCACTGGAGGCCAGCACCTGATTCATGTCAGTCAGCAGTGCGGTCGTCCGGCAGCCCGCGCCGTTGGCAACCTGTACGATCGCCTGCGCCAGCTGCTCTGATAATTCATATGTCGGCATAAATGCCCCGGAGCCCACTTTCACATCCATCACCAGCGCATCCAGGCCTTCAGCCAGTTTTTTGCCGAGGATAGAGGCGGTGATAAGCGGGATTGAATCTACGGTTGCCGTAATATCGCGGGTTGCATAAAAACGCTTGTCCGCCGGTGCCAGAGAGTTAGTCTGGCCGATAATCGCCACACCGGTCTCTTTGATGATGCGGCGGAAGGTTTCATCATCCGGGAAAATGTCAAAACCGGGAATCGCTTCCAGTTTGTCGAGCGTACCGCCGGTATGCCCCAGACCGCGGCCGGAGATCATCGGGATATAGCCGCCGCAGGCAGCGACCATCGGTCCGAGCATCAGGGAGGTTACATCCCCGACACCACCAGTGGAATGTTTATCCACAACCGGTCCCGGTAAATTAAGGTGTTTCCAGTCCAGAACCGATCCGGAGTCCCGCATCGCCAGTGTCAGCGAGACGCGCTCCTGCGGGTTCATATCATGGAAATAAATAGTCATCGCCAGCGCCGCAATTTGTCCCTCAGAGACTGAATTATCACGTACGCCGTTAATAAAGAAACGAATTTCCTCATCAGAGAGCGGATGTCCGTCCCGTTTTTTGCGGATAATTTCCTGAGCCAGAAACACGGTGTTCTCCTTAAAAATACCGGATCCGTCCCGGTACCTGAGGTGCCGGGTTAATCAAAAAACCGGACTGCAAAGCAGCCCGGTAAATGTGATTAATACTTGCTGTCAGATTTGGCGTCTGCATAGCCCAGCGTATTAAGCAGGCTGGCCAGCAGGCTGGATGCGCCAAAGCGGAAGTGACGGGAGTCGGCCCAGCCTTCCCCCATGATGCGGTCAGCCATCGCCAGATACTGCGCGGCTTCTTCCGCAGTGCGGACACCACCGGCCGGTTTGAAACCAACGGTTTTACCAACACCCATATCACGGATCACTGTCATCATGATTTCCGCGGTTTCCGGCGTGGCGTTGACCGGGACTTTACCGGTGGAGGTTTTAATAAAGTCAGCACCGGCTTTGATGGAGATTTCAGATGCCTGACGAATTAATGCCGGATCTTTCAGCTCACCGCTTTCGATGATCACTTTCAGCAGTACATTGTGTTTGGCACAGGCTTCTTTGCAGGCTTTTACCATATCAAAACCAACCTGCGTATTACCGGCCATCAGAGCACGGTACGGGAATACCACGTCCACATCATCTGCGCCGTAAGCAATCGCGGCATTGGTTTCCGCCAGCGCGATTTCAATATCATCATTACCGTGCGGGAAATTGGTGACAGTTGCGATACGCACTTCCGGCGTCCCCTGCTCACGCAGAACTTTACGGGCTAACGGGATAAAACGCGGATAAATACAGACAGCCGCAGTCTGGCCTGCCGGACTTTTCGCCTGATGACACAACGCAGTGACTTTCGCGTCAGTATCATCATCATTCAGGGTGGTTAAATCCATTAAAGACAACGCGCGCTGCGCTGCGGCGGTTAAATCGGTCATAAAACTCTCCAACGTATGTCTGCGCCATTAGCGGGCAGACGCAATATCTGAACGATGCAAAATGTGTTGGCGAGCGGGACTTGGTTCCGTGAAGACGTTGCCTCTCTTGTGATAAGAGTTAACGCTGAGGTCCTTCTCACCGCGCTGTAATACAGGTGACTGTAAACAGAACACCGAATCCGTTATAAGGTATCCATGCCTTATTGGAGCATGTCTTGGCACTATAATACGTGCCTTTCATCACGTTTATATAACGGCATTTACATCAATACATACAGTTATGTGATAAAAATCACAATAACAGCCTGATATGCACAAAATAACAGCACATATTCACAGCATAGTATAGCGCAGGAAACAGATAGACAGGGAGAGACAGAAAGACAAGTACACCGAATCAGTAAAACGCACAGGTGAACCGGATTCACCTGTGCGGGAGGAGCAGTTACAGTGCCAGGAAGAAGCCGGCGATGGTTGCACTCATCAGGTTGGAGAGTGTACCGGCCATTACCGCTTTCATACCCAGACGTGCCACGTCTTTACGGCGGTTAGGCGCCATACCGCCCAGGCCGCCCAGCAGGATCGCGACTGAAGACAGGTTGGCAAAGCCGCACAGTGCAAAGGAGATAATCGCTTTGGTGTGATCAGACAGCGGCTGTAAACCGGCAGCAATAACCTGCGCATCCGGCTTCATGTATTCACCGAAGTTCATGAAGGCAACAAATTCGTTGACCACAATTTTCTGTCCGATAAACGAACCGGCAGTCATCGCCTCATTCCACGGTACACCGATCAGGAAAGCAATTGGTGAGAAGAGCCAGCCGAGGATCAGTTCCAGTGACAGCTGCGGATAGTCAAACCAGCCGCCGACACCGCCTAAGATCCCGTTGATTAACGCGATCAGCGCAATAAACGCCAGCAGCATTGCACCTACGTTCAGCGCCAGTTGCATACCGGAAGAGGCACCGCTTGCCGCCGCATCAATGATGTTGGCAGGGCGCTCTTCTTCCGCCATACCGGCCATGGCTTCGGTACGGTCATCAAAGTGCTCGGTCTCAGGTACCATCAGTTTCGCAAACAGCAGACCACCCGGTGCCGCCATAAAGGATGCTGCGATCAGGTACTCCAGCGGAACGCCCATCTGCGCATACCCGGCGAGAACAGAACCGGCCACGGATGCCAGACCACCACACATTACCGCGAACAGTTCGGAATTGGTCATCCCGGAGATATACGGACGCACCACCAGCGGGGCTTCTGTTTGTCCCACAAAGATGTTGGCTGTCGCGGACAGGGATTCGGTACGGGATGTGCCCAGCAGTTTCTGTAAGCCGCCGCCGAGAATTTTAATCACAAACTGCATAATACCGAGGTAATACAGAACAGCAATCAGCGAGGAGAAGAACACAATAACCGGCAGAACACGCAGGGCAAAGACGAAACCGCCGCCGCCGAATACCTCAAACATTTTGTCAGAGACCAGGCCGCCGAAAATGAAGTCCATCCCTTTCTGGCCGTAGCCGATAACACTGGCGACACCGTCAGACATTGCAAGGAGGATTTTGCGTCCCATCGGGACATAAAGAACCAGCGCGCCGATCAGCACCTGAATAATAAAGGCACCGATAACAGTCCGCAGTTTGATTGCCCGGCGATCACTGGAAAACAGTACTGCGATAAAGATCAGCACTGCCATCCCGACCAGACTCATAAGGAGTTGCATGGAAGTATCCCTGTTCACGATAATGAAGATTAATAGTCCTGTTCCGCATGCAGCTCAGAGCAGGACCCTGTGGCGCTGATTATACCCGGTCAGTCCGGTTAACAATCAACTTGCGTCACAAATAACGACTGAAAAAAGTAACAAAAAATACGAAAACATGATGACAATCACATTATTGAACTGTTTTTCTCTGAAAAATCCCTGAGAATCCGGGAATTGACGGATATTTAATCAGATAACTAACATGAAATAACATCTGCTTACAATTGTAGGTGATTTCAGGTGTTTTGGCACACGGAATACCGGCTGCAACAGAACAAAATCGGGGGAAAATCGATTCAGGAATCTTAATCAGATGATTGCAGGGAAAAAAGTGTACAGCTATTGCGATAAATCTGAGCAGCAATCTCCTCCGGAGATTCACTGCGCAGTGAACAGAGCACCTCAAACGTACGGACAATCCGCTCCGGGCGGTTCGGTTCGCCCTGAAAACCGCTGAGCGGCATATCCGGAGCATCAGTTTCCAGTAATAACGCAGAAAGCGGGAGCTGTGCGATTGCCCGCCGGGTTTTCTGCGCCCGCTCATAAGTAATCGTACCGCCGACGCCGATGTAATACCCCAGTTTCACAAAAGCATCTGCCTGGGCAAAACTGCCTGCAAAACCGTGAACCACACCACCGCGGGGAACCGGATGGCGGCGCAGAACAGCCGCCAGCGTGTCATGGGTTTTACGGGAATGCAGAATAACCGGTTTATCCGCCCGCGCAGCTAACTTCAGCTGAGCGATAAAAAAATCAAGCTGCTTATCCCACTGCGGGTCGTCCATATAGCGATCCAGACCGATCTCCCCGACAGCCGCGCATTCTGCGCCGCTTTCGCTGATCAGCGACTCAAGCTGTTCCAGATGCGCTGATGTATGTTCCGCAATATAAAGCGGATGCAGACCGAATGCGGCATGCAGGCGGGGAGGCTCACTGCCGGATGAGCGGCATAACCCGGCGACAGTACCGAGATTCCAATGACTGACCGCCGGGATAATAATATCAGTCAGCCCGGCCTGTGCCGCTGCGGCTTTGTGACGGGCAAGGTCATCCGTAAAAAACGGAAAATCAAAATGGCAGTGAGTATCAATAAATGGCATTTATTTAATCCGCCGGCTTTTCTGGTGAGTGTCCCGGTGAATAATCCGGTGAGTGTAATACTGCTGCGGAGCCATCAGTAACCGGTAATTGTGAATCATTGTCGTTAGAAGCAGGCGGAACACGCAGTACAGATGTCCGTACCGGCTCATAAGCAGCCCAGCGGTTACCGAGTGTCGCGAGAAAATAGCGTCCGCTGCGGCGGCCCAGGCGGTAATCCTGCATCAGGGTTTTTACCCGGCTGCCGAGCGCATTGCTCGCCAGTGGCGCATTCGGATAAATTTCAGCAATTTCAACACCCGGCGGCGGTGACTGAATAAACTTTTGTGTCCGGTAATAGCTTTTGGCGTGCTGTTTCATCATCGCCACCATCCGCTTCAGATGACTTTTTTCCAGCCAGCGCTCCATGCGTTTCACCCACTCCGGCGTGTAATAGAGCTGTGACGGGACAGTACGGATCACCACAATCCGGGTAGCCCCCCGCCGCCACGCCTCAATAACCGGCACAGCATCGCTGATCCCCCCGTCATGATATGTAATGCCGTCAATCTCCACCCCTTCGCGGTAAAACCCGGGGATGGCGCTGGACGCTTTGATATATTCCAGCCAGTCTCCGGCCTGCGGACTAAAATAGGCGGCATCCAGGTTATCCGCCCGGCTGGCACACATATAAAACTCCTGCCCCTGCTCAAAACGCCGCAAGGCATGTGCGGTATCCAGCGGGCATTCCGCCGACGTCGTGTTAATCAGCCAGTCGAGATCAATAAGATTTCCGCCACGGATAAAACGCAGCGGATTAAAGAATTGTTTATCAGTGGTATAACGGGTAATGATATGACGGGCATACCCGCGCTGGCCGCACAGATATGCTGACAGGTTTTGCGCACCGGCAGATGTCCCTATCAGTAAGTCAAACGGGTTAAACCCGGCTTTAAGGAATTCATCCAGCACACCGGCTGTAAAGATCCCGCGCTGTCCGCCGCCTTCGCAGACCAGCGCCAGTTTTCCGGTTGCCTGAAGCGGATCAGGCAACCAGGCCAGTGGTGCGATTTTCCCGGGTGTCACCGGGATATACGTTCCCATTCTCTCATCCCCCGGCACGAACAGCCGGCCGGTTATTTATACTGTCCGATGCTGACTTCCACCGCACGGACGCCGGGAATACCTTTGGCAATATTAATAATCTGTGTGCGCTGAGCCTCTGTGGTGACAAACCCGGAGAGATACACAGTACCATTAATGGTTTTCACCGCGATATCATTACTGTCAATGCCATCAGCGCTTAACAGCTGACCGCGGATTTTGGCGGTAATCGTGCTGTCATCCACCAGCAGTGAGGCATCTTTTACCGCACCGTCAAATTTCTGCTCCGCTTGTTTACTCAGATCTCCAGCAGACTGAGAAGCACTGTCCCACGCCTGTCCGGCTTTCTGACTCAGGGATTCTTCCGCCATTGCGGATGCACTGAACAGCGCACCGCTGACCAGCAGGACGGCCAGTGATTTCATGGTATTGCGCATTATCTTATCCTTCTTCATTTTCATGATGAACATAATCTCTCCGTCAGTGTATCTTAACTCCGGCATAAAAAAAACGCGCCCGGAGGCGCGCTGAGATTGCTGACAAAGCAGGATAAAACGCGGTTTTCCTGCTTTGTATTATCAGCCGAAAATCAACAGATTGATTTTCCTGGTTTATTTTTACAACCTCTGGCGGTCGTCGCCAACCCCTGCGGGTTTGTCAACGGCCTGAACGCGCCCGGAGGCGCGTTATTTTTCTGTCAGTGCTCACGGGTTTTGTGGAAGCTCACATCCGGATAGCGTTCTGCGGTGAGATTCAGGTTCACCATCGTCGGTGCGATATAAGAAAGGTTATCGCCGCCGTCGAGTGCCAGATGCAGTTCGTTTTTGCGTTTGAACTCTTCCAGTTTTTTCGCATCGTCACATTCCACCCAGCGGGCGGTAGAGACGTTAACCGCCTCATAAATAGCTTCGACGTTGTACTCGCTTTTCAGACGGGCAACCACCACATCAAACTGAAGCACACCCACCGCCCCGACAATCAGGTCGTTGTTTGCCAGCGGACGGAAGACCTGTACCGCGCCTTCTTCAGACAACTGAACCAGCCCTTTGAGCAGCTGTTTCTGTTTCAGCGGATCGCGCAGACGGATACGGCGGAACAGTTCCGGTGCAAAGTTAGGGATACCGGTGAATTTCAGAATCTCGCCCTGTGTGAAGGTATCACCAATCTGAATAGTACCGTGGTTATGCAACCCGATAATATCGCCGGGATACGCACAATCCACATGCGCACGGTCACCGGCCATAAAGGTCAGCGCATCAGAAATCACGACATCTTTTTTGAGACGCACCTGATGCAGTTTCATCCCTTTTTCATACACACCGGACACAATGCGCAGGAAAGCCACACGGTCACGGTGTTTAGGATCCATATTGGCCTGAATTTTAAACACAAATCCGGTGAATTTGTCTTCTTTCGCCGTCACTTCGCGGACATCGGTCTGACGCGGCATCGGTGCCGGTGCCCAGGAAACCAGGCCGTCCAGCATATGATCCACCCCGAAATTCCCCAGTGCGGTACCGAAGAAGACCGGTGTCAGTTCACCGGCGAGGAACAGTTCCTCATCGAATTCATGGGATGCGCCCTGCACCAGTTCCAGTTCATCACGCAGTTGTGCTGCCAGCTCTTCACCGACAGCAGCATCCAGATCCGGGTTATTCAGCCCTTTTACGGTGCGGACTTCCTGAATGGTATGCCCCTGACCGGTCTGATACAGATAAGTTTCATCGCGGTACAGGTGATAGACCCCTTTGAACAGCTTACCGCAGCCGATAGGCCAGGTGATTGGTGAGCAGGCAATTTTCAGCTCGTTTTCCACTTCATCCAGTAACTCCATCGGGTCACGGATATCACGGTCAAGTTTGTTCATAAAAGTCAGGATCGGCGTATCACGCAGACGGGTAACTTCCATCAGCTTACGGGTACGATCTTCGACCCCTTTTGCCGCATCGATAACCATCAGGCAGCAGTCAACCGCCGTCAGGGTACGGTAGGTATCTTCGGAGAAGTCTTCATGCCCCGGGGTGTCCAGCAGGTTTACCAGTGCATCGTGATACGGGAACTGCATCACCGATGTGGTGATAGAGATCCCGCGCTGTTTTTCCATCTCCATCCAGTCAGATTTGGCGTGCTGGTTAGAGCCGCGGCCTTTGACCGTACCGGCTTTCTGGATAGCCTGTCCGAACAGCAGGACTTTTTCGGTAATGGTAGTTTTACCGGCATCGGGGTGCGAAATGATCGCAAAGGTGCGGCGCTTGGCCACTTCCTGTAAAAATGCATTATTTGACATCTGAGTGTTCTTCTGGGGCTGCGGGACAGAAACACGCGGTTCCCGCCCCTGATTTCTCATTAATGGCGCTTATTTTCGCCCGGATTGCCCCGTGAGACAACAAAAGCCTGAAAAATGCCCCGGGTTCAGTTATCAAGCAGGCAGATGCAGGCGACCGCATCACTCATCTGACAACGATCCATCAGTGCCAGCAAGTACGTATTAATATCACCCATATGCATTTTCAGGGCAAAATAGGCGCCCATCAGCAACTGCACATCACTTTCTTTCAGGGGCCGTTTTTCCGTTGCCGCCAGTGCCGCCAGATTGGTGCGCAGATAAAAATAATCCATCACCAGCAGACTGAAATGAGACATTGCATTACGGGTACCGGTAACCTCACCGGTGAAATTATCCGCGTGCGGAAACTGGCTGTGATACAGCAGATAAGAAAACAGATTGCGCAGTGAGTACGGTTCATTCAGACAGCTGTTCTGCTGCTGTACCTTCCATTCCGCCCGCAGACGCGCCATGTTTTCTTCTGTGCGTTCTGTGGTCTGCTGCTCATCCATTCCCAGTTGGTTCAGCGTGTTGATATAGGTGGAGAGTAAAAAAGTACCGCTGCGGGACAGTTTCGGGATAAATTTACCGTAAACACTCAGCACTGCGGTCTGAAAACTGACCGGATGCGGCAATGCTCTGCGTTCTGCTGTCAGTTCCCCGTTTTCCGTTGCATTGAGCAGAAATTCATACACGCCCTGAATACGGTCAAAATTCGCCTCAATGTCATAACTGAGTTTACTGATAAACGTCAGCAGCTGCATAACGGCATAGAGGTTATCCTCAAACTCCGGTGACGGTGCCTGCACCAGATTCAGACACCAGAGATACACCAGGTATTGCGGATCAGTCAGTGCCGCGTCATCAGGTACTTTTTTCAGATACAGGTCTTCTTCCGTCAGCTGCATGGCATCAGCGGAAAACAGCAACTGGCGGACAACTTCCGGACAGGAGAGTGACAAACGTTTAAATGTCGCATTCTGATATTTTGCTTCACTGCGCGGATATTCGCGGCAGGTATCACTCATCGCGGAAGGCCCGAGTTTACTGTAGATCCCGCACAGGCGTTTTTCCGTCAGAAACGGGCACTGTTTTTCGTCAGTCAGCCGGATATAGGCATATGCATCGGTGCGCTCCGATTTAAGCACATGTTCCTGAGAAATCTGTTTAATCTCAATGCTGTCAGCACTGTGATATTTTTTATAGGTTTTCTTATCAATACTGATAAACCAGTCCTGGCAGCAGTGCGAAAGACACTCAGAACCGGCGCATTCAAAGCGCCGGATAAATATCGGTGTGATAATTTTATGGATAAACATGAGGAGGCGTACCTGTGATAGATATATACCATCACGGTAGCACGCAGAAAATTACCGAAAAGGATAAAAAAACACCGTTTTATCCGGTTTATCCTGCTATTACATTCCGAAACTCAGATAAAGCGCCATAATCAGCGCATCTTCTTTGCCCTGCGCCGCCGGATAATAATTCTTCCGGACAGAAACCTCATTAAAACCGAGCGATTCATACAGCGCAATCGCCGGTCTGTTTGACGCCCTGACCTCCAGCCAGAGTGTCGCAATCCCTTTTGCGGTCAGATCCTCAATCACTTTTTCCAAAAGCTGACGGCCATAGCCTTTTCCCTGATGTTCAGGTGAAACGGCAATGTTAAACAGTGTTGCTTCATCCAGCACAGTCTGATTGATAGCGAATCCGGCCAGTTCCCCGTCTGTTTCCAGCTTCAGGTTATGGTAGCGTTCGCCGTGATTACTGCGGAATGTGGCGTCACTCCAGGGATAGGCGTGAGCGGCCTGCTCAATACGGAATGCGGCGGCAAAATCAGCGGGAAGCAGCGGTGACAGCGTGATCATAATGATAAATTTGTGTCCATAAACCCCGTTTTGCCTGCGCATCCTGATACAGATCGGCAATACGGGGTGAGTGTAATGAAGGCAGTGAATCCGGCAGTTCAGCTTCCGTTCCCGGCAGCCAGCACAGGCAATTTGTCTGCGCCGGGATACTCTGTACATTATCCGGCGTGATGCAGTAAACATCTTCCGCCGTGATATTCAGGCTGCGAAATATATCGCTGAGTAAATCACAGGTGAGATCTGCCTGCTCATCGGTTATGATCAGCAGACGTGCCGAAGCCGGGATCTGTACAGACAGCTCCCCTTTCAGGCGCTGCGGCTGACGCAGCGTCCATTGGGTGATCCCCATCTGAGCCAGCATTCTGTCTCGTCGCGTCATAATGTATCCCTGAAATAACAAACGACACTATCTTAGCAAAGCGCGCTGCCCGCGCCAATGCTGCCGAATTATGATTTACAGGAGTTAACGGATGTCCATGCTTACCCCGGCCAGTGAAGTGATTTTACGTCATGCAGACGAATTTACCGGGAGCCGTGTCCTGCTTGCCGGGGACATTCAGGATCCCCTTGCCGCACAGCTTTCCGCACAATCAGTGTATGTCAGCACCAGTCAGTATCATCAGTGGCAGGCTTTACGTGCACCGCTGGGTGATCGCGCTGCATTTGCACTGACCGTCAGCCCGGAAGCGGCTGCACAGTGCGACACACTGATCTATTTCTGGCCGAAGAGTAAACAGGAAGCCCTGTTCCAGCTGACGCAGATTTTTTCCTGTCTGCCGGTTGGCAGCAATATTTTTATTGTCGGTGAAAACCGCAGTGGTGTCCGCAGTGCGGAAAAAATGACAGAGCCGTTCACGGCACTCCGTAAAATCGACAGCGCCCGCCGCTGCGGTCTTTATTACGGTGAACTGACCACGCCGGCACACTTTGCCCTGAAAGAGTGGTTCGGCAGTTATACCGCAGAAGGTGCGCAAATCGTGACGCTGCCGGGGGTATTCAGTCAGGATAATATTGATGTCGGCAGTGCACTGCTGCTGGAATCACTGAATCAGCCGGTGACCGGCTCACTGCTGGATATCGCCTGCGGCAGTGGTGTTATCGCGACCGTACTGGCTAAACGCAATCCGGGACTGACCCTTACACTCAGTGATGTCTCTGCCGCCGCTCTTGAGGCCGGACGCGAAACGCTGGCGCACAATCAGCTGGAAGGGCGTGTTATCGCCAGTGATGTGTATTCTGATATCAGCGACCGCTATGACTGGATCGTCGCTAACCCGCCGTTCCACGACGGACTGAACACCAGCTACAGCGCGGCACAACGCCTTATCTCCGGTGCCAAAGCCCGACTGAACCGCGGCGGAAAACTCTGCATCGTGGCGAACGCCTTTTTGCCGTACCCGGATCTGCTGGACAGCACGTTTGGTCAGCATAAGGTGCTGGCGCAAACCGGCAAATTTAAGATCTACCTGGCTACAAATGCCTAATAATTAAGCGAAGTCACCAATTTTGATAAAAAATTATTGACGGCGCGGATAAAACCGCTAAAATCCGCCTCCATGCTATCAGTAACAAGATAGTTCTGAATTGCGAGGGTGGCGGAATTGGTAGACGCGCTAGCTTCAGGTGTTAGTGTCCTTACGGACGTGGGGGTTCAAGTCCCCCCCTTCGCACCAATCAGATCTTATCACACACAACTGACAGCAGATTGAATGACAGTACCTGCGAGGGTGGCGGAATTGGTAGACGCGCTAGCTTCAGGTGTTAGTGTTCTTACGGACGTGGGGGTTCAAGTCCCCCCCTTCGCACCACTGTTATGATAATCTTCTGCAATAATCTTTACTTCCGGATATCACATCCTCAGATGCTCAAACCAGAGCAGACTTCCCAGAACAAATGCAATACCTGCCGGAATCAGCAGGAAATGACGCAATACGCGGTTATACAGCATCGGCATTGTCAGCAGAATCACTACCGCTAATGCAATGCGGGCAGCATCCTGTTCATGCCCCTGTGATAAAAACAACACAACCGGTATCAGCGCCAGCATCATGCCACCGACCCCGGTTAACTGCTGCCAGAAAAACGATGAAAGCGGGTGTTTGATTTGCATCACAGCCACTCCTTACAATAACGAAATGAGAATCATTCCTGTTATCATAAATAATCTGCTGCCCGTTGCAACCGCTTTTTCACATAAAATGCAAAAAAGGTGCATGATTATATACCTTAAAATCATACACCTATAATTAATGCGTCTATAAATTGACCGGATATTAATGTGTTAAATGATCAGTCACGGAAAAAAAACACGAAATGGATATCTTCCGGTTCAAGGGCAAACAGCGCCGGGTCCGGCTTTGCAATCAGTTCGCATCCCGGGTGCTGATAAAAATGCACGGTATTTTCTGACGGAATGGATGAAATATAAAACCCTTTCGCGCCCATCTCTTTTGCCGCTGTTTTACAGCAGGCAAAGAGCTGACGCTGCGCAGAGAGCACCAGTTCACCTTTCTGATGCAGGTACAGATGTTCAATCAGTTCAGTCCGGTCGATTGACCAGACCTGCGGAATCTCCTGCCGTTCAAGCAGTCTCGTGAGAAGTGTCATCATTTGTTGTCTCTGCTTTTATATCTGCGACACCTTCTAACACATGATAGGCCACAGAGCAAAACAGAGAATTCAGACGCTTCATATCCCCCAGCAGCCCGATATGTAACCGGCTGCTGCCGATACTCTGCAGATTATTGACATGCAGCCGTTCCACGTGAGCAAAAGAATAACGCTGATTCAGCAGACGGAACCGGTGTTTTGCCCGGCGCAACCGCCGCGCATTATCCACATCCCCGGACACAAACACTGACATCGCCAGATTAAGGTTATTTTGCAGCCGCGACATCATGGTGGTCAGTTCACTGTAGCCGTCTTTTGAGAAGATGCGCTGCGGATCAGCAGTCTGATTCGCCACATCGTGCGACATCCGCCCGATAATCAGGGAAGACTGCTGAAGCGACATCGCGGTATCAATCACTTCCGCCCAGCGCCGGGAATCACTCTCTCCCAGCTCAGTCTGCTGCAACTGCGCCAGATAGAGCTTGATACTGCTGTGCAGCAGTTCCGCTTCCTCTTCCAGATGGCCGATCAGCCGTTTCTGTTCACCTTTTCCCGCAAGCTGGCTGTCAAAGCGCTGTAACATCTGCTCAATCACATCCCCCAGCCGCAGGGTTTCCCGTACCGCATTGGCGAGTGCGAGAGACGGCGTATCCAGTGCGCTCTGATCCAGATAACGGGGGGCCGCCGTGTCTTCTGCCGCCTCCGGTTCAGCGACCAGCCGCTGACACAATCGTGCCATCGGTTTTACCAGTGCCAGCATCAGCACACAGCGGGCCAGGTTATACACAACATGGAACCAGATAACCACTTCCGCCGCCGGCAGATTGTACTGGCCGATCCAGAGTGCCAGCGGTTTTACCCACGGCAGTACCAGCACACAGCCAATCAGCTTGAAAAACAGGCTGCCGAGCATGACCTGACGGGCAACGGCATTCTGGCCCCGGCTGCTCATCAGCGCCAGAAAACCACTGCCGAGATTGGAACCGATCACTATCGCCAGACTGATATGCAGCGGCACCAGACCGGTGGCACTCAGAGTGGCTGTCAGCAGAACCGCCGCCAGGCTGGAATAACTGACCATGGCGAACAGCGCGCCAACCAGCAGAGCCAGCACCGCATCCCCGCTCAGTGAAGTGAAAACGGCCTGAACCGCAGAAGCCTGTGTAATCGGCTCTGCGGAGGTAACGATCAGCTGAAGTGCCAGAAGAATCAGACCCAGCCCGATACCAACACGCCCGAGTTGTCCCGTCCGGCTCTTTTTCTGACTGAGAAACGTGCTGACCCCCGCCAGAATCAGCAGTGGTGATAACCAGGAGAGGTCAAACGTCAGCACCCGCGCCATCAGCGCCGTTCCGACATCAGCCCCCAGCATAATCACCAGTGCGGGCGGCAGCGCAATCATGCCCTGCGCCACAAATGAGATCACCAGTAATGCGGTGGCGTTACTGCTCTGCACCAGTGCAGTCACACCCAGACCGGCCAGAAACGCCCGTGATGTTTTCCGGATGCTTTTTCCGAGCAGACTCCGCAAATCCGCACCAAAAACGCGCATAATCCCGGTCCGGACAATGTGTGTCCCCCAGACCAGCAGCGCAACGGATGAAAGAAGATGGAGTAATGTCAGCATAATGTTTTCGTCAGCCTGGTGTTGTCATTAGTATGGTGTTCCCGTTAAAACGATCAGATCAACGGTATATCACACGATCACCGTGTCACAATGTGATAATAGTAATAAACACCGCTGCCATCAGAAGAAAAAAATCGCATAAAACACACAGTTTTACGGAATACAGGATGTCTGTCCCCGGGCGGAGACATCGGATAAGTATACCTTATGGTAAATATATTTCAAAAATCATCATGTTACAAAAGATAATAAAAAACCGCCGGTACAGAGTACCGGCGGCAGCCACTGCTGAAATCAGCAAAATAATACCATCAACGTAAAACCATCAACGTAATACCATCAACGTAAAACTATCAACATGAAGAAAAGCATTTCAGAACATTGTGAATATCAGGTACCGCAGATTACTTCAGTTCCATCGCATCCCGCATGGTGAAGAATAAATCTGTCTGATCCGTCAGACCTACCACATTCGCCGCCCCCGGACCGTATGCCGCCACACGCAGCTGGGCACCCGTATGCTCCTGCGAATCTGATTCCGAGTTACCGTAGTTGACTGCCATCACGCTGCCGTCTTTGGTCAGCAGTGCCTGAGTCAGCCCCGGTGATACCACATCAGCTTCAATAATCTGACTGGAATGGGCATGGTCAGCGGTGACAATCACCAGTGTATCACCATGTTTTTTGGCGTATTCCATACCGATTTGTACCGCTTCATCCAGTGCAACGGTTTCGCCGATCTGACCACAGGCATTTGCAGCGTGATCCTGTTTATCGATAGATGCGCTTTCCACCTGTAAGAAGAAACCGTTTTCGTGATCTTTCAGCAGGTCAATGGCTTTTTCCGTCATCTGAGCCAGTGTCGGTGCATCCGGGTCAAGTTTTGAGTTTGGTTTGCACTCCACCACCGGCTTATCGAGACTGCCGCGGTAAGAGGCTTTCGGACCTTCCCACGCGACTTCCATATTGCCGTCACTGAATAAACCGAGTACCGGTTTATCCTGATTTGTCGCTTTTATATCCGCCAGTGATTTAGCATCTTTCACGACCAGATAACCGCGAGCTGCTGCCTGCTCTTCCAGCGTTTTCCCGGCATATTCACCAGCTTTTGCTGTCTGACGGAAACTCTTCGCCCCGCCGCCGAGTGTGACATCCGCGCGGGCATTCAGCAGTTGCTCACTGATAGAGCCCAATCCGCCGTTTTCCAGGGCATCGGCACTGCAACGCTCAGCCGTTTCTTCCGGACCGTAGCATTTACGCTGGCTGATATGAGAGATCAGGGCTGCCGGCGTGGCATCCTGAATTTCAGAAGTAGTAACATTCCCGGTCGCTTTGCCGTTTTTCTTTGCCAGCTCGAGAATCGTGGTGTGCGGTTTGCCGGTGACATCAATGCCCAGCGCTCCGTTATAGGTTTTCACACCGGACGCCCAGGCTGTCGCGGACGCGGCGGAGTCAGTAACATAATTCGGTTTCTGTGTTTTCTTATCGAGCGCATATGTGGTGTACTGACCGGTCAGCGGCAGGGCATCAATCCCTTTAAACACGCCGCCTGCACCCTCTGCGTAGTTACGCGCCACGGTAATTTCGGAATCCCCCATACCGTCGCCGATAAACAGAATCACATTTTTTGCTTTAGTCTGACCGATAGCGGCTTTCAGCGCCTCAGTCTGATCGGACGACAGGCGGCGTGCACCGCCGAACTCCGTGATATTGCCTTTCGCAGCGCGATCCTGTGCCAGAATGGCATCTGCATTCCCTGCGGCAACCGCCGGTAATGCAGAACCTGTCAGCAGTGCCAGAACGGCGGCCGCAACCCGTGTTTTCATCGTCGCATGAAGCATGAGCAGAATCCTTGTCATTAATAAAATTATCAGTTATCAACGCAGGACAGCCTAATCCGCTCTTATGACATCAGCGTGACACTATTGTGACCCCTTTGTGTCAGTCAGGTGTATCAGTCCGGACTGCAGCGTTTCACACCATGAAACATAATCATGCCCGCCCGGACGCTCCTCACGGACAACGTCATAGCCTTTTTCCTGTAACACCTGATGCAGTGCCCGGTTGTTGTGTAAAATTCCGCCGGCTCCGGCGCGGGTTTCAAAAACACCGGCCTCCAGGAAAAACCGCAGCGGAAGTTTGTGAGTACCTGCAAACTCACGAATCAGCCATTCCGGTGGTTCTCCTTCAGGTGACCACCAATAGGAACCGGACATACTCAGCACATTACCGAAACGATGGGGTAATTTCATGGCATTCCAGGAAGAAGCCAGGCCGCCGTAACTGCTGCCGGAAATAATTGTCCGCGCCGCCGGGATATCAATACCCTGCTGTACAAGCCACGGCATCAGCTCTTTATCCAGAAACTGCGGAAACTGCTCATTCGGCGGCAATTCTTTGCCGCGCTGCTCACTGCTGATACTGTCCACCATCACCACATACAGCGGCGGAATTTCCCCGCGGGTCAGCCATTGGTCAATAAATGTGACGATATGATAGTTCTTGCGGTATATCTGCCCGTCAAACAGCACCAGCAGCCAGGGCTCTTTTCCCGGAGCGGCCGGCGTGTAAACGGCAATTTCCCGCTGATTATTCAGGATCTGACTGCGCAGTGAATGTAATGCCACCGTGCCGGAAACCGGTTGCTGCCCGGCCGTCCGGAAATCACATATCCGGTTGTTATCCAATGCAATGATAGCATGACGGTTAAACTCATCTGCCCCGTCAGCCCCCGCACTCAGCGGATTACGCGGATCAGCCTGTGCAGTACTCAGCAGCGCTTTACGGCGGGCGCCTTCAACAGAACCGTCAAGCAACGGAATGTCGGGGGCAATTTTATACTGGCTGAATGTCCCGGCAGGGACAATATAGGAGCGATACCAGATATCAGTATCATTCAGTCTGGCCATCGGATCATGCTGCCCGGAAGGTGCACCAAGTATGTAAGCGTTCACTTTCGCACTACGCCAGAGGAAAGTGATTCGCTTGTGATGCTCATCATATTCCTCAACCAGCGGCGTTTCTGTCACTGCCTGCCAGAATGCAGAGGTATCACGCCCGTTGATCAGGGTTATCAGCTGCTGTAAACGCACGCTGTCCACCGGCAGAGAGATATTTTCAGCCACCGGCTGATATGAATAGTTTGTAAGTGCTAACTTCCATTCTGAACCGGGTACACCCTGCGGTGCCAGCGTCCAGGTGTCATCAAACGGTAACGTGAATGACACAGATTGCATTTCTGTGACAGGATTGTCCGTAATCAGTGTCCGGCGGGGTGTCATCTGACTGTCATAGAGTGACAAATCACGGATATTCTCACTTTCCGCGATCACAACCTGCTTTTCAGACAGCGGCACCTGCACACACGCCTGCCCATTGTGATCAAAAGTCCCGGTGACAATCATCGTCTGTTTCTCATCCGGAACAGACAATGACTGGCAGGAAGAAGAGGCCTGCGCGGAAAATGCGGAGAATGCCGCGCAGCAGAGCAGAGTTTTTTTCACGTCGCTGATCCTTCAAAATCAGTAATAATTATCATTATTATTTATCAGCTTCGTATTTTTATGTTACCGGCCGGAAAAGTCAAACTGCCAAATCAGGTAATTGCATGCCTTCCTGTTCCCCCGCAACCCAAACCGACGTACATACCTTCTCCAGTAACGCTTTATTATGACTGAACACCACCAGCCCGAGCGGCCGATTTTCCGATTCTTCAATCAGTACCTGCCAGACCTGCGCCTGAATATGTGCATCCAGCTGAGCGGTCACCTCATCGGCGATCAGAAAGCGGGTGCGCGGGTCTAACGCCCGCAGCAGTGCAATTCTCGCCAGCTCGCCGCCGGACAGTTCATCCGGACGCCGTTCCAGCCAGTGAGACTCAATACAGAGCTTTTCCAGCCATTCCGCATCCGGTTTCCAGGCATCGTATAACCCGGCACCGGTTGTGCGGTACGGATTAAAACACTTCTCCGGATGCTGGGGCACCAGCTGCACCGGACAATAGCCGTTTTCCGGTACCGGCTTTCCGTCCAGCAGCAGCTCACCGGAATGCGGCTGCTGCCACTGTGCCAGAATCCGTCCCAGCGTTGTTTTACCAAACCCGCTGGGTGCGGAAATCCCCAGACGCTCCCCGGCATTCAGCCGGAAAGAAAAGCCATCCCACAATGTTTTCCCGCCCTGAATAACCTGTAAATCACGGACTTCGAACATACGCGTACCTCTCTGCTGATTCATCCCGTTATCATAACAATTAATTTCCCGCGGACACACGGCTTTCCGTCAGCAGTCCGATACACTCCTGTGCACCGCGTTTCAGCACATCTCCTTTCCTGCTGACGATATGCACCGGCAGCACCAGACCATTGCGGGTATTGCGGAATGACAGCACTTTCAGTGTACCGGCCGCCACATCTTCCCGGATCATGGATTCCGGCAGATTCCCCCAGCCGATACCGGCTTTAACCAGCCCCAGCGCCATCATAAAATTATCTGTCTGCCAGGTTTTCGTCGCCATCTGTGAACGCACATCACTGAGAGAATGGTGAAGACTGGCAATAACAATTTGTTTCGCCTGTACCAAATCCTCAATATAAACAGACTGTTGCTGTGAAAGAGAAGGATGTGCGGCAGAAATCGTGGCCACCAGGGCTTCATGGCCGATACAGTGAAACTGCTCAAGCGGGTCCACATACAGCCCGCCGAAGACCAGTGCCAGCTGGATACGCCCCTGATGCAGCAGCGGCAGAATGTCATCCTGTGATCCGGATAAAATTTCCGTCTTCAGCAACGGATAACGCTGATTCAGTATCTGCAATGCAGAAAACAGGCAATTCGGATTCACACAGGTTGCGACACCCACCGCCAGGGTACTCTCCACATCCTGTGTCAGTTCGCGGGTAAACACATTCAGCTGATGAATTTTATCGGTTATTTCTCTGGCATACGGCGCCAGCGCCATCGCCCTTTCAGTCGGAACCGGTGCCCGTCCTGATCGCTCAAATAACGCAAATCCCAGTTCCGCCTCCAGATTACTGACAGCCATACTGACAGCAGACGGCACGCGGTGCAGTGCTCTCGCGGCAGCTGAAAATGATCCCTTTTCCAGTACCGTCAGAAAGAGCTGTAAATTATCACTATTAAACGGCATATCCCCTCCTGCCTGTCAGAAAATCTGATAGTAGCTGACTTTTATTATCATCTCTATTGATTTACTTTCGCTGAATTCTTCACAGTAAGCAGCAGGATATAACTATGCAGGGTTTAAAACGAAAACTGGTCTTTATCACCACCTATGAACTCATCGGCTGGGCTATTTCATCAGTAGCACTGGCAGTCCTTTCCGGTAATTCCGCCGGTGTTACCGGGCCGCTGGCACTGGCTATTACCACCATCGCCGTCAGCTGGAATTTTATTTTTAATACCCTGTTTGAATTATGGGAATCCCGGCAGATCTCCCGTATCCGGACATTCCGCCGCAGACTGGTACACGCCGTTCTGTTTCAGCTGACACTGGTGGTTTTCCTTATTCCGCTGATTGCATGGTGGTTATCGGTAAGTTTAATACAGGCTTTCCTGCTCGATTTTGCCCTGATTATTTTTATCCCGATCTACACGTTTTTCTTTAACTGGGCATTTGACAAACTCTTCGGAGTTCCGGCCTCCGCATTACCCCGGAAAGAAAGTACCACGCATTAACGCAATAAAAACCACCATACCGGAGATACGGTATGGTGGTTTTTGTATCGGCACAAAAATTAAAAACTGACTTTCAATCCGATATAAGCATTAACAGGGGATTCATTTTTATCACCATGACGATAACCCAGGCTGCCGGTTATCAGGGTATCCGGTGTTAATGCAATAGTGGCACCCATCTGATATTTACCGGTGGTGGTTTCATTTCTGGCTGAAAAATCTTTTTTATTCAGTGTCACTTTATTGTTTTTCACAAACTCATGTGAAACACCGATATTCATAAAAGGACTTATTTTAATATCACCAATTTGTGTATCCATGCTCAGACGCGAACCCATTTCACCGTTCACACTGTCACTGTTATGTTCATGAATATCCATACCGTTGGATAATGCGTATTTAGCCTGACTGAAACGACTGTAATCTATCCGGCCATAAGGCGTTAAACTGATATCCGGCGTAATATTCAGTTTTTTACCCGCTTCCGCACTGACTGTCAGTGCATTTTGCTTAAAGGAACCGCTGACCGCCGCCCCTCCGCTGCTTTGTGTATTCAGCTGATTTTTAAAATGGGAGCCTTTCAGCATCCCGGAGATATACCAGTCCTGATACTGCCAATAGGTATACCCGCCGATAGCAAAGCTGTCGGTATGTCCCTGCCCCGGCGTATAATCAAATGTCGATTTGGTCTTTCCCGCACTGGTAAATAAACCGAATGCAATATCACCGTAACGCGCTTTATTGAGTTTGTCGTAACCGATTTCCAGAATATTCAGGCTGTTTCTGAATGCACGGCTTTCACTGTCACTGAATTTTGAATTATCGTAGCGATAATTTGCCCAGGCGCCGTATTTTTTATCCGACAAGTGATCAGTGATATGACGACGCGATGGCCCGCTCATATTTTCACTGCGCAATATCTGACGATTTACTGACGCCATGGATAATCCGGCCAGTGCACTGTTGGACAACACGTCTCTCAATTCAGGTACGCTGGTATCAGCTGTAACATCTTTTCCGGTTTCTGTATCTATTTCCTGAATATACTCATCATTTTCATCGATATCCGGTATCCCCTGGGTTTCACCGTCAGGATCAATATCAGGATACGGAATATGATCGGCTTTGGTTGCTAAATACCAGGTTGATTTTCCGTTACTTTTTATACCTTTAATCAGACGGTATTTATAAATACCAAGATCAACCACGCCATTATTCCCGGCAAGTTTAAATTCCGCATCACCTTTGTTAATTTCAATAAGTTCAACGGTTTCATCCGGATCGGAAATATCTTTTCCTGTATCATAAACATTAACCTTAAAATCGCCGGTTGCATTATTGGTTACTACCAATTTATCACTGATATCATCCGCGATCTGAGAATGGAATGAAAATGTTCCCTGTCCGCTGAGATCTTTTACAACCAGTTCATTAAATATCGCATTCGTGCCATTTATTTTGGGCTTCAGACTGACAGAACCATGGTCTAAATGAAGACTATCAATATTTGCGACCTGAAAATAGCTTATCGGATCAATGCTGATATTACGGCCTTCCCATTCTATATTAAAATCTTTATTGTCTCTCTCTGTTCTCATATCCTGAATTAAGAGATTACCCGCAAGATTAACTTTTTCTATTAAAGTATTTTTTCCGGTACTATCAAAATTATCATTATCCAGAATGAGAAATGCCTGCCGCTCAACATTCAGATCATCCCGGCTTTCCCCGCCGACATGAAAACGCAGAACCCCCATCTCTTTTACTGATGTATTACTGACAAGCGCATTTTCATAAACGTTAACGATTCCCTTACCAATAATTTGTGTATCCGTTGCCTTTCCGCCGCCAAATATACGGACTTCCCCGTCAAGATTGGTCGGCTCATATAAATTCTGGCGACTTCCGTTGTTCAGCTCAGCGGCTGTTCTCGGGGCACCCACTTTAGCTTTATCCAGTATGCCACCGTCATCCACCTCAACTGTACCGCGATCAAAAATCCAGCTATTGACTGACTTTCCGCCCCGGCCAATAACCTGCTTCCCATCGTAATAAGGATCACCCGGTCGCAGATTCGGATTCATACCGACCTGATTATCATAAACAGTTCGTCCGGTAACATCCTTTTCATATTTATACGTTATGGCCGCAGAAGCTGTGATTGAATTCAGTAATAACACACCACAGATAGCACGAGCCAATGCTGTTTTTTTCATCATTTTTTGATTTCCTTATTTATCCGTTATATCCTGCTGACAAACGGAAATTAGAGCAAAAATCCGGCAAACCGGGCTATCAGCATAAAAGGAATTATTAGCGGTCTGATTAATAAGAAAATAAAAAATTCCGGTGAAAATAAACAACAAAAATAACATCATGAAAAGGATGTCAATGTGAAAAAAAGTATACTGTTATTTATATTATTGCTGCATTTTCAGCTGGCAGCGGCTCCGCTGACACCACAGGAACTTAAAAAACTCAGATATAATCCTGAACAGAGCGCTGAATATATTGTCGCCGGCATGAGTCAGACAGAAAAAATCGGTCAGTTGATGATACTCGATTTTCGCTATTGGGATATATTCCGGAGCCCTGTTCCTGTTCCGGTTATTAATATAAATAATGATATTAAAAAAATTATTTTTCATTACAGATTAGGTGGCGTGATATTATTCCGTGAAAATTTGATTGATACGCCTCAGACGGTACAGTTAATTAATGATATTCAGTCATCCCGTTACAAACTGCCTTTATTTATCAGTACGGATCAGGAAGGCGGTTATATCACCCGGTTACGGGTCGGTACTGAAATGCCGGGCAATATGGCCCTCGGTGCAGCCAGAGATCCGGAATTAGCAAAACTGACAGGCGATATTCATGGCAGTGAGTTATCTGCTTTGGGATTTAACATGAATTTTGGCCCGGTCGCGGATATCAACAATAATCAAAATAATCCGGTTATCGGGGTACGGGCTTATTCTGACCGAAAAGAACTGACAGAAATTCTGTCAGTGGCCTATATCGACGGAATTCATCAGCACGGCATTATCACTGCATTAAAACATTTTCCCGGGCACGGCAATGTCTCAGCAGACTCACATGTTGCCCTTCCTGTTGTGACATCAGATGAAAGAAGCTGGCGGCAAACAGAATTACCCCCCTTTACTTACGCGTTACAGCACGGGGCTGATGCTGTTATGACAGCCCATATTATTGTTCCTGCCCTGGACGACACAAAAATAATAACCCGTGACGGATCAGAAGCCGGTACACCGGCGACATTATCCAAACCTATCCTGACCGGTATATTACGTGATGAACTTCATTTTCAGGGGCTGATCATTACGGATGCCATGGATATGAAAGCCATTAGCGATAATTTTAATCTCAATTTCGCCGTGGAACGCGCACTGACAGCAGGCGCTGATATTATTCTGATGCCGGTGAAAATGTGGGACGAGGATGCTGTTAAGCGCCTGGATAATCTGTACCGTTATCTGGATGAACAGGCACAAAAGAACCCGGAACTGCAGCAGCGTATAGATGAATCAGTCCGGAGAGTTGTTCTGATGAAGCTGAATAAAGCTATCAGTGGATCAGCCGCTGATCCGCTGATAGCACAGCATGTTGTTGCTTCAGAACAGCATAAAAATCAGGAAAACTATGTGTCAGAACAAGCGGTTACTGTCATAAAAAATGACGGTATTCTGCCTTATCATCTGAAACAGAATAACCGGATTTTGGTTATTTCTGATGAACATCCCCGTAATCAGTTAATTAAGAAACACTTAGATGATATCGCGCGGGAAACAGAAACCCATATTCATGTCAGTACACAAAAAATAAAAACGGATAAAAAAAGACTCTCAGAAAAGAAAATAAACAGCATGATCAGCGGACAGGATCTTATTTTGCTGGTTACCTACAATCTGAAAAACCGGAATACTGACGCACAATTTATTATTGATTCTGCCAATAGTGCCGGTATTCCAGTAGTCGTGATATCTGCGCGTGATCCTTATGATATTGCGTATCTGAATAATGTAAAAGCCAATATCGCCATCTATGGTATTACCGGCTTTGATATTACGAATGGCCAGCGCAACGCGCTGGAAACTAATATCCGGAGTGGCCTGAGGACACTGTTCCCCGGAAAAAACAGTGAACCGCTTAACTCTCCCGCCGGACGTTTACCTGTAGATATTAAAGATCCGGAAAGTGGCATTGTTTTATATCCCTATGGTACGGGAGAAACCTATGACAAACAGAATACTCAATAACATAACAGCACAAACAGCCATGTCAGCCGGCACAGGTATTATATTATTTTTAAATTCTGTTTTAGACGTGTTTTCATGGAATGCTCCTCAGGATGAGTTTATGAACCGGGAGCTTCTCCGGTAATAACGAATATAAAATAAGGCGTTAAAATGTATCTATCCCGTATGGCAGTAATTGCAGGCGTTATCAGTATGAGTATTGGTTTTTCTGCTGTAAGCGCTGCAGAGGAAAAAAAAGCTGATCCACTGGCAGAGTGTTATCAGACTATCGGAGATATGCCACGGACAAAACTTGCAGGCTGTCTGGATAAAAAACTGAATACTGCTGAAACACAGCTGAATACTGTTCTGCTACAGAAAAAACAGGAAATTACATCACTCAATTCTGCCGGAAGCGAAGAAGCTATCCGCTCGCTGAATGCATCACAATCTGCCTTTATTACTTTCCGCGATTCTGAATGCCGGTATCGCTATGATGCAACGTTTGGCGGTAGTGGTGCGGGCGATATAATGAAAGCCTGCCAGATTGAACTGACTGAATGGCGAACGCAGCAATTGCAGGAAAATTAATTTTAAGGAATCGCAGCAGATAGTTTATCCATCCGCCTTCTGCTGCTTTTTCAACTCATTTTACCGGCAAATTATCCTGTCAGTTCACACCTGTCGCACCGCATCCGGCGGAAAACAGTAACTCCCGTAAACGATGACAACCTCCCTGTTATTTTCTGTATTATTCAGATAGTCCGGCGACTTCTATGGGTTCAGTGAAACAGAAAGTATGAAAGTATGAAAGTATGAAAGCAGTATGTCAGGAATGTGTATTTGTCCGCCACTATCTTAGCAAAATTTGGTTCATGCTATCCGGTTCAGAACACGTATTCAGGTGAAAAAGATGTTTTTTCTTTTCGCCCAAACGCAAAAAAGCCACCCAAAGGGTGGCTTCTTCACTT
>NZ_JBCPSQ010000010.1:0-72317 GCF_051129855.1 Morganella sp. Je.2.23
TATTAAGTGAGGATGCAGAGAACTGCGTCAGTCACACAGAGATACGCGGAGCGGTAGTTCAGTTGGTTAGAATACCTGCCTGTCACGCAGGGGGTCGCGGGTTCGAGTCCCGTCCGTTCCGCCAACAAACATTAACCCCGATAGGAAACTATCGGGGTTTTGTTTTTTGTATGAAATAAATTCACCTTGCTGTTTTTCCCTCGACTGCTTCGCTCTTTTTCGCTATTTTTAGATGTCCGGATGTCTAAAATAACAAGGAGAGCCCGCTGCTATGCCAATCCGTATCCCTGATGAACTTCCTGCTGTTACCGATCTGCGTGATGAAAATATCTTTGTGATGACATCATCACGGGCACAATTTCAGGATATACGGCCGCTGAAGGTCCTGTTTTTAAATCTGATGCCCAAAAAGATTGAAACAGAACTGCAATTTCTGCGTTTGCTCTCCAATACACCGCTTCAGGTTGATATTCAGTTACTGCGTATCAGCCATCATGAGTCAAAAAATACACCAAGGGCACACCTGGATGCCTTCTATTGTGATTTTGATAAGATAAAAGAGCAGAATTTTGATGGTCTGGTGATTACCGGTGCACCACTCGGTCTGGTTGAATTTCAGGATGTGGATTACTGGCCGGAACTGGATGAAATTATCCGCTGGTCGCAGACGCACGTCACATCAACACTGTTTGTCTGCTGGGCGGTACAGGCAGGACTGAACACGCTTTACAATATCCCCAAACAAACGCTGCCGGAAAAAATCTCCGGCGTGTATACCCACACGACACTGATGCCGCATGCTTTACTGACCCGCGGTTTTGACGGGCAGTTTTCCGCTCCGCACTCGCGCTACGCGGCATTCCCTGAAGCCATGATCCGTGAAAATACCGATCTTGAGATCTTAGCTGCTTCTGAAGAAGCCGGAGCCTATCTGTTTGCCAGTAAAGATAAGCGTCAGGTCTATGTGACCGGACATGCTGAGTATGACGCGGATACGCTGGCAGGAGAATATCAGCGTGATTCGGATGCCGGATTAGATCCTGCTGTCCCGGTGAATTATTTTCCGGATAACGATCCGTCGAAAACGCCGGTATCCAGCTGGCGCGGACACGGTCATCTGCTTTATGCTAACTGGCTGAATTATTGTGTTTATCAGATAACACCGTTTGATCTGAGCATCATGAACCCGACGGCGGACTGATAAAAAAAGCCACCGCGGACGGTGGCAAAAGGCAGACTTAATGCATGATGTCTTTATGCTGCGGCACCGGCAACAGCCTGTGCTGCCAGTGTGGTAATACGATCATAGTCACCGTCACGGAGTGCATCCTCCGGCACCAGCCATGAACCGCCGACACAGGAAACACTGCTGAGAGCAAGATAATCCCGGTAGTTATTCAGGGAGATCCCGCCGGTCGGGCAGAAACGGATATCCGGGAAAGGACCGGAGATGGCTTTCAGAGCTTTCACACCACCATTTGCTTCTGCCGGGAAGAATTTAAAGTTTGTCAGCCCGTGAGCCATACCAGCCATCAGTTCAGAAACAGTGGCGATCCCGGGGATCAGCGGGACAGAGCCCTGATCGGCTGCCTGTAACAGTGATTCTGTCAGACCCGGACTGATAGCAAACTGTGCACCGGCGTCAGTCACGGCTTTCAGTTGTTCCGGATTAATCACGGTGCCGGCACCGACAATCGCCTCCGGTACTTCTTCTGCAATGGCGCGGATTGCTTCTATTGCGCACTCAGTGCGCAGTGTGACTTCCAGCACACGGATTCCGCCCGCGACCAGTGCACGGGCCAGCGGGACTGCCTGATGCAGTTCACGGATAACAATGACAGGCACAACCGGCCCTGCATTTAAAACGGATTGCGCATCTAATTTCTGATCATTCATCGCCATTCTCACCTTTATAAAAACGAATACAGCAGGCACCTTCTTCCGCACCTGAGAGTTGCGTGCGTAACGCACTGAATAGTTCACGACCGGAGCCGTCCCGCTCTGCACTGAGGTCAGGGATGATACTCTGACGTTCCGTCAGAACGGCCTCATCAACAAGCAGTGTCAGCTCACCGGTCTGTCCGTTCACCCGGATCATATCGCCGTCACGGACTTTGGTCAGCAGCCCGCCGGTGTATGCCTCCGGAGTAACGTGGATAGCGGAAGGCACCTTGCCGGATGCACCGGATAAACGACCGTCGGTGACCAGTGCCACGCGGTAGCCTTTATCCATCAGCACACCCAGCGGCGGCATCAGTTTGTGAAGTTCCGGCATGCCGTTAGCCTGCGGCCCCTGAAAACGCACCACCACAATACAATCTTTGTTCAGTTTTCCGGCCTCAAAGGCGGGCACGATATCATGCTGACTGTTGAACACGATAGCCGGTGCCTCAATAATCTGGTTCTCCGCAGGTACTGCCGACGTCTTCATCACCGCACGCCCGAGATTTCCGGTCAGCACTTTGGTGCCGCCGTGAGAGGAGAACGGTGTATTTCCGGATGCAATCACGCTGTCATCAAGAGAGCTGAGTGCCCCCTCCCGCCATTTCAGTTCACCGTTATCCAGCCACGGCTCCTGTGTATAGCGCGATAAGCCGAAACCGGCGACCGTATGCACATCTTCATGCAGCAGTCCCAGGCTGAGCAGTTCACGGATAATCAGCTGTAACCCGCCGGCGGCATGGAACTGGTTGATATCTGCGGGTCCGTTCGGATAGATGCGGCTGAGCAGCGGAATAATATCGGACAGCTCAGAAAAATCATCCCAGTTGATGATGATACCTGCGGCAGCGGCCATCGCGATAAGATGCATGGTGAGGTTAGTCGAACCGCCGGTGGCCAGCAAGCCGACAATACCGTTCACAATGACTTTCTCATCCACCAGTTGCCCGACCGGCAGATAATTGCCGCTGTTTTCGGTAAAGCGGACCACCTGGCGGGCTGCGGCATCTGTCAGGGCAGTACGCAGTGGTGTATCAGGATGGACAAAAGACGCTCCCGGCAAATGCAGCCCCATGATTTCCATCACCATCTGGTTGGAATTCGCGGTGCCGTAAAAGGTACAGGTTCCGGCAGCATGATAAGACGCTGCCTCTGCATCCAGCAATGCGCGGCGATCAACTTTCCCTTCAGCAAATAACTGACGGACATGTACTTTTTCTTTATTTGGCAGGCCGCTGGTCATTGGTCCCGCCGGAATAAAAATTGATGGCAGGTGTCCGAAAGAGAGTGCCGCCATCATCATCCCGGGAACGATTTTGTCGCAGATCCCGAGGTAGAGCGCACCATCAAACATATTGTGGGAAAGCCCGACCGCGGCTGACATTGCAATAACATCGCGGCTCAGCAGAGATAATTCCATACCATCCTGCCCCTGGGTCACGCCGTCACACATGGCCGGAACGCCTCCGGCAACCTGACCGATAGCCCCCGCGCTGTGCAGCGCCGCTTTAATCTGTTCAGGATAGTATTCATAAGGCTTATGAGCCGACAACATATCATTGTAAGCCGTAATAATCGCAATATCGTTATGCGCCATATTACGCAGCTGCTGTTTCTCATCCGGCTGGCAGGCGGCAAAACCGTGAGCCAGGTTACCGCAGGCCAGCTGAGCGCGATGAACGGTTTTACTGCGTGCGGCGCTGATTTTTTCAAGATACCGGGCGCGGGATACACGGGAACGCGCAGCAATGCGGGCGGTAATGTCTGAAAGTCGCGGATGAACCGGCGGGTACGCAGAATGTGTCATAGTCATAGCTCCGTGCTGATAATCGGCCTGTGGCAGTATCAAAGTCTTATTTTGTTACCGGTAACATTGGCATAGATCAGCCGCGGATTGCAACTTTTATGAGCAATTCTCTTTCCTGAATATGATCCACCTCAAATTTAGCTGAAACGAGAAAGCTTTCGGCGCGGATCGAATAATCAGAAAAAGAGGGTTGAGTACCAGTGCGGATCACATCAACATGAAAAACGCTCAGGTTGCGCTTTAATGCACTCAGGGAAAGTTGTGGTAGTATAGACGTTCAGACGGCTATTCAAACAGGCATTGCAGAGCGGAGTCAGATAAATGGATAATAAAATCAGTGTATTAAAAGAAGCGCTTAATCAACGGATTCTGATTCTTGATGGTGCAATGGGAACAATGATCCAGCGCTATGCACTGAATGAAAAGGAATATCGCGGTGAGCGTTTCGCTGACTGGCCGGTCGATCTGAAGGGAAATAACGACCTGTTATCCATTACTCAGCCGGCGATTATCCGTGAAATTCATCATGCCTATCTGGAAGCCGGTGCGGATATTATTGAAACCAACAGCTTTAACTCTACGGTCATTTCCATGGCGGATTATCAGATGGAATCACTGTCTGATGAAATTAATGAGGCTGCAGCAAAACTGGCGCGTGAGTGTGCTGATGAGTGGACACGCAAAACACCGGAAAAACCCCGCTATGTGGCCGGAATTCTGGGGCCGACCAACCGGACAGCATCGATTTCCCCTGATGTGAATGATCCTGCTTACCGCAATGTTTCTTATGATGCACTGGTTGAGGCTTACCGCAGCTCAGTGCGGGCATTGATCCGTGGTGGTGCGGATATCATTATGATCGAAACTATTTTCGACACACTGAATGCCAAGGCGGCGATTTATGCCGTCGAAACTGAATTTGAGGCGCTGGGCGTTAAATTACCGGTCATGCTCTCCGGCACCATCACGGATGCCTCCGGCCGGACACTGACCGGCCAGACAACCGAAGCCTTTTATAACTCCATGCGCCACATCCGTCCGATCTCTTTCGGGCTGAACTGCGCCCTCGGGCCTGCCGAACTGCGTCAGTATGTGGCGGAGCTGTCCCGTGTGGCAGATTGTTATGTCAGTACCCATCCGAACGCGGGCCTGCCGAATGCGTTCGGCGGTTATGATCTGGACGCGGCTAATATGGCGGATTATATCCGCGAGTGGGCACAATCCGGTCTGCTGAATATTGTCGGCGGCTGCTGCGGTACCACGCCGGATCATATCCGCGCGATAGCTCAGGCCGTGGCGGATATTCCGCCGCGTGTCATTCCTGAACGCCCGGTCGCCTGCCGTCTGGCGGGTCTGGAGCCGCTGACTATCGATGAAAATTCCCTGTTTGTGAATGTGGGGGAGAGAACCAATATTACCGGCTCTGCGCGGTTTAAACGGCTGATTAAAGAGGGTAATTACCAGGAAGCACTGGATATTGCCCGTAACCAGGTGGAAAACGGCGCCCAGATCATTGATATCAATATGGATGAGGGCATGCTGGATTCACAGGCCGCCATGGTGCGCTTCCTGAATATGATTTCCGGTGAGCCGGATATCGCCCGCGTACCCATTATGATCGACTCCTCAAAATGGGAGGTGATCGAAGCCGGGCTGAAATGTATCCAGGGTAAAGGGATTGTGAACTCGATTTCCCTGAAAGAGGGAGAGGCTGCCTTTATCGATCATGCCAAAAAGGTGTTACGTTACGGCGCTGCCGTGATTGTGATGGCTTTCGATGAAACCGGTCAGGCGGATACCCGGCAGCGCAAGACAGAAATCTGTCAGCGGGCTTACCGCATTCTGACCGAACAGGTGGGTTTCCCGCCGGAAGATATTATTTTTGACCCGAATATTTTTGCGGTGGCAACCGGGATTGCGGAACATAACAACTATGCGGTTGATTTTATTGAAGCCTGTAAGGACATTAAGGCGACACTCCCGCATGCGCTGATCTCAGGCGGGGTATCCAACGTCTCTTTCTCGTTCCGGGGAAATGATCCGGTACGCGAAGCCATTCACGCTGTTTTCCTCTATTACGCTATCCGTAACGGTATGGATATGGGGATTGTGAATGCCGGGCAGCTTGCTATTTATGATGATTTGCCGTCGGTACTGCGTGATGCGGTGGAAGATGTCATTCTGAACCGGCGTGAGGATGCCACAGACCGGCTGCTGGCACTGGCGGAAGAATATCGCGGCAGCAAAGGGGAAAATGATCAGCAGCAGCTCGCGGAATGGCGGGGCTGGGATGTTGAAAAACGTCTGGAATATGCGCTGGTAAAAGGGATCACTGAATTTATTATTGAAGATACCGAAGCGGCACGTTTGCGCGCGGATATCCCGATTGAAGTGATCGAAGGCCCGCTGATGAATGGTATGAATGTGGTCGGTGATTTGTTCAGCGAGGGTAAAATGTTTCTGCCGCAGGTGGTGAAATCCGCACGGGTAATGAAACAGGCAGTGGCGTATCTGGAACCCTATATTCAGGCTGCGAAAGCCAGCGGTACCAGTGCCGGGAAAGTTCTGCTGGCGACAGTAAAAGGCGATGTGCATGATATCGGCAAGAATATTGTCGGCGTGGTGCTGCAATGTAATAACTATGAAATTATCGATCTCGGGGTGATGGTACCCTGTGAAACTATCCTGCGGACAGCGATTGAGGAAAAAGTGGATATTATCGGGCTGTCCGGACTTATCACGCCATCGCTGGATGAAATGGTGCATGTGGCCAAAGAGATGGAACGGCAGGGATTTTCTCTGCCGCTGCTGATCGGCGGTGCCACCACATCAAAAGCACATACGGCAGTGAAAATTGAACCGAACTACAGCGGGCCGGTGACGTATGTACAAAATGCATCGCGGACGGTCGGAGTCGTGGCGGCATTACTGTCGGATAAGCAGCGGGATGAATTTGTCGCCCGCACCCGCAAAGAATATGAGGTTGTCCGCGACCAGTTTGCCCGCCGTCAGCCACGTTCAGCCCCGGTAACACTCGCACAGGCGCGGGCAAACGCCTTCACACCTGATTGGGATAACTACACACCGCCGCGCCCGGCGTTTACCGGGGTGAAAACAGTCAGCGCACCGATTTCGGTATTGCGCCGTTATATTGACTGGACACCTTTCTTTATGACCTGGTCGCTGGCCGGTAAATACCCGCGCATTCTGGAAGATGATGTTGTCGGTGAAGAGGCCCGCCGCCTGTTTAAGGATGCAAACGCGATGCTGGACGAGCTGGATAAAACCGGTACGCTGACACCGCGTGGTGTGGCCGGTATCTTCCCGGCTAACCGGATCGGTGATGATATTGCGGTTTACCGTGATGAATCCCGTGAAGAAATCCTGTTATACAGTCATCACCTGCGTCAGCAGACACAGAAGAAAGATAATTTTCCGAATGCCTGTCTGGCAGATTTTGTCGCCCCGCCGGGTATTCCTGATTACCTCGGGGCATTTGCGGTCACCGGCGGGCTTGAGGAGGATACTCTGGCTGCACAGTTTGAGGCGGAACATGATGATTACAATAAAATCATGGTAAAAGCACTTTCTGACCGGCTGGCGGAAGGCTTTGCGGAGTATCTGCATGAACAGGTGCGCAAAACAGTCTGGGGCTACAGTCCGGATGAAGACCTGGATAATGATTTGCTGATCAGGGAAAACTATCAGGGTATCCGCCCGGCGCCGGGTTATCCTGCCTGTCCGGAACATACGGAGAAAAGCAAAATCTGGGAATTGCTGGATGTGGAAAGCCATACCGGTATGCGTCTGACAGAATCGTATGCCATGTGGCCGGGGGCATCGGTCTCCGGCTGGTATTTCAGTCATCCTCAGAGCCGCTATTTTGCGGTGGCTCAGATTCAGAAAGATCAGATTGAGGATTATGCCACCCGTAAAGGCATGCCGGTGAAAGAGCTTGAGCGCTGGCTGGCACCCAATCTGGGGTATGACCCGGAAGACTGAGTATTATCGGGTATCAGTCTCCTGTTCCGGTTTGCGTTAACTGCCGGTATCTGTTCTGCGTATAGTGAATCACGCAGTATCACTGTACGCCATTATCAGAACAGAAGGAGAATCGTATGAGTTTACTATTTAATATTGTTAACGGCCTGGCCGGGGAGGCTATATGACATTTCCCGTTTTCAGACCGTTAGTGATATCCGCTACTTTTGTATTATGCAGTGCATTTGCCGGTAACTGCCGGGCGGAGGCTGATTTGCCATGTACAGAAATGATTAAGCGAAATAAAGTTATAATACCGGATGGCGTAACATGCTTCAGCAAAGAACCGTTACCTGCCTGCCCGGCTCTGTGCCGGCCCTCAGCAGTTGAGAAAAGAGACGTTCCGTTTTCTTGTTTTCGGCCGGGAGAATTTTCACCGTTTGATATGTTTGAGGTCATCACAGTTCCGAAGACCTGTGAAAGAATACTTCCTGTGAATATCTCACCGGACACCACACCATAATCTGAAACGAAACAGGATAACCGGCCGGGATCCTGTTACCCTCTCTTCTCAATTATCATCTGATGTGACAGCCCGCTCTTGTCATTGTTTTTTTCATCCCCATTTATAGAGAAGCAATTATCCCGTACTATGGCAGTCAACAGCCGTGACCGGGCATATCCGATTCAGTCATAAAAGGGAGTGATGAGACAATGTACCGTTTCTATATTCAGGATACTTTACCTGCCGGGTGCCTGCCCGCGTATTCGCTGCCGAAAGCAGATCAGCCTCATTATTATGAGTTGGACGAGAGCATCCTCAATGCTGCACTGAATATCATGCAGATCACTGATGTGCTGGATACAGACAACATACCTGATGATGACTGTTTTAACCGTATCTGGCTGAAAAGCGAACTGACTCCCGCCCGGGCATCAGAAGTTTATCACTTCTTATATCAGCAGCAATTGCCGGAACCGGTACCGTCACCGGATGAAATCGCCGCATTTAAACAGGCGAGAGCGGATGAGCTGGCATTACTGAGCCGGCGCAGCCCGAAAGAGGGGTATGTGCCTGTCCACAAATTTGCCACACAGGATGCCTGGCGGATCATGCCGGAAGAATGTCTTATTATTGCCGGTGTTCTGACTGATCACATGCTGGAAGATAATAACCTGGTGGTCAATAACATCGCATCACTGTGTAAGATCAGTCACAAAACACTGGAGTATGCGCTGAGAGGCTGGCGGGAATTTAATTTATTCGCGGCAAAACATGGCGGATATCAGGTTTGCTGATGGTCTGACCATATTTCAGGCAAAGTAACCTGTCAGACAGATGATGTTACTTTGTGTCATCAGCAAATAAAATTAATTCACCGGGAAGTAATAATACATAGATAGTAATCGTAATCAGCATAATTAATTCCCGGCACTATTGATTAAAAATATTTATATTGTTTTTGTGGCAGCATTAATTTTATTAATGTTAAAACCCGGGATACACCGTATAATTTTTTATGAGGAGCAGAGGTAATACTGATAAATAATTCATTGTTATTTATGTTTCCTCCCATGATCGTCTTACTCTTCTTTATATGCAGGAGCGCTCAATATTGTGATACAGCGGACAGTATACGGTATGTAAGTACCCGTCCTTGTGTTTCATGTTGATCCCCGTTTCGTGTGATTTGATCGCCTGACGCTGACCGCGTCAGGCGTTTTTTTTATCCGCAATGGAAAGCACTCAGAACAGATCGCGGTGGAGCGCACGGATGATGTTTTCGGCATCATTACCCGGAACCAGCAGACACATGTTGTGTCCGCTTGCACCATAACTGATCATGCGGATGTTAAACGGCTCAAGGGCGCTGAAAATCGTTTTACCCAGCCCGTGTGCACGGGTGAGCTCATTACCGATAACGGCGACCAGTGCCAGATCCTGCTCAACTTCTATGCGGCACAGGGCTGATAACTCCGCGGTCAGTTCATCACTGAGCAATGTACCGTTGGTGTGTGTGGAACCGACGGTATCCAGCGTCAGGGCAATGCTGACTTCTGATGTGGTAATGACATCCACGGAAATATTATGGCGGGAGAGGATAGTAAAAATCTCCGCCAGAAAGCCGCGGGCATGCAGCATTTTCAGGCTGTGCAGTGTCAGCAGAGTCTGATGGCGGCGTAATGTCAGGGCACGGAACAGCGGCGGGTTCGGATCATTGTCACACACCAGGGTGCCGCCCGCACCGCTCTCTTTGCTGGAGCCGACAAATACCGGGATACCGCTGCGCACGGCAGGCAGCAGCGTGGCCGGATGCAGGATTTTCGCCCCGAAGTTCGCCATTTCCGCCGCTTCATCAAAGGTAATATGGTCAATCGGATAAGCGTCCGGCACAATGCGCGGGTCTGTTGTGTAGATCCCCGGCACATCTGTCCAGATATCCACACGCTGGCAACCGAGAGCCTCTGCCAGCAGTGCTGCCGTGTAATCACTGCCGCCGCGTCCGAGTGTGGTGGTACGCCCGGTTGCTTCACGGCCGATAAATCCCTGTGTGATCACCGTGCCCTGTGACAGACGCGGGGCAAGCAGCTGATCACAGCGCGTGTGCAGCACCCCGGTATCCGGCTCTGCCCGGCCGAAACTGTCATCTGTCTGCATGACCTCACGGACATCAAACCATTGCGCCTGTGCGCCCTGTTCCCGCAGCACTTCGGTAAACAGCAGCGTCGACATAATTTCACCATGACTGACTATTTCGTCCACCAGCGCGCTGGATGTTGCCAGTGCGGCTGCATCGGACAATGTGGTGATATTACCCAGCAGGCGGTCAATCTCATTCTGTACTGCTGCGTTTTCCGGCAGGTGAGACAGGATTTCATATTGCGTATCGCGTATCTGTTTCAGACATTTTTCACGCTGCGCGCGCGGGCATCCCTGAGCTAATTCGATTAATGCATTGGTGATCCCGGCTGAGGCGGACAACACCACCAGTGCCACACCGGGGGTCTGCAGAACGACCCCGGCACTTTTCCGCATGGCGTCATAATTTGCCACACTGGTACCACCGAATTTTGCAATGACCTGCTGAGCAGGCGCGGAAGATGCTGACGCCATAATGAATTCCTTATCCCGTAAAGTGAAAAATGTGAGCTGTGTTACACTGATAGAATTATAGGGATTGCCGGAATGAGTCAATATTGATTAACGGATAATCAATATCTTTCATAATGACAGGCAAATTATCGTTTTTTGCAATATTCCGTTTCTGCTCTGGTTTTGTTTCTGTTTTTTGAGCAACATCACGGAATGACAGATGCATAACGTCTTTATCGTCAGGACAGAGTACACTTTGTTGACACGATTCAGTTTTGGTTTTCAATGAAAAGAGAGCTGCAATGAAAAATATTAACCCCACTGATACTGCGGCCTGGAAGGCGCTGGAACAGCATTACAACACAATGAAGACTGTGCATCTCCGTGACTTATTTGCGCAGGATAACGACCGGTTCAGCCGTTTTTCTGCCACATTCGGCGAAGATATGCTGGTGGATTATTCCAAAAACCGTATCACACAGGAAACGCTTGATAAGCTGCTGGCACTGGCTGATGAGTGTGATGTGCGTGGGGCTGTCCGCAGTATGTTTTCCGGTGAGAAAATCAACCGGACAGAAAACCGTGCGGTTCTGCACACGGCGCTGCGTCACCGTGATAACACGCCGGTGATGACTGACGGGCAGGATGTGATGCCTGAGGTTCGTGCTGTGCTGGAAAAAATGCGCGTGTTCAGTGAGCGGATTATCAGCGGGGAGTGGAAAGGTTATACCGGCAAAGCGATTACTGATGTGGTGAATATCGGTATCGGCGGCTCTGACCTCGGCCCTTATATGGTGACAGAAGCACTGCGCCCGTATAAAAATCATCTGGAAATGCATTTTGTCTCCAATGTTGACGGCACACATATTGCCGAAACGCTGAAAGACCTGAACCCGGAAACCACGCTGTTCCTCATCGCATCCAAAACCTTTACCACCCAGGAAACCATGACCAATGCTCACTCCGCACGTGACTGGTTCCTGGCTGCCGCTGAAGACCCGGCACAGGTGGCGAAACACTTTGCGGCGTTGTCCACGAATGCGGATGCGGTAGCAGAGTTTGGTATTGATACCGCAAATATGTTTGAGTTCTGGGACTGGGTCGGCGGACGTTATTCCCTGTGGTCTGCCATTGGTTTGTCTATCGTGCTCTCTGTCGGTTATGACAATTTCAGCGCACTGCTCGATGGCGCATACGCCATGGACAAACATTTTACCGAAACAGAATTCTCACAGAATATCCCGGTGCTGCTGGCGCTGATCGGTCTGTGGTACAACAATTTCTTCGGCGCGGAAACAGAGGCGATTCTGCCTTACGATCAGTATATGCACCGCTTTGCGGCCTATTTCCAGCAGGGCAATATGGAGTCCAACGGGAAATATGTGGATCGTAATGGCAAGGTGGTTTCTCATCAGACCGGGCCGGTTATCTGGGGTGAGCCGGGCACCAACGGACAGCACGCGTTTTATCAGCTGATCCATCAGGGCACCAAACTGATTCCGTGTGATTTTATCGCACCGGCGCAGAGTCATAATCCGCTGGGGGATCATCACAGCAAGCTGCTGTCGAATTTCTTTGCGCAGACAGAAGCGCTGGCCTTCGGCAAAACCCGCGAACAGGTGGATGCGGAATTTGCCGCACAGGGTAAAAATCCTGCAGACATGGATTATGTCGCACCGTTCAAAGTCTTTGAAGGTAACCGCCCGACAAACTCCATCCTGCTGAAATCAATTACCCCGTTCAGCCTCGGGGCTCTGATCGCTATGTATGAGCATAAGATTTTTGTTCAGGGCGTGATCATGAATATCTATACCTTTGATCAGTGGGGTGTCGAGCTGGGTAAACAACTGGCAAACCGCATTCTGCCGGAACTGGCGGATGAAACACCGGTTGATAGTCATGACAGCTCCACCAATGGTCTGATTAACCGGTTTAAAAACTGGCGTCAGCGCTGATTTTTCTTTAACCGCGCGTTTTATAAACAAAGCCGCTCTGCATTGCGCAGAGCGGCTTTATTTTTAGCAAAAAAATGTCAGTAACGCGCTCATTTCCCGCCGGGTTTTGTTAAAGTGTATCAGAATACATATCATGCCCCTGATAACCGGATATATTCATGCCAAAAACAGTGATAACACCTCCCATCCGCTGGTTTGATAATGCGGAGACGATCCCCGCAATGGTGCTGGACTGGTTATCAGAATTAGGGTCGATGACGCGGCGCTTTGAACAGCACTGCAATGAAGTGACGGTCAAACCGTCTTGTGAAAAATATATCTCCCGTGAAGCGCTGACTGAAGAAGAGCGGATGCATCTGCCCGGCAGTGCGCGCTACTGGTTACGGGAGGTGGTGTTATATGGTGACGGGGTTCCCTGGCTGACCGGCCGGACAGTGGTCCCGGAGGAGACGCTGACAGGGGAAGAGCAGCAGTTACTGAAAATGGGAAATATGCCGCTCGGGCGCTATCTCTTTACCAGCGGCTGCCTGACGCGGGACTATATCCGCTTCGGGCTGTCAGGTACTGACTGGGCCCGCTGTTCGCGGTTGTGCCTGGCCGGTAAACCGCTGCTGCTGACTGAAGTTTTTCTGCCGGCCTCTCCGGCATACCCCGCATAAAATGAATATCTCGGAGAAGAATAACGTGGAACGAAGCATGGTACGCAGCAAGTGGCAGGCATACAGCCGTCTGATGCGGACAGACCGCCCGATTGGCTCACTGTTACTGCTCTGGCCGACCTACTGGGCGTTATGGATAGCGGCCAGAGGTGTCCCGGACTGGCACATTCTGATTATCTTTACCATTGGTGTGTTCAGCATGCGCGCCGCCGGATGTGTGATTAATGATTTCGCGGACCGCAAATTTGACGGCTCGGTGGAGCGGACGAAAAACAGGCCGCTGCCGCGTGGTGATGTTACAGAAAAAGAAGCGAAAATTCTGTTTGCCGTACTGGTACTGGTGTCATTCGGGCTGGTGCTGACACTCAATACGATGACCATCTGGCTGTCCGTCGCCGGGCTGGCACTGGCCTGGGTCTATCCGTTTGTTAAGCGGGTCAGCCATCTGCCGCAGGTGGTGCTCGGTGCGGCATTCGGCTGGTCGATTCCGATGGCGTTTGCGGCAGTCAGCGAATCGCTGCCCGCGGTGTGCTGGTTGCTGTTTGCGGTCAATATTATCTGGTCTGTGATTTATGATACGCAGTACGCGATGGTGGATCGCAACGATGACCTGAAAATCGGCGTAAAATCCACGGCTATCCTGTTCGGGCGCTTTGATAAAATCATTATCGGCATATTACAGCTGGTGATGATTCTGATGCTGTTATGGACCGGCATGATGGCGAATTTGTCCGGGATCTTTTACTGGTCGCTGCTGCTGGCCGGTGCGCTATTTGTCTATCAGCAGCGCCTGATGGCTGATCGTGAGCGTGACCCGTGTTTCCAGGCCTTTATGAATAATAACTATGTCGGATTTATTCTGTTTCTCGGCATGCTGGTCAGTTATCTGTAAATCCGGATAAGCATGTAATAAAGCAAAATCAGTCAATAATTAAGGAATTACATCGGTTTGACGATAAAAACCGAAAGAAATAAGGAATATTAAAAGCGGCACCGAACGTGACAGCAATCGTTATAAACGTTCAGGATAGATTTGTGTCACTGAAGGGGTTTGGTGTGTATCCGGACCCCCTGCCGTTTTCCTGTTCTCCCTGCCAGTTCTCCACCTGTTCTCCCTGCTCAGACATCTTATCTTTTTTGTTAATCTATTAATTTTAAATAGAAAAGTATTTTCACCGAAAGACTTTTAACATTCTGTACTGTGAGATTTGCAGTAATTTCACTGATGTACATAAGCAGTTTTTTGGGCCGGATTTTTAAGCAAAAAAGGATTTTACGATGGGTAAAAATAACAGCGGCGGTTATGACGGCAGTAACCTCGGCGGTCATACCACCGACCACGGTAACGGCTGGTCAACTACCTCGGATAACCGTGGTGACATTGGTCACCATACAGATAACGGCAGCAATAAAGGGGAGCATGGCTGGAGCCGTGGTGACGGGGGAAGCAGTAGTGCTTCCTCATCCTCCCGTAATAACGATCAGAAAACACTGAATTACACTGATATCCCGGGAACACCGGTAACGGTGTATGCCGGCGGGGATACGCTGAGCCTGGGGCTGGGAGCCACGCTGTTTGCTCTCAGTCAGTTACAAAAAGAGGCGCTGATGGCACTTCTCACCAATGTAACGGTTATCAGCGGACGTGTATTCGGTCTTTTGGGGCTGTTTTATCCCAGCCGGATAGCGCCTGACCCCAAGGTTCACATTCACGTTAAAGATTTTGATATTGATAATCCTCACGTCTTAGTCACGTTACCGGCGGAGCAGATGACCCGTGTCCCGGTTGAGGATATTCCTGAACATACGAGCATTCCGGCCGGCATAATAGCGCAGGCAGTGATTGATGATCTGACGAAAACCCGGCCAGTGGTCCTTACCCCGGTAAAATCCACACCGGTTCCGGTCGTCAGAGCACAGAAAACCGACAAACCGGATGTCTATACCGCTCAGGTGATTCCGGGTATGAAACCGTTGCGTATCACCGTTGATAATTCAAAACAGGTAAAATCCGCTGCGGCTCAAACGGGGTCACTGCCTGTATCGAAACACTATCTGTCCGTCCCGGAAGAAAAAGACAATATTTCCCATCATGCGGTGATTGATTTCGGCAGTGATCATGCACCACTTTATATTTCGGTTACGAAACAGGTGACACCTGAAGAGGCCACAAAGCAGGCTGAGAAAGCGAGGGATGCGTGGGTGGCTGATAATCCGGCCGGTGTGAGCCGGTTTCTGGCAGAGATCAACACACTGATCGCTGAGAAGGAGAAGTTGCTGGCAGAAAAGCGGCAGGTACTGAAAAGTAAACAGGCGCTTTTGGATAAATATAACCGGGCCAGTCCTTTTGAGAATAGCGGACAAAAATACAGTGAAAAGAAAGGCCCGCTTAAGGCGGAGATCGATCAGATTACCGCTGAAGTCAGCAGTTTGCAGAAAGAACTTGAAGATGCGACGGGGAATAAGGCGCTGAATGAAAAAACATTGGCTGAGATGAAAGCACTGGAGCAGGCGCTGAATCAGATTCAAATCCCGGAAGAGGCAAGAAAATTCCTGGCGGTGGCAGAGAAAGAGCTGGAAGTTGCCGGAGCCGTGGCAACTGAAAAGGAAAAACAGTTAGCGAATAAACGCCGGGTACTGAAGATTACGCAGGCTGAGTTTCAGGCATTTCTGGATAAATATAAGCGAGCCGGTCCTTTTGCAAGAAGTGGAATGAGATTCAGCGAAAAAGAACGTGAATTCAACGCGGTGAGCAATCAGCTTTCCACCGAAATAGGTCAGCTGGAAAAAGCCTTGTCGGATGCGATGGAAAGTCGTAAAAAGGCGGAAGACAAGAAAAAAGCCGCCGAGGATAAGGTTAAGGCTGAGCAGGATAAAAAACGACAGGGCGTTAAGGATCAGGGGCATAGTTACCACCCGGCTCCAAAAACTGAAGAAATTAAAGGGCTGGGAGAATTGAAGCCAGGTAAAGATAAAACGCCGAAACAAGGTGGTGCGGGTACACGTAAACGATGGTTAGGAGATAAAGGCCGTAAAATTTATGAGTGGGACTATCAGCATGGCGAAATCGAGGGTTATCGGGCCAGTGATGGGCAGCATCTTGGTGCATTTGACCCGAAAACCGGTAATCAGCTGAAACCGGCAGATCCGAAACGTAATATCAAAAAATATTTATAAGGAGATAATCAATCATGGGATTAAAGGTATATGTAAAGTGGTTTGATAAAAAAACAGAAGATTTTATTAATGATGAATATTCGGAAGATCTTGGTGATGACGATACCATTATTCATCAAACGGTTAATCCAAATGAAAATATCATCAATGCAGGTAGTTTTGATGTTATTTCTGCGTGGGTTCCCTGCCTTCAGAAGCATCTGACTAATAAAATTGACCTGAGTAAATACGATTATCAGGTGTCATTTGATTACCGTGATAAGTGGTAACTCATTTCTGTCAGGGATGAAATGAAGGCGAATCCCTGTTGCTTACGGATGAGCGACGGAGATGGCAGACCGATAATATCAGCGTGGTTTCCGCCGGGCTCAGCCTGCGGACCGGCAATAAAAAAGGAGACTGGTTACCCAGTCTCCTTTTTTGTACTCAGCACTTACCGCTGTCAGTCAGCCGGATTACTGTCATCGCTTTCCGCCGGTACAGATTCTTCCGGCTCCAGACTGACACTTTCGATAGTCAGACGGACTTCCGGAGACATCAGCTCTGCCAGCACGTTATAGAATTCACCGGCGTTGGCTTCAATCACATCATCATTGTCATTGATATAGCCCTCTTCGCGCAGTGTGCTTACCAGGGTGGCAAATACCGCTTTATCGAAGAATTCCGGTGCGTTGATACCGTGCAGAACGGACAGACGCTGCGCCAGCATCCGGCTCTCTTTTTCCAGTGCGGAACGGCTGATTTCCGGAGTGGCATTCAGCAGTGACAGGGTGATCGCATAACGCTGTAATGTTTCACGGACTCCGGCCGCCAGCAGCTGTAACGGACGGATACGGGCCGGGTTGATCACCAGAATATTATCATCACGGCGGCAGATCAGCTTCTGACTGCACAGCTCATCAATGATGGTATCGAGGATTGCCGGCAGCTCTTCCTGACTGTAACGCATAAACAGCTCGGCTTTCAGCAGCGGGTAGATCATCCCGATATGTGCACACAGCGTTTCTGTACTGATACGGCGGTGGTGGATCAGGAAACTGGTTACCAGGGATGGCAGTACCAGCATATGCAGAATGTTATTACGGTAATACGTCATCAGAACCGCATTTTCACGCGGCAGAATGATGATGTCCCCGAGGCTGTCTTTCTCGACCTCGAACTTATTCATCTGCAATGCGTGTTCCAGCAGCTCTTCCGCACTTTTCGCCGGGGTGGTGCTGTCCGGTGAGTACGGTACATTGCGCAGGAGGCTGAGATAGCAGTCGAGCTGCTCGATCAGCTGTTCACGGGTCAGAGAGCGCTGCCGGGATGCCAGCAGTGCGGTGGTGCACAGGTTGATAGCATTGGCGGCAGCGGCGTTATTGATGCTCACCATGATGTTATCAGCCAGTGATGTCGCGGTCGGCGTCAGCCAGGACGGACGTTGCGGTTCGATTGGATCGATTGCTTCACGCCATTCCGGTACCTGTTTTGTCAGGTATTGTGACAGCGGAATCGGTTGTCCGAAGTTCACATAACCCTGACCGAGGTTGCGCAGTTTGCGCAGGCCGCGCACCATCTGCATAAACCCTTCTTTCTGCTTGGTGGCACCGCGCAGTTCTTTGGCGTAAGTACCCACTTCCATCACATGCTCATAGCCGATATACACCGGCACCAGGGTGATAGGCCGCGAGTCACCGCGCAGCATAGCCTGAAGTGTCATCGACAGTGTGCCGGTTTTCGGTTCCAGCAGACGGCCGGTACGGGAACGGCCACCCTCGACAAAGTATTCGATGGAATAACCGCGTGAGAACAGCTCACTCAGGTACTCACGGAAAACAGTGGAGTACAGCTTGTTGCCTTTGAAACTGCGGCGGATAAAGAACGCGCCGAGGCGGCGGAAAATCGGTCCCGCCGGCCAGAAATTGAGGTTAATCCCGGCCGCGATGTGCGGCGGCACCAGCCCCTGATGATAGAGCACATAGGAGAGCAGCAGGTAGTCCATGTGGCTGCGGTGGCAGGGCACATACACTATCTCGTGGCCGTCCTGTGCCAGCTGGCGTACCCGCTCGGCATTATGGACATTCAGCCCCTGATACAGGCGGTTCCAGGTCCAGCTGAGGACACGGTCGGCCACACGCAGGGCATCATAAGTAAAGTTAGCAGCCACTTCGTTCATCATTGAAACGGCATTCTGACGTGCCTTTTCAATGGTGATTTTTTTGGCTTTCGCCTCATCTTCAACTGCTTTTTCAATCGCCTTGGATTTCAGCAGTTTACTGAACAATTCCTGGCGTACCGGCAGTTTCGGACCGATAGCGGCCATTCGCTGGCGGGAGAAGTGAATACGCGCGACACGGGCCAGTTTATTGGCGATAATAGTATCAGTACCGTGTTCAGAGGCCATTGCGCCCATGGACACCGGCTGTGAGAACCGGACAAAACTGTCACGTCCCAGCCAGAGTACGGCGAAAAATTTCTGGATCCCGTTTAACAGACGTAAATGCGGTACACCGTGGTGCCCTTCGCGGCCCGGTGAGCGTCCGAACATCACGGAAACCGGCAGCATCTGAATATCCAGTGACGGATTATTGCGGTGCAAATCCAGGTAGGCGTGGAAAATATTGACGGAATCTTTACGCGGATTCAGAGAGTAATAACTGAACACCCGCGGGCCGTCATCAATAAAGACATAGCCCGGTAATGTGGTATTACCGATGACATTATCTTCCAGCGGGTCAGGCATTCCCTGTGCGAGACACTGGCGGCGCAGTGTCAGCAGATCCGCCTTAGAGTGATAAGGAAGAACATAGAGTGTCGGACGCTGTGTATCCAGCCCCAGTTCACTGACCGGATCCGTCGGGATCGGCTTGCTTTTTACCAATAGTTTTAATGGTAAATTCAATACGTTATAGTATATTTTACGCCAAAGTGACATAAATGTATGAAGCCTCTTGTTGACAATTCGTCTTCAGCATACCAGAAAGGCGAAGCCAGATCTGTGTTGCGTCAGCAATAAAATCGCGGAAAAACGGCGGCAGTCAGTCAGCTAATCAGATTATTAACAGTGACGGAAATGAAGAAAAATACCGGATTTACACGATTAATTAAAGCGGCAGGTTATTCAAAAAAGGGACTCACAGCAGCATGGAAAAATGAGGCCGCTATCCGCCAGGAGTTACTGACGCTGATCCCGGCCGTCATTATTGCGTTTGCTTTCTCTTTTACCGCGGTTGAGCGGGTGCTGCTGATCGGTTCGGTGGTGCTGGTGGTGGTCATTGAACTCATCAACAGCGCGATTGAGGCGGTGGTTGACCGTATCGGCACGGAATATCACGAACTGTCCGGGCGCGCGAAAGATATGGGCTCCGCGGCGGTACTGATTGCCACATTACTGGGGCTGTTTATCTGGATTATGCTGTTTATCAGCTGGTTCTCCCGCCTCTGACAGACGATTTTTTGTGAAACCTGCGGCGTAACACGTATTTTCCTCATGTTGTGGTTTCCAATCCCGGAATACCTGTATATACTCACAGTCTGACTGTATAAACAAACAGGGGGCGAAATGAAAGCACTGACGGCACGGCAGCAACAGGTCTATGACCTTGTTCGTGACCATATTTCGCAGACGGGCATGCCACCGACGCGTGCAGAAATTGCGGCACGCCTGGGTTTTCGTTCTCCGAATGCGGCGGAAGAGCATCTGAAAGCCCTGGCGCGCAAAGGCGTCATTGAGATTGTTTCCGGGGCATCCCGGGGCATCCGTCTGCTTCTGGAAGAAGAAGAGGATGAAGGTTTACCATTAATCGGCCGTGTGGCTGCGGGTGAGCCTTTATTAGCACAGGAACATATCGAAAGTCATTACCGGGTTGACCCGATGCTGTTTAAACCCAGTGCAGATTTTCTGCTGCGGGTAAATGGTATGTCAATGAAAGATATCGGTATTATGGACGGTGACTTACTTGCGGTGCATAAAACCCAGGACGTACATAACGGCCAGGTGGTGGTTGCCCGTATTGAAGATGAAGTCACGGTCAAACGGTTTAAGAAAGTGGGCAGCAAGATTGAGCTGCACGCCGAAAACGAGGAATTCAGCCCGATCGTGGTGGATTTACGGGAACAAAACTTTACTGTCGAAGGTCTGGCAGTGGGTGTGATCCGTAATAACGACTGGCACTGATTTCCGGGATATCCGCCTGAAAACGGTATCCGCTTAAAAACCACAGTATGCCGGAGACGGTCACTGTGGTTTTTGTTTTTCAGCGCCCGCGTTTGCGCGGCTCATCATGTTCATGGTCATGCAGACATTTATCTCTGCGGGTACAGGATTCGATATCATAACAAGGACGGCAGTACCCGTGTGCCTCAATCACACTGTGGCGGATATGAAACTGTGCGGCATCCGCCAGCTGATTGATTTGTGAATCAATCGCCTCACCATCCCGCTCTGTCACACTATTACAGCGATCGCAGATAAACAGTACGGAAGTATGGCTGGGTTTATCAAAATGCGGGCACATCACAAAGCTGTTAGTGGACTCAATTTTATGAATAAACCCCTGCTCCAGCAGAAACTCCAGACCGCGGTAGATTGTCGGCGGTTTTGCCTGTGGTTCTGTTTCGCGCAGCAGATCCAGCAGTTCATAAGCGCTGATAGCACCGGGCTGACCGGCAATCAGTTGCAGAATGGATTTCCGCTGAGAAGTCATGCGTACACTGCGTGACAGACACAGCGCCTCTGCTTTTTTTAATACAGTCTGAATATCAACAGGTTGCATGACATCACCTTCCGCTAATCAATAAATATATGAACAGCCCACTCTAACATGAATTCCGGCAGAATAACTGTTGTCCGCGCTATTTTGTCAAAAAAGGGGTGCCAATTCAGGGCAAATTATGGTGAATTGTTGGTGCAAACACATAAAAAGCACATGAGAATAAAACGGAGTCCTGAATGAGTATCGAAACGGTTCGTGCCTGGTTCGGCACGCATGCCCCGGATGTCACGATTATTGAAACTGCACAGCCGACCGCGACGGTCATCCAGGCTGCGGAAGTTCACGGTGTCCGCCCCGGCCAGATCTGTAAAACACTGTCTTTTAAGCTGACGGATGACAACGCCATCCTGATTGTGATGGCGGGAGATGCCCGGCTGGATAATAAAAAATTCAAAACACAATTCGGCTGTAAAGCCAAAATGCTGAATGCGGAAGAGGTGATGCTCTTTACCGGTCATCCGGTCGGCGGCGTCTGTCCGTTCGGGTTATCTGTACCACTGACGGTTTATGCGGATCATTCACTTCGTGTGTATGACACGGTATTACCGGCTGCGGGTTCGGCTAATTCTGCTGTCCGGCTGACACCTGAACGGCTGGCGGAGCTGACAAACGCGCAGTGGCTGGATGTCACGACGCTGCCGGTATAAACCCGGCCAGCTGCAGCGCCACCTCAGCGGCGCTGCATCATGTCAGTGTTCAGGCGGACGGAAATCCGGTTCTGTATTCACACCGGCATCGGTACTGCCGGTATGCCCGTTCTCATCAGGCAGATGGTGGCGGGTAAAGAAAAGCAGGCTGTCTTCTATAAAGTAATAAGGGGAAACGCCCAGGGCCTGAGAGATCCTCAGTATGATTTCCAGCGAAATTTTAGTACTGCCGATTTCATAGCGGGAGATTTGCTGTTGTGATACACCAATCAGGTTACCCAGTTCTGTCGATGTGACACCGGTGATCCTGCGTATTTTCCGGATTTGCCCGCCGATGATCTTGTACATTTCGTTAATGCTGGTGTTCAGGTTACTATCTGTTTTATTACTCATTATCATCTGTCAGTCTGGTTAAACAATAACATATTAATGTTTGTCAAATTAAAATTTATTCTTCATCACAACCAATTTCATCAAAAAAATAATTAACATTAATATTCAGTATGTCCGCGAGCATTAATAATTTATCCAGAGGAATTAAGCTCGCTCCCGTTTCATAGCGGGATAATTGCTGTTGTGAGATATTAATTTTTATTGAAAGCTCTTTACCTGTCAGACAGTTTTTTAGTCTCTGACATTTTATTCTGCCGCCAATAAACATTGCCAACTCATATTTATCATATATTGTCATAAATTATGAAGATAAATGGTTGTCATTAATAATATTGAAATTTAACTTGACGTATTTGTTTCCTCAAATGGTTTCTTTAAAAAGTATAATCGATACCCTTTTAATATGTAATAGATACAAAAAATCAACAAATACGAAACAATAAGAACGAAAATACGATATGGAAGCATGATAACCTCAGCTATTTCATATTGTTATAAAGAATACCCGGTTTTTAACATCTTACATGAATGATGAGTAAGGGGAATATTCTGATATTTAGTCGGGATTATACCTAATATAAAGATATTGATGCTGGTTTTGAGTTGAAAATGGTTAGATTAACTGCCTTTTCATACTTTGGCGGAATGGCAGACAGGACGTAAGTGTGATTGCGGTCTTACAACATTGCAGGTGATAGTTTGTTAAATTCCCGGACGGTATTATGAGAAAACAGAATGGCTAAAATATCTGAATATTTCCGTAAAATACATAAATCAGGCTGGTAATGCTTGTCAGTAATTGTATTAATGTGTAATTTTATATTTACTTATAAAATAAGTAACGGCCGGGTTACTGACCGCCTTATTTAATAATAAAATGACAGTTGATTATAATTTCATTGTATAACGAAATATACAGCATTATTTTTCTTTTAATTCACGGGGTTAGTTATTGATGGTAGTTGTAAAAAACAACAATAACGTGTATTTTTTGCTGTCGGAAGATGATGAGTGAAGTTCAACGATATGCGGAATTTATTGTTTTTGTTGTTAGTTATTGTGTTATTAGGACCATTGGGTATTGATCTTTATTTACCGGCTATTCCGGCTATTGCAAAAGGGCTGGGCAGCAGTGAGTCATTGATTCAGTCAACTATCTCGTTGTTTATCCTTATATTAGGTGCGGGTCAGTTGATTTCCGGTTATCTGGCGGATAAATTCGGCCGCAGACCGATGGCGATGGCGGGGATGGTATTGTATATCGCCGGTTCCCTGACCGCGGCATTTGCCGTTACCCCGGCGATGTTTATTGCTTCCCGGTTAATCCAGGGAGCGGGGGTCTGCTGTACCTCGGTGGTGGCATTTACCTGTGTCCGGGACTGCTTTAACGGCAATGAAGCAGCGCGTGCATTTGGCTTTTTAAACGGCACCCTGAATATTGTACCGGCGCTGGCGCCACTGCTGGGCGGTATTATGGCGGAGTATTACGGCTGGCGGGTTCCTTTTGGTTTTCTGGCTCTGTATGCCTTTATTCTGCTGATTATGACGGCAAAATATTTACCGGAAACCCGGCCCGAAGGCAGTTTGCAGCATAAAGCGAATCCGCTGAAGAGCCTTGCTTCCGTATTATTTAATAAGCGGTTTTTAATATTTTCACTGGTGAATGCCGGGACGATGGGAATGGTATTAACCTATGTCTCGCTTGCGCCGGCAGTGCTGATGGGGGATGCGGCTCTCAGTCCGTTGCAGTTTTCGGTTGTGTTCGGCGCTAACGGATTCTGGATCATGGGGATCAGTATGATCGCCAACCGGGTGATACGTAAAGCCGGGCGTCCGGTTTGTCTGGTATCCGGCGGCGTTCTGATGGCTCTGGGGTGTGCCGCTCTGGCACTGAGTCCGGTGCTGTTCTCCGCACAAATACAGAGCCACTGGCTGATTTATATGCTGCCGGTGGCTGCTGCCTGTGCAGGACTGGCATTTATTATGGGTCCGGCTACCAGTTATGCCCTGGAACCTTATTCTGATAATGCCGGTGTTGCTTCTTCACTGGTCGGTTTTATGCAGATGGCGGGTGGTGCGGTGCTGACGCTGGTTGCTATCGCATCTCCGCTGCCACCGAAAACAGCGCTTGCCGTCACTATGCTGTGCGGTGCCCTGCTGGCATGGAATGCGTACCGGGTGAGTAAAAACGAACAGCAGCAGGCGTGATGCAGAAAGCGGAGATATCATACCTCTGTGATATACTCCGCCTTCGTTTTTCTTTCTGACTGATGTACTGAGATCCCGGATACGCCATGCACCAAAACACGCCAACAGAAAAAACCACTGAAACCCAGCAATTACGCGATGTGAGCGGCTATAAGAACCTTAACCGTTTCTCCGTTGCACCGATGCTGGACTGGACTGATCGTCATTGCCGTTATTTTCACCGCAAGCTCAGCCGCCATGCGTTGCTGTATACCGAAATGGTGACAACCGGGGCGATTCTGTTCGGGAAAGGGGATTATCTGGCGTATAACGAGGCGGAGCATCCGGTTGCATTGCAGCTCGGCGGCAGTGACCCGGCGGCACTGGCGAAGTGTGCGAAGATCGCGCAGGAACGGGGCTATGATGAAATCAATCTGAATGTCGGCTGTCCTTCTGACCGCGTACAGAACGGGATGTTCGGTGCCTGTCTGATGGGCAATGCGTCACTGGTGGCGGATTGTGTCGCCGCAATGCGGAATGTGACTGATATTCCTGTTACCGTCAAAACCCGGATCGGGATTGATGATCAGGACAGTTACGAATTTTTGTGTGATTTTGTCGGTACCGTGGCGGAGCGCGGCGGTTGTGAGATGTTTGTCATCCATGCCCGTAAAGCCTGGCTCTCCGGTTTGAGCCCGAAAGAGAACCGCGAAATTCCGCCGCTGGATTACCCACGTGTATATCAATTGAAAAAAGATTTCCCTCACCTGATTATGGCACTTAACGGTGGCATCAAAACATTGGAAGAGGCGAAAACCCATCTGCAGTATATGGATGGCGTGATGATCGGGCGTGAGGCATATCAGAACCCGTCAATCCTGGCACAGGTGGATAATACCCTGTTTGATGCGGCGCTGCCGGTGACAGATACCGTCGCGGCGGTGGAAGCCATGTATCCGTATATTGAAGCGGAACTGGCGAAAGGAACGTATCTCGGCCACATCACCCGTCATATGCTGGGGATTTTCCAGGGGATTCCGGGCGCGCGTCAGTGGCGGCGTCATCTGAGTGAAAATGCCCATAAAGCCGGATCAGACCTGCGTGTAATTGAAGCGGCGCTGGAATTTGTCACGCGGAAAAATACAGCAGAATAATAAATCAGTGATAAAAATGCCCGCCGTTTCTCAGAACCGGCGGGCATTTTACATTCTGCGTCGATTACGGAATCAGAATGCTGGAGCCGGTTGTTGCGCGGCTTTCCAGGCGTTTATGTGCGAGGGCGGCATCTTTCAGCGGATAAACCTGATCCGCAGGGATAGAAATAGTCAGTTGACCGCTCAGGATCAGATCAAAAATTGCTTTGCTGGCTTCGTTAAGCTCTTCACGATTGGTGATATAACCGAAGACGGAAGGGCGGGTTACATACAGTGAGCCTTTCTTATTTAAGATCCCGAGATCGACACCGGTCACCGGGCCGGAGGCGTTGCCGTAACTGACCATCAGACCGCGGCGTTTCAGGCAGTCCAGCGACGGCAGCCAGGTGTCTTTACCGACGGAGTCATACACCACACCGACTTTTTCACCGTCAGTGAGTGCCAGCACCCGCTCAGCAATATCTTCTTTATTGTAGTTGATGGTTTCCCAGGCACCGGCTGCTTTGGCTTTCTGCGCCTTTTCATCTGAACCGACAGTACCGATCATTTTCGCACCCAGTGCTTTGGCCCACTGGCAGGCGATTTGCCCGACACCGCCTGCGGCAGCATGGAACAGGAAAATTTCCCCGGCTTTTACTTCATACGTTTTGCGCAGCAGGTAAAACGCGGTCAGACCTTTCATAAAGCAGGCGGCGGCAGTTTCAAAACTGATACCGTCCGGCAGAATAGCGAGTTTTTCTTCCGGCACATTATGGATTTGGCTGTACGCCCCCAGCGGTGACTGTCCGTAAACCACGCGGTCGCCGACTTTAATGTGTTTTACATCAGCACCAATTTTTACCACCACACCCGCTGCTTCAGAGCCGACACCGGAAGGGGATACCGGTGCAGGGTACAGGCCGCTGCGGAAATAGGTATCAATATAGTTCACGCCGATTGCTTTGTTTTCCACCTGAACTTCACCCGGCGCCGGGTCTGCCGGCGTAAAGTCACGATAAACCAGCACATCGGTGCCGCCGGGTGCATCAAATTCAATACGTTTAGCCATGGAGGGAACCTCATTCGGAAAAAAGAGTGACCACTTACCTGCGAACAGCGCAGAAACAGTAAGCGGGACAGTTAATCATGTGATTTATTGTATTTGGCATAATTGCATGTCACTGAAAATTACTCAAGCTTCGTGCAATCAGCGGCAAAGGAGGGCTATACTACCCGCTCTGTCCCGTTCAGGGACGCAGGTATTCTCCCCGGCGACGCACTGATAAGTAAGAGAGTTTCATGGCCAAATATCCCAAGGACACCAAGACCGATAAACCCCGTGACCATCAGATGGAAGGGCTGAAATTACCGCCGCATTCCCTGGAAGCCGAACAATCTGTTCTCGGCGGACTGATGCTGGATAACGAGCGTTGGGATAATGTCTCTGAGCGCGTGACCGGCGAGGACTTTTTCAGCCGTCCGCACCGGACGATTTTCGGCCAGATGCAGCGCCTGCTGGAGCAGGGACGGCCGATTGACCTGATCACCCTGTCCGAAGCACTGGAAACCGGCGGAGAGCTGGAAAATGTCGGCGGGTTTGCCTACCTGGCAGAACTCTCGAAAAACACGCCAAGTGCGGCGAATATTAATGCTTATGCTGATATCGTCCGCGAACGTGCGGTGATCCGCGACATGATTTCTGTCGCCAATGAGATCGCCGATGCCGGTTATGATCCGCAGGGGCGTTCCAGTGAAGATCTGCTCGATCTGGCGGAATCCCGCGTGTTCCAGATCGCCGAAAACCGTGCCAATAAAGATGAAGGGCCAAAAGGGATCGAGGCGATTCTGGAAGAAACCGTCGAGAAGATCGAAAAGCTGTATGCCCAGCCGCATGACGGTGTGACCGGAGTATCGTCCGGTTATCAGGATCTGGATAAAAAAACAGCTGGTCTGCAACCTTCTGATTTAATTATTGTTGCGGCGCGTCCGTCCATGGGGAAAACGACATTCGCCATGAACCTGTGCGAAAACGCCGCCATGACCGAAGAAAAACCGGTTCTGATTTTCAGCCTCGAGATGCCCGGCAACCAGATCATGATGCGTATGCTGGCCTCCCTTTCCCGTGTTGACCAGACCCGTATCCGTACCGGTCAGCTCGATGATGAGGATTGGGCGCGCATCTCCAGCACCATGGGCATTCTGCTGGAAAAGCGCAATATGTATATTGATGACTCGTCCGGCCTGACGCCGACTGAAGTCCGCTCCCGTGCACGACGGATTTTCCGCGAACACGGCGGTTTAAGTCTGATTATGATCGACTACCTGCAATTAATGCGTGTACCGTCCCTCTCCGATAACCGTACCCTGGAAATCGCCGAGATTTCCCGCTCACTCAAGGCGCTGGCCAAAGAGTTACAGGTACCGGTTGTCGCACTGTCCCAGCTAAACCGTAGTCTGGAACAGCGTGCTGATAAACGCCCGGTAAACTCCGACCTGCGTGAATCCGGATCTATCGAGCAGGATGCCGACCTTATTATGTTTATTTATCGTGATGAGGTGTATCACGAAAGCAGTGATCTGAAAGGCGTGGCAGAAATCATCATCGGTAAACAGCGTAACGGCCCTATCGGAACCGTCCGTCTGACCTTCAACGGCCAGTGGTCGCGTTTTGATAACTATGCAGGGCCGAGTTATGACGATGAATAAACCGCCTGAATATAACGCAGGCGGCATAATAACCCTGATAACAAACCAGACATCAACAACCCATAACCAAGGAACCCCTATGAAAGCGGCAACAGCCGTCATTGACCGTGGTGCGCTTCGCCACAACTGGCAGCAGATCCGGGCGCTTGCGCCGGACAGCCGTCATGTTGCGGTGGTCAAAGCAAACGCCTACGGCCACGGATTAGTCGAAATCGCCCGTGAACTCAATGAGGCGGATGCGTTTGCGGTGGCGCGTCTGAGTGAAGCGCACGCGCTGCGCGCCGGGGGTATTGTCAAACCGATCATCCTGCTGGAAGGTTTTTTTGATGCGACCGATTTACCGGTCATTGTTGCCAGTCGTCTGGAAGTCGCGGTTCATTTTGAAGAGCAGTTAATGGCGCTGGAGCAGGCGGAGTTATCTGATCCGGTCAAAGTCTGGATGAAAATTGATACCGGTATGCACCGTCTCGGCGTGCGTCCGGAAGAAGCGGAAGCATTTTATCAGCGGCTGTGTAACTGCAAAAATGTGCAGCAGCCGGTGAATATCATCAGCCATTTCAGCCGTGCCGATGAAGATGACGCACAGCCGACAGAAGCGCAGATCGCCCGCTTTATGGCATTTGCCGCCGGTAAACCGGGGGAGAAATCGATTTCTGCATCCGGCGGCATTCTTTACTGGCCTCAGGCGCACCTCGACTGGGTACGTCCGGGGATCATTCTTTACGGTGTGTCGCCGAAAAGCGGCACCGAAGCCGGTGATTACGGCCTGAAACCGGTGATGACCCTCAAATCCCGTCTGATTGCGGTGCGCAAACACAAAGCCGGGGAAGCCGTCGGTTACGGTGGTACCTGGGTCAGTGATCGCGATACCTGTCTCGGTGTGATCGCGGTCGGTTACGGTGACGGCTATCCGCGCAGTGCGCCATCGGGCACACCGGTGGTGATTAACGGACGCCGTGTTCCTATTGCCGGGCGTGTTTCCATGGACATGATAACTATCGATCTGGGGCCGGATTGCAGTGATAAAGCGGGTGATGAAGTCATTTTATGGGGCGATTCACTGCCGGTGGAGCAAATTGCAGAAGCCAGCGGTATCAGCGCCTATGAACTGATCACCAAACTGACCTCCCGCGTGGCGATGGAATATCTGGACGAATAAAATGTGACGCGATATGTTCTGAGAGTGAGAAAAATAACAATCAGGAGTATCGCTTGTGTTCGAACATGTAGACGCCTACGGCGGCGACCCGATCTTAACGCTCGTTGAGCATTTCAAACAGGATCCCCGGAAGGAGAAGGTCAATCTCAGCATTGGCCTCTATTACGACGATTCCGGGGTGACTCCGCAACTGAACAGCATCACACAGGCGAAACAGCGCTATAACGCGCAGGATACCGGAGCCTCCCTGTATCTGCCGATGGAAGGTTTTGCCCCTTACCGCAGCGCGGTACAAACGCTGCTGCTGGGTGATGACAGTGAGCTTATCCGCGAAGGGCGTGTGGCGACGATCCAGACGCTGGGCGGTTCCGGCGCACTGAAGATCGGAGCGGATTTCCTGCACCGCTGGTTCCCGGGATCGGATGTTTGGCTCAGTGATCCGACATGGGAAAACCATCAGGCGATCTTTGCCGGGGCCGGATTTAAAACCCATTATTATCCGTATTTCGATCCGCAGACCAAAGGCGTCAGATTTGATGAGATGCTGGCAATGTTTGAGACGTTACCGGCAAAAAGCATCATTTTACTGCATCCGTGCTGTCATAACCCGACCGGTTCTGATCTGACACCGGAACAGTGGGATAAGGTTGTCGCAGTGGTGAAAAAGCGCGAACTGATCCCGTTCCTGGATATTGCTTATCAGGGCTTCGGCAGCGGAATGGAAGAGGATGCTTATGCTATCCGCGCCATGGCGGCGGCAGAAGTTCCGTGCTTTATCAGTAACTCGTTCTCAAAAATCTTTTCACTGTACGGCGAGCGCGTCGGCGGGCTGTCTGTTCTCTGTCCGTCACAGCAGGAAGCAGATCGGGTGCTGGGCCAGCTGAAAGCGGGCGTACGGCGAGTCTATTCCAGCGCACCGTCTTACGGTGCAAAACTGGTGTCTGAAGTGCTGAACGATACCGCACTGAAAGCACAATGGCTGGCGGAGGTGGAAACCATGCGCAGCCGGATCGCGGATATGCGCACGGTGCTGGTGGATACCCTGAAAAATACACTGCCGGAGAAGAATTTTGATCATCTGCTGCATCAGCGCGGGATGTTCAGTTATACCGGGTTCAGTCCGGAGCAGGTCACGGCACTGCGTGAGCAGCATGCGGTGTATCTGGTCGGTTCCGGGCGTGTCTGCATGGCGGGGGTGAACCGTCATAATGTGGATGCGATTGCGCGGGCCTTTGCGGCGGTCAGCCGTTAATCCTCAGCAATGAAATGATGATGCGCGGAATCATTGTATTCCGCGCCTGTTTCAGCGCAACTGACTGTCTTTACTGCCGCGCCGGTTATAGCCGCTGTATGCGGCCTGCTTTTTATCTGCTTCTGCCTGACAATTCACACACAGCTGTACGCCGGGTATCGCTTCACGCCGCGCCTGCGGGATCGGATCACCGCACTCTTCACAAAACAGCGCGCTTTCTCCTGTCGCCAGCTGACTGCGCACCCGCGCGACCGCATCATCCAGTGTGGCATCAATCTGCTCCTGAACAGCAGAATCACTTGCCCATCCGCTTGCCATTTTCGCCTCCTGTTTCCGGTGGTTGCCCGATACTCTATTTTATCACGGGTTGCTCATTATTTCACCAGAACGGAAAACGGACAAAAAAATACCGCAGCGAACGCCGCGGTATTTTCAGAGGCGGGGAAGATTAATATCCTCTTTTCAGAATCGGCTTCAGGAAGCGGGCGGTGTGTGAGCGTTCACATGCCGCCACTTCTTCCGGGGTTCCGGCGATAAGGATTTCACCGCCGCCGCTGCCGCCTTCCGGGCCCAGATCCACAATCCAGTCTGCGGTTTTAATCACATCCAGGTTATGTTCGATAACCACAATACTGTTGCCCTGGTCGCGTAACTGATGCAGTACCGCCAGCAGTTGTTCGATATCCGCGAAGTGCAGACCGGTGGTCGGTTCATCAAGGATATAGAGTGTCTGCCCTGTGCCGCGTTTGGACAGTTCCTTCGCCAGTTTCACCCGCTGTGCTTCACCGCCGGAGAGGGTTGTTGCCGACTGCCCGAGGCGGATATAAGAGAGGCCGACATCCATCAGTGTCTGTAATTTACGCGCCAGCGCCGGAACTACATCGAAGAACTCACGGGCTTCCTCGATAGTCATATCCAGCACTTCGTGGATATTTTTCCCTTTGTATTTCACTTCCAGGGTTTCGCGGTTATAGCGTTTTCCTTTGCACTGATCGCACGGCACATACACATCCGGCAGGAAGTGCATTTCCACTTTCAGCACGCCGTCACCCTGACAGGCTTCACAGCGCCCGCCCTTGACGTTGAAACTGAACCGCCCCGGTGTGTAGCCGCGTGAGCGGGATTCCGGTACGCCGGCGAACAGTTCACGGACAGGGGTGAACACGCCGGTATAGGTTGCCGGGTTTGAACGCGGTGTCCGGCCGATAGGGCTCTGGTCGATGTCGATCACTTTATCGAAATGCTCCAGACCTTCGACTGATTTATACGGCGCCGGGGTGACGGTAGTCGCTCCGTTGAGCTGTGTCTGGGCAATCGGGAACAGCGTGTCATTGATCAGGGTGGATTTCCCTGAACCGGAAACCCCGGTGATGCAGGTAAACAGCCCGACCGGCAGATTCAGTGTCACATTCTTCAGGTTGTTACCGCTGGCACCGGTGATAGTCAGCATTTTGGCCGGATCTGCCGCATTGCGTTTTTCCGGGATGGTGATCCGCCGTTCGCCGCTGAGGAACTTCCCGGTCAGGGACTCCGGTGTGCCGATAATGTCGTCCAGCGATCCCTGAGCAACAATTTCCCCGCCGTGGACACCCGCGCCCGGGCCGATATCGATAATATGATCAGCGGCACGGATAGCATCTTCATCATGTTCAACCACAATCACGGTATTGCCGAGATCACGCAGGTGAACCAGGGTTTCCAGCAAACGGTCATTATCGCGCTGATGCAGCCCGATAGACGGTTCATCCAGCACATACATCACGCCGACCAGACCGGCGCCGATCTGACTGGCAAGACGGATACGCTGTGCCTCACCGCCGGACAGCGTTTCTGCGGAGCGGGAGAGGGTCAGGTAATTCAGACCGACGTTAACCAGGAATTTCAGGCGATCCTGAATCTCTTTCAGTACTTTTTCGGCGATTTTCGCGCGCTGGCCGCTGAATTTCAGGTTATTAAAGAAGTCCATCGCATGGCCGATGCTGAAATCAGAAATCTGCGGCAGTGTGGTGTCACCGACAAACACAAAGCGGGCTTCTTTTTTCAGACGGGTGCCGCCACAGGAAATACACGGGCGGTTACTGATATATTTGGCCAGTTCTTCGCGTACCGCCATGGATTCCGTCTCTTTATAACGGCGTTCCATATTGTGCAGCACACCTTCAAACGGATGATGGCGAACCGTCACATCACCCCGGTCATTGGAATATTTAAATTCAATGGATTCACGACCTGAACCATTGAGGATCACTTTCTGAATTTTGGCCGGTAATTCTGAGTACGGGGATTCAATATCAAATTTATAATGATCCGCCAGGGACATCAGCATCTGATAATAATAGAAATTACGGCGATCCCAGCCGCGGATAGCTCCGCCGCCGAGTGACAGATTCGGGTTCTGCACCACGCGATCCGGATCGAAAAACTGCTGTACACCCAGACCGTCACAGGTCGGGCAGGCCCCCGCCGGGTTATTGAAGGAGAACAGGCGCGGCTCCAGCTCACTCATGCTGTATCCGCAGACCGGACAGGCGAAATTCGCCGAAAATACCAGTTCTTCGGCGCTGTTATCTTCCATATCGGCGATAATGGCCGTACCGCCGGACAGTGCCAGTGCAGTTTCGAAGGATTCCGCCAGGCGCTGTGCCAGATCATCCCGGACTTTAAAACGGTCAACCACCACTTCGATGGTGTGTTTGATCTGCAGTTCCAGTTTCGGCGGATCAGAGAGATCACAAATTTCCCCGTCGATCCGTGCACGGATATAGCCCTGTGCCGCCAGGTTATCGAGCAGTTTGGTGTGTTCGCCTTTACGCTCTTTAACGACCGGTGCCAGCAGCATCAGACGTTTGCCTTCCGGCAGAGTCAGAACATTATCCACCATCTGGCTGACCGTCTGTGCCGTCAGCGGAATATCGTGGTCCGGACAGCGCGGCTCACCCACACGGGCAAACAGCAGACGCAGATAGTCATGGATCTCAGTAATGGTGCCCACGGTGGAACGCGGGTTATGGGAAGTGGATTTCTGCTCGATGGAAATCGCCGGGGAAAGCCCTTCAATATGATCCACATCCGGTTTTTCCATCAGCGACAGGAACTGACGCGCATAGGCGGACAGCGATTCCACATAGCGGCGCTGTCCCTCGGCATAGAGTGTATCAAAGGCGAGGGACGACTTCCCGGAGCCGGATAACCCCGTGATAACAATCAGTTTATCACGCGGAATAATGAGGTTGATATTCTTCAGATTGTGGGTGCGGGCGCCCCGTATATCGATATTATCCATGTACCACTTCCCGGGAGTTTCAGATAGCGACTAATTTATTCAGCCTGATATTATTGCACATAATTTACTGAGTGGATATCCAGTATCAGAAGAAATCTGTGTATAATCTCAGCAGCATTTGCCTGACAGCTGATGGCATTTTGCGCAGCAGATTTTAGAGAAGACACGCAAATATGAAAAGCCGATCGCGGCAAAAGATTACCGATTCAAAAAAGTCACCCAGACGTGTTAGACTAGATCCTTATATGTTTTAAACAATTTCATCGGGAGCATTTCATGGCCAGCAGAGGCGTCAACAAAGTCATTCTTATCGGGAACCTGGGTCAGGATCCGGAAGTGCGTTACATGCCTAACGGCGGTGCGGTTACCAACATCACACTGGCGACATCAGAATCATGGCGTGATAAACAAACCGGCGAAATGAAAGAGAAAACCGAATGGCACCGTGTGGTGATCTTCGGCAAACTGGCAGAAATTGCCGGTGAATATCTGAAAAAAGGTTCACAGGTTTATATCGAAGGCGCACTCCAGACCCGCAAATGGCAGGATCAGAGCGGCCAGGAACGCTACACCACGGAAGTTGTGGTCAATATCGGCGGCAGCATGCAGATGCTGGGCGGCCGCAGCGGTGGCGGTGATAATGCATCACAGGGCGGTGGCTGGGGACAACCACAGCAGCCGCAACAATCCCAGCAGTTCAGCGGCGGCGGTAACCCGCGCCCGGCACAACAACCGGCAGCAGCTGCACCGCAAAGCAATGAACCGCCAATGGATTTCGATGACGATATTCCGTTCTGATCTGAATATCTGTTATTTCATATAAAAAATCCCGCTAACGCGGGATTTTTTATATCTGTGATCTGAAATCAGTCCGCGGCGTCGGTGATAATACCGTTAATGGCGCGGGTGACACAGGTTGCACTGAGTTTTGAGTAACCACCTCCGCCAAGAAAAACAGCGGGGATTTGTTTTTCTGACAGGAACTGCCAGGTTGTTTTGTCTCTTTCTGCAATATCACTGATTGTCAGTGAAAGGCCGCCGAGTTTATCTGCTTCAAGCGGATCTGTGCCGGTAATGACAAATGCTATTTTATAGTTACCGTTTATCTTATTTAAGGCATCACGGTATTGGCTCAGATAATGATTACCGCGGGTTTTTTCCGGAAGCGGAACAGGGATATCAACACGTTCACGTGTATATTTTGACTGCGGATAAATATCCTGATTATAAATATCAAGGATCGTTACCTTGCTGTTATCCATAAAATCGACAGCATTACCATTGCCATGATGTGCATCCGTATCAATAATTAATATTCTGTCATCCGCGGACAGGATATTTCTCCGGCGTAATTCCTGATAGCAAATCGTGATGTCATTATAGATACAGAACCCCTCCATATTCTGGTGAGATGCGTGGTGATAACCACCGGCAAGATTCCAGAAAATGGTGTTTTCCTGTATCGCTTTTTGTGCTCCCAGCAATGTACCGGCGATACCAAAACGCATGGGAGTTAATACATGCTTATCCAGATATGCATAGCTGAGGAAGGGTACCGGGGGGAACTCGAGTGCTCTGAGGATACCCTTTTTATTTTTGACTCTGTATTTCATTATCCCGGAAAGATAATCTTCTGTGATCTGCTCATCTATAGCGGAATCAGGCATGTGAAACCGGATTTTACTGTTATTTTTCAAATCATTAAAAATAGATTTGAATTTCATCCCGTAAAACGGATGAAAGTAACTCAACAGTCCGATGTCAAAATTATAATTCTCACTATAGATTACATTCATACTATATTTACCGAGAGTTCCTGTGCATACCGTAAGATATCATGAGGTGTCCAGATCCCTCTACCCAGAGTTGAACCTAAATATTTGGAATAATTACTGGCTGATGGGGTAAAGCCGGGTTTTTTATCACAGGCAACAGCCAGGCATTCAGCAACAATATGAGAGCAGTTATTGCGGGCCAGCTGATATCTCGGTGTGTTACTCATCAGTTCTGTGATATGAAATGCAAGTTTTTCTTCATTGATTTCATTAATAGTGACAACCCGTGGTTGTCTGTTGCCTTCATTTTCAATATCTTCCTTTAACGCGCCCATAAAGGCACCGGGATGACTATTGGATTTAATTTTCAGATCTTTTTTTCCTGCACTGTCTTTTGGCCAGAAACTGACGTAGTTTCCCTGAAACGAAAGAGATGCATGTCCGATATATTTTCCTTCCGGCAACCAGATATAAACTTTTAACATGTAACACTCCTTGTTTTTAACTGAGTGCTAAATGTATTTTTTTATCCGTAAAGCGAAATAATGATTAGTCTTAATCTTATTTTTTCATGTATATCGTCTGCATATGAAACATGATATGTACTTTGCTGAAATATCACAGATGAAAATAAGGTGTTATCAGCTCAGAATAAATAAGAAAAAAATTATTTTTCTGCGTAGTTCTGCATAGTCAGCGGCAAAAAAATACCCCTTACGTCGGGTGACAGTAAGGGGTAATGTCTCATGCCGTTGGATGAACACATGAGATTGCCCGGGGTTAACAGGCAGTACAGCTTATGTTTTTATAAGTCCTGTTTTTATCCTGTTTGTCTGATTTTTTATCAGAACGGGTATTTTTATTATAAATGTCTGTCGTAACCGGATGTGTGTTTGCTCTTTTTAAAGAAAAAACCCAATGAAACCATTGGGTATCAATGCGTTATATACTCAATTTTTATTAAAATATGATAAGAGGCTTAAAGAGCATGTGTCGGATTACGTTTTATCTGTAAACCTGAAACGTGACAATCACAGTAGTAATTATATGTGATCAATGTCACGTAAAAATACCTGTTTTAGCCGTATTTGTAATTTCAATGTAACCTGTCAGGTTATTTTTAACCAAATAATCACATTTTAATGTGTTCTGTTAATCGGCCCGGTAATTGAATAAATCCTGTTTTTTATTACACTGAGCAATAAAACTGATAAAAAAATGATTTTTAGTAACTGACAGCGATAATGTGAACAGGCGCTGTTTTCAGTGATCTCCCTGCGATATATTCCGCTGTGATTTTCGTTCCATGGTTTGTATAGCTCCGGATAATTGTTTCTTTTCCCTTTTTTATCGCTGTTTTTTAGCAGGAACAGTGCTGTTTCCCGCTGTAACAGTAAATTGGGTATTTTGATATTTTATTTAAAATCAATAGGTTAATTATTTTTGATTTTTATGGTAGTGATTTATTAGTGATAACGATCACAATTCAGTGGCTGAATAAAAAATAAATGAAAAAAGGCTTGTACAGATTTCATTCTTATGTTTTTTTAAAGTACGAACCGAATTTATTCACACACAATTTACTGTTGAGAGATACCCCGTGAAACCATTCACCCGTCCGCAAAACGTACTACTAACAACCGCGCTATCAGACGCGGTTGTCGTCGTGCGTGTGGTAGTGGTGGTGGTCGTCGGCAGCGCGCCGTAACGGGCTGGGATCAGCAACAGGATCACTAACCCCGCCGGCGTAAACCGAGCGGGGTTTTTTTATGTCAGGCTCCGCGAAACTGAACCGGTTGTTAAGAAAAGGATGATGTTATGGGAGCTTCACAGCAGACTCAGGCAAAAACCCGGATGACGGGGGCGGAATTAATTATCCGCATGTTAGAACAGCACGGGATCACCTCTGTCTCCGGGATTCCGGGCGGGGCGGCGCTGCCGCTGTATGATGCACTGGGCAAAAGCCGCATCCGCCATATCCTCGCCCGCCACGAACAGGGAGCCGGGTTTATCGCACAGGGTATTGCCCGCACAACCGGTAAAGCGGCGGTATGTATCTCCTCCAGCGGGCCGGGTGCGACCAATCTGATGACCGCGATTGCGGATGCCAAACTGGATTCAGTTCCGCTGGTCTGTATCACCGCCCAGGTCTCTTCGCCGATGATCGGCACCGATGCCTTCCAGGAAGTGGACACTTACGGCATGTCTATCCCTATCACCAAGCATAATTATCTGGTGCGCAATGTTCAGGATCTGCCGGGTATTATTGCGGATGCATTCCGTATTGCGGAATCCGGCCGTCCGGGACCGGTCTGGGTGGATGTGCCGAAAGATGTTCAGGCAGCCATCATTGAGATTGATGAATTACCGCCAATCATGCCAAAAGATTCGTTACCGCTGTTTGATGCCGAAAAAGTCAGCGAAGCGGCCGCCATGATTAATCAGGCGAAGCGCCCGATCCTGTATATCGGCGGTGGTATTGTGGCTTCTCAGTCACAGCAGCTGGTGCAGAGTTTTGCCGAACGTGCCGGGTTACCGACCACCATGACCCTGATGGGGTTAGGCACCATTCCGCAGCAGCATCCGCTCTATCTGGGGATGTTAGGGATGCACGGCGCCCGCTATACCAACATGATTTTGCAGGAATCTGATTTGCTGATTGTGGTCGGGGCGCGTTTTGACGACCGGGCCATCGGCAAAGCCGAGCAGTTCTGCCCGGATGCCAAAATTATTCATGTGGATATCGACCGCGCGGAGATCAGCAAGATCAAGCAGCCGGATATCGCGATCAACGCGGACGCCGGACAGGTTCTCGCCATGCTGCTGCCGCAGATTGAGGTGAATACCCGTCAGGCGTGGAATGATCATATCACGCAGATCAAACAGGAATTCCCGCTGGAGCAGATCAACAAGAGCAATCCGTTAAGTCACTTCGGGCTGATCGCTGCGGTGGCTGATGCGGTGGATAACGATGCCATTATCACCACGGATGTCGGCCAGCACCAGATGTGGGTGGCGCAGGCGTATCCGTTATGCCGTCCGCGCCAGTGGCTGACTTCCGGCGGGCTGGGAACCATGGGATTTGGTTTACCGGCGGCGATTGGTGCCGCACTGGCGGAGCCGTCACGCAAAATTATCTGCTTTACCGGTGACGGCAGTATTATGATGAATATCCAGGAGATGGCGACAGCCGCAGAGCATAATCTGGATATCAAAATTATTCTGATGAACAACCAGGCGCTGGGGATGGTTCACCAGCAGCAGACGCTGATGTTCGATGAGCATATTGTGGCATCTGCCTATCCGTATCAGACTGATTTTGTGACGATTGCCAAAGGTTTCGGATTGCATACCTGTGATCTGAATAAAGAGAGTGATCCGCATGCTGCATTGCAGGCGGCGATTGACCATCCCGGGCCGTGTCTGATCCACGCATTAATCGATGTCAGTGAAAAAGTGTGGCCGATGGTATTGCCGGGTGATGCCAATATCGATATGGTCACAGCCTGATGACAGAGGACAGAATCATGGAAAAAAATAATCAGCCTATCGCTCTGGAACTGGTCGTCCGTAACCACCCCGGTGTTATGACGCACATTTGCGGTCTGTTTGCCCGCCGGGCGTTTAACGTGGACGGTATTCTGTGTCTGCCGCTGCCGGGACAGGATCACAGCCATATCTGGCTGCTGGTGAAATCGGATGACCGGCTAAGCCAGATGGTCAGTCAGGTGGAAAAACTGGAAGACGTGCAGGACGTGAAGTACAACGAAGATATCAGTATCTTTGAACAACTGAATAAATACATTCAGTAGCGTGATAAAACCGGGCGGATAAGCCCGGTTTTTTGTCCGGGATTACGGTGATGTCTGGCCGATATGGGAATAAGACATAATCAGCGTACCGCTCAGATCGCCTTCCATGCAGATATAAGAGTGGGGAATATCACAGGAGAACGCATAGAAATCACCCGGTTCCAGCAGGACTGTCTGATCTTCATTAAAGCGCATCATCAGCGTACCCTGGTGGATAAGAATATGTTCATGGGTACCGGTACTGTGCGCGGGACTGTTAATAATCGCACCGCGGATCATCTTCAGGTGCCAGATCTCTGAAATATTCCCCATACCGACACGGAATTTAAAATCTTCCGCATATTCCCCTTTAAAGACTTTATTTTTTTCGTAACGGGGATAACCTTCATTACTGGCGGTAAACAGATCGCCCAGCGGGAAACGCAGTGCAACGGCAATGGCCTCCAGTGTATCGATACGCGGATTGGAATCACCGGATTCCAGTTTGGACAGTGCGGCTTTCGAGATGCCGGAGAGTTTTGAAAGATCATTGAGCGACAGGTTACGCGCCTGACGCAGCAGTTTGACTTTCTGGCCGATGTGGGCACTGGTTTTTAGCATAATGTAATTGATACCAATGAAATTTGCAGGGAAACCCTGTTAGTATTGCACACTTGTTGTACAACAGTAAGCCGTGATTTTCCGGAAAGACAGGTCTGATAAATGATGTTATCAGAGGAAAGCGTCCGGCATGGTGATAATTAACATATGTCATTAAACGGGTGCTCACCATGATCTACACCCTGCCATGGGCAGATTTTTTCATCTGTTTTACGGTGCTCTTCGCCGGTTATCTGGTCTTCGGGATGGTCGGATTCGGCTCTGCGCTGATCGCAAGCCCGGTGCTGGCTTTCTTTATTCCGGTTTCGCACATTGTGCCGATGCTGGCACTGATGGATCTGGGCGCCGCGGTGATTAACGTCACCCGTGACGGGCGCAAAGCCGATTTTGCCGAGCTGAAATGGATGGTGCCGCTGATGATCGGCGGCAGTCTGATTGGTGCGGCGATTCTGCTGAAAACACATCCGGATCTGCTGGCGGTGTTCCTCGGGGCGTTTATTGTTCTCTATGCGCTTTATTCCCTCTTTATTAAGAAGACGGCACGGCATTATCCGCAGAAATACATTATTCCGTTCGGTATCGGCGGCGGTATTCTGAGTGCGCTGTTCGGGGCGGGCGGGTTTGTGTATGCCATCTATTTTGCCGGGCGGATTGAGGACAGAAACCGGTTCCGTATCACGCAGACCACGCTGATTGGCTTCAGTACATTAACCCGTGTGATTATTTTTCTGATCATGGGCATCTATTGGAACAGCGAAATTGCCATTACTGCGCTGCTGTTTCTGCCTGCGATGGTGGCGGGGATTGTCCTCGGGCGGCATATCACTATGCGTATCCCGAAAGAGGCCTTTTTCCGTTTCCTGAATATGGTGATCCTGCTGGCCGGGCTGACGCTGCTGATCAGTAACCTGGTGCACTGACGGCGGTCAGCGCAGCACTTTTTTAGCACATTGCCGGGCGCGCAGCAGCTCATCACCGGTTTTGCTTTTACGGAAACAGTCGCGGTAGCGGGCGGCATAGGCACTGTATTCCTCCTGTGCGTCCGGCAGCGGCAGTGACAGCAGATGATTAATAAAGGTAAAACTGCCGATCTCCGCATGCTGAAAATCTACCGGATTTTTCCATTCCCCGCCCCAGCGGAGAAAACCGTGGCTGAAAACCAGTGGCAGCACCGTTTCCATTTTTCCGTCGCGGATAGCTTCTCTGTTGGTCAGTGCAGCGGCGGATTGCGGCGGACTGATGGTCACACGGCCGCTTTTCTCGCGGAAGCGGTAAGGGTTTTGCTGCGGATTAATATCGATCGCCATGCCGTAAGCGTGTTTTGACCAGGCTTTCTGACTTGCCTGACGGCGGCCGTTAAATGCCGACGTATTATTAGCCGCCATAGATGCCTCATCATCACCGCCGAAGGCCTCTATCGGCAGCACGCTGTGCAGCGGGAATTTTCGCCGGTACAACTCACCGAACAGCGCTTCCGTTTCAGGGGCAATAATATCGGCGACAGTAATAGTGCCGGTGCGGGTTTCGCCCTCAAAGGTGATAAACCGGACATCCACATTCACCAGCCGTTCACAGGGCACCGGGTTTTCCGGTGTGATAATGCCAAGTGCCGTCATAGCGCGGCAGGTGTCCGGGCTGAGCGGGGTGATCGCTGCATGTGCCGCTGGTAAAACAGCGCAGAACAGGCTCACGGGGAGGAGATAAGCAGTCAGTTTCATTACAGATTCCGTCATCAGGCACCGGGACGGATGATGATAACCCGTCCGTGCGGCAGATGTGAAAAAATTCCCGGATTTGGCCTTGATTATCAGGATTTTTCCTAAGATAATCGTTTGCCTCAAAAAATCACATCTTTTCTCTGTTGAAAGCCAAACGTTTGCGTCGTGTGTGTCCGGTTTTTTTACCCGGAAACCGGCGGATTTTTTCTGAAAACGCAATCGTTTACGTGATGTGACACAAAATTCATTAACACAGGTGATGACATGTCTGCGACACAGCCGCAAAGCGGGTGCAAATTAGACCAATTTTTTAAACTGACTGAGCGCGGGACGACTGTCCGCCGTGAAGTTCTCGCCGGACTGACCACATTCCTGGCGATGGTGTACTCCGTGATTGTTGTGCCGGGCATGCTCGGCCAGGCGGGTTTCCCGCATACGGCAGTTTTTATCGCCACCTGTCTGGTTGCCGGGTTTGGCTCTCTGCTGATGGGGCTGTGGGCAAATCTGCCGATGGCGATCGGCTGTGCGATCTCCCTGACAGCCTTTACGGCATTCAGCATGGTGCTTGGTCAGAATATCCCGATTCCGGTTGTGCTGGGCGCGGTTTTCCTGATGGGGGTTCTGTTTACCCTGATCTCCGTAACCGGTATCCGGACATGGATCCTGCGTAATATTCCGATGGGCATTGCGCACGGTACCGGTATCGGTATCGGTCTGTTCCTGCTGCTGATCGCCGCCACCAATATCGACCTTGTGATTAAAAACCCGAACGCGGGTATGCCGGTGGTACTGGGGGATTTCACCTCTTTCCCTGTCATGATTGCACTGGCCGGTCTGGCGGTGATTTTCGGTCTTGAGCGTCTGAAAGTCCCGGGTGCGGTACTGCTGGTCATTATTGCCATTTCCGTTATCGGGCTGATTTTTGACCCGAATGTGAAATATCAGGGCTTTTTCAAATTACCGTCTCTCGGTGATGACGGGCTGTCACTCTTCTTCAGCATGGATATCATGGGCGCACTGAAGCCGCTGGTGTTGCCGACAGTTCTGGCACTGGTGATGACGGCGGTGTTTGATGCGACAGGTACGATCCGCGCGGTTGCCGGTCAGGCAAATCTGCTGGATAAAGATAATCAGATCATTAACGGCGGCAAAGCACTGACAACTGACTCAGTCAGCAGCATTGTGGCCGGTGTTGTCGGCGCGGCGCCTGCTGCGGTGTATATCGAATCTGCGGCCGGAGCTGCTGCGGGCGGCCGTACCGGTCTGACCGCAACGGTAGTCGGCGTGCTGTTCCTGCTGATACTGTTTCTCTCTCCGCTCTCTTATCTGGTTCCGGCCTATGCCACGGCACCGGCACTGATGTATGTCGGCCTGCTGATGCTGAGTAATGTCAGTAAACTGGATTTCGGTGACTTTGTCGGTTCGATGTCCGGTTTACTGTGTGCGGTGTTTATTGTGCTGACCGGTAACATTGTAACCGGGATTATGCTGGGCTTTGCTTCACTGGTTATCGGTCGTATTGCCGGGGGTGAATGGCGTAAGCTGAATATCGGCACTGTTCTTATCGCAGCGGCACTGGTGGCGTTTTATGCTGGCGGCTGGGCAATTTAAGTCATAAATCACCACTTAACGGAAGTTGGTGGTGACGATACGCTTTATTTATACGATTTGTCTCAAAATACTAATTAATTGCCCGAATTAATGGCATGAGAAGATAAAATAGCAGTGGCGGATAACGTATCCGCCGCTGCTTTTTTTGTATGATAGTGGCAACCGGCGGTAATTTTTTCTCTTCCGGGGTCTTATTACGGTTTTTTTGCCGTTATTAACAGTATCTTCTTTGTCAGCGGGCTGGTTAAGCCCTAAGTTCAGTAAGGGTAATATGGAAATATTCTTTACGATTCTTATTTTGATTCTGGTCGTGTCGGTGTCCGGTGTTCTCACCAAAATGATTCCGTATCGTATTCCGTTACCCATTATTCAGATCGCAATGGGGGCACTGCTTGCCTTCCCGCAGTTTGGTCTGCATGTCACGTTCGACCCTGAACTGTTTCTTGTCCTGCTGATACCGCCGTTGCTGTTTGTTGACGGCTGGAAAACCCCGACCCGGGAATTTATGCAGAAAGGGCGGGAAATCTTCATTTTGGTGCTGTTCCTGGTGCTGGTCACCGTTATCGGTATCGGGTATCTGATCTACTGGCTGATGCCGGGGATTGAGCTGATCCCGGCCTTTGCTCTTGCGGCGGTGCTGTCACCGACAGATGCCGTGGCGCTGTCGTCGATTGTCGGCAAAGGGCGCATTCCGAAACAGATGATGGGCATTCTGGAAGGTGAGGCGCTGATGAACGACGCCTCCGGCCTGGTGGCGCTGAAATTTGCCGTGGCGATTGTCATGGGCACGATGATTTTCTCGGTCACCGGTGTCACGCTGGAATTCTTCAAAGTCGCTATCGGCGGTCTGCTGGCGGGGGTGGCTGTCACCTGGCTGTACAGTAAATCGCTGCGTCTGATGAGCCGCTGGAGCGGGGATGACCCGGCCACGCAAATCGTCTTTATGTTACTCCTGCCGTTTGCTTCTTATCTGATCGCGGAACATATCGGTGTGTCCGGTATCCTGGCGGCCGTGGCCGCCGGGATGACTATCAGCAAATCCGGCGTGATCCGCAATGCACCGCTGGCGATGCGTCTGCGGGCAGATAACGTCTGGGGGATGCTGGAATTCGTCTTTAACGGTCTGGTCTTTATTATGCTCGGCCTGCAACTGCCGGGGATCTGGCAGGTGTCCGTTATTGAGGCGGAACTGGACCCGACAGTAGAAACCTGGATGCTGTTTACCGCGGTTATTGTGATCTATTTTGCCCTGCTGGTACTGCGTTTCTGCTGGCTGTGGATGATGAAAACCGTCAGCCGCCTGACCTTAAAACGTAAACCGCTGGACTTCACATTCTATACCACCCGTGATCTGTGGCTGGCGTCATTTGCCGGGGTGCGCGGGGCGATAACACTGGCGGGTGTGCTTTCCATCCCGCTGTTCCTGCCGGACGGCACGCCGTTCCCGGCCCGTTATCAGATGGTGTTTATCGCCGCCGGGGTGATTATCTTCTCGCTCTTTATGGGGGTGGTATCACTGCCGTTCCTGCTCAAAGGCATGAATGTCGGGGATAAACAGGCAGATGCCAATGAAATCCGTGCGGCGAAAGCGGCGATGGCGGAAGTGGCGATTGTCAGTATCGGCAAGATGGAAGAGCGTTTGTCCGCCAGTTCGGACGAGGCGCTGGATGCGGAAGCGATCAGCGAGGTGGCCTCGCGGGTTGCCGGACACCTCAGGCGGCGTACCGCCGGGGGGGATGAGATGGAATATAACCTCCAGGTGGAAGATCTGGAACGCCGTTTCCGTCTGACCGCACTGCGTGCCGAGCGCGGGGAGCTGTATCACCAGCGTGCGACCCGTAATATCAGCAATGAAACCCTGCAACTGCTGCTGCATGATCTGGATCTGCTGGAAGCCCTGCTGGTTGAGAAAGAAACATAACCGATGCCGTTACTGATTATTACCACGATTTTATGGGCCGCATCATTCAGCCTGATCGGCGAGTATCTCGCCGGTCAGGTGGACAGCTGGTTCTCTGTATTAGTCCGTGTGTCGCTGGCGGCACTGGTTTTCCTGCCGTTTCTGCGCTGGCGCGGGATCGCGGCGAAAGTCATTCTGATGTATATGGCGGTGGGCGCCTGTCAGCTCGGCATTATGTATCTCTTCGTTTTCCATGCCTACAACTACCTGACTGTCGCGGAATTTCTGCTGTTCACCGTGCTGACGCCGCTTTATGTGACACTGATTTATGATCTGCTGGAGCGTCGCGGATTGCGGTGGGGATATGTGTTCAGTTCGCTGCTGGCGGTGATTGGTGCGGCGGTGATCCGCTATGACCATCTCAGTGATTCTTTCTGGACAGGGCTGATTCTGGTGCAGCTGGCGAATATCTTCTTTGCCATCGGCCAGGTCGGTTACAAGCGGCTGATGGAAGTGCATCCGCTGGTGCAGCGCACGGCATTCTCCTGGTTCTACCTCGGTGCCTGTGTGGTGGCGCTGGCGGGCTGGCTGCTGTTCGGCAATTTCGCCAAAATGCCGTCCACGCAGTTACAGTGGGGCGTCCTGCTGTGGCTGGGGATTGGTGCTTCCGGGATCGGCTACTTTATGTGGAACTACGGTGCCACGCAGGTGGACGCCGGAACACTCGCGATCATGAACAACATGATGGTTCCGGCGGGGTTACTGGTGAACTTCGCCATCTGGCAGCAGCATCCGGACTGGCTCACGTTCAGCATTGGCTCAACCCTGATTGTTGCATCGCTGTGGGTGCACCGGGTATGGATACTGAAGCCGTCTTTACAAAAGGCAGATTGTCCACCGCGTGCTGACGCGTCGCGCGAATAAACGACTCAACAGCCGGCTGACGCTGTTCCCCGCTGCGGTTTGCGGCATACAGCCGGCTCCACAATCCTTCCCCTAAGGTTTTGGTCACCACCATTCCCTGTCTTTCGAAATTTTCCACCGCCCAGTGCGGCAGTGCGGCGATCCCCATACGGGCGGCCACCATCTGGATCATCAGCAGGGTGTTATCCACGGTTTTTATCTGCGGGGAAACACCGGCCGGTTGCAGGAAGCGCCGCCAGATATCAAAGCGCTGACGCTGTACCGGATAAATCAGCAGGGTTTCTGCTGTCAGATCCTGCGGCTGAATATGCAGACGGCGGGCCAGAGGATGATCCGGTGCCACCACCAGTTTCACCTCATAATCAAACAGCGGCGTGTATGTCAGCTTCCCGTTGTGCTGCTCATCAATGTCGGATGTCAGCACCACATCGAGTTCGCGTTTCAGCAGTTCCGGCTGCGGATCAAAACTGACGCCGGAAGTGAAATCGACATTAATCTGCGGCCAGCTTTCGCGGAAATGCGCCAGAGCGGGGGTCAGCCACTGAATGCAGCTGTGGCACTCAATCGCCACGCGCAGCGCGGTCAGCCCCGGCTCATTACACTCGCGGATAGCATCTTTCACCAGCGGCAGCACCTGCTCTGCCAGTTGCAGCAACACCTGTCCCTGCGGGGTGAATTGCAGCGGCTGGGTTTTGCGGATAAAAATCCGGTAGCCGAGCCGGTGCTCCAGTTCACTGAACTGATGGGAAAGGGCGGATTGTGTCTGATGCAACGCACCTGCTGCTCCTGCGAGCGACCCTGACTGATTCAGTGCCTGAATCGTTTTTAAATGTTTTATTTCTATCATGAGGAACCTTCAGGTTAGCGATGAAGAATTTGCGCTTGTTTCTTATACAGTACCCGTTGATTATGGATGTGTAAACATCTGGATGGCTAAATGATAGGATTTTTTATGACGACACATAATCACACTCTGGGTTTTCCGCGTATCGGTCTGAAAAGAGAACTGAAAAAAGCGCTTGAAGGTTACTGGGCAGGGCAGATTTCGCAGGATGAGCTGCGCGATACCGGCCGTGAATTACGCCGCCGCCACTGGCAGCTGCAAAAAGAGGCCGGGGTTGAATTATTACCGGTCGGGGATTTTGCCTGGTACGATCATGTTCTCGGCACCAGTCTGCTGTTTGGTAATGTGCCGCCGCGTCATGCCGGTGCTGACGGGAAAATTGACCTCGATACCCTGTTCCGTATCGCCCGTGGCCGTGCGCCTTCCGGTGAACCGGCCGCAGCAGCGGAAATGACAAAATGGTTTAACACCAACTATCACTATATTGTGCCGGAGTTTCAGCGCGGGCAAACCTTCAGCGTGAGCTGGCCGCAGCTGTTTGATGAGGTGGATGAGGCACTGGAGCAGGGCTTTGCGGTGAAACCGGTACTGCTCGGGCCGGTCACGTATCTGTGGCTCGGCAAAGTGAAAGGCGCTCAGTTTGATCGCTTATCATTACTGCCGTCACTGCTGGCAGCCTATAAAACCGTGCTGGAAAAACTGGCGGAGCGCGGTATTGAGTGGATTCAGATTGATGAACCGGCACTGGTACTGGATTTACCGCCGGAATGGCAGTCCGCTTACCGTACCGCGTATGATGCTTTGCAGGGGCATACCAAACTGCTGCTGACCACCTATTTTGACAGCGTGGGCCACCATCTGCCGCTTATCCGTGAACTACCGGTGCAGGGGCTGCATGTTGATTTTGTTGCAGGCAGCGATGATATTCAGGCTATTCATGAAGCCTTACCGGCAGACTGGCTGCTCTCCGCCGGTCTGATTAACGGGCGCAATGTCTGGCGTGCCGATCTGCGGCAAAAATATGATGTGATAGCACCGCTGGCCGGAAAACGTGATCTGTGGGTCGGCACATCCTGCTCGCTGCTGCACAGTCCGATTGACCTGCGTGACGAAACCAAACTGGATGAGGAAGTCAAAAGCTGGTTTGCCTTCGCACAGCAGAAATGTGAGGAACTGGCACTGCTGACCCGGGCGGTCAACAGCGGCTCGGCGGGCGATATTGCCGCGCTGGAGAAATACAGTGCACCTATCACGCTGCGCCGCCACTCTTCCCGCGTGCATAACGCCGCAGTCGCGGCCCGGCTGGCGGCGGTAACCGCCCGCGACAGTGAACGTGCCGCGCCGTATGCCGAACGTGCAGAGGCACAACGCAGTCGTTTTAATCTGCCGCTGTGGCCGACCACTACAATCGGTTCTTTCCCGCAAACGACAGAAATCCGCGGGTTGCGTCTGAACTTCAAAAAAGGAAATATCGATAAAGCGTTCTATCGCACCAATATCTCTGAACATATTAAGCAGGCGATTAATGAGCAGGAACGGCTCGGACTGGATGTGCTGGTTCACGGTGAAGCGGAACGTAATGACATGGTGGAGTATTTCGGCGAGCATCTCGACGGTTATGTCTTTACGCAGAACGGCTGGGTGCAGAGTTACGGCTCCCGCTGTGTCAAACCGCCGGTGATTATCGGAGATATCAGCCGTCCGGAACCTATCACGGTTGACTGGGCGACGTACGCGCAATCCCTCACCAGCAAACCGGTGAAAGGTATGCTGACCGGGCCGGTGACCATTCTCTGCTGGTCATTCCCGCGCGAGGATGTCAGCCGCGAAACTATTGCTAAACAAATTGCTCTGGCACTGCGTGATGAAGTGGACGATTTGCAGAAAGCCGGGATCGGTATTATCCAGATCGATGAACCGGCACTGCGTGAAGGGCTGCCGCTGCGCCGCGAAGAATGGGCGGAGTATCTCACCTGGGCGGTGGATGCCTTCCGGCTCAATGCCGCAGTCGCAGAAAATGACACTCAGATCCACACCCATATGTGTTACTGCGAATTCAATGACATTATGGATTCCATCGCGGCGCTGGATGCGGATGTGATCACCATTGAAACATCACGTTCGGATATGGAACTGCTGGAAGCATTTGAAGATTTCGATTATCCGAATGAAATCGGACCGGGCGTTTATGATATTCACTCGCCGAATGTGCCGGAAGTGGAGTGGATTGAAGCGCTGCTGCGCAAAGCGGCGGATAAGATCGCCGTGGAGCGTCTGTGGGTTAACCCGGACTGCGGCCTGAAAACCCGCGGCTGGGATGAAACCCGCAAAGCCCTGGCAAACATGGTGGAAGCGGCGCGCCGTCTGCGGGAAAATCCGCTGACATCCCGCTGAGTTAATTTATATAAAAGAAGAAAGAAGCCGGTCAGTGATGACCGGCTTTGTGTTATGCGCTGTCAGCTGACCGGACGGAAATCCGGCCCGCTGAAGCAGCGCGTTGCCCGGCCGCGTTCGATCTGATGATGTGACCGGTGACGCTCGCCGTTCAGTGATGCGGACTGCTGTTGCTGATACTGGCTGAGATGCCATTCAATCAGGCGGCGGGCCAGTTTTTTGTTGGCGTGCTGACTGCGTTCAGACTGCACTTTGACCGTAATACCGGTGGCAATGTGCGTGGCACGGACAGCGGATTCTGTCTTATTCACATGCTGACCGCCCGGCCCCTGTGATTTAAGACGTTCAAAGATAATTTCACTGTCTGATACCGCCTGCGGCGCAGTAAAACGCCGGATACCGATAAACCAGTTTTTACGCCGGTGTTTCGGGCGGAACGGGCTGGCACATTGCCACTGCAATGTCCCGCACCAGCGATCCGCCAGGGCATCCGCATACTCTCCGTCCAGTGACAGCAATACAGAATGCAGACCGTGCTGTGACGGCATTTCCTCTGCAATTGTCACCGTTACTGCTGACTGTGCGGCATCCTGCAAAAAGACACGTAACGCATGCTTCACTGCCAGGCAGCACTCTTCCGGGCCGTGAGCGGCAGAAAACTGTAATAACATCAGCAGCACTCCCCGCTCGTTTTGTAGGTCAGCAACGGTTTCAGCCGTGCCACTACGGTAATCAGTCCGGCACCGCACAGACTGTCGATCACTGTCTCAATCGATTTATAGGATTGCGGCGCTTCCTCATAAATCAGCTGTTTATTGGCGCAGATAACCCGGCTGCCGAGATCAGTCCGGGATAATTGTGCGGGCGTATAACGGTGAGAAAGACGTCCTTTGCACTCGGTGCGCATCCATTTACGTCCCGCGCCGTGCGCGAGAGAGTAAAGGCTGTCAGCGGTGGCCTGCGGTTTCACCAGATAACTGTAATCCCCCCGTGAACCGGGGATCACCACATAACCATGATTTACCGGGGTTGCCCCTTTCCGGTGCAGCCAGCCGTCACGTCCGTTGATCGTGCAGGCCTCCACCAGGTTGTGATTGATATCGAGTATCACCTCACCGTTGGTACGCAGCTGCTGCATCATCCGCAGTGCAATCAGCGCCCGGTTGTGCTGTGCAAAATCCAGCGCCTGCTGATGTGCTGCCAGATATTCAGCCGCTTCCGGTGTATTTTCTGTCAGTCCGCCGTGGCTGAACTGCTCAACATGATGACGCAGAACCATCTGTCCCAGACCGCGTGAACCGCTGTGAACCAGCAGCACAACCCGCTGTTTATCCAGCCCTGACGCAGCAAACAGCCCGTCATCACAGATCTTATCGATCTGCTGAAACTCAGCGAAATGATTTCCGCCGCCGACAGAAGACAGAGACGCCGCAAACGGATGTGATACGAAGTGATCGCTCACGTGCTCTGCCAGCCAGTCTGCATCTGCATGGTCATGCATGCTGCGCAGTTGCTTTTCTGCCTTGTCAGCATTGAGTTTGCTGACTTTCAGCTCAGTCTGGTACAGCGCCATACCACAGCCGATATCGTTACCGACCAGCGCGGGATAAAAACGGCCTTCAGAGAAAAATGCCGCACCCACCGGATAGCCTCTGCCGGGGTGCAGATCCGGCATACCGGCAACAGCCGTCATACCCGGTAATTGTGCGGTGGTGATCAGTTGCTGAATCGCGTTACTTTCGATCCACGTCGCATCCGAGGCGATATAAGAGACGCCCGGCGCGACAAAATGCATATAATTGCCCATAATCCATTCCGGAAAATAGTGAAAATTCGGGTTTACGGCGGGCAGTCAGGAAGAAACAGACAGGAAACAGGGACGGGTAATACGGAGAAATAACGCTGTAATACCGATGTGATAATCAGTTCTGCAAGAGCCCGCAAAGAGTGCACTGTAATGTTGTCATATGAACCTCCTTACGTTCTGAAAGTGACAGGTCAGCACGCATCGCGTGCCGGAATGGTGCGGATAGTAGAGTGAGGCGGACAAAAAAGCAACCTGTGTTTACCTTTTTCAGAGAGCAGTCCGGTGACATTTTCAGCACAAATCACTGTTTATGTGATTTGAATCTCATTTTTATGTAATTGATTCATTTGTTAGTATCAATGAAGTGATAATAATCACTAAATTTTGTGTGACGACACGTTAGAGTGTCCCCAATAATCACTTTTTCGCAAAGGAGTTCAGGATGGCTGATGTATTTCATTTAGGTTTGACTAAAGCAGATTTACAGGGTGCGACGCTGGCTATCGTGCCGGGCGATCCGAACCGGGTCGAAAAAATTGCCCGCCTGATGGATAACCCTGTTCATCTCGCGTCTCTGCGTGAATTCACTTCATGGCGCGGTGAACTGGATGGCAAAGCGGTCATCGTTTGCTCAACCGGTATCGGCGGCCCGTCCACCTCAATTGCGGTGGAAGAGCTGGCGCAGCTGGGTATCCGCACGTTCCTGCGTATCGGTACCACCGGTGCGATTCAGGAAAACATTAATGTCGGTGATGTCCTTGTGACCACGGCTGCTGTGCGCCTGGATGGTGCAAGCCTGCACTTTGCGCCGATGGAATTCCCGGCCGTGGCTGACTTTGAATGTACCACAGCACTGGTAAATGCAGCGAAAGCAGCCAAAGCTACCGTCCATATTGGTGTGACTGCTTCTTCTGATACTTTCTATCCGGGCCAGGAGCGTTATGATACGTTCAGCGGCCGTGTGACCCGCCGGTTCAAAGGATCAATGAAAGAGTGGCAGGAAATGGGCGTGATGAACTTTGAAATGGAATCCGCCACACTGCTGACCATGTGCGCCAGCCAGGGGCTGCGTGCGGGGATGGTTGCCGGGGTTATTGTTAACCGCACCCAGCAGGAAATTCCTGATGAAGCGAAGATGAAGAAAACAGAATCCAATACCCTGGATATTGTGGTGGAAGCCGCCCGTCATCTCATCTGATCGTTACCGGTTCAGTGAATCAGCCGTGTCTCCGGTTTTTCCGGTGATACGGCTTTTTTTTAATCATTCATTCTGTAAATCTGATACAGTGATCGTGCCGAACATACTGATAATAATGATAAAGAGGTATCAATGACCAGACAGCCATTACCGCATCCTTCCGTGCTGCCGCTTGACGGCGGGATCAATTTCCGGGACCTGGGAAACAAAGTGCTGCCGGACGGCAGTAAAATCAAACCCGGCCTGCTGTTCCGTGCCGGGGCGCTGGATCGCCTGAGCGACAACGACTTAACCCGCCTGACAGAGCAGAATCTGTTTCAGATCCTGGATTACCGCGACAGCGGCGAAATTGCGGATAAACCGGATCGCCTGTGGAATGGTGCGCTGTACACGAACGCACCGGCAAATCCGATGTCAAAAGAAGTGGACGCCAATCTTGAGAAGCTCGGCAATGAAGCACTGACGGAGTTTGATCCGAAAGCCTTTATGCTGCGTCTTTATGAACTGCTGCCGCTGGGAAACCCGGCTTATCATGCACTCGGTGATATGCTGCGCAACCCGGAAAAAGGCGGCATTGTACAGCACTGTGCCGTCGGGAAAGACCGGACCGGTGTGGGCTCGGCACTGGTGCTGTTTGCGCTCGGCGCGGATACCGATATGGTGATGGAAGATTACCTGCTGACCAACGACACCCTGGCACCTTACCGCCATGAACTGCTGGCAGAACACGCGAAAACCATGCCGGAAGCGGTTGTGGAAAAATTCGCCTATGTGTATTCCGTACAGTCTGATTTCCTGAATACTGCACTGAAAAGCATTCACTCACATTATGGCAGTATTGATACCTGGCTGGCGAAAGATATCGGGCTGACTACCGCCGTCCGCGATAAAATCCGTAACCATTTCCTTGAATAAGATCCGATAGTAAGGGGGATTCTCTGGCACCGGCAGATATTATTACCACTGTCACCGCGTTTGTCCGTGAACATGAGTTCTGGGCATTGCCGATTATTTTTGTGCTGGCATTCGGTGAATCTCTCGCATTTCTTTCCCTGTTGTTTCCGGCGACAGTGATCCTGCTCGGGGTCGGGGCTCTGATCGGGGAAGGCGGACTGAATTTTCTGCCGGTTTTCCTCGTGGCGGCCACCGGCGCCTTTTTCGGCGATTGGGTTTCCTATTACATCGGCTACTACTACAAAGACAATGTCCGCCATATGTGGCCGATTTCCCGATCCCCGCAAACCCTGGTCAGAGGGCATCAGTTCTTTGAAAAGTGGGGAATATGGGGTGTCTTCCTCGGGCGTTTTTTCGGGCCGTTCCGGGCGGTGGTGCCGCTGGTGGCCGGGATCTGTGCGATGCCGCAGCGCCATTTTCAGCTGGCCAATCTGTTTTCTGCCGTGATCTGGGCATTTGGTCTGCTGGCCCCCGGCGCATTCGGACTGAAATGGATGGCCGGGCTGATGGGCGGATAGCACCGCATTTTCACCGGATTACATTGGTTTTTGCGTGACGCGCCGAAAAAAACGGCGGACAGTAAAAAGACAGTGGACATCTGTACAGTGCTATTTTACCGTAAGCGGCGTAAGTGACTCGCGGAGGAGACAGCCATCGTGGATATTCAGTGGCTTTATGGTTTTATCGGCATTCTGAGCGGTATTCTGCTGGGCGGCGGTGTGGTCTGGTTCAGTCTGCAGCAGCGGCTGGCGGACAAAAACCGGCTGCTACAGGACAATATTGCACAACTTGCTCTGCTGGATGAAACACGGCGTCAGGCTGCGTACTGGCAACAGGCCAGAGAACAGAGTGAACAATCACTGGAAAATGCCCGTCATATCAGCGCACAGCAGGAAGCTGAAATCCGTGAGCTGACCACCCGGCTGGAAGAGAGCCGCCTGGCCGCCGAAGAAAAACAGCGGCTGCTGCTCAACAGTGAGCAACGCCTGAATACCCAGTTTGAAAACCTGGCTTCCCGCATCTTTGAACAGAGCGGTCGCCGGACGGATGAACTCAACCGCCAGAGCCTGTCTATGCTGCTGCGCCCGTTCCGTGAACAGCTGGATAACTTTAACCGGCAGGTTCAGGAAAGTTACAGCCAGGAAAGCCGTGAACGGCACACCCTGACACATGAAATTCAGCGTCTGCAGCAGCTCAATCTGCGGATGGCACAGGAAGCGGTCAATCTCACCAATGCCCTGAAAGGTGATAACAAAATGCAGGGTAACTGGGGGGAAACGATTCTTGCCCGTATCCTGGAAGCCTCCGGTCTGCGGGAAGGCCATGAATTCGCCACTCAGGTCAGCCTGAAAAATGAACAGCAAAGCCGTTATCAGCCGGATGTGGTGATTTACCTGCCGCAGAACAAACAGGTCATTGTTGATGCCAAAGTGTCGCTGGTGGCCTATGAGCGTTACTTCAACAGTGAAACCCCGGAAGCACAGCAGGCGGCACTGACCGAACATATCAACTCTGTGCGTCAGCATATACGCGGCCTGAGCCGAAAAGAATATCAGGATCTCAGCGGGATCAACTCACTGGATTATGTGCTGATGTTTATCCCTGTCGAACCGGCATTTCTGGCGGCTGTCGGGCAGGAAAGTGTGCTACTGGACGAAGCCCTCAGAAGCAATATCATGCTGGTCAGCCCATCCACACTGCTGGTGGCACTGCGGACAATCGCCAACCTCTGGCGCTATGAACATCAGCATGAGAACAGTCAGGCGATCGCACAGCGTGCTGCCCGTCTCTATGACAAGCTTCGCCTGTTTACCGAGGAAATGGACGGTATCGGCCAGGCGCTGGATAAAGCTCAGAATACCTACCACGGGGCGATGAAAAAACTGACCACCGGCCGGGGAAATCTGCTGTCACAGGCCGAAGGTTTCCGTGAACTGGGGGTTGAGGTAAAGCGCCCGCTGGATGAAATTCTGGTACAGAAAGCCCGTCTCAGTGAACAACAGGATAGCGGGGCGGATGAACCGCCGGAGGTTCCGGCTAATTTCGCAGAACAACACAATGGGCATAGGGTTTTGCGGTAAAGGCTGATACACTTTTCCGATCATAAATTCATGCACACAGGCAAAACAGGCAAGAAGAGAATGGAAGAGCAATCCCGGGATACAATCGATTTTGGTTTTCGCACTGTTAACAGAAACGAAAAAGCAGGTATGGTGGCAAACGTCTTTCATTCTGTTGCCGCAAAATACGATCTGATGAATGACCTGATGTCTTTCGGCATCCATCGTGTCTGGAAACGTTTTACTATTGATGCCAGTGGTGTCCGTCGTGGCCAGCGGGTGCTGGATCTTGCCGGGGGAACCGGCGACTTCACGGCAAAATTCTCCCGTATGGTCGGCGAAAACGGTCAGGTGATCCTCGCGGATATCAATGATTCCATGCTGAAAATGGGACGGGAAAAGCTGCGTAATCACGGGGTTGTCGGTAATGTGAATTATGTTCAGGCGAATGCTGAAGAACTGCCGTTTCCGGATGACTACTTCAACTGCATCATCATCTCTTTCGGGCTGCGTAATGTCACCGATAAAGACAAAGCGCTCCGCTCTATGTTCCGTGTGTTAAAACCGGGTGGCCGCCTGCTGGTGCTGGAATTCTCCAAACCGGTGCTTGAGCCGCTGAGTAAAGTGTATGACGCTTATTCTTTCCACGTACTGCCGCGTATCGGGCAGGCGGTTGTGAATGATGCGGACAGCTACCGCTATCTTGCAGAATCCATCCGCATGCATCCGGATCAGGAAACCCTGAAAGGCATGATGGAAAATGCCGGCTTTGAGCATGTCTCCTACACCAACATGACCGGCGGTATTGTGGCATTGCATAAAGGATTCAAATTCTGATATGTCTGATACGTTTGCAGAAAATATCCCGTCTCCTGTCAGTCCGCAGGCACTTTATCCTGTGGTTGCCGGATTTCTGGAAACGGTGCTCAACCGTCTGCTGTACAGCGAAAGTGTACTGAAACCGGCCCGCGCCCGTCTGACCGGAAAAACACTGACGCTCCGGCTGACAGAACCGGATATGCAGTTCACGCTGATTTTCAGTGAAAAACAGCTGGATGTGATTTCCCGCTGGGAAGATCCGGCTGACTGCGTGCTGCAAACCCGTTTTCTTACGTTGCTGAAACTGAAAGATAAACAACAGCTTTCAACTCTGATCCGTCAGGGTGATGTCATTATTGACGGTGATATGCAGGTTATTCAGCATTTTTCAGCACTGCTGGATATGGCTGAATGGGACCCTGCACACTATCTGGCACCGTATACGGGTGATATTGCCGCGCAGACACTGACACAGATTGCCGTGAAAGGCGGGCAGTTGTTCCGGCGGGCGGTATGCCGTCAGCAGGAATACCTGACCGGTGCTGTCACCCGTGAATGGGCACTGGCGCCTTCTGCGCTGGAAGCGGCCCATTTCTGTGATGAAGTCGCGGATGTGGCACATATCGCGGATGAACTTGAGGCGCGCCTCGCCCGCCTGGAAAAAAGAACAGGAAGCGGGTATGAGACCGAGTGAAATAAAACGCCTCTATTTTATCATCCGTACCCTCCTGAATTACGGTCTGGATGAGCTGATCCCCAAGAACCGCCTGAGCTGGGCGATACGTCTCTGGCGGCGTTCACTGTTCTGGATGCCGAACAAGCATAAAGACAAAGCACTGGGGGAGCGTCTGCGTCTGGCGCTTCAGGAACTGGGACCGGTATGGATCAAATTCGGGCAGATGCTCTCCACCCGCCGGGATCTGTTCCCGCCGGCCATTGCTGACCAGCTGGCGCTGTTGCAGGATCGCGTTTCGTCGTTTGACGGCAATCTGGCAAAGAAAACCATTGAGGATGCCCTGGAAGGGCCGGTGGAAACCTGGTTCGATGATTTTGATATTACCCCGCTGGCATCCGCATCAATTGCACAGGTGCATACCGCTGTCCTGAAAGAAAACGGACAAGCGGTAGTACTTAAAGTGATCCGCCCGGATATCCTGCCGGTAATTCAGGCCGATATTCATCTGATGTACCGGCTGGCGAACATGGTTCCCCTGTTACCTGACGGCAGACGACTGCGGCCGAAAGAAGTTGTCCGCGAGTATGAAAAAACGCTGCTGGATGAACTGAATCTGCAACGTGAAGCGGCTAATGCCATTCAGTTGCGCCGTAATTTTGAAAACAGCCCGATGCTCTATGTTCCGGAGGTTTATCCCGATCTCTGCCGTGAAAATGTGCTGATCATGGAACGTATTTACGGTATTCCGGTTTCTGATATTGCGGCTCTGCATGAGCAGGGCACTAATATGAAGCTGTTAGCCGAGCGTGGCGTTCAGGTCTTCTTCACTCAGGTTTTCCGCGACAGTTTCTTCCATGCGGATATGCATCCGGGTAATATTTTTGTCAGCCGTGAGCATCCGGACGATCCTCAGTATATTGGTATCGACTGCGGTATTGTCGGTTCTCTGAATAAAGAAGATAAGCGCTATCTCGCTGAGAACTTTATCGCTTTCTTTAATCGTGATTACCGGAAGGTGGCTGAGCTTCATGTGGATTCAGGATGGGTGCCGCCGGATACCAATGTGGAAGATTTTGAATTTGCTATCCGCACTGTCTGTGAACCGATTTTTGAAAAGCCGCTGGAAGAGATCTCCTTCGGTCATGTACTGCTGAATCTGTTTAATACTGCCCGCCGTTTTAATATGGAAGTACAACCGCAGCTGGTTTTATTACAAAAAACGCTGCTGTATGTTGAAGGGCTGGGACGTCAGCTCTACCCGCAGCTTGACCTGTGGAAAACGGCGAAGCCATTCCTTGAATCCTGGCTGAAAAGTCAGATCGGTATAAAAGCCGTGATCCGCGGGATCAAAGAAAAAGCACCGTTCTGGGCGGAAAAATTACCGGAATTACCGGAGCTGGTGTATGACAGTCTTAAACAGCAGCGCCGCCTGCAATCCGGTGTTGAACGGCTGACTGAACAAATGAAACAGCAGCAGGCCGCTCAGCGGAAAGCAAATTTTTCACTGGGTATCGGGGCAACCCTGTTTATCTGTGCCAGTCTGTTTTATCTGGCCGGTGCGCCTGTTGCACCATGGGTTCTGATGTTTTTTGGTGCGATCACCTGGGTAACAGGATGGTGGCAATCCGGTAAAATGAAGTAAAGATTGAGTTAAGACAAGGTTTCAACCTATGTTGTGTATTTCCGTATACGGCTGTGGTTGTATATAATGAAGTAAGTAGGTCCATATCAATTTGAGGTAAAACTAATGGCCGGTATTAATATTTGGCAATTATTAATTATTGCTGTGATTGTTGTTCTCCTGTTCGGAACAAACAAACTTCGTACCCTGGGTTCTGATTTGGGCGCATCTATCAAGGGCTTTAAAAAAGCCATCGGTGATGACGATCAGAACAAAGCAGATACAACAACAGCCGGAAAAGATGCGGATTTTGAACAAAAAAATATCGCAGAGAAGAAAGCTGATTCAGCTGAGCAGCCAGAGAATAAAAACAAAGAGCAGGTATAACCCGTGTTTGACATCGGTTTTGGTGAACTGATCTTAGTATTGGTTATCGGACTTGTGGTTCTGGGACCTGAACGTCTTCCGGTTGCTGTGAAAACAGTAGCCGGCTGGATACGTGTGATGCGTTCAATGGCTGCCAATGTGCAGAATGAACTGACCCAGGAGCTCAAGCTCCAGGAACTTCAGGATAACCTGAAAAAGATGGAAGAGCAGGCCGGTAAAGCGATTTCACCTGAATTGAAAGCGTCGATGGATGACCTGAAAGAAGCTGCGGATACATTGCGCCGCTCTTATCAGGAACCGGTGGATTCACTGAAAAAGCAACTCGACCCGGAAGCACTGGCTGATCAGGAAATAGAAGTTCCGCCTGCCCGTCCGGCGTCAGCCGGTACACCGGCGGTACAAAATCCGTCTCCGGCAGCACCATCTCCGGCCACTGCTGCGGAAATTCCGGCCCGGCCATCACCGGAAGTCCGTGACTCAGAACCAACACCGTCACCGGTAACCGCTGCTGCGTCAGATTCACAGAAACATTAATAGATTACGGTAAAAGTACGTTATGGCTGTTGAAGACACGCAACCGCTGATCACTCATTTAATCGAATTACGAAAACGCATTCTCAACAGCCTGATTGCTGTCTTTGTTGTGTTTGTTGCGCTGGCGTACTTCTCAAATGATATCTATCAGCTTGTATCATCGCCGCTGGTGAGCAAATTGCCCCAGGGCTCGAACATGATAGCAACAGATGTTGCATCACCGTTCCTGGCACCGATTAAGCTGACCGTTATGGTCTCCATTTTTATTTCGGCACCTTACATTCTGTATCAGGTCTGGGCTTTTATCGCACCGGCACTGTATAAGCATGAACGCCGGTTATTAATGCCGCTGCTGTTTTTCAGCACAGTGCTGTTTTATATGGGGATGGCGTTCGCATACTTCGTTGTCTTCCCGCTGGCGTTTGGTTTCTTTACCTCGACAGCACCACAGGATGTGGTCATTGCGACAGATATTAATAACTATCTCAGCTTTGTCATGGCGTTGTTTATGGCGTTTGGTATCTCCTTTGAGGTTCCGATTGCCATTATTCTGATGTGCTGGAGTGGTGCCACAACGGTTACCGCGCTGAAGCAGAAGCGACCGTATATTCTGGTCGGGGCTTTTGTGGTGGGCATGCTGCTGACACCACCGGATGTGTTCTCGCAGACACTGCTGGCTATTCCGATGTATCTGCTGTTTGAAGTTGGTGTGTTCTTCGCCCGTTTCTATGTGCCGCGCAGTAAAGCACAACCGCAGGATGAAGAAGCCGAAGAGTAACGTGATACCGCGTCAGATAAAAACCGCCTGTAATACGGCGGTTTTTTGTTTCCGGGCTCCGGACAATATTCAGTGTTTCTTTATAAAACTGGTGTTATCCACTTTTTTGGTCAGTTCCTTACTGATCAGTGTCAGTAACAGCACTGAACGGGTTTCACCATCCGGCTCCTGATAGATGGCTTCCAGGCCTTTAAACATACCTTCAGTGATTTCCACAATATCTCCCGGCTGAGGAACATTTTTCTCTGCCAGGCTGATACATTCAGCATTTTTCAGCTCTTCAATCAATGATGCGGGAACAACCGCAGGCAGTGGTCCGAAACGGACGAAATGATTTACACCGCGCGTTGAATTAATTGTGGTTGTATGAATGGTTTCAGGATCAAAAGAGATAAACAGATAATTCGGGAATAAGGGCTCGTTAACAGTCACACGTTTGCCGCGAACCACCTTTTCAATATTCGCCATCGGTGTCAGGCATTCCACCTGCTGCCGCTGCAAATGTTCCATTGCCCGCGGAAGTTGTCCGCGTTTGCAGTACAATAAATACCAATCCTTCATTACTCTATCCAACACAGACGGGGCTTATATAAAGCCTGATAATACCAAATTTGTTTTACGATGAATGCAGCAAATCACGATTTAAGACAAATGAGTGTGAATTCAGTCCCTTAATTGAGTTGCTTTTTACCGTAGAATGATGTCATTTAATGAGTTATAAACTATTTATCTATCTATAATGACAGAATAATAAGGGCAATGTCGATGGACGTTTTTTTACTCAGTAACGGCAAGCTTTCCGGTAACCCGCAATGGCTGAGCTATGCACAGTCACGTATCCGGGCAATGGTAAAAACACGCGGTATCCGCTCTGCGGTACTGATTGCATATGCGGTCATCCGTGCTGATCACGACCAGCGTGCCCGTGAACTCTCCGAAGCTCTGGGTATTGATGTTACCTGTATCGAACACTTTGATTCCCCGGTTCAGGCGATTGAAAATGCAGAATGTATTCTTGTCAGCGGCGGGAATACCTGGCTGCTGAACCAGTTACTGCATGAAAATGGTCTGGTTGTGCCGATACAGCGCGCGGTTCGTGAGCGGAATATCCCGTATATCGGCTGGAGTGCCGGGTGTAACGTGGCTACACCGAGTATCAGAACCACCAATGATATGCCGGTGCGTAATTGTGTGGTGATGCCGTCTCTGGGATTGTTCCCTGTCCAGATTAACCCTCATTATATTGATGCGGTCATCAGCGGACACATGGGGGAAACCCGTGATGAGCGGATTGCGGAGTTCTGTGCCGTCAACCCGGACGAAATTGTTGTGGCGCTTCGTGAAGGCAGCGGCTTCCATATTTCAGGAAATGAGCTGCACTATTTCAGCGGAAAAAATGAAGGATTTAAACTCTTTCAGCACAACAAAACATTCCCGGAACAATTCGATACCAGCGCTCTGGCAGAATGGGTTCCGTTCCGCTGCTGCTGATCCCTGTACTTGTAACAGTGGACGGGATTCCTATAATGGAGTCCTTTTCACCTGCTGACAGATTAATAACATCATGAAATATCGGGACCTGAGAGATTTTCTCACTATTCTGGAAAGTCAGGGCGAGCTTAAACGGATCAAAACTGAAGTTGATCCTTATCTCGAAATGACGGAAATTGCTGATCGCACACTGCGTGCGGGCGGCCCTGCATTGCTGTTTGAAAATCCGAAAGGTTATTCAATACCGGTTCTCTGTAATCTGTTCGGCACAACCAAACGGGTTGCGATGGGAATGGGGCAGGAGGATGTCAAAGCATTACACGATGTCGGCAAACTGCTGGCTTTCCTGAAAGAGCCGGATCCGCCGAAAGGGTTCCGTGATCTTATCGATAAGCTGCCGAAATTTAAGCAGGTGCTGAATATGCCGACCAAACGGCTGAGTTCCGCACCGTGTCAGACGCATGTTTTTACCGGCGATGATGTGGATCTGACAAAAATCCCGGTTATGCACTGCTGGCCGGATGATGCGGCACCGCTGATTACCTGGGGACTGACCGTAACCCGCGGTCCGTTTAAAGATCGCCAGAATTTAGGTATTTACCGCCAGCAGGTGCTGGGGAAAAATAAACTGATTATGCGCTGGTTATCGCATCGCGGTGGTGCACTCGATTTTCAGGAATGGTGTCAGGCACATCCCGGTGAACGTTTCCCGGTTGCGGTGGCGCTGGGCGCTGATCCCGCAACAATTCTCGGAGCGGTGACACCGGTTCCGGATACCTTGTCCGAATATGCCTTTGCCGGGTTACTGCGCGGTAATAAGTCAGAAGTGGTCAAATGTATCTCGAATGACCTGGAAGTTCCTGCCGGTGCTGAAATTATCCTTGAAGGGTATATTGAACCGGGTGAAACAGCGCCGGAAGGGCCTTACGGGGATCACACCGGCTATTATAATGAAGTGGATGATTTCCCTGTCTTTACGGTCACACATATTACCCAGCGTGATGAGCCTATCTATCACTCAACCTATACCGGTCGTCCGCCGGATGAACCGGCAACACTGGGTGTGGCGCTGAATGAAGTTCTGGTGCCGATTCTGCAGAAGCAATTCCCTGAAATTGTCGATTTTTATCTGCCGCCGGAAGGGTGTTCGTACCGCCTGGCCGTTGTCACCATGAAAAAGCAGTATGCGGGACATGCAAAGCGGGTCATGATGGGAGTCTGGTCGTATTTACGGCAATTTATGTACACAAAATTTGTTATTGTCTGCGATGATGATATCAATGCCCGTGACTGGAATGATGTGATCTGGGCGATTACCACCCGGATGGATCCTGCCCGGGACACGGTGATGATGGAAAATACCCCGATCGACTATCTCGACTTTGCGTCACCGGTATCGGGGCTGGGGTCGAAGATGGGGCTGGACGCAACAAATAAATGGCCCGGCGAAACCTCGCGTGAGTGGGGAAAACCGATTGTCATGACCGATGAAGTCAGACAACGTGTTGACGCCTTATGGGATGAATTAAATATTCTCAATGATTGAGGGAGCACATGGCAACGTTAAACTGCAAAGTTACCTCTGTTGAATCGATAACGGATACGGTATACCGCATAAAATTATTACCGGACGGTGATTTTTCATTCAAAGCCGGACAATACCTGATGGTAGTGATGGATGAGCGGGATAAGCGCCCGTTTTCAATGGCATCGGCACCGTCATCACAGAAAGAAATTGAGCTGCACATTGGTGCGTCCGAGTTCAATCTTTATGCGATGGCAGTGATGGATCGGATTCTGGATAATCGTCAGGTAACCATTGATATTCCGCACGGTAATGCCTGGTTTCGTGAAAACAGCGATGCACCGATGCTCCTGATCGCCGGAGGAACCGGTTTTTCTTACACCCGTTCTGTTTTGCTGGCGGCACTGGAAGAAAACCCGCAGCGTGATATTACGTTTTACTGGGGTGCCAGAGAGCATATCTATCTCTATGATCTGGGTGAATTGCAGGCTCTTGCCGAAACACATCCCAACCTGAAAGTAATCCCTGTTGTTGAACAGCCGGATGATACCTGGCGCGGCCGGACAGGTACTGTACTCAGCGCTGTTCTGGATGATTTTGGATCACTGGCCGGAAAAGATATCTATATTGCCGGTCGTTTTGAAATGGCTAAAATTGCCCGGGAGCGTTTCTGCCAGGAACGCGGCGCTGATGCTGCCCGCCTGTTTGGTGACGCGTTCGAATTTATTTAAAGAAAATCCCGCCCCCTGACGGCGGGAGTATGCTGATAACAGGTCAGCTAAACGGTTAAAGGGTATCAGCGACGTATTGTGCTGTGTGGTGAAGCAGAAAACGTCGCTGTTGTTTATCAGATTATCTGTGTTCAGCCGGGAACACGTTCAATCACGGTTGCAATCCCCTGACCGAAACCAATACACATTGTTGCCAGGCCGAACTGAGCATCCCGTTGCTCCATGACTGTCAGCAGTGAGTTGATGATCCGGGTGCCGGAGCAGCCGAGAGGATGCCCGAGTGCAATCGCGCCGCCATGCAGATTCACTTTGTCGTCATAGCAGTCAGATAATCCCATGCCTTTCAGGCAGGCGAGAGCCTGCGCCGCAAATGCTTCATTCAGCTCGATAACATCAATATCATTCAGTGCCAGCCCTGCCTTTTTCAGTGCTTTTTGTGTTGCCTCTACCGGGCCGTACCCCATTAGTGCAGGTTCACAGCCGGTGACGCTCATTGCCCGTATCACTGCCCGCGGAGACAAGCCATTCTCGCGGGCATAGTGTTCTCCGGCCAGCAATGTTACTGAAGCACCATCCGATATGGCAGATGAGTTACCGGCGGTAACGGTGCCGTTTACCGGATCGAACACCGGACGCAGGGCCGCCAGTTCGGTGAGGCTGCTGTTATCCCGCACGGTTTCATCCCGGATGGCAGCAACAGGCACCCCTGCCGGGTTATGTCCCTGAACCGGATGGATCTCACGGCTGAATTTGTTATCCCGGAATGCCAGAGCAGCTAACTGATGGGAGCGCAGGGCAAATTCATCCTGGGATTCCCGGCTGACAGAAAACTGCTGCGCCAGTGCTTCGGCCGTTAATCCCATCATGCCGGATGCTTTGGCGGTGTACAGCGCCGCAGCCGGATTGATATCGATACCGTGTGTCATCGGGATATGACCCATATGTTCGACACCACCGGCAAGAACCAGCCTGCCGTCACCGGTCTGAATCAGACGGGCGGCGTCGTGCAGCGCCTGCATCGATGAGCCGCACAGACGGTTAACGGTAACAGCCGGCACGGTATGCGGAATATTTGTCAGCAGGGCGGCATTACGGGCGATATTGAACCCCTGTTCTCCGGTCTGCTGCACACAACCCCAGATAATGTCATCAATATCATTCGCATTGATTTTATTGCGTTTTATTACCGCACTCATGACTTCTGCAGAGAGAGTTTCTGCCCGTACATGCCTGAAAATACCGTTTTTTGAACGTCCCATTGAGGTGCGGAGACCATCAATTATCATGACTTTTTCCATATAAACCTCACTGTGCGGTAACAGGGTAACTATCCGGCTGCGGATAATAGGTCGTGTTATTAACAGCATGTGCCCGCAGGCTGTCCGGGATGATATAAAGCGGTCCCAGCGTGCTGTATTGTTCTGCTTTTTCACAGAAAGCCCGGGTGCCGGTATCATCCAGATAACGGAAAATACCGCCCCGGAACGGCGGAAAACCAAGACCATAAACCAGTGCAAGGTCAGCTTCGGCCGGGCTGCTGATAATGCCTTCTTCATAGCAGCGGATAACTTCATTCACCATCGGAATCATCAGGCGATCGATAATTTCATCCGGCGTAAAATCACGGGGCGTCCGCTTCAGTGGGGCAAGCACGTCCTCAAGCTGTTCATCAGACTGTTTTTGAAGGCGTCCTTTGCCGTCATCCGAATGACGGTAAAAGCCGAGACGGTTTTTTTGCCCCAGTCGTTTCAGTCCGGCAAACAGGCTGATGACATTATTCTCAGCGACGGCCATCCGGTCCGGATAACCTTCTGCCATCACGTGTTGTACATGGTTGGCAGTATCCAGCCCGACAACATCAAGTAATAATGCCGGGCCCATCGGCCAGCCGAATTCCTGCTCCATCACGCGATCAACAGTTTTAATATCAGCACCGGCGGAAACCAGCAGAGAGAAAGCATTCAGATACGGAAACAGCACCCGGTTGATAAAAAATCCGGGGCAGTCTCTCACCACAACAGGTGTTTTCCCCATTTTGTGCGCATAATGCACCACAGCGGCAATTGTGTTATCCGCGGTTTGTTCTCCCCGGATCACTTCTACCAGCGGCATTTTTGGAACGGGGTTAAAAAAATGCATTCCGCAGAAATTTTGCGGACGTTTCAGTGCCTGAGCCAGTTCACTGACAGGAATGGAGGATGTGTTTGATGTCAGGATGCAGTGTTCGCTGACCCGTTGTTCAATATCCGCCAGTACCTTTTGTTTGACGGCCTTATTTTCAACAACGGCTTCAACCACAATATCACAGTCACTGATATCGTTATCATGACGGACCGGGTGGATAGCCGCGCGTATCCCGGCGGCCTGAACCAGCGTCATTTTTCCTGACCGGCACTGTTTTTCCAGTAATTTTACCGCTTCATCAATACCGGCCTGCAATGCGGCGGACTGAATATCTTTCAGCTGAACGGGGATACCGCTGTAAGCCGACTGGTAGGCGATACCACCACCCATAATGCCGGCACCGATAACCGCAGCCTGCTCCGGTGCATCACGTAATGCTGTCTGCCGGCGGATAAGGCCTTTGACATATTGTTCATTCAGGAAAAGTGAAACCAGAGCGCGGGCTGTCAGCGTCCGGGTCAGCGGCACAAAGTGAGCGGTTTCGCAGAGTAATGCCTCATCACGGGACAATCCGGCTCCGGCCTCGATTCCGTTTACTGCCGCCATAGGTGCAGGGTAGTGTTTTCCGGCTTTTTGCCGGACAAGGGCTTTGGCGGTGATAAAACTCATCTGTAACTCTGCCGGGCGTAACTGTAACGCCGCTTTTTTCTGCCGCCGCCGTGCCTGCCAGTCAATACGGCCACTGATGGCCTGTTCCAGCAGTATCACTGAACCGCTGAGCAGTTCGTCATCCGGTACAATACCGTCAGCGAGACCGAGTTTCAGTGCTTCTCCCGCTGTCACTGTTTTTCCCTGCGTGATAAGTTCAAGGGCATTATCACAGCCAATCAGGCGGGGCAGACGGACTGAACCGCCGAAGCCCGGCATTATACCGAGTTTGGTTTCCGGCAGACCGATGAGCAGATCATCTGTTGCGAGGCGGTAGTCTGTTGTCAGCGCGCACTCACACCCCCCGCCGAGTGTGAATTTCCTCAGTGCGGCGACAGTGGGTACAGGCAGATCTTCAATACGGTTAAACAGATGGTTGGCAAAATTCAGCCATTCAGTCAGTTGCTCCGCCGGAGCATTAAACAGAGAGATAAATTCTGTAATATCAGCTCCCAGAATAAAGCTTTCTTTGGAGGAGGTAATAATAAGGCCTTTCAGCTGAGGTGTTTTCTCAAGGCAGGCAACGGCTTCATCCAGTGAGGCAATTGTCCGGGTATCCAGTTTATTTATCGCTCCCTGCGCATCAAAAACAAGTTTTGCAATTCCCTCTTTTTCCCAGCTGACCTTCATTGATTCACTGTGATAAAGCATATGGTTCTCCTTAATGTTGCATCGTTCCGGCAAAGGATGAGAACGCCAGGTGGTATGACCAGATGAGGTAATTGTGATTTTTTTGTTAACAAAAGCAAATGAAATGATGATTTTTTGCGCTAAAGATCACGTAAAATGTCTCAATATGCAGAAACAGAAAAGAAAAACGTCGTGACGCGCCGAAGATTCCCGGTAAATAACCGGGGATGATATCGCCTGCCATATCCATCATCGCGGAGATCATGCTAAGCTTTTGTCACTATCATAATGAAAAAAGGTCAATTCCCATGGAAAAAATGGCATCCCTCTACCGTGAGCACATCGCAACATTATTACAGCGGACCCGCGATATTCTTGCGCGTGAGAAACTGGACTCATTACTGATCCATTCCGGTGCACCGATCCGTATTTTTCTTGATGATCGTGACTACCCGTTTAAAAGTAATGTGCATTTTAAGGCATGGGTTCCGGTTACTGATGTACCGCATTGCTGGCTGTGGACTGACGGCGTGAATAAACCAAAGTTATGGTTCTATTCCCCGGTTGATTACTGGCACAGCGTTGAGGCGTTACCTTCTTCTTTCTGGACGAACGATGTTGAGGTTATTCATCTGAAGAATGCCGGAGACATTGCATCAATGCTGGCAGCACAGGATAAATCCCGTACGGCGTATATCGGACCGGATGCGGATCGTGCCGGTACTTTGGGAATCAGCAGCAATCATATTAACCCGAAAGCGGTACTGGATTTCTTTGCGTTTCATCGTTCATATAAGACAGATTATGAACTGGCCTGCATGCGTGAAGCACAAAAAATGGCTGTTAACGGGCATCTTGCCGCACATGAGGCGTTTTTGTCCGGTCTGAGTGAGTTTGATATCAATATGGCGTATCTGATGGCAACCGGCCATCGTGATACTGATGTTCCGTATGACAATATTGTTGCGATCAATGAAAATGCGGCCGTTCTGCATTACACCAAACTGAATAAACATACACCGCGTGTACGGCACAGTTTCCTGATAGATGCAGGCGCTGAATTCAACGGCTATGCCGCTGATTTAACCCGGACATATGCCGCTGATGCGGACAGTGATTTTGCTCAGCTGGTTTCTGATCTCAATGATGAGCAGCAGTCACTGATCAGTGATATCAAAGCCGGTGTCCGCTATACCGATTACCATATTCAGATGCATCACCGAATCGCTAAGCTGCTGAGAAAACATAAAATCATTACCGGTATGTCTGAAGAAGCCATGGTCAGCGAAGGGGTAACCACCCCGTTCCTGCCGCACGGTCTGGGGCACCCTCTGGGTCTTCAGGTACATGATGCTGCCGGGTTTATGCAGAATGACCGGGGTGAACATCTGGCCGCGCCGGAAATGTACCCGTTCCTGCGCTGCACCCGTGTTCTGGAGCCGCGTATGGTGCTGACTATTGAGCCGGGATTGTATTTTATTGAGTCTCTGCTGGCACCGTGGCGTGAAGGGAAGTTCAGTCAGCACTTTGACTGGAAACGCATTGAGCAGTTTAAACCTTGTGGCGGGATCCGCATTGAGGATAACATTATTATCCATGAAAACAGTGTGGAAAATATGACACGGGATCTGAATCTGCCGTAATGAAATCGTACCTTATACCGGCTGAGCCGGTTATGTTTACTGAAGAGATAAAAAAAAGTCGTTTCATCACCCTGTTGCAGCATACGGACGGGGTGGATGAAGCAAAGCAGTTTATTCAGTCCGTCAAAGATGAATATCCCGATGCCCGGCACCATTGCTGGGCATTTGTTGCAGGGCGCCCGGATGATTCGCAGCAACTGGGATTTTCTGATGACGGTGAGCCGACAGGAACAGCCGGAAAACCTATGATTGCCCCGTTGCTCGGCAGCGGAATAGGGGAGATTACGGCAGTGGTTGTCCGCTATTTCGGCGGAATAAAACTGGGTACCGGCGGGTTGGTCAGGGCTTACGGCAGCGGGGTTCAGCAGGCACTGAAACTCCTGGTGACCAAAACAAAAATCCCGCAGGTGATCGGTGAAATAACCTGTGATTACAGCTTTATCAGCCAGGCTGAATTATTAGTCCGGCAGGTGGGTGGCACGGTAATCAACAGTGAGTTCGGTGCGGATGTGACGTTACGTATTTCGATTCCTGCTACCTTACTGAGTGAGGTTAATGCTAAATTACGTGACCTGAGCCGGGGGATGTTTGAGCTTAAATGCTCTGAAGACATCACCGGAAACTGATTTCTGAGGACTCTGCCGCAATGCATTTTCGCGCCATAACCCGTATTGTCGGGTTACTCGTCATTATTTTTTCTGTCACCATGATCATCCCCGGGATCGTGGCGCTTATCTATAAAGACGGTGCAGGTAAAGCATTTAGTCAGACGTTCCTGGCAGCACTGATTATCGGCCTGCTGCTCTGGATACCGAACCGCAATAAAAAGAGTGAATTAAAACCGAAAGAAGGTTTTCTGATTGTGGTTCTGTTCTGGACGGTGCTGGGCAGTGTCGGGGCATTACCTTTTATCTTTTCAGAACGTCCGAATCTGTCAGTGACAGATGCATTTTTTGAATCATTTTCCGGGTTAACCACAACCGGTGCCACCACTCTTGTCGGGCTGGATACGCTGCCAAAAGCGATTTTGTTCTACCGGCAGATGCTGCAGTGGCTGGGCGGGATGGGGATCATCGTACTGGCTGTTGCTATTCTGCCGCTGCTGGGCGTCGGGGGAATGCAGCTGTACCGCGCGGAAATGCCGGGCCCGCTGAAAGATAACAAAATGCGTCCGAGGATCGCGGAAACTGCAAAAACACTCTGGCTTATTTATGTTTTCCTTACCATCGTCTGCGCAATTGCCCTCTGGTTTGCGGGGATGGATGTCTTTGACGCGATATCCCACAGCTTTTCCACTATCGCCATCGGCGGGTTTTCCACGCATGATGCCAGTATCGGCTACTTTAACAGCCCGGCCATTAATACCATCATTGCCATCTTTCTACTGATCTCGGGCTGTAACTATGGCCTGCACTTTGCGGTGCTGACCGGGCGCAGCCTCGGGGTTTACTGGCGGGATCTGGAATTCCGGATGTTTATTTCCCTTCAGTGTGTGCTGGTCGTGATCTGTGCGTTGGTTTTGTGGAAGTTTGATGTTTATGCTACGGAGGGACAAACCCTCAACCAGGCTTTTTTCCAGGTTGTCTCAATGGCGACGACGGCCGGGTTCTCTACAGACAGTTTCTACAAGTGGCCGCTGTTCCTGCCGATGCTGCTGCTGTGCGCGGCGTTTGTCGGCGGATGTGCGGGGTCAACCGGTGGTGGCCTGAAGGTTATCCGTATTATGCTGCTGTTCCTTCAGGGGGCGCGTGAGCTGAAACGTCTGGTGCATCCGAATGCGGTTTACACAATCAAACTGGGCCGCCGGGCATTACCGGAACGAATCATCGAAGCTGTCTGGGGATTTTTCTCTGCTTATGCACTGGTCTTTGTGGTCAGTATGCTGTTACTGATAGCGACAGGCGTTGATGAGTTTTCTGCTTTCTCAGCAATATCGACCACTCTGAATAACCTGGGGCCGGGGCTGGGAACTCTGGGTGAGAACTTCACAACCCTGAATCCGGCCGGGAAATGGATCCTTGTCGTGACGATGTTATTTGGTCGTCTGGAAGTCTTTACTTTGCTGGTATTACTGACGCCGACTTTCTGGCGTGATTAACGGAGTGTTTCATGTCGTACTTGTTGCTTTATTCCGGCCATGACGGGCAGACAAAAAAAATCATTACTGAAATTGCGCTGCATCTGCGCAAAGCGGGAGCGGAATGTGATGTCCGCTCTTTACAGGACAATCAGTCACTGAATCTGGCACCGTATGAAAAAGTGCTGGTCGGCGCGTCTATCCGTTACGGACATTTTAACCGGGCGCTGGATAAATTTGCGAAGTTGCATGCGGGACAACTGAATCAGATGAAAACCGCATTCTTCGGCGTGAACCTGACAGCCCGTAAACCGGAGAAGCGGACACCGGAGACAAATGTGTATGTACGGAAATTCCTTGCAGCAACGCCCTGGAAGCCGACGGTCTGCACTGTCTTTGCCGGCGCATTGCTGTATCCGCGTTACGGCTGGTTTGACCGGATAATGATTCGCCTGATTATGAAGATGACAAAAGGTGAAACAGATACAAGTAAAGAAGTGGAATACACGGATTGGCAGCAGGTTGAAGTATTCGCAGCAGAATTTGTACAGATTTAAAGCAAATGACGGGGTTTTTGCCCGGTAAACCACCGTTGTGGTGAAAAAAGTGGCGAACAAACATTTTTTTGAAATAAACACTTGCGTGATCTCAGCGAGTGTCTATAATGCGCCCTCACTGACACGGAGCAACACGCTGAGAAGCGCGCCGGCAGAAAGCGAAAAGTTGAAAAACAACGCTTGACTCGAAGGGGCTGGAAACGTAATATACGCAGCCTCGCAACAACGCAGAAGACCGGCAACGGCAGCGAATGTTGCAACTGCTCTTTAACAATTTATCAGACAATC
>NZ_JBCPSQ010000011.1:0-46870 GCF_051129855.1 Morganella sp. Je.2.23
GGATGGTGTGCACGGTATTGTATGCCAAGGTATCGCCCCCGCGGGTCAGCATCATGGCCGAGGCCAGATGCCCCTCGGACAGGGCTTTCAGCTGCGGGTTCACGCGGGCTGCCGGGGTTTCCGGGTCTACTGGGTCAACCGGTTTGTTATTGCCGAGAATAGTGGCGGTCACCAGCTTGCCGTTAATATCCACATCGGTTCTGACATCATACAGCAGCGAAACACCCTGCTGGGCAATGCCGCGGGTGGTCAGTCCCTCTGCTTCACCGCTCATGGTGTCGGTTGCCCGCATCAGTACAAATTTATCATCGGCAAACAGTTCCTGACCGGCTTTAATCCCCACCACCTGAATTTTAGAGGTGTTAGCTTCACCGCCGTTCATATTATATTCACTGGTCCCGAAAACGATGGTATCTGCGGTAATCAGCGCGGTGTCAGAATTGACGTGGGCCGGATCTACTGTGAAGTTGTAGTGTTCGAAGTTCGCCATTTCACCACTGAGCTCGAAGGGGGCCGCAGCGACATTCAGGGTGTTGCCCGTGAAAGAATCATAATAACCGGCGGTACCGGGACCATCAATAAATCCACCATACAGAGAACCGGATACCCTGGCAGAATTGCGGATATTGACCGTGTTATCTGTTATGTTAACACTGGTGACAAGATCCCCAGAAACATCAACATATCCGCCATAGATATCGTTGTTCACATAGGCGTTATCATTGAGGGTCACAGAATTCTCTGTCATTGTTATATCACCCCCCCCCTGTTTATCGGCCCAACCGCCATAAATGTTGGCATAATTAGTATTATTTACACCCGCGTTGTCATTGAGAGTCACAGAATTTCCCGTCACTATAATATTACCCGTATCATAGCTAGTGCCCCAGGCCCCCCTAACATAAAAGGGTACCCTTGCATTGTTGTTAAAAGTCACGGAATTTCCTGAGACTGTAACATTACCAGTATGTCGCTTATAACCGCTACCGCCGATAGCAACATCACTTAAATATGCGTTGTCATTGAGAGTCAGGGAATTTCCGGCAACTGTAATATCACTCGTACCGTTGTTTTCAATATAACCGCCGTAAGCGCCGCGAAATGTATAGGCGTTATCATTTAAGATCACTGAATTTCCCGTTACTGTTAGGCTTTTCGAGCTATTGGTGACTATAATGGCGCCAATAATATCATAACTTACAACAACATTGTCATTGAGGGTTACAGTATTCCCTGTCAATAAAATATTATCAGAGATTGGAAGTGAGGATGAGAAATTAGCACCAAAAATATTACTAGAAATTGATGTATTATTACCCTGTACCATTACGTTATTATTTTGTCCGTTACCCAGCAGGCTTATATCCTGTGAAATACCGGTACCCTCACAAATCATATCAACTCCCCCCTTGATATTAGGTACTGGGTTTGCCACACAATCTGCTCTGGCGACAGTTGCTGTACAAAATACTGTACCGATAATCAGGGATAAGGTTGTTCGGTGCAAGTGCTGACAGATTTTGTTGTTTTGCTCTGTCCTGATATGTAGATATGTGTAAGACATATAATTATCCTTTAAAGTAATATTGCCCAGTAATTCATACGGGTATTTACGGTTATATTTGTACAATAATTTTTCAGAATCTGTCGCATTAAGACGGTATACAGGGTAAGGTTAGACTCTCACCGGATAGCCCGTCATGTCACTTATTAAGGAGACCTTCAGACGGCAGTATTAATTTGCAGACCTATACGGTTAATGCGACAGAATTTTATTTACAGTACCTCACATATCAAAAGCTGAAACGGTACCCGCCATTAATCTGATACTGATCAAACCGGTTACCTGTTGCACTGTCCGCCTCAGCATACAGAGTATGTTTTTTATTGATATTGGCACTGATACCCAGTCCGTTGTTCCACCAGTTTCCTTTGAAGCTGTGTGCTTCACGGGAGCCGTTCAGTTTATAGTCCGTATTGCCCTGAAACTCTCTGACAAAACCGGTTTTCAGGTAAACGTTGATCTGGCTGTCACCGGTTGTGGTTTCATACCCAATCAGTGTACCTGCGCGCCCGATGGCGGAATCATAGCTGCCGAGATCGATTTTCAGGCCGTTGCTGGCGTGAATGCCTGCTGAATCCTGATGGCTGTAAGTCAGCTGCGCCTGCGGTTCGATATAGAAACCATTACCGGTCTGGCTCAGGCTGAATTTCCGGCCAGCTTCTGCTGACACACTGATTCCTGTTGAGCTGCCGTCGCCGCTGACATTACTGTTCTGGCTGTCCGAGACACTGAATTTATTTTTCAGCCGGGAAACTTTGGCAATACCGTCAACATAGAAACCGTTATCCGCCATATAAGTGGTGTAAAGCCCCAGATGGTATGAGCGGACAGTACCGTCCCCGCCGCGGTAATCCGGTGAGCCCTGCGTTAAGCCCGCAAAGGTACCGATATACAGCGGTGTATCCGGAGAGATACGTTTATCAAAGCCCAGCTGTGTACCGCCGTAGGTCATGTCAAATCCGCTCATCTTACCGCCGGCAAAGGAATTGAATTTACCGCCGAAGCCTCTCAGCCAGGCATTATTATCTCCGCCGTTCCGGCGCAGGTCGCCCATACGCTGCATCAGTGTCTGGGTCTCTGCGTAGTTAATCAGATAGCCCACATTCAGGAAATTACCGCCAGCATCGGCTGTGGTGGTGATCGGTGGTTTTGGTTTTTCCGGTTCCGGCGGAACGTAGGCACCTGATGAATACAGTTCCCAGTTATTGCCGTTTTTACGTACATCATACAGATAACCGCCTAACTCGACTTCAGATGCGGAGGTGAAATTAGCTGCACCGTCTGCGGTTTCCACAACGGTCAGAATTTCATTACCGGTTGTTGCCAGGCTGCCGCGGTTTAATACAGTTAATGAATGATCACCGGCACTGGTGCCGGTTATTACCACTTTGTCACCGGCGTTGTTGACACCATCTCCGTCACCGACAATATCGGTACGCAGTGTGAATGTGCCGTTGCCGCTGAGATTGGCGATACTCAGTGTTGAGTAACCGGTATCGGACAATCTGTGCGACAGGTCGACAGCGGTATTATTCAGTATCAGATTATCGAGGTTGGAATCATCCGTGACATTCCAGCGGCTGTTGTCCATGGTGACATTCAGCAGGCCACCGTTGACGTTATCGCTGTAGGCGCTTCCGGTCCACAGTGAGCCGGAGGCCATATCCATATTGATCAGCCCGCCCCGGGACTGAATACCGCCGTTAATCAGCATTTTAGCTGTTGCATTAATCCGGCTGGCCGTATCGCCGTCAGTGGACTGGGCGATAATGGCCATCTGATCGGCGGTTACCATATTAATCGCGAGGTCGCCGGTCAGATCAATCTGGCTGTTGGCCCTGGCATAGACACCATACGTTCCGGCAGCACCGGTTATCGTGATATTTTTACCAGTGATAACTGCGCCACCTATCGTTCTCAATCCAACGCTGCTTTTCCCATCCACAGTAATATCCGTATTTGTCAGGTTGATTTTAGCATCATTACCTACAGAAGACACAGCTCTACCACCACCTGAAAAAATAGTATTACGGTTATCTGCTGTACCGGTGAAGTTAATAGTGCTGCCATAGGCGAGCAAGCCATCGGATAACTCAGCAAAAAAATGGCTGTCTGCGCCAATATTGGCAATCCCGCTCCAGTTACTCATATTCAGTGCTGTGGAGCGATTTCCCCGGGAAATAATTGTCAGGGCATCTGCTTTGATGTCACCAGAGCTCCAGATACCGTTGGCGTTATCGCCGTTGGTCATAATTTTGCTGCCGGTACCCAGATCAACAATCGAGTTTTTCTGGATATTCATGCCGTATGCCTGGTCTCCCTGTGCATCGACAGTCAGGTTGGTGGCAGTAAAAGAAGCAGGACCTTCAGATTGGTTGCCATTCAGGCCGTCGATCAAAATACCATGGCTAAGCGCACCGTTAGTTTTGATTGTGCTGCCACTACCTAAGTTAGCACTGCTGCCGTAATCACTAATTGTAAAGCCTTGCCCGTTTTTAACTTCAATTGATAGATGATCGGCTGTTAGGGTCAAGGCTCCTTTCATTTTCACACCGTATATAAAACCCCGCTCTGGTGCTTCAACTTTAACACTGGTGCCTGTTCCCAGGTCGGCTTGTATTTTTTGAGCATTGAGGTCAATACCGACGGCATTTTTACCGTTCACATTCACGGATAAGCCATTGGCGTTTAATACACTATTACTTCCCTCAATAACCACACCCTTAGCATTCGCGGAGGTGTCTGTCACGTTAACAGTCACATTATTACCGAGATTAATGGTTCCCGAACCATTGCCATAGGAGTTAAAAACACCATAGCGCTTTCCGGAATCATCAAAGGCATCGCCGATAATCCGGTCACCGTCGTTAACTGTAATACTGGCTCCACTCTGACTACCTATATCCGCAGCCAGGGCTGTCTGCAAACAGACCACAGTACTCAGGCTAATAAGCCCGACAACAGTTAGCCGGCCCCGTAGTGGTAGGATAGTACCTTCAGAATAAGAAGATGCCCGGTATCCTCTGGTGAATAAATTAATATTCATAATATTCCTTTTACATATTAGTGACATTGTGTTAAATTAAAGTTTTTCTCGGCTAAGAAGATTTGGTGGATATACCATAAGAAAAACTTTTTCTTGCGGATACTATCAGATTTTTATCAACAGAACATTTTTAACAGGATCTGTAGATCCTTAAAAACAGTATTTCTCTGAAATGGCCACAATACTGAATCCCAACAGTGAATATCAATACTTCACCAGAAGTATCAATGAATTGGTTCAGAAATTAAAAAATAACTTATAGGCTCCTTTAATATGACAGATACTTTAAATAACATTTCCACACTGATCCTGCTGTTTCCTCTCTCATACCGTGATAATTGTTGTTGACTGACCCCAATACAATCGGCCAAAAATTGACCAGAATATCCTAGTTTTTTCCTTTTATTCATGATGTTAATACCAACTAATTTATTAATAGCTGTTTCAGTTTCTGATATTGTCATAAAAACTCCAAAAAATGTCATTAAAACCAAAAGAATATAAATCACTCTTAATAAATCAGTACGGTAAGGTAACTGATTTTTCAGAATAATAGCTATCTGTCAGTAATACTGATAACTCAACTCTATATTTATTATATTATTACAGTAACCAACCTGTAACCTGACGGCATCAGCCATTATATTACGGAATTAGTAGTATCGATAATTTTATCTGTAGTTCCGGATTAGCTGTAATTTTATTTTCCAGACCAGGGTATAAATTCTTATATTTTTGATTTTAGTTGTTTTTGTTACTACAGAACCTATTACAAACACATCGAAAGTAACAAAATCTATTATCTTCTTTAAGAAAGCTCAATGTTCTGCTTTACTGTTCTTCTCACATCAGATAAAAGTTTTGCCAGCTCCTTCATTGAATAAAAACCAGTATTATCAGTGTGTTAAATGTTGTTTTATTCTTAACCATTACTCTTTCTGTTATCAGCATATAATCATTTAATATAAAATCGAAACCATAGGTAAGTTATTGTTATTTAACATGACTTTTACATAATTAACTGTAATAACAAAATAATATTTTCTGATTTTTATTAAATATACTACATAAGAGAGTAGTTTGCATTACTTAAATACAATAATAAAGAGTGGAAGCTAAAAAAATTTAGTCGCAGTAACCAGACTTTGATTGATCTTACCCACCAATAGCAGACACAGGACTAAGGGAAAGTGCGATTTAATCGTTGTTATGAGAAGATAACATTTTCATTATAATGCCTTTTTTATCATGCTTTCTGACCTCTTCCCTTTCTTCAGTACCGGTATAAAGTAGAGTTTCCGGCCTTTCTTCTCCTGAAAAAAGAGGTCATATGACATGAAAAAGACACGTTATACCGAAGAACAGATCGCATTTGCCCTGAAACAGGCTGAAACCGGTACCCGGGTAGAGGAAGTGTGCAGAAAGATGGGTATTTCTGAAGCCACTTTTTACAATTGGAAGAAAAAATTCGGTGGTATGGGTGTGACGGAACTTCGCCGCCTGAGACAGCTCGAGGAAGAAAACCAGCGTCTGAAGCGCCTGATGGCAGATCTGAGTCTGGACAAAGAGATGCTGCAGGAGGTCATCAAAAAAAAGTTCTGAGACCGGCCCAGAAGCGGGAGGCGGTAACCTGGTTGCCGGAGGCCTACCGTATCGGGCTGCGGCGTGGTTGCCGTCTGATGATGCAGAGCCGCACGGTCTACCACTATCAAAGCCGGCGTGACGACCGCGCAGTCACGCAGCGGATAAGGGAAATAGCGGAAACCCGCATCCGCTACGGCGTGCAGCGCATACATATCCTGCTGCGCCGGGAGGGCTGGCTGATTAACCATAAGAAAACCCACCGTATTTATTGTCAGGAAGGACTGAATCTGCGGACAAAGCGACCCCGCGACATGTCACAGCCAGACACAGACAGGAGCGTCCGGCAGTGACGGCAGCCGATCAGTGCTGGAGTATGGATTTCGTTGCTGATAATCTGTTCAACGGGCGCCGGATCCGGGCGCTGACTGTAGTCGATAATTTTAGTCGGGAATGCCTGGCGCTGATTTTGGGAGGAGATCACACAGTAAACTTACCCATTTTACATAATGGGTCTTATCGGAACTTATTTTTAGAACAAGAGTCCTAAAAATAGCCTATTTAACTTAAGGAGAATTTATGAAATTGAAAACATTAACAACTGCTATTTTTTTACTCTCCACAACCGCTGTTTTTTCTGCTCAGGCTGATACATCTAAACCAGCTGAAGAGACAAAAGAGATGAGTAAAAAAAAGAATAATGACTATGAGAAAATGGTGATTAGTAAAGTTTGGGTTACTACTCAAGCCTTAGACCAAGATAAAAAGGATGTGCCAGCAACAAATGATCAGGTTGCTAATTTTTTTGGTTTAGCTGAATATTTCCCTGATGGGACATTTAAAATGCTCACCTTAGATGGAAAGCCAAAAATGCAAGGTGATTGGTCATTTAGTGATGATGGGAAAAGTCGAACATTAGTTGCGAAAAATGATAAAGGTGAGGTTTTATTCACAAGAGTTGTAGAGAATGTCACGGTGACTCCTGATGAGTATACTTATCGTATTTATCCATCATCCGAGAATAAAACTAAGTACTTTGATATCGTTCATAAAGTGAAAAAATAAAAAACTAATACCCAAACACGTTGATAATTTCAGTGCCTTTATTTGTGTTTCTATCGCGGTTGATTGAATCAACCGCGATTTTTACAGGGAAGGTGCATTGGGTAATCCTGAATCGCCACCGTTAATCACCTGCCAAAGCCTTTCTGGTTGTTTGTGATCTTACCCGCCAATAGTGGACACGGGACTAAGTGAGTAAACTCTCATCCAGAGGTGATTACTCATGACAAAATCAGTATCAACCAGCAAAAAGCTCCGTAAACAATACACTCCAGAATTCCGCGATGAAGCCCTAAAACTAGCTGAACGCATTGGTATTGCCGCCGCAGCCCGTGAACTCAGTCTGTATGAGTCACAGCTTTATACCTGGCGCAGCAAACTTAAGAATGCCCTTTCTTCTTCCGTACGTGAGCAGGAAATGGCTGTTGAAATGGTAATCCCCCCATTTTCAACGGAGGTAATAAGTAGAATCAGGCCATACGCTGAATATGCTGCATCGGTGTGTAGCCATTCAACGCCATATTGGGTCGTTCGTGATTATAAAACCATTGCCATCCGGTCGCATAGTTTTGTAATTCATCCAGTGATGTAAACAGGTGTTGCCCCAGCCAGTCATAACGCACTGTCCGGTTATATCGTTCAATATAAGCATTCTGCTGAGGTTTACCTGGTTGTATAAAGCGAAGCATTATATTCTGTTGAGCTGCCCATGATATCAGTATGTTACCTGTATATTCCGGTCCGTTATCACACCGAATGGCTGCGGGTTTTCCCTTCCATTCAATGAGTTGCCCCAGTGTTCTGACTACCCGACTTGCTGGCAGAGAAAAATCCACCTCTATGGCCAGTGCCTCACGATTAAAATCATCGACAACATTCAGTAAACGGACTGAGCGACCATCTGATAGCTGATCGTGCATAAAGTCCATTGACCAGCATTCATTGCTGCTTTCAGGCACTGTCAGTGGTTCCGGTTTATCCCGCTTCAGTCGTTTTTTGGGCCTGATGCGCATGTTCAGTGACAACTCGCAGTAAATCCGGTACACCCTTTTGTGGTTGAACCGCAGGCCTTTTACATTGCGCAGGTACAAAAAATACAGGCCAAATCCTCAGTTGCGCTGATTGTCAGTAATGCGGAGCAACCAGTCGGCAATGACCTGATTTTCTTCATTCAGTTTAGGCTGATAACGATAGCAACTTTCGCTGACAGCAAACAGCTGGCAGGCAAAACGTATACTGACGTTTCGGCTTCTGACTACATCCTGCGCCATCTGCTTCCGGCATGATGGCTTTACCACTTTTTTGCTATGGCCTCCTGAATGATCTCGGCTTTGAGACGTTCTTCAGCATACATCTTTTTAAGGCGGCGGTTTTCATCTTCCAGCTCTTTGAGGCGGGCCATCATAGAAGCGTCCATGCCGCCATAGCGTGAACGCCACTTATAGAAACTGGCATTGCTCATGCCGTGCTCGCGGCACAGTTCAGTTACCGGTGTTCCGGCCTCTGCTTGTTTCAGGATAGACATGATCTGACTGTCGGTAAAACGTGCTTTCTTCATAGAATTCTCCCCGGTTCAGATTACGAGAAAATTCTACTTATGAACACACCGGTTTTTCGGGGGGATTACCATAGCTTTCCGCACCCCAGAAAATTACCGCTAAAAATCACGGCATCTTTCATCAAATGCTCCTCAGCACGGAGAAAATAGGTACTTCCAGGATAACGGACTAATTCCGCATCCAGTGAAATACGCTGTACCTAAAAATCATCCGCCGGGCTGGGAAAACCACAGAACATCGGATAATCAAAAAAGGGAACTTGTGACATAGCAACCTCACAAATAAAACTGTATACAGTGCTATTCCTGTCTTACCGAAGCAACAACTGTGTCATTCCATATTGGGAACCTCCGGCCATCTGTACGATGGGCGATGGGCGATGGAGGAATATAGCCTGGCTTTTTCGGGTTCGATGCCCAAAAAAGAGCTACAGTACATAACCCCCGTTAGCTGAAACTGTTTAAAATTTTTTATAGACATCCTTACGGTGTCCGACTGTTAATGCTATTACCAACAATTTATTGTCTTCTATCGCGGCTATCAGACGGTAATCTCCTATACGGTAGCGGATAAATTCGGCTTTATCCCCCTTAAGGATTTTCCCTGTTAAACGCGGGTTTATCGTATTATTGATATTTATCTCAATATATTTCTGAACAATTCTTTGGTGTACTGAGTCTATTTTCTTAAAATCTTTTACAAACCGTTTTGTGTACTCTGTCCGGTAGCGCGTCATTTCACTACCTCAGACAGATTCAAATAATTCATTATGACTTATTGTGGTTTTATCTCTGAGAAAATCCTCATAGCTTTCATTAGCAAGCTGTAAATCTAACTCATCCTCGATTTTTTCCCGTACCGCACTTTTGCACAATTCACTGAATGTAAGCCCTTTAGCACTCGCATAGGATTCAAACAGAGTATAGTCTTCATTATTCAGTCTGATAGCTTTTGTCATATTTTTATTCATATAATATCCCCTTATTTAATGTTATACATTGTATAACGATGTTGTTTTTTTGTCCATCCAAAAAGAGTGTTAATGAGGTTTGAGGACCAACAGGGTAAAAATACCCGTAAAAAATGGTTGCCTGAAAGATCGATTAACAGACAACACAGTCCGTTAAGTACTGTTTTTCGATTAAAAAGACACCATTATGAATGTTTTTTTCTATGTCTATTATGTTTGATGTATCAAATAGTTACTACACTAACGTGAGTTTTCGTACCGCTGGACTCCAAACTCCTCTTATTATGTTTTTCTTATGCGCATCAGCGCATGTGAGGCGGCAGATATTGCCGGGAATGTCACTGTGGTCAGATGGCCGCCGCAGCCCGGCAGCGCCGGTTACAGGCTGTTATAGTCCGCATACCCCCCCCCGCCCTGCCTGAACAATCAGGCTGTAAAACCACTTTGTTATTTCTTATTCCCGCCTTTGGCCGCAGTTAGCCGGGTTTACCCGGATGTACTGCGCGTTATGCTGCGCTTGTGCGGCATTACGGGGAATATTCACCGGAATCTGAAACCTCACTGCTCTGAGCGGCGGGAACGCAGTTCCCTGTGAGCGAAGGCATTATCTGATGTTTACTGATGGGGTGCGCTTTAAAAACGCGCCCCAATCTCCTTTTTATTAAAAAAGGACGTTTAGTTCAGAAACTAAGAACGAAGTTAATCTGATTCATACCAGCCTGTACGAAGTTAACTGATGTGCTTTCATACCATACGAAATTAACTGACGGTATTATGAACAATCAGAGGACGCGATAGCACCGGCTCTCTCTCCGCCGGTAAAAAAGTACCGCTCCGGGACATAAAAGCAGGGCATTTCCGGCAGAAAGCCGGCACGAAATCCGCCGGGGAGGCGGTCAGTCAGGACAGTGTCGGGATTAATGGTCAGGCAGGTTATCGAGGTAACACTGATACAGCAGCTCGCCGTGCAGTGCCGGATACAGCGATTTTATCCGCTGCTCAAACTCACACACCACAGCCACCGGATTCAGCTGTTTCCAGCGCTCATACAGCCGCCAGGCGTTTCCGGGGGCTTCTTCCTGCGGACGGGACGCTTTCAGCTGTGCTTTCTTCTCTTTCAGGGCTTTTTCAAGGTGTTTCCTTTCACTCTCCAGCGCCTCATCATCCCCGGTCACCAGACGGCGCAGTTTTTTCAGCAGGTTTTTCAGTGCGTGCCGGTTATCCAGTGATGCCACATTAGAACGGCTCAGGCGCAGCACATGGCGGGCATACCGTTTCTGGTATTCTTCCCGCAGTCCTTTGCGCTCCATCCAGCGCCGGAAACGCGTGACAATGTCACGCAGTGCCGCCAGGTCAAACCCCAGTCCGGCAAAAAACTCCGGCCGCAGCCAGATGCGCATCGCCTTGTACTGTTTCGCCTCACGGTCAAAGTCACGGTGAATAATAATCAGATTCGCCGCCTCCCAGTCATGCAGCGCGTGCAGCACCGGGTCATAGCTTTTGCGGCCGTTCTCATACTGATGCAGCTGCCCGCATTGCGCGGCCAGGGTTTCGACCGGACACATAACCTCAAACAGCGCCTCACTGTCCGGGTTGTAGTCCGCATTGGCAATCATCGCCAGCGCCAGCGCATACCAGGTCTCCCGCCGCTCTGAGCGCACGGAGACACGCTGGTTACGTTCACAGCGCAGATTATAGATATGGGGATTACGGTTCCAGTCATGACGGGATAATGCCGCCGAAAAACGGCGCACCGCCGCAATTGCCGGTAATTTCCCCTTAAAAACAGGGATATAGTGACGGTGAATTTTATGACCATTCACCGGGGTGTAAAGAGTCAGGGAGTCAGACACAGTCTCCTGCACTTATGTTGTGCCGCAGGAGTTGAATTTTATTCTGCATAATTCTATACTCCTAGGTAAGAGCTCAACAATGCTCCTGCCTGAATAGATGTGATAACCCCTGCTAATCTTTCCGACCGCCAAGTTAGATTGAGATTACAGGGGTTTTTATTCAGCCGGTGCACCTGTCTTTACAAAAAACTGACAGCGCTCCGGCTCCTGTAAAGTTCCGTTGCTTTTACCGCGCAGAACGTTAATGACTTTCACGGGAATAATACTGCGACAAAATTGACTGAATCCCGTTATCAAGCTCATCCTGCAGCTGTCTGGGGATCCGGTTAAATTCGTAACTGAACCCCCTGCCTTTTATTCTTTTTCTGGCATATATATTCTTATCATCAAACGTTTTCAGCGGGATAACTGCCGGTACATCTGTTTTTATACTGATAATCTGTTTATCTGTACTCTCTTTCAGTTCCGATAAAATAAATTTTTTCAGTTCATCAGCTGCAACATTATCTGAGTCATTAAATGATGATACTTTTTCATTCACATCTGCAAGAATGATTTCCCGCGATAATTTTTTGTCTTTCATCATTTTATCAATGAGCAGCAATTGTCTGTAATCAGTATGGGTGAGTTCTGACTGTACAGGAAAAAGAGAAACAAGGTCATCAGGGACCGAAGCAGCCTGAATTGCTCTGGTGACTTTTGCTGCGGATAACTGTTCTGAGAATGCAATTTCTTTCTGTGACATCCCCTTTTCACGCAACTGTAAAAGCCGCAATCCTGTTTCACGCAGGTTATGTTCTTTCGCTGTCTGTATATCCGCTGCAAGCTGTCTTGCATCATCATTGCTGATTTCTGTTTCTGTCACCAGAATACTCAGCCCCACGTGACAAAGCAGAGCTGCTGCACGTCTTCTTGAACCATCAAGAATTTCAATTTTATCGCCATGACGGTAACCAATAGCCGGAAAGAACTGCTGCAGCTTAATCGTCCGCAGAATATCTGCCAGTGATTCAGGTGTCAGTGCACTCTGATCCCGCCCGTTAACAGAAAAGCGGACAAAAGTGCGTTCACTGACCTCACCGGCGGGAATATTTTCAAACCGGAAAACAGCTGATTTTCCGGATTTAAGCATAAAGCGCTGAACATGACCGCTATCTGTGGCAGGATATGCAGGTAATACCGCACTGAGTGTCCGGCCTATAGTCTTTCGTTTAGTTTGCATAATACCCCCGGTTCAGACGAAGAAATTCTATACGATCAAAAACAGCTTTGGAGAAATCCTCTGCTGCTGATTTGGCACTTTTCAGTGCTTCCGCACTTCCTATATAGGTTGCCGGATTAGCGGAAATAACAGTATCGAAAGATTCGCCGCACCGTTCAAAACCATCCAGCCGCGGTAATGCCACATCCAGCATCTCGCCGCCGAAGATTTCTTTGGCCAGACTGTGGCACAGCTTATGATCAGTCTTATTCACCAGTTTGGACATAAAACCGATATTGCTTATCAGGTTCACCTGTGCACCGGTTGACTCAATCATACCAATCAGCTCAGGCAGCCTTGTTAAATACTTAAGTGTGGAGTGAAAATCCACCTGAGCAGGGGGTATCGGGGTCATTAAAATGTCAGCCGCCGCAATCGCATTCGAAAGAAATGCATCAAGATGAGGACCGCTGTCAATAAAAATGAAATCATAATCCTGCTTTAGTTTTTCAATAATATTTTCACGCAGCACAGTGTAAATATTATGTTCCGGCAGATATTCAGCACAGAGTATTTCCCACTGTGATGCAATGAAAGCATCCTCAATTGAAGCGGGCATCACATCAACACCCTGTACAACAGACGGCAGAATAAACTCATTCAGGAGTTCTTCACGGGTAACATTCTGCAGCATCGCCTGAGCCGCGGTTGTTTCGACGGACCCGACAGACTGTGTATGATCAAGAAACATCGTGGCCGAGGACTGCGGGTCAAGATCAATAACAAGGATCCTCAGATCCTCCGAAATAAGGTGAGGATGCGTTCTCAGTCCGTGAGCCAGTGAAACCGTGCTCACCGTCTTTGACACCCCGCCCTTCAGGTTACCGATAAAAAACGTAAACGCCTCATCATAGCGGTCACGGTATTTCGGAACATGCCTGTGATGATAAATATCCACAATGTTCTGAATATTCATCGCGTATTTCAGCGCGGTTCCCGCCTCACGTTTTTCAAATTCATACCCCATGCTTTCCATTTCACTGACGGCGGAATCAACACCGGCCCGGGTCAGACGGGGGAGTTTGGCTACCGCCGCTTTTGAGTAAACCTGATAGTAAGAGGTTTCATTAAGCTCTTCTTTCTGCGTCTGTACCTGTGTCGTTAATGACTGTAAAAGCCGCATAGAACGCTCAGCGATTTTATTAAACTGTCCATTAACATTAACCACACCAGCCTCCGGATATGCAGAATTTCAATATTTTGTAGAGTATCCTACATATTGACATAATTGCAAACACTCTTGCGAAAATTTATTTCTCCACACACAAAACAATATGTAACTAATTGATATCTAATTAATTACCTCATTTTCAATACTGAATTTCAGACTGAAATCACCATATTATCAATTCATACCACCCGTCTTGAAATAAACCGCATTAACAGTTAATGATAAATTACAAAATAACAACATACTGCCCGTAAATCGCCCGGTAACCTCTGTTTTTGTGACTTCGGCTAATTCGCTCTGTTTTATCTCTTTACAGTATACAGATGATGCACAGGAACAAAACAAATCGTCATGACTGAGCGGTGCATTATTCTGCTGACAAATATTATCTTATAAATATAGCCGATTGCCCCTTCAGGGGAGGATAATCATCAACCGGTCATAAAAAAGATACAAAAACACCCTGTTTCAGGGAAAATATCAGCAAAACCGGCAAAAACAACCCTGTGCCAGCCGGCAATATAAGGACCACGGAGAAAGACCGGCACAGCTGCGTAATATAATATTACTGCTGTACCGGACTGAAATATCATGCAGGGAAAGAATTACCGGAAAGAAATATCAAAATGCATCATTGCATCTAATGTAAATATTTTTGTGTATACATCGGTGGAACTTGATTTTTTATGCCCGAGATACGACTGGATCAGCTTTAAGGGGACACCATGAAAAATCAGGTGCATGGCAAAACTGTGACGGAAAGTGTGGCAGGTCACCGGCCCGGTGATAAATGAGAAACCGTCTGCTGACGCAGACCGGACCGCATCCCGCAGCCAGTTACGCACCGTGTTATCACTGCGCACCGGCCAGATCTGACTCTGATTTTTATAGCGCATGGTGGCAAAGTAACTTTTCATCAGCCGGACATATTCCGCATCAAACAACGGAACAGCCCGCTTTTTTACCGCCTGTGGTTTATATTTTTCCGTCGTGTTCAGCGGCCGGCGCTGCTTTAACGTCCTCAGCACCACGAACGGTGTCTCCGCATCAAAATAAAAATCGCCTTTGGTCAGCGTCATCACCTCATGAATACGCCCGCCGGTATTCCACAGTGTATCAATCAGGGTGCGCTGATGCAGATCAGGAATATACTGCAGCAGCCGGTTAATTTCCGGCGCCAGCAGATAGCGGGGACAATCCAGCTCGGCAGCAACAGCCAGCATCCGCAGCTGACGGGCCCGCTCCAGATGCTCAGCCGGCTGCAGACCGGAGGACTGCCGCCGGCTGAGCGCCCTGCCGGCGACGGAAAGCTCAGGAAAGTTGTCGTTCATAACCGTACCTGCTGTCAGTGCCCGGGACACAATGCCCAAGGTTACTATAACTCAACTTAATAATAACATCACGATAATAATCAGGGCTGCCGGCATGTCCTGTTCCGGTGGCCGGAAAGGTGATCAGCCCGCCGCAGCAGCAAAAAAAAAGATCCGCGGAATGCGGTATTATGGCTTTAATGCCGCAAAACCGCAATGCATGGCATGATGACGCGCTGTTCAGATCCCCGTATTATCAGCATATAGTGTCATTACAGACAGACAGGCACTATATGCATCCGATCCGCGGAGGATCAGCCATTGCGGAAAATAACGGTAAACCGCAATAAATGAAAAAATAAAGGTTGGTCAAAAAACAGGCTTCACATAACACTCTCTGAGTGATTTTTTTATCCGTGGTAATACATCTGCATGGCTGCGTTAAAAAACGGCTGATAATCCGTCTGGGTTCGATTTTAATAAGACAGCCTTACTTTCACAAATTCCGGGTAAAATCCGGGAAACGACAGCCACAGCTTCTCGTTTTAATAAACCTGTACTTAATCAACGTTGCCGGAAGAAAGAGAGTCCTCTTCCCGATTACAACCCCGGCTCTTCCCCCGAATAAAAAACAATAAAAAGACTTGTTAACAGGTCTTTTGAGCGGTATATTTAATACAGATCAAACAGTCTCTAAAGGTAATATATGCCAAACATCATTCTGAGTGACACAAGCGCCAGTGTCAGTGAACTCAAGAAAAACCCAATGGCGACCGTCGGTGCCGGGGACGGATTTCCTGTTGCAATTCTGAACCGTAATCAGCCCGCTTTTTACTGCGTTCCGGCAGCTTTGTACGAAAAGATGCTTGATGCACTGGACGATCAGGAACTGATAAATCTGGTAACCGAACGCAGCAACCAGCCGCTGCTTGACGTGGATCTGGATAGCTACCTGTGACTTACTCAGTCAAATTCAGAGAGGATGCGCTGAAAGAGTGGCAAAAATTGGATAAAGCAATACAGCAGCAGTTTGCCAAAAAATTAAAAAAATGCTGTGACAACCCTCATATTCCGTCAGCGAAACTTCGGGGAATGAAAGACTGCTACAAAATAAAACTTCGTTCGTCTGGTTTTCGCCTGGTTTATCAGGTGATTGATGCTCAATTAATTATCGCTGTTGTAGCTGTTGGTAAACGGGAGCGTAGTGATATTTATAATCTTGCAAGCGAAAGAATGAGATAATTCTTTATTTTTTCTATTATAAATAACCGTAAATCCAGAGTTATTATTTATCTTACAGATTAGTTTATATCATGGTTAACATTTAACAATAACAATAACAATAACAATAACAATAACATATAATCTACTAAATATTTTAATAAAAAAGGGAAAATGTCACTTTTTAGTGGGATACCCACAAGGTATCCCACTGGTTTTACTCTTAAATTTTATTTTCAAACTTGTCTGTGACAGCTTCTCCATCTTCTTTGATGAAAATCCCTTTCTGACGGTCTGGGAGTATCTCAAGCACAACCTCAGATGGGCGGCACAATCTTACCCCTAAAGGCGTTACTACTATAGGTCGATTTATCAAAATAGGATATTCGAGCATATAGTTTATTAATTGCTCATCAGTATATGAATATTCTTCTAAGCCCATTTTCTCATAGGGTTCGACATTTTTACGCAGCAGATCTCTTACTGTAATTCCCATCGCTGCAATAAGACCCGTCAAAATAGCTCTGCTTGGTGGAGTATCCAGATAATAGATAATATCAGGTTCACTACCACTATTGCGGATCATCGCCAGCGTATTCCGGGATGTTCCGCAATCCGGATTATGATAAATCGTTATATTGATCATGTAGTCACCATTAATTGAGATACGAAAGCCTTATGACTAAAGTGATTAGAGTAATGGTTAAGACCGGAACAGTCATAATAATGCCTGTTTTAAAGTAATACCCCCATGTGACAGTCATATTTTTCTGAGATAAGACATGAAGCCATAATAATGTTGCAAGGCTTCCGATAGGCGTAATTTTCGGACCTAAATCTGCACCGATAACATTGGCATAGACCATGGTTTCCTGAATAAGACCGGTTGCACTGCTACCATCAATCGATAATGCCCCGACAAGGACGGTCGGCATGTTATTCATAACAGAAGATAAAAAAGCAATGATATAGCCTGTTCCCAGTGTTGCTGCCCATATTCCCTTATCAGCGAGGTAATTAAGTATTTCTGACAGGTAATTTGTGAGTCCGGCATTTCTCAGACCATAGACGACAAGATACATACCCAGCGAAAAAATAACAATCTGCCACGGAGCACCACGTAACACTTTCCGTGTATTAATTATTTTGCCATGTGACGCAACAAGCCATAAAACAGATGCACCCACTGCCGCAATAGCACTGACCGGAATACCCAGCGGTTCGAGAACAAAGAAACCAATGAGCAGTAAAATCAGGACAAACCATCCCGCCTTAAATGTTTTCAGATCTTTGATAGCCGATGCCGGAATAACCAGTTTTGACGTATCGTAGTACTTTGGAATATCCCGCCGGAAAAACCAGTGCAGCATAGCAAGCGTTGCAATAATAGCTGCAATATCTACCGGCACCATGACAGAAGCATATTCTGTAAACCCGATCTTAAAGAAGTCAGCAGAAACAATATTCACCAGGTTTGAGACTATCAGCGGTAAACTGGCCGTATCGGCAATAAATCCGGCTGCCATAACAAAAGCCAGTGTAGTCCCTTTACTGAATCCCAGCGCCAGTAACATAGCAATAACGATGGGTGTTAATATTAATGCCGCCCCGTCATTGGCGAATAAGGCCGCAACACTTGCACCGAGCAGGATAATATAACTGAATAATAGTTTCCCTTTTCCGCCCCCCCATTTTGCTACGTGGAGTGCAGCCCATTCAAAAAAACCACTCTCATCCAGAATGAGACTGATGATAATAACAGCAACAAAAGTACCCGTTGCATTCCAGACGATATCCCAGACAACAGGGATATCCTGAACAGTAATAATGCCGGTTAATAATGCAGCCAACGCACCCAGGGCCGCGCTCCAGCCTATACTCAGCCCTTTGGGCTGCCAGATAACAAAGGTAATGGTCAGAACAAATATTAATGCAGCAACAAGCATAGCAACCTCTTTCAGAAGGTGCAGGAAGCTCCTTCTGTCAATGATAAAACTCAGTCAGCCAACCGGCTCAGTGCCACGGTACCAACAGGCTCGTTTTCAAGCAGCGGTACGATTGCTGCTCGTTTTGCCAGTGATGATGTCACTTTTTCGATCTGCGGAATTTCATGCTCTGCTCTGGAAAGTAATAACGGAGATGTTGTTTCAGTGACAGAAAGGCTGTTATTGATGACCCAGGCCCACGGATGAATACCAGCTCTCATAAGATCATTCTGTAAGTTTTCGGCTTCAAGTACCGGAGTTGTTTCTGCCAGGGTCGTAATGATGACCTTGGTTCTTTCCGGATCCTGCAGTTGCATCATAGGTGTCAGGAAATGGCCTTTTTCGCCCATTTTTTTTGCGATTTCTTTGTGATAGGCACCGGTAGCATCGAGCAGAAGCAGAGTATGCCCGGTTGGTGCTGTATCCATAATAACAAAACGATTCCCGGCTTCACGGATGATGCGTGAGAATGCCTGGAATACAGCAATTTCCTCTGTACACGGAGAACGCAAATCTTCCTCAAGCAATGCCCGGCCTTCCGTATCCAGAGATTTTCCTTTTGTCTCCAGTACATAGTTGCGGTAGCGTTCGGTTTCTGCAACAGGGTCAATCCTGCTGACCTGCAGATTAGGCAGGCTCCCGTTTAATGTATTTTCCAGGTGTGCAGCCGGGTCTGAGGTAGTCAGATGAACATCAGCACCCTGTTCTGCGAGTTTTACTGCAATTGACGCGGCAATCGTGGTTTTACCGACACCGCCTTTACCCATCAGCATCACCAGTCCGTGCTTATGCACTGCAATCTCGTCAACAAGAGACGATAGTGGCTGCAATGACAGGTCAGGCTTAGTATTGTGAATAGCCGGCAATGTTTGTTCTTTGTCAGATAATAATTCTTTTAGTGCCTCGATCCCGACCATATTACGGACACGTAGCATCAGCGTGTCTGTCGGCAGGTTGCGGAGTATATCCGGCATATTCTGTATTGCAGCCCGTTCACGACTGCAAATTGCCTGAGATAATGAATCTCCGGCAGTAACCGCAGACTCAGGGAATACACCATTAATTATCAGCTGCTGATTTTTTACACCTAATGCTGAAAGCTCATCATAAGTACGGGCAACTTCACGCAATGCGGCTGACTGAGGGCGGGCAACCAGCATTACGCGGGTTAATTGTTTATTGCTCAGTGCGTCAACTGCCATGCTGTATTGTTCACGTTGCTTTTCAAGTCCGGAGATCGGGCCGAGACAGGAAGCACCATCCGGATTATCACTGATGAAATCACTCCAGGCACCCGGTAACTGTAACAACCGGATAGTATGGCCGGTCGGTGCTGTATCAAAAATAATGTGGTCAAACTGATTTGTGATTTTTGCATCTGTCAGTAAGCCGGTAAATTCATCAAATGCAGCAATTTCGGTTGTACAGGCACCGGATAGTTGCTCGGTGATACTCTGAATTACGGCTGCCGGTAAACTGTCTTTTATCGGGTCTATGATTTTTTTCCGGTATTCTTCCGCAGCGGCCTGCGGGTCTATCTCGATAGCGGACAGATTAGGTACGGCGGAAATCGGTGTAATCGTATTACCAATAGTTTGTGAAAATACCTGTCCGACATTGGACGCCGGATCGGTACTGACCAACAGAACTTTTTTTCCGCTCTCTGCCAGCTTAATCGCAGTTGCGCATGAAATTGATGTTTTGCCCACACCACCTTTACCGGTAAAAAATAAGTAACCGGGCGCGTTATCCAGAAATTTCATTTTTGTCTCCTCAACAGCATGTCTTATTGTTTCCGCAGCAACCGGCTGACGGAACTGATTTTTCATCAGAAATGCGAATACCAAACCAGCGGGCTAACTCATGCCGTTTCGGGTAACGTCCTGTCAGAACAACCTCGCCATCAAGAAGCAGTAATGGCAGTGCATCTGCGCCGGCAGTTTCGAGAAAGACCTTAGCCTTTGCGTTATTGACAAATTCCATCGGTTCTTGCCCGAGATTAAAGCGACGGACATTAGCACCCTGTTTTTTCAGCCAATCAGCATCGGTGGCAAAGTCCACTAACGCCTGGTCGACATCTGTGCCACAGACACCGGTGCTGCAACATAATGCAGGGTCAAACACTTCCAGTTTTTTCATAAATACACCTTATATATGTTTAATCGCATATATTTAGTTAAAATAATTATACGGAACTCAACTCTGACAGGGTTTTATCTGTTATTGATGTCAGAAGTTGTGACACTCTGTTTTTCTCTGTAACGTAAACAGCATCAATGATATTTTTTGTCCAGGGTAACAAAGCGGGTGACAGCCTGTAATGAACCCATTTACCGTGCTTTGAATCGAGCAATAATCCGGCTTCTCTTAGCATTGCAAGGTGCCGGGATGTCTTTGGCTGGGACAGATTTAACGCAGTATAGATATCACAGACACACAGCTCGCCGGATGCTTTAAGAAGCAATACAATATCCAGTCTCGTCTGGTCGCCTAACATTTTGAATAGTTGTAAAGGTTCCATAGGTTTTCCTGTATTGTTTGTAAACTACACCACACTATCATATTCGTCAAATCACATGTATTAGTCATCCGTAAACAGATAAAATTGGTATATCCTTTGATAAAAGAAAAAATATTGTTTGTAGGGGCCAACTAAAAACGGCTAACGCACCTCCTGAAGAAAGGCGAGCGTACTCGCCCCTTTTTAGTACTAACGGAGGATCAGAAGTGGTTGTTGCGCCTTTTGTAACATTTCAGAGGTATGACTACCGATAAAGAACTGCCGCAATCTGGAATGACCATAGGCCCCCATCACTATCAGGTCGACAGTATTTTCCTCTGCGTAACGAATAAGTTCCCCCCCGACTGATTGTCCGGTGAGATGTGTTGTGCTGTTTTCTATACCGGCGTCACATAAAATTTTTTGTGCGGTCAGCAGCTCTTCTTTCTTACCGTTTACCATGACAAGGCGGCACTCCAGCCCCCAGAGTAAGGGGCTCATCGTCATACGCTCCAGGTTTATTCGGCTCTCTTCACTACCATCATAAGTAAACATGACTCTGGAAGGCACTGAGTAGTTCTCCGGAACAACCAGCAGGGGTTTCTTTTGCAGACGAATGACGCTTTCCAGATGAGAGCCTACCTGGTGTTGACTGCCCCGACGCCCCAGCACCATAAGACGAATGTCGTTCAGTTCTGCCAGAGTTTCATCCGGTGTACCGTGTTTTTGCAGCAACACCACATCCGGGATTCCCTGTTTTTGAAGCAGCTGTGCACAACTTTCCAGTATTGCTTTCCCCTGAGCCATCAGCAGGCGATTACGTTGGCCTTCGAGCTCTACCAATTCATCAGTCAGCAATTGCTGACTGTCTATGCCGAGGATGCCGGTCAGGTCTGACACCACCGGAATGCTGTCTTTTTCGATAACATGCAACAGCGCGAGCTGTGAGTGTAAAGTACGGGCTGCCCACGCAGCATATTCACACACGGCTCGTGTTGAAACCGAACCGTCCACACAGCCTGTAACAGTATTATTCATAGTTTTCCCTCCGGCCTGTTAATGACCAACCATCAGTTTTTCGACTTCTTCAGGTTTATCGTGAACACCAAACCGGTCAACGATCGTGCGAGTGGCTTCATTCATCCCACGGATCTCAACCCCGGTGCCCTCTCTGCGGAACTTAATGACCACTTTATCCAGGGCGCTGACGGACGTGATATCCCAGAAATTAGCATGTGAAACGTCAATCACGACGCTCTCCGTCGCTTCACGGAAATCAAAGTGGCTGATAAAACGGTCTGCTGATGCAAAAAATATCTGCCCGGTAACGGTATACGTCCGGCCGCCCCCCCCCGAGAACTGAGGTTATACGCATAAACCGGGATACTTTAGCGGCAAAGTTGAGCGAGGCTATCAATACACCGATCAGTACACCGAAAGCCAGATTATGTGTTGCCACCACAACAGCGACGGTGGCAAGCATGACCACGCTGGTTGAAAGGGGGTGTGTACGCAGGTTGATAACGGAGCGCCAGGAGAATGTCCCGACGGAAACCATAATCATCACCGCGACCAGCGCTGCCATCGGGATTTGGGATACCCAGTCGCGCAGAAACATAATCATGCAAAGCAGTACCACGCCCGCCGTGAGGGTTGAAAGTCGTCCGCGACCGCCGGATTTTACATTGATAACAGATTGTCCAATCATCGCGCAACCTGCCATTCCTCCGATAAAGGATGTGCAGATATTCGCAATCCCCTGAGCTTTGCACTCCCGGTTTTTGTCGCTTGGTGTATTGGTCATGTCATCCACGATAGTGGCGGTCATCATCGACTCAAGCAGGCCAACAACGGCAAGTCCCGCAGAATATGGCAGAATAATGAGCAGTGTCTGGAGATTTAAAGGCACGTCAGGGAGCAGGAAGACCGGCAGACTGTCGGGAAGTTTCCCCATATCGCCGACTGTTCGCACATCCAGATGCAGCCACATGGCAATGCCGGTCAGCACCACGATGCACACAAGCGGTGAAGGAATGGTTTTGTTAATATACGGGAAAAGATAGATGATCCCAAGCCCTGCTGCAGTCATGGCATATACATGCCAGGTCACGTTGGTCAACTCAGGTAACTGGGCCATAAAAATCAGTATTGCCAGCGCATTAACGAATCCTGTGACCACACAGCGTGAAACAAAACGCATCAGCCCTCCAAGCTTCAGATATCCGGCTATCAACTGGAATACCCCGGTAAGTATGGAAGCGGCCAGTAAATACTCCAGACCATGATCTTTGACCAGCATCACCATCAGCAGCGCCATTGCCCCGGTGGATGACGAAATCATCGCCGGACGTCCGCCAAAGAAGGCCATAACGAGAGGGATACAGAACGCCGAGTAGAGTCCCACCTGGGGATCGACACCTGCGATAATGGAAAAAGCGATCGCTTCTGGAATGAGTGCGAGCGCAACGACAATACCGGCCAGAACGTCACCACGGACATTACCCAGCCAGTCCTTACGCGTCGAGGACAGCAACATAATAATTTCTCAGTTTTTAGATATAGTCAGCCCCTGAGGGCAACATTTTTATGTACAGAAAACACATCCACAGACGGGATGTCATTGAGTAGATACTGAAACTTTTTCAGTACGGTGAGAGATGGAAAAACTCAGGGTGGCGTAATACGCATGATTGTCAGGTCAATCCTCGAAAAAGGTACTCAACTCTTAATGAGCAGGATAAGCCAGCTTAATTCTGACCACTTGCTCTGTGCATGATACATACAGAACGTGCATTACTATAAACGAAAATACAGCAGGATCAATGTCAACGTCTGAATGAAACAATAGTGCAAACGAATATTGCTGGCTGTGTCCAATCCAGTCACATGAATCTCTCAGCAAAGAATGTATCTGTTCACAAACAGATACATTTCCTGACTAAAAATCGAAGTTAATACACCATGCGGACTATAACATTACATCAGGATTAGTTGTATACTGAAAACAAAACGTATGCGACGCCATATCTTAGATATACATTCATAATATATTATATGCCAACAATGCCGAAATAAATCTGGTAAATTATCACCGGTATCTGCTACATGCTTATCTTTTGACAGGGCAGAGACTGCCACCGTTCAAAATCGTGGTAACAATGACTGTACCGGCAGAAAAAACCGGGCATCAGCTGAATTTTTCAGTGTTGCGATCATTTCATTATTCACCGGAGAGAGTACCTTGCATATATCACCGACATCCTTATTTATTTCAGATATATCTTTATTATTTTGCTTAGTGGTTGTGAAAATTTATCGTGTCCTGTTATTATCTGAATATCACCACTTTTAATATCCTTAAATTTCAAACAGGGCTATTGTATGTCATCATTATCTGCCAATAAGTCTGACAGGAAGACTTTAAACCCTCCGGTTTTTTTTATATCCGCAGTGATTATTTTATCTGTTGTAGCTGTTGCAGCGATTTTTCCAGACCATTCAGAAATAATGCTGAAAGCTCTGCAGTCTGAGTTGTTTGAAAATGCCAGCTGGTTTTATATTCTTGCGGTAGCATTAATTTTACTGACTGTTGCCTATCTGGGCTTATCCAGATTCGGGCAGATTAAACTCGGACCAGATCACTCTCAGCCTCAGTTCAGCTATATTTCCTGGTTTGCCATGCTGTTTTCAGCGGGAATGGGGATCGGCCTGATGTTTTTTGGGGTTGCCGAGCCCGTAATGCACTATCTTAACCCCCCAGCAGGTGATCCGCAGACGGTTCAGGCTGCCAGAGAAGCGATGGGAATTACCTTTTTTCACTGGGGATTACATGCCTGGGCTATTTATGCCATTGTGGCACTAATCCTTGCTTTTTTCAGTTATCGTCACGGGTTACCCCTGACGCTGCGTTCAGCTCTTTATCCCATCATTGGTGAGCGTATTTACGGACCGATAGGTCATGCGGTTGATATTTTTGCTGTCGTCGGTACGGTTTTCGGTGTCGCGACCTCATTAGGCTTCGGTGTTTTACAGGTTAATGCCGGTTTATCCCATCTTTTTGGTTTACCAGTCAGTCCTGCCATGCAGGTAACGCTGATTATTGTAATTACCGGACTGGCAACATTATCGGTAGTCAGCGGTCTGGATAAAGGTATTCGTTTATTGTCCGAGTTAAATCTGGGTCTGGCCGGAGTATTACTTTTACTGGTCGGGATCTTAGGCCCTACGGTTTTATTACTGAAATCTTTTGTGCAAAATACCGGTGCCTACCTTTCGGATATCGTCAATAAAACCTTTAATCTTTATGCGTATGAACCACAATCATCCGAATGGTTAGGAGGCTGGACATTACTGTACTGGGGATGGTGGTTGTCCTGGTCTCCGTTTGTCGGTATGTTTATCGCCCGTATCTCCCGCGGACGTACAATCCGCGAATTTGTCACTGGTGTATTGTTTGTCCCGGCAGGATTTACTCTGCTCTGGATGACATTTTTTGGTAACAGCGCGATATTTTTTATACGTGATAAAGGCGCTGAATTACTGGCTCAGGTTGTGCAGCAAGATGTCGCATTAGCACTTTTCGAATTTTTAAATTACTTTCCTTTTTCATCAGTACTCTCATTTATTGCCATGCTGATGGTGATTGTATTTTTTGTGACATCAGCAGATTCCGGAGCCATGGTAGTCGATATTTTAGCATCCGGAGGACAAACTCACACACCAGTTTGGCAGCGTATTTTTTGGGCCTTTCTGATGGGAGCTGTTGCGATTACCTTATTACTGGCAGGTGGTTTAACAGCACTTCAGACCATGACTATTGCGACAGCATTACCATTTGCGGTCGTTTTACTTGTGGCTATTGTCGGATTACTGAAAGCTTTACGGATTGATGTGTACAAAAAAGACAGTCAGCAGTTGGCGACACTGGCGCCCAATGCAGGACGTGGAGGAATATCATGGCAAAGACGACTACGTAAAATTGCATACTTTCCTAAACGTAATCAGGTAAAACGCTTTATGAGTGAGGTCATCGAGCCGGGTATGCAGTCAGTGATTGCTGAACTTGAAAAACAAGGTATAGCTGCCCACATTGATACCGATAAAGAAGACCGTATTATATTAGATGTTGACTTCGCAGATAATCTTCACTTTATTTATGAAGTCAGATTACGGGGATACTTTACCCCATCTTTTGCACTGACAGGGATTGATGATGACGAAAATAATGAGTCTCAAAAATATTATCGTGCTGAAGTTTATTTAAAAGAAGGCGGTCAGGATTACGATATTATGGGATGGAGTGAAGCTCAGATTATTCACGATATCCTGGATCAGTATGAGAAACATATTCATTTTATCCATATTGTTGATAGAGGGTAATCAGTTTTTACGTAAGCTGGGTGGTCATAACGGCCACCTTTTATTAGTTGCTTGTTTATTCGATACAACCTCAGTTTATTTTCTATAATTAAATTATTATAACAAAGACATAAAGAGTATTTTCGATAAGGAGGCAGCAATTCAGTATGCAGGGTCTGAAGCCCAAGCGTACGAAACTGTACACCAAGTGAATTTTTTGAGCAGTCAGGGCGAGTAAAGAAAATGAGTGTTTTATTTACTCTTTTCATTGATGCCAGTATCCATGCAATTTCAGGCACTTCCGACGTTAATAAACTAGGTAATCAAATCAAATCAAATCAAATCAAATCAAATCAAATCAAAGTAAGTCTATTCGACAACATAACAGCTTTATATGATTAAGATCATATAGTTACTTACTTAACGTACGTTTTCGTTCCATTGGCCCTTAAATCCCTACCCTTGTTTTTTCAGCAGATCCGCAAAGTAAATGGTCTTACTTAAATATTAACAGATGGTGAAAGGGCTGTAATGCTACGTTTTTATGCGCGTAAGCGCATGTCAGGCGGCAGAAATTACTGAGAATGTCACAGTGGCCAATGGCCGCCGCAGCCCGGCAGCGCCGGTTACAGGCTGTTATAGTCCGCATACCCCCCCCCGCCCTGCCTGAACAATCAGGCTGTAAAACCACTTTGTTATTTCTTATTCCCGCCTTTGGCCGCAGTTAGCCGGGTTTACCCGGATGTACTGCGCGTTATGCTGCGCTTGTGCGGCATTACGGGGAATATTCACCGGAATCTGAAACCTCACTGCTCTGAGCGGCGGGAACGCAGTTCCCTGTGAGCGAAGGCATTATCTGATGTTTACTGATGGGGTGCGCTTTAAAAACGCGCCCCAATCTCCTTTTTATTAAAAAAGGACGTTTAGTTCAGAAACTAAGAACGAAGTTAACCTGATTCATACCAGCCTGTACGAAGTTAACTGATGTGCTTTCATACCATACGAAATTAACTGACGGTATTATGAACAATCAGAGGACGCGATAGCACCGGCTCTCTCTCCGCCGGTAAAAAAGTACCGCTCCGGGACATAAAAACAGGGCATTTCCGGCAGAAAGCCGGCACGAAATCCGCCGGGGAGGCGGTCAGTTCACACAGAGACGGGATTAATGGTCAGGCAGGTTATCGAGGTAACACTGATACAGCAGCTCACCGTACAGCGCCGGGAACTGCGATTTTATCCGCTGCTCAAACTCACGCACCACCGCCACCGGATTCAGCTGTTTCCAGCGCTCATACAGCCGCCAGGCGTTTCCGGGAGCTTCTTCCTGCGGACGGGACGCTTTCAGCTGCACTTTCTTCTCTTTCAGGGCTTTTTCAAGGTGTTTCCTTTCACTCTCCAGCGCCTCATCATCCCCGGTCACCAGACGGCGCAGTTTTTTCAGCAGGTTTTTCAGTGCGTGCCGGTTATCCAGTGATGCCACATTAGAACGGCTCAGGCGCAGCACATGGCGGGCATACCGTTTCTGGTATTCTTCCCGCAGTCCTTTGCGCTCCATCCAGCGCCGGAAACGCGTGACAATGTCACGCAGTGCCGCCAGGTCAAACCCCAGTCCGGCAAAAAACTCCGGCCGCAGCCAGATGCGCATCGCCTTGTACTGTTTCGCCTCACGGTCAAAGTCACGGTGAATAATAATCAGATTCGCCGCCTCCCAGTCATGCAGCGCGTGCAGCACCGGGTCATAACTTTTACGGCCGTTCTCATACTGATGCAGCTGACCGCACTGCGCGGCCAGGGTTTCGACCGGACACATCACCTCAAACAGCGCCTCACTGTCCGGGTTGTAGTCGGGGTTTGAGGGCCATTGATGTAAAAAACCACGCTAAGAGCTTTCAGATTGCGGATATTTCCCCATATACCCACTTCTTATAAACCCCATTACACATTGACCCAATTCCATTGGTAATTGGCTGGCAGGCTACTCACCCTGCCATGAAAGTGTCCTTATACTGGCATAGTCACAGGTTGCTGGCTCATCTGGATGAATAAAATCACCCGATTGAACTCTATCAGGCCTCATTACTCACTTTGTTATCTGCTCGTTAGGACGCTTTCTCAGACAGTAAGGAAGTCAGAGTCTGACACTCACTATAAGCTGATTTCAGTATCTTCAGGAGCTTCACAATAATGTTAAATATGCATCGGCAAGTCCTGATACTTGCGGGTTCTCAGGCCCTTTTTCAGTCAATATCGGTTCTGATAATGACCATCGGTGGGCTGGCCGGCGCACTATTAACGCCCAGTCTTTCGTTGATCACTGTTCCGCTCTCAATGGCGAGTCTCGGAACGGTGTTAGTCATGTTTCCTGCGTCTTTATGGATGAGCCGGGCAGGTAGAAAAATAGGCTTCATCACCGGCGCTCTGTGTGGAATAGTTGCGGCAGTCATTTCCATGATCGCAATGTTCCATCATTCATTCATTCTGCTATGTCTCGGGATGTTCTTTCTGGGGATCTTTCAGGCTTTTGCGCAGTTTTATCGCTTTGCGGCGGGAGAAGTGGCACTCCCGGCATTTCGTACTAAAGCTATTTCGCTGGTACTGGCCGGCGGCGTTGTGGCAGCCCTGTTAGGACCGTTTCTGGCCAGTCGCGGCAGTGTATTGTTCAGTGTGCCCTATGTAGGCTCATTCCTCTTTATGGGCATACTGGCCTCGCTGGGCCTGTTGTTATTGTCACGTTTGCAGATACCGGTCCAGCCTGGTGAACCTTCCGGGCAAGTGCCGGCAAGGCCGTGGAAAAAAATAGTTTCTCAGCCTGCGTATCTTGTCGCCCTTTTTTCCGGCGCATCCGGATTTGGAATAATGGTTCTGGGCCTGACGGCAACGCCCATTGCAATGAAGCATTACGGTTTTGACTTGTCACAAATCGCCGTCGTGATCCAACTCCACATACTGGGCCGTTTCGTACCGTCGTTTTTCACGGGAAAACTGATCGACCGGTTCGGTGTCATTAACATTAAGCTGACGGGCGTTCTTCTCATGCTTGCCTACATTGCTCTGGCTGTTTCGGGCGTTACGTGGGGGATATTTGCCATTGCATTAGTCCTGATGGGGATAGGGTGGAATTTTCTCTACATCGGCGGAACCAGCCTGCTGGCAACAACTTACACCACGGGAGAAAGGGGGGTTGCACAGGCGGCAAATGACATGAGCGTCTTTATCTTCAGCCTTCTTTGTTCTCTGGGAGCTGGCCCACTGCTCAATGCTTATGGTTGGAAAACCATGCATCTTATTTTGGTGCCCTGGGTGCTTGGCCTTGCGGTACCGCTGCTTTGGCTGGCTTTGTGTAAAAAACGTCACGCTATAACAGGGGATGAGGTCACTTTGCCGTTGCCGTAAGGCGGGATACCTGATCTTATGAAGAAATACACAGGAAAAAATAATTTTTTATTGGCCCGATCCCATCGAAATTTGACTTTACGCCCCCTCACGGGATTGAGTGTTTAGCTGCTAGTTTTTAGGTCACTCGGTGACCCTTTCGACAAATAAATCCCAAGGACTGAACATGAAAAATGCACTGATCGTTATCGATATCCAGAATGATTATTTCCCTGGTGGTTCCTTTCCACTTGAGGCGCCTGAAACAGCCTGTAAAGGTGCAGTTAACGCGATTGAAAAAGCGCGTGAGGAAGGCTGGTTGATCGTCGGTATTCAGCATATCGCAACAGCCGATGCACCATTCTTCAGGCCTGACAGTGAGGGTGCAAAAATTCATCCGGATGTTGTCGCTGCACTGGGAGATGCGCCGGTTATCATTAAGAAAGAGGCAGACAGCTTCTTCGAAACCGGTCTTGAGCAGCTGCTGCGTGACAACGGCATTACTGATATTTATCTTACCGGCATGATGACGCAACACTGTGTCACGCATACGGCACTTTCCCCGCAGGGACTGGGGATGAATATGCACATTATTGCTGAAGGGTGCGCTGCACCAACCAAAGCACTGAGCGACCTTGCCCTGTTCGGACTGAGTGCGCGCTGCAGCGTAAAATAACTCTCTGGTTTGTAAAAATCGCAGGTCTATATATGGGTTGTGTTGTTACCCGATAACACAGCCCTCTCTTTGATAACCCTCCCGGCTTCATCGTGGCTATTTACAGTGTACGACCGCTTATTCATATAAACATCTGCTTAATTTATTAAGGAAAAAATGCTCATCGCCTTATACAGCCTGCTGCCTATTTTCCTGGCCTTTGCGGGCGGACTTAACCTGAAAAAAGTCGTTAAAAATAGTAACCCTTCCTTCTTTGATAAAATTTCAATGCTGTCTCTGTATTTGCTTCTGTTGTTTATGGGGGCCACGGTTGGCGAGATCCCTGATATTAAGGGGCAACTCTCCGTCGCGGGCTTTAATGCTCTGATCATTGCGTCAGGTACATCGGTGGTTACCTTTATTACCCTGGTCGCTGTGGGCAAGCTGAGTGGAGAAAAACGGCTTCTCCGTAATGCTTCACACCTGCAGAACAGTCATTCAGATCTGCTGTCAATTTTTCTTCCCACACTTACTCAGATAATCACGGCGGCGGCCGGCTTTATACTGGGGTTCAGAGGGTTAATGCCCGACCTGGACGCAGACCGCATTATCTCTTTGCTTCTGTATCTGTTGATATTTTCCGTCGCGGTAAAATTATCGTATTCGAATATCAGTATTAAACGCGTGCTGTTAAACAAAGCTAACCTGAGGCTGACGTTGGTCACGATATTATCATCATTTATGGGGGCCGCCCTGGCATCATTGTTTATCAACGTGCCGCTCCATGAGGTTCTTGCGATCGGATCCGGGTTTGGCTGGTATACCCTTTCTGGAACGCTATTCACCAAAATGGGCAATCCTCTGTTAGGAACCGTGGCTTTCTTAAGCGACCTGTTTCGCGGGATATCTGCGCTGATGCTCATTCCGCTGATTTCGCGGTTCGGTTACAGCAACGCCACCATCGCTATATCCGGTTCAACTGCTCTTGATGTGACGCTGCCAGTTATTGAGAAGTACTGCGGCGCGGATTATGTCCCTTTTGCTGTTCTGATGGGCGGGATCACGACGCTGGTTGTTCCCTTTTTGATCCCTTTTTTCTATTACCTTTGAACAGGCCTTTTGGCAGCGGAGAAAGGACAGTAAGAAAACTTAACCATTGCGATTGACCTGATTTCATCGACTTATGACCTGTGGGCATATCACGGCCTATCCCTTCCTGCTCTTATAGTAAAGCCACTCGCAGCCACCCAGCCGAACGCAGTGGCTGAGCCTCAAAATCTGATGAATCCCTGGAGCAACTAATGAAATTAACGCAAATCCGCAATGCCACTCTCGTGCTGCAATATGCCGGTAAAAAATTCCTTATCGACCCAATGCTGGCAGAAAAGGAAGCCTGGGATGGTTTTGCCGGGAGTGCTCGCCCGCACCTGCGTAATCCCATGGTTGTTTTGCCTGTGCCTGTAGAAGATTTACTGGCTGTTGATGCCGTTATCCTGACCCACACTCATACCGATCACTGGGACGAAGCAGCGCAGCAGGCTGTTCCTAAAGACATGCTTATTTATACGCAGGATGAAAAAGATGCGGCGCTGATCCGTTCTCAGGGCTTTTTTAACATCCGGGTACTGAAAGATGAAAATCATTTTGTTGACGGACTGACGATTTATAAAACTGACGGCCAGCACGGCAGTAACGAACTGTACGCCGATGCCCAATTGGGTGATTTACTGGGTGACGCATGCGGTCTGGTATTCATGCATCATGATGAAAAAACGATTTATATCGCCGGTGACACCGTCTGGGTTAAGCCTTATGTAAAAAGCCTTCAGCGCTTCAAGCCAGAGATTGTGGTACTCAATACCGGCTATGCGGTCAACGACCTGTACGGTCCGATCATCATGGGCAAAGAAGATACCTTGCGCACGCTTAAGATGTTGCCAACTGCGACCATCGTGGCGTCTCACATGGAATCAATCAATCATTGCCTCCTTACCCGCGCAGAATTACGCGAGTTCTCACTTGAACACGGTATTGAAGATAAGATTCTTATTCCTGCAGACGGTGAAACAATGGCTTTCTGATAAGCCAATAAGATTGATTCAGGGGAAGAATGTATTCCGACAGGTCACCTGTTATCCTCTGATCAATCGGAATCAGCAATACTGCCGCCGGTGTTCCGGTGGCTATCCTTTACGGTAAGGTTAACGTTATGTCTGCATTGACGGTCGCCGTGATTGCCACGGCCGGATTCAGCCCGTTTCACTTTTCAGTCCCCTGTATTATTTTCGGACAGTCTATGCCGCAGCCGGATTTATTCCGCGTGGAAATTTGTGCTGAAAAACCGGGCGTCGTCCTGTCAGATATTGGCCTGTCAATCAATGTGGAACATGGCCTTGAGTTACTTGACGTCGCAGACATTATTATCGTGCCTTACTGGAATCATCCGGAAGAGCGGCCTTCTCAGGCGTTACTTGATAAGCTGATAAACGCATGGCAGCGCGGCGCAGAAGTGGTGGGGCTTTGCCTGGGAGCTTACGTGCTCGCGTATTCCGGCTTGCTGGATCAGCACCGGGCTGCAACACACTGGGAGTTCGAGCAGGACTTCGTTGAACGATTTCCCGCCGTTCGTCTGGACAGCAACTCGCTGTATACCAGCGATGAACGCCTTATTACCTCTGCCGGCACCGCCGCCGGTATTGACTGCTGTCTTAATATCATCAGGGATCATTACGGTTCAGCGGTTGCAAACCGGGTAGCAAGAAGAATGGTGGTTCCTCCTTACCGGGAAGGCGGTCAGGCACAGTTTATTGAACGCCCGGTCCCTGTATCTACGCGGGACGGAAAAATGAACGAGCTGATGGACTACCTGCGTCGCAATCTGGACAAGCCGCACGACCTCGACTCGCTGGCGGGGTTTGCCAGCATGAGCAGGCGGACACTTACCCGTCATTTTTTTAAGGCAACCGGGACAACGCTGGGTGACTGGCTAAACGCTGAGCGTCTTCAGAGAAGCCAGGAGTTACTGGAAACTACGGACAGCAGTATTGAAAGCGTGTCTAACATGGCCGGGTTTCAGTCGCCAATCTCTTTCCGCCAGAGTTTTAAGGCGAAATTCAGCGTCAGCCCAAGCGAATGGCGCCGGGCATTTCGCGGTCCTGTACCTGTTGATCACGAAAAGGCCTGAGCGGAAGCTAAGAAATCAGAATAGTTTTAAAAAACTGGCAACCTGATACCGGAATGAAAATTTGTTCCTGAAATGAGTGAACTTGCTCATTCTTTAGCGTCGATTTAAAAAGGATTTAGTGCTACTTTTTTCAAACGATAATAGGTTGCCCGCGAAATCCCCGTTTTGTTCATCACGGCTTCAGCCGTCATTTTTTGATGTATAAATTGCAGGGCAATCACAGATTTGCTATGGGGTTTTCGCCCGAATTTAACACCAGCAGCCATAGCTATCACCCGGCCATCATTGGTACGCTCAAGAATGCGTTCCCGTTCTGCCTCAGCCACGGCGGCCAGAATCTGTATCACCATTTTTCCCATAGTTCCTTCGGTACTGAGGCCGTTTTCCAGAAAACGTATGGCGATCCCCTTTTTATAGCAGGCATCCACAATGTGGATCATATCAGCGGTATTACGGCCCATACGATCCATTTTGGTACACAGGATGACGTCATCCTTTTCTGCCCGTGCCAGCAGCCGCTGCAACCCTTCCCGTGCGTCTGTGGCTCCCGACATCATGTCAGTAAAAATTCGATCGTCCCTGACCCCGGCAGATTTCAGCTCAGAAATTTGCATCGTCAGTTTCTGATGGCTGGTTGATACTCTCGCATATCCCAGTAATGCCATATTGGTCTCATAAATCGATATTGATACTGCGTAGTATCATAAAGCATAAAATACGATTTTTGATACTCATGTTTATACCCATTTAGCTAGGTCTCAAAACTTATAATATCTGAGACTGTCAAAAATAGAGCAGATCGCCAGTTTACGAAAGGATGCGCAATGAGTGACGATTTTCTGACCAGAGAACAGACAGAAAACTACGGTCGCTATGTGGCAGAGCCAAATGAGGTTCAACTGGCCCGATATTTTCATCTGGATGAGCGTGACCTTGCTTTTATTAATCAGCGACGGGGAAAACATAACCGTCTTGGGATTGCACTTCAACTGACTACGGCGCGCTTCCTGGGAACGTTTCTTCCTGATCCCCTTCAAATACCCTCATTCATCCGTTTTTACATTGCGGCACAGTTGAACATCAGCCGACCAGAGATCCTTTCCCGATATGCTGAAAGAAAAAATACCCGCTGGGAGCATCAGGGGCTTATCAAGCTCTATTATGATTATCATGATTTTGGTGATTTCCCCTGGACATTCAGACTGAAGCGTTTGCTCTATACTCGCGCCTGGCTCAGCAATGAGCGCCCAGGTCTGCTGTTTGATTTTGCTACCGCATGGTTGCTGCAAAATAAGATCCTGTTACCCGCAGCCTCGACTCTGACAAGGTTGATTGGCGAAGTACGTGAACGGGCAAGTCGACGATTGTGGCGAAGGCTGGCTTTGTTGCCTGACAGCTGGCAGAAAGCGCAACTGGACGGTTTACTTGAAATACCTGAAGGGCAGCGTATATCGGTTCTGGAGGAGATACGAAAAGGTCCTGTCACTATCAGTGGACCGTCATTTACTGACGCCCTGGAGCGATATACCCGACTGCGTAGCATGGAGTTTTCCCGGCTGAATTTTTCCGGTCTGCCTGCCATCCAGCTGCGGAATTTGGCCCGTTATGCCGGAATGGCTTCGGTGAAATATATTTCAAGAATGCCTGAGGAACGGCGACTGGCCGTGCTTACTGCGTTTGTGAAAGCGCAGGAAATTTCGGCGCTTGACGAGGCCGTGGATGTGCTGGATATGCTTATTCTGGATATCACTCGTTCTGCGAAAAACATTGGGCAGAAAAAGCGGCTCAGGACCCTGAAAGATCTTGATCGTGCCGCGCTATTGCTGGCACGGGCATGCTCGTTATTACTTGATGAGAACACCGATGAAGCAGCTCTGCGGCAGGCTATTTTTCGCCGCATACCAAAGGACAAACTGGCTGAATCCGTCGGTAAGGTAAATGAGCTGGCGCGCCCGCAGGATACTCACTTTCAGGATGAAATGGTGGAACAATATGGACGGGTGAAGCGCTTTCTGTCCGCGATGTTGCGTGACTTACACTTTCAGGCTGCCCCGGCCGGGGAGCACACGTTGTCAGCAATCCATTATCTGGCCGAACTGAGTGGCTCAAAAAAGCGAATTCTCGACGATGCACCAGAGCACATCATTTCCAGTCCCTGGAAACGACTGGTATACGACAGAGATGGCAGGATTCTACGCGCTGGTTACTCGTTGTGCCTTCTCGAGCGTCTTCAGGACTCTTTGCGCCGTCGTGATCTCTGGCTGGAGAACAGTGACCGATGGGGTGACCCGCGTCAAAAATTGCTTCAGGGAGCTGAATGGCACGCACAACGGATCCCGGTATGTCGGGCGCTGGGTCATCCATCAGACGGAACTAAAGCAGCAGAGCAACTGGCTACGCGGCTTGATGACACTTGGAAATCAGTGGCTTCACGTTTTGCCTGCAACGCGGCAGTCAGCATAAGCAATGAAGGTAAGCATCCCTCACTGACGATCAGTAGTCTGGATAAGCTGGATGAGCCACCGGCACTGATACAATTGAATCGTCGGGTAAGAGAACTGATCCCACCCGTTGATCTGACTGAGCTGTTACTTGAAATAGATGCCCGAACCGGTTTTACCCGCGATTTCAGCCACGTCAGTGAATCAGGTGCACGGGCGCAGGATCTCCAGGTCAGTCTGTGCGCAACACTGCTGGCGGAAGCCTGCAATATAGGGCATGAACCTCTGATAAAGCATAATATTCCCGCGCTTACTCGCCATCGTCTGAGCTGGGTTAAACAAAATTATCTCAGGGCAGAAACGCTGGTTAGCGCTAATGCACGGCTGGTTGATTTTCAGTCCACGCTTCCGCTCGCGGGGTTCTGGGGAGGTGGGGAGGTTGCCTCCGCAGATGGTATGCGTTTTGTCACACCGGTTAAAACGGTTAATTCCGGACCAAATCGTAAATACTTTGGTTCAGGACGCGGTATCACCTGGTACAACTTCGTCTCAGATCAGTACTCCGGTTTCCATGGCATTGTCGTTCCCGGTACGCTTCGTGATTCCATCTTTGTACTGGAAGGGCTTCTGGAGCAGCAGACCGGGCTGAATCCGGTAGAAATTATGACGGACACGGCAGGATCCAGCGATATCATTTTTGGCCTGTTCTGGTTACTGGGCTACCAGTTTTCCCCTCGTCTGGCCGATGCAGGTGGGGCGATATTCTGGCGGGCAGATAAAATGGCCCATTATGGTGCCCTGAATGAGCTGGCCCGGGGATGTGTTGAACTTTCAAAAATAGAATCCCAATGGGATGAAATGATGCGAATGGCGGGTTCACTGAAGCTTGGGACCATCCATGCATCAGAGCTTATTCGTTCACTGTTGAGAAGTAGCCGACCATCTGGTCTGGCTCAGGCGATTATGGAAGTGGGCCGGGTCAACAAGACTTTGTATCTTCTCAACTATATCGATGATGAGGATTACCGGCGTCGGATACTCACTCAGCTCAACCGGGGAGAAGGACGCCATGCAGTGGCTCGAGCCATTTGCTACGGACAACGTGGTGAGATTAGAAAACGCTACCGTGAAGGTCAGGAAGATCAACTGGGTGCTCTGGGCCTGGTGACCAATGCGGTTGTGCTGTGGAATACACTTTACATGCAGGAGGCGTTGTCACATCTTCGCAAATCGGGGGAAGCGCCTGAGGAGGAGCACCTGGCAAGATTATCGCCGCTGATACATGGCCATATAAATATGCTGGGGCATTATACGTTTTCGTTACCAGAAGATATTTTGAAGGGCGAGTTAAGGCCGTTAAATTTCAATACAAACAATGGATTAACCTCTTAGCGTGGTTTTTTACATCATTGGACCTCGAACCCCGATACGGAGGAGAAATGAAACACAGGAGAGAATGACGGCCGGGTCACCCGGACGTACTGCCCCTTACACTGCGGGGGCGAAATTCTTTTGAACTGGTAGTTTGGCTGTTTGAGCATTATTTTTTAAGTGGTACTAAATCACTCACGCGATATAGCATTGATTTATCACTTTGAAAATAAAGCAAAATAACAACACCAATTACTCAAAAGCTCAATTACTCACAAAAAACTCATTTGCTCATTTACTCATTTACACAAACAAGCAGAGAATGTATTATGAACTCATATACTCATATGAGTAAAACAGTGGAGCAACTTAATGAAAGTCATATCGTTTTTAAATCCTAAAGGTGGTAGTGGTAAAACTACCGTAGCAATTAATGTAAGCACAAGCATAGCTAAAAATTACAGAGTAGCCGTAGTTGACACAGATCCACAGCAAAGCTTGGCTAATTGGAACAAGGCCGATAAAGCTAACTTTGATGTGTATACAGCAGCATCCGAAAAAGACGTATATACAATAAGAAAAGAATTAAGTGATTATGATTTTGTGGTTATTGACGGAGCAGGTGCTTTGTCTGTTATCACCGCAGCTGCGGTTATGGTTAGTGATTTAGTTATTGTTCCGGTCACTCCCTCACCTTTAGATTTTTCAGCTGCAGGTGCAGTTATCAATGTCTTGGAAGCACAATCATATAACCGGCCAGTAGAGTGTCGTTTCCTTATTACCCGAAAGATTGAACAGGCTTCTATGTTATCAGTGTTACGTGAAAGCATTGCCCTTACTGGAATTGGATTACTTAAAACATCGGTTAACCAAAGACAGAGTTATGTTAAATCAATCCTCGACGGAGAAACTGTTTTTGAGACTAATGATAGCGCCGCAAAAGGAGAAATTGACGTTTTAGCTAATGAGATTTTAAAGTTAGTTTCATGAATATTGTTCTCAATAACCATTGATAAATATGGTAATTATCACATAACCCAGTTACTTAAAAACTCATTTGAGTATCTACTCAAATGAAAGTTAGAAATATACAATCAGATAGAAAGGATAACTTTATCATGGCGCTTGATAAAAAAGGTAATGGTGCAAGTGCATCAAATAAAATCATGACATTTGGTGATAATCGAGATTTGAAAAAAATAATTTCGGCAAAATCAACGGAAACTCAAAAACGAGTTAATTTCAATATGCCAGAAAATAAACATCAGAGGTTGAAAGCTACCTGTGCCCGAAAAGGACTATCTATCTCAGATGTAATGAATGATCTGGTTGATAATTGGTTATTGAAAAACGAATGACACTCAGTTACTCAGTTACTCAATTACTCAATTACTCAATTACTCAATTACTCAATTATATAATGGATTAATTATCTATAACATGGTTATCTATATGATAGATAAGAAATATATTTTTTATCTTTGTATGATGTTTATGAGCTTTGATTCATCTGCTAAATCTATTTTTATTGGAGATAGCCTGACTCTTAGCCTGGCAAAAGGTGCGAAAGAGCTGGACGTTCTGGAATATTATTACCTGGACAGATCAGGACTAATAAATGGGGCATTTTATGACTGGCTGGCATTCGTGCAACGGATGCCTGTCAGTTCCCCTGATATTATCATCGTATCGCTGGGTGCTAATGATGGTATTTCTGCCTCTGCCAGTTATCGTTACAACCAGAAGATCAGGCAGTTTATTTCCGTTTTGAAAACACGTTACCCGGCGGCCAATATTATCTGGGTCTTGCCTCCGGCCATGAAAAACACACAGACAGAAAACGCACTGGTGAATACCCGCAGAATTATTTCAGAAACAGCAATAATAGCCGGTTACACCGTATTTGATCCGCGTCCGCTCACCGGCAGGACATGGACATATTCAGTCAATGGGATTGTTCTGCGTACTGCTGACGGTATCCATTACACGCCGGAAGCCGGTAAACTGATTTCAGAACAGATTTACCGAACTGTCCGGCAAAACTGAGAGCATTGACAGGAAGAGCAGAGCAGGGCGTTTTATCCAGAAATTCTGTGGGTAAATCAGTGAATCCCGGGGGAAAACAGGCTGTATCCACCGTTCCGCAGCCACCTCACCAACCTGTGCATTATTTAATCAACTTACCCCAGACTTACGTTACTCCGCCTTTCCTTTTGCCTGTCGTTTTCTTAACTTTTCCAGCCGCTTCACGGAATCCGCTTCTTCTTCCGGGGTCACTGTTCCGCAGGGCTGTCCGTCCTTATCATAACGAGCCGCACCGGCAATCACCGTCAGACGATAGCCTCCGGCATACGATACCGAAGACAGGCAGCGGGTCAGTGTCCGCACTGAAACCGGCAGCTCCCTGACTTTCCGGTCCAGGAGCAAATCTTCTTTTAGTCCGATTTTCATCGGCCGCAGCTGACCGTCCGGAAACAGTTTCGGCCAGTACCGGGTAATAATCCCCAGTGCCTCAATGATATTCATCCGTTTTTTCGGCGGTGTCGGCGGGACCGGGACTTTTTCAGGCTTCACCGCAGGCGGTTCAGGGAATTTTGTTTTTTTGACGGGGGCAGGGGGCTTTACGGCCGGAGCCGCTTTATTTTTTTTCGGGCGTGGGACAGCATCTATCCGCTGTTTTCTGCGGAACACCGGCTGTATTGGGGTGTCTTTATTTTTTTCCGCCTCCGCTTTCGGTTTACGGTTCAGCGTGAGAACGGGACGGGATGTATCACTCATTACGGGTTCCTGCCGGTATTAATTCATCATTCTTAAATACCATCAAAAAGAAAATCAATCGCCGCTTTTATTTCTGTACGATAAAGGGAGGCATCACAAAACACAATACCCAGAGAACGGGCGGGAATACTGGCCATCTCATGTGTCATTACTGCATATTCTTTATCGTCGGTCAGTCTGATAAGCGGAACCAACCGTTTGGGACGAGTACCTGCCGGATAATTTTCAACGGGCAGCAGGGGAATCACAATCCTGCGGTTCAACTGACCAATAATATCGCTTGTTACATCAAGCAACATAGGATAGACAGCACTTTTCCCGGTATTATTGTATACAGTGAACTGCATTCTTAAAATGTCCTGTATTCATCGCTGAAACAACCATGTTCATCATGAAACCGGTTGAGTGCTTCCAGTGCTTCACTATTTTCCTCCTGCCATTTTTTCGCTTCATACCGGCGTAGTTCCGCATCAAGCGCAGCTGTCAGGGTAGCACTGAGATTAATTCCGGCCTCCCGCGCACGACTGAGCAAGACTCGTTCTACAGTCATGGTAACGCTTTTGGTTGCCCGTTGTTTTATAGCCATAGATTCCTCGCACCAATTATCGTGTAAGATACACGGTTAATTATGCGTAGTATAACACGAAAAAAATAATGCATCTTAAAAAACGGGCTTAGACTATCCCATTATCAAATACACCAGACGTCCGGAATATACGCATCAGGAGCCTGCGCTGAGTTTAACAATCCGTATCACTGTCCGTTCTGATACACCGCACAACCTCGCGGTATCACGGATACTCTGTCTGTTTTTGACCCGGAGTTCGATTATTTTTTTATGTAACTGCTCATCAGCCCGGCGGCCCCGGTATTTTCCGGCTGCTTTCGCTTTCACAATACCTTCTTTCTGGCGACGGCGGCGATCCTCGTAGTCTTTGCGGGCTATCGCGGCCAGCATATCAAGCATCATCCCGTTAACCGCCTTAAGCATTGCCCGGGTAAACTCATCACCGGCAGGTGATGTCAGCGCCATATGGCTCGTCGGAAGGTCAAGACTGACAACCACCAGGTTTTTTTCACTGATAAGGTGCTTTAATTTCTGCCAGCCGTCCTCATCCATGCGCGAAAGGCGATCAACCTGCTCGATGAGAATAATGTCACCGGGCGCAGCGTCATCAAGTAACCGTAAAAGTTCCGGTCGTTGTAGTGACGCCCCGGAGACATTTTCGGTGTACCAGCTCGCCATCCGGAATCCTTTTTCTTCCACAAAAGCTTTCATCCTGTTTTTTGCCCGGAGAGCATCCTGCTCTTTTGTTGAGGCGCGGAGGTAACCATGAATGTACATTTTTCACCCGTTTGTGACACTTAAATGATGATCTTAATATACGTGACAGATAGGTCATGATCTAATGGAAAAATGGCAGTATTTCAGGTTATGACACTGGGGTACACCCGAATGTCACACCCCCATAACCATACATTTATTATGGTTAAATATTCACTCCGGTAATTTTTACGACCCGCTGTTTTAAAAACAAAATAACCAAATCAGGTAATGCAGTGGAATATACTGATTTATCATGCATGTGAAGGATATTTAATTGTGAAAAATCAGGCTGTTTTTATCACCGGGCTTATTTTTTGTTTTTTATCATTACATTTCATCAGGTTATGATGATATTACATTTTGTTACATGTTTTATTTCTGTGATCATAAGAGGAATGGTGTTTTTTATTTTGTTTTACAGTGTGTTATATGTATATGTTAAATTTCATGGTCATTATCGTTTTTTTTAATCTGACATATTTCACTGTCCCCGCCGGTTATTATGACTCCCCTCAGCCTGATATCCTGTTTTTGCAACGAGTTTAACTTAAGTTATACATCCTGTGAGATACAGCACCGCCTCCGCCCTTTACAGACCCGTAAGTGAAATTTATGCTTTCCCTGTTCACACCATGCGCACCGGCTGATGACAACATACCGTCAGATAACGCACTGTTATCATTTATCTTATAAGGAATTTACCATGCCAACTCCGTGCTATATCTCGATCGAAGGGAAAACCCAGGGCAATATCACTGCCGGTGCATTTACTGCCGAGTCCGTCGGTAACATCTATGTGCAGGGGCATGAGGATGAGATGCTGGTCCAGCAGTTTGACCATATCGTCACCGTGCCGACCGACCCGCAGTCCGGTCAGCCGTCCGGCCAGCGTGCGCACCGTCCGTTTAAATTCACCGTGGCGCTGAACAAAGCCGTTCCGCTGCTGTACAACGCACTGGCCGCCGGTGAAATGCTGCCGAAAGTGCAGCTGAAATGGTACCGCACCTCCGTTGAGGGGAAACAGGAGCATTTCTTCACCACCTCACTGGAAGATGCGACCATCGTCAATATCGACTGCAAAATGCCGCACTGCCAGGACCCGGGAAAAACGGATTACACCCAGCTGATTGAAGTGTCACTCTCTTACCGCAAAATTGACTGGGAGCACACCGTTGCAGGCACCTCCGGTGCTGACGACTGGCGTGCACCAATCGAAGCATAATGATACCGGCCCGGACAGGATGACTGCCGGGCCGTTCTGTTTTCAGTGACGGGAGCCGGGTAACTCTGCCCTGCTGCAGTGATATGCGGTCGCCCGTCTGTTCTGACTGAGGGAGTCCGTGTGATACCATCCGTTTCTGAATTATTACCCGGGCATTCCGGGCTGGTGTTTACCTGCAAAATCGGGCGGCTGCCGGAGCAGACCTTTCAGGTCACCGAATTTTCCCTCAGTGAATCCCTGTCTTCATTATTTTCACTGACCCTCAGTGCGGTCAGCCTGCTGCCGTCAATCCCGTTTAAGGAGCATCTCGGCGCCGCCGCCTCACTGACCGTCACCCGTGACGGCGTTAAAGTCCGTACCGTACAGGGACTGCTGGCCTCTGCGGAACAGGGCAATACTGACGGCAACAAAACCCGGTATCACTTCCTTATCCGCCCTGAAATGTGGATTATGACGCTGAATCAGGACAGTCGCATCTTTCAGAAACAGTCCGTGCCGGAAGTCCTCGCAGTACTGCTTAATGAGGCACACGTCAAAAATGACCGGAAATTTTATCAGGATGAACTGCATCAGAAGCGGGATTACATCACGCAGAAACGGGAATCCGCGTATGATTTCTGGTGCCGTCTGGCCTCTGAGGAAGGCATTAACTTCTGGTTCGAGGAAGGGCCGAAACTCTTTTACAGCGACAACCATCTCGGCATGACCGCCGGTATTCATCTGACCTATAACCCGCAGGCGGATACGGATATCCGTGACAGCACCGCCTTTTCCTGGCGCTACACCGAACAGCTGTGCAGCGACGTGATTATCCAGAAAGATTACAACCCTGACCGGCCGTCTTACCCGTTTCAGCATAACGTCACCGGTGAGGTACATCAGCAGCACCCGGTGTTTGAGAGTTACGGCCGTTACCGTGATGATGAAACCGGTAAGCCATTCACGCAGCTGCGTTATGAGCAGTCACAGAATCAGCGGCAGACCGGCACCGCAGGTACCAACTGCTTTGCGCTGAGGCCGGGCAAAATCTTTACCCTGAAAAACCACCCGTCAGAGGCGATGAACCGGTCGTGGCAGGTCATCACCGTGAATCATCGCGGCGTTCAGCCGCTGGCAGACAACAGCGGCGGCGAGGGCACCACATTCAGTAACAGCGCGGAATTTATCCCCGGCGACCGCGAATGGCGGCCCCCGTACCGCTTCCGCCCGCAGGCCGACGGCTGCGAGCCGGCTACCGTGACCGGGCCGCCGGGAGAAGAAATCTACACCAACGAACAGGGCGCGGTGAAAGTGTATTTTCACTGGGACCGCTGCGGTAATCCTGACCACAGTGCCTCCTGCTGGGTACGGGTTGCCCACGGCTGGAACGGTAACGGTTACGGGTTTATGTCGGTGCCGCGTATCGGCCAGGAAGTGATTGTTTCCTATCTGAACGGCGACATTGATAAACCCGTTATTACCGGCTGCACCTATAACGGACGCAATAACCCGCCGCTGAACCTGCCGGAAGAGAAAACCCGGACTATTTTCCGCAGTAAAACGCATAAAGGTGACGGGTTTAACGAACTGCGGTTTGAGGATTTGGCCGGGCAGGAAGAGGTGTATATTCATGCCCAGAAAAATCTGGCCGTTAAGGTCCTGAATTCCCGCGGAGAGCGGATAAACCACGACAGAACAACCAGTATCGGGCATAACGATGAACTGGCCGTTGCCGGTAACCGGACGGTGACGGTTGAGGGGGATCAGGCTCACAAAACGACCGGTAATTATCAGGCGCAGACTGACGGCGACAGTCACCGGATTGTGGCCGGGGATTGCGCGGAGCGTATACAGGGTACCGTCAGTACCGATGCCGATGGAGACATCACGCTGCAGAGTCAGGGAAAAATCACGCTGAAGGTCGGAGGCAGTTTTGTGGTTATCCACAGCGGCGGCGTTGATATTAAAGGGCCGGTTATTAATCTGAACTCAGGCGGAAGCCCCGGTGATGTGCTGCAGGCCACCAACCCTGCCGTGCTGAAAGCTGCTGCAGCCGGTGGTGCGCCCTTTGTGGCGCACTGTCCGCTGAATGAGGAGGAAACACCGGAGGAGACGGATAATGACTGACACGGAAATCTGCTATGCGGTTATTGATGCGGCATCAGAGCCTGACGTATTTTCACTGCTGGATGAATACAATCCGCCGGCATGCTGCCTGTACAGTGAGCCGCTGCAGCCGGAAATGGCGGAACTGGCCCCGTATCTGGTTGAGGTGTCGGATGACGTCCGGCAATGGCTGGATACCCGGCAGACACCGTGGGGGATTTATCTGTATTCCGCGGTGACGATGCGCGAGTTACGCCATCATCTGCGGAAATTCACCATGGTAATCATTCCGGGGCAGGAGAAACCGGTCTTCTGGCGTTTTTACGACCCGCGGACTATCCGGGAAATCCTGGCCACGTTTGATGACTGGCGCCTGCATACGTTTCTGGGGCCGGTCACTAAACTGGAAACGAACCTGTGGGGAAATAAACAATCTGACCGGTTTGAAGAGCAGCGGAAACGCTATCCGGAGCAGGCCGGAATGCGTGGCATGTTCATGAAATTCTCCGCCGCTGATTATGCAAAAATCAGTGCCGTATCTGAGCGGAAGCTGGCTCAGAAAATGGCGGTCTATTTTTTAATGTATGAGGCAAACAGTCATAATGTCAGTTCAGATTTCTCTGTCACGGACATTATGAGCCGCACACTGACGAATGACCGTTTCGGTTATGAACCGTTACCGGCAGGACTGTCACCGTCCGGCCTTGAGCGATACCTGGCACTGTCACGGGATATTATTACCTTGTTTAACGGGTTATCGGTTTCAGCGGAAGAGTCCTACCTGTATTTCTGCTATGCCCTGGCCTTTTTCAGGATAAAACGATTCAGTGATATCCCGCCGGAATGGCTCTCTTTTCTGTCGGATTCAGAGGGTGACGGTAATTACAGGGTCTGTAAGCTGATGATATCGTTATTTGATGCACTTCCTGATATCTATCATTCATCATGATGTGCCGACTGAACAGGGAACACTATGTCAGACAACAAAGAAAGACGAACAGCCAATATCTCCGGGGCCTGCCAGACCTGCAAAATTCCGCCGGCCTGCACCCTTGATGCAGAAATCGTGTTTGCAGGGAAAACAGACACCTACCGTCAGGAGCAGTATTTTTTTAAACACTATGATTACCTGGTGGAAATGAAAGCACAGGATACAGAAGACGTCGCCACTGAAGCTCCCCTGACATTAACCGCCAGCGCAAAACGCTGCATATCCAAAAGCCCTCACTGCCCGACCGGCAATATTTTCAGGTCAGACGGCAGTTTATTCGGGGAGTTTAATCCGGAAAAATCCTTCAGCGGCACCCTGCCGTATACCGGGAAAACCGGCGGATTCTCTTATGACGAATATAACCCTGTTGCCGTACTTGACAGTCTGGTAAGCCGTGACGGACTGACGGATGACCCGCGCTACCGGGAGTACTACACCATGCGACTCGCAGAATGTAACGGTAAGCCGTTTCTGACCCTGCCCCGTGCCGTACAGATAGGCACATCAGTCATTAACCCTGTGACTCACGGTCTGCCGGTACTGTTTGTTGAGGGACTCCGGCATCTGGCCTCAGCCAGATTCAATCTCATTCTGTACCGGGAATTAACCGCCACCGTCAGTATCGGTCTGGAATCCGCGTTAAAGAAAAAAAATAACGACGAACGAAAGGAGGAGCGGATAGAGCAGAATGTGGCAGCCGGTTACCGTCCCTCTCATAGCGGCTGGACAAGGCACACCAGCCGGTATCAGATAAAAAATGGCGTAACCATAGAGGGTGAGGTTCTCTCTGTTATCGGCAGTGACAGACACGGCTATACGGCAGAGCTAAAACAGGAATTTATACAAAACAAAAATAAACTGACACTGCTGAATTGTATCGATAACGGTTTTAATATCATTAACGGCGCATTACAGACAGGGAAAGATAACCAGAAATTCCCGCTGATAAGTGCGGCGTTTTGTTATCCCAAACTGGAAATCACCGGTGGCGTTAAAACCG
>NZ_JBCPSQ010000012.1:0-30494 GCF_051129855.1 Morganella sp. Je.2.23
TTTGCCTGGCGGCCGTAGCGCGGTGGTCCCACCTGACCCCATGCCGAACTCAGAAGTGAAACGCCGTAGCGCCGATGGTAGTGTGGGGTCTCCCCATGTGAGAGTAGGGAACCGCCAGGTTATTATTTAAAGTCTGTGCAAAAGCGCAGATTTTTGCTGATATGGCTCAGTTGGTAGAGCACACCCTTGGTAAGGGTGAGGTCCCCAGTTCGAATCTGGGTATCAGCACCATTAATTTAGTTCGGCAGAAAGAAAACGAATTTGCCTGGCGGCCGTAGCGCGGTGGTCCCACCTGACCCCATGCCGAACTCAGAAGTGAAACGCCGTAGCGCCGATGGTAGTGTGGGGTCTCCCCATGTGAGAGTAGGGAACCGCCAGGTTTTATATTTAAAGAAAGCCACTCATCTGAGTGGCTTTTTTGCATTTCTCTCCGTCAAAAATACAAATTCCCGCAATGCTGGGATCCGCGTCTGCGGACTGATAAACTAGCTGCCATATTTGTCAGATGAGTTTTTCATTATGTCCCTCAAACCTGCTGATTCACTCCGTCAGTTACATACATTTGGTATGGAAGCCAACGCCCGTCATATTGACATCGCGGAGACCGTTTCTGATCTCTGCCGGTTATGGCAGGCTGCACAAACAGCAAAATCGCCTTTTCTGTTATTAGGTGGCGGCAGCAACGTACTGTTTACTGCTGATTTTAATGGCTCTGTCGTCGTTAACCGGATTCCGGGCAGGACTGTCCGGGAAACGCCTGATGCCTGGCTTATCGAAGCAGGTGCCGGTGAAAACTGGCATGAATTGATCCGCTGGATGCTGGCGAACGGTATTTACGGGATGGAGAATCTGGCATTGATCCCGGGATGTGCCGGTACGGCACCGATTCAGAATATCGGGGCATACGGAACCGAATTTAAAGATGTATGTGACTATGTGGATATTACGTCTCTGTCAGATGGTAAGACAAAGCGCCTGGCTGCAGCGGAGTGTCGTTTTGGTTATCGTGACAGTATTTTCAAACATGATTATCAGCAGGGATATGCCATCACTGCGGTTGGTCTGAAATTAGCGAAGACGTGGAAACCAAATCTGAGCTACGGTGATTTGAAATCACTTGATCCCGCCACAGCCACGCCTCAGCAGGTATTTGATATGGTCTGCCGGATGCGGATGAGCAAACTGCCGGATCCGGCTGTAACCGGCAACGCCGGCAGTTTTTTCAAGAATCCGGTAGTCACCGCTGAATGTGCACAGAAAATTAAAGCACAATATCCGGACTGCCCGCAATATGTGGCGGATAACGGAATTAAACTCGCTGCCGGCTGGCTTATCGACCAGTGCCGTCTGAAAGGCCATCAGGAAGGTGGTGCGGCAGTTCATATGAATCAGGCGCTGGTATTAATCAATCGCGATAATGCCACAGGGGATGATGTTATCCGTCTCGCACGTTATGTCCGTCAGCAGGTTGCTGCCCGTTTTGGTGTTCAGCTGGAACCGGAGGTCCGTTTTATCGGTGCTGACGGTGAAATCAGTGCCACAGAGGCTATTGCATGAAAGATTACACTGTACCGCTGACGCTGATCGGCATTTTATCGGACGGAGAATTCCATTCCGGAGAACAGCTTGGTGAGCAGCTGGGAATGACGCGTGCGGCAGTTAATAAACATATCCGTACATTACGCGAAATGGGTATAGAAATGGAAACGGTCACCGGCAGGGGCTACCGCCTTTTTGCACCGATGAACCTGTTACAGCCGGAAGTGATCCGAACGCTCCTGCCCGGGCGGAATGTGGAAGTACTGCCGGTTATTGGTTCCACCAACCAGCATATGATGGACAAAGTCGGGGAACTGACGTCCGGGGATGCCTGTGTGGCTGAATATCAGTATGCCGGACGCGGCCGCCGTGGCCGGCAGTGGATCTCTCCGTTTGGCCGTAATCTGTACCTCTCTCTGTACTGGCGGCTGGAGCAGGGACCCGCAGCAGCTATCGGGCTGAGCCTGGTAGTGGGCATAGTCCTTGCGGAAACGCTGCATGAGCTGGGCGCGTCCGGTGTAAAAGTAAAATGGCCGAATGACTTATATCTGAATGATAAGAAACTGGCCGGTATCCTCGTTGAACTTCAGGGAAAAACCGGAGATGCTGCCCATGTGGTTATCGGAATCGGCATTAACCTGACGATGGAAAGCAATGGCACAGATCAGATTGGCCAGCAGTGGATCAATCTTCAGCAGTCCGGCATTCAGATTGATCGTAATGTATTATCTTCGGAGTTTATTAAACATCTCACCGACGCATTACATCTGTTTGAAAAAAGCGGGCTGACGCCGTTTATTGAACGCTGGTATGCTTTTGATAACTATCTCAATCGTGAAGTAAAACTAATTATTGGCGAGCGTGAAGTCGTTGGTGTTTCCAGAGGGATAAACGGACAGGGTGCTTTATTATTAGATCAGTTCGGTGAAATTACTCCCTACATCGGCGGAGAAATATCACTCCGTGGCGTAGATTCAAAAAATAAACCGGCCTGAGCCGGTTTATTTTTAACAGAAAAACTGATTATTTTCTCAGTTTAACATTTGTCACCATGTGATTGGTGCCTTTGGTCATCACCAGGCTGGCCCGCTCTCTGGTCGGCAGAATATTTTCATGCAGGTTAAGGCCGTTGATCTCATCCCAGATAGTTGATGCGATACTGACGGCCTCACTTTCTTCAAGCTGTGCATAGTGATGGAAATAGGAGTTCGGGTCACTGAATGCGCCCTGACGGAATTTCAGGAACCGCCCGATATACCAACTCTTCAGCAAGTCTTCCGGTGCATCCACATAGATAGAAAAATCCACAAAATCGGATACAAAGACATGATGCATCGCTTCCGGATAGTCCATTCCGCTCTGCAGCACATTCAGACCTTCCAGAATCACGATATCCGGCTGCTCAACCACTAACTGTTTATCCGGTATAATGTCATAAGTAAGGTGCGAATACACCGGCGCCAGAACCCGCGGAGTCCCGGATTTCACTTCAGAAACGAAACGTACCAGGTTATGCATATCATAGGATTCAGGAAATCCTTTCTTCTTCATGATACCGCGTTCATTCAGTACAGAATTGGGATGAAGAAAACCATCGGTGGTAATCAAATCCACTTTGCGATGTTCCGGCCAGCGGCTCAGAAGCGCCTGCAATAACCGGGCTGTGGTACTTTTTCCGACAGAGACACTGCCGGCAATACCAATCACATAAGGGACTTTGGCTTCATTTCTGCCGAGAAACTGCTCCAGCACGGCCTGGCGCCGCAGATTTGAGCTGATATAAAAGTTCAGCAGCCGGGACAGCGGCAGATAAATCGCGATCACTTCATCAATCGAGATTTCATCGTGGATACCGCGCAGATCGTCGATTTCCTGCTCAGATAACGTCATCGGAACGGAGTTACGCAGGGTAGCCCACTGACTGCGGCTGAAATGGAGATAAGGAGAGAGCGATTTTTCTTTATACATAAACCAACTGCTGCCTTTATTACGCAGGTTGGACAGGTCATTAATACCCGTACCGGCGGAAAATAATTCGCATCATAGCGAGAGATAGGAGTCAGGCGTAGCAATTTTTTTGAAAAAATGCATTTTTTTTGATGCCGGAGGCATAAATCGCATTGCACATGACATAACCAGGTGGTTAAAAATAAGCGAATTATTTACTTTTGCGGTAGTTCATCAGTGTGATTGCTGAGAGTGTGAGTGATAAGTATCGCTGCTAATTTGTACATTACCTATTGAAAAAAACAGCAAAATACGGAAGAATGTCCACTTTGTGAGCAAAAGAACAATTTCAGCGATTTTTTTGTTGCATCCTGCGCAAAGTCTCCATAGAATGCGCAGCACTTGATGCCGGCATAGCTCAGTTGGTAGAGCAACTGACTTGTAATCAGTAGGTCCCGAGTTCGACTCTTGGTGCCGGCACCATTTAACAATTTGGAAAGGTGGGATACCCAAGCGGCCAAAGGGAGCAGACTGTAAATCTGCCGTCACAGACTTCGAAGGTTCGAATCCTTCTCCCACCACCATCCAATGTGAATTATTATCCTTGGTGTTTTACTCAACACTCCTTCGATGTAAAATACCCGGGATTCAGTTACAGCAGATTAAAGTCAGGTAGCCGAGTTCACGCGGGCATCGTATAATGGCTATTACCTCAGCCTTCCAAGCTGATGATGCGGGTTCGATTCCCGCTGCCCGCTCCAAGATGTGCTGATATAGCTCAGTTGGTAGAGCGCACCCTTGGTAAGGGTGAGGTCGGCAGTTCGAATCTGCCTATCAGCACCACTTCCGTTGTTCTCCCTTCCTTGATTTTTTTCCCTGTAAATATCCAGACAAGCAACACTGCTTGGTTGATGTGGTGAAACCACCGATTCCGTGTCTTAGAGGGACAACTAATGTCTAAAGAAAAGTTTGAACGTACGAAACCGCACGTTAACGTTGGTACTATCGGCCACGTTGACCACGGTAAAACTACCCTGACTGCTGCAATCACTACCGTTCTGGCAAAAACCTACGGTGGCAGCGCACGTGCATTCGATCAGATCGATAACGCACCAGAAGAAAAAGCGCGTGGTATCACCATCTCTACTTCTCACGTAGAGTACGATACTCCAAGCCGCCACTATGCGCACGTTGACTGCCCGGGGCACGCCGACTACGTTAAAAACATGATCACCGGTGCTGCTCAGATGGACGGCGCAATCCTGGTTGTTGCTGCAACTGATGGCCCTATGCCACAGACCCGTGAGCACATCCTGTTAGGTCGTCAGGTTGGCGTTCCTTACATCATCGTATTCCTGAACAAATGTGACATGGTTGATGATGAAGAGCTGCTGGAACTGGTTGAAATGGAAGTTCGTGAACTTCTGTCTCAGTACGATTTCCCGGGCGACGATACCCCAATCGTTCGCGGTTCAGCGCTGAAAGCACTGGAAGGCGAAGCAGAGTGGGAAGCGAAAATCGTTGAACTGGCTGGTTTCCTGGATTCTTACATCCCTGAGCCAGAGCGTGCAATTGACAAGCCGTTCCTGCTGCCAATCGAAGACGTATTCTCAATCTCCGGCCGTGGTACAGTTGTTACCGGTCGTGTTGAGCGCGGTATCGTTAAAGTGGGCGAAGAAGTTGAAATCGTGGGTATCAAAGACACGATCAAAACTACCTGTACCGGTGTTGAAATGTTCCGCAAACTGCTGGACGAAGGCCGTGCGGGTGAGAACGTAGGTGTTCTGCTGCGTGGTACTAAGCGTGAAGAAATCGAACGTGGTCAGGTACTGGCTAAACCAGGTTCAATCAAACCACACACCAAATTTGAATCAGAAGTTTATATTCTGAGCAAAGATGAAGGTGGTCGTCATACTCCGTTCTTCAAAGGCTACCGTCCTCAGTTCTACTTCCGTACAACTGACGTAACTGGTGCAATTGAACTGCCGGAAGGCGTGGAAATGGTTATGCCTGGTGATAACATCCAGATGCACGTAACCCTGATCCACCCAATCGCAATGGACGAAGGTCTGCGTTTCGCAATCCGTGAAGGCGGCCGTACCGTTGGCGCGGGTGTTGTAGCGAAAGTTCTGGGTTAATTCCCTGCTGATTATGAAAAAGAGAGCTTCGGCTCTCTTTTTTTATGTCTGCTTTCCGGTGACATCTGACAAAATTTACACAATCGCAATTGTAATAATATTGATTATCATTTACTCTTTAGCGCAGTCAGGAGGAATGATATGTATGTATGCTTGTGTAATGCCATCAGTGATAAAGCTATCCGGAATGCGGTGCGTCAGCATCAGGTTCATTCTATTGGTGAACTGCGCAAAATTATTCCTGTCGGTACTGAATGCGGTAAATGTATCCGCCACGCCAAAGCCGTTATGGCAGAAGAGCATATGGCAGTCCCGGTTGACTGCGTCGCCTGAGTTTTTCCCTGAGTAACTCGTCTGAATTTTGAACTGTATCGCTATTTTGTCACTGTAATCACTCCGTGATTTATTTCCTGTGTCTATACTAAACAGACTGGAAACAAAGGAGGGTACATGAAAGGCGATAAAAAAATGATCTCTCATCTGAACAAATTGCTGGGAAATGAACTGGTTGCGATTAACCAGTATTTCCTGCATGCGCGTATGTTCAAAAACTGGGGTCTGATTAAACTCAATAATAAGGAATATGAAGAATCCATTGATGAGATGAAACACGCCGATGAATACATTGAGCGTATCTTATTTCTGGAAGGGCTCCCGAACCTTCAGGATCTCGGCAAACTTCATATCGGTGAGGATGTCGAAGAAATGCTGAAGTCTGACCTTCAGCTGGAACTGGACGGTGCCAAAGATTTACGTGAGGCAATTGCTTACGCCGATTCCAAACATGATTACGTCAGCCGTGATTTAATGATAAAAATTCTGGCAGAAGAAGAGTCCCACATTGACTGGCTGGAAACCCAGCTGGATCTTATCGCCCGTGTGGGTCTGCAAAATTATCAGCAGGCACAGATGGCGGATGCGGACAGCGAATAAAGCAGGTAAATAATCACTGAAGTAAGCAATGTGCATAACCGCCGGCAGGGAAACCCGCGGCGGTTTTTTCTTTTCTGATGTTTTGCGGCGGTGCCGGAGATAATTTGCACAAATCCCGGTTTGCATCTTGCTTTCAGGGCTCATTCACGTATAATGCGCGGGCTTGCCAATTGTGCAAGTCTGGTTGATACCAGCATTGGACAGCATGCTTTTCGCTGTTTATGAAAATATCCCCGATATGGGGATTACATCGAGAACGATTACACTCCCCCGTCAATCGAAATGGGTGCGAGGAGTAATTTTTTACGTTTATAAAATAGTTGGAGCTCTGGTCTCATGCAGAACCAAAGAATCCGTATCCGCCTTAAAGCTTTTGATCATCGTCTGATCGATCAATCAACTGCGGAAATCGTAGAGACTGCCAAGCGCACTGGTGCGCAAGTTCGTGGTCCTATCCCGCTGCCGACCCGTAAAGAGCGTTTTACCGTTCTGATCTCTCCGCACGTCAACAAAGATGCGCGCGATCAGTACGAAATCCGCACTCACAAACGTCTGGTTGACATCGTTGAGCCAACTGAAAAAACCGTTGATGCTCTGATGCGTCTGGATCTGGCTGCCGGCGTTGACGTGCAGATCAGCCTGGGTTAATCAGGTATCAATTGATTGAGAGGTTGAAACAATGATTGGTTTAGTCGGTAAAAAAGTGGGTATGACCCGCATCTTCACTGAAGAAGGTGTGTCAATCCCTGTTACTGTTATCGAAATCGAAAATAACCGCGTTACTCAGGTTAAATCTGATGAAACCGACGGTTATCGTGCTATTCAGGTTACCACCGGCAGCAAAAAAGCTAACCGCGTGAACAAACCTGAAGCAGGACATTTCGCAAAAGCTGGTGTTGAAGCTGGTCGCCTGTTACGTGAATTCCGCCTGTCAGAAGGTGAAGAGTTTACTGTTGGCCAGAACATCAGCGTTGAAATTTTCGCTGACGTTAAGAAAGTTGACGTTACTGGTACATCTAAAGGTAAGGGCTTCGCCGGTACTGTTAAGCGCTGGAACTTCCGTACTCAGGATGCTACTCATGGTAACTCCTTGTCTCACCGTGTTCCGGGTTCTATCGGTCAGAACCAGACTCCGGGTAAGGTATTTAAAGGCAAGAAAATGGCAGGTCAGCTGGGTAACGAACGTGTAACCGTTCAGAGCCTGGATGTCGTTCGCGTTGACGCTGAACGTAACCTGCTGCTGGTAAAAGGTGCTGTCCCGGGTGCAACCGGTAGCAACCTGATTGTTAAACCAGCTGTCAAGGCTTAACGTCGAGGAGATAGGAATGGAATTGGTAATGAAAGACGCGCAAAGCGCGCTGACTGTTTCCGAAACTACCTTCGGGCGTGATTTCAATGAAGCGCTTGTCCATCAAGTAGTTGTTGCGTATGCAGCTGGTGCTCGTCAAGGTACACGTGCTCAGAAAACTCGTGCTGAAGTTACTGGGTCAGGTAAAAAACCATGGCGTCAAAAAGGCACTGGTCGTGCCCGCTCTGGTTCAGTTAAGAGCCCAATCTGGCGCTCTGGTGGTATCACTTTCGCAGCGAAACCACAGGACCACAGTCAAAAAGTTAACAAAAAGATGTACCGCGGCGCGCTGAAAAGCATTCTGTCCGAACTGGTACGTCAGGATCGTCTGATCATTGTCGAAAAATTTGCTGTAGAAGCACCTAAAACTAAGCTGCTTGTTCAGAAATTGAAAGATATGGCTCTGGAAGACGTGATGATTATCACCCACGAAGTTGATGAGAACCTGTTCTTAGCAGCTCGCAACCTGTACAAGGTTGACGTGCGTGATGTCACTGCAATCGATCCGGTCAGTCTGATCGCGTTCGGTAAAGTAGTGATGACTGCTGAAGCAGTTAAGCAAGTTGAGGAGATGCTGGCATGATCCGTGAAGAACGTCTGCTGAAAGTACTGCGCGCGCCGCACGTATCTGAAAAAGCGTCTACCGCGATGGAAAAAACAAATACCATCGTACTCAAAGTTGCTAAAGACGCGACTAAAGCTGAAATCAAAGCTGCAGTTGAAAAACTGTTCGAAGTCAAAGTTGAAGGTGTTAACACTCTGCTGGTTAAAGGCAAAGTGAAGCGCCACGGTCAGCGTTTCGGTCGTCGTAGCGACTGGAAAAAAGCTTACGTCACCCTGCAGGAAGGCCAGAATCTGGACTTCGTCGGCGGCGCTGAATAAGTCGGAGGAGTAAAGAACAATGGCAATTGTTAAATGTAAACCTACGTCTCCGGGCCGTCGCCACGTCGTTAAAGTGGTCAACCCTGAGCTGCACAAGGGCAAACCTTACGCACCACTGCTTGAGAAAAACAACAAGTCTGGTGGTCGTAACAACAATGGCCGTATCACTACCCGTCATATTGGTGGTGGTCACAAGCAAAATTACCGTATTGTTGACTTTAAACGTAACAAAGACGGTATCCCGGCTGTTGTAGAACGTCTGGAATATGATCCAAACCGTTCAGCAAATATTGCTCTGGTATTATACAAAGACGGTGAACGCCGTTACATCCTGGCTCCTAAAGGCCTGAAAGCTGGTGATCAAATCCAGTCTGGTGTTGATGCTGCAATCAAAGCGGGTAACGCTTTGCCAATGCGCAACATCCCGGTTGGTTCTACTGTTCATAACGTAGAAATGAAACCAGGTAAAGGCGGCCAGCTGGCACGTTCTGCCGGTACTTACGTTCAAATCGTTGCGCGCGATGGTGCTTATGTCACTATTCGTCTGCGTTCCGGTGAAATGCGTAAAGTTCCTTCAGACTGCCGCGCGACTTTAGGTGAAGTGGGTAACGCTGAACACATGCTGCGCGTTCTGGGTAAAGCCGGTGCTAGCCGCTGGCGTGGTATTCGTCCTACCGTTCGCGGTACTGCGATGAACCCGGTAGATCACCCACACGGTGGTGGTGAAGGTCGTAACTTTGGTAAACACCCTGTAACACCATGGGGCGTTCAGACCAAAGGTAAGAAGACTCGTAAAAACAAACGCACTGAACACTTCATCGTTCATCGTCGTACTAAGAAATAATTAGAGGATAAGCCATGCCACGTTCTCTCAAGAAAGGTCCTTTTATTGACCTGCACTTGCTGAAGAAGGTAGAGAAAGCGGTGGAAAGCGGTGACAAAAAGCCTGTTAAGACTTGGTCCCGTCGTTCAACGATCTTTCCTAACATGATCGGTTTGACCATCGCTGTCCATAATGGTCGTCAGCATGTTCCGGTTTACGTTACCGACGAAATGGTTGGTCATAAACTGGGTGAATTCGCGCCGACCCGTACTTATCGCGGCCATGCGGCTGATAAAAAAGCCAAAAAGAAATAAGGTAGGAGGAAGAGATGGAAACTATTGCTATGCATCGCCACGCTCGTTCTTCTGCTCAGAAGGTTCGCCTGGTGGCTGACCTGATCCGCGGTAAGAAAGTGTCGCAAGCTCTGGAAATTTTAACCTTTACCAACAAGAAAGCTGCTGGTTTAGTGAAGAAAGTCCTGGAGTCTGCTATTGCTAACGCAGAACACAACGATGGCGCTGACATCGATGATCTGAAAGTAGCGAAAATTTTCGTTGACGACGGCCCAACCATGAAGCGTATCATGCCTCGTGCTAAAGGTCGTGCAGATCGTATTCTTAAGCGCACCAGCCACATCACTGTGGTTGTGTCCGATCGCTGATACCTGGAGACTAGCAATGGGTCAGAAAGTAAATCCAAATGGTATTCGCCTGGGTATTGTTAAACCTTGGAACTCTACCTGGTTTGCGAACACCAAAGAATTCGCTGACAACCTGGACAGCGACTTTAAAGTACGTAAGTACTTAACTAAAGAACTAGAAAAAGCGTCAGTATCCCGCATCGTTATCGAGCGTCCTGCTAAGAGCATCCGTGTGACTATTCACACTGCACGCCCTGGCATCGTTATCGGTAAGAAAGGCGAAGACGTTGAAAAACTGCGCAAAAGCGTTTCAGAAATCGCTGGCGTTCCTGCGCAAATCAATATTGCCGAAGTACGTAAACCTGAACTGGACGCAAAATTAGTTGCTGACAGCATCACTTCACAGCTGGAACGTCGTGTTATGTTCCGTCGTGCTATGAAGCGTGCGGTACAGAATGCTATGCGTTTAGGCGCTAAAGGTATCAAAGTCGAAGTAAGCGGCCGTTTAGGCGGTGCTGAAATCGCACGTACTGAGTGGTATCGCGAAGGCCGTGTGCCTCTGCATACTCTGCGTGCAGACATCGATTATAACACCTCTGAAGCTCAGACTACTTATGGTGTGATCGGCGTTAAAGTGTGGATCTTCAAAGGTGAGATCCTAGGTGGCATGGCTGCAGTTGAACAGGCGGAAAAACCGGCTGCTCAACCTAAAAAACAGCAGCGTAAAGGCCGTAAGTAAAGGAGAGTCGCTGAATGTTACAACCAAAGCGTACAAAATTCCGTAAAGTGCACAAAGGCCGTAACCGCGGTCTGGCAGCAGGCGCGGATGTGAGCTTCGGCACTTATGGTCTGAAAGCTGTTGGCCGTGGTCGTCTGACTGCACGTCAGATCGAAGCAGCACGTCGTGCTATGACCCGTGCAGTTAAGCGTCAGGGTAAAATCTGGATCCGTGTGTTCCCGGACAAACCTATCACTGAAAAGCCTCTTGAAGTGCGTATGGGTAAAGGTAAAGGTAACGTGGAGTATTGGGTTGCCTTAATCCAGCCGGGTAAAGTCCTGTATGAAATGGACGGCGTACCAGAAGAGCTTGCTCGTGAAGCATTCAAGCTGGCAGCAGCTAAACTGCCTATCAAAACCACCTTTGTAACTAAGACGGTGATGTAATGAAAGCGAAAGAGCTGCGCGAAAAAAGCGTTGAAGAGCTGAACACTGAGCTGCTGAACCTGCTGCGCGAACAATTTAACCTGCGTATGCAAGCGGCAAGCGGCCAGTTACAACAGTCTCATCTGTTAAAACAAGTGCGTCGTAATATCGCACGTGTTAAGACTTTATTGACTGAGAAGGCGGGTGCGTAATGACCGATAAAATCCGTACTCTGCAAGGTCGTGTTGTTAGTGACAAAATGGAAAAATCCATTGTTGTGACTATCGAGCGTATGGTGAAACACCCTCTGTATGGTAAGTTCATCCGTCGTACGACTAAACTGCACGTACATGACGAGAACAATGAATGTGGTATCGGTGACGTGGTAGAAATCCGCGAAACCCGTCCACTGTCTAAGACTAAGTCCTGGACCCTGGTTCGCGTCGTAGAGAAAGCTGTACTGTAATTGTACTGCTTTCTGATGTAGAATAAACGGCTCGGCTTTAGAGCCGTTTATTTTTTTCTATCCATAACGAAGATGTGGTGTTATAATGCCGCGCCCTCGTAATATGGGTATTTGGACGGCCTCTCTTTTTAGTAAGAGTGGCTCAGTAGTAGTTGACATTTAGCGGAGCACTAAAATGATCCAAGAACAGACTATGCTGAACGTGGCCGATAACTCCGGTGCACGTCGCGTAATGTGTATCAAGGTTCTAGGTGGCTCGCACCGTCGCTACGCAGCTGTAGGCGACATTATCAAAATTACCATCAAGGAAGCAATTCCGCGCGGTAAAGTAAAAAAAGGTGATGTTCTGAAGGCAGTAGTGGTGCGCACCAAGAAGGGTGTACGTCGCCCTGACGGTTCTGTCATTCGCTTCGATAGCAACGCTTGTGTATTGTTAAACAATAACAGCGAGCAAGTTATCGGTACGCGTATTTTTGGGCCGGTAACTCGTGAACTTCGTAACGAGAAGTTTATGAAAATTATCTCACTGGCACCTGAAGTACTCTAAGGAGCGGAACTATGGCAGCGAAAATCCGTCGTGATGACGAAATTATCGTGCTGACCGGCAAAGATAAAGGTAAGCGCGGTAAAGTAAAACAGGTTCTTTCTTCTGGTAAAGTTATCGTTGAAGGTATCAATCTGGTTAAGAAACATCAGAAGCCGGTTCCGGCCCTGAATCAACCAGGTGGCATCGTTGAAAAAGAAGCTGCAATTCAGGTTTCTAACGTTGCAATCTTCAATGCGGCAACCGGCAAGGCTGACCGTGTAGGTTTTAGATTCGAAGACGGCAAAAAAGTCCGTTTCTTCAAATCTAACAGCGAAACTATCAAGTAATTTTTGGAGTATACGATGGCGAAACTGCATGATTACTACAAAGACGAAGTAGTTAAACAACTGATGACTCAGTTTAGCTACAATTCTGTCATGCAAGTCCCTCGGGTCGAGAAGATCACCCTGAACATGGGTGTTGGTGAAGCAATTGCTGATAAAAAACTGCTGGATAACGCAGCAGCTGACTTAGCAGCAATCTCTGGTCAGAAACCATTGATCACCAAAGCACGCAAATCTGTTGCAGGCTTCAAAATCCGCCAGGGCTATCCAATCGGCTGTAAAGTAACTCTGCGTGGCGAACGCATGTGGGAGTTTCTTGAGCGTCTGATTTCTATTGCTGTACCACGTATTCGTGACTTCCGTGGCTTGTCCGCTAAGTCATTCGATGGTCGCGGTAACTACAGCATGGGCGTACGTGAACAAATCATCTTCCCTGAAATCGATTACGATAAAGTGGATCGTGTTCGTGGTCTTGATATTACTATCACTACCACCGCGAAATCTGATGATGAAGGTCGCGCACTGTTATCAGCGTTTAACTTCCCGTTTCGCAAGTAAGGCAGGGTATTCATGGCTAAGAAATCTATGAAAGCGCGTGATGTAAAACGTGCAAAATTAGCTGAGAAATTCTTCGCAAAACGCGCAGAACTGAAAGCTACCATCTCCGATGTCAACGCATCAGATGACGATCGTTGGGATGCTGTTCTGAAGCTTCAATCTCTGCCACGTGATTCCAGTCCTTCCCGTCAGCGTAACCGTTGCCGCCAAACCGGGCGTCCACACGGTTTTCTGCGGAAGTTTGGCTTAAGCCGTATTAAAGTCCGTGAAGCCGCTATGCGCGGTGAAATCCCGGGCCTTAAGAAAGCTAGCTGGTAATTGTCACCATATTGAATCACGGGAGTAAAGACAGATGAGCATGCAAGATCCCATCGCGGATATGCTGACCCGTATCCGTAACGGTCAGGCCGCGAACAAAGTTGCGGTCACCATGCCTTCCTCCAAGCTGAAAGTGGCGATTGCCAACGTGCTGAAGGAAGAAGGTTATATTGAAGATTTTAAAATCGAAGGCGACATCAAGCCAGAACTGGAACTGACTCTTAAGTATTTCCAGGGTAAGGCTGTTGTAGAAAGTATCCAGCGCGTAAGCCGCCCAAGTCTGCGTATTTATAAGCGCAAAGATGAACTGCCACAAGTTATGGCAGGTCTGGGTATCGCAGTTGTTTCTACATCTAAAGGTGTAATGACTGATCGTGCAGCTCGCCAGGCTGGTCTTGGTGGCGAGATTCTCTGCTACGTAGCATAATTCGGGAGGAAAGAATGTCTCGTGTGGCAAAAGCACCCGTCGTCATTCCTGCCGGCGTAGAGGTAAAACTCAACGGTCAGGTTATTTCGATTAAGGGTAAAAACGGCGAGCTGAGCCGTAATATCCACAACGCTGTAGAAGTTAATCATGCAGACAACCAGTTAACCTTTGGTCCACGTGACGGTTATACCGACGCATGGGCACAGGCTGGTACAACTCGTGCACTGGTTAACGCTATGGTTGTTGGTGTTACCGAAGGCTTCTCTAAGAAGCTGCAACTGGTAGGTGTTGGTTATCGTGCAGCCGTTAAAGGTGATGTAGTAAACCTGTCTGTAGGTTTCTCTCACCCGGTAGAGCACAAACTGCCGGCTGGCGTTACTGCTGAATGTCCGACCCAAACTGAAATCGTACTGAAAGGTGCTGATAAGCAGGTTATTGGTCAGATCGCAGCAGACTTACGCGCCTATCGTCGCCCTGAGCCTTACAAAGGTAAAGGTATTCGCTACGCCGACGAAGTCGTGCGTATTAAAGAGGCTAAGAAGAAGTAAGGTAACACTATGGATAAGAAAGCAGCTCGTATCCGTCGTGCGACCCGCGCACGCCGCAAGCTTATGGAACTGGGTGCAACCCGCCTGGTGGTACATCGTACCCCTCGCCATATCTATGCGCAGGTTATTGCACCAAACGGTTCTGAAACGTTGGTGGCCGCTTCTACTGTTGAAAAAGCTATCAGCGAACAAGTTAAATGCACCGGAAACAAAGATGCCGCAGCTGCAGTAGGTAAAGCTATTGCTGAGCGCGCACTGGAAAAAGGAATCAAAGCAGTATCCTTTGACCGTTCTGGTTTCCAATATCATGGTCGAGTCCAGGCACTGGCAGATGCTGCCCGTGAAGCTGGCCTACAGTTCTAAGGTAGAGGTGTAAGATGGCACACATCGAAAAACAAGCTGGCGAACTGCAGGAAAAGCTGATCGCGGTAAACCGCGTATCTAAAACCGTTAAAGGTGGTCGTATCTTTAGCTTCACCGCACTGACTGTAGTGGGTGATGGCAACGGCCGCGTTGGTTTTGGTTACGGCAAAGCACGCGAAGTTCCGGCAGCAATCCAGAAAGCGATGGAGAAAGCCCGTCGCAACATGAAAACCGTTGCACTTAACAACGGCACATTATTCCACCCAGTGAAAGGCACACACACCGGTTCCCGCGTGTTTATGCAGCCTGCTCACGAAGGTACCGGTATTATTGCCGGTGGTGCAATGCGTGCTGTTCTTGAAGTTGCCGGTGTTCGTAACGTCCTGGCTAAAACTTATGGTTCCACGAACCCAATTAACGTTGTTCGTGCAACACTGGATGCTTTAGACAGCATGAAGTCTCCAGAAATGGTTGCAGCTAAGCGTGGTAAATCCGTCGAAGAAATTCTGGGGTAATGGACCATGGCTAAGACTATTAAAATTACACAAACCCGCAGCTCAATCGGCCGTCTGCCAAAACACAAGGCAACTCTGGTCGGTTTAGGTCTGCGTCATATTGGTCACACTGTAGAACGCGAAGATACACCAGCGGTTCGTGGTATGGTCAATCGTATTTCCTATATGGTTAAGGTTGAGGAGTAACAGATGCAATTAAATACTCTGTCTCCGGCAGCAGGTGCTAAACACGCACCAAAACGTGTAGGTCGTGGTATTGGTTCCGGTCTCGGTAAAACCGCAGGTCGTGGTCACAAAGGTCAGAGCTCTCGTTCTGGCGGTGGCGTACGTCGTGGGTTTGAAGGTGGCCAGATGCCTTTATATCGTCGTCTGCCAAAATTCGGCTTTACTTCCCGTAAAGCGATGGTCACTGCTGAGATCCGTTTATCTGATCTTCAGCTGATCGAAGGCGATGTTATCGATCTTAATGTATTGAAAGCCGCAAACGTTATTGGTCCACAGATTGAGTACGCGAAAGTGTTCCTGTCTGGTGAACTGACTCGTGCAGTTACTGTACGCGGCCTGCGTGTTACTAAAGGCGCTCGTGCTGTTATCGAAGCTGCTGGCGGTAAAATCGAGGAATAAGTAACAGATGGCAAAGCAACCAGGTACAGATTTCCAAAGTGCTAAAGGCGGAATAGGTGAGTTAAAGCGTCGTTTACTGTTTGTGCTCGGCGCACTGATTGTTTTCCGTATTGGCTCTTTCATTCCTATCCCTGGTATTGATGCCACTGTTCTTGCGAAATTGCTCGAGCAACAACAAGGCACCATCATTGAGATGTTTAACATGTTCTCTGGTGGTGCGTTGAGTCGTGCTTCAATCTTTGCGCTGGGTATCATGCCGTACATTTCGGCATCGATTATTATCCAGCTGCTGAGCGTGGTGAACCCGCGTCTGGCGGAGATTAAGAAAGAAGGGGAAGCTGGTCGTCGTAAGATTAGCCAGTACACCCGGTATAGTACGTTAGTCCTTGCGGTGTTCCAATCTGTTGGTATCGCGATGGGCTTACCGAATATGCCTGGTATGCAGGGTCTGGTTATTAACCCGGGCTTTGCATTCTACTTCACGGCTGTTGTGAGTTTGGTGACAGGGACTATGTTCCTGATGTGGCTGGGTGAGCAGATTACTGAACGTGGTATCGGTAACGGTATTTCGATCATTATCTTCGCCGGTATTGTCGCGGGTCTTCCGTCGGCGATTGGCCATACCATCGAGCAAGCTCGTCAAGGCGAACTGCACTTCCTCCTGTTGCTATTGGTTGCAGTCTTGGTATTTGCGGTTACTTGCTTTGTTGTCTTTATGGAGCGTGGTCAGCGTCGTATCGTCGTTAACTATGCCAAACGTCAGCAAGGCCGCCGTGTTTACGCGGCACAAAGTACACACTTACCGTTGAAAGTGAATATGGCGGGTGTAATTCCTGCGATTTTCGCTTCCAGTATTATCCTGTTCCCTGGTACAATTGCATCTTGGTTCGGTGATGGTACTGGCTGGGATTGGCTGACGACAATTTCTATGTATCTGCAGCCAGGCCAGCCGCTCTATGTGTTACTTTATGCCTCTGCAATCATATTCTTCTGTTTCTTCTATACCGCACTGGTATTTAATCCAAGAGAAACAGCAGATAACCTGAAGAAGTCCGGTGCATTTGTACCAGGAATTCGTCCGGGAGAGCAAACGGCCAAGTACATCGATAAAGTAATGACTCGTTTAACTTTAGTTGGCGCGTTATATATTACCTTTATCTGCCTAATCCCGGAGTTCATGCGTGACGCAATGAAAGTACCTTTCTACTTTGGTGGTACTTCCCTCTTAATCGTGGTTGTGGTCATCATGGACTTTATGGCTCAAGTGCAAACTCTGATGATGTCAAGTCAGTACGAGTCTGCATTGAAAAAAGCAAACCTCAAAGGTTATAACCGTTAATTCGGTTTGCTTTAGAAGTTACGGAGAGTAAAAATGAAAGTTCGTGCTTCCGTCAAGAAATTATGCCGTAACTGCAAAATCGTTAAGCGTCACGGTGTCGTGCGCGTGATTTGCAGTGCTGAGCCTAAGCATAAACAGCGCCAAGGCTAATAAAAAGCATATTTTTCTTGCAAAGTTGGATTGAGCTGGCTAAATTAGCCAGCCAATCTTTTTATAAACGTGGTTCTACTGTTTGAGTATCCTGAAAACGGGCTTTTCAGATCAGTATTACCCCAAAATTTTTAGGAGTGCATAGTGGCCCGTATAGCAGGCATTAACATTCCTGATCATAAACATGCTGTTATTGCATTAACTGCAATTTTCGGCATCGGCTTAACCCGTTCACAGGCTATCTGTAAAGCAACGGGTATTGCTGAAGATGTTAAGATCAGTGAGCTGTCTGAAGAGCAAATCGACCAACTGCGTGACGAAGTTGCTAAATACGTTGTAGAAGGTGACCTGCGCCGTGAAGTGACCCTCAGCATCAAACGTCTTATGGACATTGGTTGCTATCGTGGTTTACGCCATCGTCGTGGTCTTCCGGTACGCGGTCAGCGTACGAAGACTAACGCACGTACCCGTAAGGGTCCGCGTAAGCCGATCAAGAAATAATCGGGGAATCTTATAATGGCAAAAGCACCTGTTCGTGCACGTAAGCGTGTAAGAAAACAAGTCTCTGACGGTGTGGCTCATATCCATGCTTCTTTCAACAACACAATCGTTACCATTACTGACCGTCAGGGTAACGCATTAGGTTGGGCAACTGCCGGTGGTTCCGGTTTCCGTGGTTCTCGTAAATCAACTCCATTCGCAGCACAGGTTGCAGCAGAACGTTGCGCAGAGGCTGTGAAAGAGTACGGTATTAAGAATCTGGAAGTTATGGTTAAAGGACCTGGTCCTGGCCGTGAGTCAACCGTTCGCGCATTAAACGCGGCTGGTTTCCGCATCACTAACATTACTGATGTGACTCCGATCCCTCATAACGGTTGTCGTCCTCCGAAAAAACGTCGCGTTTAATCGCCCTCACGTTTTTTAGGATAGTTGGAGAAAGAAAATGGCTAGATATTTGGGTCCGAAGCTCAAGCTGAGCCGTCGCGAAGGAACAGACCTCTTCCTGAAGTCTGGTGTTCGCGCGATTGACACCAAGTGTAAATTAGATCAAGCACCAGGCCAGCACGGCGCCCGTAAACCGCGTCTGTCTGATTATGGTGTTCAGTTACGTGAAAAACAAAAAGTTCGTCGTATGTACGGCGTGCTGGAACGTCAGTTCCGTAACTACTATAAAGAAGCAACCCGCCTGAAAGGCAACACAGGTGAAAACCTGCTGTCCCTGCTGGAAGGTCGTTTAGACAACGTTATTTATCGTATGGGCTTTGGCGCTACCCGCGCAGAAGCACGTCAGATCGTCAGCCATAAAGCTGTCATGGTAAATGGCCGTGTTGTAAACATTGCTTCTTATCAGGTTTCCCCTAACGACGTAATCAGCATTCGTGAAAAAGCGAAAAAACAGTCTCGTATTAAGGCTGCTTTAGAGCTGGCTGAGCAGCGTGAAAAACCAACTTGGTTGGAAGTTGATGCTGCGAAAATGGAAGGTGTGTTCAAACGTATTCCTGAGCGTACTGACCTTTCTGCTGATATTAACGAGCACCTGATCGTCGAGCTTTACTCTAAGTAAGGCTTAGCACCAAAGAGAGGACACAATGCAGGGTTCTGTGACAGAGTTTCTTAAACCGCGCCTGGTTGATATCGAGCAAATCAGTTCGACGCACGCCAAGGTGACCCTTGAACCATTAGAGCGTGGCTTTGGCCATACTCTGGGTAACGCACTGCGCCGTATTCTGCTTTCGTCTATGCCGGGTTGTGCGGTAACTGAGGTTGAGATTGATGGTGTACTCCATGAGTACAGCACTAAAGAAGGTGTACAGGAAGATATCCTGGAAATTCTGCTCAACCTGAAAGGGCTGGCGGTAAAACTTCAGGGAAAAGATGAAGTCATCTTAACTCTGAATAAATCTGGCATTGGCCCTGTGACTGCAGCCGACATCATCCATGACGGTGATGTTGAAATCGTCAAGCCGGAACATGTAATTTGCCATCTCACTGACGAAGGCGCATCTATTAATATGCGCATCAAAGTTCAGCGCGGTCGTGGTTATGTTCCTGCTTCTGCCCGAATTCATTCGGAAGAAGATGAGCGCCCAATCGGTCGTTTGTTAGTAGACGCGTGCTACAGCCCAGTTGAGCGTATTGCTTACAATGTTGAAGCAGCACGTGTTGAGCAGCGTACCGATTTGGATAAATTGGTTATCGAAATGGAAACCAACGGCACGATTGATCCAGAAGAATCAATTCGTCGTGCGGCAACCATTCTGGCCGAACAACTGGAAGCTTTCGTTGACTTACGTGATGTTCGTCAGCCGGAAGTGAAAGAAGAAAAACCAGAATTCGATCCGATTTTACTGCGCCCAGTAGACGATCTCGAATTGACTGTCCGCTCTGCTAACTGTCTCAAGGCAGAAGCAATCCACTACATCGGTGATCTGGTACAGCGTACAGAAGTTGAGTTGCTCAAAACGCCTAACCTTGGTAAGAAATCTCTTACTGAAATTAAGGACGTTCTGGCATCTCGTGGCTTATCTCTGGGCATGCGTCTGGAAAATTGGCCGCCGGCAAGTATTGCTGACGAATAAGATCACAGGTTAAGGTTTTACTGAGAAGGATAAGGTCATGCGCCATCGTATGAGTGGTCGTCAATTGAACCGCAACAGCAGCCATCGCCAAGCTATGTTTCGTAACATGGCCGGTTCTTTAGTTCGTCACGAAATTATCAAGACGACTTTGCCTAAGGCAAAAGAACTGCGTCGCGTTGTTGAGCCGTTGATTACCCTGGCTAAAACGGATAGCGTTGCTAACCGTCGTTTAGCATTCGCCCGTACTCGTGATAACGAAATCGTGGCAAAACTGTTCAACGAGCTGGGACCACGTTTCGCTCAGCGTGCAGGTGGTTACACCCGCATTCTGAAATGTGGTTTCCGTGCTGGTGACAATGCTCCAATGGCTTACATTGAGCTTGTTGACCGCGCTGAGTCCCAGACTGAAGCAGCAGCAGAGTAATCTGTTACTGCGTAAAAAAACCGGGTTTTTAACCCGGTTTTTTTATTTCCGCTAATCCTGCCCTTGAAGTTATACCCCCCATCCCCATATTCCAGTCAATGACATACAACATTTTACTATTCTGATATGATGGCTTCAGGCCAGATGATGTCAGGAGGTTGCCGATGTACCGAATTGGTCAGTTAGCAAAACTTGCAGAAGTGACACCGGACACGATCCGCTTTTATGAAAAACAGGGCATGATGGATCATCAGTCCCGGACGGATGGCGGCTATCGTTTGTATACCGAACAGGATCTGCATCGTCTGCGTTTTATCCGTTATGCAAAACAATTGGGCTTTACTCTGGAAGCGATCACTGAATTGTTATCGATCAGGGTTGATCCTGAACACCATACCTGCCGTGAATCAAAGCAAATTGTTGATGATCGGCTGAAAGATGTGGAAATAAAGTTAGTTGAAATGCAGCGAATGCGCGATTCCCTGAAGATGCTGAGTGATGCCTGTTGCGGAACGGCACATGTCAGTTCACAATGCACCATTCTGGAAATCCTTGAGCAGGGAGCGACAGAGCCCTGTGGCTGTTCAAAAAAAGAGAGTAAACATAATCAATGAGGTTACTATGACGAAATATGCTCATAAGCGCGGCGTGATACAAGATAACGCCCTCGAAGCACTATTATCAGATCCGCTTTTCCGGCAGAGAGTAGAGAAAAATAAGAAAGGTAAAGGGAGTTATAACCGGAAAGAAAAACACAATAAGGCAGGTTACCGGGAGGCCAGTAGTAAGCGATTAGATAATCTTTTACTACTGGCCTTTTAGTTTATTATTTCTTTTGATCTTTTAATAAATCACGGATTTCAGTCAGTAATGTTTCTTCTGCTGATGGAGCCGGCGGCTCAGCAGGTGCTTCTGCCTGCTCACGGCGTAATTTATTCAGCATTTTGATGGCAATGAAGATAGCAAATGCGACGATGACGAAGTCAAAGACGGTTTGCAGGAATACACCATAGTTCAGTACAACAGCAGGCACATCTCCGCTGGCTTCCCGCAGCACAACGGCAAATTGCTTGAAGTCGATCCCGCCGATAAGTAAGCCGAGTGGTGGCATGATGACATCAGCAACTAATGAGGACACAATTTTGCCGAACGCCGCACCGATAATGATACCGACAGCCATATCAACGACATTACCGCGCATCGCAAATTCACGAAACTCTTTTATGAAGCTCATACCTTTTTCCTTACCCAAAATGTTAACAAGTTGTCATTCTCAAGTATAAATCAATAGCATTTACTATCAAAATATTAAGTACTTATTTATAAGAAGAACGGACTTGGCTGGAAGAGCTTCTCCACCTCGGGTACGTGGCGTTTGTCAGTAATGAACAGCACAACATGGTCTCCCTGCTCAATACTGTGCTCGGCATTCGCAATAATCACCTGCTCATCTCTGACAATCGCACCAATAATAGTGCCCGGTGGCAGCTTAATATCGGCAATTTTGCGCCCGACGACTTTTGAGGTGTTTTCATCACCATGTGCAATAGCTTCAATAGCCTCAGCGACACCGCGGCGCAATGAAGATACACTGACGATATCCGCTTTGCGTACATGTCCCAGTAATGCAGAAATAGTGGCCTGTTGCGGGGAGATCGCAATATCGATCACGCCGCCCTGTACCAGGTCCACATATGCGCTGCGCTGGATTAGCACCATTGCTTTTTTGGCGCCCATGCGTTTGGCGAGCATCGCAGACATAATATTTGCTTCGTCATCGTTGGTCAGGGCAATAAAGACATCAACCTGCTCAATATGCTCTTCTGCTAATAATTCCTGGTCTGATGCATCCCCGTAGAAAACAATAGTGTCATGCAGCAACTCGGCAAGATCCGTTGCCCGGTTAGCGTTGTGCTCGATCAGTTTGACGTTATAGTCTTTCTCGATACGCAGGGCCAGACCGGCTCCGACGTTCCCGCCGCCGACAATCATGATCCGCTTATACGGTTTTTCCAGCCGCTGTAATTCACTCATTACCGCGCGGATATGTTCGGATGCAGCGACAAAAAATACTTCATCACCGGCTTCAATGATGGTTGAACCCTGCGGACGAATCGGTCTGTCCTGGCGGAAGATAGCCACAACCCGTGTTTCAATGTGCGGCATATGTTCGCGCAGACTGGAAAGAGCGTTCCCGACCAGTGAACCACCGTAATAGGCTTTTACGGCAACAATACTGACGCGTCCTTCGGCAAAATTCACAACCTGAAGGGCTCCGGGATACTGGATCAGCTTATAGATGCTGTCGATAACCAGCTGTTCAGGGGCGATCAGATGATCTATCGGGATCGCTTCCGGTAAAAATAATTTATCGGCCTCGCGGACATATTCGGAAGATCGGATTCGGGCGATCTTGTTTGGTGTATTGAACAACGTGTAGGCGACCTGGCAGGCGATCATATTCGTTTCATCGGAGTTGGTCACGGCAACGAGCATATCCGCATCTTCTGCCCCGGCTTCACGCAGCACCCGGGGGTGAGAGCCCGCACCGTTTATCACCCGGAGATCGAATTTATCCTGCAACTGACGTAACCGGTCCGGGTTGGTATCCACAACAGTAATATCGTTGTTTTCATCAACTAAGTTTTCTGCCAGTGTGCCGCCGACTTGTCCGGCACCAAGAATAATAATTTTCATATAAATGATCGTCCGGGTTGTTTATCAGGCAGGAAGTGCCTGTTTAACCAGTTTAGCGTAAAAAAATCCGTCTCCGCTCTGAGCATCCGGCAGCATCTGATAACCGGAGGCCGGTGTATCTGTTAACACTGCATCACGATGTGAAGACAGAAAATTATTTATCTGATGAATATTCTCTTCCGGTAATACGGAACAGGTTGCATAGACCAGGGTGCCGCCGGGCTTAAGATACGGCCAGACCGCTTCCAGAATTTCCCGCTGCAGTGCGGCCAGTTCATTAATATCATTATCACGGCGCAGCCATTTTATATCAGGATGGCGGCGGATAACGCCGGTCGCGGAGCAGGGCGCATCAAGTAAAATACGATCGAATGTCTGTGATTCAGCCCATTGTTCCGGATAACGGCCGTCACCGGTCTTAACAACAGCATTTTGCTTAAGCCGTTGTAAGTTCTCATTAACCCGGGTCAAACGCTGCTTATCCACATCGACAGCCATGACGTGAGCGCGGGGCGCTATCTCTAAAATATGGGTTGTTTTCCCGCCGGGTGCAGCACACAGATCTAAAATTGTTTCATCATTCTGCGGATCCAGCAGTAATGCGCAGCCCTGCGCAGAACTGTCCTGAACAGTAACCCAGCCCTCAGCAAATCCCGGCAGATCAGTGACGGGGCAAGGTGCTGCGAGACGCAGTGCATCCGGATATGAAGGATTATAAAAAGCGTCAATATTATTTTCTGCCAGCAGGGCCTGATATGCCTGTGCGGAGTGATGGTTACGGTTAACCCGCAGCCACATCGGCGGTTTTTCATTATTTGCAGTAATAACGGATTCCCAGTTTTCAGGATAGGCAGCCTGAATACGGGATAACAGCCATTTCGGATGCAGCCAGCGGCTTTCATTATTAGCAAAACGTTCAGCCAGAACCTGTTCCTGACGCTGGAACTGACGCAGCACACCGTTAATCAGCCCTTTCAGCTGTGGCTTTTTCAGGGCAACTGCACCATTAACAGTTTCAGACAGTGCGGCGTGTGCCGGGATGCGTGTATAACGAAGCTGATAAAAACCGACCAGAATCAGATAATGCAGTACCCGCTGTTTGCCGGTCAGTGGTTTTGCCATCAGCTGCCGGCTGTACCATTCAAGCTCCGGCAGTACCCGCATCACGCCAAAGCACAATTCCTGCAACAATGCTTTGTCTTTCGGGTTGATATCCCGCTGATATTCAGGCAGAAGTGCGCTGAGTGACTGTCCCTGATCCAGGACCTGGCTGATGATACGGGCAGCAATACTGCGTAGGTTATAACTGTTTTTCATTATGATTCCGGTATGCCGGCGAGTGATAAAGAGAAAGGGTGACCGGCATACCGAACAGGATATGCCGGTTACGAAACAAAATTACAGTAAATTGCCCGGGGTAAACCATTCTTTACGGGAATTCAGGATATCAGTAGCTGACATCGGTTTTTTACCGGCAGGCTGTAACTGTGTGATATTCAGAATACCGTCGGCAGTGGCAACCTGAATGCCGCTTTTATCCGCACGGATAACTGTTCCCGGAGTTGCGGAAGTCTGTTCCGCAATCACTGTGGCCTGCCAGACTTTCACTGGTTGCTCATCAATCACCATATAACTGATTGGCCACGGATTGAAGGCACGGATACAGCGATCTAACTGAGCGGCAGATAAAGACCAGTCCAGCCGGGCTTCTTCTTTGCTCAGTTTCTCTGCGTAGGTAACCAGGGTGTCGTCCTGTTTTTCAGGACGAAGAGCATTCTGACAGACCAGAGACAATGTATGTAACAGTGCCTGCGGGCCGATACCTGCAAGTTTTTCATACAGTGACGCACTGGTATCTTCTGATGTGATATCGCACTCTGCTTTATACAGCATATCGCCGGTATCCAGACCGGCGTCCATCTGCATAATGGTCACACCGGTTTTTGCATCACCGGCCCACAATGCACGCTGGATAGGCGCTGCACCACGCCATGCCGGTAACAGGGAACCGTGAACATTCAGACACCCGAGGCGCGGAATATCCAGCACTGCCTGCGGTAAAATCATCCCGTAGGCCACGACAATCATGATGTCTGCCTGCTGGTCACGTATCCACTGGTGATTTTCTTCTTTGCGCAGTGTGGATGGCTGGAAAACAGGAATATCGTGCTGTTGTGCCAGCTCTTTTACCGGGCCTGCGGTGATTTTTTTCCCGCGGCCGGCAGGGCGATCCGGCATGGTTAAGACGCCAACGACATTATGCTCTGACTGAATCAGGGCATCCAGGTGGCGTGCGGCAAAATCAGGCGTTCCTGCAAAGATAATACGTAGTGAATCTGACACGTTGCTTTCCTGTAAAAATAATAATGCCACAAACAATAACAGTGCCCGTGCGCTGCTGCGGTCTGTGGCAGATAAAGACTGCGGGTATTAAGACCGGGCTCTGAGTCTGTCCAGTTTTTCGACTTTCTGACGGATGCGCTGGCGTTTCAGAGCGGAAAGGTAATCGACAAATAATTTACCTTCCAGGTGATCCATTTCATGCTGGATACAAATTGCCAGCAGATCACCGGTTTCCAGCTCGAAAGGCTCACCGTTATAGTCCAGCGCCCGGATTTTAACGTGCTCAGCACGCGGCACGAATGCCCGCTGCTCAGGAATCGATAAACAACCTTCTTCGATTCCGGCTTCTCCGGATTTTTCCAGCAGTTCCGGGTTGATCAGTACCAGGCGCTCATTCCGTTCTTCTGACACATCGATCACGATAATGCGCTGGTGGATATCAACCTGGGTTGCTGCCAGACCAATACCTTCTTCGTCGTACATGGTTTCGAACATATCATCGACAATCTTCTGAATGCCGGCATCGACTTTTTCAACCGGCTTTGCAATCGTGCGAAGCCGCTCGTCGGGATAATGTAATACGGTTAATAACGCCATAGATTTTTTCGTGTTCTATCTAAAAAATGGATGGAAATTAATGTCTATTCTAGACAGTTATCCGCCTGATTGACAGTATTGCCCGCAACGGATACGGCATTTTTATTACGGGCTCAGTCAGGATGGCGCAATGGATGAAAGGGAAATTTGGTTACGTCTGGCGTGTATCAGGCGGTTAAGTGCACATCATGCTGTCAGCGCTGCCTCTGTACTGACAGAAACCTGCACGCAGAAAAACGGTGAGATCCGTCAGCAGCTGCATCAGTGCGGACTAACATTGGTGCAGTGTCAGCAATTTATGAATGTGAATACATCCAGACTGAAAACGGCACTGTTATGGGCTGATTCACCGGGTAACGTGATATTACCCCTGTCATCACCACACTATCCGTTTTTATTAAAGCAGATCTATTCACCCCCGCTTGTGCTTTTTGTGGCAGGGCAGATAGCTGCATTGTCTGACCCTCAGGTCAGTATGGTGGGTAGTCGTGCGGTCACGCATTATGGTGAAAAGTGGGCGGTCTGTTTTACACGGCATCTTGTGCAGCATAATCTGGTCATCACCAGCGGTCTGGCTGCCGGGGTCGACGGGTGCTGCCATAAAGCTGCGCTGGAATCCGGCGGAAAGACGGTCGCGGTATCAGGCAGCGGGTTGTCTCATATTTATCCTGCACAGCACAGGCAGCTGGCCGGCGGGATTACAGAAAACGGCGCACTTATCTCTGAATATTTTCCGGATGTTCCGCCGCTGGCTAAAAATTTTCCGCGCCGGAACCGGATAATCAGCGGGTTAAGCCGCCTGCTGATTGTGATTGAGGCCGGGCGGCGCAGCGGGTCATTAATTACCGCACAGTGCGCGCTGGAGCAGGGGCGGGATGTATTTACGTTACCGGCAATACTCGGTAATCCGGCTTATGAGGGCAACCACTGGTTGTTGCAGCAGGGCGCCTATATTGCGACCGCACCGGCAGATATCACTGATCATCTCGCACTGGATATGCAGTGGCTGGCTCTGCCGCCGGTTCCGGATATGACGGAGACGGTTGTCCCGCCGGTACAGGAAGAACTGCCGTTTGCACATGTGCTGATTAATGTGGATGATGAACCGACGCCGGCGGATGTTATTGCCGCGCGGTGTGAGCTGCCGGTCACAGAGGTGACAACACAACTGCTGCAGCTGGAGTTATCAGGTAAAATAGCCGTGGTCAGCGGGGGATATATCCGCCTGCATCACTGAACGGTATCGGCGTAAGGTAAATTATCATGTCAAAATCAACGGCGGAATGCTGTCCGGAATGCGGCGGAGAGCTGGTTATCCGCAATGGTGCCCACGGGCCTTTCTTCGGCTGTTCGGCTTATCCGGAATGTGATTACGTCCGTCCGCTGAAAGCCGGTACTGACGGACATATTATAAAAGTGCTGGACGGGCAGCTGTGTCCGCAGTGCGGCGGAACGCTGGTGTTGCGTCAGGGTCGCTATGGTATGTTTATCGGCTGCGGAAATTTTCCGGAATGTGAATATATTGCATCTATCGATTCACCGGATGAAACAACGGTTGCCTGCCCGCAGTGCCATGATGGTAAGTTACTTCAGCGTAAATCCCGGTTCGGTAAAGTATTTTATGCCTGCAACCGCTATCCGGCTTGTCAGTTTTCACTGAACAGCAAACCGGTTGCCGGTGAGTGTCAGTATTGTCACTATCCGCTGCTGGTGGAAAAAAGGACATCAACAGGCGTAAGATTAAATTGTGCGAGTAAAGCCTGCGCAAAACGACAAAAAGAACAGAATGAGAATAATGATGAATCATAATCACACCACAGCAAATTTTGACACAATCATAAAAGCACTGAATAACCATGAGGTCATCGCCTATCCGACAGAAGCCGTATTTGGTCTGGGCTGTGATCCGGATAGTGAACAGGCGGTGATGGCACTGCTGGATCTGAAACAGCGCCCGTGGGAAAAAGGGCTGATTCTGATTGCGGATAACTATGATCAGGTAAAACCGTATATTGATGATTCCCGGCTGACAGCGGAACAGCGTGAAGCGATGTTTGCCTCCTGGCCGGGCCCGGTAACCTGGGTGATCCCGGCAAAATCCACAACACCAAAATGGCTGACCGGCCGTTTTGATTCGCTGGCTGTCCGCGTGACAGATCATCCGGTGGTTAAAGCATTATGTCTGGCATACGGCAAACCGGTCGTTTCCACCAGTGCGAACCTGAGCGGACTGGAGCCGTGCCGGACAACTGATGAGGTAAATTCTCAGTTTAACCGCCGGATTCCTGTGGTTGACGGGCTGGTCGGCGGGCGGAAAAATCCCTCAGAGATCCGCGATGCACTGACAGGGCAGTTATACCGCCAGGGCTGATAAAACACCAAAAGGACCCGGAATGAAAAAATTTGCCGTTTTTGGCCATCCTATTGCACACAGTCAGTCACCTTTTATTCATCAGGCGTTTGCCGGTCAGTTTGGTATTGAGCTGAGTTATGAACGGATTTTGTCCCCGCTTGACGGATTCAGTCGCAGTGTCTCCGGATTTTTCGCTGCGGGCGGACAGGGGGCAAATGTCACACTTCCTTTTAAAGAACAGGCATATGAACTGGCGGATGAGCTCAGTGAACGGGCACGGGTCTGTGGTGCGGTAAATACACTGTATCTGACAGAAGATAAGCGGCTGGCCGGGGATAATACCGATGGTGAAGGGCTGGTTATTGATTTGCAGCGGCTTATGTTTATCCGGCCCGGTGACCATATCCTGCTGATAGGTGCAGGCGGAGCTGCCCGCGGTGCATTGTTGTCACTATTACAGGCAGGATGTGCCGTTACCGTCACCAACCGGACATTTGGTAAAGCCCAATCTCTGGCAGAGCGGTTTACCGGTTACGGAAAAGTCAGTGCAATGCCGCTCAATGAAACCGGAACCGCCGGATTTTCACTGATTATCAATGCCACATCGTCCGGGGTGGATGGCGCGGTTCCGCAGATCCCGCCGTCATTACTGAACCCGGCTGTCGCCTGTTACGATATGTTTTACCGCACCGGTCTGACACCTTTTCTGCAACTCGCCGCAGATCACGGAGTGGCCCGGTATGCTGACGGACTGGGTATGCTGGCCGGTCAGGCGGCTTTCGCATTCCGGTTATGGCATGGTGTATTGCCGGATATCGCTCCTGTACTGACAAAACTCAAAGAGAAGATGGCATAATGAATCAATCCATTCAGTTTCCGGATCGCGAATCACGGGATGACGACCGGGAATGTATTATTTTTCCGGTGATGATCAATGGTTTTTTATCGGATTGCTGTGTCTCTGCACAATACCTGCAATCCCGTTACGGGACGGCAGGCGGGGAGGATATGCTGACTCTCTTCCGCCGGAACCGGTGGGATCTGGAGGAAGAGTTTGCAGAGTTTATTGAAAAAGGTGAGGCGGATGAACCGCCTTACCGGTTACCCTGTGACAGATAGTTATTTTTCCACATAACATAGTTATTGGCGGAATATTTCAGTCCTTCATATTCCTCCGGTTTCAGCGGACGGACGGCTTTGGCAGGACTGCCGAGATACAGGTAGCCGCTTTCCAGTCGTTTGCCCGGTGAAACCAGACTGCCCGCACCGATGATCACATCATCCTCAACCACCACACCATCCAGCAAAATTGATCCCATACCGACCAGAACACGGTTACCGATAGTGCAGCCGTGCAGCATCACTTTATGGCCAACAGTAACGTCTTCTCCGATAATCAGCGGATGACCGGCCGGATTATCAGCAGTCTGATGAGTCACATGCAAGACGGAGCCGTCCTGAATATTGGTGCGCTGACCAATCTGAATGTAATTGACATCTCCCCGGGCAACAACCAGCGGCCAGATACCGACATCATCAGCCAGACGCACATCACCGATAATGACGGAAGAGTCATCGATCATGACGTTTTGGCCGGCAGAAGGGGTTAATGTCAGATAGGGACGGAGTTTATTCACAATAATTACCTCAGAATATAAATGTATTTTGGCGATCTTAGTCAGAGAGTTTACCGGAGGCAATGCAACTTTCAGGCATAATTGCCGGAAAATACGACATGATGCTCAAAAGACAGACGGTTAATAAGAAAATTCAAAAAAAAGGTTGTGCAAAACGAAAAGCTCCCTATAATGCGCCACCACTGACACGGAACAACGCGATAACACGCGGTTCCGGCAGAAAGAGAAAAAGCGAAAAGTTGAAAAACAACGCTTGACTCGAAGGGGCTGGAAACGTAATATACGCAGCCTCG
>NZ_JBCPSQ010000013.1:0-28777 GCF_051129855.1 Morganella sp. Je.2.23
CAGAATGCTTTGCTGTATTTTGCAATGATAGCAGCAGCACGGCTCAGATTAGAGAAGAAAGTTTTGATACTTTTCATAATGAACTCCTGCTTGTGAATTAGGTTAGTAAGCTGTTTTGCTTCGATGGAGGTATGATACCAGTTTTGTGATGTGGGTCAACATTAAATTCAACTATTTTTTAATGATTACAAAATCATTTTAATAACAAAAAAGCAGTGAAAAATAGCAGATGTGAACATCACAACCGGGATAAAACAGCGTGTTTCTGCTGGTGGTGGTTTACTGAATTGATTTTGCAGACATTTTTTGAGAAGCGTTGATATTGAAAATGTTAGCGGGGCGTTACGACGGCTGCGAAAGCAGGGATTTTGCCTCTGTGCCGGTAAACTGCTTCAACTTTTGTTGAAGATATCACGCGATAGTAAAAAAAAGGGTGGCCGGAGCCACCCAAAACTGTGCATTTAAAGGATGAGACTGTTGTTGTTAATTAATGACGGTTGCGCACTAACTGGTAGCGGCGCGTAATATATTCGACCGGCGCACTCCAGATATGCACCAGACGGCAGAACGGGAAGATCAGGAACAGCGTCATACCCAGCACCAGGTGCATACGGAAGATAAAGGCTACGCCTTCCAGATGCTCTGATGCGCCACCCTGAAATGTCACGACAGACTGTGCCCAGCCGACCAGCTTCATCATTTCACTGCCGTCAGTGTGCTGTGCGGAGAACGGAATAGTACCCAGGCCCAGAATGACCTGGATCACCAGCAGGGTGATGATCAGGATATCGCCTGCTGAAGATGTTGCACGGACACGCGGGTTGGTCAGACGGCGTTTGAGCAGCATACCGCCGCCGATCAGCGTCATCACCCCGCAGGCACCGCCCGCCACCATCGCCAGCATCTGTTTCTGCGCCACGGTGATAAACGGTTCATACATCCAGTGCGGGGTCAGCATCCCGACAAAATGCCCGAAGAAAATGCCGATGATCCCGATATGGAACAGGTTGGAAGCCAGACGCATCCCTTTTTTATCCAGCATCTGACTGGAACCGGCACGCCAGGTGTATTGTCCGTAGTCGTAACGCAGCCAGCTGCCGATGATAAACACCGCGCCTGCGATATACGGGTAGATATCAAAGAAAAACGTATTCAGGAAATTCATGGAGTTACTCCTTTCGCCGCAGGGGAAACCGGCGCGTCACCCACCTGAATGTAATTCGGGGCAACACTCTGTGAAAAACGACGCTCATGTTGTGTCAGAACAGAATTATCACAGCCTTTATCGGCCAGGAATGTCACCTGTTCTTCTTCCCAGACCGCATCCAGTGCAGCCGGGGTATCATCACGAGCTTCACCGTTCACCTGACGGGTCAGTGCGCTGAGTGTCAGGTCACTGTCCGCCATTGCCAGCAGCAGGCTGAACAATTCATGGTAATGACTTTCGCGCTGGCGCAGGCGCTCACCGAGCAGGGCGAGGATCGGTGCGATATCTTTCAGTCCCTGACAGGCCTGTTCAGGCGGCATAACAGAGAGATATTCCAGGTAAACCGGCAGATAATCCGGCAGTTCGCGGCTGTTGAGGGTGATCCCGGCCTGCTCATACTGCTCCAGCAGGGATACCATTGCCTGGCCGCGATCCCGCGATTCACCGTAAACGTGTTCAAACAGCAGCAGAGAGGTGGCTCTGCCGCGATCAAACAATTCACTGTAGCGCGCCTGACTGTCGAGCAGCGGCTCTGAGGTCAGTTCAGCGACGAAGTACATCAGTGCGGCAGCCTGAGTCAGGCGCAGTTCGTGCGCCTGTTCAATTTCCGCAATCAGTTCGTCGCGGTGTGCCCACAGCTCCTCATTCGGGTAATCCAGCAGGCAGCCGATGATTTTTAAACTAATCATGATGAATGCCTCTCTGAGATTGGCGCATCTGCCGGTGTTTTCTGCGTGATATCAATGGCATCGATGCGGCGGCTGTTAAACAGGTTAAATTTGGTATCGCTGCCGTGGCAGCCGTCACCGAAGCTGAATCCGCAGCCGTTGCGCTCAGGGAATGCCTCGCGGGCCAGCTCGCGGTGTGAAGACGGGATCACAAAGCGATCCTCATAATTCGCGATAGCCAGATAGCGGTACATTTCCTGTGCCTGAGCTTCTGTCAGACCCACCTCTTCCAGTGCACTGATATCCCGGGTTTTATCCACGGTTTCCGCACGTTTGTAGTGACGCATGGCCAGCATCCGTTTCAGGGCGCGCAGTACCGGTGCGGTGTCTCCGGCAGTCAGCAGGTTGGCGAGGTACTGAACCGGGATGCGCAGACTTTCCACATCCGGCAGTACGCCGCTGTGCGGCAGCATACCCGCATCGCTGACAGACTGAATCGGTGACAGAGGCGGCACATACCAGACCATCGGCAGAGTACGGTATTCCGGGTGCAGAGGCAGGGCGAGTTTCCACTCCATCGCCATTTTGTAGACCGGCGATTTCTGTGCCGCGTCAATCACACTCAGCGGAATGCCGTCTTTCTGCGCCTGGCGGATCACTTCCGGGTCGTTCGGGTCGAGGAAGATCCCGAGCTGACGCTCATACAGATCTTTTTCGTTATCCGCACTTGCCGCTTCTTCAATGCGATCCGCATCATAGAGCAGCACACCGAGGTAGCGGATACGGCCCACGCAGGTTTCCGAGCACACGGTCGGCTGACCGGCTTCGATACGCGGATAGCAGAAAATACATTTCTCGGATTTGCCGCTTTTCCAGTTGAAGTAGATTTTTTTGTACGGGCAGCCGGTCAGGCACATACGCCAGCCGCGGCATTTGTCCTGATCGATAAGTACGATACCGTCTTCCGCACGTTTGTAGATTGCACCGCTCGGACAGGTTGCGACGCAGGCCGGGTTCAGACAGTGTTCGCACAGACGCGGCAGATACATCATAAAGGTCTGCTCAAACTGGCCGTACATCTCCTTCTGCATATCGGCGAAGTTTTTGTCCGCGCTGCGGCGGCTGAATTCACCGCCGAGGTCATCTTCCCAGTTCGGGCCGTTCTCAATTTTTGTCATGCGCTGACCGGTGATCAGTGAGCGCGGACGGGCGGTCGGCAGATTGCCTTCCGGGGCGTTTTTCAGATGATCATAGTCGTAAGTGAACGGCTCGTAGTAATCATCCAGTTCCGGCTGGTCAGGGTTGGCGAAGATTTTTGACAGCAGGCCGATTTTGTTACCCATACGGGGAACCAGTTTGCCGCGGATATTTTTGATCCAGCCGCCTTTCCATTTCTCCTGGTCTTCCCAGTTATGCGGGTAGCCCAGTCCGGGTTTGGTTTCGACGTTATTGAACCACGCGTATTCCACACCTTCGCGGCTGGTCCAGACGTTTTTACAGGTGACAGAGCAGGTATGGCAACCGATACATTTATCCAGGTTCAATACCATGCCGACTTGGGAACGTATCTTCATTATGCTTTCTCCTGCCCGCTCAGGGTCTGTTGATAACCATCCTGCTCACCGTCGAGCCAGTCCACATTTTTCATTTTGCGGACCACCACAAATTCGTCACGGTTGGAGCCGACAGTGCCGTAATAGTTGAAGCTGTACGCCAGGTGGCTGTAGCCGCCGATCATATGGGTCGGTTTAGGGCAGACACGGGTGACGGAGTTATGAATACCGCCGCGCATGCCGGTCACTTCTGAGCCCGGCAGGTTTATCTGACGTTCCTGGGCGTGATACATAAAGATCATGCCGTCCGGGATACGCTGGCTGACAATCGCTCGGGCGGTCAGTGCGCCGTTGCTGTTGAAGGCTTCGATCCAGTCGTTATCCTCAATACCCAGCGAACGGGCATCTTCCTCACTCAGCCACACCACCGGACCACCACGGCCGAGGGTCAGCATCAGCTGGTTATCACTGTAGGTGGAGTGAATACCCCATTTCTGGTGCGGGGTCAGGAAGTTCAGGGCTTTCTCCGGATAGCCATTCGGTTTCGCGCCCAGCAGCGGTTGCGCCGCACGGGTATCGACCGGCGGACGATACACCACCAGTGCCTCACCGAATGCGCGCATCCATTCATGATCCTGATACAACTGCTGGCGGCCGCTCAGGGTGCGCCACGGGATCATCTCGTGAACGTTGGTGTAACCCGCGTTATAAGAGACGTGCTCATCTTCGAGGCCGGACCAGGTCGGGCTGGAGATAATTTTGCGCGGCTGCGCCACGATATCGCGGAAGCGGATTTTTTCATCTTCTTTATGGATGGCAAGATGGGTATGGTCACGGCCGGTCACTTTACCGAGCGCATCCCACGCTTTCACCGCCACATGGCCGTTGGTTTCCGGTGCCAGCGAAAGCACGACTTCTGCCGCATCAATCGCGGTTTCAATCGCCGGACGACCTTCGGCAGCGCCTTCAGTACGGGTGCGGTTGAGTTTTTTCAGGAAATCGACTTCTTCCTGAGTATTCCAGCTGATACCTTTCCCGCCGTTGCCGAGTTTATCCAGCAGCGGCCCCAGAGAGGTAAAGCGGGCATAGGTGTTCGGATAATCGCGTTCCACCACCATCAGGTGCGGTGCAGTTTTGCCCGGAATCAGATCACATTCGCCTTTTTTCCAGTCTTTCACATCAAACGGCTGCGCCATTTCGGCTGCGGAGTCATGCTGGATTGGCAGGGTGACAACATCCGTCTCTTTGCCCAGGTGGCCCGGACAGAGTTCAGAGAAGGATTTTGCGATCCCTTTGTAGATTTCCCAGTCGGTTTTGGATTCCCAGGCCGGATCGACCGCAGCGGTCAGCGGATGAATGAACGGATGCATATCCGAGGTGTTCATATCATCTTTTTCATACCAGGTGGCGGTCGGCAGCACGATATCGGAGAACAGACAGGTACTGGACATACGGAAATCGAGTGTCACCACCAGATCCACTTTTCCTTCCGGGGCATTATCCACCCATTCCGCTTCTTCCGGTTTTACACTGCCCTGTTCGCCGAGATCTTTACCCAGCAGACCGTTTTCAGTACCGAGCAGGTATTTCAGCAGATACTCATGGCCTTTACCGGCAGAGCCGAGCAGGTTGGAGCGCCAGATAAACAGGTTGCGCGGGAAGTTCTGCGGATTGTCCGGCTGTTCTGCCGCAAAGCGGATAGCACCGCTTTTCAGGGCTTCTGCGGTATAGGCCTGCGGATCCTGACCGGCTTCTTTCGCTTTTGCCGCGATAGTCAGCGGGTTCACGTTCAGCTGCGGTGCGGACGGCAGCCAGCCCATGCGTTCGGCACGGATATTGAAGTCCAGCAGGCTGCCGCTGAAGCGGGATTTGTCCGCCAGCGGGGAGAGAAGCTCCTGCGGCTGAACAGTTTCATAACGCCACTGGCTGGAGTGGTTATAGAAGAACGAGGTACTATTCATATGGCGCGGCGGACGTGACCAGTCCAGCCCGAACGCCAGCGGTAACCAGCCGGTCTGCGGACGCAGTTTTTCCTGGCCCACATAGTGTGACCAGCCGCCGCCGCTCTGACCGACACAGCCGCAGAATACCAGCATATTGATAATGCCGCGGTAGGTCATATCCATGTGATACCAGTGGTTGATACCGGCACCGACAATCACCATTGAACGGCCGTGGGTTTTCTCGGCGTTATCGGCAAACTCACGGGCAATGCGGGAGATGTGATGCTGACTGACGCCGGTCACTTTCTCTGCCCAGGCCGGGGTATAGGCCTTGATTTCGCTGTAATCCGCTGCGCAGTTCACATCATTCAGACCGCGATCGATACCGTAGTTGGCGAGGGTTAAATCGAAGACACTCGCCACACGGACGTCACTGCCGTCTGCCAGACGCACCACTTTCACCGGCAGTTTGTGCATCAGCACTTCATCCAGTGCCACACCTTCAAAAAATTCATTTTCAATGCCGCCGAAATACGGGAAAGCGACATCAGCAACGTCATCGTGCTTATCCAGCAGGCTCAGCTGCATGGTGATCTCATCACCGTTTTTGCCGTCACGCGGCTCCAGGTTCCATTTGCGGGATTTGTCCCAGCGGAACCCGATAGAGCCCTGAGGTGCCACTAACTGCCGGCTGTTTTCATCAATGGCGATAGTTTTCCACTCGGCATTCTCTTTCTCACCAAGTGAATCCACCAGATCGGATGCCCGCAGCATACGGCCCGGCACATAACCGCCTTCCGCACGCGGCTCCAGCATCACCAGCATCGGCATATCACTGTAAGTACGGACATAATTAGTGAAGTATTCCGCCTGACGCTTCGCATGGAACTCATTGAGGATCACATGTCCCATAGCCAGCGCAACGGCACTGTCTGTTCCCTGTTTCGGGTTCAGCCACTGGTCACACAGTTTGGCGATTTCAGCATAATCGGGGGTGATCGCGACAGTTTTGGTTCCTTTATAGCGTACTTCGGTGAAGAAGTGCGCATCCGGGGTACGGGTCTGCGGGACGTTGGAACCCCAGGCTATCAGATAAGAGGAGTTATACCAGTCAGCGGATTCCGGTACGTCGGTCTGCTCACCCCAGGTCTGCGGGGAGGCCGGCGGTAAGTCGCAGTACCAGTCATAGAAACTCAGACAGGCGCCGCCGATCAGGGATAAATAACGGGCGCCGGAGGCATAGGAAACCATCGACATCGCCGGGATCGGTGAAAAGCCGATAATACGGTCAGGGCCGAATTGTTTGGCAGTCACAATATTGGCTGCCGCAATCATTTCATTCACTTCCTGCCAGTCGGAGCGGACAAATCCGCCGCGGCCGCGGGCCTGTTTGTAGCTTTTGGCTTTTGCTTCATCATTAATAATGGAAGCCCACGCATCCACCGGGTCTGCGTGCTGTGCTTTTGCTTCACGCCACAGCGTGATCAGGCGTTTGCGAACCATCGGATACTTCACGCGGTTTGCGCTGTACAGATACCAGGAATAGCTGGCACCGCGCGGACAGCCGCGCGGCTCATGGTCAGGCAGGTCAGGACGGGTACGCGGGTAGTCAGTCTGCTGCGTCTCCCAGGTCACCAGCCCGTTTTTCACGTAGATTTTCCAGCTGCATGAACCGGTACAGTTCACGCCGTGGGTGGAACGGACAACTTTGTCATGCTGCCAGCGGCTGCGGTAACCATCTTCCCAGTCGCGGTTGACGTTCAGCTCTTGTCCGTGGTCGCCGGAGAAGGTTTCCCCGCGCTGCTTAAAATAACGGAATCTGTCTAAAAACTTGCTCATTCGGTAATCCCCCGATAAGCGCCGGGCGCTCACATTGCTCTGATTATCAGAATTGAATTAATTATTTTTTACGGCCGTATACCAGCCATGTGGTCAGAATGCAGACCACATAAAAGACAACAAACACTTTCATTGCACCGGCAGGCGAGCCAGTCAGTGTCAGTGAAATACCAAAGGCATTCGGGATAAAGAACCCGCCGATAGCACCGATGGCAGAGATAAAACCAAGTGCAGCCGCACTTTCGGTGATGGCTTCATGCTGAGCCTCTTTTTCGGTTCCGCCCTCTGCCAGTACGCGCTCAGTGGTGATTTTGCGGAAGACCACCGCAATCATCTGGAACGTGGAGCCGCTGCCGAGACCGGCAGTGAAAAACAGCACCATAAACACGCCGAAGAAGGCGGCAAATGAACCGGCATCATTTTTACCCGGCAGTGTGAAGAACAGCAGGAAGGCGAAAACCGCCATGACCACAAAGTTAATAAAGGTCACGCGGATACCGCCGAATTTATCGGAAAGGAAGCCGCCCAGCGGACGTGCCAGCGCACCCAGTAACGGGCCGAAGAAGGCGAACTTCAGGATAACGATATCCGGGAACTGGGTTTTTGACAGCATGGCAAACCCGGCGGAAAACCCGATAAACGATCCGAACGTGGAGAGATAGAGGAAACTCAGAATCCACAAATGTTTGCGTTTCAGAACCGGTAACTGCTCTTTCAGGGATGCTTTGTTGGCGGAGAGGTCATTCATTCCCAGCCATGCCGCAACAGTAAACAGCAGCAGGAACGGTACCCAGATCCACGCGGCATTCTGTAACCATAACTCAGAGCCGTCAGGCTGGGTCACGCCGGAGCCGCCCATAAAGCTGAATACACCAAACGTCACAATAAACGGGGCGACCAGCTGCATCACACTGACGCCGAGATTACCCAGACCGCCGTTGATACCCAGGGCGCCGCCCTGTTTTGCTTTCGGGAAAAAGAAGCTGATATTACCCATGCTGGAGGCAAAGTTTGCCCCGGCAAAGCCGCACAGCAGGGCGATAATCACAAACACCGCATACGGTGTTGACGGATTCTGTACTGCAAACCCGAGCCACACACACGGCACAATCAGGATCAGCGTACTGAACGCGGTCCAGCGGCGGCCGCCGAAAATCGGGATCACGAAAGAGTAAGGAACCCGCAGGAGAGCCCCGGAAACGGAAGGCAGGGCAGTCAGCATAAACAGCTGATCGGTGGTAAAGTTAAAACCGACTTTCGGGAGATTGACCGCAACGGCGCTGAACAGCATCCATACGCAGAATGCCAGTAACAGACAGGGAACGGAGATCCACAGATTGCGTGATGCAACCCGGTGCCCGCTCTCTGCCCAGAATTTTTCCTCTTCCGGGCGCCAGTCGGTAATGACGCCCGCGGCTGACTTGCCTTTGGATATCTGAGCCATAATACACCTCAAAATTATGCTGAAATTAAAGGCGTTTTACGTGGGTTATAAGGTACTGATACTGATCTTAATCAAAGGGTGAACCGATTGATTTTTAAGCGTAAAACCGTCATTCTACTTTAGAGGTACGGTTGTTAATCTGATGAAAATAAGTAAAATCAAAAGGTTAGTATCAGTATTATTAGTGTGGTTTATAAAGGCTAATCCCTCAAGGTTTTAAGGGGTACTACTTTAGTGGTAAGTGTTTTTTCAGATAAATCGGAGAGAATAACCGGTCCGTTCAGAGGAGCATCAGTGAATGCTGAAACACACATCTATTCTCACTCAAATCACCGGTTTCATGGTGCTGCTTACCGTTTTTGCGGTGATCGGTATGGGGCTGACCAATCAGATCACCGAAAGTGTGCAGGGCAATGCACATGCGATTAATAAATCCGGCACATTGCGGATGCAGAGCTACCGTTTCTTATCTGAAATCCCGCTGGCCGGGCATTCACAGCAATATCTCAATGATTTTGAATCGGATTTAACGCTGCTTTCCGGGATGAAAGCGGTGAGTCCGGCAAAAATACAACAGCAGTTTCTGGCTATTGAGCAGACCTGGCGGCAAAAGCTGCGCCCGGCACTGGAAGCGGCAAAACAGCCGGAAGAGGCCCGCGCCCCGGTGGCTGCGTTTGTCGGTCAGATTGACAGCCTGGTATCTGCCATTGACCACCAGACCGAATCCACTATCCGGCTGGTGGCGGCTATTCAGCTGGTTTTTATCGCACTGATGATTTTGCTGCTGCTGTTGTCGGCGCGCCATTTCCGCCGCCGGATACTCCATCCGTGGCAGCGCCTGCTGGCACAGGCTGACGCCATGGGACAGGGGAACTTTCAGCCGCGCTTCGCGGATTACAACCACCGCGACGAAATCACCATGATCGGCAATACCCTTAACCGTACGGCAGAGGAACTGTCTGCGCTCTACGGGGAGCTGGAATCACGGGTGGCGGCGAAAACGCAGGATTTGCAGGAAAAAAACCAGATGCTGGCTTTCTTATATAAGAGCGGGCAGCGGCTGAATAACACCAAAGACCTGACCACACAGCTGACAGATATTCTGCGGGATCTGCATCAGATTGTACCGGAAGGCGCGTTGTGTCTGCGGATTTTTGAGGATAATAACGCCTCCCGTTTCACTGAAATCGGGAACTGCGGCCGGGGGCCGTCACAGGCGCAGGAGCAGCTGAGCTGGAACCTGAGCGGGCCGATTAACCGTTACGGGGTATTGAAGCTTCTGCTGCCGGCCGGTAAGCAGCTCAACAGCGAACAGCAGAATATGATGCAGATGCTGAGCAAACAAATTATCTCGGCCTTTGCGCTGGCTTATCAGCATGAGCAGCAGCAACAGCTGATTCTGATGGATGAGCGGTCAGTGATTGCCCGCGAACTTCACGATTCTATCGCACAGTCATTATCCTGCCTGAAAATTCAGATAAGCTATTTACAGATGCATTCCGCGAAGATCCCGGAAAATTGTCAGACACTGCTGACAGAAATGCGCCGGGAAGTAAACGGTGCTTATCATCAGCTGCGTGAGCTGCTGACCACTTTCCGCCTGAAACTGACCGAGCCCGGGCTGTTCGCTGCGTTACAGAGTACGCTGGATGAGTTTGAGCAGCGGCTGGGTTACCGTATCGGCTTTGATTTTCAGCTCTCCGGGCGGCAGGTCTCCGCGCATCAGACTATTCATGTGGTGCAGATTGTCCGCGAGGCACTGAGTAATATTCTCCAGCACGCCAATGCATCGGAGGCGCGGGTGGTATGCCGGTCAGAAGATCAGATGATTTATATCCGTGTGGAAGATAACGGGGAAGGCATCCCCGAGCATCCGGAAAAAAATAACCATTACGGGTTATCTATTATGCGGGAACGGGCAGCAACATTGCACGGAACCTGCCGGATAACCTCGCGGGAACAGGGCGGCACTCAGGTGCTGATAAGCTTTCCCGCGAATACAACTATAAGAATAAATGAAGACGATTCAGGAGCAAGGTAAACAATGACGAACAGAATACTTTCTGCCGGAGAGATTATACTCAGTGATCCGGATGAAGCCGCTGATCCGGCCTCTCCCTCCACGATCCTGCTGATAGATGATCATCCGATGCTGCGTAACGGTGTCAGGCAGTTAATCAGCATGGAGCCGTCACTGATGGTGGCCGGTGAAGCGGGGAATGGCCGTGACGGCATTGCGCTGGCGGAATCACTCGACCCGGATCTGATTTTACTGGATCTGAATATGCCGGAAATGAACGGTTTTGAAACCCTGGATATTTTGCGGCGCAAACCGCTGTCCGGCCGGGTGGTGGTATTCAGTGTGTCCAACTACCGGGAAGACCTGATTACGGCACTGCGCCGGGGGGCGGACGGCTATCTGCTCAAAGATATGGAGCCGGAAGAGCTGCTGGTGGCACTGCGCCAGGCGGCTGCGGGTAAAATGGTGGTCTCCCCGGCACTGACCGAAGTACTGGCAGGCGCGCTGCGTGAAGTGCGCAGTGATGATGAACCGGATATCAATGCACTGACTCCGCGTGAGCGCGATATACTGAAATTGATCGCTCAGGGGCAGCCGAATAAAATGATCGCCCGCAAACTGGACATCACCGAAAGCACGGTAAAAGTGCATGTGAAAAACCTGATGAAAAAGATGAAGGTAAAATCGCGGGTGGAAGCAGCGGTCTGGGTATTGCAGAACAAATAATGTCCGTATGATTCTTTGACCGGCCTGTATATAAAGGAACAGATTATGATTATTGCAGCACACCGCGGCTTTGCCGCCCGCGCACCGGAAAATACCATGGCGGCATTCCGGCAGGCTGCGGAGTTCGGCTGTCTGTGGATTGAAACCGATGTTCAGCTCAGCGCCGACGGCGTACCGGTACTGATCCACGACGAAACCGTTAACCGCACCACCAACGGCAGCGGAAAAGTGACGGATCTGACCTTACGCGAACTGCGGGCACTGGATGCCGGGTTATGGGCAGGCGAAACATACCGGGGCGAAAAAATTCCGCTGCTGACGGATCTGCTGGCGCTGGCGGAGGGAGCCGGGCTGCATCTGAATCTGGAGCTGAAAACAGAGCTCACAGACAGTGACCACGCGATTGCGCAGTTGTGTGAAGCCACAGCGGCCGTTCTTGAAATGCATAATTTCCCCGCAGAGCGGATTTTGTTTTCCGGCTTTGATACCCGCACACTGCGGTATATGCACAAACGGATGCCGCACATCCGGCGCGGACAGCTCTGGGAAAAGATCCCGTCTCAGCCCCTGACGCTGCTTCAGGAGATTGACGCGTTCAGCGTACACTGCGACTGGCTGTTTCTTCGGGAAGACACGGCAAAATCGCTGAGAAAAGCCGGTTATCAGGTTTTTTGCTATACACCGAATTATCCGGAACTGGTTGCGCATTTTGCGGACTGGGGCGTGGGAATGCTGATAACTGATAACCCTGCAATATACAGGGACGAAAATCGTTTTTCTTAATGCTATATTGCATCCGTATTACACCGGCCTCTTCCGACAGGCCGGTGTTTTTATTTAACTGTCATAAAATACAAGTTATTGGAGTTATATTTAATAAATAATAATAAAATTCTTTTTATTATTATCAGATGAACAAAAAGAGGATAAAAACTGTAACAAAGTGATACAGGTTTAATCATACAGGGAGTTATCTCAAATATCCTTTTTCCCGCGCCATCATTACCCATCCTGTTTGTTTTTATATAATAACCTGAAATTACATGGTTATTTCACCCGTTATTACTATTTATGGTTACTCACAGATAGATTTCACCAATTGTTCTTAAGGTAACGAAAGAAGAATGATTATTTGCATGACTGCTCAGGATTCACTTATTCTTTACCCGATCTGATAGTGATGATTTATCGGTATTATTTTGTTATCAGCGATCTTATTGCTGCTGAATAATGGTGATTAAACTCACTTAACTTGTATTTGGCTAAATAATATCAGATGAAAATAAAAGCAGTGGCTGGCTTCTTTTCCGATAAAGGATGCAGTAATTAACAGGGATCGTTACCTTTCCGGTCTGATTCTCCGGTGAATATAGTGCGTAATAACAGGATTTTTATGTTTATTACTGTCGTTAATTATTCCGGATAAACCTAAAAGGAGTTAAATATCCCGGGTAAATCAGGTTTTGCTATGTGTGATAATAATATATCTCTATTGAAAGAAGTTGGTTTTTTTTTAAAAAGAAGGCGAAAAAGTCAGGGATTAACAGGCTCGGAAGTAGCTGAAAAACTGAATATCAGCCAGCAGCAGATATCCCGCTATGAACGCGGGCTGTCGGTGCTCAGTCCGGATGTCATGCTCAGATACTGTGCGGCGCTGGGAATGACGGAGCGCGAGATCAGCGAACTTTTCTCCATTATCAGCACTCACTATCAGTCTGTTATTTCCGGAGAGGAAAATACAGATGACACTGATAATCCGTAATGCTGACTATCCAACTGTTATGACTCTCCCTTTACTCGTGTATTTAATATCACCAACCTTTTTCTGTCTGATGACATCTGAATACTGTTAATAATATGTTGCATTAACTTCATATCATCGGCAGTCAGGTGTTTTTATTAAACCTGTAATTTCTCTCTGTAAGAGTTAATTTTATAAATAGGAATGAATGAAAATGATGATTAACAAAAAAGCACTCGTTGTAGCCGGTCTTTCACTGGTTATTTCTGCCTGCTCAACATCACCGGTAAAGAAAAATACGGCTGCAGTTAAAAATCCGCCGGTAAAACAGCAAACCCGTTCTGCTACTCCTAATGTGACCGGTAATAACGCGGCACAGGCGTATGTGGGCAGCAAACAATTAGCATCACAGGGAATTGTTATTGCATCCACCAATAATGCGTGTGTTGACGGATTCAATTTCCTTAAGGGTGTCAATCAGACTGAGTTTAATGATTTCTCATCAAGCTACGGACGTATTAATCAGAACTACACCTTCTTAAATGTCAATAAAGAGATTATGGATAAAGACTCCCGTGAAGTGTTATCCATGACACTGAATAAAAAACTGGACACCTTATGTACTAAAGTTCAGTACGCAGGTTTCATTGGTGTGAAGGATAAAATAAAAGCACTTTCTGATATTTAATTTTTCTGAATTTTTAATCTCATTTCGGGGATGTATTCATGCCTGTTACTTCGTATTACTCAAAAACAAAGAGGGTAACGGCATATCTGTTGCTCTTTTTGCAGTTATTTTTTCCGGTGTCGACGGCAACATTATCTGTTGCCTACGCGGCAGAGCAAAATGACGCATTAGTGATGTCAGAAACGTTTGACGGACTTAATGCACTGATGGATACATCCCCGGAACCGCCTCCGCAACCGCAGGGCGGGAAAACAGCTTCCGGCAGTACGTTCAGCGGTGAGGGATTTACCGTTGAAATGCCGTCCGGCAGTGAATACGGCGTAATGCCGGCCGGTTCAGACAGTGGTTTTATCTCCGGACAGAACGGTATGCCGTTCCCGATGAGTGTCAGCACACTGCCGGACCCGGCAAATCCTGCTCCGCGCGATAACACCGTGCGGACAGATGACGTCTTCAGCGCATTACCGACTCTCGGTCTGCCGGATACCTCTCCGGAAGATGATGCGAAGCAGAATGAATCCCGCTGGGCGGGCAACGCCTCACAGGCGGGGCAGATCCTCTCCAGTGATGATGCGGTTGACGCATCTATCGGTTACGTACGCGGTATCGGTGAAAACCTGCTCAATCAGCAGGTCAATGACTGGCTGAACCAGGTGGGCCATGCCCGCATTCAGTTCGGCAGTAATAAAACCGGTGATGCGGATGTCCTGGTGCCGTTAATTGATAATCCGAACAGCCTGCTGTTTTCACAGGTCGGGCTTCGTGCCAATGAAGAACGCACCACCACCAACCTCGGTCTGGGCTATCGTCAGTATGAAGACGGCTGGATGTGGGGTGTGAACAGCTTTTATGATTACGATATCACCGGCAGCAACTCGCGGGTCGGTGTCGGTGGTGAATTATGGGCCAACTACCTGAAGTTTGCGGCCAACGGCTACTTCAGAGTAACAGACTGGCACCAGTCAAAACTGCATGAAATGCGCGATTACGACGAACGCCCGGCGAACGGGTTTGATATCCGCGCAGAGGGCTATCTGCCTGATTATCCGCAGTTAGGTGCATTTGCAAAATATGAACAGTACTTCGGCGATGGCATCAGCCTGGCCAGTACCACCTCTTCCGGTGAACTGAAAAGTAACCCGTCGGTCTCCACCATCGGGCTCAGTTACACCCCGTTCCCGCTGATCACGTTTAAAGGTCAGACATCCCGCGGTGATTCCAATGACAGCCAGGTCGGTATGGAGCTTTCCTACCGTTTCGGCGTACCGTTATCACAGCAGCTGGATACCGACAATGTTGACCTGATGCGCAACCTGGCGGGTAACCGTTACGACTTTGTCGACAGAAACTACAACATTGTGATGCAGTACCGTAAGCAGGAACTGCTGCGGATTGCACTGCCGCCTGCACTGCGCGGCGAAGCAGCACAGACACTGCCGGTGACGGTCAGTGTGCTGAAAGCCAAATACGGTCTGAAATCACTGCGCTGGTCAGCGCCTGAACTGCTGGCAAACGGCGGTGAGATCAAACAGACCGGGCTGACCACGGCGGATATTACTCTGCCTGCTTATATGTTTGCTAACCGCAGCGGAGAACCTCAGGGCTACCGTGTGACCGCTGTCGGTGAAGATAACGAGGGCAACCCGTCCAATACCGCAGAAATGTGGGTGAATGTGATCCCGTCTGTGGAAACCATCACTAAGCTGACTGTTACACCGAATCAGTCACTGGTGGCGAATAACCGTGATCAGTTTACAGCGGTGGCGCTGTTACAGAATGACAAGGGCGAAGTGCTGGCGAATAAAGCCGTCACTTTCAGTGTTTCCGGCCTGAAAAATCCGGAAGGCGTGACAATTTATGATGCGGACGGTAACAACGGCCGGACCCTGACCGTGATCTCCGGGCCTGACGGCACGGCGACCGTTAAAATCATCAGTAAATCTGCCGGTAAAGCGCAGTTGCAGGCGAAGATGCGTAACGGTAACAGCCGTACGGAATCGATCATTTATATTGCGGATCTCAGTACCGCAAAAATCAAAACGCTTGAGTTAACCAATAACAAAGCAGTGGCTGACGGCCAGGCAAAAAATATCGCCGTGGCAACGGTGACTGACCAGTTCGATAACCAGGTGGAAAACTTCCCGTTAACCGCCAGAGCGGATAACGGTGCAACAGTCGCTGATCCGAACCAGCAGACTGATGATAACGGCCAGGTCACTGTCCGCTTCAGCAGTGAGACTGCCGGGGATTCAAAACTGGTGGTTGAAGGTACGGGCACGTCGAAGAGTGTGACCTCGCAGTTTGTCGCTGATATGAGTACCGCAGAAATTCACAGTGTAACCACTGAAAATGACGGTGCGGTGGCAAACGGACAGGCGAAGAACAGCGTACTGGTGACCGTGACAGATAACCGCAATAACCCGCTGGCGGGTGCACCGGTGACTATCAGCGTACCGGGAACCGCCCGTTATCAGACTCAGCCGGCAAGCGGAATGACAGATAACCAGGGTCGTCTGCGTGTTTATATCACGAACACCAAAGCCGGTTCTGATGACTATACCTTCAGCATCAATAACAGCAGTGTCACCAAACAGTTGTTGTTTAAACCGGATGAATCTACGGCCTCCATCACTGACTCACAACTGAAAATCGTGACTGATGGTCAGAAAGCAGACGGTACATCGGCAAACCGGGTACAGGCGACTGTCACGGATGCTTATGGTAACCGCATTCCGGGCTATACCGTACAGTTCATCACGGATAACAATGCACAGCCGTCGCAGTCTCAGCTGACGACGGACAGCAACGGTGAAACCCTCTTTGACCTGACGAATACCAAAGCCGGAAAAACGAAGGTTATCGTGCAGGTTAACAATAAACAGGCATCCGCAACGGTGACATTTACGGCTGACAGCACCACAGCAAGAATTGCGGATATGACGGTTACGGCGGATAACCGTCCGGCGAACGGTGAAGCAAAGAACGCGGTGGAGGTTACTGTCACGGATCTTTCCGGTAACGTTGTACCGTATGTGGCTGTCCTTTTCACCACAGATAACAGTGCACAGCCTGCATCACAGTCACTGATGACGGATGAGAACGGTAAAATTTTATTCAGCCTGACCAATACTGTGGCAACACAGGTCAGTGTGACTGCCAAAGTGAACAACAGTGATATGAGTGCGGTGGTGACGTTTACGGCCGATACCACCAATCCGGATGCCGGTAAATCTTTGCTGTCGGCTGAACCGATGGTCATTGTGGCAGATGGTCATACTGAGTCGGCACTGACATTTATCCTGAAAGATAAATTCGGAAACAATATCCCTTCTCAGGACGTGAAGTTTAAATCTGACCTTACTGACAGCAACCTGAGTACAACAACGGAAAATCCGGACGGAACTTACAGTGCAACACTGACGGGAACCAAAGCCGGTAATGCCAAAATCACGATTGTACTTAACGGAAAAGCGTTCGCTGTTGCGCCGGTTACCGTAAAACTGACCGCTGACAGCACGAATCCGGATGGCAGCAAATCAGAACTGAGCGCCGCGCCTGCAACGATTGTGGCGAATAATTCACAGCAATCGGCACTCAAACTGATCCTGCGGGATGCGAACAATAACCTGATCTCCGGACAAACGGTGATATTTACCACCGTACTTAACGGTGTGACTATCTCCGGAACGGCAGAGGATCAGGATGGTATTTATACCTCATCCCTGAAAGGTACTGTTGCCGGTACGGCACCGGTTAAGGTCTCTGTCAACGGCACAGAACTGGCGGTAAATGCAGTGAGTGTGGAACTGACAGCCGACAGTTCAAAACCGGACAGCGGTAAGTCACTTCTGGAGGCCGCACCAGCGACCATCGTGGCTGATAATGCAAAGGAATCAGTACTTAAACTGACACTGCGTGATGTCAACGGTAACCTGATTCCGGGACAGACGGTTCTGTTCAACGCGGATCTGGGCGGTACGGTTATCAGTGGTACGTCTGAAGATTCTGCGGGTATCTACACCGCAGCACTGAAAGGCACCAAAGCCGGCGATGCGCATATCACCGTTACACTGAACGGTAATGCATTCAGCGTGGCGGGAACCACAGTCACACTGACCGCAGACAGCACGAATCCGGACAACGGTAAGTCTGAACTGACAGCAACACCGGACACGATTGTCGCGGACGGCACTGACAAATCGGTACTGAAACTGATCCTGCGTGACGCCAACGACAACCTGATCACCGGACAGAATGTGGTATTCATTGCAACCCCGGGGAATGTTTCTGTCAGCGCGGCAGCAGAGAACAGCAGCGGTACTTACACTGCTGACCTGAAAGGCACCACCGCAGGTACGGTAGCGGTGAAGGTCACCGTCAATGGCACGGAGCTGCCGGCAACGTCGGTGAATGTGACACTCACCGGTGATAAAAACCATCCTGATATCAGTAAATCAGAACTGACGGCATTACCGGATACGATTGTGGCTGACGGCAAAGATGGTTCGGCACTGAAACTCATCCTGCGTGACGTTAACGGTAACCTGATCACCGGCCAGACTGTATTGTTCAGTACGGCACTGGGAAATACGGCAATAACGGACAATGCGGAAGCGCAGGGCGGTACTTATACCGCGACACTGAAAGGCACCACGGCCGGTACAGCCACCATTAAAGTCAGTTTAAATGGTACTGAACTGGCGGGTATGACCAAAGATGTGACGCTGATTGGTGATAAGACTAACCCTGATATCACTAAATCTGAACTGACAGCAACACCGGATACGATTGTGGCTGACGGTCAGGAAGGATCAGCACTGAAGCTTATCCTGCGTGACGCCAACGGTAACCTGATCACCGGCCAGACCGTATTGTTCAGCACGGCACTGGGAAATACCGCAATAACGGACAACGCGGAAGCGCAGGGCGGCACCTATACCGCGACGCTGAAAGGAACAACGGCCGGTACGGCAACCATCAAAGTCAGCTTAAACGGGACTGAACTGGCAGGTATTACCACCGATGTGACACTGATTGGTGATAAGACTAAACCGGACAGCACAAAATCTGAGCTGACCGCATTACCTGACCAGATTGTGGCTGATGGCAAGGAAGGCTCTGTACTGAAACTGACCCTGCGCGATGTCAATAACAACCTGCTGCCGGGCCAGACCGTGGAGTTCATTACCGCGCTGGGAAATACGGCAATAACGGACAATGACGAACCTCAGGATGGCGTTTATACCGCGACGCTGAAAGGAACAACGGCCGGTACAGCAACGATCAAAGTGAAGGTAAACGGTACTGAACTGACGGGTATTACCGCTGATGTGACACTGATTGGTGATAAAAATAATCCGGATGCGACTAAATCAGTACTGACTGCACTGCCTGATACGATTGTGGCTAATGGTACCGCTGAATCGGAACTGAAACTGGTTCTGCGGGATATCAACGGTAACCTGATCACCGGCCAGGTAGTCAGTTTCGAATCAACGCTGGAAAATACCACGGCCGGCAGTACATCTGAAAATACCGGCGGGACGTATACCGCCAGCCTGACAGGGACGACATCCGGTAAGACAACGATCAGTGTGAAGGTCAACGGTGCTGCACTTGCAGTCACTGCGGCAGAGGTTACGCTGACAGCAGATAAGGATCATCCTGACAGCGGCAAGTCAGAGCTGACGGCGGAACCGGATACGATTGTGGCAAATGACACGGATGAATCAGTACTGAAACTGACTCTGAAAGATGCCAACGGTAACCTGATCTCCGGACAGACAGTTGAGCTCAAAACAGCGCTGGAAAATACGGTGATTACCATGACGCCGGGAGATCAGAACGGTGTCTATACCGGAACCCTGAAAGGCACAAAAGCCGGAACGGCGACGGTCACTGTGACGGTTAACGGAACGGAACTGGCGGGGCTGACCAAAGATGTCACACTGACCGGAGATAAGAACAATCCGGACAGCGGTAAATCAGAACTGGTGGTAACACCGGAGACGATTACAGCCAATGATACAGAAACGTCAGCACTGAAACTGGTTCTGCGCGATGTTAACAACAACCTGATCACCGGACAGACTGTTGAGTTCAGCACTGCGTTAGCCAATACCACTATCACCGGTGAACCGGAATCCCCGCAGGGTACGTACAATGCTGCGCTGAAAGGAAAAACAGCCGGTAATGCGGAGATCAAAGTGAAAGTGAATGGTGCAGATTTCGGCATTGCATCAAAAACAGTGAAACTGGTTGCGGATAAGAGCACGGCAAAAATGGTTATCACGAATTTAAATCAGGATAAACATGCTGTTGCCGATACGGTATCGGTCAATAATTTAGAGATAAAAATTGTTGATGCAAATGATAACCCGATTAGTGGCGTGAACATCAAAGTCACAGAAAAAACACAGCCTGCAATGGTGATGATAGACAATGCGGAAGGTGTTACCGGTGCGGACGGGGTATTTAAACCGGGCGTCAGAAGTAAAATTCAGAATGTCAGTTTATCTGTATCGGCAAAAGATACAGACGGCGTCGACATTAATGAAGATTATGCACTGATATTTGACCTGGTGAAATTCACTCTGAAGTCAGCCATCGTAACCAATTAATCCGTTACTGAATTGCCGGTATCATTATTGTACCGGCAATTCAGCTCTGTTTTTATAAGGGTAATGCAATGAAAAATAAAATAATTGCCATGGCATTGATTGTGTTGTCGGGCAATGCGTATTCACATTATCAGGTCGAGAATGTAAAAACGACCACAAGAATATTTTCATTTGAATTGGTACATAAGTATCTGAGTGGTCATGAAACTCATCCTAATACATGTAAAAAAAACTACGCAAATAACATACTGGAATCCTGTACGCTGAATTATAAAGTGACATCCGGCGGTAATAATAAAGTGATTAAAACCGGTTTTGTTAATTTGCGGGGAAACGGCAGTTTTGATCAGGAACTGATGAATGCCGCGACACATTATGATGCATTACGGGTGGCAGAGGCTCATGGTGTTGATTTAACTCAGCTTGTTGAGATTCCGCGAGAAGATATTACGTCACTGACCGGCGGCAACAACCGATATACAGTTGATACGTCATCGGCGGGTCGCGTGTGTAATGCAGATTCTCCGGCAACATGTAAAGATGGTTCAGGTACTGGTTATACCAATAACACATTAAATTTCACGACAATGACAGATTTACAGGTCGCCTGTGAATTCACCAGTAAGGATGTATCCGTGAAAACATCATTGTCCGAGGATAACCTGTATTTATATGACGGCGCTGCCAATCAGAAAATACTGTCCTATAACTATGATGTGGATAATGTGTCGGTTGACTGTGTTAACTGGCTTTCAACCGCAATATCAAAAGATGTCACACTGAAGTATGAGGTTCTGGAAAAAACAGCGGCTGACGGCGACACTCAGCTGACCTGCAAATTATTTGGTAACAATACCGGAACAACATCACCGTCATCGTCAACGAATAAGATCACTATTTCAGGATTTTCGACAAAAGATGAGACGTTTAAAATTCCGGAAGCATTTCTGGGCTTTTATGTCTCTTCACCTTCAGGGAGTGCGCAAACGTCGGTTTCATTCGATTGTAAATTCCCGTTATCAACAGAGATAAAATAATAGCCCTGACTGAATCAGTGCAATAATTCATCTGTACGGACGGACACTAAATGAGTGTCACTGTATTAGTGCTCGTCCGTATCAGACAATAGTGTTTTCCTTTCCATTCCCCTCGCGCAGTCATTTGTTAACTAAATCTCCTTTAGTTGGTATTTTCTGATTTTTATATTTTAATAAAGTGAATGCGTAACTCAAATAATAAGTAATGATAATTTTATCAATTATTTAATGATGAAATTTGCTGTGATGATTGTTATATTTAATTTATTTTGTAAAAAATAGTTAAATAAAAATCCATTGAGTGAGTAATTTACGGTGTTTCAGGTTTGGTTTTAAGTTAAGTGATTGATTTGTTTCTATTTTTGTTGGATTTTGACCTGTTTCTGAGCTCTGTATATACTGTGTGATAATGTAAAAGTATGTCTTGTTTTTTACTTTCTGTGATGTGCGTGTAACTCAAATAATAAGTATTAAAGTTAATTGCTGATATTAAATCCGGCAAGGTGATTTCATTATTTTCTGCTGCCTTTTACAGGTGGCGGATATATGTATTTGTACCGCGATAACATCCGGATTGAATAGCATAACAAGAAATAAATACTCCCGTGATATGTAAACATTCAGTGAGAGTAAAAACAACATATTTTTATAACGTATCCGGTAATTGGATTTATTAGCGGAAATAATGGAAGACGTATCTTTTGATAATTAATTTATGGCTTTAATCTTACTTTCGGGGATGTATTCATGCCTGTGACTTCGTATTACTCAAAAACAAAAAGAGTAACAGCCTATCTGTTGCTCTTTTTGCAGTTATTTTTTCCGGTGTCGACGGCAACATTATCTGTTGCCTATGCGGCAGAGCAAAATGATGCATTAGTGATGTCAGAAACGTTTGACGGACTTAATGCACTGATGGGTACATCTCCGGGTTCGACTCCGCCTCTGCAGCCACAGAGCGGAAAACCGGCTTCCGGCAGTACGCTGAGCGGTGAGGGATTTACCGTTGAAATGCCGTCCGGCAGTGAATACGGTGTGATGCCGGCCGGTTCAGACAGTGGTTTTATCTCCGGACAGAACGGTATGCCGTTCCCGATGGGTGTAAGCACACTGCCGGACCCGGCAAACCCTGCACCACGCGATAATACGGTGCGGACTGACGATATATTCAGTGCGTTGCCGACCCTCGGTCTGCCGGATATCTCTCCGGAAGATGAAGCGGCGCAGAATGAATCCCGCTGGGCGGGTAACGCCTCACAGGCGGGGCAGATCCTCTCCAGTGATGACGCGGTGGATGCATCCCTCGGTTATGTGCGCGGTATCGGTGAAAACCTGCTTAATCAGCAGGTCAATGACTGGCTGAACCAGGTGGGTCATGCCCGCATTCAGTTCGGCAGCAACAAAACCGGTGATGCAGATGTCCTGGTACCGTTAATTGATAATCCGAACAGCCTGCTGTTTTCACAGATCGGGCTTCGTGCCAATGAAGAACGCACCACCACCAACCTCGGTCTGGGCTATCGTCAGTATGAAGACGGCTGGATGTGGGGTGTGAACAGCTTTTATGATTACGATATCACCGGCAGTAACTCGCGGGTCGGTGTCGGTGGTGAATTATGGGCCAACTACCTGAAGTTCGCGGCTAACGGCTACTTCAGGGTAACAGACTGGCACCAGTCAAAACTGCATGAAATGCGCGATTACGACGAACGCCCGGCGAACGGGTTTGATATCCGTGCGGAGGGCTATCTGCCTGATTATCCGCAGTTAGGCGCATTTGCAAAATATGAACAGTACTTCGGCGACGGCGTCAGCCTGGCCAGTACCACCTCTTCCGGTGAACTGAAAAGTAACCCGTCGGTCTCCACCATCGGGCTCAGTTATACCCCGTTCCCGCTGATCACGTTTAAAGGTCAGACATCCCGCGGTGATTCCAATGACAGCCAGATTGGTATGGAGCTTTCCTACCGTTTCGGCGTGCCGCTGTCACAGCAGCTGGATACCGACAATGTTGATCTGATGCGTAACCTGGCGGGTAACCGTTACGATTTCGTCGACAGAAACTACAACATTGTGATGCAGTACCGTAAGCAGGAACTGCTGCGGATTGCACTGCCGCCGGCACTCAACGGTGAAGCGGCACAAACACTGCCTGTGACGGTCAGTGTGCTGAAAGCCAAATACGGTCTGAAATCACTGCGCTGGTCAGCGCCTGAACTGCTGGCAAACGGCGGTGAGATCAAACAGACCGGGCTGACCACGGCGGATATTACCCTGCCGGAATATATCTTTATGGATCGCAACGGCGGGCCGCAGGGCTACCGTGTGACCGCTGTCGGTGAAGATAATGAGGGCAACCCGTCTAACACCGCAGAAATGTGGGTGAATGTGATCCCGTCAGTGGAAACTATCACCAAACTGACCGTGACGCCGAACCAATCCTTAATCGCCAACAACAGTGACCAGTTTACTGCTGTGGCACTGTTACAGAATGACAAGGGCGAAGTGCTGGCGAATAAAGCCGTCACGTTCAGTGTTTCCGGGCTGAAAAATCCGGAAGGCGTGACCATTTATGACGCAGACGGCAACAGCGGCCGGACCCTGACCGTGATCTCCGGGCCTGACGGCACGGCGACCGTGAAAATCATCAGTAAATCCGCAGGTAAAGGATTACTGAAAGCCAAGATGCGTAACGGTAACAGCCGTACGGAATCGATCGTCTATATTGCGGATCTCAGTACCGCAAAAATTAAAACGCTTGAATTAACCAATAACAAAGCAGTGGCTGACGGCCAGGCGAAGAACATCGCCGTGGCAACGGTGACTGACCAGTTCGATAACCAGGTGGAAAACTTCCCGTTAACCGCCAGAGCGGATAACGGCGCAACAGTCACCGATCCGAACCAGCAGACTGATGATAACGGCCAGGTCACTATCCGTTTCAGCAGTGAAACGGCAGGGGATTCCAAACTGGTGGTTGAAGGTACGGGTACCTCGAAGAGTGTGACCTCGCAGTTTGTCGCCGATATCAGTACCGCGAAGATCCAGAGCGCAGTCGTGACTCAGGATGGTGCGAAAGCCGACGGCAAAGCGAAAAACGAGGTTCTGGTGACTGTCACTGACAGCCGCAATAACCCGTTAGCCGGTGCGCCGGTGACTATCAAAGTACCGGGAACCGCACGCTATCAGACCCAGCCTGTCAGCGGTCTGACAGACAGCCGTGGTCAGGTGCGTATCAGTATCAGCAATACCAAAGCCGGTTCTGATAACTATACCTTCAGTATTAACGGCGATGATGCGGTACGCGCACTGAAATTTGTGGCGGATGAAACCACAGCAACCATTACGGATGCAAGCCTGGTTATCGTCACCAATAATCAGAAAGCGGATGGTGCGGCAGCAAACAGTGTGAAAGCCACTATTGTTGATGCCTACAATAACCCGGTTCCGGGAATTGCCGTGAAGTTTGTCGCTGATCACGGTGCACTTCCGTCTCAGATGCTGATCAATACGGATGCTGACGGTAATGCACTGTTTGAACTGACTAACACCCGTGCGGGTAACACCAGCGTTATTGCACAGGTCAATACTAAATTCGCATCAAAAACCGTGATGTTTACAGCAGACAGCACGACAGCGGAAATTCTGGCATCAAATCTCACGATCACCGCAGATAACAGCGCGGCTGATGGTACATCCGTCAACAGCGTGAAAGCGATTGTCACTGATGCACAGGGTAACGTTGTGCCGTATGTGGCCGTTCTTTTCACCGCTGACAACGGCGCGTCTCCGGCTTCACAGTCTCTGCTGACCAATGAGCAGGGTGAAGTAACGTTCAGCATGACCAGCACCCGTGCGGCACAGGTTGCGGTTAAAGCGAAGATTAATTCCAGTGAGCCATCTGTTACTGTCACCTTTAAGGCAGACAGTGCGAACCCTGATGCTCAGAAATCCTCGCTGACAGCCGATCCGGTGACGATCGTGGCAGATGGTCAGACAACATCAACGCTGCATTTCATCTTAAAAGATCGTCAGGGGAACCTGATCCCGGGTCAGACCGTGGTCTTCGGAACCACGCTGGCGGGAACCACGGTGAGCGGTACTACCGAAAATCCGGATGGTACTTACACGGCGACACTGAAAGGTGTTAAAGCCGGGGATGCCAAGGTCAGCATCACGCTGAACGGGAAAGCATTCGCGGTTACACCGGTCACCGTAAAACTGACGGCGGATAACGGTAACCTGAGTGGTGATAAATCAGAACTGACGGCTGTTCCTGACACGATTGTGGCTGATGGCAAGACGTCTTCAACGCTGACTCTGAGCCTGAAAGACGCGAACGATAATGCCGTGAGCGGCCAGACGGTGGTATTCAGCAGCGCCCTGGCGGATACCGTGTTCAGTACGGTGAGAGATAATGCGGACGGTACTTATACTGCCACTCTGAAAGGTACTAAAGCCGGAACCGCAAAAATCAAAGTCACCGTGAATAATGCCGTGCTGGCCGTGACTGAGGTGAGTGTAAAACTGACCGCAGACACCAGTAAGCTGGATAAGGATAAATCCTCACTGACGGCAGTACCGGACACCATCGTGGCAGACGGTAATACGACATCTGCAATAACGCTGACGCTGCGGGATGTGAATAACAACCCGGTTGCGGGGCAGACTGCACTGTTCACTACCGGCCTGCAAGGCACGACCTTCGGTACGGTAACGGATAACCAGGACGGCACCTATACTGCGACCCTGAAAGGAACCAAATCCGGTAATGCTCAAATCAGCGTCACGCTGAACGGCAAGGCTTTTGCCGTCGCACCGGTGACAGTGAAACTGACGCCGGACAGCAGCAGTCTGGATAAGGATAAATCCTCGCTGACCGCAGTGCCGCTAAGCATCGTGGCAAACGACTCCACAACGTCAGCGCTGACGCTGACACTGAAAGATGCCAACGACAACCCGGTCCCGGGACAGACGGTGCTGTTCAGTACCACGCTCGGCGGTACCACATTCAGCGGAGTAACGGATAATCAGGACGGTACGTATACTGCTACGCTGAAAGGCAAAACCGCCGGTGATGCGGCACTGAAAGTGACCGTGAATGGTGCTGTGCTGGCCGTTGCCCCGGTGACGGTAAAACTGACCGCGGACAGCGGTAATCTGGATAAGGATAAATCTGTCCTGGAAGCATCTCCGCTGAGCATCGTGGCAAACGACACCACGACGTCCGCGCTGAAGCTGACACTGAGGGATGTCAACGGTAACCTGGTGTCCGGACAGACGGTGCTGTTCAGTACCACGCTCGGCGGAACCACCTTCAGTACGGTGAAAGATAATCAGGACGGTACTTATACGGCAACGCTGAAAGGGAAAACCGCCGGTGATGCAGTAATTAAAGTCACTGTGGGGGGTAATCCGCTGGATGTCGCGCCGGTGACTGTTGCCCTGACTCCGGACAGCACAAATCTGGATAAAGACAAATCCTCGCTGACCGCAGTACCGATGACGATTGTGGCAGATGATGCATCATTATCGGATCTGAAACTGACCCTGAAAGATGCCAACGGTAACCTGGTTCCGGGCCAGACGGTGCTGTTCAGTACCACGCTCGGCGGAACCACTTTCAGTACGGTGAAAGATAATCAGGACGGTACTTATACCGCAACGCTGAAAGGTAAAACTGCCGGTAATGCATTACTGAAAGTTACCGTTAACGGCACAGAACTGGCGGTTACACCGGTAACGGTGAAACTGACGGCGGACAGCGGTAATCTGGATAAAGATAAATCTGTCCTGGAAGCGGCACCACTGAGCATCGTGGCAAACGACTCTACGACGTCAACGCTGAAGCTGACACTGAGAGATGCCAACGGCAACCTGGTGTCCGGACAGACCGTGCTGTTCAGTACGACTCTTGGCGGAACCACGTTCGGTACCGTGAAAGATAATCAGGACGGTACTTATACCGCGACGCTGAAAGGGAAAACGGCCGGTGATGCAGTAATTAAAGTCACCGTGGGCAGTAATCCGCTGGATGTGGCGCCGGTGACGGTTGTCCTGACCCCGGACAGCACAAATCTGGATAAAGACAAATCCTCGCTGACTGCGGTACCGCTGACGATTGTGGCAGATGATGCATCATTATCGGATCTGAAACTGACCCTGAAAGATGCCAACGGTAACCTGGTTCCGGGACAAACGGTGCTGTTCAGTACCACGCTTGGCGGAACCACCTTCAGTACGGTGAAAGATAATCAGGACGGTACCTATACCGCAACGCTGAAAGGGAAAACCGCCGGTGATGCGTTACTGAAAGTGACCGTTAACGGTACAGTACTGGCCGTTGCACCGGTCACGGTGAAACTGACTGCGGATAACGGCAATCTGGATAAAGATAAATCTGTCCTGGTTGCGGCACCGCTGAGTATCGTGGCAAACAACAGCACGACCTCTTCACTGACACTGACCCTGAAAGACGTCAACGGTAACCTGGTGTCCGGACAGACCGTGCAGTTCACCACCACACTGGCAGATACCACATTCGGTGTGGTGAAGGATAATCAGGACGGGACGTATACCGCGACGCTGAAAGGCTCCAAATCCGGCAATGCACCGCTGACCGTTATTGTTAACGGCACCGGACTGTCAGTTGCACCGGTAACGGTGGTTCTGACGCCGGACAGCGCAAATCCGGATAAAGATAAGTCAGTACTGACTGCGGATCCGCTGACCATTGTGGCGGACAATACCAAGACTTCGTCACTGAAACTGACCCTGAAAGATACTTTCGGTAACCTGATTCCGGGACAGACCGTGCTGTTCAGCACCACACTGGCAGATACCACGTTCAGTACCGTGAAAGATAACCAGGACGGTACCTATACGGCGACACTGAAAGGGACCAAATCCGGTACTGCGGCACTGAAAGTGACCGTGAACGGTGCGGAACTGGCAGTGGCACCGGTGAGTGTGAAACTGACCGGGGATAAAGATCATCTGGATAAGGATAAATCTTCACTGACAGCAGCACCGCTGAGTATCGTGGCAAACAACAGCACGACCTCTTCACTGACGCTGACACTGAGAGATGTCCATGACAACCCGGTGATCGGTCAGACCGTGCTGTTCAGCACCACACTGGCCAACACCACGTTCGGTACCGTTAAGGATAATCAGGACGGGACGTATACCGCGACGCTGAAAGGCTCCAAATCCGGCAATGCACCGCTGACCGTTATTGTTAACGGCACCGGACTGTCAGTTGCACCGGTAACGGTGGTTCTGACGCCGG
>NZ_JBCPSQ010000014.1:0-6673 GCF_051129855.1 Morganella sp. Je.2.23
GGCTGAAAAAGGGTTCCGGGAGATATCACAGACATTTTACGCAACAAATTTACCGGAATGGCCGTGGACAACCGCGACGCCGGTGACGGAAAAGGATATTCCGGCCATAAAAGCATTTTATGAGTCATTGCAGAATGATTTTAAGCGTCAGGACTTACCGGAGATTTACCGGAAAACCAAAGGGATATGGGAGTCTCTGGCGACCGAGCAGGGCAGCACACCGCAGCGGATGTGGGAATCAATGGACTACAAAGGCTATTTTGCCCGTGGCTACAAAGCCGCCCCTGTAGACTGGGCGGGATTTGAATTAAATACCTACATGGGCGGGAGGATTTTCCGGTTTGAAAAGGGGTACGGTAGACAACCTCCGCTTTTAATAAAAACTAACGATGGAGAAGTAATGATACCCACTCCTTACTTATCGATCATTGACGGTAAAGTCACAGTGGTTAATTAACACCGTTATCGACGGTAAGGTAATCGTTGTTCATTAACATAAAGGAGAGCCATTATTGCTGCACTGTAATGGCTTATTCTGACTGAATAAGGAGCTGTATGCCTTCTGTCATTCTTATCGGGGACATTGGTACCGGCCATGACAGCCATCAACCCACTAAGGTCATATCCGGCTCCCGTACCGTCAGAGCGGATAACAAAAGCATTGCCCGGCAGGGCGATTCTCTTGAGCCTCATGGTAACCACAGCCGGAGTATTATCAGTGGTTCTGTGAGCGTTTTTGTTGACGGGAAGCCCGCAGCAAGAAGTGGTGACAGAGTTAACTGCGGCGGTGTGTTAACCGGAAAATCAACCATTAAGGTTGGTTAAACAGACAGCAGGGGCTGTAATCACCGCCCCTGTTTTCACGAAAGTCCGGCTGATGTTTATTTATGGAAATGTACAAACAGTCATTATTTCACTGTCAGCGACTGATGAGTCACCATAAGTGTCATACAGCCGTTCAGTCTTTTGATAATCAGCGTTTTTTTAAAACAGACCTGAATTAATATCTTAATGTCATAATCTTACCGGCCGTAATGCGACATAACCTAAACGGCACTTACACTACAATCTGAAATTGGCTCAAAAGACATCACCTTAGCGTCAGTGATTGTGACGTATACTCAAATGCCACATTAAGAGCAAATATCTAAAATTTGTAGCTTTTAAAATACAGATACACTTGCATCAAAGTAGCTTATAAGCTACAGTATTAAACATGAAAACGATTAAACATTACTTAACGCCCGATGGGAAAGATCTGTACGCTGAGTATTTTAAGAAGTTACGGGATTCTATAGCCAAAGCGAAAATAGCATCCAGGGTTAACCGGATGGCCAGTGGTAACTTTGGCGATCACAAACCCTGCAGGGAAGGGGTGTGGGAATTGAGAATCGATCAAGGGGCGGGATATCGTGTTTATTACAGCTTAATTAGTGGTGAAATTATATTGTTACTTTTAGCCGGTGATAAACGTACGCAGGATGCAGATATTGACGAGGCTATTCGATGCCTCAATGATTATTTAAAGAGGTGATATATGGGTAAAGACCGCTTACATGATGATGCAATGGTTGAAATTTTACGTGACGACCCTAAATTTGCCAAAGCATATTTACACCAGGCTTTTCTTGATATAGACGAAGAAGGCGGACAGGAAGCATTTTTAATGGCTTTACGTCATGTTGTTGAAGCCAAAGGTGGAATGGCTAATATTGCACAAAAAGCGGGAGTTTCAAGAGAAACTCTTTATAGAACATTATCTCCGGCAGGTAATCCAACACTAAAAACATTACGTAGTGTGGTAAATGCTACCGGATTTCAATTTTCATCATTAGTTAGTGCCTGAGGGCTTGTTGCAAATAATAAATTAGCGTATTTTTTGTTCAGGGCTTATTGAGTGTTTCAGGCTAAAACGGCGGTCGTGTATTTAATAAGTTGATGGCTATCAAACATAATATTCCCGTTCAATGAAAGTGCCTATGATCCTATCGTGCATTTCGGGCGTTCTTGAATACCCCAGCGTCTTACGATTGAGGCGTTTCAGTCGGTTACGTAATGTCAGATTTTCTCGCTCAATACGCTGTGTATACAGCTTACCTAGGGCTTGTTGCAAAAATCGAGTAGATGATAAACACTGAAGCTGGAGTTTCTTTCGGAGGGAAGTTCAATGGTACCTGACGATTTTAAATGGAAGCATTTTGCACCGGCTATTATCCTGTGGTGCCTTCGATGGTATGGCTCGACGCCACTGAGTTATGCTCACGTCAGCGATATGTTGGCTGAGCGGGGCATTTCCGTTCACCACTCCACCATTTATCGTTGGTTTATCCAATATGCCCCTGTACTGCGTAAAAAACTCAAAAAATATCAGTTTATTCGTACCGTTTCTTCCTGGCAGCTTGATGAAGCGTATGTCAAGGTTAACGGAAAATGGTTTTACCTTTACAGGGCAATTGATAAGCACGGCGACACACTGGATATCTATTTTTCCCCGAAACGTAACCGGCATGCCGCCTATGAATTTCTCAGACGGGTATTAAAACCTTACTCTGCTGAGCGACAGCCTGAAATACTCAATACTGACAAACACGCTGCTTACGGTTATGCCATTGCACGTTTAATGAAAGAAGGAAAACTCCGTGCTGACGTAAAACAACGACAAATAAAACATCTCAATAATCGTATTGAATCGGATCACGCACCGACTAAAAAATTGATTGTCGCGACAGGCGGTTTCAAATCTGCTAAACGTGCCTGGTCAACCAGCCAGGGATTTGAAACCTTACGGAAGCTGAATAAAGGCCAGTTTGATGAATGGCTCCGTTGTGACGAACCTGAATTTCGGGTACGGGAGCGATCTGCCTTTATCAATCGATTATTCAATGTGGAAGCCGTTTTAGCCTGAAACATTCAATGAGATCTGAACAAAAAACACGCTAATTTATTATTTGCAACAAACCCATAATTATCAGAACACCAGGAATAGGATGTGAGTATGTCTCAAATAAAAAGTAAACCTGTATTTATATCAACACAACACCCATTTAAAAAGAAACAATTAATTATTACAACTGGCTTGCTTATCAATAGTTTAATCTTTCAGGTTAGCTATGCAGCAGTAACTCAAAGCTATGGAGGGACAGAAGGCTTGGTTGGTGACAATATTTTAAATAATGGTTTTAAGTATTTATTAAAAAATAACAATCAAGAAAAAAATGGTGTTGTCGTTGTAAATAATAATGTTCCTATAACTTTTGACACTGTATTGAATATTGACTATAGTAACTTTGCAATTCCGGATTTTTTGGTGGCTGGATATGGGTCTTTTGATAAAATTGATCTGAATGAAGATTATTCAGTAACACAAATCATAGGTGCTCGTAATAATAAAATTATCTTAAAACAAGGTGATATCAATGGTCCTATATACGCAGGATTAGTGCAATATACTGAAAAAAAATCAGAAATTAATTGTTCGACTGATCCCGTGCTCTGTGATGCTAATGGAGTTCCTATTACTAAAAAAGATGTATTTCAGAATCTTAAAATTGACAACAATACAAATATTATAGTCACTGAAGATAATATCACGCATCAGATAAACGGAGATATTATTGTAGGAAATAATATTACCAATCTACAATATGATGGTTTAACTGCATCTTTTAATAATTATGCCTATATTAATGACAATTATTATTTAACTGATAAAAATCAGATCTATATAAATGGCGACACCACAGTTAAAAGTATTTTATCAGGACAAAATATAATTAATTTACAATATGGTGATTTAAGTGTTTCTCCTACCATGACTAATGTGGCAACCCTTACCACCAACTCCTACATCAATGGCAATACTCTTATAGCAAATAAAAATAAAATTTTTATAAATGATAATACGATGGTTCAAAATATCTTGGCTGGGCAAAACACAATTAGACTACAAAATGGTCATTTACAACCAAATAAATATATCTTCAACACAGTTAACGCTGAAGTAAATGCTTATTCCAATAAATTTATAGCTAATGAGAACCAGATATCTATAAATGGGAATACAGTGACCAATAATATTTTAGCCGGACAAAATGTCATCAGTCTACGATATGGTTCTTTAGGATCACGTTTCGTCAATGCTGTTGCTAATGTTTCTAATAATATACTTATAGCCAATGATAACCAAATTGATATAAATGGAAATACAATAGCCAAAAATATCTTAGCTGGAAATACTTCATTAAATTTTCAATATTATGCGAAAGATAGTATCAATGATATACCAAAGATAAACACCTGGCTTACTTTTCTGAATATAAATTTAGAAAACACATCCATTGAGACAAATCGAAATAAAATTAGCCTTAAAGGAACCTCGGTTATATCAGGAGATATAAAAACAGGTAATATAAATTTTTTCCTGGCACGAGATTCATTAATTTGTGGTGACGTAGGAATTAATTCAGGTAGACCATGTAGAAAACTAATTTCTGGATCTTCGCCTGAATATTTTTTTGTTAACTTAAAAGGCACAAAAGCCTTTTCTAATAATAATAGCATTTCTATTGAAGGAAATCATACATTCAGTAACACTAAGTCTGTAATCTATGGTGGTTATTTAAATTACGCTAATAATAGTGATTTTATAGATGATATTCATTATTATGTTGATTATACTGAAAAAAATGATGATAAAATTTATATACTCCCTGAAAGCTATGATGTTTTTACTGGGAATACTTTAAACTACAACAACAATATACCAATTAAGGTCAAAGAAATTGGGAATTTTCAAAACTATAATATAGTTTTAAACCCTAATTTGGCAAATATCGATATTGCACTTATTACAGCTAATAAAATAAGTTTAGGTAGTAATAATGATAATATGAGTGCGGATCAAGTCCAAAAACGAATCTATAACACAGTACGTGCTGCAGTCCAAACCTCAAAAGACCTTAATGACAATACTAAAAATGCGTTACCAAAAATTGCTGATGATGCTATGAGTCCGGACTATGCTATCAGTGATAATATTAAAAAAGCTGTATTAGCAGCAAATGACATTAGTCAATCAATTAAAAACTTACTAGCCACAGGTAAAATTACTTCTGATATCAAAGTAGTTGGGATTCAATCTGGTAAGGTATTGGAAAACGATACTAAATTTATTCTCATGCAGGCGGATAAAGGGCAATTAGTTGGTCAAGGTCAAGGATATTTATCCCGCGGTATTGCTCAACAAGGAATCTCTTTACTCTATGATGTAGAAACCTCCATTGATCAAAGCAATGATCAAGTCATTGCGGTGATTAAAGCAAGCCATGATAATCCAACTGGTCCAAAAGTAAATCCTCAATTGAAAGCATTACTTGAAGGTAACTTATCAGGCTTAATGCTATTGACGCGTGGTGCGGATCAACTTAATGGTTTGACAGCACAAGAACAGCGGGGTCTGGTCCCATTTGTAATTTCCTCAGGGCAGCATTCCCGTTATAACAGCGGCTCTCATATCAAATCCAACGGCGCTTTATTGACTACCGGTATCAGTGTATATGATGAAAATGTAGTTTGGGGGGCTTTTGTTGAAAATGGGTGGGACAGTTATAAAACCCATAACCAATTTAATAATAAGCAGAGTGTCCGCGGAAAAGGGCATAATAGCTTTAACGGTTTTGGTACTTTTGCGCGTTATACCTTTGACAACCAACTTTATCTCGATGGCACCTTACGTATCGGTCGCTTGAAAACGTCGTTTGAAACTAATGATATTGTGAATGTGACAACAAAAGAACAGGCTCGTTATAACATCAGCGGTAATTACTACGGTGCCAGCCTTAAAGGTGGATATAACTGGACTTGGAACAATAAAAACACCGTTGATTTAAGTGCCAAATATGCTTGGGCGGGTACTGAAAGTCAAAATCTGACCGTTGCCGGAGATCCAATGCATTTTGACGCACTGAATTCACATCGTGTATTACTTAGTGCAGAAAACCACTATCAATTTACACCTGAACTCAAATTAACTTCAGGCTTAGGTTATGAGTATGAGTTTGATGGTAGAGCCAAAGGTACTACCTATCATGCTTTCGGTATTGATGAAGCCAGCGTCAAAGGGAGCACAGGTGTTGTTGCGGCAGGCCTGAACTATCAACCATCTCAGATAAAAGGCCTTAATATCAATTTAAAAGGAAATGGGTATTTTGGTAAACGTGAAGGCGGTGGTGCCTTACTGGAAGTAAATTATGAATTCTGACTCTCTTTGATAAAATCAATAAAATAGGGCGCCCTCTGGCCGCATGGGTATAGTGGTAGTTTAACAGATTCTGTCGCATTAAGGATGATGAGTCAGCCGGAAAATCAACCGTTAAGGTTGGTTAAACAGACAGCAGGAGCTGTAATTGTAAGTACACCCCATTGGGACCCCCTTTTGATTTTTTGTTGAACTATTGCAGTTGCCAGACCGCAATATGTTTTACAAATCAAAAGGGGTTTTATAACTGACTTATAGTTGTAAGCTTTCCGGAACCCCCGGCCTAGCCGGGGGGGGTACAAAAAACACCGGCGGTTGCCGGTGTTTGGGATGAACTCTGTGTCCTTCAGACATCCGGCGGATTTTTCCGTCCGCCTGTCAGAACACGTAGCTGAATTTGATGCTGCCGCCCACACC
>NZ_JBCPSQ010000015.1:0-2002 GCF_051129855.1 Morganella sp. Je.2.23
TTGGTTTACCGGAAAAGTATCAGGAGGTCGGTTATAGTTATTCAAAAACAGAGGTGGACAACAACTTCCAGCCAACGGGCAATTATCTGAATAAAGACTCGACGGCTGTTCAGGTTGTATCAGGTGAGATTCAATCCAGAGGATTGGTCGGTTCTATATTTGATATCAAGAATTTAAACTTCCTTACCGGCCGCAACGGACTGCCGGTATGGGGGTCATATGACGGAACCAACTTTCATTATGTAAACCACCCTAAAAAATCTGGGACGGCAGCACTGATCAGTGATTTGCCTGGTATTGAACAGGAATGGTATGACCTGAAAAATGAACGAAGTGTTGGTGTTAATTATAAGAACAATACATCAAAGCTGATTTTTTTATTTGTCCGTCTGGGGTCATCTCAGTATCAAACCACCGAAATCAGAGTGGGAGGGAAAATGGTTGGTATGTGGACATCAGCGGGTTCCAGTGGGACGACATCACAGGGGGCTTTTGCTGTTATACCCCCGGGTGCCACTTACGCCGTCATCGCAAATCAGGGTAGTTCTAATGTTTTAGACTGGACGGAGCTTCGCTAATGACAACATTATTTTTATCGCAAAAGTATTACAAAGACAGCAAAAACAATGTGTTCTGTATTGATATTGATGAAAACAATAAAGACACATGGAATTTGGATATTAAAAAGGGCTGGAGGGAAATAAGCAAGGAAGAGGCGGAGTTGATTGCTAATCCGCCGCCGACAAAAGAACAATTTATCGAACAGGCTGAGCAACAAAAGCAGATGTTAATAGCAGAGGTCAGCGCGGAAACAGAAATGCTCCGGACGAAACTGGCTCTTAAGCGTATCAAGCCAGACGAAATGGAACGGCTAAACGCCTGGCTGGATTATCTGGATGAACTGGAGGCAGTGGACGTATCCACTGCCCCGGATATTACCTGGCCGGTGAAGCCGGCGGTGTAGGCCATACCACAGCAGCCCCGAGGGATGGATCTACCGCCTGCACCTCCTGCACATACAGCATCCATTCTTTGAGGCTGGCTTTATCTTCTTCTGTGATGATGTCGAGCATAAGCCGAGTCTGCCAGAGTTGAGTTTTCTGGCTGGCCTCAGCAATCAGCACCTGCTTTTGTGCTTCGGCTTCAGCTATCAGTTGTTCTTCAGTCACCGGAGGGTTGATATGCACATCAATTTCCTTTTTGGTTATCTTGTGCATACCTTTTATTTTCTCGTTAATTTCAAAGAAAATCTCCGGAATTTGCTCTTTTTCGTTATCAAAATCAGGCGCATTTATGCGATTAGCAACAGACATCTGCTCATCATCATAAGCCCATACAGTGCCTGTGTCTTTTTCTCTGTAATAGGTCATATTCATTAATAACACTCCGACCATGTGGTGAACGGGATATTCCCCTCTACCCAGTATTTAGCACCAGGCGGGACAATGAAAAATATGTTGATTCGGGTAGTGGCATCGCTCTTGCCGACATCAAACAACCGGGTTACGTTCACACCGTCATCAACAAACACCTGGTTATCACCTGCGGTAAATGAAAAATTGATAGCAACGGCCATAGGTGCGAGTCTTGAGTTCGTGTACTTCGTCCCGATTGCCCTAGCTCCGCTTACGGCAAGCCACCGGCTGAACAACCCTGTAATTCTTACCGCCGGGATAGTACCGGATGCCATAGCCCCATCAGCACCAAATGAAAATGTTGTCGGGTTTAATGGATTAGTATTATCTATCACCCTGAATACGCCATCATCGCCAATGACAGCCCGGTATTTTTTTTCGGGTGAATGCATGAATGTATAGCCGGGGATCACCTGATAAATATCACTGCTGGCGTAATTACCTTTTGGTTGTTTAGTTGCAGCCAAATCAGTCACTGCTTTCTGACTCATCACACTTGTTGTTGATGTGCCAGTGCCCTGCGCGATATCACTTTTTGCCGCATCTCCTAAACCAAGGTTTTCGATAAACTTCGGTTTATTCGGAAT
>NZ_JBCPSQ010000016.1:0-1550 GCF_051129855.1 Morganella sp. Je.2.23
TTGGCGATACTCAGTGTTGAGTAACCGGTATCGGACAATCTGTGCGACAGGTCGACAGCGGTATTATTCAGTATCAGATTATCGAGGTTGGAATCATCCGTGACATTCCAGCGGCTGTTGTCCATGGCGACATTCAGCAGGCCACCATTGACGTTATCGCTGTAGGCGCTTCCGGTCCACTGTGAGCCGGAGGCCATATCCATATTGATCAGCCCGCCCCGGGACTGAATACCGCCGTTAATCAGCATGTTAGCCGTTGCATTAATCCGGCTGGCGGTATGGCCGTCATTGTGCTGAGTGGCAATGGCTACCTGATCCGCAGTTGCCATATTAATAGTCAGGTCGCCCGTCAGATCAATCTGGCTGCTGGTCATGGCATAGACACCATACGCTCCGGCAGCACCGGTTACCGTGATATTTTTACCGGTTATGACACCGCCACCCAGTGCCCATAACCCCCGCGTCTGGCTTCCATTGCGATCAACGGTAATATCCGTGTTTATCAGGTTAATTTTAGCATTGTTAGATTGAGAAGATGCCCCGTAAGATCCACCTGAAAAAATGGTATTACGGTTATCTGCCGTACCGATAAAATTAATGGTTCCACCGGAACCATAAGCAACCAAGCCTCCGGCCGATTCAGAGGAAAAATGGCTGCCTGCACCAATATCGGCAATCCCGGTGTAAACATCCAGTGCAGTGGAGCGATCCCCCCGGGCAATAATTGTCAGTGCATCTGCTTTGATTTTACCAAGGCTCCAGATACCCAAGTTATTGTAGCCGTTAGTCATAATTTTGCTGCCGGTACCCAGATCAACAATCGAGTTTTTCTGGATATTCATGCCGTATGCACTGGTTCCCTGCGTGTTGATAGTCAGGTTGGTGGCAGTTAAATAAGCAGGACCTTCGGATTCGGTGCCATTCAGGCCGTCGATCCAAACACCATGGCTACCTGAACCGTTGGTTTTGATTGTGCTGCCGCTACCTAAGTTAGCGTTGCTGCCGTAATCCCCAATATACAAGCCAACACCACTCCCACCTTTGGTTTCAATAGAGAGATGATCAGCTGTTAGGGTTGAGGCATCATTAATCGCCACTCCAGGTGCCGATCCACTACTTCCTTCAACTTTAACACTGGTGCCTGTTCCCAGGTCGGCTTGTGTTTTTCTATCAAGGTCAATACCGACGGCACTTTTACCGTTCACATTCACGGATAAGCCATTGGCGTTTAATACACTATTACTTCCCCTAATAACCACACCCTTAGCATACGTGGAGGTGTCTGTCACGTTAACAGTCACATTATTACCGAGATTAATGGTTCCCGAACCATTGCCATAGGAGTTAAAAACACCATAGCGGTTTCCGGAGCCATCAAAGGCATCGCCGATAATCCGGTCACCGTCGTTAACTGTAATACTGACTCCACTCTGACTACCTATATCCGCAGCCAGGGCTGTCTGCAAACAGACCACAGTACTCAGGCTAATAAGCCCGACAACAGTTAGCCGGCCCCGTAGTGGTAGGATAGTACCTTCAGAATAAGAAGA
>NZ_JBCPSQ010000017.1:0-1315 GCF_051129855.1 Morganella sp. Je.2.23
TGTATCGATAACGGTTTTAATATCATTAACGGCGCATTACAGACAGGGAAAGATAACCAGAAATTCCCGCTGATAAGTGCGGCGTTTTGTTATCCCAAACTGGAAATCACCGGTGGCGTTAAAACCGTTCTGTCGGACACGGCCGGCGTCATTACCGAAGGGAATATCTCAGTCGGTTTCGCGCCGTTTTTCGGTTTTAAAATCACGGTAGACCTGCTGACGGCACTTACCCGGTTTCTGGGTGCGTATGGTCATATTATCAGCACAGCACGTGAGGCTGCAGCGGCACAGGAAGATGCCGTCAGAGAGGGGGAGGACGGCGTCTATGTCATCCTGAAACTGGAACTTATGTTCAGTTTCGGTGTGCATGGTGAGTATAAATTCAAAACCGATGACCGCGGGGATTTTAAATCAGACGGCCGCAGGGTCGGGCTTCAGGGGGAAATCATCGGTGACGCGCATGTGGAGGGTGGTGTCAGGGTTTTTGGTGTGGGGGGCTTTTTTAAGGCGGGCGCGGAAATAAAAGCGACGTTAAAAATGGATTTTGACAAAGAAGACGGGGATGACCTGACCGCCGTGGTGTACCACGAGGGGGTGAAAGCCAGGGTTTATGTGAAAGTCAGCAGAGGAAATAACTCAAGAAAGACAGGTGAGAATAACGCATCAGTCGCATCTGAAGCGGGAAATTATAAGGAATGGATAATTTATGACGAACTGGAGAAAGAGGATTCGGAGTGGCGGTTTTCTCTGGGTTAAACACGGGCTGATATTACCGGGGCTGCTGCTGGGTACAGTGCAGCTTCACGCAGGGGAAACCATGAAAACAAATTATACCGTATCATTTAATGCCGTTGACGCGCTCTGTTTTGTCAAAATTAACGGCATGCTGGTGATGGATAACGCGGGCATGTGGAAAGAGCAATTCACCATGGGGCAAACTATCAGTTCTTATCTGCAGAATGGTGAGAACACCCTCAGCATCGCGATGCTGCACAAATCAGTCAATGATGATGATAATCTTCCTGATAACATGTGGTGCTCAGCGAAAATCCAGGATGTCAGTCGTGACGGAAGTGATGAATATGCCGCGGCGGTCAAGCTGATTGTTCAGGACGGAAAGATAACGCCGGATACGGCTTATTATTCCGGACGGTACACATCCTTTGGTGACAGCCCGAGGGCAAAAGGGGCTGAAAAAGGGTTCCGGGAGATATCACAGACATTTTACGCAACAAATTTACCGGAATGGCCGTGGACAACCGCGACGCCGGTGACGGAAAAGGATATTCCGGCCATAAAAGCATTTTATGAGTCA
>NZ_JBCPSQ010000018.1:0-1285 GCF_051129855.1 Morganella sp. Je.2.23
ACCGCTCATGGTGTCGGTTGCCCGCATCAGTACAAATTTATCATCGGCAAACAGTTCCTGACCGGCTTTAATCCCCACCACCTGAATTTTAGAGGTGTTAGCTTCACCGCCGTTCATATTATATTCATTGGTCCCGAAAACGATGGTATCTGCGGTAATCAGCGCGGTGTCAGAATTGACGTGAGCCGGATCTACTGTGAAGTTGTAGTGTTCGAAGTTCGCCATTTCACCACTGAGCTCGAAGGGGGCCGCAGCGACATTCAGGGTGTTACCCGTGAAAATATCGTGATTAATGAGAGATGGAGCTCCGGAATAGTAATACCGACCACCATATAGTGAATTTAATACCTTTGCTGTATCATATATATTGACAGTATTGTCCGTTGCATTTCCTGTATTACTATTACCTGCAACTACCACATTCACATAACTACTATCTGTCAGAATCACTGTATTACCGGTCGCATTGTTGTTTCCACTCTCACCACCGAATGCATTGGTAGCCCAGCTGTTATCATTAAAAATGATTATATTACCAATTGCATCTCCTTCGTTACTAATACCACCATACACCCAATCAGCCCGGCTGCTGTTATTAAAAATCACCGTGTTATTTGTTACATTACCAAAAACACTACCACCGCCAATTGCCGCTGAAAGCTGGCTGCCATCTCTGATTATCACCGAATTATCGGTCACATTTTCTGAATTACTTTTTGCTCCATATACATCATTTTGTACAGTTGTATTATTTCCCTGAACCGTCACTACATTATTTGCAACAAAATGGGTACTATTTGTATCAAAAAGACTACCAGCACCATCACAGATGATATCTGCCCCCCCCTCACTATTTATACCAGTATTGATACAGTCTGCCCTAGCTGAAATAGTGGCACAACACAGCCCGCCGATAAATATCGACAGAATCGTTTTACGTAGTTTAAATTTTTTTTGAATAAAAGTTTGCATATAGCACCTTATAATCAGGTTTAATTCCGATAATATAGAAATGGAAAATGTAAAAACTGAACTACCCCGAGTTTCCTGGGACATAGTTTGCCTGAGTTTTCATGCTGCCACATCCTGCACCTTCAGTGAAGCAAAATGACTTTGTTTTTAGTGGTCAACTAAAACGGTAATCCCCCCGGCCTAGCCGGGGGGGTACAAAAAACACCGGCGGTTGCCGGTGTTTGGGATGAACTCTGTGTCCTTCAGACATCCGGCGGATTTTTCCGTCCGCCTGTCAGAACACGTAGCTGAATTTGATGCTGCCGCCCACACC
>NZ_JBCPSQ010000019.1:0-1229 GCF_051129855.1 Morganella sp. Je.2.23
TACCACTTTGTGATTCATGACTGGGGTGAAGTCGTAACAAGGTAACCGTAGGGGAACCTGCGGTTGGATCACCTCCTTACCTAGTTGATACAGAATGTGAGTGTTCACACAGATTGTCTGATAGAAAGAAGCAGATACCGGGAATAGGCTTGTAGCTCAGGTGGTTAGAGCGCACCCCTGATAAGGGTGAGGTCGGTGGTTCAAGTCCACTCAGGCCTACCACTTTTCACTGATACTGCGTTGCGGCTCCGCTTGTTTACTTCAGTAAACTTCGCGAACCCACGCCTTGTCTCAGTAAAAAGCACCTTTTGATGAAGGTGAAGGTGACCCGGAAAAACCAAATAATGGGGCTATAGCTCAGCTGGGAGAGCGCCTGCCTTGCACGCAGGAGGTCAGCGGTTCGATCCCGCTTAGCTCCACCATTATCTGATATCTGAAAAATAATTCAGAGTTTACCGGAAACGGTATGCTGTGAATTATTATGCTCTTTAACAATCCGGAACAAGCTGAAAAATTGAAACAATCAATATTATCACCGAGGTAATATTGATGAGTCTCTCAGCCGAACAACTTTGAACGTGTTCTTCAGTGTAAGACGCGGCGAGCGAAGTGATTTCGCGAAGGCCGGAGCGCAGTGAGCGCAGCATACTCAGGTATGTGAGCATCACGAGCACCGCCCGACAAAGAAATCGCAAAGCGCAGTCCGTCGGTTCATATAAGACACCTTCGGGTTGTGAGGTTAAGCGAATAAGCGTACACGGTGGATGCCTAGGCAGTCAGAGGCGATGAAGGACGTGCTAATCTGCGATAAGCGCCGGTAAGGTGATATGAACCGTTATAACCGGCGATTTCCGAATGGGGAAACCCAGTGCAATTCGTTGCACTATCATTACCTGAATACATAGGGTAATGAAGCGAACCGGGAGAACTGAAACATCTAAGTACCCCGAGGAAAAGAAATCAAACGAGATTCCCCCAGTAGCGGCGAGCGAACGGGGAGCAGCCCAGAACCTTAATCACTATCAGCATCAGGAGAACAGTCTGGAAAGGCTGGCCGCAGCAGGTGATAGCCCTGTATCCGAAGGTGTTGGTAGTGTGAGTTCGATGAGTAAGGCGGGACACGTGTTATCCTGTCTGAATATGGGGGGACCATCCTCCAAGGCTAAATACTCCTGACTGACCGATAGTGAACCAGTACCGTGAGGGAAAGGCGAAAAGAACCCCGGCGA
>NZ_JBCPSQ010000020.1:0-1204 GCF_051129855.1 Morganella sp. Je.2.23
GGAGCTGAAGCCAGCCGCAGATACCAGCTGGCTGCAACTGTTTATTAAAAACACAGCACTGTGCAAACACGAAAGTGGACGTATACGGTGTGACGCCTGCCCGGTGCCGGAAGGTTAATTGATGAGGTTAGCGCAAGCGAAGCTTCTGATCGAAGCCCCGGTAAACGGCGGCCGTAACTATAACGGTCCTAAGGTAGCGAAATTCCTTGTCGGGTAAGTTCCGACCTGCACGAATGGCGTAATGATGGCCAGGCTGTCTCCACCCGAGACTCAGTGAAATTGAACTCGCTGTGAAGATGCAGTGTACCCGCGGCAAGACGGAAAGACCCCGTGAACCTTTACTATAGCTTGACACTGAACATTGAGCCTTGATGTGTAGGATAGGTGGGAGGCAACGAAGTGTGGACGCCAGTCTGCACGGAGCCGACCTTGAAATACCACCCTTTAACGTTTGATGTTCTAACCCAGACCCGTAATCCGGGTCGGGGACCGTGTCTGGTGGGTAGTTTGACTGGGGCGGTCTCCTCCCAAAGAGTAACGGAGGAGCACGAAGGTTGGCTAAGCATGGTCGGACATCATGCGGTTAGTGCAAAGGCATAAGCCAGCTTGACTGCGAGAGTGACGGCTCGAGCAGGTACGAAAGTAGGTCTTAGTGATCCGGTGGTTCTGAATGGAAGGGCCATCGCTCAACGGATAAAAGGTACTCCGGGGATAACAGGCTGATACCGCCCAAGAGTTCATATCGACGGCGGTGTTTGGCACCTCGATGTCGGCTCATCACATCCTGGGGCTGAAGTAGGTCCCAAGGGTATGGCTGTTCGCCATTTAAAGTGGTACGCGAGCTGGGTTTAGAACGTCGTGAGACAGTTCGGTCCCTATCTGCCGTGGGCGCTGGAAGATTGAGAGGGGTTGCTCCTAGTACGAGAGGACCGGAGTGAACGCACCACTGGTGTACGGGTTGTGATGCCAATTGCATTGCCCGGTAGCTAAGTGCGGAAGAGATAACCGCTGAAAGCATCTAAGCGGGAAACTTGCCTCGAGATGAGTCTTCCCTGATTCCTAGAGAATCCTGAAGGAACGTTTGAGACTAAGACGTTGATAGGCTGGGTGTGTAAGTGCAGCGATGTATTGAGCTAACCAGTACTAATGAACCGAGAGGCTTAACCTGACAACACCGAAGGTGTTTTGAGTTGAGAGACGAAGA
>NZ_JBCPSQ010000021.1:0-1141 GCF_051129855.1 Morganella sp. Je.2.23
CTTTCTTACCATCATCGCTCAGCTGCACCAGACCCAGAGTCCCCGCCGCCAGATTGTTATTGATGGTGGTGATATCACCCGTGTTCTTTGCAATATCAGTGGTATTTTTGGTGATATCGGCCTTATTCCCTGCAATATCAGACGTATTTTTCGTAATATTTGTGGTGTTTTGAGTGATCGCTGTTTTATTGCCTGTGATATCAGTAGTGTTCTGATTAATTGCTGCCGTGTTACCTGCAATATCAGACGTATTTTTCGTAATATCAGTGGTGTTCTGAGTGATGGCGGTTTTATTGCCTGTGATATCAGTAGTGTTCTGATTAATTGCTGCCGTGTTGCCTGCAATATCAGACGTATTTTTCGTAATATCTGTGGTGTTCTGAGTGATGGCGGCTTTATTGCCCGCAATATCAGCAGTATGTCGGGTGATCCCGTCTGTATTCGCCGTCACCTGTTCATTGGTGGCAAACAGCTGGCTGCCGTTCACCGCCTCGGTGGAATCCGCTGCCAGTGCGGCATTGCTGACACCACTGAGTTTTTTGTCACCGAACTCAAATACTGTCGCATCTTTGGCTTTATCACTGAGCACAACTTTCTTACCATCATCGCTCAGCTGCACCAGACCCAGAGTCCCCGCCGCCAGATTGTTATTGATGGTGGTGATATCACCCGTGTTCTTTGCAATATCAGTGGTATTTTTGGTGATATCGGCCTTATTACCTGCAATATCAGACGTATTTTTCGTAATATCGGTGGTGTTCTGATTAATTGCCGCCGTGTTGCCTGCAATATCAGACGTATTTTTGGTAATATTTGTGGTGTTTTGAGTGATCGCGGTTTTATTGCTTGTGATATCAGTAGTGTTCTGATTAATTGCTGCCGTGTTGCCTGCAATATCAGACGTATTTTTCGTAATATCGGTGGTGTTCTGAGTGATGGCGGTTTTATTGCCTGCAATATCCGTAGTATTTTTAGCGATATCGGCTTTATTGCCCGCAATATCAGCAGTATGTCGGGTGATCCCGTCTGTATTCGCCTTTACCTGCTCATTAGTGGCAAACAGCTGACTGCCGTTCACCGCCTCGGTGGAATCCGCTGCCAGCGCAGCATTGCTGACACCGCTGAGTTTTTTACCGCCGAA
>NZ_JBCPSQ010000023.1:0-1077 GCF_051129855.1 Morganella sp. Je.2.23
GCGAGTCGCATGGTGTAGTACTCCCGGTAGCGCGGGTCATCCGTCAGTCCGTCACGGCTTACCAGACTGTCAAGTACGGCAACAGGGTTATATTCGTCATAAGAGAATCCGCCGGTTTTCCCGGTATGGCACTGTTGCAAAGTTTGCCTGACCCATTATGCTGAGTTAACCAGTCCGCTGCTGAGGCTCTCCGCATGAATGCATTTAAAGGTCGTCATTTTACCGGCATTATCATCCTGTGGGCAGTCCGCTGGTACTGTAAATACGGCATCAGCTACCGTGAATTACAGGAAATGCTGGCCGAACGCGGCGTGAATGTCGATCACTCCACCATTTACCGTTGGGTTCAACGTTATGCGCCTGAAATAGAAAAGCGACTTCGTTGGTATTGGTGTAACCCGACAGACCTCCAAAATTGGCATTTGGATGAAACCTACGTGAAAGTAAATGGCAAATGGGCTTACCTCTATCGTGCGGTTGACAGCCGTGGGCATACCATTGATTTTTATCTCTCGCCTCGTCGCAACACCAAAGCGGCTTATCGGTTTTTAAGAAAAATATTTAATCGTGTCAAAAAATGGCAAATTCCGGGTGTCATTAATACGGATAAAGCCGCGCCTTATGCCCGCGCACTTAACCTCTTAAAACAAGAGGGGAAATGCCCATTTCACGTTGAGCACCGACAAATCAAATTCCACAATAATGTTATCGAGTGTGACCACGGTAAATTGAAGCGCGTTATAAATCCTGCTTTGGGATTTAAATCGATCAAAACGGCACATGCGACGCTTAAAGGAATTGAAGTGATGTGTGCGCTTCGCAAAGGTCAGGCTAAGCACTTTTATTATGACCATCCGTTAGGAGAAGTGCGCCTGGTGAATCGGGTCTTTGGTTTATAGCCGCCCCTGGGCGGGCAAGCTCAACCCCACCACGTTATTTGCAACAGTGCCGTAAAAATCGCGGTTGATTCAATCAACCGCGATAGAAACACAAATAAAGGCACTGAAATTATCAACGTGTTTGGGTATTAGTTTTTTATTTTTTCACTTTATGAACGATATCAAAGTACTTAGTTTT
>NZ_JBCPSQ010000024.1:0-1062 GCF_051129855.1 Morganella sp. Je.2.23
CGATGAGTAAGGCGGGACACGTGTTATCCTGTCTGAATATGGGGGGACCATCCTCCAAGGCTAAATACTCCTGACTGACCGATAGTGAACCAGTACCGTGAGGGAAAGGCGAAAAGAACCCCGGCGAGGGGAGTGAAAAAGAACCTGAAACCGTGTACGTACAAGCAGTGGGAGCACCTTTATGGTGTGACTGCGTACCTTTTGTATAATGGGTCAGCGACTTATATTCTGTAGCAAGGTTAACCGAATAGGGGAGCCGCAGGGAAACCGAGTCTTAACTGGGCGAATTAGTTGCAGGGTATAGACCCGAAACCCGGTGATCTAGCCATGGGCAGGTTGAAGGTTGGGTAACACTAACTGGAGGACCGAACCGACTAATGTTGAAAAATTAGCGGATGACTTGTGGCTGGGGGTGAAAGGCCAATCAAACCGGGAGATAGCTGGTTCTCCCCGAAAGCTATTTAGGTAGCGCCTCGTGAATTCATCTCCGGGGGTAGAGCACTGTTTCGGCTAGGGGGTCATCCCGACTTACCAACCCGATGCAAACTGCGAATACCGGAGAATGTTATCACGGGAGACACACGGCGGGTGCTAACGTTCGTCGTGAAGAGGGAAACAACCCAGACCGCCGGCTAAGGTCCCAAAGTCATAATTAAGTGGGAAACGAAGTGGGAAGGCTCAGACAGCCAGGATGTTGGCTTAGAAGCAGCCATCATTTAAAGAAAGCGTAATAGCTCACTGGTCGAGTCGGCCTGCGCGGAAGATGTAACGGGGCTAAATTATGCACCGAAGCCGCGGCAGCGATATGTAAATATTGTTGGGTAGGGGAGCGTTCTGTAAGCCTGTGAAGGTGACCTGTGAGGGTTGCTGGAGGTATCAGAAGTGCGAATGCTGACATAAGTAACGATAATGCGGGTGAAAAACCCGCACGCCGGAAGACCAAGGGTTCCTGTCCAACGTTAATCGGGGCAGGGTGAGTCGACCCCTAAGGCGAGGCTGAAAAGCGTAGTCGATGGGCAACGGGTTAATATTCCCGTACTGGTGGTAACTGCGAAGGGGGGA
>NZ_JBCPSQ010000025.1:0-1039 GCF_051129855.1 Morganella sp. Je.2.23
GGGGGGGTACAAAAAACACCGGCGGTTGCCGGTGTTTGGGATGAACTCTGTGTCCTTCAGACATCCGGCGGATTTTTCCGTCCGCCTGTCAGAACACGTAGCTGAATTTGATGCTGCCGCCCACACCGTCACGTTTGCCGGTGTACCCGTTCAGATTAATATCCATACTCAGCGGCTGCGCCGCCAGCGGTTTCACCTGTGTGCCCAGCGTCAGAATACCCGTGCTGCCCTGTACACCCGGTTCGGCAATGTCATAGCCGTAGGTGGATGCTTTTGCTTTACCGTCAAACTCATACTCATACCCCAGACCTGCACGCACAGTCACCGCTTCCGTGTACCGGTGTGACAGTCCCGCATCCAGACGGATACGCTGGGAATTAATATCGTCAAAATGAATCTTATCCCCCGCCACAGTCACGTCTTTACCTTTCAGCTGCGTCCACAGGTATTTGGCCGCCACGTCCGCAGTATTTTTTTCATCCAGTGCTTTACTGTAACCGGTACCGATATGCGCACCCAGGTAATTGCTGTCCAGATTATAACGGGCCTGCTCACCAGTGCTCAGGTTCACAATGTCGCGGGTGTCAAAGGTATTGCGGTTTTTACCGGCCCGCAGTGATGCTTCCGCAAAGACACCGGAATCAAAGTCATAATGGCCCAGTACCGCCGCGCCGGTATAACGGCTGTGTCCGTCACCGTTCACATCATTCTGCGCATCAAAGCTGTTATGCGTATTATAACTGCCCCAGCCGCTTTCAATCAGTACCGCCCCGACCAGGTTGTCCGTCAGGTAGCTTAAACCGCCGGTTAACCGGCCGTCTTTCGCATCAATATGTGAGCCGCTGTTATACCGGGTTTTGTCACCGGACAGGGTGACAAACGGCGCCAGTCCGTTGTCCGGGTTCTGATGACGGATGGTGTGCACGGTATTGTATGCCAAGGTATCGCCCCCGCGGGTCAGCATCATGGCCGAGGCCAGATGCCCCTCGGACAGGGCTTTCAGCTGCGGGTTCACGCGGGCTGCCGGGGTTTCCGGGTC
>NZ_JBCPSQ010000026.1:0-971 GCF_051129855.1 Morganella sp. Je.2.23
TTCAGGGTGTTGCCCGTGAAAGAATCATAATAACCGGCGGTACCGGGACCATCAATAAATCCACCATACAGAGAACCGGATACCCTGGCAGAATTGCGGATATTGACCGTGTTATCTGTTATGTTAATACTGGTGACAAGATCCCCAAAAGCATCAACATATCCGCCATAGATATCGTTGTTCACATAGGCGTTATCATTGAGGGTCACAGAATTCTCTGTCATTGTTATATTACCGACACCCATTTTCTCGACCCAACCGCCATAAATGGTGCCATGATTAGTATTATTTACACCCGCGTTGTCATTGAGAGTCACAGAATTTCCCGCCACTATAATATTACCCGTATCATAGCTAATACCCCCCCCCCCCCTAACATAAAAGGGTACCCCTGCATTGTTGTTAAAAGTCACGGAATTTCCTGAGACTGTAACATTACCAGTATGATAACTATAACCTACACCGCCGATAGCAGTCTCAGTTAAATATGCATTATCATTGAGAGTCACAGAATTTCCGGCAACTGTAATATCACTCGTACCGGAGCTTTCAATATAAGCACCTAAAGCTTCGCGGACTACATGGGCGTTATCATTTAAGGTCACTGAATTTCCCGTTACTGTTAGGTTTTTCGAGTTATTGAGGGTTATACTGGCGCCAACAACATTATTACCTGCAAAAATATTATCATTGAGGGTTACAGTATTCCCTGTCAATAATGTATTATCGGACATTGAATATACTGAGGAATTAGCACCAAAAATATTATCCAAAACTGTTGTATTATTACCTTCTACTATTACGTTATTATTTTGTCCGTTACCCAGCAGGCGTATATCCTGTAAAATACCGGTACCCTCACAAATCATATCAACTCCCCCCTTGATATTAGGTACTGGGTTTGCCACACAATCTGCTCTGGCGACAGTTGCTGTACAAAATACTGTACCGATAATCAGGGATAAGGTTGT
>NZ_JBCPSQ010000027.1:0-915 GCF_051129855.1 Morganella sp. Je.2.23
TGATACTGAATAATACCGCTGTCGACCTGTCGCACAGATTGTCCGATACCGGTTACTCAACACTGAGTATCGCCAATCTCAGCGGCAACGGCACATTCACACTGCGTACCGATATTGTCGGTGACGGTGATGGTGTCAATAACGCCGGTGACAAAGTGGTAATAACCGGCACCAGTGCCGGTGATCATTCATTAACTGTATTAAACCGCGGCAGCCTGGCAACAACCGGTAATGAAATTCTGACCGTTGTGGAAACCGCAGACGGCGCAGCTAATTTCACCTCCGCATCTGAAGTCGAGTTAGGCGGTTATCTGTATGATGTACGTAAAAACGGCAATAACTGGGAACTGTATTCATCAGGTGCCTACGTTCCGCCGGAACCGGAAAAGCCAAAACCACCGATCACCACCACAGCCGATGCTGGCGGTAACTTCCTGAATGTGGGCTATCTGATTAACTACGCAGAGACCCAGACACTGATGCAGCGTATGGGCGACCTGCGCCGGAACGGCGGAGAACATAATGCATGGCTGAGAGGCTTCGGCGGTAAATTCAATTCCTTTGCCGGCGGTAAAATGAGCGGATTCGACATGACCTACGGCGGTACACAGCTGGGCTTTGATAAACGTATCTCTCCGGATACACCGCTGTATATCGGTACCTTTGCAGGCTTAACGCAGGGCTCACCGGATTACCGTGGCGGGGACGGTACTGTCCGCTCATACCATCTGGGGCTTTACACCACTTATATGGCGGATAACGGTTTCTATGTTGATGGTATTGCCAAGGTTTCCCGGCTGAAAAATAAATTCAGTGTCTCGGACAGCCAGAACAGTAATGTCAGCGGCGACGGCAGCTCAACAGGAATCAGTGTGTCAGCAGAAGCTGGCCGGAAATTCAGCCTGAGCCAGACCG
>NZ_JBCPSQ010000028.1:0-702 GCF_051129855.1 Morganella sp. Je.2.23
GTAAAACATATTGCGGTCTGGCAACTGCAATAGTTCAACAAAAAATCAAAAGGGGGTCCCAATGGGGTGTACTTACAATTACAGCTCCTGCTGTCTGTTTAACCAACCTTAACGGTTGATTTTCCGGTTAATACACCGCCGCAGTTAACTCTGTCACCACTTCTTGCTGCGGGCTTCCCGTCAACAAAAACACTCACAGAACCGCCGGCAATATTCCGGCTGTGATTACCGTGAGATTCCAGAGCATCGCCCTGCCGGGCAATGCTTTTGTTATCCGCTCTGACGGTACGGGAGCCGGATATGACCTTAGTGGGTTGATGGTTGTCATGGCCGGTACCAATGTCCCCGATAAGAATGACAGAAGGCATACAGCTCCTTATTCAGTCAGAATAAGCCATTACAGTGCAGCAATAATGGCTCTCTTTTAGGTTAATGAACAACGATTACCTTACCGTCGATAACGGTGTTAATTAACCACCGTGACTTTACCGTCAATGATCGACAAGTAAGGCGTAGATATGAAAACATCATCACTGATTTTATCTATTTCTATTAATAACGGTGATATTCTTCCATACCCCTTTTCAAACCGGAAAATCCTCCCGCCCATGTAGGTATTTAATTCAAATCCCGCCCAGTCTACAGGGGCGGCTTTGTAGCCACGGGCAAAATAGCCTTTGTAGTCCATTGATTCCCACATCC
>NZ_JBCPSQ010000029.1:0-565 GCF_051129855.1 Morganella sp. Je.2.23
AAGACCAAGGGTTCCTGTCCAACGTTAATCGGGGCAGGGTGAGTCGACCCCTAAGGCGAGGCTGAAAAGCGTAGTCGATGGGCAACGGGTTAATATTCCCGTACTGGTGGTAACTGCGAAGGGGGGACGGAGAAAGCTAAATCATCCGGGCGACGGTTGTCCCGGTTTAAGCGTGCAGGTGGACTGACCAGGCAAATCCGGTCGGTTGTTAACACTGAGGCGTGACGACGAGCCACTACGGTGGTGAAGTGATTGATGCTCTGCTTCCGGGAAAAGCCTCTAAGCTCCAGGTTACCATTAATCGTACCCCAAACCGACACAGGTGGTCAGGTAGAGAATACTCAGGCGCTTGAGAGAACTCGGGTGAAGGAACTAGGCAAAATGGTGCCGTAACTTCGGGAGAAGGCACGCTGGCATTAGGTGAAGTGATTTACTCACGGAGCTGAAGCCAGCCGCAGATACCAGCTGGCTGCAACTGTTTATTAAAAACACAGCACTGTGCAAACACGAAAGTGGACGTATACGGTGTGACGCCTGCCCGGTGCCGGAAGGTTAATTGATGAGG
>NZ_JBCPSQ010000030.1:0-480 GCF_051129855.1 Morganella sp. Je.2.23
AAGGTTATTAACCTTAACACCTTCCTCCCGACTGAAAGTACTTTACAACCCGAAGGCCTTCTTCATACACGCGGCATGGCTGCATCAGGCTTGCGCCCATTGTGCAATATTCCCCACTGCTGCCTCCCGTAGGAGTCTGGGCCGTGTCTCAGTCCCAGTGTGGCTGATCATCCTCTCAGACCAGCTAGGGATCGTCGCCTAGGTAAGCCGTTACCTTACCTACTAGCTAATCCCATATGGGTTCATCTGATGGTGCGAGGCCCGAAGGTCCCCCGCTTTGGTCCGGAGACATTATGCGGTATTAGCTACCGTTTCCAGTAGTTATCCCCCTCCATCAGGCAGATCCCCATACATTACTCACCCGTCCGCCGCTCGTCAGCAGAGAAGCAAGCTTCTCCCTGTTACCGCCCGACTTGCATGTGTTAGGCCTGCCGCCAGCGTTCAATCTGAGCCATGATCAAACTCTTCAATTAAAAGTGT
>NZ_JBCPSQ010000031.1:0-470 GCF_051129855.1 Morganella sp. Je.2.23
CTACCAGGGCAGCGCCCCGAGCGTCGCGTGGGTGAAGGTGCCCGTCGGCCCATCGGGGCCGAGCAGGGCGACCCGCACCGCCTCGCGGGCGCCTTCCTCGACGGTCTCCGTGCCGGCATAATTGTTCAGGTTGGTCCTGGTGAAGCCGGGCGAGACGGCATTGACCTTGATCGCGGTCCCTTCCAGCTCGATCGCCATCGCGAGCGTAATCGCATTCAGCGCGGTCTTGGATGCGGGGTAGACCGGGCCGAAGATCGGCCGATGCGGATTGGCAGGGTCGGCGTTGCGCGTCAGCGAGCCGGCGCCGCTCGACACATTGACGATGCGTGCCGCCGGTGCCTTGCGTAGCAGCGGCAGCATCGCTTGGTAGACCGCGAGCACGCCGAACACATTGGTCTCCCACACCGCGCGCATCTCATCGAGCGCCACGTTGCTCGGACGGGTGGTCGCCGCATAGTCCGCGACGGACT
>NZ_JBCPSQ010000032.1:0-461 GCF_051129855.1 Morganella sp. Je.2.23
TCCTCCAGCATAATAATTTAAAATTTTTCCTGTCACTGCCCTCACTCCTTTATAGCAGTCTACTTACATAAGTCACAATATGCTTAAAACCTGAGTTGGGTGAATACCTATTTTCCTTCTAGTAACAAAAAAGCAGAGATCATCATTGATCTCTGCTTCGGTATTTTCGATTTAAATTAAAGAAAAATTGTTCGATTCGAGGACGAATCCAAGCTAAATAATCTTTATCTTTCTTTTTCGTACAAATGATTTCTTCTCCGTCAACCATTCCAACAAGCTCTAGTTCTAACAATTGTCTCGTAAATTCTAGAATATTTACTTCTTCTTCTGGATATTCTTCCTTTAATTTTGCTTCAATTTCTCCTAATAAAAAGCCGTCACGCATCATTGCAAGTGCATCAATACAAAGTGGCGGCATTTCATATTTTCCGCCTGTAATTGTATCTTTTACAATATAATTC
>NZ_JBCPSQ010000033.1:0-447 GCF_051129855.1 Morganella sp. Je.2.23
ACCCGCAGGGGTTGGCGACGACCGGCAGAGGTTGTAAAAATAAACCAGGAAAATCAATTTATTGATTTTCGGCTGATAACACAAAGCAGGAAAAACCACGTTTTATCCTGCTTTGTCAGCAATCTCAGGGGCGCGAAAGCGCCCCTTTTTTGTGCATCATGCGCAGGAAATCAGCGATATCTTGTATGTTTGCCCGGTTTTTGAGCAAACGGAAAAAAAGTTGAAATAAATACTTGCGTGATCTCAGCGAGTGTCTATAATGCGCCCTCACTGACACGGAGCAACACGCTGAGAAGCGCGCCGGCAGCAGAGAAAAGCGAAAAAGTTGAAAAACAACGCTTGACTCGAAGGGGCTGGAAACGTAATATACGCAGCCTCGCAACAACGCAGAAGACCGGCAACGGCAGCGAATGTTGCAACTGCTCTTTAACAATTTATCAGACAATC
>NZ_JBCPSQ010000034.1:0-422 GCF_051129855.1 Morganella sp. Je.2.23
GTGTTATATCACCAAAATCCAGATGGCTCAAAAGGAAAACAGGCAACTACGCAAGAAACTCGAGATTATATCGATGCGCATCCTTATGATTTATCGGGTTATGCAAAGCTTAAATTAACTATTAATACGTGGGAAAAACAGAAAAAAGAAAAAACGAATCAACCTAAATTCAGAGGGTTTGGGAGGTAGTTTGATAGGATAGTATTTGAAACGCTGTGTCATTTCAAAGGATTGTTAACTAAAATGTGTCACCCTTTGAGTTTGAAAAGCGGTATTATGATAATTTAATCCTGTCAGGCTATGCTGCCTGACTCAAGTAAATCAGACTTCGACATAGTCGGGGCGGTTCAATAAAAATTAAACTCCATTTTCTCAGAAGAAAAAAATATTGCATTTCTATATTCTTTGATTCATAGCAATTT
>NZ_JBCPSQ010000035.1:0-400 GCF_051129855.1 Morganella sp. Je.2.23
TTCAAAGTTGTTCGGCTGAGAGACTCATCAATATTACCTCGGTGATAATATTGATTGTTTCAATTTTTCAGCTTGTTCCGGATTGTTAAAGAGCATAATTGTTAAGCTGACTCTTGAATCAGCTTAATCATTATTTGCAGATGACTTTCACTCACCCGCGCAGACTGGCGTCCCCTAGGGGATTCGAACCCCTGTTACCGCCGTGAAAGGGCGGTGTCCTGGGCCTCTAGACGAAGGGGACATTAGTCAGCTTCGCAGACGCTCTCTGCTCATTTTCTATCAGACAATCTGTGTGAACACTCACATTCCAAATCAACTAGGTAAGGAGGTGATCCAACCGCAGGTTCCCCTACGGTTACCTTGTTACGACTTCACCCCAGTCATGAATCACAAAGTGGTA
>NZ_JBCPSQ010000036.1:0-391 GCF_051129855.1 Morganella sp. Je.2.23
GACTTAGACGGGCTTCCATTCTCACGTCCATGTCTGCAGCGACGCGGTTCATAACGTCGAGAAATATCTTCGGGCGTTTGGTTTCTGTGAGGTGAATCGCTGGGTAGAGAACCGTCGGAATTTCGGGATCAACGTGCTCGCGAGCGAGGTCATCACGAATGCCAGGCTGGATCCAAGCGACTCGGGCCTGGTGAGCCAGCGGGGAGATCGTCCAGCGGCGAACGAGCTCGGTCACCTCACCAGCAGTGCGCTCGCCAGAGCACAGTGTCGGGAAGAGGGCGTACGCGAGGCCCATAGCCGCAAAGTTCACTTTGTGGTGGTAGTGGGATGGGGGCAACCACTGAAGGTTAAGGATCTTGGGCTCGGCACCCTCGCGGTGCATGGTTTGGAA
>NZ_JBCPSQ010000037.1:0-370 GCF_051129855.1 Morganella sp. Je.2.23
GAAATCGCCGGTTATAACGGTTCATATCACCTTACCGGCGCTTATCGCAGATTAGCACGTCCTTCATCGCCTCTGACTGCCTAGGCATCCACCGTGTACGCTTATTCGCTTAACCTCACAACCCGAAAGTGTCTTTCTGTACGGGTCGCTGCGCGTCATAATTTCTTTGTCGGGCGGTGCTCGCAATGCTCACATACCTGAGTATGCTCCGCTTGCTGTGCGCCGGCCTTCGCGAAATTATTTAGCTCGCTTCCCCTCGAAAGTGAGTACTTTCAAAGTTGTTCGGCTGAGAGACTCATCAATATTACCTCGGTGATAATATTGATTGTTTCAATTTTTCAGCTTGTTCCGGATTGTTAAAGAGCATAAT
>NZ_JBCPSQ010000038.1:0-357 GCF_051129855.1 Morganella sp. Je.2.23
ATAAATCACTCTTAATAAATCAGTACGGTAAGGTAACTGATTTTTCAGAATAATAGCTATCTGTCAGTAATACTGATAACTCAACTCTATATTTATTATATTATTACAGTAACCAACCTGTAACCTGGCGGCATCAGCCATTATATTACAGAATTAGTAGTATCGATAATTTTATCTGTAGTTCCGGATTAGCTGTAATTTTATTTTCCAGACCAGGGTATAAATTCTTTTATTTTTGATTTTAGTTGTTTTTGTTACTACAGAACCTATTACAAACACATCGAAAGTAACAAAATCTATTATCTTCTTTAAGAAAGCTCAATGTTCTGCTTTACTGTTCTTCTCACATCAGATAAA
>NZ_JBCPSQ010000039.1:0-356 GCF_051129855.1 Morganella sp. Je.2.23
AGAGCCGCACGGTCTACCACTATCAAAGCCGGCGTGACGACCGCGCAGTCACGCAGCGGATAAGGGAAATAGCGGAAACCCGCATCCGCTACGGCGTGCAGCGCATACATATCCTGCTGCGCCGGGAAGGCTGGCTGATTAACCATAAGAAAACCCACCGTATTTATTGTCAGGAAGGACTGAATCTGCGGACAAAGCGACCCCGGCGACATGTCACAGCCAGACACAGAGGAGCGTCCGGCAGTGACGGCAGCCGATCAGTGCTGGAGTATGGATTTCGTTGCTGATAATCTGTTCAACGGGCGCCGGATCCGGGCGCTGACTGTAGTCGATAATTTTAGTCGGGAATGCCTGGC
>NZ_JBCPSQ010000040.1:0-350 GCF_051129855.1 Morganella sp. Je.2.23
CCTTTTCAAACCGGAAAATCCTCCCGCCCATGTAGGTATTTAATTCAAATCCCGCCCAGTCTACAGGGGCGGCTTTGTAGCCACGGGCAAAATAGCCTTTGTAGTCCATTGATTCCCACATCCGCTGTGGTGTGCTGCCCTGCTCGGCTGCCAGAGACTCCCATATCCCTTTGGTTTTCCGGTAAATCTCCGGTAAGTCCTGACGCTTAAAATCATTCTGCAGTGACTCATAAAATGCTTTTATGGCCGGAATATCCTTTTCCGTCACCGGCGTCGCGGTTGTCCACGGCCATTCCGGTAAATTTGTTGCGTAAAATGTCTGTGATATCTCCCGGAACCCTTTTTCAGCC
>NZ_JBCPSQ010000041.1:0-348 GCF_051129855.1 Morganella sp. Je.2.23
TCGCCGGGGTTCTTTTCGCCTTTCCCTCACGGTACTGGTTCACTATCGGTCAGTCAGGAGTATTTAGCCTTGGAGGATGGTCCCCCCATATTCAGACAGGATAACACGTGTCCCGCCTTACTCATCGGACTCACAACACCAGTGCTTTCAGATACAGGGCTATCACCTGCTGTGGCCAGCCTTTCCAGACTGTTCTCTTAACACTGATACTGATTAAGGTCCTGGGCTGCTCCCCGTTCGCTCGCCGCTACTGGGGGAATCTCGTTTGATTTCTTTTCCTCGGGGTACTTAGATGTTTCAGTTCTCCCGGTTCGCTTCATTACCCTATGTATTCAGGTAATGATAGTG
>NZ_JBCPSQ010000042.1:0-335 GCF_051129855.1 Morganella sp. Je.2.23
GGCTGGGTGTGTAAGTGCAGCGATGTATTGAGCTAACCAGTACTAATGAACCGAGAGGCTTAACCTGACAACACCGAAGGTGTTTTGAGTTGAGAGACGAAGAGATTTTTCAGCATAGTGAAGAGACGACAGAGTCATTCATTATGAAAAGCTTGTTTTGGATTAAACGAATTTGCCTGGCGGCCGTAGCGCGGTGGTCCCACCTGATCCCATGCCGAACTCAGAAGTGAAACGCCGTAGCGCCGATGGTAGTGTGGGGTCTCCCCATGTGAGAGTAGGGAACCGCCAGGTTATTATTAAGTGAAGAAGCCACCCTTTGGGTGGCTTTTTTGCGT
>NZ_JBCPSQ010000043.1:0-314 GCF_051129855.1 Morganella sp. Je.2.23
GAAGATGCCCGGTATCCTCTGGTGAATAAATTAATATTCATAATATTCCTTTTACATATTAGTGACATTGTGTTAAATTAAAGTTTTTCTCGGCTAAGAAGATTTGGTGGATATACCATAAGAAAAATTTTTTCTTGCGGATACTATCAGATTTTTATCAACAGAACATTTTTAACAGGATCTGTAAATCCTTAAAAACAGTATTTCTCTGAAATGGCCACAATACTGAATCCCAACAGTGAATATCAATACTTCACCAGAAGTATCAATGAATTGGTTCAGAAATTAAAAAATAACTTATAGGCTCCTTTAAT
>NZ_JBCPSQ010000044.1:0-294 GCF_051129855.1 Morganella sp. Je.2.23
AAGACCAAGGGTTCCTGTCCAACGTTAATCGGGGCAGGGTGAGTCGACCCCTAAGGCGAGGCTGAAAAGCGTAGTCGATGGGCAACGGGTTAATATTCCCGTACTGGTGGTAACTGCGAAGGGGGGACGGAGAAAGCTAAATCATCCGGGCGACGGTTGTCCCGGTTTAAGCGTGCAGGTGGACTGACCAGGCAAATCCGGTCGGTTGTTAACACTGAGGCGTGACGACGAGCCACTACGGTGGTGAAGTGATTGATGCTCTGCTTCCGGGAAAAGCCTCTAAGCTCCAGGTTA
>NZ_JBCPSQ010000045.1:0-272 GCF_051129855.1 Morganella sp. Je.2.23
ACGACAGAAAGACAGCTATCATCTTTTTAATCATATTCGCTCTTATATACTCTTATTTTGATGAGTGGAATAAAGAAAAGGAAACAGGGTGATTAGAACAAATTCATCACCCTATTTCCATTATATTATAAAATATAATGGAAATAGGGTGATTAGAACAAATTCATCACCCTATTTCCATTATATTTTATAATATAAGATTATTTATAAATAATTTCGAAATCAACGTTAGATTCTACTACACCCGGCTCAGAAGCACCTACGGCATAATA
>NZ_JBCPSQ010000046.1:0-264 GCF_051129855.1 Morganella sp. Je.2.23
TCGTACCCCAAACCGACACAGGTGGTCAGGTAGAGAATACTCAGGCGCTTGAGAGAACTCGGGTGAAGGAACTAGGCAAAATGGTGCCGTAACTTCGGGAGAAGGCACGCTGGCATTAGGTGAAGTGGTTTACCCATGGAGCTGAAGCCAGCCGCAGATACCAGCTGGCTGCAACTGTTTATTAAAAACACAGCACTGTGCAAACACGAAAGTGGACGTATACGGTGTGACGCCTGCCCGGTGCCGGAAGGTTAATTGATGAGG
>NZ_JBCPSQ010000047.1:0-264 GCF_051129855.1 Morganella sp. Je.2.23
CCTGCTCATTAGTGGCAAACAGCTGACTGCCGTTCACCGCCTCGGTGGAATCCGCTGCCAGCGCAGCATTGCTGACACCGCTGAGTTTTTTACCGCCGAATTCAAATACTGCCGCATCTTTGGCTTTATCACTGAGTACAACTTTCTTACCATCATCGCTCAGCTGCACCAGACCCAGAGTCCCCGCCGCCAGATTGTTATTGATGGTGGTGATATCACCCGTGTTCTTTGCAATATCAGTGGTATTTTTGGTGATATCGGCCT
>NZ_JBCPSQ010000048.1:0-255 GCF_051129855.1 Morganella sp. Je.2.23
CTGACTCAATCAACCGCCTGCGTGCGCTTTACGCCCAGTAATTCCGATTAACGCTTGCACCCTCCGTATTACCGCGGCTGCTGGCACGGAGTTAGCCGGTGCTTCTTCTGTCGGTAACGTCAATTGTCAAGGTTATTAACCTTAACACCTTCCTCCCGACTGAAAGTACTTTACAACCCGAAGGCCTTCTTCATACACGCGGCATGGCTGCATCAGGCTTGCGCCCATTGTGCAATATTCCCCACTGCTGCCTCC
>NZ_JBCPSQ010000049.1:0-255 GCF_051129855.1 Morganella sp. Je.2.23
TAAGCGTGCAGGTGGACTGACCAGGCAAATCCGGTCGGTTGTTAACACTGAGGCGTGACGACGAGCCACTACGGTGGTGAAGTGATTGATGCTCTGCTTCCGGGAAAAGCCTCTAAGCTCCAGGTTACCATTAATCGTACCCCAAACCGACACAGGTGGTCAGGTAGAGAATACTCAGGCGCTTGAGAGAACTCGGGTGAAGGAACTAGGCAAAATGGTGCCGTAACTTCGGGAGAAGGCACGCTGGCATTAGGT
>NZ_JBCPSQ010000050.1:0-255 GCF_051129855.1 Morganella sp. Je.2.23
TCTGACTCAATCAACCGCCTGCGTGCGCTTTACGCCCAGTAATTCCGATTAACGCTTGCACCCTCCGTATTACCGCGGCTGCTGGCACGGAGTTAGCCGGTGCTTCTTCTGTCGGTAACGTCAATTGCTAAGGTTATTAACCTTAACACCTTCCTCCCGACTGAAAGTACTTTACAACCCGAAGGCCTTCTTCATACACGCGGCATGGCTGCATCAGGCTTGCGCCCATTGTGCAATATTCCCCACTGCTGCCTC
>NZ_JBCPSQ010000051.1:0-255 GCF_051129855.1 Morganella sp. Je.2.23
GTGTACGCTTATTCGCTTAACCTCACAACCCGAAGGTGTCTTATATGAACCGACGGACTGCGCTTTGTGATTTCTTTGTCGGGCGGTGCTCGTGATGCTCACATACCTGAGTATGCTGCGCTCACTGTGCTCCGGCCTTCGCGAAATCACTTCGCTCGCCGCGTCTTACACTGAAGAACACGTTCAAAGTTGTTCGGCTGAGAGACTCATCAATATTACCTCGGTGATAATATTGATTGTTTCAATTTTTCAGCT
>NZ_JBCPSQ010000052.1:0-255 GCF_051129855.1 Morganella sp. Je.2.23
GGATGGTGTGCACGGTATTGTATGCCAAGGTATCGCCCCCGCGGGTCAGCATCATGGCCGAGGCCAGATGCCCCTCGGACAGGGCTTTCAGCTGCGGGTTCACGCGGGCTGCCGGGGTTTCCGGGTCAACTGGGTCAACCGGTTTGTTATTGCCGAGAATAGTGGCGGTCACCAGCTTGCCGTTAATATCCACATCGGTTCTGACATCATACAGCAGCGAAACACCCTGCTGGGCAATGCCGCGGGTGGTCAGTC
>NZ_JBCPSQ010000053.1:0-255 GCF_051129855.1 Morganella sp. Je.2.23
TTTTGGTTTTAATGACATTTTTTGGAGTTTTTATGACAATATCAGAAACTGAAACAGCTATTAATAAATTAGTTGGTATTAACATCATGAATAAAAGGAAAAAACTAGGATATTCTGGTCAATTTTTAGCCGATTGTATTGGGGTCAGTCAACAACAATTATCACGGTATGAGAGAGGAAACAGCAGGATCAGTGTGGAAATGTTATTTAAAGTATCTGTCATATTAAAGGAGCCTATAAGTTATTTTTTAATTT
>NZ_JBCPSQ010000054.1:0-255 GCF_051129855.1 Morganella sp. Je.2.23
GATTTTAGTTGTTTTTGTTACTACAGAACCTATTACAAACACATCGAAAGTAACAAAATCTATTATCTTCTTTAAGAAAGCTCAATGTTCTGCTTTACTGTTCTTCTCACATCAGATAAAAGTTTTGTCAGCTCCTTCATTGAATAAAAACCAGTATTATCAGTGTGTTAAATGTTGTTTTATTCTTAACCATTACTCTTTCTGTTATCAGCATATAATCATTTAATATAAAATCGAAACCATAGGTAAGTTATT
>NZ_JBCPSQ010000055.1:0-255 GCF_051129855.1 Morganella sp. Je.2.23
TCAAACTCTTCAATTAAAAGTGTCTGATGCTCAAAGAATTAAACTGTTTACTGCTGCTTATTTCTAAGCTGCTGTATTGGTCACTCTTCAAGACTTCTCAAAAATATATTTTTTGTGATATGTCCTGTGAGTGCCCACACAGATTGTCTGATAAATTGTTAAAGAGCAGTTGCAACATTCGCTGCCGTTGCCGGTCTTCTGCGTTGTTGCGAGGCTGCGTATATTACGTTTCCAGCCCCTTCGAGTCAAGCGTTG
>NZ_JBCPSQ010000056.1:0-255 GCF_051129855.1 Morganella sp. Je.2.23
GTACAGATAGGCACATCAGTCATTAACCCTGTGACTCACGGTCTGCCGGTACTGTTTGTTGAGGGACTCCGGCATCTGGCCTCAGCCAGATTCAATCTCATTCTGTACCGGGAATTAACCGCCACCGACAGTATCGGTCTGGAATCCGCGTTAAAGAAAAAAAATAACGACGAACGAAAGGAGGAGCGGATAGAGCAGAATGTGGCAGCCGGTTACCGTCCCTCTCATAGCGGCTGGACAAGGCACACCAGCCGG
>NZ_JBCPSQ010000057.1:0-255 GCF_051129855.1 Morganella sp. Je.2.23
CGGTTTTAACGCCACCGGTGATTTCCAGTTTGGGATAACAAAACGCCGCACTTATCAGCGGGAATTTCTGGTTATCTTTCCCTGTCTGTAATGCGCCGTTAATGATATTAAAACCGTTATCGATACAGTTCAGCAGTGTCAGTTTATTTTTGTTTTGTATAAATTCCTGTTTTAGCTCTGCCGTATAGCCGTGTCTGTCACTGCCGATAACAGAGAGAACCTCACCCTCTATGGTTACGCCATTTTTTATCTGAT
>NZ_JBCPSQ010000058.1:0-255 GCF_051129855.1 Morganella sp. Je.2.23
GTTGCTAATTTTTTTGGTTTAGCTGAATATGTCCCTGATTGGACATTTAAAATGCACACCTTAGATGGAAAGCCAAAAATGCAAGGTGATTGGTCATTTAGTGATGATGGGAAAAGTCGAACATTAGCTGCGAAAAATGATAAAGGTGAGGTTTTATTCACAAGAGTTGTAGAGAATGTCACGGTGACTCCTGATGAGTATACTTATCGTATTTATCCATCATCCGAGAATAAAACTAAGTACTTTGATATCGTT
>NZ_JBCPSQ010000059.1:0-255 GCF_051129855.1 Morganella sp. Je.2.23
GTTGTTATGAGAAGATAACATTTTCATTATAATGCCTTTTTTATCATGCTTTCTGACCTCTTCCCTTTCTTCAGTACCGGTATAAAGTAGAGTTTCCGGCCTTTCTTCTCCTGAAAAAAGAGGTCATCTGACATGAAAAAGACACGTTATACCGAAGAACAGATCGCATTTGCCCTGAAACAGGCTGAAACCGGTACCCGGGTAGAGGAAGTGTGCAGAAAGATGGGTATTTCTGAAGCCACTTTTTACAATTGG
>NZ_JBCPSQ010000060.1:0-254 GCF_051129855.1 Morganella sp. Je.2.23
CTGACTCAATCAACCGCCTGCGTGCGCTTTACGCCCAGTAATTCCGATTAACGCTTGCACCCTCCGTATTACCGCGGCTGCTGGCACGGAGTTAGCCGGTGCTTCTTCTGTCGGTAACGTCAATTGTTAAGGTTATTAACCTTAACACCTTCCTCCCGACTGAAAGTACTTTACAACCCGAAGGCCTTCTTCATACACGCGGCATGGCTGCATCAGGCTTGCGCCCATTGTGCAATATTCCCCACTGCTGCCTC
>NZ_JBCPSQ010000061.1:0-252 GCF_051129855.1 Morganella sp. Je.2.23
ACTAATGAACCGAGAGGCTTAACCTGACAACACCGAAGGTGTTTTGAGTTGAGAGACGAAGAAAGAATTTTTCAGCATAGTGAAGAGACAACAGAGTCATTCATTATGAAAGCTTGTTTTGGATTAACGAATTTGCCTGGCGGCCGTAGCGCGGTGGTCCCACCTGACCCCATGCCGAACTCAGAAGTGAAACGCCGTAGCGCCGATGGTAGTGTGGGGTCTCCCCATGTGAGAGTAGGGAACCGCCAGGTT
>NZ_JBCPSQ010000062.1:0-247 GCF_051129855.1 Morganella sp. Je.2.23
GTGTGGGCGGCAGCATCAAATTCAGCTACGTGTTCTGACAGGCGGACGGAAAAATCCGCCGGATGTCTGAAGGACACAGAGTTCATCCCAAACACCGGCAACCGCCGGTGTTTTTTGTACCCCCCCCCGGCTAGGCCGGGGGTTCCGGAAAGCTTACAACTATAAGTCAGTTATAAAACCCCTTTTGATTTGTAAAACATATTGCGGTCTGGCAACTGCAATAGTTCAACAAAAAATCAAAAGGGGG
>NZ_JBCPSQ010000063.1:0-235 GCF_051129855.1 Morganella sp. Je.2.23
TCTCACATGGGGAGACCCCACACTACCATCGGCGCTACGGCGTTTCACTTCTGAGTTCGGCATGGGGTCAGGTGGGACCACCGCGCTACGGCCGCCAGGCAAATTCATTTAATCCAAAACAAGCTTTCATAATGAATGACTCTGTTGTCTCTTCACTATGCTGAAAAATTCTTTCTTCGTCTCTCAACTCAAAACACCTTCGGTGTTGTCAGGTTAAGCCTCTCGGTTCATTAGT